>NZ_JARGCS010000009.1 GCF_029193575.1 Pseudomonas entomophila | reverse complement strand
TTCCTCAAAGTCTGTCAAGCGTTTATTTTGAAGTTTTTTGCGAGAAACTCGTTTCACTTCAAACACTTGACTCGCTGCGATCGCTCGTAGCGGGAGGCGAATCATACAGCGTTACAACCTGCTGTCAACTGCCTTTTTCACCGCTGCCGACCTGTCGATCGAGCACTTCCGAGACTACCTGAATCGCTCAACTCTTTGATTACCAAGGAGTTTTGCGCTTCGACTACGTCGGAAGTGGGGCGCATTATAAGGGCCTCGGAAACTCCGTCAACCCTTTATTTCAAAAATGTTGAAAAAGAAAGGAAGGCGCCGTCTCGACCGGCCCCATCGCGGGGCAAGCCCGCGCCGTAGAAACGAAGCGGGGAGGCCTGTCGGCCTCCCCGCTTCTATATAGCTGCGCCTGTTGGCTATCACTCCGCTTTCAGGGTAACCCGCGCAAACGACTTCTTGCCGGCCTGGCAAACATGGGTGGCACCGCGTGCAAACACGAAGTCACGATCGACCACCGCACCATCAACCTTGACAGCACCGCTGCCGAGCAGATCACGCGCCTGCGCAGAGTTCTTCACCAGGCCCGCCCGATTCAGCACGGCAGCGATCGGCAGATCTTCCGCGGCAGCCACCTCGACCTCCGGCAGATCCTCCGGCAGTTCGCCTTCCTTCATACGGTTGCCCGCCGCACGGTGAGCATTGGCCGCCGCCTCCTCGCCATGGAAACGAGACACGATCTCTTCCGCCAGCTTGATCTTGATGTCACGCGGGTTCGCACCCTTGGCGACATCGGCACGGAACTGCTCGATCTCATCCATCGAGCGGAAGCTCAGCAACTCGAAGTAGCGCCACATCAAGGTGTCCGGAATCGACACGAGCTTGCTGTACATCACGCCCGGCGCCTCCTGGATACCCACATAATTGCCCAGGGACTTGGACATCTTCTTCACACCGTCCAACCCCTCGAGCAGCGGCATGGTCACGATGCTCTGCGCCTCCTGATCATAGCCGCGCTGCAACTCACGCCCCATGAGCAGGTTGAACTTCTGGTCGGTACCGCCCAGCTCGACGTCCGCCCTGAGCGCCACCGAGTCATAACCCTGAACCAGTGGGTAGAGGAACTCATGGATAGCGATTGGCTGGTTGCTGGTATAGCGCTTGTCGAAATCGTCACGCTCGAGCATGCGCGCGACCGTGTACTGGGACGCCAGGCGAATGAAGTCGGCCGGGGTGAGCTTGTCCATCCAGGTCGAGTTGAAGGCGACCTCGGTCTTGGCCGGGTCGAGAATCTTGAACACCTGCTGTTTATAGGTCTCGGCGTTGTCCAGCACCTGCTCGCGGGTCAGTGGCGGGCGAGTGGCACTCTTGCCGCTCGGGTCGCCGATCATCCCGGTGAAGTCACCAATAAGGAAGATGACCTGGTGCCCGAGCTCCTGGAACTGGCGAAGCTTGTTGATCAGCACCGTGTGCCCCAGGTGCAGGTCCGGTGCGGTCGGATCGAAGCCTGCCTTGATGCGTAGCGGCTGGCCACGCTTGAGCTTCTCGACCAACTCCGACTCGACCAACACCTCTTCCGCACCGCGCTTGATAAGCGCCAGCTGCTCTTCAACCGACTTCATAGACAGACCCGCAAGGCTCAGATTCAAAGGGGACCAACCATACAAGATCGGCCGTCAAATACAAGTTTCGCAAAGGGATGTGACCTGGCAGGGGCCCTGCGGCGTCTACGCGCCCTTGCGTGAAAATGGATTTGGTTATATTTTATACAGTTATTTCATCTTCATCATGTCATTCATCTTTTCCATTTCACCTTTTTTCAAAGTCACCTCATCTATGACCAACGAAACGCCTAAAGCGCCCCCGCTTTATCCGAAAAGCCATCTGTTGGCCGCCAGCGGCATCGCCGCCCTGCTCAGCCTGGCCTTGCTGGTATTTCCCTCCAGCGACGTAGAAGCGAAGAAGACCACCCTCAGCCTGGAACTGGAAACCCCGGCCGAACAGCTGAAGGACGAATCCAAGGCAGCGCCGCTGGTGCAGGCCGAGGAAAGCACTGGCTCTCCCTTCGCCCAGATCGAGAACGCGCAGCCCGACACCGAACAAGCCACCCAGGAACAACCTGCCCCAGTCGAGAAGGCCGAGGACAAGGCCCCTGGCCATCGTGAAGTCGTCGTCGCCCGTGGCGATACGCTGTCTACCCTGTTCGCCAAGGTCGGCCTGCCCGCCAACGTGGTCCACGACGTGCTGGCCAGCGACAAGCAGGCCAAGCAGTTCAGCCAGCTCAAGCACGGCCAGGTATTGCAGTTCGAGCTCGACCAGGACGGCCAGCTGGCCACCTTGCACAGCAAGGTCAGCAACCTCGAGACCATCCGCCTGAGCAAGACCGACAAGGGTTTCACCTTCGAGCGCGAGATCAGCAAGCCGGTAGTGCGTACCGCCTACGCCCACGGCGTGATCAAGAGCTCCCTGTCGGCCTCGGCCCAGCGCGCCGGGCTGTCCCACAGCATGACCATGGACATGGCACGCGTGCTTGGCTATGACATCGACTTCGCCCAGGACATCCGCCCTGGCGATGAATTCGACGTGGTCTATGAGCAGAAGATCATGGACGGCAAGGTCGTGGGCACCGGCAACATCCTGTCCGCGCGTTTCACCAACCGCGGCAAGACCTACACCGCCGTGCGCTATACCAACAAGCAAGGCAACACCAGCTACTACACCGCCGACGGCAACAGCCTGCGCAAGGCGTTCATCCGCACCCCGGTTGACTTCGCCCGCATCAGCTCACGCTTTTCCGCCGGCCGTAAGCACCCGATCCTGAATAAGATCCGCGCCCACAAGGGCGTCGACTACGCCGCCCCACGCGGCACACCGATCAAGGCCGCCGGCGATGGCCGCATCGAACTGGCCGGCCGCCGCGGCGGTTACGGCAACACCGTGATCATCGCCCACGGCAACAGCTACAAGACCCTCTACGGCCACATGCAGGGCTTCGCCAAGGGCATCACGACCGGCAGCAGCGTCAAGCAGGGCCAGATCATTGGCTACATTGGCACCACTGGCCTGTCGACCGGCCCGCACCTGCACTATGAGTTCCAGGTCAACGGCGTACACGTCGACCCGCTGAGCCAGAAAGTACCGATGGCCGACCCGATCGCCAAGGCCGAGCGCCAGCGTTTCCTCCAGCAGAGCCAGCCCCTGATTGCCCGCATGGACCAGGAAAAGGCCACCCTGCTCGCCGCGAACAAACGCTGAGATGGCGCTTTACCTGGGGGTGATGTCCGGCACCAGCCTCGATGGCCTGGACATCGCCCTGGTCGAACAGCATGAGCAGCCCCGGCTGCTCGCCACTCATTACCTGCCCATGCCGGCAGAGCTTCGCCAGGACCTGCTGAGCCTATGCGCCAGTGGCCCCGACGAGATCGCTCGCGCCGCTCTGGCAGAGAATCGCTGGGCCAGCCTTGCGGCCGAAGGCATCCAGCGCCTGCTGGCGGACCAAGGCCTGGCCCCGGCCGCCATCCGCGCCATCGGCAGCCACGGCCAGACCATCCGCCACGAACCCGCCCGCGGCTTTACCGTGCAGATCGGCAACCCCGCGCTGCTCGCCGAGCGCACCGGCATCACCGTGGTAGGCGACTTCCGCCGCCGCGACGTCGCCGCTGGCGGCCAGGGCGCCCCGCTGGTACCTGCCTTCCATGAAGCATTGTTTGCCCATCTGGGCCGGCGCCTGGCGGTATTGAACGTCGGGGGCTTCAGCAACCTCAGCCTGATCGAGCGGGACACACCAGTCCATGGCTTCGACTGCGGCCCAGGCAACGTGCTGCTGGATGCCTGGATCGAGCGCAAGCGTGGCCAGACCTTCGATGCCGACGGCGCCTGGGCGGCCAGCGGCACGGTACGCGACGACTTGCTGTCCACACTGCTGGGCGACCCATTCTTCGCCAGCAGCGGTCCGAAAAGCACCGGCCGAGAGGTGTTCAACCTGGCGTGGCTCGATGCCCACCTGGCCATGCTGCCCGCCTACCGCGACGAAGATGTCCAGGCCACGCTGCTGGAACTGACCGCGCGCAGCATCATCGATGCGTTGCACAACGCCCAGAAAGACACCGAGGCACTATTGGTGTGCGGTGGCGGCGCACGCAATGGCGCGCTCATGGCACGCCTGGCCAACCTGCTGCCCTGTGCCCAGGTCAGCAGTACCGCGGCACACGGGGTCGACCCCGATTGGGTCGAAGCCATGGCCTTCGCCTGGCTGGCGCACTGCTGCCTGGAAGGCATCCCGGCCAACCGCCCCAGCGTGACCGCTGCCCGGGGCCTGCGGGTACTGGGTGCCATCTACCCTGCCTGAGTACCCCTCAAACGAAAACGCCGCGCAAATAGCGCGGCGTTTTCGTTTGAGGCAAGGGGCTCAGATCGAGAACGACGAACCGCAACCGCAAGTAGTGGTGGCATTCGGGTTCTTGATGACGAAGCGAGAGCCTTCCAGACCTTCCTGGTAGTCCACCTCAGCGCCTGCCAGGTACTGGAAGCTCATCGGGTCGACTACCAGCGAAACACCTTCGCGCTCGACAATGGTGTCGTCCTCGGCCACGTCTTCATCGAAGGTGAAACCGTACTGGAAGCCCGAGCAACCGCCGCCCGTGACGAATACACGCAGCTTCAGGCGGTCGTTGCCCTCTTCGCTGACCAGGGTCTTCACCTTGTGCGCAGCCCCTTGGGTGAACTCCAACGCGGTGGGGGTGAAGGTTTCGACGCTCATGTTGTTTCTCCCGGCGTTATGCCGCCATAAAACTCGATGACGCGCATTATCCGCTTCCCCGAGAAAAATGGTCAAGAATTGTGCGGCTTTGGTCGAGACCGACAAAAAGGCCCGCACTTGGCGGGCCTCGTCACAGCAACAACGCTTACGGCAACAGGCCTGCGTGGGACAGGCCCATGCGCTCGTCCAGCCCGAACAAGATGTTCAGGTTCTGCACCGCCTGGCCGGAGGCGCCCTTCACCAGGTTGTCGATGACCGACAGCACCACCACCAGGTCACCGCCCTGTGGCCGGTGCACGGCGATACGGCAGACGTTGGCACCGCGTACGCTGCGGGTTTCCGGGTGGCTGCCGGCGGGCATCACGTCGACGAACGGCTCATTGGCGTAGCGCTTCTCGAACAGCGCCTGCAGGTCGACCGAGGTGTCGGCGACGGTCGCATAGAGGGTCGCGTGGATGCCACGGATCATCGGGGTCAGGTGCGGCACGAAGGTCAGGCCGATGTCCTTGCCCGCTGCCAGGCGCAGGCCCTGGCTGATTTCCGGCAGGTGGCGGTGGCCCTTGACCGCATAGGCCTTCATGCTTTCGCCCGCCTCGCAGAACAACGAGCCCACCGCCGCGCCGCGGCCGGCGCCACTGACACCCGACTTGCAGTCGGCGATCAGCCGCGACGGGTCGGCCAGGCCAGCCTCGAGCAGCGGCAGGAAGCCCAACTGGGTAGCGGTCGGGTAGCAGCCAGGCACAGCGATCAGGCGTGCCTGGCGAATTTGCTCACGGTTCACCTCAGGCAGGCCGTAGACCGCATCCTTGAGCAGCTCCGGGGCACCGTGGGGCTGGCCGTACCACTTGCCCCACTCGGCGGCGTCCTGCAGGCGGAAGTCGGCGGACAGGTCGATCACCTTGGTCCCGGCAGCCAGCAGTTCGCCGGCCAGGGCGTGGGCGACACCGTGGGGTGTGGCGAAGAACACCACGTCGCAGGCGCCCAGGGTCTTGCTGTCCGGCACGCTGAAGGTCAGGCCGTCATAGTGGCCGCGCAGGTTCGGATACATGTCGGCAACCGCAACGCCCGCCTCGGAGCGCGACGTGATGACCGCCACCTCGGCCTGTGGGTGCTGTGCCAGCAGACGCAACAGTTCGACGCCGGTGTAACCCGTGCCGCCGACGATACCGACCTTGATCATAACGCTTGCCCCTTTCAACGAGCCGACTGGAAAGGCCACGATGATAGGGGCGTGGACAGCCTGTAACAACTCTCGGGATGTCGCTTCGGGCGCTTGGCCTCTACTATCTGACGACCGTGAAAACCTGAAGGAACCTTTTCCATGCTCTACCTCTGGATCAAGGCGCTGCACATCGTCAGCGTCGTCTGCTGGTTCGCCGGGCTGTTCTACCTGCCGCGCCTGTTCGTCTACCACGCCCAGAGCCAGGACAGCATCAGCCAGGAGCGCTTCACCATCATGGAGCGCAAGCTGTACCGCGGCATCATGAACCCGTCGATGATCGCCACCTACGTGTTCGGCGCCTGGCTGCTCTACCTCACTCCGGGCTGGCTGAGCCAGGGCTGGCTGCACGCCAAGCTGACCCTGGTGATCCTGCTGACCGGCTACCATCACATCTGCGGCGCGCAACGCAAGCGCTTCGCCGCGGGCACCAACACCCGTAGCCATGTCTACTACCGCTGGTTCAACGAAGTGCCGGTGCTGATCCTGCTGGGCATCGTGATTCTGGTGGTGGTCAAACCGTTCTAGGGAAGAACCCCTCACACAGGAGTACCGCCATGTCCTTGCCCGCCTCGCTGGAACAACGCCTGAGCCTGCCCGTGGTGGCCGCGCCAATGTTCCTGATCTCCAACCCGCAACTGGTGCTGGCCTGCTGCGCCAATGGCGTGGTCGGCAGCTTCCCGGCCCTGAACCAGCGTGACAGCGCAGGTTTCGAGGCCTGGCTGGACGAGATCGACGCGGGCCTGGCCTCACTGCAAGCACCCGCCCCCTACGCCGTGAACCTGATCGTGCACCCGAGCAACCCACGCCTGCAGGCTGATCTCGCTCTGTGCGTGGCGCACCGGGTGCCGATCGTGATTACCAGCCTCGGCGCGGTGAAGGAGGTGGTGGACGCCGTGCACAGCTACGGCGGCCTGGTGTTCCACGACGTGACAACCCGCCGGCACGCCGAGAAAGCCGCCGAAGCGGGTGTCGACGGGCTGATCGCCGTCGCCGCCGGTGCCGGGGGGCATGCCGGAACCTGGAGCCCGTTCGCCCTGGTCGCGGAAATCCGCCAGTTCTTCGACAAGACCCTGCTGCTGGCCGGTTGCCTGAACCACGGCCACGAAATCCTCGCCGCCCAAGTGCTGGGCGCCGATCTCGCCTACATGGGCACGCGCTTCATCGCCACCCGTGAGAGCCAGGCACCACAGGCCTACAAGCAGATGCTGCTGGACGCCCACGCCGTCGACATCGTCCACACACCAGCGGTCTCTGGCGTGCCCGCGAGTTTCTTACGCCAGAGCCTGGAAAACGCCGGCTACGACATGGCCACGCTGAAAGCCGGCCATGAACAGGGCAAGCTCAAGCCCCTGGATGAAGAGGCCAAGGCCTGGAAAACCGTATGGTCCGCAGGCCAGGGCGTGGGCGATATCCATGACCTGCCCGAGGCCGCCACGCTGATCGCGCGCCTGGACGACGAATACCGCAAGGCCTTGGTCCAGAGCCGCCGCTGGGGCGCCTGAGCCTTGTAGCAAAAGGCAACACCTTGCTTGGCCAGGCTGTACACTAGGCGCCCTCTTCCGCCCCCAGGAGCCTTGCATGACCCGTTACGCCATGATCACCGGAGCTTCCAGCGGCCTGGGCCTGGCCCTGGCGGAGGCCCTGGCGCGGCGCGGGCGCAATCTGATCCTGGTGGCACGCCAGCGCGAGACGCTGGAGCCGGTGGCCATCGAGCTGACCCAGCGTTTCGGCGTCGAGGTGCTGTTCCGCGCCTGCGACCTGAGCCAACCGCTGCGCCTTTCCGGCTTCGTGCTGGAACTCGAAGAGGGCGAGCGACGCATCGACCTGTTGGTCAACTGCGCCGGCCAACGCACCTATGGCCCGTTCCTGGCCCACGAATGGGCCGACGAACAAGACCTGCTGGAAGTCAACATCCTGGCCATGAGCCGCCTGTGCCACGCCATCGGCAACCTGATGGCGGTGCAAGGCGGCGGGCAGATCCTCAATGTGGCCTCGCTGGCAAGCGCCGCACCAGGGCCGTGGATGGCCTGCTACGCCGCGAGCAAGGCCTACGTGCTGAACTTCTCCGAGGCCCTGCGCGAGGAACTGCGCCGCAGCGGGATCAAGGTCTCGGTGCTCTGCCCCGGCCCGATCCGCTCGGCCAGACGCAGGATCCCCCGGCTCGACGGCCGCGCGCGCTGCCTGAGCCCCGAGGAGGTCGCGCTGTACACCGTGCGCGCGCTGGACAAGAACCGCGCACTGATCATGCCCGGTCGGCGCAACCGCTGGCTGGCCTTCGCCCCGCGCTTGCTGCCTCGCTGGCTGGCGCGCAAGCTGGCGGGCTTGATCCATCGCCGCTACTGCCCGGTAGGCGTGGAATAGGCACTGGGCGAGCACCGCAGTGCAGGTACACTCCGCCTCGGACCCTCACCAAGGAGCACGTGTCGTGAACGATTTATTCCTCAAGATCATCAACCGGGAGATCCCGGCGGATATCATCTACGAAGATGACCAGATCCTGGCCTTCAAGGATATCCACCCGGCAGCCCCGGTGCATTTCCTGGTCATCCCGAAAAAGCACATCCCCACCCTCAATGACCTGACCGAAGCCGACAAGGCCCTGGCCGGTCATATCCTGTTCACCGCCCAGCGCTTGGCCGTCGAGCAGGGCTGCGCCGATGGTTTCCGCGTGGTGATGAACTGCAACCCGATGGGCGGGCAGACCGTCTACCACATCCACATGCATGTGCTCGGCCAGCGCCAGATGCACTGGCCACCGGGCTGACCCAGGGCAAGCCCCACCCGGGCGATTGAGTTAAACTGTCGGGCATCACTTCAGTGGAGGTGCCCGATGGCCACCGAACGTCACTACTCGCCGCTCGACCGCTTGTTGCTGCAGGCCGATACCGCCATGCGCACCTTGCTGCCTTTCAGCGGCCAACCTTCCCGGCCCTCCCCGGCCATCGTCCAACCCGACGCGGAACTGGACGAAACCCAGACCCGCCATATCGCCGGCCTGATGCGCATCAACCACACCGGCGAGGTGTGTGCCCAGGCGCTTTATCAAGGCCAGGCCCTGACCGCCAAGCTGCCGCAGGTGCGCAAGGCCATGGAGCATGCCGCCGAGGAAGAGGTCGACCACCTGGCCTGGTGCGAGCAACGCATCCGTCAACTGGGCAGTCACCCCAGCGTGCTCAACCCACTGTTCTATGGCATGTCGTTCGGCATTGGCGCCCTCGCTGGGCTGGTCAGCGACAAAGTCAGCCTGGGCTTCGTCGCCGCTACCGAGCATCAGGTGTGCAAGCACCTGGACGAACACTTGGAGCAGCTTCCCGCAGAAGACGAAAAATCCCGCGCCATCCTCGAACAGATGCGCGTTGACGAGGAGCAGCATGCCGAGTCGGCCCTGGAAGCCGGCGGCTATCGCTTCCCCGCGCCGGTACGCTTCGGCATGAGCCTGCTGGCCAAGGTGATGACCAAGAGCACCTACCGCATCTAGGACGCCAGCATGACGGAACGCTTCGATGCCAAGGACTTGGCACGCGCGGTCAGCGCCGGCGTGCTGCAACCCGGCCAGGACCGTGCCCTGCTGGACTTCCTGCGCCAGCAACCGCAGACCCGGGGCAGCTTCCAGCTGGCCCACGTGGCCTTCTATTTCGGCGCGCTGCTGATCATGGGCGCCTTGGGCTGGCTGCTCACCGAAGCCTGGATGCGCATCGGTGACACGGCCCTGCTGGCCATCGCTTTGCTGTATATCGCCACCCTCACCCTCTTCGCCCTGTCGCTGCAACGCCGCAGCCAGCCCATCGCCGCTGGTGTGCTTGCGACCGTGGCGGTCAGCATCGTGCCGTTGGCGGTGTTCGCCATCCAGCGCCTGGCCGGCTGGTGGCCGCTGGATGATGCCCAGGTCGACTACCACCAGTACTACACCTATGTGCAAGGCGGTTGGCTGGCGATGGAGGCGGCGACGGTCGTCGCCGGCCTGCTGATGTTGCGCCTGGTGCGGTTCCCATTCATCGTGATGCCCATCGCCGTGGCCTTGTGGTTCATGTCGATGGACCTTAGCGAGTGGGTGCATGGCGAAGTGTTCAGCTGGGAGCAGCGACGCAGCGTATCGCTGTGGTTCGGCCTTGGCCTGCTCGGGGTGTTTCTTCTGGTGGATGGCCGCACCCGCCGCGACTATGCGTTCTGGGGCTACCTGGCGGGGCTAATGGCGTTCTGGGGCGGGCTGACGCTGATGAACAGTGACAGTGAACTGGGCAAACTGCTGTATTGCCTGATCAACCTGGGGCTGATGGGCCTGGCCGTGTTGCTGCGTCGGCCACTGTTCATGGTGTTCGGTGCGCTGGGCGTGGCGGCGTACCTGGGCTATCTGTCGTACGAGGTGTTCGCCGAGTCGCTGTTGTTCCCGGTAGTGGTGACGTTGATTGGGCTGGCGGTGATTGGCTTGGGGCTGCTGTACCAGAAGCGGCGGGAGCAGTTGAGCCAGTCGCTGCGGGCACGGTTGCCGCGGTGGTTGCAGGACGCGTTGCCGGCGTTGCGGGATTGATATGGGGCCGCTGCGCAGCCCATCGCGGGGCTAGCCCGCTCCTACAGAGACTCCGCAGATTCCCAAACCAGCAGGGCCTCTGCAGGAGCGGGCTTGACCCCGCGATGGGCCGGCACTGATCCAACAAAGACCGTTAAGCCCACTCGGAACAGCACCGCCCCTCAATCATGCCCTGCAGGCCTCAGCCCAACTCGACGATCTCGTAGCCGTGGGTAATCTCCACACCGGCGCGATCGAGCATGATCGATGCCGAGCAGTACTTCTCCGCCGACAGCTCGACCGCGCGCTTGACCTGCGCCTCCTTGAGGCCACGGCCCTTGACCACGAAGTTCAGGTGGATCTTGGTGAATACCTTGGGGTCCTCATCGGCGCGCTCGGCTTCCAGGAACGCCTCGCAGCTCTCCACGGCCTGGCGCGACTTCTTCAGGATGCTCACCACGTCGAAGCTGCTGCAGCCGCCCAGGCCCAGCAGCAACATTTCCATCGGACGAACGCCCAGGTTGCGCCCGCCTGTGTCGGGTGGGCCATCCATGACCACGACATGACCACTCCCCGATTCGCCGAGGAACATGGCTTCACCGGCCCACTGGATGCGTGCCTTCATCTATCCGGACTCCCTGATTTCGTAAAAGGCCGTCAGCTTAGTCCTTGTGGCGCTGTCGGAAAAGCTCAAGACGCGTTGCTTTAATGCCGATAATGAAGAAGTGTCTGATAAGCTGACGCCAAATGACTGGCGCATACGCCGGACAATTCTTACAAAAAGCCTTTGCGTCGCATCTAACAGGATTTCGTGATGGTAGCTTCCGCACTTCCGCCCAAGATCAAGAACATCGACAAGCTGCTGGTGCACTGTCAGCGCCGCCGTTATGCCGCCAAGAGCAACATCATCTGTGCCGGCGACCGGGCCGAGACACTGTCGTTCATCGTCAAGGGCTCGGTGACCATCCTGATCGAGGATGACGAAGGCCACGAAATGATCATCGCCTACCTCAACAACGGGGACTTCTTCGGCGAGCTCGGCTTGTTCGAGCCGTCCGGTCAGGAACAGCAGCGCAGCGCCTGGGTGCGCGCCAAGACCGAGTGCGAAGTGGCCGAGATCAGCTACGACAAGTTCCGCGAACTGGCACGTCAGGACCCGGAGATCCTCTACGCCCTGGGCAGCCAGATGGCCCAGCGCCTGCGCAACACCACGCGCAAGGTCGGCGACCTGGCATTCTTCGATGTGACCGGGCGTGTCGCGCGCTGCCTGCTCGACCTGTGCAAACAGCCCGACGCCATGACTCACCCGGATGGCATGCAGATCAAGATCACCCGCCAGGAGATCGGGCGCATCGTGGGTTGTTCGCGGGAAATGGTCGGTCGCGTGCTCAAGGACCTTGAAGAACGCAGCCTGGTGCAGGTGAAGGGCAAGACCATGGTGGTCTACGGCACCCGTTAATCGCTGGGCAGTCGCGCCAGCACCTCAGCGTAGGCCGTGGACAGGCGTTCGAACCACGGAGCCGCCGGCGCCACTTCGTGCAGCGCGATATGGCTGTCAGCGCGGCAGCGCTGCTCCAGCCCGCAGCATTCGTTGAAACGGTTGACTGCGGCGACCATCGACTCACGCTCGTTGTCCAGCAGCAGCGCACCATGCACCAGCACCACCGGGCGCTTGCCCTCGAGGCCCTGGCGCCAGCGCTGGGCGGTACCGACCAGCTTGCGGCCGTTGAGGTTGACGTTGTAGCGGCCATCACAGAAGGCACCGTCGATCTCGCCCACCGAGGCCACCCCACCCCATTCGCGCAGCACCTCGCACAGTGGCAGGCACAGGCGCTCGTAGGCATTTTCGATACGCCCATGATCGCCTTCACTGCGCGGCGCCACGTAGACCAGCGCGACATTGACCGTGGCATGCGACTGCGGCACCGGCTCGCCGCCGGTTTCACGCAGCAGCACCGGCCAGCCGGCGATGGCCAGCTCGGCGCAGGCGCTTTCGAAGTTATCCAGGCGGCTCATGCGCCGGGGCATGACCAAAGCATGGTCGGTTGGGCGCCAGAACAGCACGCCGGCATCGCGTTCACCGCGGCAGACGGTGGCCAGCAGGTCCTGCTCGGCGTGCAGGCCTTGTTCGACGGTGAGTGCTAGCGGCTGTTGGTTCATCCGTTTACCCCGCGATGTGATGGTGTACGTTGCCCCGCGATAGCGCCCTGGCAGACAAACAAAAAAGCCGGCAACAGCCGGCTTGGTTTCGATCAGTCCAATGCCTGAACGGTCTTCTTCACCTGCTGCGGGAAGAACAACCGCTGCAACTCCAAGCCAGGCTGCTCGGCGCGCATGAACGCCTCGCCGACCAGGAACGAATAGACCTCGTTGATTTCCATCAGCTCCACATCGGCCCGGTTGAGGATACCGCTCTCGGTGATCGCCAGGCGGTCACGCGGGATGCGTGGCAGCAGGTCGAGCGTGGTTTCCAGGCTGACCTCGAAGGTGTGCAGGTTGCGGTTGTTGACACCGACCAGCGGGGTATCCAGGGTCTTCAGCGCGCGCTCCAGCTCGGCACCGTCGTGCACCTCCACCAGCACGTCGAGACCGACCTCCTTGGCGACCGCTGCCAGCTCGGCCATGCGCACATCGTCGAGCGCCGCGACGATCAGCAGGATGCAGTCAGCGCCCAGGGCACGGGCCTCGACCACCTGGTACGGGTCGATCAGGAAGTCCTTGCGGATCACCGGCAGCGCACAGGCCGCGCGGGCCTGCTGCAGGTAGGCGTCGCCGCCCTGGAAGTAATCGACATCGGTTAGCACCGACAGGCAGGTGGCGCCACCTTTTTCGTAGCTGACGGCGATTTCCGCCGGCACGAAGTGTTCGCGGATCACGCCCTTGCTCGGCGAAGCCTTCTTGATCTCGGCGATCACCGCCGGTTGCTTGCGCTTGGCCTGCTCGATCAGCGCGTTGGCAAAGCCACGGGGCGCATCGGCGGCCTTGGCCAGACGCTCCAACTCCGCCAGGCCGATCCGGGCGCTACGCTCGGCGACTTCCTCGACCTTGCGGGCGAGAATCTTCTCCAGCACCGTCGGTACGCTCATGCTTCATTCTCCTGCTTGAATACCGCGGTAAAGGCACCCAGCTCTTGCAGCTTTTCCCAGGCAAGGCCGGTGTGCAGCACATCGTGGGCGAGTTCGACGCCCGATTTCAGGCTCATCGCGTGGTCGGCGGCGTAAAGCGCCGCGCCGGCATTGAGCACGATCATTTCAGCGGCTTTCTGGCCGTTTTCGGTCTTGCGCCGGCCCAGGGCATCGCGGATCAGCTCCAACGAGGCCTGCGCACCTTCGACGGTCAGGCCATGCAGGCTCTGGCTCTTGATACCGAGGTCTTCGGGCTCGACCCAGTATTCGGTGATCTGGTCATTCTTCAGCTCTGCCACGAAGGTCGGCGCAGCCAGGCTGAACTCGTCCAGGCCGTCCTTCGAGTGCACCACCAGCACGTGCTTGCTGCCCAGGCGCTGCAGCACCTCGGCCAGTGGACGACACAGCGCCTGGGTGAACACGCCGACCACCTGGTGCTTCACGCCGGCCGGATTCGTAAGCGGGCCGAGCATGTTGAACAGGGTACGCAGGCCCAGGTCGCGACGCGGGCCGGCAGCGTACTTCATGGCGGTGTGATGGCTCTGCGCGAACATGAAGCCGATGCCCAGGCTGTCGATGCAACGGGCGACCTGCACCGGGGTCAGGTTCAGGTAAATGCCGGCGGCTTCCAGCAGGTCGGCGCTGCCGCTCTTGCCCGACACCGCACGGTTGCCGTGCTTGGCTACCGTGCAACCGGCGGCGGCGAGGACGAACGCCGAGGCGGTGGAAACGTTGAAGATGTTGGCCCCATCACCGCCAGTGCCGACGATGTCGACCACGCCATCGAGGGTCTGCAATTCGACCTTGCTGCACAGCTCACGCATCACCGACACGGCGCCGACGATCTCGTCGATGCTTTCGCTCTTCATGCGCATGCCCATCAGGAAGGCGCCGATCTGCGCCTCGCTGCATTGCCCGGTCATGATCTGACGCATGACGCCGCGCATTTCCTCGGTGGACAGGTCCAGGTGGCCGACGATACGGCTCAACGCGTTCTTGATATCCATGGTCGATCCTTAGCGGCGGCCGCCGGTCTGCTTGAGGAAGTTGGCGAACAGCTCGTGGCCCTGCTCGGTGAGGATGGACTCGGGATGGAACTGCACCCCTTCGATGTTCAGCGTCTTGTGGCGCAGGCCCATGATCTCGTCGACCGAGCCGTCCTCGAAGGCGGTCCAGGCGGTGGCTTCCAGGCAATCGGGTAGGGTTTCGCGCTTGACCACCAGCGAGTGGTAGCGGGTCACGGTGAGCGGGTTGTTCAAGCCGGCGAACACGCCCAGGTCGCGGTGCAACACCGGGCTGGTCTTGCCGTGCATGACCTGGCGGGCACGCACCACATCACCGCCGAAGGCCTGGCCGATGGACTGGTGGCCCAGGCACACGCCCAAGATCGGCAGCTTGCCGGCGAAATGCAGGATGGCCTCGATGGAGACGCCCGCCTCGCTGGGCGTGCATGGGCCGGGGGAAACGACGATGCGCTCGGGGTTGAGGGCTTCGATCTGGGCGATGGTCAGTTCGTCGTTGCGAATGACCTTGACCTCGGCACCCAACTCGCCGAGGTACTGGACGACGTTGTAGGTGAACGAGTCGTAGTTGTCGATCATCAGTAACATCTGGGGCAAACCTCTTGAACTGCTGACTTTGCTTTCGAGCCTTCCAGGCCAGCCCAGGCGCGACGAGGCCGGGACGGACGGGGTGAAACGATCAGGAAGGCAAACAGGGACGTGCCGGGCGGGTGCCGGCGAGGGATAAAGTCAGGCGCGCCAACGCCAACGGGCGTGGGCCTTGATAACGCGCATCAAGAGTTTGCTGACGATCAACACGGGGAAGTTCTCGCTTGTACGTCTGGGCACAGTAGCCTACCGCGACGGCAGGCGCAACATGGCCGTAAATACGGGGAAACGAACGGACTTGGAATCCATCCCCCCAACTTTGCTAAGGTCAATCGGCTGGTCCCGATAAAAACAACGAAAAGGAACTTCAATCGTATGCGACGCCCCCCTTTCCTGCGCTCTACCCTGTGCATCCTCACCCTGGCCTGCGGCCAAGCCATCGCGGCGCCGAACCCCTACTCCACCCTGATCGTCTTCGGCGACAGCCTGAGCGACGCCGGGCAGTTCCCCGACCTGACCGGCGGCACCGACGGCAGGCGCTTCACCAACCGCGACGCCGCCGGCAACTTCGCCCCGGTCGCACCGATGATCCTCGGTGGCCGGCTGGGTGTCGCGCCGGATGAACTCAACCCCTCCACGTCCTTGGGGATCCGCCCGGACGGTAACAACTGGGCGGTCGGCGGTTATCGCACCGACCAGATCCTCGACTCGATCACCGACACCTCGCAGCTGGTCGTGCCACCGGGCAACCCGGGCGCCGGCGCGGTACTGCGCCAGCGCCCCGGCTACCTGGCCAACGGCCTGCGTGCCGACCCCAATGCCCTGTACTACATCACCGGTGGCGGCAACGACTTCCTCCAGGGGCGGGTCAACAGTGCCGCCGACGCGGCGACGGCAGGTGCGCGCCTGGCCGCCAGCGTCCAGGCCCTGCAGCAGGGCGGCGCGCGCTACATCATGGTCTGGCTGCTGCCGGACCTCGGGCAAACACCGAACTTCAGCGGCACCCCGCAGCAAGGGCCGCTGTCGCAGCTGTCCAGCGTGTTCAACCAGTCGCTGGTGAACAGCCTTGGGCAGATCGACGCCGAGATCATCCCGCTGAACATTCCCGTACTGCTGCGCGAGGCGCTGAGCGACCCGGCACAGTACGGCCTGGCCACCGGGCAGAACCTGGTTGGCACCTGCTACAGCGGCGACGGCTGCGTGCAGAACCCGGTGTATGGCGCCAACGGCACCACGCCAGACCCGACCAAGCTGCTGTTCAACGACGCGGTGCACCCGACCATCGCCGGCCAGCAATTGATCGCCGACTACGCCTACTCGATCCTCGCCGCCCCCTGGGAGCTGACGCTGCTGCCAGAAATCGCCCACGCCAGCCTGCGTGCCCACCAGGACGAACTGCGCAACCAATGGCAAACGCCCTGGCAGGCGGTCGGCCAATGGCAAGCATTCGTCACCACCGGCGCGCAGGACCTGGACTTCGACAGCCAGCGCAGCGCCGCCAGCGGCGATGGCCGAGGCTACAACTTGACGCTGGGTGGCAGCTATCGCCTCGACGATGCCTGGCGCGTGGGCCTGGCGGGCGGGGTATACCGGCAGAAGCTCGAAGCCGGCCAGCAGGACTCGGACTACAAGCTCGACAGCTACCTGGCCAGCGCCTTCGCCCAGTTCCGCCAGGATCGCTGGTGGGCCGATGCCGCCTTGACTGCCGGGCACCTGGATTACCGCGACCTCAAGCGCACCTTTGCCTTGGGCGTGAACGACCGTAGCGAGAAGGGCGACACCGATGGCGAGGCCTGGGCCCTGAGCGGTCGGCTGGGCTACAACCTTGCAACCGAAGGCGGCACCTGGCAGTTGGCCCCCTTCATCAGTGCCGACTATGCGCGGGTGAAAGTGGATGGCTACGACGAGAAGAGTGGCCGCTCGACGGCGCTGGGTTTCGACGACCAGGAGCGCACGTCGCGTCGGCTGGGGGCAGGGCTGCTGGGTAGCGTGCAGGTGCTGCCAAGCACCCAGCTGTTCGCCGAGGTGGCGCGCGAGCATGAGTTCGAGGACGACCGCCAAGACCTGACCCTGCACCTGACCAGCCTGCCGGCCAACGACTTCACCCTGACCGGGTACACGCCGCACAGCAACCTGACCCGCGCCAGCCTGGGGGTGAGCCATGAGCTGTTGCCAGGGGTGAACTTGCGGGGCAACTACAACTGGCGCAAGAGTGATGAGTTGCGCCAGCAGGGGGTCAGCGTGGCGGTGAGCCTGGACTTCTGAGGGGCAACCCGAAACGCCTGAGCGGGCTTGCCCCACGATGGGCGGCGTAGCAGCCCCGACCACAGAACCGCACAAAAGAACGGCGCTCATCGGAGCGCCGTTTCTTCATCCATCACCCGCGCGGCGTCTGCTCCGCCAGCGCCACCGCGCGGAACATCGCGCGACGCTTGTTGATGGTCTCTTCCCACTCCAGCGCGGGCACCGAGTCGGCGACGATGCCGCCACCGGCCTGCACGTGCAGCTCGCCGTCCTTGATCACCGCAGTGCGAATGGCAATGGCGGTGTCCATGTTGCCGTTCCACGCCAGGTAACCCACCGCGCCACCGTACACGCCACGCTTGACCGGCTCCAACTCGTCGATGATCTCCATCGCACGGATCTTCGGCGCCCCCGACAAGGTGCCCGCCGGCAGGATCGCCCGCAGCGCGTCCATCGCGGTCAGGCCCTCGCGCAGTTGACCAGTGACGTTGGAGACGATGTGCATGACGTTGGAGTAGCGCTCGATCACCATCTTCTCGGTCAGGCGCACACTGCCGGTGGACGACACCCGGCCCACGTCGTTGCGGCCCAGGTCGATCAGCATCAGGTGCTCGGCGATTTCCTTGTCGTCCGACAGCAGGTCGTCCTCCAACGCGCGATCGGCCTCCTCGGTGGCGCCGCGCGGGCGGGTACCGGCGATCGGGCGCACGGTCACCAGGTTGTCCTCGACGCGCACCAGCACCTCGGGCGAGCTGCCGACCACGTGGAAGTCGCCGAAGTTGAAGAAGTACATGTACGGCGTCGGGTTGAAGCAGCGCAGCGCGCGGTACAGGTCGATGGGCGCGGCCTTGAAGTCGATGGACATGCGCTGCGACGGCACCACCTGCATGCAGTCGCCGGCCAGGATGTACTCCTTGATGCGGCCCACGGCGTTCTCGTAGTCGTCACGGGTGTAGCTGGAGCGGAACGCCGGCTCGGCAGCCTGTGGGCCGCTGAGGTCCAAGCCACGGCGCGGGGTGATCGGCTGGCGCAACTTGTCCAGCAGGCCTTCCAACTGCGCCTGGCCTTGTTCATAGGCCTGCGCATCGGTCGGGTCGACCAGCACGATCGCGTGCATCTTGCCCGCCAGGTTGTCGAACACCACCACGGCATCGGAGACCATCAGCAGGATGTCCGGCACGCCGAGCGGGTCCGGGTTGGGGCTGGCGCCCAGGCGTTTTTCCACGTAGCGCACGCAGTCGTAGCCGAAATAGCCGACCAGGCCGCCATTGAAACGTGGCAGGCCAGGAATGTCGGCGACCTTGTAGCGCTCCTTGAAGGCCTCGACGAAGGCCAGTGGGTCTTCGACGTCATGGCTTTCCACCTCGACGCCGTCCTGCAGGATGCTCACGTGGTAGCCATGCACCCGCAGCACGGTGCGCGACGGCAGGCCGATCATCGAGTAACGCCCCCACTTCTCGCCGCCCTGCACGGACTCGAGCAGGTACGAGTTGGGTTGGTCGGCGAGCTTCAGGTAGATCGACAGCGGCGTGTCGAAGTCGGCCAGGGTTTCACAGGCCAGGGGAATGCGGTTGTAGCCGGCAGCGGCCAGGCGCAGGAATTCGTCGCGGGTCATGGGGTAGCCTCGTGGCAAGCAGCAATGGGGGGCAAGCGGACGGGCCGGCAGGCGCCGGCGGGCAGGAGTCAGGCGCGCCAGCGCCAGCGGGCCAGGGCCTTGATGACTTTCATCCAGAATTTGCCGGTAACCACCACAGCGGGCTCTCTGCTTCGTGAGGCTTGAAGGTCCGCCAACGTTATCCCAGTGCCGGTGACGACGCAACCGGGCAGCAGCAGGCGCAAATCATCGAGCACCAGGCTGGGCGATTCCTCGTGGATCGGCCGGCCATGGTTGTAGCCATAGCTCAGGCCCACGCATTTCACCCCCGCCGCCCGCGCGGCCAGCACGTCGCTGCGCGAGTCGCCGACGAACAGCGCCTGCTCGGGCGCGACGCCGGCCATCTTCATCACGAACAGCAACGCCGCCGGGTCAGGCTTTTTCTGTGGCAGGGTGTCGCCGCCAATGATCCAGCGGAAGTAGCGGCCGATCTTCATCTGGTCCAGCAGTGGGCCGACGAAGCGCTCGGGCTTGTTGGTGATCAGCGCCATCTCCACGCCCTGCTTGCGCAGCCAGCGCAGGGTGTCGCGCACGCCGGGGTAGACGACGGTGAGGTCGTGGCTTTCGGCGTAGGCCTCCATGAACAGCGCCAGCGCGCGCTCGGCCAGTTCGTCGTCCACCTCGTCGTGCTCGATGCCACCGGCCAGGGCCCGGCGCACCAGGACCTGGGCGCCGTTGCCGACCCAGTGGCGCACGGCCTCCAGGCCCGCAGGCGGGCGTCCGAGTTCGAGCAGCATGCGGTCGACGGCGGCAGCCAGGTCGGGGACCGAATCGATCAGGGTACCGTCCAGATCGAACATCACCAGCCTGGGCAGCGCCCCCGGGAACAGCTGCTCGAAGCCGCTCATGGGCGCGCCTGGGCCAGTTCGGCGCGCATCTTGGCGATGACTTCCTGGTAGTCGGGGGCGTTGAAGATCGCCGAGCCGGCCACGAAGGTGTCGGCGCCGGCGGCGGCGATCTCACGGATGTTGTTGACGTTGACGCCGCCATCGATCTCCAGGCGGATGTCACGGCCACTGGCGTCGATCAACGCACGGGCTTCGCGCAGCTTGTCGAGGGTGCCGGGGATGAACTTCTGCCCGCCAAAACCGGGGTTGACGCTCATCAGCAGGACCATGTCGACCTTGTCCATCACATACTTCAGCGCATCCAGGCTGGTCGCCGGGTTGAACACCAGGCCGGCCTTGCAGCCGCCGTCGCGGATCAGTTGCAGCGAGCGGTCGATGTGCTGGGACGCTTCCGGGTGGAAGGTGATGTAGGTGGCGCCAGCCTCGATGAAGTCGCCGATGATGCGGTCGACCGGGCTGACCATCAGGTGCACGTCGATCGGCGCGGTCACGCCGTACTTGCGCAGGGCCGTGCAGACCATCGGGCCGATGGTCAGGTTGGGCACGTAGTGGTTGTCCATCACGTCGAAGTGGACGATGTCGGCCCCGGCGGCGAGCACTTTGTCGACGTCCTCGCCCAAGCGGGCGAAATCGGCGGAAAGGATCGAGGGGGCAATAGCGTAGGGCTGCATGGCGCACCTGTTGGCGGAATCACGGTGGCGCGCATTGTAGCTGATTGGTATCAAGGGGTGTCGAATGGTGCCCGCTCCCACAGGTGCCCCGCCGTTCACGAGAGCGGCGTTGCACGTGTAGGCGCGGGCTTGCCCGCGATGAGGCCGGCACAGCCACCGCAGGATCAGGCCGGCTGCTGGGTACGCAATTTCTCGCTACGACCGCGCAGCCACTCCAGGGTCAGCAGCAGGATCACCGAAAACGCGATCAGCAAGGTCGCCGCCGCCGCGATGGTCGGGCTCAGGTTCTCGCGAATGCCGCTGAACATCTGCCGCGGCAGGGTCGCTTGCTCAGGGCCGGCGAGGAACAGCGTCACCACCACTTCGTCGAACGACGTGGCGAAGGCGAACAGCGCTCCGGAAATAACCCCAGGCGCGATCAACGGCAAGGTCACCCGACGGAAGGTCAGCAGCGGCGAGGCACCGAGGCTGGCCGCTGCGCGCACCAAGTTGTAGTTGAAGCCCTGCAAGGTCGCCGACACGGTGATGATGACGAACGGCACACCCAGCACCGCGTGCACCAGGATCAACGAGATGAAGCTGTTGCCCAACCCCAGCGGGGCGAAGAACAAGTAGCTGGCCACGCCGATGATCACCACCGGCACCACCATCGGCGAAATCACCAGCGCCATCACCAGCGACTTGCCGGGGAAGTCGCCACGGGTCAGGCCGATCGCCGCCAAGGTGCCGAAGACCATGGCCAGCACGGTGGCCGCCGGGGCGACGATGATGCTGTTCTTCAAGGCGCGCATCCATTCGGCCGAGCCGAAGAAGTCCTGGTACCAATGCAGCGAGAAGCCCTGCAGCGGGTACACCAGAAAGCTGCCGCTGTTGAACGACAACGGCACGATCACCAGCACCGGCAGCACCAGGAACAGCAGGATCAGGCCGCAGAGAATGCGCAGGCTGTAGAACCAGACCCGCTCCACGGGCGACATGTAAGGGCTCAGCATGACAAATGCTCCTCAGCTCAGGCGCAGGCGGCTGGCGCCGACCAGCCAGCTATAGATCAGGTACAGCAGCACGGTCGCCAGCAGCAACAGCCCACCCAGCGCGGTGGCCATGCCCCAGTTGATGCTGGTGTTGGTGTAGAAGGCGACGAAGTAGCTGACCATCTGGTCGTTCGGGCTGCCGAGCAGCGCCGGGGTGATGTAGTAGCCGATGGCCAGAATGAACACCAGCAGGCAGCCCGCGCCGACGCCGGCGTAGGTCTGTGGGAAATACACCCGCCAGAAACTGGCGAATGGGTGGCAGCCCAGTGAGATCGCCGCGCGCATGTAGCTGGGCGAGATTCCCTTCATCACGCTGTACAGCGGCAGGATCATGAACGGCAGCAGGATGTGCACCATCGAGATGTACACGCCGGTACGGTTGAACACCAGCTCCAGCGGCTCGTCGATGATGCCCATGGCCATCAGCGCACCGTTGATCAGGCCACCGGACTGCAATAGCACGATCCACGCGGCCACCCGCACCAGGATCGAGGTCCAGAACGGCAGCAGCACCAGAATCATCAACAGGTTGCTCTGCCGGGTCGGCAGGTTGGCCAGCAGGTACGCCAACGGGTAGGCCAGCAACAGGCAGATCACGGTGATCACCACACCCATCCACAGGGTGCGGGCGAAAATGTCCAGGTAGATGGCCTGGTCGGGGGTGGCCTTGGCCAGCTCGCCGAGGTCGTCGATGCGGTGGTCCAGCGAGGCCAGCAGGTAAAACGACGTGACCGAACTGGTGTTGCGGCGGATCGCCTGCCAGTAGGCGGGATCGCCCCAACGTTCGTCGAGGGTTTGCAGCGCTTCTTTATAGGAAGCCGGCTCGGCCTTGAACGGCAGGGCGCGGGCGGTCTTGGCCAACAGGCTGCGGTAGCCGGCCAGCTCCATGTTCAGGCGTTTGGAGAGGTCGCCCAGGGTCTGGTTCTTGCGCGACTCGGCCAGGTCCTCGCTCAGGGCCTTGTAAACGGCCTCGCCGGGCAGGCTCTTGCCATCCCACTGCGACACCGCCTCGACGGTGCGCGGCAGGCCGGCGACCACCTCGGGGTTGCCGACGCTTTTGTACAACAGCGCAGCGATCGGCACGAGGAACACCAGCAGCAGGAACAGCGCCAGCGGCGCGATCAACGCCTGGGCCTTCCAGCGGTTGACCCGCTCGGCACGCTTGAGGCGCTGCTTCAGACTTGGACCGGCGCCTTCATTCAGGGGCACTGCAATGGCCATGGCGAACTCCGAAAAACAGGGAAACCAAGGAGCGCCGGCCCAGGGCGCGGCGCTCCGGCGACGCGGGTTACTTCTTCGCCGCCCAGGCGTTGAAGCGTTGCTCCAGCTGCTCGCTGTTGTCGGCCCAGAAGGCCACGTCGATCTGCACCTGGTTGGCGATGTTCTCAGGCGTGGTCGGCATGTCCTTCTTCACCGCATCCGACAGCAGGCTGACTGCCTTGGTGTTGGCCGGGCCATAGGCGATGTTCTCGGAGTAGGTCTTCTGCTGCTCGGGCTGCACACTATAGGCGATGAACTTCTTCGCCTCTTCCACATCCTTGGCGCCCTTCGGGATGGCCCAGGCGTCGAAGTCGTAGATGCCGCCGTTCCACACCACCTTGAGGTTGCTCTCCTTCTGCACCGCGGCGATGCGGCCGTTGTACGCGGAGCTCATGACCACGTCACCCGAGGCCAGGTACTGCGGCGGCTGGGCGCCGGCTTCCCACCACTGGATGCTGGGCTTGAGTTGGTCGAGCTTCTTGAAGGCGCGGTCCACGCCTTCCTTGGTGGCCAGCACGCTGTACACGTCCTTCGGCGCCACGCCATCGGCCATCAGGGCGAACTCCAGGGTGTACTTGGCGCCCTTGCGCAGGCCGCGCTTGCCCGGGAATTTCTGCGTGTCCCAGAAGTCGGCCCAGCTGGTGGGCGCGGTCTTGAGCTTGTCGGCGTTGTAGGCCAGCACCGTGGACCACACGAAGAAACCGACGCCACACGGCTGGATGGCGCCCTTGACGAAGTCGGACTCATTGCCGAACAGCGCCGGGTCGAGTTCCTCGAACATGCCTTCGTCACAGCCGCGCGCCAGCTCCGGCGACTCCACCTCCACCAGGTTCCACGACACGCTGTTGGTGTCGACCATGGCCTTCACCTTGGCCATCTCGCCGTTGTACTCGCCTGCGACGATCTTGCCCTTGCCGGCCTTTTCCCACGGCTCGTAGAACGCCTTGACCTGGGCCGCCTTGTTGGCGCCACCGAACGACACCACCGTGAGGTCCGCAGCCAGGGCCTGGCCGGCGGCGAACAGCCCCAGGGCCAGGGCGGTCAGTTTCAACTGCTTGCGCATTATTATTCTCTCCACAGTACAGGGTTGGTGAAGCAAACCATCAATGGGCTTGGGCAATCGGATCGAGCGCGCGGGCGTGCTCCACCTCCCAGCCAAGCGGTACCACGTCACCCACGGCCAGGGCCGGGTCGAGCTCGGCGATCGGCTGCTTCACGAAGAAGTCGGCCTTGCCGCAAACCTCCAGGCGCACGCGCACGTGGTCACCCAGGTAGATGAACTCGGCCACGCGGCCGGAGAAACGGTTGACGCAGTGCTCGCTGTGGCCGTTCAGGCGCACACGCTCCGGGCGAATCGACAGGGTCACTGGCTCCCCGGCCTGGCCAACGTTGACCGCCAGCGCCTCGACCTTCTCGCCCCGCGCCAGTTGCACCTGGCAGCGCTCGCCAGTGCGCGACAGCAGGGTGCCGTTGAGGCGGTTGTTCTCGCCTATGAAGTTGGCCACGAAGGTGTTGCACGGCGCTTCGTAGAGGGTGCGCGGGTCGGCGATCTGCTGGATCTCGCCCTGGTGGAACACCGCCACCCGGTCAGACATGGTCAGCGCCTCGCCCTGGTCATGGGTCACGTACACCACGGTCACGCCCAGACGCTGGTGGATGTGCTTGATCTCCATCTGCATGTGTTCGCGCAGTTGCTTGTCGAGGGCGCCGAGCGGCTCGTCCATCAGCACCAACTGCGGCTCGAACACCAGCGCCCGGGCCAGGGCCACGCGCTGCTGCTGGCCGCCCGAAAGCTGGCCGGGGTAGCGCTTGGCGAAACTGTCGAGCTGGACCATGTTCAGCACGCGCTTGACCCGCTCGCTGATGTCGGTCTTGCTGAGGTTGCGCACGCTCAGGGGGAAGGCCAGGTTCTCGGCCACGGTCATGTGCGGGAACAGCGCGTAGTTCTGGAACACCATGCCGATGTCGCGCTTGTGCGGCGGCACGTTGTTGATCGAACGCCCGGCCAGCTGGATCTCGCCGGCGGTAGGGGTCTCGAAGCCGGCCAGCATCATCAGGCTGGTGGTCTTGCCCGAGCCGGAGGGGCCGAGCAGGGTGAGGAACTCGCCCTTGCGGATGTCCAGGTTCAGATCCTTGACGATCAGCGATTCGCCGTCGTAGCTCTTCTGCACGCCACGGAAACTGACCAGCGTTTCGTTCGAATTCGCCTCGCTCATGCCCTGCACCTTCTTGTTGGAATGACTGCGTAGGCAAAAGACTAGAGAAGCCGCGAGCGCCCGGAAATCGGGGGTGCTGAGAGAATGCCATCATCCAGATGGAAGATTGCGTGTAGGGATTGCCCTACAAGAACGACGCATTCAGATAGGTCGTGCCCTTGCACCCGCGGATTTGCCCGGCGATAGCGTGCTGCGGGCCGGCTGCATTGGCTGGGCGGGCGCTATGGCGGGGCACGCCCGCGCCTGCAAGGGATGTGTCGTTGCTGGGATGGTCACACCAGCTTGTGTTCCATGGCGTACTTCACCAGCTCGGCCAGCGAGTTGACCTTGAGTTTCTGCATCAGCCGCGCCTTGTGGGTGCTGATGGTCTTGCTCGACAGCGCCAGTTGCTGGGCGATGTCGTTGACGTTGGCCCCCTGGGCCAGGCGTTCGAACACCGAGAACTCGCGTTCCGACAGCAGCGTGTGCAGCGGCCGGGTCTCGGTCAGGCCGACCTCGAAGACCATGCGGTCGGCCAGCGCCGGGTCGATGTAGCGCCCACCCCCCGCGACGCGGCGGATGGCGGTCAGCAGCAGCGCCGGGTCGCTGTCCTTGGTCGCGTAGCCGGCGGCACCGGCCTTCAGCGCGCGGGCGGCCATCTGCGCCTCGTCGTGCATCGACAGCACCAGGATCGCCGGCGGGTTGCTCAGCGCGCGGATCCGCGGGATCGCCTCCAGGCCGTTCACCCCCGGCATCGAGATATCCAGCAACACCACCTCGCAGGGCGTGTGGCGCAGGGTTTCCAGCAACTGCTCGCCGTTACCGGCCTCGCCCGCCACCTGCATGTCCTTGGCCAGGCCGATCAGTTGCTTGATGCCTTCACGGACGATGGTGTGGTCTTCGGCCACCAGCACTCGAATCACGGTGGGTCTCCTAGTTCAAAGGGATGGTCACGCTCAGGCTGGTCCCTTCGCCCGGCTCGCTGTCCAAGGTCACGCTACCGCCGAGCATCAAGGCCCGCTCGCGCACGCCCACCAGGCCGAACGATGTCGGCCTCGCCTGGTCAGGGCTGAAGCCCGCGCCGTCGTCGATTACCGTCAGGCGCAGTTGCCCGCCCTCGCGGGCCAGCTCGATCTGCACGGTGTGCGCCTGGGCATGGCGCATCACGTTGGTCAGCGCCTCCTGCAGGATGCGGAACAGCCCCGTGGCCTTGGCCTCACTCAATGCTGGCAGATTATCCGGCACTTGCACCAGACAGGGGATCTGCGTGCGCGCCTCGAAACGCCGCGCCTGCCATTCGATGGCCGAGGCGATACCGGCATCGAGGATCGGCGGGCGCAACGCGGTGGCCACGTCGCGCACCAACTGGAACAACTGGGCGATCAAGCGCTTCATGCTCAGCAGACGCTCGTTCAGGCCGGGGTCGAGCTCGGCGAACGCCAGCTCGCACATCGACACCTCCAGCTTGAGCACGGTCAGCATCTGCCCCAGTTCGTCGTGCACCTCGCGGGCAATGCGCGCCTTTTCTTCCTCGCGCACACTTTCCAGGTGCGCCGACAACTCGCGCAGTTGCTCCTGGGAGCGTGCCAGTTCCAGCTCTACCCGCTTGCTCTGGGTGATGTCCCAGACCACGCCGTCCCAGACCATGCGGCCATCGGCCAGGCGTCGGGTGCTGGCCTTGATATCGGCCCAGCGCTGCTCGCCCTCGCGGGTGAGGATGCGCCCCTGCCACGACCAGTCCTGGTCGCTGGCCAGGGCGAGGTCCTGCACGCGGTGGTAGTCGGCGCGGTCCTGCGGGTGCACCAGGTTGCGCAGGCCCATGTCCGGGTGCTGGATCGCCGCCGGCGTGTAGCCCACCAGCGCCTCGCTGCCCTCGCTGATGTAGGGGAACTCCGGGTCGCCCTCGGCCGGGTCGCGCTCCAGGCGGAACACCAGCCCCGGGACGTTGCCGGCGATGCCCTTGAGCCGCGCCTCGCTTTCGCGCAGGGCGGCCAAGGCGCGGCGGCGCTCGGTGATGTCGGTGAGAAACACCACCAGGTATTCGGCGTCGCGAAAGCGCAGGAAGCTCAGCGACAGCTCCACCGGCAACAGGCTGCCGTCGGCCCGCCGGCACAGGGTCTCGAATGCCTCCGCGCCCGCCTCGCCGGCACGCGCGCGCTTCCACAGTTCGAGCCAACGGTCCATGTGCAGGCTGGGTTCGATGTCGATCAGCGGGCGTTCCAGCAACTGGCCTTCGGCGTGCCCGAGCATGCGCTCGGCGGCGTGGTTGGCATAGCGCACGTGGCTGTCCCAGTGGACCCAGAGGATGCCCACGGTGCTCTGGTCGATGGAGAACTGGCTCAGGCGCAGCGCCTCCTCGCGTGCCTGGCGCTCCACCAGGCTTTCCCGCGCCGCCAGCAGGCCGCGCTCCAGGCGTCGCTGCTGACGGCGTTGCATGGCCAGGGTCAGCAAGGCGCAGAGCAGCAGCAGGCCGAACAGCAGCGCGAGGTTCTGCCAGAAGCCCGCCGACTCACTCAAGCGCGGGTATTTCGGCTGCAGCCAGCGCTGGTGCAGTTGCTCCAGCTCCTTGGCCGGCATGGCCTGCAAGCCGCGTTCGAGTACCTCCGCCAGCAGTGGCCAGTCCTTGCGCGAGCCGATGCGCAGCAGTTGCGGCAGGCCAATGTCACCGACCACCGCCAGGTCGCCGAACTCGCTTTCGCGCGACAGGCGGCTGAGCTGCGCCTCGTCCATCACCGCGTAGCTGGCCTGGCCGCCCAGCACCAGTTGCAAGGCCTCGCGCTCGTTGGGCACGCCTTGCAGGTTGAGGTTGCCGTAGTTGCCGCGCAGGTAGTCGGCCAGGCCACTGGGCATGCGCACCGCTACACGCTCGGCGGCGCCCAGTTGCTCGAGGTCCACTGCCAAGGCGCCGCTGCGCAGGCCGACCACCAGCTGCGGCACGCGCATGTAGGGGTCGCTGAACAGCCACAGGCGCAGGCTGGCGGGGGTTTGGGTAAGGCCGGGGGCGAAATCGATCTCGCCGGCCTGCACGGCGTGTTCGAGAGCAGCCTGGTCGGTGAAGTTGCGCCAGGTGAGGTCCAGCCCCAGCGCGCGACCCAGCCAGGTCACCAGTTCGACATTGGCGCCGTAGAGCTGCTGGAGGCGGCGGTCGAACTGCGCATACGGCGCCTGTAGCACCAGGCCCACGCGCAGGCTGCGGTGAGTGTCCAGCCATTGCTGCTGCGCTGGCGCCAGCACCACCGGGGGCGGCGCCTCCGGTTTGGCCAGGCCGATCAAGGGCAGGCACAACCAGCCGATAACCAACAGGCAACGCATTCGCTTCATCGACACACTCGTCCTGGCAATGACCGCCACCTGCGTGGCCGTCGCGGGCAAATACTATTAGGCTGCCGGTATCATTCTGGCCTTGGGTTGATCCATGTTCATACTTTATCGCACGACGCTGGCCCTTTGCCTGGCCTCGGCCCTCCCCCTCGCGGCCCAGGCCGCCGAACCCGAGAAGGCGACCGGCGAGGCTTCCGCTGTCGCGCGCCCGGCCCTCGGCGAGCGCAGCCAGGAAGAGGCCCAGGCTCTCGAGCGCCTGGTGCCCAAGGCCGAACAGCAGACGCTGCAGGCCGGCGCCGAGACGTTCCTGGCGCTGTGGAAACCGGCCAACGACAGTGACCCTAAGGGCGCGGTGATCCTGGTGCCCGGTGCCGGCGAAAGCGCCGACTGGCCGAACACCGTCGGCCCCCTGCGTCGCAAGTTCCCCGATGTCGGCTGGCACAGCCTGAGCCTCACCCTACCCGATCTCCTGGCCAATGCTCCGCAAGCCCGCGTCGAAGCCCAGCCGGCCGCACAGCCCGACCAAGGCAAAGGTGAGACCGCACCGGCCAAGGACACCCCGGAAGACGCCAATGCCAACGTCGCCCAGGCCACCGCCGCCGAGGCCGACACCGCGCAGGGCACCGATGCGATGGAGGCCAGCGAGCAGAACGACCCCGCCGATGCCGAGCGTATCTTTGCCCGCCTGGAAGCCGCAGTGGCCTATGCCCAGCAACAGAACGCCCATAGCATCGTGTTGATCGGCCACGGCAGCGGCGCCTATTGGGCGGCGCGCTACTTGAGCGAGAAGCAGCCGCCCCAGGTACAGAAGCTGGTGATGATCGCCGCACAGACCCCGGCACGGGTCGAGCATGACCTGGAAAGCCTGGCGCCAACCCTCAAGGTACCGACCGCCGACCTCTATTACGCCACACGCACCCAGGACCGCCAGGCCGCCGAGCGGCGCCTGCAGGCCAGCAAGCGGCAGAAGGACAGCCAGTACCGGCAGTTGTCGCTGATCGCCATGCCGGGGAACAAGGCGGCCGAACAGGAGCAGTTGTTCCGCCGGGTGCGTGGCTGGTTGGCACCGCAGGAGTAGGACGCGGCTTCGCCCTACAAGCCCCGCCGCTTGCGCACCAGCGCATAGGCCTGGTGCAGTTCGCGAGTGCGCTCGGTCGCCTCGCGCACCCGCGCCTCACTCGCGCCACTGCCCACCAGCTTGTCCGGGTGATGCCGGCTGAGCAGCCGCCGATACGCCTGCTTGACCTGCCCCGCCTCGGTGTCGGCCTCGACCCCGAGCACCCGCAATGCCACGGCATAGGTCATCACGCCCGCTGACGCCAGTGCCTTGCCCGGCTCGTACTCCAAGGACAACGCCTGCACTTGCTGGCGGCTCATACCCAGCTGATGCCCCCAGCCCAGCAACAGCTCACGCTCCTGGCGCCCCGCCTTGCCATCGGCCCAGACCATTCGCCAACAGGCACGCAGAGTGCCCTCCGCCCCATAAGGCTGCTGGCGGATACGCCGAAGGTAATGGCCCAGTCGGTCCTTGCCGGCCTTGCCGCGGTTGAACGCGGCGATGGCCCGCAGGCGCGCCGGCTCGGCCAGGTCCAGGCGGCTCATCTCATGGCGGGCCTGCTGGATATGCCCTTCCAGCACCCGGCCATCGCTCTTGGCCAAGCGCCCCAGCAGCACGAACAGCAACTCTTCATCACGCAACGCCGGGCGCCCGCCCAGGCGCTCGCGCACATCGTCCCACCCCTGCAGACGCAGACGCCGGTCCATGGCCTGCCCCAGCAATGCCCCCAGCAATGCCCCGGGAATGCTGGCCACCGCGAAACCGGCGCCGGCACCAATGACTGTGCTCGGCCACCACATCTCAGGCACGCTCGCCAATCAGGCGCTCGACCTCGGCCAAGCGCTCGAGGGTGCCGACATCGACCCACGGCCCACGGTAATGCTCGCCGCTGACCAGGCCCCGGGCCATGGCCTGGCGCAGCAGCGGAGCCAGCTTGAAGGGGCCGGGCTGGCAGCCATCGAACAGCGCCGGGTCCAGCACGGAGAGACCGCTGAAGGTCAGGGTGCCAGGAGCGTCGTCGCCATCGACCACTTGCTCGCCCAGTAAGCGGAAGTCGCCACGGCCGTGGTGCCCGGGGTTGTCGACCAACACCAGGTGCGCCAGACCCCGCGGCGGTTGTCGCAGGCGGCTGAAGTCGTAGCCGGTCCAGATATCGCCATTGACCAGCAGGAAAGGCGCCTCACCCAGCAACGGCAAGGCCTTGAAGATCCCGCCGCCGGTCTCCAGCGGCTCGCCTTCGGGCGAATAGCGGATGCTCAGGCCAAAACGGCTACCGTCGCCCAGGTGGTCTTCGATCTGCTGGCCCAACCAGGCATGGTTGATCACCACGTCGGTGAACCCCGCCGTGGCCAGCGCACGCAGGTGGTACTCGATCAGCGGCTGGCCCGCCACCGGCACCAGGGGCTTGGGCGTATGCAGGGTCAGCGGGCGCATGCGCTCGCCCTTGCCCGCCGCCAGGATCATCGCCTTCATCGTTGCGCTCCGGCCTGCAGCCCGGCGATCAGCTGGCGCAATTCGGCCAGCTCCGGACGGCGCTCGATCACCTCATCTATATAGGCGAAGAAACGCGGCACGTCGGACAGGTAGCGCGGCTTGCCGTCGCGGTGGCAGATGCGGGCGAAGATGCCAATCACCTTGAGGTGGCGTTGCACGCCCATCAGGTCGCTGGCGCGGTGGAAGGCCTCGAAATCGTCCTGCACCGGAATGCCGGCGGCACGCGCCTGCTGCCAGTAGTCGCGCAACCAGCCTTCGACACGGGCCTGGGGCCAGCTGAGGAAGGCGTCCTTGAACAGGCAGGTGATGTCATAGGTGACGGGACCATAGACCGCATCCTGGAAGTCCAACACGCCGGGGTTCGGCGCGCTGAGCATCAGGTTGCGCGGCATGTAGTCGCGGTGCACCAGCACCTTGGGCTGGGCCAGGGCACTGTCGATGAGCATTTGGCTAACCCGCTGCCAAGCCCCGCGCTGCGTGTCGTCGAAGGTTACGCCCAGTGCTCGGCCGACGTACCACTCGGGGAACAGGTCTAGCTCGCGGCGCAGCAGGGCGACATCGTAGCTCGGCAGCGGCGCATCCATCGGCAGGCGCTGGAAAGCCAGCAAGGCCTGGATGGCATCGGCGAACAACGCGTCGGCGTTGTCTGGGGTAATGATTTCCAGGTATGTCTGGCGGCCGAGGTCGCCCAATAGCAAGAACCCACGTTCAAGGTCCTGGGCGTGGATCAGCGGCACGTGCACGCCAGCGCTGGCCAGCAGGTGGTCGATGTCGACGAAGGGCCGGCAGTTCTCCTGCGGCGGTGGCGCGTCCATGATCACGAAACTGTGGCCCGCGCCCTCCCAGCGGAAGTAACGACGGAAACTCGCATCGCTGCTGGCGGCGGTCAACGTGCCCTCGGGCACCGCGCCCCAGGCATTGCGCTGGAAGATGGAAGGAAGCTGCTCGTCGAGCCAGGCGGTCAGTTGTTGCAGGCGTACATCGTGATCGGGCATTACAAGGGTCTCCGACGGCCCTAGCCGTCAAGCGGGTCATGCTTTATTATCCAGCATCTTTTTCAGACCATCGAGAGGCGTGCGGCCCCACACGCGGGCAGATGGCACGCAGGAAGCCCGGACTAATAAGATGGCATTGAAATCCCCCGCGTTTCGTAGAAAGTTCCCACTGCTGGTGACGGGTGGCCTGTTGGCCCTGCAACCCCTGGCCGCGCCATTCGCGTCGGCTGCGGAGCAGTTCGACTGCCAAGTGTCCGCCTCTGGTGGCTGGGACTGCAAGCCCAAGACCGCAGCCCAGAACCTGCCGCCGCGCCCTGTGCATGATGGTGCCGCGCTCAGTTCCGGTACCGAGGCGCAGACCGCCGAGGCCGCCGCCGAGCCCAAGCCGGTGCTCGTCACCGAGAGCAAGGGCCGTGGCCTGAAATCCCGCAGCGAAGACTACAGCCACCTCGACTGGGTCCCCCGCGAGAAGCTCACGGCTGCCCAGCTGGCCGAGACCGGCCCGTATTGCGGCGGCGCCTACGTCGAGCCGCTGCGCCCGGGCATGAACGACAGCACGCCCAAGGACGAGTCGCCCACCTACATCAACGCCAAGGTCTCCAAGTACCAGCAGGAGCAGCAGATCGCCACCCTCGCCGGTGACGTGGTCATGCGCCAGGGCAGCATGCAGGTCGAGGCCGACGAGGCCAACCTCTACCAGACCGAGAACCGCGGCGAGCTCAAGGGCAACGTCAAGATCCGCGACAACGGTTCGCTGGTGGTTGGCGACGAGGCGCAGATCCAGCTCGACACGGGCGAAGCCCAGGTCGACAACGCCGAATACGTGATGCACAAGTCGCACATCCGCGGCAACGCGCTGTACGCCAAGCGCGCGGAAAACGCCATCATCCGCCTCAAGGACGGTACCTACACCACCTGTGAGCCGGGCAGCAACGCGTGGCAGCTCAAGGGCAACAACATCACCTTGAACCCGGCCACCGGCTTCGGCACCGCGACCAACGTCACCCTGCGGGTCAAGGATTTCCCGGTGTTCTACACACCGTACATCTACTTCCCGATCGACGACCGTCGCCAATCCGGCTTCCTGCCGCCGTCGTTCAGCACCAGCAGCGACACCGGCTTCATGCTGGTCACGCCGTACTACTTCAACCTGGCGCCGAACTACGACGCCACGTTGTATCCGCGCTACATGACCAAGCGCGGCCTGTTGATGGAAGGCGAGTTCCGTTACCTGACCAAGTCCAGCGAAGGGCAGTTCGGCGGGGCGTACCTCAACGACGAGGATGACGACCGCAAGCTGCAGACGGACTACAAGAAAGAGCGCTGGATGATCAACTGGCAGCACAAGGGCGGCTTGGATTCGCGCCTGCTGACCGAGGTGAACTACACCGACATCAGCGATCCGTTCTACTTCCAGGACCTGGAGTCGGACCAGATCGGGGTCGAGAAGAAGGACTACATCGATCAACAGGGCGCGCTGACCTATCGCGGGGACAGCTACCAGGCGCGGCTGAATGTGCATGCGTACGAGATGGCGACCATCTCGCAGATCACGCCCTATGATCGTTTGCCGCAAGTCACCTTCAACGGCACCCTCCCCTACGATCCGTATGGCTTGAAGTTTGACTACAACACAGAAGCGGTTCGTTTCGAGCGTGACCTGAAGAACGACCTGGTGTTCAACAAGGATGGGCAGGCCGATGGGTCGCTCGGTTATGTCTTCGACCCAGCCGGTAACATCATTGGTGGCCGACGCCTGGACGAGAGTGTCACCGGTATCGCGCGGGCCAACGGCACTCGCTTGAATGTGGCACCTGCTATCAGCCTTCCCATGGAAGCGAGCTATGGCTATATCACGCCCAAGCTGAAGTATGCCTATACCAGCTATGACCTTGACCTCGATGGCCAAGGCAAAGCGCAGGCCATCAACCAATCCACGCTACCGGGATATGGCAGTTATCGCAGCTCGATCAATCGCGACATCCCAATTTTCAGCGTCGACAGCGGCCTGTACTTCGACCGAAATACCTCGTTGTTCGGCACCAACTATCGCCAAACCCTCGAACCGCGCCTGTTCTACCTCTACGTCCCGAACGAGGACCAGAAGGACATCCCACTGTTCGACTCCGGCGAAACCCTGTTCAGTTATGACTCACTGTTCCGCGACAATCGCTTCAGTAGCATCGACCGCATCGGCGACGAGAACAAGCTGTCGCTGGGTGTCACCACCCGCTGGGTCGAGGAAAACGGTTTCGAGCGCCAGCGCCTCAGCGTTGGCCAGGCCTACTACTTCCAGGATCGCAAGGTCCAGCTGCCTGGCATCGACTACCGCACCCGCGATGACAGCAAGTCGAACGTTTCCCCGTACGCCCTGGTTTACCAGTACGCCTTCAACCGCGACTGGCGCTTCAACTCGGACTTCAACTGGGATCCGGACAGCCGCAGCACCCGCTCGGGCAGCGCGATGTTCCACTACCAACCTGAAGACAACCCGAACAAGGTGGTCAACGCCGGCTATCGCTACCGCAATGACACTATCAGCTATGACTCGCTGACCGGTTTGTGGAGAGTGGGGGGCGGCGACTATGGCACGCCTGGCCAGCCTGGCTACATCAAGGACTACTACAAGATCCAGCAGCACGACTTCTCGGTCATCTGGCCGATCGTGCCGCAGTGGAGCGTCATCGCTCGTTGGCAGCATGACTACAACCGCAACCGTACCCTGGAAGCGATGGGCGGCTTCGAATACGACAGCTGCTGCTGGAAGCTGCGCCTGATCAACCGCTACTGGCTTGACGCCGACGACTTCAGCCAAGCCTTGCCGGAAAACGAAAAAGGCGACCATGGCATCTTCCTGCAGATCGTCCTCAAGGGCCTCGGCGGCGTCGTTGGCAACAAGGTCGAATCGTTCCTGGACCAAGGCATTCAAGGTTACCGTACACGTGAAGAGCAAGCTTATTGATCGTCTGCGCCCGCTGATGCTGGGCGCCGCATTGCTGAGTAGCGCGGTGCATGCCGCGGTGCAACCCCTGGACCGCGTGGTGGCCATCGTCGACAACGACGTGGTCATGCAGAGCCAGCTCGACCAGCGCGTGCACGAAGTGCAGCAGACCATCGCCAAGCGCGGCGGTGGCGTGCCGCCGACCGGTGCGCTGGAACAGCAGGTGCTGGAGCGCCTGATCGTCGAGAACCTGCAATTGCAGATCGGCGAACGCTCGGGCATCCGCATCACCGACGAGGAACTCAACCAGGCCATCGGCACCATCGCCCAGCGCAATGGCATGTCGCTGGACCAGTTCCGCGCCGCCCTGGCCCATGACGGACTGTCGTTCGACGACGCGCGCGAGCAGGTCAAACGCGAGATGATCATCAGCCGCGTGCGCCAACGCCGCGTGGCCGAGCGCATCCAGGTGTCCGAGCAGGAAGTGAAGAACTTCCTCAACTCGGACCTCGGCAAGATGCAGATGTCGGAAGAATACCGCCTGGCCAACATCCTCATCCCTACCCCGGAAAGCGCCAGCTCCGACGCCATCCAGGCCGCCGCCCGCCAAGCTGGCGAGGTGTACCAGCAACTGCGCCAGGGCGCGGACTTCGGCCAGTTGGCCATTGCCCGCTCCGCCAGCGAAAACGCCCTCGAAGGCGGCGAGATGGGCTGGCGCAAGGCCGGCCAACTGCCGCCTGACTTCGCCAAGCTGCTCGGCAGCATGGCCATTGGTGACGTCACTCAGCCCATTCGCATCCCCAACGGTTTCGTCATCCTCAAGCTGGAAGAGAAACGTGGCGGTGAAAGCAGCGTGCTGCGCGACGAGGTGCATGTTCGCCACATCCTGATCAAGCCCAGCGAGATCCGTAGCGAAACAGCCACCAAGCAACTGGCCGAGCGGCTCTACGATCGCATCCAGAACGGCGAAGATTTCGCCACCCTGGCGAAAAGCTTCTCGGAAGACCCTGGCTCGGCACTCAACGGTGGCGACTTGAACTGGGTCGACCCGAACAGCCTGGTGCCGGAGTTCCGCGAGCAGATGGCCAATGCCCAACAGGGTCAGGTCACCCGTCCGTTCCAAACCCAGTACGGCTGGCATGTCCTGGAAGTCCTGGGCCGTCGCGCCACCGACAGCACCGAGCAGGCCCGCGAGCAGCAGGCGCTGAACGTGCTGCGCAACCGCAAGTACGACGAAGAGCTGCAGACCTGGCTGCGCCAGATCCGCGACGAAGCCTACGTTGAAATCAAGCTGCCTGGCGCCGGCCAGGCCGCCCAGTGAAGCCCCTGCGCTTCGCCGTCACACCCGGCGAACCGGCCGGCATAGGCCCCGACCTGTGCCTGCTGCTCGCCGCGGAGCCCCAGCCGCACCCCCTGATCGCCATCACCAGCCGTGACCTGCTCGCCGAGCGGGCCACGCGCCTGGGGCTGGCCGTCAACCTGTTGCCGGTCGAGCCTGGCCACTGGCCCGAGCACCCGGCGCCCGCCGGCAGCCTGTACGTCTGGAACACCCCTCTGGCCGCCAAGGTGGTACCCGGCACCCTCGACCCCGCGAATGCCGCGTTCGTCCTGCAGACCCTGACCCGTGCGGGCCAGGGCTGCCTTGACGGGTCTTTCGCCGGAATGATCACCGCGCCGGTGCACAAGGGTGTGATCAACGAGAGCGGCATCGCCTTCTCCGGGCATACCGAGTTCCTCGCCGAACTCACCCACACCGCACAGGTGGTGATGATGCTGGCCACCCATGGCCTGCGCGTGGCCCTGGTGACCACCCACCTGCCCCTGCGCGACATCGCCGACGCCATCACCGCCGAGCGCCTGGAGCGGGTCACACGCATCCTGCATGCCGACCTGCGCGACAAGTTCGGCATCGCCCAACCGCGCATCCTGGTCTGCGGTCTCAACCCGCACGCCGGCGAAGGCGGCCACCTGGGTCGCGAAGAAATCGACATCATCGAGCCTGCACTGGCACGCTTGCGTGGCGAAGGCATGGACCTTCGTGGCCCGCTGCCGGCCGATACCCTGTTTACCCCCAAATATCTGGAGCACTGCGACGCAGTGCTGGCGATGTACCACGACCAAGGCCTGCCCGTGCTCAAGTACAAGGGCTTTGGCGCCGCGGTCAACGTGACGCTTGGCCTGCCGATCATCCGCACCTCGGTCGACCACGGCACCGCCCTGGACCTCGCCGGCAGCGGCAAGGTCGACACCGGCAGCCTGCGCGTCGCCCTGGAAACCGCCTACCAGATGGCCGAGAACCGCCCATGAACGAGCAATACCAACACCGGGCGCGCAAGCGCTTCGGCCAGAACTTCCTGCACGACGCCGGGGTCATCGACCGCATCCTGCGGGCCATCAACGCCAAGCCGGGCGAGCACCTGCTGGAAATCGGCCCGGGCCAGGGCGCCCTGACCGAGGGCCTGCTGGGCAGCGGCGCACAGCTGGACGTGGTCGAACTGGACAAGGACCTGGTGCCGATCCTTCAGCACAAGTTCGCTGACCGCGACAACTTCCGCCTGCACCAGGGCGACGCCCTGAAGTTCGACTTCAACCAGTTGGGCACCCCGCCACGCAGTCTCAAGGTGGTCGGCAACCTGCCGTACAACATCTCCACCCCGCTGATCTTCCACCTGCTCAACCACGCCGGGCTGATCCGCGACATGCACTTCATGCTGCAGAAGGAAGTGGTCGAGCGCCTGGCAGCCGGCCCCGGGGGCGGTGATTGGGGTCGCCTGTCGATCATGGTGCAGTACCACTGCCGCGTCGAACACCTGTTCAACGTCGGCCCCGGCGCCTTCAACCCGCCGCCGAAGGTCGATTCGGCGATCGTGCGCCTGGTGCCGCACGAAACCTTGCCGCACCCGGCCAAGGACCCGCGCCAGCTGGAACGCATCGTCCGCGAGGCCTTCAACCAGCGCCGCAAGACCCTGCGCAATACCCTCAAAGGCCTGCTCGACGCCCAGGCTATCGAGGCCGCAGGTGTGGATGGCAGCCTGCGCCCCGAGCAACTGGACCTGGCTGCCTTCGTGCGCCTGGCCGACCAGTTGGCCTGACTTGACGCGGCCCCGCGATGGGGCCGCCCCGCCCCCTTTCCGCTGGCTCTCCCCCCCACCAATGGCCTAGACTGCAACCACTGTCGTTTTTGCGTTCGTTCGTCCAAGGCCTTTGCATGTCCGATCCCCGCTACCAGATCGACGTCAGCGTCGTGACCCGCTACCTCAAAGAACAATCCGACCCCGAAAACAGTCGTTTCGCCTTCGCTTACACCATCACCGTGCACAACAGCGGCACGCTGAAAGCCAAGCTGATGTCCCGCCACTGGCTGATCACCAACGGTGACGGCGAAGTCGAGGAAGTCCGCGGCGCCGGCGTCATCGGCCAACAACCGATGATCGAACCGGGGAAGAGCCACACCTACAGCAGCGGTGCGGTCATCACCACCCGCGTCGGCACCATGCAGGGCAGCTACCAGATGTTCGCCGAAGACGGTAAACGCTTCGATGCCGACATCGCCCCCTTCCGCCTGGCGGTACCCGGGGCGCTGCACTGATGGCGGTATACGCGGTCGGCGACCTGCAAGGCTGCCTGCAGCCCCTCAAGTGCCTGCTCGAACGCGTGCGCTTCAACCCCGCCGTCGACCGCCTGTGGCTGGTCGGCGACCTGGTCAACCGCGGCCCCGAGTCACTGGAGACCCTGCGTTTCCTCTATTCGATGCGCGATTCCCTGGTGTGCGTGCTGGGCAATCATGACCTGCACCTGCTGGCGGCCTGGCACAACGTCGAACGCCTGAAGAAGAGCGACACCCTGCGTGAAGTCATCGAAGCGCCGGACGCCGACACGCTGTTCGACTGGTTGCGCCGGCAAAAACTACTGCACTACGACGAGCCGCGCGGTATCGCCCTGGTGCATGCCGGCATCCCTCCCCAGTGGACGCTGGGCAAGGCCCTGGAACTTGCTGCAGAGGTGGAAGAAGTACTGCGTGACGACAACCGCCTGAAACTCTACCTCGACGGCATGTACGGCAACGAACCGAGCAAGTGGAGCAAGAACCTCGTCGGGATCGAGCGCCTGCGGGTGATTACCAACTACTTCACCCGCATGCGCTTCTGCACCGCCGAAGGCAAGCTCGACCTCAAGAGCAAGGAAGGCCTGGGCAGTGCCCCTAAGGGCTACAAACCCTGGTTCGCCCACAAAGAGCGCCGCGCCCGCCACGTGAAGATCATCTTCGGCCACTGGGCGGCCCTCGAAGGGCGTGTGCACGAGCCCTGCGTAGTGGCCCTGGACACTGGCTGCGTGTGGGGTGGCGCAATGACCCTGTACAACGTCGACAGTGGCGAAATGCACCGCTGTGACTGCGCCGACGACGGCACCCTACGCCCACCGGCACAACCCGCTAGAATGAACGATCAGCCCTGAAGGAAACCCGCCCCATGAGCGAATTCAAACGCATCCCTCCCGAGCAGGCCCAGGCCTTGCGTGAGCAAGGTGCGGTCGTGGTCGACATTCGTGACCCGCAAGCCTTCGCCGCCGGCCACATCACCGGCGCCAAGCACCTGGATAACCACTCGGTCGCCGAGTTCATCCGCAACGCCGACCTCGACATCCCGACCCTGGTGGTGTGCTACCACGGGAACTCCAGCCAGAGCGCCGCCGCCTACCTCGTCGGCCAAGGTTTCTCCGACGTCTACAGCATCGACGGCGGCTTCGAGCTGTGGCGCGCCACCTACCCGGCAGAGACCGCCCAGGGCTCGGCCGAATAATTTTTTCATTTTTCCTGCAGCCCGCGCCCTGAGCGGGCTCGCGCCTCACCTGACGAACGGTCGTGAGCATCTTCTCGGCCTCGCGCCCTTGACCTTGCCCAGAACCAACTATCCTTAAGCCCAGGCCATCCAAAAAGGGGAGAGCCGGTACACCGGCGTGCGGGTCATCGGTAGCGTTTCTACGGGTGTTCTGGGGGGTATACAGCAATCGGCCAGCCCGGTTGCATGCCAGCATCAGCTGACTGATCCGGCGTCGGCTCCACGTATCGAGCGAGGTGACGTCATGAGCATTTTTAGCCACTTCCAACAACGTTTCGAGTCAACCCGCCAGGAAGAACTCTCGCTGCAGGAGTACCTCGAGCTGTGCAAAGAGGATCGCAGCGCCTACGCTTCGGCGGCCGAACGGCTGTTGCTGGCCATCGGCGAACCGGAGCTGATCGACACCTCCAGCAACTCCAGGCTGTCGCGGATCTTCTCCAACAAGGTGATCCGCCGCTATCCGGCCTTTGCCGACTTCCATGGCATGGAAGAGTGCATCGACCAGATCGTCTCCTACTTCCGGCATGCCGCCCAGGGCCTGGAAGAAAAGAAACAAATCCTCTATCTGCTCGGTCCCGTGGGCGGTGGCAAGTCATCCCTGGCTGAAAAGCTCAAGCAACTGATGGAAAAGGTGCCCTTCTACGCGATCAAGGGCTCACCGGTATTCGAGTCGCCCCTGGGCCTGTTCAACGCGACCGAGGACGGTGCCATCCTTGAAGAGGAGTTCGGCATCCCGCGCCGCTACCTCAACACCATCATGTCACCCTGGGCCACCAAGCGCCTGCAGGAGTTCGGCGGCGACATCAGCAAATTCAAGGTGGTCAAGCTCTACCCCTCGATCCTCAACCAGATCGCCATTGCCAAGACCGAGCCCGGCGACGAGAACAACCAGGACATCTCCGCGCTGGTGGGCAAGGTTGATATCCGCAAGCTCGAGGAATTCCCGCAGAACGACGCCGACGCCTACAGCTACTCGGGCGCGCTGTGCCGGGCCAACCAGGGCCTGATGGAATTCGTCGAGATGTTCAAGGCACCGATCAAGGTCCTGCATCCGCTGCTCACGGCCACCCAGGAAGGCAACTACAACAGCACCGAGGGCCTGGGGGCGATCCCCTACTCCGGGATCCTGCTGGCGCACTCCAACGAATCGGAGTGGCACACCTTCCGCAACAACAAGAACAACGAAGCCTTCATCGACCGTATCTACATCGTCAAGGTGCCGTACTGCCTGCGCGTCAGCGATGAGATCAAGATCTACGACAAGCTGCTGATCAACAGTTCCCTGGCCAAGGCCCACTGCGCGCCCGACACCCTCAAGATGCTGGCCCAGTTCACCGTGCTGTCACGCCTGAAAGAGCCGGAGAACTCCAACATCTACTCGAAAATGCGCGTGTATGACGGCGAAAACCTGAAGGACACCGACCCGAAAGCCAAGTCGATACAGGAATATCGCGACGCCGCGGGCGTCGACGAAGGCATGAACGGCCTGTCGACCCGCTTCGCCTTCAAGATCCTCTCCAAGGTGTTCAACTTCGACCCGCACGAAGTGGCGGCCAACCCGGTGCACCTGCTGTACGTGCTGGAGCAACAGATCGAACAGGAACAATTCCCCGCCGAGGTACGCGAGCGCTACCTGCGTTACCTGAAGGAATACCTGGCGCCGCGCTACATCGAGTTCATCGGCAAGGAAATCCAGACCGCCTACTTGGAGTCCTACAGCGAGTACGGGCAGAACATCTTCGACCGCTACGTGCTGTACGCCGACTTCTGGATCCAGGACCAGGAATACCGCGACCCGGAAACCGGCGAGATCCTCAACCGTATCGCCCTCAACGAGGAACTGGAAAAGATCGAGAAGCCGGCCGGCATCAGCAATCCGAAGGATTTCCGCAACGAGATCGTCAACTTCGTGCTGCGCGCCCGCGCCAACAACAACGGCAAGAACCCCAGCTGGCTCAGCTACGAGAAGCTGCGGGTGGTGATCGAGAAGAAAATGTTCTCCAACACCGAGGACCTGCTGCCGGTCATCAGCTTCAACGCCAAGGCCAGCAAGGAGGATCAACAGAAACACAACGACTTCGTCACCCGGATGGTGGAGCGTGGCTACACCGACAAGCAGGTACGACTGCTGTCGGAATGGTACCTGCGGGTCAGGAAATCGCAATAAGCGGCAAGCTACAAGCCGCAAGCTGCAAGCCATGCAGCGCCGGGCCCGAACCCGCGCCATGGCTTGCGGCAGCGGTGGCTGCTCTTTCTTGCAGCTCGCAGCTTGAGGCTTGCAGCTGCACCCAGTCACCGGAGGGCCCATGAGCTACGTAATCGACCGACGCCTGAACGGCAAGAACAAGAGCACGGTCAACCGCCAGCGTTTCCTGCGGCGCTACCGTGAACACATCAAGAAAGCCGTCGAGGAAGCCGTAAGCCGCCGTTCCATCATGGACATGGAACACGGCGAACAGATCAGCATCCCGGGCCGTGATATCGATGAACCGGTGCTGCACCATGGTCGTGGTGGCAAGCAGACCATCGTGCACCCGGGCAACAAGGAGTTCACCGCTGGCGAACACATCGCCCGCCCTCAAGGTGGCGGCGGGGGTGGTGGACGCGGCAAGGCCGGTAATTCCGGCGAGGGCATGGACGACTTCGTTTTCCAGATCACCCAGGAGGAGTTCCTCGAGTTCATGTTCGAGGACCTCGAACTGCCCAACCTGGTCAAACGCCACCTGACCGGCGCCGACACCTTCAAGACCGTGCGCGCCGGCATCGCCAACGAGGGCAACCCCTCACGCATCAACATCGTCCGCACCCTGCGCTCGGCTCATGCCCGGCGTATCGCCCTGACCGGCAGCAGCCGCGCACTGTTGCGCGAGGCTCAACAGGAGCTGGCGCGCCTGAAGGTCGAGGAGCCGGACAATTTCACCGATATCCAGGCCGTGGAAGCCGAAATCGAGCGCCTCAAGGCGCGCATCAACCGTCTGCCATTCCTCGACACCTTCGACCTGAAGTACAACCTGCTGGTCAAGCAGCCCAACCCCAGCTCCAAGGCGGTGATGTTCTGCCTGATGGACGTGTCCGGCTCCATGACCCAGGCCACCAAGGACATCGCCAAGCGCTTCTTCATTCTCCTGTACCTGTTCCTCAAGCGTAATTACGAGCGCATCGAGGTGGTGTTCATCCGCCACCACACCAGCGCCCGCGAGGTCGACGAGGAGGAGTTCTTCTACTCCCGCGAGACCGGCGGCACCATCGTCTCCAGCGCCCTTAAGCTGATGCAGGAGATCATGAGCGAGCGCTACCCTGCCAGCGATTGGAACATTTACGCCGCCCAGGCCTCGGACGGCGACAACTGGAACGACGACTCGCCCATCTGCCGCGACATCCTGACCAAGCAGATCATGCCGCACGTGCAGTACTACACTTACGTCGAGATCACCCCACGTGAGCATCAGGCGTTGTGGTACGAATACGAACGTATCGGCGAAGCCTTCCCCGACACCTTCGCCCAGCAACAGTTGGTTTCGGCCGGTGACATCTACCCGGTCTTCCGTGAACTCTTCCAGCGCAGGTTAGCCACATGACCGCCAGAGCACAGAGACGCCAACCCATTTCCACGGGCTCGGAATGGACCTTCGAGCTGATCCAGACCTATGACCGGGAAATCAGCCGCCTGGCCGAGCGCTATGCCCTGGACACCTACCCCAACCAGATCGAGGTGATCACCGCTGAGCAGATGATGGACGCCTATGCCTCCGTCGGCATGCCACTGGGCTATCACCATTGGTCCTACGGCAAGCAGTTCCTCAGCACCGAAAAATCCTACAGCCGCGGGCAGATGGGCCTGGCCTACGAGATCGTCATCAACTCCGACCCGTGCATCGCCTACCTGATGGAAGAAAACACCATATGCATGCAAGCACTGGTGATCGCCCACGCCTGCTACGGGCATAACAGCTTCTTCAAGGGCAACTACCTGTTCCGCACCTGGACCGACGCCAGCTCGATCATCGACTACCTGGTGTTCGCCAAGCAGTACATCGCCCAATGCGAGGAGCGCCACGGCATCGACGCTGTCGAGGACCTGATCGACTCCTGCCACGCCCTGATGAACTATGGCGTTGACCGCTACAAGCGTCCCTACCCCATTTCCGCCGAAGAAGAGCGCCGTCGGCAGAAGGAGCGCGAGGAGCACCTCCAGCGACAGATCAACGACCTGTGGCGCACCATCCCCAAAGGCACCGACAAGGGCAACGACCGGGACGAAGGACGCTTCCCGACCGAACCCCAGGAAAACATCCTGTACTTCATCGAAAAGCACGCTCCGCTGCTCGAACCCTGGCAGCGCGAAGTGGTGCGTATCGTGCGCAAGATCGCCCAGTACTTCTACCCCCAGCGCCAGACTCAGGTGATGAACGAAGGCTGGGCCACCTTCTGGCACTACACGCTGATGAACGACCTGTACGACGAAGGCCTGGTCACCGACGGTTTCATGATGGAGTTCCTGCAATCGCACACCAGCGTGGTGTTCCAGCCGGGCTTCGACAGCCCTTACTACAGCGGCATCAACCCCTATGCCCTGGGGTTCGCCATGTACACCGACATCCGCCGCATGTGCGAGCACCCCACTGAGGAAGATCGCCGCTGGTTCCCCGACATTGCCGGCAGTGACTGGCTATCGACCGTGAAGTTCGCCATGAGCAGCTTCAAGGACGAAAGCTTCATCCTGCAGTATCTGTCACCCAAGGTGATCCGCGATCTCAAGCTGTTCAGCATCCTCGATGACGACCAGCGCGACGACCTGCTGGTGCCAGCGATCCACGACGAAGCCGGCTACCGTGCCATTCGCGAGCAACTGGCCGCCCAGTACAACCTGGGCAACCGCGAGCCGAACGTGCAGATCTGGAGCATCGACCGTCGCGGCGACCGTTCTCTGACCCTGCGCCACCAGCAGCACAACCGCAAACCCTTGGGTGACTCCACCGAGGAAGTGCTCAAGCACCTGCACCGCCTGTGGGGCTTCGACATCCACCTGGAAACCGTGCAAGGCGACCAGGTGATGAAAACCCACCACATGCCGCCCCGTGGCGAGCATGGCGAAGCCGGCGACTACGGGCGCATGGATTTGGCCGTGGTTCACCACCTCTAAGCGCTTCCGTTACTGCCGACAGGGTATCCTGTCGGCAGTAACGGAGATTTCCCATGCAGATCTACAAAGTTGGCGGCGCGGTGCGCGACCGCCTGCTCGGCCGCCCGGTCAGCGACATCGACTGGCTGGTGGTCGGTGCCACCGTCGAACAGATGCAGGCCCAAGGCTTTCGCCCGGTCGGCGCTGACTTCCCAGTGTTCATCCACCCCAAGAGCGGTGAGGAATACGCCCTGGCCCGCACCGAGCGCAAGAGCGGGCGTGGTTACGGCGGTTTCACCTTTCACGCCAGCCCTGAGGTCACCCTCGAAGAAGACCTGATCCGCCGTGACCTGACCATCAACGCCATGGCCGAGGACGATCAGGGCAACCTGTGCGACCCCTACGGCGGCAAAGCCGACCTCGAGCGGCGCATTCTGCGCCACGTCTCACCGGCGTTTGCCGAAGACCCCTTGCGCGTACTGCGCGTCGCCCGCTTTGCCGCGCGCTATGCGCCACTGGGTTTCCGGGTGGCGGAAGAAACGCTGGCACTGATGCGGCAAATCAGTGCCTCTGGCGAGCTTCAGGCGCTGACGGCCGAACGCAGTTGGAAAGAAATCGAGCGCGCGCTGATGGAAGCGCAACCCGAGGTGTTCATCCAAGTGCTGCGCGATTGCCACGCGCTTAAGGAACTGATGCCTGAGCTCGACGCGCTATTGCACGATGCCAGTCATCCGCCGCTGGCTGCCCTCGAACACGCCGCCCGTTACCGGCAACCACTGCACGTGCGCTGGGCCTGCCTGCTGCTTGGCCTCGACCTGAAGGCGATCAAGGCGATCAACCAACGCTTCAAGGCGCCGCGGGAATGCCAGGAACTGGCGCTGCTGGTGGGTGAATTCCAAGGCCACTGCCGCCTGGCCCAAGCGTTGCAGCCAACGGAGCTGCTTGAGCTGTTGCAGAAGTTCGACGTCTATCGACGCCCGCAGCGTTTCGAGGACTTCATTGCCGCCTGCGCAATGGACGCAGGCAAGGGGCTGGCGCTGCACGCTTATCCACAGGTGGATTACCTGCGCGGTGCAGCGGCGGCGGCCCGGTCGGTCGACGTAAAGCCATTGGTGGAGAGTGGCCTGGGTGGGCAGGCGCTGGGGGAGGCGATCAAGGGGGAGCGACTGAAGGCGCTGACAACCTATCGGGAGGCGGCCAAGTCCTGAATGCGAGGGTGTCGATGCGGGCCCATCGCGCGCTTGCCCCGCGATGGACTCGCCACTAATTCCGCGTCAGTTGCAACCCGCGCCACTCGAACGGCACCGGGGCCAGCACCTGATCGATGCGCGCCTCCTGCCACAACTGCCCGATAGACTTGCCTGCAACGGGGTGGATCAGCTCCGGGGCCAGCAAGGCCAGAGGCCAGAGCACGAAAGCATTCTTCAGAATCTCGGCCCGCGGCAGCACCAGCCCATTGAACGTGCCATGCAGGTCGTCGTACATCAGCACGTCGATATCCAGCGGCAGGCCCTTGCGATCCGGCGCATAGCGGCCATTGTCCGCCTCGATGAACTTGAGCCGGCGATCCAGCTCCAGTAGCGGCAGGTCGGTCTGGCCGCGCACCACCAAATTGAAGAATGGGCCGCTCTTGATCCCCACCGCCTGGCTTTCGAACACCGCGGAGCACTGCATGTCGCGCAAGAAGCCGGCCAGCGCGTCGAGCCCGGCACACAGGTGCGCCTCACGGTCTATATTGCTGCCCAGCCCCAGGTATACCGTGCTCAGAGACATCCGCGCTCGATCTCCACGCCAACACCACCACGGGCCGCAGGTATCGCACCCGGCTTGGTCAGTTTGAGGCGCACCCAGGGGATGCCGAACTCCTCCATCAGCGCCGCCACCAAGCGCTCGGCGAAGGTTTCCACCAATTCGAAGCTGGACTGCTCGGCGAATGCCTGGATGCGCGCCGTCACGCTGGCATAGTCCAGGCATAGGCTCAGGTCGTCACTGGCGGCGGCCGGGCGGTTGTCCCAGGCGAAACTCAGGTCCAGGCGCAGGCACTGGCGGATATCCCGTTCCCAGTCATAGGCGCCGATGACGGTATCGACTTCCAGGCCTTCGATGAACACTCTGTCCAAGCACTTCTCTCCACAGCACGACAAGGGCGACGGGCGCCGTTAGAATCAGGGCATCCTCGCCCGGAATAGTTAGCATGTTTTGGTTACTGGCACTGCTCGCCTACCTGCTCGGCTCGCTGTCCTTCGCCATCGTGCTGAGCCGCGTCAGCGGCAGACCCGACCCCCGCACCAGCGGCTCGGGCAACGCCGGTGCGACCAACATGCTGCGCCTGGCGGGCCGCAAACTGGCGATCCTGACCCTGCTCGGCGACCTGTGCAAGGGCCTGCTGCCGGTGCTACTGGCGCAACTGGCCGGGCTCAGCCTGCAGGAACAAGCCTGGATCGGCCTGTGCGCCGTGATCGGCCACCTGTTCCCACTGTATTTCCACTTCCAGGGCGGCAAGGGCGTGGCCACTGCAGCCGGCATGCTCATGGGCCTTTACTTCCCCGCCGCGCTGCTGGCCATCGGCGCCTGGCTGCTGACCTTCTACCTCACCCGCACCAGTTCATTGGCCGCGTTGATCGCCACGCCACTGACCCTGCCACTGCTGGCTTGGCGTGAGCCGGCGGCGCTGCTGCCAATGGCGACGCTGACACTGCTGATCGTATGGCGCCATCGCAGCAATCTACGCGACCTGTTTGCCGGACGCGAACGGCATTTCTGAAGCGCGCACCTTCACAGCGGCGGCAGTTGCTCCATCGGCCAGCGCGCCTGCACGCTGATCGCCAGGTCCTGCTGTTGCCCAGCCAGCAAACGCTGGCAACCTGCATAAGCGATCATCGCGCCGTTGTCGGTGCAGAACTTCGGCCGCGCGTAGTAGACGTTGCCCTTGAGGCTGGCGAGCATCTCTTCCAACGATGTGCGCAAGGCCTTGTTGGCACTGACGCCACCAGCGATGACCAGGCGCTTGAGGCCGGTCTGCTTGAGGGCACGCTTGCACTTGATGGTCAGAGTCTCCACCACCGCCTGCTGGAATGCCAGGGACACGTCGCAACGGGTTTGCTCGTTGTCGTCCCCGGCATCGCGACGCTGCTGCCAGGTGTTCAGGGCGAAGGTCTTCAACCCACTGAAGCTGAACTCCAGGCCCGGACGGTCGGTCATCGGCCGCGGGAACACGAAACGCCCCGGCACGCCCTGCTCGGCCAGGCGCGCGATCTCCGGGCCGCCGGGGTAATTCAGGCCAATCAGCTTGGCGGTCTTGTCGAAGGCCTCACCGGCGGCGTCGTCCAGGCTCTCGCCCAGCAGCTGGTACTGGCCGATGCCATCGACACGCACCAACTGGGTGTGACCACCGGAAACCAGCAAGGCAACGAACGGAAACTCGGGCGGCTGCGCTTCCAGCATGGGCGCCAGCAGGTGGCCTTCCATATGGTGCACGCCGATCGCCGGGATATCCCAGGCGAACGCCAGGGCCTGGGCACAGGACGCGCCGACCAGCAGTGCGCCGACCAAGCCTGGGCCGGCGGTATAGGCGATGGCATCGATGTCGGCGGCGACGCAGCCGGCTTCGCCCAGCACTTCGCGAATCAACGGCAGCATGCGCTTGACGTGATCACGCGAGGCGAGCTCGGGCACAACGCCGCCGTAGACGCGGTGCACGTCGATCTGGCTGAACAACGCGTCGGCCAACAAACCGCGTTCGCTGTCATATAATGCGACGCCGGTTTCGTCGCAGGATGTTTCCAATCCCAGTACTAGCATGGGTCCGTGCCTTGTGGAGGCTGAATTCGAAGCCGCGCATGATAGTCCCCGTGCCGAGTGCCGACCAGCGGTTTTCGATCAGAGGCTTTGCATTCCGGCCAGCTAAGGGTTAACATCCGCAACCCTTGAAAACCGACGTTCTCCAGCACACCTTTGTTTTGTCAGGAGTACGTCTACCCCGGTAATGAATGAAGGTAGCCCTGGATGCCAGCCGTCAAAGTTAAAGAGAACGAACCCTTCGACGTAGCTCTGCGTCGTTTCAAGCGCTCCTGCGAAAAAGCCGGTGTACTGGCTGAAGTTCGTAGCCGCGAGTTTTACGAAAAGCCGACTGCCGAGCGCAAGCGCAAGGCTGCTGCCGCTGTCAAGCGTCACGCCAAGAAAGTCCAGCGCGAACAGCGCCGCGCCGTTCGTCTGTACTAATACAGGCGTTCTACGCAAGGCTTCTGCCCCCCGCCCGGCCACCGTGCCGGGCTGATGGCAGCGCTTGTTTCAATCCCTTGGCCATGCGCCTCGGGCGCCCCGGCAACAGCCATGGGCAACCCGCTACAACACGTCAGCAACTGGTTCACGCCAGACGTGCACGTCCTGACTGACGAGCCCCTCGTGGCTTGCGACGAGCACAACCTCCCCTCGCACTTCCTTGCTACACCTTACGCCCCGAACCCGCGCATTAGCGATTAGACTTGCCAGTTGCCAGATGACGAGACTGCCATGGCCGGGCTGATTCCCCAGAGTTTCATTGATGACCTGCTCAACCGCACCGACATCGTCGACGTGGTGAGTTCGCGCATCCAGCTGAAAAAAACCGGCAAGAACCTCTCCGCCTGCTGCCCGTTCCACAAGGAAAAGACCCCGTCCTTCACCGTCAGCCCCGACAAGCAGTTCTACTATTGCTTCGGCTGCGGCGCCGGGGGCAACGCCCTGGGCTTCATCATGGACCACGACAACCTGGACTTCCCCCAGGCGGTCGAGGAACTGGCCCGCGCGGCCGGCATGGAAATCCCCCGCGAGGAAGGCCGTCGCGGGCAGAAGCCACGCCAGCCCACCGACTCCCCGCTGTACCCACTGCTGGAAGCGGCTGCCGAGTTCTATCGCCAGGCCCTGCGCAACCACCCGACCCGCAAGGCGGCGGTGGAATACCTCAAGGGCCGCGGGCTGTCCGGGGAAATCGCCCGCGACTTCGGCCTGGGCTTCGCACCGCCAGGCTGGGACAACCTGTTCAAGCACCTGGGCGCCGACACCCTGCAGCAAAAAGTGATGATCGACGCCGGCCTGCTGATCGAGAACGCCGAAAGCGGCAAGCGCTACGACCGCTTCCGCGACCGCGTGATGTTCCCGATCCGCGACAGCCGTGGCCGGGTGATCGCTTTCGGCGGCCGGGTGCTGGGTGACGACAAGCCCAAGTACCTGAACTCCCCGGAAACCCCGGTTTTCCACAAGGGCCAGGAGCTGTACGGGCTGTACGAGGCACGCAAGCACAACCGCAACCTCGACGAGATCATCGTGGTCGAGGGCTACATGGATGTCATCGCCCTGGCCCAGCAAGGCCTGCGCAATGCCGTGGCGACCCTCGGCACCGCCACCAGCGAGGAGCACCTCAAGCGCCTGTTCCGCGTGGTACCGCACGTGCTGTTCTGCTTCGACGGCGACCAAGCCGGGCGCAAGGCTGCCTGGCGCGCGCTTGAGGCTACCCTGTCGAACCTGCAAGACGGGCGCCGCGCGCGCTTTCTGTTCCTGCCCGAGGGCGAAGACCCGGACAGCCTGGTCCGCGCCGAAGGCACCGACGCGTTCCACGCGCGCATCAACCAGCACGCCCAGCCGCTGGCCGACTATTTCTTCGAGCAGTTGAGCAACGAAGCCGACCCACGTTCGCTGGAAGGCAAGGCGCACATGGCGACGCTGGCCGCACCGTTGATCGAAAAGATCCCCGGCGCCAACTTGCGCCAGCTGATGCGCAACCGCCTGAAGGACATCACCGGGCTGGACATGCAGCAGATGGAACAGTTGGCGCAGCAGGCGCCAGCGGCAAGCACCCCGGACTACGACCCTGGCTTCGACTACGACGCCATGGCCAGCTACACCCCCGACTACAGTGAACCGTCCTACGACTACGCCCCTGCGCAGCAGGAGCAGCGCCCATGGACGCCGAACAAGGGCGGTGGCAAGAAGCAATGGGATGGCAACGGCAAGCCCTGGGACAAGAACCGCAAGGGCGGCAAGCCCTGGCAGCGCGAAGAGGCGCCGCCACGCGTACCGGCACCGGTCGAACCACCGGCGCTGGCGGCGCTGCGCACACTACTGCACCACCCACTGCTGGCCGGCAAGGTCGAGGACGCGAGTCATTTCGCCGGCGAGGAACACCTCTACAGCCAGCTGCTGGTGGCGCTGATCGAGGCCGTGCAGAAGAATCCTGGGCTAAGCTCCATGCAGTTGATCGCACGTTGGCACGGCACCGAACAAGGACGCCTGTTACGGGCGCTGGCGGAAAAGGAATGGCTGATCGATGCCGACAACCTTGAACAACAGTTTTTCGACACTATAACTAGCTTGTCCGCTCGCCAGCGCGAGCGCAGCCTGGAACATCTGCTGCGAAAAGCACGTCAAAGTGAACTGAGCGCAGAGGAAAAATCTCAGCTTCTGGCCCTGCTGAGCCGTAATGTTCCCGCACAAACCCCGACCTCATCTGGCGCGTGAGGTCCATGCTCGGGTATAATCCTCGGCTTGTTTTTTGCCCGCCAAGACCTTCAGTGGATAGGGTGTTATGTCCGGAAAAGCGCAACAGCAATCTCGTATCAAAGAGTTGATCACCCGCGGTCGTGAGCAGGGCTACCTGACTTACGCGGAGGTCAACGACCACCTGCCTGAGGATATTTCAGATCCGGAACAGGTGGAAGACATCATCCGCATGATCAACGACATGGGGATCAACGTATTCGAGAGTGCTCCGGATGCGGATGCCCTGCTGTTGGCGGAAGCCGACACCGACGAAGCCGCAGCCGAAGAGGCCGCCGCCGCGTTGGCGGCCGTTGAAACCGATATCGGCCGCACGACCGACCCGGTGCGCATGTACATGCGCGAAATGGGTACCGTCGAGCTGCTGACCCGTGAAGGCGAGATCGAAATCGCCAAGCGCATCGAGGAAGGCATCCGCGAAGTCATGGGCGCCATCGCCCACTTCCCGGGCACTGTCGACTACATCCTCGGCGAATACGACCGCGTCACCACCGAAGGTGGCCGCCTGTCCGACGTCCTCAGCGGTTACATCGACCCTGACGACAACATCGCCGCGCCGACCGAAGAGGTGCCGATTCCAGGCGCCAAGGCCGCCGCCGCGAAGGAAGAAGCGGACGACGAGGAAGAAAGCGAAGAGAGCAGCGACGACGAGGAAGAGACCGAAAGCGGTCCAGACCCGGAAGTCGCACGCCAGCGTTTCGGCGCCGTCTCCGACCAGCTCGGCCTCACTGTCAAAGCCCTGAAAAAGCACGGCCGCGCCAGCAATGAGGGCGTTGCCGCCCTGCTGGCCCTGGCCGAGCTGTTCATGCCGATCAAGCTGGTACCGAAGCAGTTCGACGCCCTGGTCGAGCGCGTGCGTGGCGCCCTCGAGCGCCTGCGCGCCCAGGAACGCGCCATCATGCAGCTGTGCGTGCGTGATGCGCGCATGCCACGTGCCGACTTCCTGCGCCTGTTCCCAGGCAACGAGACCGACCAGACCTGGTCCGGCGACCTGTCCAAGCGCAGCACCAAGTGGGCTGCCGCCCTGGGCGAGAAGGACGCCGCCATCGTCGCCTGCCAGCAGAAGCTGGTGGACCTCGAGAGCGAAACCGGCCTGACCGTCGCGGAAATCAAGGAAATCAACCGTCGCATGTCGATCGGCGAGGCCAAGGCCCGCCGCGCCAAGAAAGAAATGGTCGAGGCGAACCTGCGTCTGGTGATCTCCATCGCCAAGAAGTACACCAACCGTGGCCTGCAGTTCCTGGACCTGATCCAGGAAGGCAACATCGGCCTGATGAAGGCGGTGGACAAGTTCGAATACCGTCGTGGCTACAAGTTCTCGACCTACGCCACCTGGTGGATCCGCCAGGCGATCACCCGCTCGATCGCCGACCAGGCGCGCACCATCCGCATCCCGGTGCACATGATCGAGACGATCAACAAGCTCAACCGTATTTCCCGGCAGATGCTCCAGGAAATGGGCCGTGAACCGACCCCGGAAGAGCTGGGCGAGCGCATGGAGATGCCTGAGGACAAAATCCGCAAGGTGTTGAAGATCGCCAAGGAGCCGATCTCCATGGAAACGCCGATCGGTGACGACGAAGATTCGCACCTGGGCGACTTCATCGAGGACTCCACCATGCAGTCCCCGATCGACGTGGCCACGGTCGAAAGCCTCAAGGAAGCCACCCGCGACGTGCTCTCGGGCCTGACCGCGCGCGAAGCCAAGGTGCTGCGCATGCGTTTCGGCATCGACATGAACACCGACCACACCCTCGAAGAAGTCGGCAAGCAGTTCGACGTGACCCGCGAGCGGATCCGTCAGATCGAAGCCAAGGCGTTGCGCAAGCTGCGCCACCCGACGCGAAGCGAGCACCTGCGCTCCTTCCTCGACGAGTGATGACGAACCCCGGCCCAGGCCGGGGTTTTTCTTTCCCGCAGCAGGACCAATAGCCGCGCCTACAGAGGCACACGCCGCCCCCGCCGGTCTACACTCGAATCAGCCACCTGATGCGAGAGGTAGACATGTCCTTGATGCCGGCCCTCCTGTTGCTGCTCCTGATGGTCTGGAACACAACGGCCGGCGCCCTGACCCTGACCGACGAGGAGAAAGCCTGGCTCAGCGCGCACCCACAACTGCGCCTGGGCGTCGATGCTTCATGGCCGCCGTTCGAGTTCCGCGACCAGGAAGGCCACTACCAGGGATTGGCCGCCGATTACATTGCCCTGATCCAGGAACGACTGGGGGTTGCGCTGCAACCGATCGAGCCCAGCAGTTGGAGCCAAGTGCTGGAGCAGGCCAAGCAGAATCGCATCGACCTGCTGCCGGGCATCATGTCCACGCCCGAACGCCAAGCCTACCTGGCCTTCACCCGCCCATACCTGGACTTCCCGATCGTCATCCTCGCCCACGAAGGCGGCCCGCAACCGCGCACCCTCAAGGACCTGTACGGCCTGAAGATCGCTGTGGTCGAGAACTACGCCCCCCACGAATTGCTGCGCACCCACCACCCGGACCTCAACCTGGTGGCACTACCCAACGTCAGTTCGGCCCTGCAAGCCCTGGCCACCGACGAGGTCGATGCGGTAGTCGGTGACCTCGCCTCAAGCATTTGGAGCCTGCGCCAGCTGAAGCTCGAAGGCCTCTACGTCAGCGGCGAAACGCCCTATCGCTACCAACTGGCAATGGCCGCGCCGCGCCAGCAGAAGGTGCTCGTCGGCATCCTCGACAAGGTCATGGCCGACCTCAGCAGCAGTGAAATCAACGCGATCCAGCAGCGCTGGGTGGGCAACGTCGTCGATCAACGAAACTTCTGGCACGACATGCTGCTCTACGGCCTGCCCACCCTGGCCGTGGCGCTGGCGGTGCTCGCCGCGATGCTGCGCATCAACCGCCGCCTGAGTTCGGAGATCTCCCGGCGCATTGCCCTGGAGCAGGAGCTGCGCAGCAGCGAGTACCACTACCGCGGCCTGGTCGAGAGCTTGTCGGCAATCGCCTGGGAAGCCGACGCCAACGATTTCACCTACAGCTATGTCTCGCCCCACGCCGAAAACCTGCTCGGCTACCCCTTGAGCGAATGGCTCAAGCCCGGCTTCTGGCGCAGCATCCTGCACCCCGAGGACACCCTCTGGGCACAAGCCTACTGCGACAGCGAAACCGCCGCCGGGCGCGACCACAGCCTCGACTATCGGGTAATCCGCGCCGACGGCCACACGCTATGGGTGCGCAACATCGTCAGCATGATCGAGCATGGCCACAGGCCACTGATGCGCGGCCTGATGATCGATATCAGCGAAACCAAGCGCACCGAGGATGCCCTGCGCCTGTCGGAGCAGAAGTTCGCCTCGGTATTCCAACAGTGCCCGGACATCCTGCTGATCGCCCGCCACAGCGACGGTTGCCTGCTGGAGGTGAACGAAGCCTTCGAGGAGCAAATCGGCCTGAGCCCGGCCCAGGTCATCGGCCGCACCGCCACCGAGCTGGGCCTGTGGGGCGTCGCAGGCACCGGCCCAGCCCTGCTCGAACGCCTGCAGCGGGGTGGCATCCGCAACCTGGAAACGAGCTTTCGGCGCAGCAACGGCCAGTTGTTCACCGGCCTGACCTCGGCGGAAAGCTTCGACCTCGACGGCACGCCGGCCCTGGTGGTCGCAGTGCGCGATATCAGCCAGCTCAAGGAAACCCAACAGCAGTTGCAGATTTCCGAGGAAAAATTCGCCAAAGCCTTCCACGCATCGCCTGACGGCCTGCTGCTGTCGCGCCAGAGCGACGGCCTGCTGCTCGAGGTCAACGAAGGTTTCTGTCGGCTGACCGGCTTCGACGTCAACCCGGCCCTCGACCAGACCACCCTGGACCTGGGCATCTGGGTCGACCTCAACGAACGTCGGCGGCTGATCGACCAGCTCCGACGCGACGGCTACGTGCGCGACTTCAGTTGCCATATCCGCCGCAGCGACGGGCAGATCCGCCTCTGCGAGCTGTCGGCGCGGCCACTGCCGATCGGTGGCGTCGACTGCATGCTGACCATAGCCCGCGACATCACCGAGCGCCACCTGATGCAGGAGAAACTGCAGCTGGCCGCCACGGTGTTCGAAAATACCGCCGAAGGGGTGCTGATCACCGACACCGACCAGCGCATCAGCGCGGTCAACCGCGCCTTCAGCGAGATCACCGGCTACAGCGAAAGCGAAGCCCTCGGCCAGACCCCGCGCCTGCTCGCCTCCGGCCAGCACGACAGCGCCTTCTACGCCGCCATGTGGCACCAGCTCACCGCCGAAGGCCACTGGCAAGGTGAGATCTTCAACAAGCGCAAGAACGGCGAGCTCTACCCCGGCTGGCTGACCATCAGCGCGGTCCGCAACAGCGAACGCGAGATCACCCATTTCGTCGCGGTATTCGCCGACATCTCCAGCCTCAAGCACGCCCAGGCCAAGCTCGACTACCAGGCCCACCACGACCCGCTGACCGGCCTGCCCAACCGCGCGCTGTTCGAGAACCGCCTGCAGGCAGCGCTGAGCTGTGCGCAACTGTCGAACCGCCAGGGCGCCGTGCTGTTCCTCGACCTGGACCGTTTCAAGCACATCAACGACAGCCTCGGCCACCCGGTCGGCGACCTGTTGCTCAAGGGCATCGCGCAACGCCTCAAGGAGCAGGTGCGCGACATCGACACCGTGGCGCGCCTGGGCGGCGACGAGTTCATTATCCTCCTGCCCGGCTTGCACCGCCCTGGCGACGCCGGCGCCATCGCCGCCAAGCTGCTGGCCTGCTTCCACGCGCCGGTGCAGGCCGGCGAGCACGAGTTCTTCACCAGCGCCAGCATCGGCATCAGCCTCTACCCCCAGGATGGCAGCGACGTCGCCACGCTGATCCGCAACGCCGACGCCGCCATGTACCGCTCCAAGGCCAAGGGCCGCAACCGCGTCGAGGCCTACACCCTCGACCTCACCGCGCAGGCCAGCGAGCGCATCGCCCTCGAGCACGAGCTGCGCCGCGCTATCGAACGCAACGAGATGAGCCTGTACTACCAGCCGAAGTTCAGCCTCAAGACCCAGAGCCTGGTCGGCGCCGAGGCGCTGATCCGCTGGAGCCACCCGACCCTGGGCGAGGTGCCGCCGGAGCAGTTCATCCACCTGGCCGAGGAGAACGGCACCATCTTGCAGATCGGCGACTGGGTGCTGGAGCAGGCGTGCTGGCAGATGCACGCCTGGAAGAGCACCTACCAGGCGTTCGGCCCACTGTCGATCAACCTGGCCGGCGCCCAGCTGCGCCAGCCCAACCTGGCACGGCGCATCGAGCACCTGCTCAAGACCTTCCAGCTCAAGGCCGGCGACTTGCAATTGGAGATCACCGAGAACTTCATCATGAGCCAGGCCGAGGAGGCACTCGCCATTCTCCACCAGCTCAAGCAACTGGGCGTGCAACTGGCGATCGATGATTTCGGCACCGGCTATTCGTCGCTGAGCTATCTCAAGCGTCTGCCACTGGACATCCTGAAGATCGACCAATCGTTCATCCGCGGCCTGCCCGACGACCCCCACGACGCCGCCATCGCCCGCGCAATCATCGCCCTGGGCCGCAGCATGCAACTGACGATCATCGCCGAGGGCGTGGAGAACCAGGCGCAGCAACGTTTCCTGGCTGCCGAGGGCTGCGAGCAGATCCAGGGCTACATCGTCAGCCTGCCTCTGCCCGCCGAGGAGTTCGCGGCCACCTTCCTGCGCATAGCACTAACGGATCTTTCGGATGGCACCGTTAGCAAACCCTCGTTATAATCCGCGCACCTCTGGGGCCTATAGCTCAGTTGGTTAGAGCAGAGGACTCATAATCCTTTGGTCCACGGTTCGAGTCCGTGTGGGCCCACCAAACTGAAAGCCGCGCATTGCGCGGCTTTCGTGTTTTTATCGTTACGGATCAGCACGTCTTTCAGATTTCAACCGTCCACAAGACTTCCACCATCACAACGCGCCAAGGACCTCAAAAACCTTCTGAACTTCGCTGTGACTGATATGAATCTAGCTGAAGGGCACTGCGTCTTTCCGGAGATAGATAATCCCACCACTCGACTAGCCGGCGCCTTGAGGGGTGAGCGCTTTCCGTCGACACCGGAGAATCCCACCGCAACCACCGACGCCTACCTGAGCCGAGCCCGCGACTTCGACATAAGCAAGATCAAGAACTGATATACCCAGGGCAGGCGGCAGATGAAGCCATCAGGCGTTTGGGCCGACACTGTCCGCTTCCCGCTTTGCGACGGCTACTGGAAGCGCATCATCGATGCCCGAGCTATCGCCGGTAACGAGGACCAGAAGGCGGGCATCAAGGCGGGCATGAAGTACACCGATTCCGGCTGGATACCGCCAGGGCAGACGATCGAGAAGCATGATTGGGTGTACATCGTCGAAGGCATTTTCCACGCCATCGCTCTTCACCTAGCTAGCTTCAAAGCCATCGCCGCGATCAGTTGCGTGAACTTCCCTTGGGACATCATCGAGGCCAACGAGGGCAAGATGATCACTTGGGTAATCGCCCTGGACGACGACAAGGCGGGTAGGACCTACATCCGTAAGCACCTCAAGCAACTGCGGTCGATGAAAGAAATTGCCTAGGTTGCGCTCGTCGGCGAGCTTGATTGGGACGACGTCTACCGAGACGGAAATCTTGACCAGGTGTTCATGATGACGCCTGCTACCGGGGCCGCCTGCTCACCGCCGAGAGCGCGCGCAAACTCGCTTATCTGGTTTACCTGCGCCGGCCAGCTGGCTTCTACCTGGTCGAATTCAAAAACCAATTGTTCTCCGTCCGGGTCAACCAGGCCGAACTGACCTAGGCCCTGGACGACCAGAAACTGGAAGGCAATCGCGACATTTTCTACGACGCGTCACGGGTGGAGCAGGTAACCAACTGCGTACCGGATCTCGACTACCTCGAGAAGGACGTCATCACCGGTGAGCAGCGCTACCACTTCAGCTTTGCTTTCCCGGACCAAAGCCGCAACTGCCAGGCAGCCCTGTCCTCCGGTTCGATCGCAGATCCCCGAGGCTTCGTGAAGGACATGCTGGACTTCACACCTGGCGGCAACTTCGAAGGCGGCGCCCGTGAACTGGCCTGGCTCAAAGCCAAGTGGCTGAATGATGAGTACCGCCCTGTCCGCAGTGTACGCAGCCTACCCTTCCTGGGGTACGACGAGGACACGAACGGCAACAGTTTCATCGAGGTGAAAGGCCGAGGCATCAAGACTGCACTGGCCACCGTCAAATTCGAGCGCGGCGAAGAGTTCGATCCATCCTGGTTCCGCGACTTCGTCGACGGGACCGACATGAATGGCCTTGGCGCTCTGGAATGGCCTTGGCGCTCTGGCGTGGTGGACCACATCCCTATTTGTGCAACAGATCGCAAGCCAACAGGCCTCATTCGGAGCTGAGCGGTGAGCCTGGCTCGGGAAAATCCATGTTGCTGCGCTTACTCTGGCGCCTGCTCGGTAGGGAAAACACCGAAGGCATCAGGCCAAGCGGATCGGAGGCAAGTGCCGTCGGCCTGCTTCGATCATTCGCCGAGGTCAGCAACCTGCCATTGGTACTGATCGAGTCCGATCGGACCTACATCGACGCCCACCGTGGTGGTGTCCTTCGCCTATGGCTTGCCGCACAAGCCCTTCATCCAGCAGATCCTGACCCACGGGTTGAGACTTCCCCGGGTGCCAAAGGGTGACCAGGTCTGGCAACACAGCGAGGCCTGCCAGCAGCGCGTCGACGCGGACGGCAACTGGCTGCGCCAGACCGACGGCAAGATCCAGGACAAGGCTATCGAGCCCAAGGTAGAGGCCCTGGGGAACCGCGAGCAGTACCAGAGCCACACCAGGAACGTGGACGACCACTCCACCGAGACGGTGGGCGGTGTGAAGAAGATCGAGGCGCTGGGCGCACTCAAGCTTTTGTCAGGCGGCACCGCGAGCGTGGCGGCCGTCAATGACCTGAACCAGGCCACCGGGCGCGACTACAACCTGGTGGTGGGGCACAAGCTGAACGCGACGATCGGCGGCGACTTCCAAGAGCGGATCGAGGGCCTACGCGAGAGCGTGGTGGGGGTAAGCCAGCGCCTGCAGGCACCCAGGACCTGGTTGGGGTCGGAAGGGGTGAACGTGCTGCAGGTGCTGTGTGCCCTGTTGGACCTGGTGGACCTGGTGGAGCAGATGAACCTGCAGGTCGCGGGTCACGTGCATGGCACCAGCCCGGCGCCAAGCAACGCCGGCGACTTCAGCGCCGACGCCGCGAAAGCCGCCCTGCTGAGCGGCAAATTGAAACCCATCACCGCCTGACGGCGGCTAGGCCTCTGCCCCTGTCACGGTCGGTCGGCGGGGGCCTTTTGCGTAGGCCAGGGCCGGTTTCTCGATGCAGAGCCATGACAACGTTGCCAGCAGTGTTGTCACGCAAGCGGCTGCAGCCATCGATGGATAGAACCCCAGCTCGGTGCAGTTGATCAGCAACTGCTGAACCGGGAAGGCGTACAGGTAGAGGCCATATGAAATGTCGAACCTGCCACGAATGATTCGGTCGGTAACCATGGTGCCAAAGGCAAGAGTGGCCAAGCTGAAGCCGACACTGGATGCCAGCAACGGCATGAAGCCGACAACCGCAACACCCATCAGCAGCAACCCCACCCCGGCAAGAATCGCTCTCGATTTGAAGCTGCCCAGCAAGCCCTGGTGAAACGCCAGTGCCGCCCCTACGAAAAATCCAATGCACACCGAAGAGTAAATGGAGAGCTTGCCCGACAGGGGATGGCTGATCGATGTGCTGGCAACGTTCAACGCACAAAAGCCCAGCAAGATGAGCAACGGCACGACTGGACGGCGCACCAGGCTTAGTGCCAGTGCAACCAGGACGTAACAGCCAAACTCGAACTTGAGGGTCCATAGGCTGCCGTTGAGGGATTCAGGGAAGACGAACCCCTGGGTCACTGTGTTGATGTCCGCACGCCCGAATGCCGAGATTTGTAAAAACTTCAACAGCGCTTCCTTGCTGCCAGCCGTAGCCAGGAGCGCGTCGCTATACATGCCCCCTACCCAGTACACCATCACAAATGCGCAAACGATGAGGGCCGGGAAGATCCGAGCTGCACGCTTGATCGCATAGCTCTGGAGCGACGATCGTAAAAAGCTTTGGGTGACGAGGTACCCAGAAATGGCGAAAAATGCCAGAACCGCAAACCCGCCCAGCGAGTTGATGCCCTGCAGCGTGGGTTCAGTTTGCCCGGATAATGCGAAGTGGTGGCTGACGAGGACCATCAGCGCGGCGGCATGCCTGATCAGATCGAATGAATTGTGGCGGTTCAGCACTTCCCAGTTCCTGCAGCTCGAATACCTTGAGGCAGCATTATCCATGCATGGCTCGGCGCGAGAAAACTTACTTCAGCAAAAAAAATCAGGCGAGAAAATCACTTATCCCCCTCCCGCCGACGCGCTTTGCGTCACGAAATAGTGCAAAGCCCCGCCCAGGTGCAATGCAGCCCCGGAGCAGGCCCGACACGGACCTTGTAGCGCAGCAAGGCATTGCAGAGAGTGTAAAGGATTGAAGACCTGTGCAGTTCGGTACAGTCCAATGTGTCCACACCGGAAGCGAAAACCCTTCCCCAATAAGATCGAATGTTCAATAAAATCAGGCACATTATGGTTTTTCTCAATGAGCACGGGTAATTTTTTGGGCTCATAATCCTTTGGTCCACGGTTCGAGTCCGTGTGGGCCCACCAGACATACCAAAAACCGCGCGTCTGCGCGGTTTTTTATGCTCGCTCTCCCAAGACTCAGCTTGATGGGTACGCCCCGACAAACTGTGAACCGAAAGGCGTTCCTATTCGGCTCACAGCAGCACCCGTTATCAGGTCGACCGGAGCCAGGCCGAAGGCAGGCAAGCGCTGAATAACAGTAGTCAGCCAGGCACGCCCTCAAGCACCCCGTCCACCAACGCCTCGACGTACCCCGCCTCCAACTCCTCGCTGGAAAACAGGATCCGGTACACCAGCGGCGCCACCAACCGATCGACGATCCTGTCCTTCTCCGGCACCGGCTCGCCCCTTGCCACCGCACGCGCCAACAAGATACCGAACTGGGCGCTGGCGATTTCCAGGCAGCGCCCCGAGCAGCCGCCCCCAGCCGCGAGCAAATCGAGCACCACTGCGCGACCGGGCACCGAGGCGGTCTCTTCCATGTACTGGATACCCCAGGCCAACAGGTCGCCCTTGAGGCTGCCCGTGTCGGCAGGCTCGCCGTCCGGGCGGATGCGTTGCAAGGCCACGTCGCCCAGCAGTTCGTTGAGGTCGCCCCAGCGGCGGTAGATGGTCGAGGGCGTGACGCCCGCACGCGCGGCAATCAACGGCACGGTCAACTCGCCACGCTCACGCTCTTCCAGCAACTCGCTCACCGCCTTGTGCACAGAGGCCTGGACCCTCGCACTGCGGCCGCCCGGCCGCACGCCCTGATTGATCGCCATACTCACCCTAACGCAAAGAATTTGCTTTTAACTGAAAACAGGTTCATCGTTTCGCAAAAGCTAAATCTTAGCCTTTTCCGAGATTGTCATGAAAGACACCTTATCCAAAACCATAAGCAACCAGCGCCCCGGGCTTTCCCGACAAGCGTCGATCTGGCTGATCGGGGCGATCCTCATCGCCTTTTCCGCCGCCGCCAGCGCCCCGACGCCGCTGTACGCGCTGTACCGCGAAACCTGGGGCTTCTCCCCGGCGCTGCTGACCGTGGTCTTCAGCATCTATGCCGGCGGCCTGCTGCTGACCCTGCTGGTATTCGGTTCGCTGTCGGACCATATCGGGCGGCGCCCGGTGATTGCCGCGGCACTGGCGTTGCAATTGGTGGCCATGGGCCTGTTCCTCGAGGCTGAATCGGTGCAGATGCTGATCGTCGCGCGCCTGCTGCAAGGCTTTGCCACGGGGCTGGCCACCAGCGTGCTGGGCGCCGCGCTGCTGGACTTCGACCGCGAGCGCGGGCCGTTGCTGAACAGCCTCACCCCGATGCTGGGCCTGGCCCTGGGCGCGCTGGGCAGCGCCGCCCTGGTGCAGTTTTCCGACGCGCCGCTGCACCGGGTGTTCTGGGTGCTGGCCGGGCTCTTCGCACTGTTCGCCGCGCTGCTGTTGCGCCTGCCGGAAAGCATCAGCAGCAAGCCCGGCGCCCTGGCCTCGCTGCGGCCGCGGGTGCGCATTCCACCGCAAGCCCGCCGCGCGTTCTGGAGCATGGCACCGTTGAACGCCAGCCTCTGGGCACTGGGAGGGTTCTACCTGTCGCTGGGGCCTACCCTGGTGCGCCAGGTGACCGGCCTGCACGCGCCGTTGGTTGGCGGCGCGCTGGTGTTCCTGCTGACCGGGTTCGGCGCACTGGGCATCTTTGCCCTGCGCCAGCAGGAGGCATCGGTCATCCTGCGGCGTGGCGGGATAGCCCTGATCCTTGGCTTGCTACTGACCTTGGCCGGCGTCGACAACAGCAATAGCTGGCTGTTCTTCATCGGCACCGCGGCAGCCGGTCTCGGCTTCGGTGGTGGTTTCCTCGGTGCCCTGCGCTCGGTGATGCCACTGGCACACGCTCATGAACGGGGTGGCTTGATGGCCGGTTTCTACCTGTTGAGCTACCTGGCGTTCAGCCTGCCAGCGATCGTCGCGGGGGCGGCAAGCCAACGCTTTGGCCTGCTCACCACCACCAACGGCTATGCCTGCCTGCTGGTGATGGGCGCAGTGCTGGCCCTGGTATTCAGCCGACGGGCACGCCGAATGGCCATGGCCTCAGCCAGCTAAGCGGCGGCCCGGCGTTTCAAAGGTCGCGGAAGGTGACGGTCTTGCCCAGGTTCTTCAGCACTTGGCTGTACTGCTTGCGCCAGTTCTTGCGCCAGAAGACCTCATCAGGGAAGGTGCCATCGGTGGACCGGGCATGGCGGATGTCGCTCGACGCCATGGCCTCGGGCTGCTGCTGGCTGATCATTGGGAAGGCCATGTAGGCCTTGAACTGCCGAGACATCACCTTGTCGATGGCGATGCCCTGGTAAGGCGCGTGCTCGAGCATGCGCTGGCAACCACGCACAGACAGGATGTAGGCATGGGCGCCCTTGGTGCGCACACGGGCGATACCCCGGTTCCAGGTCAGCCAGACCTTGCCGAGGTTGGCGCCAAGGTAGAACAGCTCGGGGTCGCGCCGGTCGAGGAAGGTGTTGATCTGCTGGACCTGGCTTGGGTTGAAGGTCACCAGGGTGGCATCGTCTTCAAGGATCAGTACACGACGGTAGCCACGCTCCAGCGCGAGGCGCGCGCATTCGACGTGGGACGTGAAGCACCCACATTCCGGGCCCTGGCTGTCACGCTCGACCAGCAGGAACTCGATGTCCAACCCACTGCCTTCGAACTCCTTGAGCAACAGTTCACGACGATCGCTTCGTTCCTTGAGGCTGATACAAAACACACCGTCAATGGCCAGTCGGCTCAGATCCTTGGCTTTGGGCATTGCGTTACTTCGCTCTCGATCACTGGGCGTGCCACGGCACACGGGTTAAAAGGACCGGTATTGTCGCTTGGGTCATAGCATTGAGCCATATTTCTATGTGAATAAATGTGAGCAGGCCGTGGCAGCCGAGCCGATTCAGAAGCCTGGACGCAGCAGGGTCTTCCACAGGTACTTCAACGGAGAGCGCACATGCCGGTCCCAATTGCGCTGCCATTGCGCATCCTCGTGCCGGGCCAGCACCCCATCGCCATCGGCAGTGAGGCTGGCACGACGGAAAAGCATCGGGTACGCGCAGTGCTGGTCGATGCACTTCTTGAACAGCGCATCGAGGGTACCGCCGTCATAGGGCGCCGCCGCGAACACCCGGCAACCTTCCAGGGACAGGATGTAGGCGTGGGTGGCGGTCACCCTGCCGCGGGCGATGAACGGAAACCAGGTCAGCCAGGTGCGCCCCATGGCGTAGCCCAGGTGCAGCGCCTCGAAGGGCTGGCGGTTGACGAAGCGGTTGATCCAGCGAATCGACGAAGCGCGCAAGGCATAGGCCTTGGCATCGTCCTCGAACACCAGGATGCGCGCCCAGCCTTGCTCCAGGGCCATCAGCGCCAGTGCGCGATGCGATTCGTAGGTGGCCCGCAGCGGGTTGGCGTCCTTGTCCATGAGATGGAAGGCCACCGGGTTGCTGATCCGGCTGGCGATTTCACTGGCAAAGCGATCGCGCTTGTCCTGGCGCTCTCGCAAGGACACACAGAACACTGCATCGACGTCGAACTTGAACGGGCTGACCACGGGACACCTATGAAATGCTCACGGAGAGCAGAAATTTTGGCGTCAATCCTTTAACGAGAACCATTATCAAAAACCAGCTCGCCATCTTATACGCCACCCGCGAGCAAAAGAAGTGAATTCCGCTAAATCATTTCGCCATCATCGTGCAAGCGGCTCAACTTGCAGGCCAAGGCGGCCAATGGCTAGGCTAGCAAACCTATTGTAGAGACACATCATGTCCGATGCCCGCACCCTCGCCCTCGATGAAGTCGACCGCCAGTTGATCGCCCTGTTGCAGATCAACGCCCGCGAAAGCGTCGCCACACTTGCCCGCCAGCTGGGCATCGCGCGCACCACCGTGACCTCGCGCCTGGCACGGCTGGAAAAACACAAGGTGATCACCGGTTACGGCGTGCGCCTGGGCCAACGCCTGGCCGGCGGCGGTTTGCAGGCTTACGTGGGGATCACCGTGCAGCCGCGCTCCGGCAAGGAGGTGGTGCGCAGGCTGAGCGCCATGGGCCAGGTGCAGCAGCTCTGCGCGGTAAGTGGAGAATTCGACTACGTGGCGTGGCTGCACAGCGATTCGCCAGAGCAGCTCGACCAATTGCTCGACCAGATCGGCGGGTTGGATGGGGTGGAGAAGACCACCACATCGATCATTCTCAGTAGCAAGGTGGACCGGGGCGAGCCGAGGTGATGCGTCAACAGTTCCGGCCCTATCGCGGGCTCGCCGCGCGATAGGGCCATCAGCAAGCCATTTTGCATACCCATATCGTCATAATGTAAAAACATCATCCATAACGACAACACTCTGCATCTTATTTACGAACACCCCAGTCCCTAAAATGACCGCCAGACATCTCCTATACTCAGGCTCCGCGCCTCGCGCAGCCGCTCTGGCAAGGTCACTTCATGAACAAGAACAACCGCCACCCGCTCGATGGCAAGAAGCCCATCACCATCTTCGGCCCCGACTTCCCCTTCGCCTTCGACGACTGGCTGGAGCACCCCGCAGGCCTGGGCAGCATCCCCACTGACCGACACGGCGAGGAAGTGGCGATCGTCGGCGCTGGCATCGCCGGGCTCGTGGCGGCCTACGAGCTGATGAAGCTGGGCCTCAAGCCGGTGGTCTACGAGGCCTCGAAACTCGGCGGACGCCTGCGCTCGCAGGCCTTCAACGGTACCGACGGCATCGTTGCCGAACTCGGTGGCATGCGCTTCCCGGTGTCGTCCACGGCCTTCTACCATTACGTCGACAAGCTGGGCCTGGAAACCAAGCCCTTCCCCAACCCGCTGACCCCCGCCTCGCGCAGCACGGTGATCGACCTGGAAGGCCAGACCTACTACGCGGAAAAGGCTGCCGACCTGCCACAGCTGTTCCATGAAGTCGCCGATGCCTGGGCCGATGCGCTGGAGGATGGCGCGCGCTTCGGCGAGATCCAGCAGGCGATCCGCGAGCGCGACGTGCCGCGCCTCAAGGCGCTGTGGAACACCCTGGTGCCGCTGTGGGACGACCGCACCTTCTACGACTTCGTCGCCACCTCGAAAGCCTTCGCCAAGCTGAGCTTCCAGCACCGCGAAGTGTTCGGCCAGGTTGGCTTCGGCACCGGCGGCTGGGACTCCGACTTCCCTAACTCGATGCTGGAGATCTTCCGCGTAGTGATGACCAACTGCGACGATCACCAGCACCTGGTGGTCGGCGGCGTCGAGCAGGTGCCCCAGGGCATCTGGCGCCACGCACCCGAGCGCTGCGCCCACTGGCCGGCCGGCACCAGCCTCAGCTCACTGCATGGCGGCGCGCCGCGCGGCGGGGTCAAGCGCATCGCCCGCGCTGCCGATGGGCGCCTGGCGGTCACCGACAACTGGGGCGACACCCGCCACTACGCCGCCGTGCTGACCACTTGCCAGAGTTGGCTGCTGACCACCCAGATCGACTGCGAGGAGTCGCTGTTCTCGCAGAAGATGTGGATGGCCCTGGACCGCACCCGCTACATGCAGTCGTCGAAGACCTTCGTGATGGTCGACCGGCCGTTCTGGAAGGACAAAGACCCGCAGACTGGCCGCGACCTGCTGAGCATGACCCTCACCGACCGCCTGACCCGTGGCACCTACCTGTTCGACAACGGTGACGACAAGCCCGGCGTCATCTGCCTGTCCTACGCCTGGATGAGCGATGCCCTGAAGATGCTGCCGCACCCGGTGGAGAAGCGCGTGCAACTCGCGCTCGACGCGCTGAAGAAGATCTACCCCAAGACCGACATCGCCGGACACATCATCGGCGACCCGATCACCATCTCCTGGGAGGCCGACCCGCATTTTCTCGGCGCCTTCAAGGGCGCGCTGCCGGGCCACTACCGCTACAACCAGCGCATGTACGCGCACTTCATGCAGCAGGACATGCCCGTCGAGCAGCGCGGCATCTTCATCGCGGGTGACGACGTGTCGTGGACCCCGGCGTGGGTGGAGGGCGCGGTGCAGACGTCGCTCAACGCAGTGTGGGGTATCATGAACCACTTCGGTGGCAAGACCCACCTGGACAACCCCGGCCCGGGCGACGTGTTCCACGAGATCGGGCCGATCGCCCTGGCCGACTGACCACGAGGATTCGCCATGCGCATCGCCCTGTTCCAGGGCGCGCCCAGGCCACTGGACGTGCCCGGCAACCTCGAGCGCCTGCAGCACCAGGCGCAACTGGCCGCCGAGCGCGGCGCGCAACTGCTGGTGTGCCCGGAGATGTACCTGAGCGGCTACAACATCGGCCTGGACGCCGTGCAACGCCTGGCCGAGCCCGACGATGGCCCTTCGGCCATGACCGTGGTGGAAATCGCCCTGGCGCAGCGCATCGCCATCGTCTACGGCTACCCGGAGCTGGCCGAGGACGGCGCGCTGTACAACAGCGTGCAACTGATCGACGCTCATGGCCGTAGCCTGTGCAACTATCGCAAGACCCACCTGTTCGGTGAGCTGGACCGGTCGATGTTCAGCGCAGGTCCAGACCACTTCCCGGTGGCCGAGCTCGATGGCTGGAAGGTCGGGCTGCTGATCTGCTACGACATCGAGTTCCCGGAAAACGCCCGGCGCCTGGCCCTGGCCGGCGCCGAGCTGCTGCTGGTGCCTACGGCGAACATGGCGCCCTACGACTTCACCTGCCAGGTCACCGTGCGCGCCCGCGCCCAGGAGAACCAGTGCTACCTGGTGTACGCCAACTACTGTGGGGCGGAAGGCGAGATCCAGTACTGCGGACAAAGCAGCATCATCGGCCCGGACGGCAGCCTGCTGGCGATGGCCGGCCATGCTGAGTGCCAGCTGTTCGCCGAGCTGGAGCGCGAGCGGGTGGCGCAGGGGCGCCAGGCGTTTCCCTACCTGGCCGACCTGCGCCGGGATCTGCATCGCGTGTAGGAGCGGGCTCGCCTCGCGATGAGCCCGCCCAGCCCCCATAAATGCATTAGCATGAATGCATGCCCGACCTTATCCAGCACCTCACCCTAGGCAACGGCCTGCACCTGACCCTGCGCCACACCACGCGCCTGAAACGCGCCGCCGCTGCGCTGCGGGTCCACGCCGGCAGCCACGACGCCCCCGCGCGCTGGCCCGGCCTTGCGCACTTCCTCGAACACCTGTTCTTCCTCGGCACCTCGCGCTTTCCCCTGGAAAACGGCCTGATGCGTTACGTCCAGGGCCTAGGTGGCCAGGTCAACGCCACCACCCGCGAACGCACCACCGACTTCTTCTTCGAGGTGCCTTCCACCGCCTTGGCCGGGGGCCTCGAGCGCCTGTGCCAGATGCTCGCCGAACCGGACCTGAACATCGAGCGCCAGCGCCGGGAACGCGAGGTGATCCACGCCGAATTCATCGCCTGGTCGCGCAATCCTCAAGCCCAACGTCAATTCGCACGGTTGCAGACCGTCTCCGCCCGCCACCCGCTTAGCGCCTTCCACGCCGGCAACCGCTACAGCCTGCCCCTGCAGAACCCTGCTTTCCAGCAGGCCCTCAAGCAGTTCCACGACGACTTCTATCAGGCTGGGCAGATGACCCTGAGCCTGTGTGGGCCTCAGCCGCTGGATGAACTGCGAGCGCTGGGCACGGCCTACGGCGCGTTGTTCAGTCAAGGCCAGCGGCGCGCACCCTCGCTGACGCCAGCGCTTCTGGACGGGCCGCTGCGCCAAATCGTTACGCCTCCCGGCGAACTGGGCCTGTCGTTCGCCCACGACCACCTCCCGCCCGGCGCCGAAGCAGCGCTGGAGCTACTGCTCGCCCACCTCGGCGACAGCCGTCCAGGCGGCTGGCTGGGTGAGCTGCGCGCGCGCGGTTGGCTGCGGGCCTACCAGGCCGAGCCGCTGTATGCCTTTGCCGGGCAAGTGCTTTGGCACCTGCAGTTGCAATTGAGTGAAGACGCCAGCACCGAGCAGGCCCAAGCCCTGCTGCACGGCTGGCTGGCCTTCCTTCGCCAAGCCGAGCCGCAGCGTCTGAACCATGCCTTCGGCCAATTGCAGGCGTGCCGCGCACGCACCGCCAGCGCGTTGGACCTGGCCCGACGCGATGCGGCGGGCAACCCCTTCCAGGCACTGGACAGCAGTGCACTGCATGCCCTGCGGGCGCTGCTCGCCGACCTGCCCGCCAGCGATACCGGCCACTGGCGTCTGCCCGAGCCGGACCCGCTGCTCAGCGCCAGCCTGCCAAGCACCCCGCCCGCCCCACTGCCGCAGGGGCTGCAGACCATCGACCTGATGCCCACTGGCGATGAGCACGCCGCGCTCTACCTGCGCTGGCACGTAACCTCTCCCCTGCGCGAACGCTACCTGCCCGTGCTGGAGCAGGCCCTGCGGCCCTTGCAGGAACGCGCCGAGCGCGCCTCGCTGCGCCTGCAATGGAGTGCCGCTGGCGAGCACTGGACGCTTCATTGCAGTGGCGCTCCCGCAGGGGTGATCCGCACCGTCGAGCAAGCCCTCGCGTTGCTGCGCACGCCCGGCGACTGGCAGGTGACAACGCCCCCCTCGCCCCCGCTGATGCCCCTTCGAGCCCTGCTCAAGGCGCTGCCAGACGCCCTGCACGGGTATACGCCGCTGCCTCAGCCCGTTCACGCGCTGGCTCCGCCACAGCTGGAGCAGCTCTGGGCCAGCACCCACTGGCAAGGCCTCGCCCTGGGCTTCGACACGCCAGCCAGAAACGCCCTGGGCACCACCTTGCGCGACCTGATGGGCAACCCCGCCCGCACTCCCCCGCCGCGGCTTCCAACCGGTCGTCACTGGCGCCGCGTTCCAGACCAGGCCAGCGAACAGGCGCTGCTGCTGTTCTGCCCACTCCCCGCCGCACTCCAAGCCAGCGGCCGCCTGCTGGCCCACCTGCTGCAAGGCCCGGTGTACCAGCGCCTGCGCGTCGAACTGCAATTGGGCTACGGCGTGTTCAGCGCCTATCGTCAGCTTGAAGGTTTCGCTGGCCTGCTGTTCGGCGTGCAGTCCCCCCACGCCACCCACGAGGAAATCCTTCAGCACCTGCAAACCTTACTGAGCCAGGGCGTAACCCTCGAACCCCATGCCCGCCAAACCCTCGCTGAGCAATTCAGTGCCGCCGCCATGAGCCACGCCGAACTCGCCGAGTGGGCCTGGCAGACACAACTGGCTACACACACTTCGAATCTTTCCGACATGTGCAGGTCTATCCTGATGACTGGACAATCCGATCTGGACGACTTGACCGCACGCCTGCTGTCAGCCGAGCACGGCTGGCTTTGCCTGGCCAACGGCACCGCCCCGGAACGAGGATGGCAGCACTGGTGAACGGCATGATCATTACCACTGGCGTAACGGTAACTTTCAAAGATTTAACCTTTCAGCAGTCACTTTTTCTGTAAGATAGCGCAATCTTTCACCGAAAAATCCAACCGAAAGGAGCAAGCCCATGTGGACCAAACCTGCATACACTGACCTGCGTATCGGCTTCGAAGTGACCATGTACTTCGCCAATCGCTGATGCGCCGTGCGGTTCGACGCCTCGGCTCGCCGGGGCGTTTTCGTTTTCGCCTGTTCGGGTAAAGAGTGATGCATATCCAGATTCTCGGGTCCGCCGCTGGCGGCGGTTTCCCCCAGTGGAACTGCAACTGCGCCAACTGCCGGGGCTTTCGCGACGGCACCCTGCGCGCCACCGCGCGCAGCCAATCGTCGATCGCCCTCTCCGACGATGGCGTGCATTGGGTACTGTGCAACGCCTCTCCAGACATCCGCGCCCAGCTCCAGGCCTTCGCGCCGATGCAGCCGGGGCGTGCGCTGCGTGACAGCGGCATCGACGCGATCGTGCTGCTGGACAGCCAGATCGACCACACCACGGGCCTGCTCAGCCTGCGCGAAGGCTGTCCGCACCAGGTCTGGTGCACCGACATGGTCCACCAGGACCTGACCACCGGTTTTCCGCTGTTCAACATGCTCAGCCCCTGGAATGGCGGCCTGGCGTGGAACCGCATCGAACTGCAAGGCAGTTTCGTCATTCCCGCCTGCCCGAACCTGAAGCTCACCCCGTTCCCGCTGCGCAGTGCCGCGCCACCCTATTCGCCACACCGCTTCGACCCGCACCCCGGCGACAACCTGGGCCTGCTGGTGGAAGACCTGCGCACGGGCGGCAAGCTGTTCTACGCGCCGGGCCTGGGCCAGGTCGACGACGCCCTGCTGGCGATGATGGACGGCGCCGATTGCCTGCTGGTCGACGGCACCTTGTGGGACGACGACGAAATGCAGCGGCGTGGCGTCGGCACCCGCACCGGCCGTGAGATGGGCCACCTGGCGCAGAACGGCGCTGGCGGCATGCTCGAGGTGCTGGACGGTTTCCCACGTCAACGCAAGGTGCTTATCCACATCAACAACACCAACCCGATCCTCGACGAAGACTCACCCGAACGCGCCGAAGTCCGGCGCCGCGGCGTGGAAGTCGCCTACGATGGCATGAGTATCGAGTTGTAGGAGAACACCCGCGCCACGCGGCTTGCCCCGCGATAGCGCCGCCCCAGACACCACAGAGGCCCCCATGAGCCACGCCCTATCCCCCGCCGAATTCGAACAGGCCCTGCGCGCCAAGGGCGCCTATTACCACATCCACCACCCCTACCACGTGGCGATGTACGAAGGCCGTGCGACCCGCGAGCAGATCCAGGGCTGGGTCGCCAACCGCTTCTACTACCAGGTGAACATCCCCCTCAAGGACGCCGCGATCCTGGCCAACTGCCCGGACCGCGAAATCCGCCGCGAGTGGATTCAGCGCCTGCTCGACCATGACGGCGCCCCCGGCGAGGACGGTGGCATCGAGGCCTGGCTGCGCCTGGGCCAGGCCGTGGGCCTCGACCCCGACCAGTTGCGCTCCCAGGAACTGGTGCTGCCCGGCGTGCGCTTCGCCGTCGACGCCTACGTCAACTTCGCCCGCCGCGCCAACTGGCAGGAGGCCGCCAGCAGCTCGCTGACCGAGCTGTTCGCCCCACAGATCCACCAGTCGCGCCTGGACAGCTGGCCCCAGCACTACCCGTGGATCGACCCCGCCGGCTACGACTACTTCCGCACTCGCCTGGGCCAGGCCCGCCGCGACGTCGAGCACGGCCTAGCGATCACCCTCGCGCACTGCACCGACGCCGCGTCGCAACAGCGCATGCTGGAGATCCTGCAATTCAAGCTGGATATCCTCTGGAGCATGCTCGACGCCATGAGCATGGCCTACGAGCTGAACCGCCCGCCCTACCACACCGTCACCCGCGAGCGGGCCTGGCACAAGGGGATCGTCCTATGAGTTTCGACCGCAAGCAGGTGCCGACCTGGCGCCCCGGCTACCGTTTCCAGTACGAACCCGCGCAACAGGGCCATGTGCTGCTGTACCCCGAGGGCATGATCAAGCTCAACGAGAGCGCCGGCCTGATCGGCGCGTTGATCGACGGCCAACGCGACGTGGCGGCGATCATCGCCACGCTGCAACAGCAATTCCCCGACGTGCCCGAGGTCGCCGACGACATCGAGCAATTCATGGAGGTGGCCCGTGCCGAGCACTGGATCGTCCTCGCCTGAGGTGCCGGTCGGCTTGCCGCTGTGGCTGCTGGCCGAGCTCACCTACCGCTGCCCGTTGCAGTGCCCGTACTGCTCCAACCCGCTGGACTTCGCCAAGCAAGGCCAGGAGCTGAGCACCGCGCAGTGGTTCAAGGTGATGGCCGAGGCGCGTGCGCTGGGCGCGGCGCAGATCGGCTTCTCCGGCGGCGAGCCGCTGGTGCGCCAGGACCTCGCCGAGCTGATCGGCGAAGCCCGCCGGCTGGGCTACTACACCAACTTGATCACCTCCGGCATCGGCCTGACCGAGCGCAAGATCGCCGCCTTCCGCGAGGCCGGGCTGGACCATATCCAGATCAGCTTCCAGGCCAGCGACGAGCAGGTGAACAACCTGCTGGCGGGCTCGAAGAAGGCTTTCGCGCAGAAGCTTGCGATGGCGCGCGCAGTAAAAGCCCATGGCTATCCAATGGTGCTGAACTTCGTCACCCACCGGCACAACATCGACAAGATCGACCGCATCATCGAGCTGTGCCTGGCCTTGGAAGCCGACTTCGTCGAGCTCGCCACCTGCCAGTTCTACGGCTGGGCGCAGCTGAACCGCCTGGGCCTGCTGCCGACCCGAGCGCAACTCGAGCGCGCCGAGCGCATCACCAACGAATACCGCGCCCGGCTCAAGGCCGAAGGCCATCCGTGCAAGCTGATCTTCGTCACCCCGGACTACTACGAGGAGCGCCCCAAGGCCTGCATGAATGGCTGGGGCAGCCTGTTCCTGACCATCACCCCCGACGGCACCGCCCTGCCCTGCCACGGCGCGCGGCAACTGCCAGTGCGGTTCCCCAATGTGCGCGAGCACGACCTGCGCCACATCTGGTACGACTCCTTCGGTTTCAACCGCTTCCGCGGCTACGACTGGATGCCCGAGCCCTGCCGCTCCTGCGACGAGAAGGAGAAAGACTTCGGCGGCTGCCGCTGCCAGGCATTCATGCTCACGGGCGATGCCAGCAAGGCCGACCCAGTGTGCGCCAAGTCGCCAGACCACGGCGTGATCCTCAAGGCTCGCGAGGAGGCCGAGCAGGCCGACCTCGCCATCGAACAGCTGACCTTCCGCAATGAGCGCAACTCGCATGTCATCGCCCGAGGCTGATTTCAGCGCGGCCCAGGCCGTGGCCGCCGGCACTGATTTCGCCGAACTCAAGGTCGGCGCCCAAGGCCTGGTATGGAACGAGTTCCGCCCCGCCGACGGCGCCTGCCGCCTGTGGCACTGGTGTGACGGCCAGGCCCGCTGCGTGACCCCGGACGGCTTCAGTGTGCGTAGCCGGGTCTACGAATACGGTGGCGGCAGTTTCTGCCTGGGCGGCGATGGCGTGGTGTTCGTCAATGAGCAGGACCAACAGCTCTACACCCAGGCCCTGGACGGCTCGGCGCCACGCGCGTTGAGCGCCAACGCCGATTGCCGCTACGGCGATGTGCTGTGGCACGCCGGCCGGGTGCTGGCGGTCGAGGAGCAGCATGGCGACGCCGTCGGCCATCGCCTCGTCGCCCTGGCCGACGGCGAACGCCACGTCCTCGCCGAGGGCGCCGACTTCTATGCCGCACCGACCTTGAGCGACGATGGCCTGCGCCTGGCCTGGATCGAGTGGGACCGCCCGCACCAGCCCTGGACCCGCACCCGCCTGATGTGCCGCGACGGCGAGGGGCCAGCGCGCTGTGTCGCGGGGCTGGACGAGTCGCTGCAGCAACCGTGCTTCGACGCCGAGGGCCAGCTTTATTGCCTGTCGGACCGCAACGGTTTCTGGCAGCCCTGGGGCGAACGCGATGGCGCCTGGCAAGCGCTGCCAGCCCACGCCGCCGACCATGCCGCCGCACCTTGGCAACTGGGCGCCAGCACATGGCGCGCCCTGGGGCCGCACAGCTACCTGGCGACCTGGTTCGAAGACGGTGTCGCACAATTAGGGCTGCGCTTGACTGACGGTGAAATGGAGCGTTTCGCCAGCGCCTACACGCGTTTTCGCAGCCTGGCCATGGACGACACCCACCTCTACGCCATCGCCGCCTCGGCGATCAGCCCGCCTGCGGTGATCGCCATCGCCCGCGACGGTCATGCCGTGCAGGTGCTCGCGGGGGGCGCCGCGGTACTGCCCGTGGAGCGCATCAGCCAGCCCGAGCCGATCCGTTACGCCAGCGGTGACGGCGTCGCCCACGGGTTCTTCTACCCCGCGATGAACGGGGCAGCACTGCCGCCACTGGTGGTGTTCATCCACGGCGGGCCGACGTCGGCGTGCTACCCGGTGCTCGACCCGCGCATCCAGTACTGGACCCAACGCGGCTTCGCCGTCGCCGACCTCAACTACCGGGGTAGCACCGGCTATGGCCGCGCCTACCGCCAGGCCCTGCATTTGCGCTGGGGCGAATTGGACGTGCAGGACGCCTGCGCGGCGGTGGCCCACCTTGCCTCACGCGGCCTGGTCGACCCGGCCAAGGCGTTCATCAGGGGTGGCAGCGCTGGCGGCTACACCACCCTCTGCGCCCTGGCCTTCCACGACGTGTTCCGCGCCGGCGCCAGCCTGTATGGCGTCAGTGACCCACTGGCCCTGGCCCGCGCCACCCACAAGTTCGAAGGCGATTACCTGGACTGGCTGATCGGCGACCCGCTGCGCGACGCCGAACGCTACCGCCAGCGCACCCCGCTGCTGCATGCCGGGCAGATCAAGGCACCGGTGATCTTCTTCCAGGGCGAACTGGACGCGGTGGTGGTGCCAGAGCAGACCCGCAGCATGCTGGCGGCGCTGCGGGCCAATGGAGTGGAGGCGCAGGGGCATTTCTACGCCGGCGAGCGGCATGGGTTCCGTAACGCACAGAACCTCGCCCATGCGCTGGAGGAAGAATGGAGGTTCTATTGCCGGGTGTTGGGCCAGTAGCCTGGCCAGCGACGTTGCGTCGCGAAAGGGCCGCATCGCGGCCCCGGCCCGTTCAGCGTTTGGCGATGATGTACACCGCGTGCACGATCCCCGGGATGTACCCCAGCAGGGTGAGCAGGATGTTCAGCCAGAACGCCCCGCCGAACCCGACCTGCAGGAACACGCCCAGCGGCGGCAGGATAATGGCGATGATGATGCGAATGAAGTCCATGCGTGCGTCTCCTGTAGGGTTCCCAACAGAGACTAGCTGGGCGTGCAAGAGGTTCCACTGTTGCCAGGGGTCGGTAAGAGCAACTGCCTTTGCTGTGCCTATGCCGGCCCCACCGTCAAAACCCCAGGCAAAAAAACGCCCCAGGCCAAATACCACAGGCCAGGGGCGACGCGCAGGTTACGCCAGACGGTTCATTGAATTCGCTCGATCAGGCCGACGCCTCCCGGCGCCCCTGCTGGCGCGCATGCAGCCGCGCAAAGGCCCGTGCCAGGCGTAACAGCATCTCGTCGATATTGCCCTTGCTCACGGTCAGCGCTGGAGAGAAACGCAACACATCCAGCTGCGGCGCATTCAGCAACAACCCCTCCTGCAACGCCGCCTCGACCAGCCCCCGTGCACACCCCTCACGCAGTTGCAGCGCCCACAGCAAGCCCTGCCCGCGCACCTCGCCCTGGCCGTAACGCCCGGCCAGTCGACTGAGCCCGTCACGCAGGTGACGCCCCGCGTCCTGCACCTGCTCGAAGAAGCCGGGCGCCTGGACCGTCTCCAATACCGCCAGGCCGGCGGCGCACATCAGCGCGTTGCCATGATGGCTGCCGTCGAGTTCCCCCGGCGCGGCACAGCACGCGATACCACGAGCCAGCAGTGCCGCCAGAGGCACACCGCCGCCCAGGCCCTTGCCCAAGGTAACGATGTCAGCGCGCACGCCATAGGTCTGCTCGGCCAGCAGCGCACCGCAGCGGCCCATGCCGGTCTGCACTTCGTCGAGGATCAGCAGGATGCCCAGTTCCCGGCACAACCGCTCGACACCCTGAAGGTATTCGCGGGTCGCTGGAATCACCCCAGCCTCCCCCTGAATCGGCTCCAGCATGATCGCCACGGTGCGCGAGTCGACCTCGGCGTGCAGCGCCGCCAGGTCATTGAACGGCACCTTGCTGAAACCCGGCAGGCCCGGTTCGCAGCGATTGCACGGCAGCGGGTCGGAGGCCGACAACGCGCCCAGGCTGCGCCCATGGCAGCCCTGGCTGGCGGTGATGATGTGGTAGGCGCCGTTGCGGTGCAGCTGGCCCCATCTACGCGCCAGCTTGATCGCCCCCTCGCAGGCTTCGGCGCCGCTGTTGAGCAAGTAGGCCTGGTCGCTGCCGGTGCTCTGGCACAGGCGCTCGACCAGGTTCAGCAGGCCCGCGCTGTGATAGCCGGCGCCAGGGTTGATCAGCGCCTGGGCCTGGCTGCCCAACGCCTTGGCCAGCACATCGGGGCTGTGGCCGAGGCTGTTGACCGCGCCGCCCTGGGTGAAGTCCAGGTAGGCATGGCCGGCGTCGTCCCACAACCAGGAGCCCTGGCCCCGCACGAACACCTGCGGCGCCCGCCCACTCCCGGGCATCAGCCGCTCACGGGCCCGCTGCGGGGCCTGCGCTGGAGGCGGCACGGCAGGCAGGGGCTCGCCGACAGGGGCCGAGCGGCGCAGCTTGAACAGGTTCATCGGGGCTCCAGGCAATCACGTCAGGCGGTGGTCAAGGCGCCCCGGTCTGTGCCGGCGGTCGATCGTTTGCCTTGCCTATCAAAAGTGTTTCGTGGCCGGGGGTGAAATCCATTCCAGGAATGCTTCAGGCCTACGGAATACGCCGATAGACTAGGCCTGCCGGCGGTGCGCGGCCATTTCGTTTTTTCAGCATTTTCGATAAGAAGAACTTATGGATTTTCGCCAACTGCGTTATTTCGTCGCGGTCTATGAAGAGGGCCACGTGGGCCGCGCGGCCGAGCGCCTGTCACTGTCGCAGCCGGCGCTATCGCAGCAGATCCGCCAGTTGGAGCACAGCCTCGACCTGAGCCTGTTCGAGCGCAGCAACAAGCGCCTGCTGCCGACCCTCGCCGCCCATACCCTGTACAACCATGCCCTGCCGTTGCTCGACGGCTTGCAGCGCGCCCACGAAGCCATGCGCGGTTTCAAGGGCCAGTCGCTGCGCACCCTGGCCATCGGCGTGCTGCAAACCGTGCGGCCAAGCCTGGTGCCGCGCTTGCTGGAGAAGGTGCGCCGGGCGCAGCCGCACCTGGTGGTGCAGATCTACGAACTGTCGGGGCAGGAGATCGAACGGCGCCTGCTCAACGGCAACCTGGATATCGGCATCAGCTACCTGCCGCCCCGCCAACCGGGGTTGCATGGCTTGCTGCTGTACGAAGATGAACTGCAGCTTGTCATCCCCAATACCCACCCCTTGAAGGACTTCAAGAAGGTGTCGATCAGACAAGCGGCCGAACAACCGCTGCTGATGCTCGGGGAAGAATTCCAGATCCGCCAGATCTGGCAGGCGCAGTTGGCCAACCTGGGGCGCAGACCGCAGGTGCAGGCGGAAATGAACAACATGGCGGGGATTCTCGACAGCCTGGCGCACACCGCACTGGCGACCATCTTGCCAGGCCGCGCCAAGGAGGCCGCCGAGGATGACCAGGCGCTGTTGTGGAAGCCATTGAGCGAGCCACGGGTACCGCTGAAGGTCGGCCTGGTGTTCCGCGATGCGCAACGTCAGCAAGCGTCGGTGGAGCTGTTGCGGACCCTGCTGGAAGAAGAAAGCGACGCCCGGCCACTGGAGGGGCGCGGCTGAAAAACGCTGGACGAAGAAAACCCCGCCGAAGCGGGGTTTCCTAGACTGTTTCCCTGACATCCTTATCGCCCCACCGTCCTGGCGGGAAATCCTACGTGTCCGTGTTCTGTCCTTCGCGCTTCCTGCGCTACGTCCATGTGACAAAGATTAACCGTGGATCCAATTATTGGAAAGAGGCGAAAAGTCACCACGTCACGTAAGAGAAAGCTTACAAAGATAAGGTTTTTCAGCCATTGCGTTTTAACCCACGGCCGACCCATCTCACGGGTACTCCGTTGCATGCACAATCAACGGGTACCTGTGGGGGCTTGCCCCGCGATGGCTCACCTCGATCGGTCAGAACTGCTCGGCGTCCAGGAGGTACAGCGACTCGCTGCCCGCCTTCACCGACGCCACCAACGACTGCACCCGCGGCAGCAGCCGGGCGAAATAGAACCGCGCCGTGCCCAGTTTCGCCCCATAGAACGCCTCGTCCCCCTCGCCCGCCTGCGCGGTGCGGGCCATCAGCGCCCACATGTAGGCATAGGCCACGTAGCCGAAGGCATGCAGGTACTCCACCGACGCCGCGCCAATCTCGTTGGGGTTGCCCTTGGCCTGCTCCAGGACCCATTCGGTCAGCCCGTCGAGCTGGTCCAGCGCGCCCGCCAAGGGTGCGGTGAACTCCCCCAGGCCCGCGTCGGCACTGGCAATGAACTGGCGGATCTCGTCGGAGAACAACCGGTAGTAGGCGCCACCGCTGGCCACCACCTTGCGACCCATCAGGTCCAGCGCCTGGATGCCGTTGGTGCCTTCGTAGATCTGGGTAATGCGCACGTCCCGCACCAACTGTTCCTGGCCCCACTCGCGGATGTAACCATGGCCGCCGAACACCTGCTGGCCATGCACCGCGCACTCCAGGCCCAGGTCGGTGAGGAACGCCTTGGCCACCGGCGTCAGCAGCGCCACCAACTCTTCGCTGCGCGTGCGCGTGGCGGCGTCTTCGCTGTACTTGGCGCTGTCGAGTTGCATCGCGACATAGGTGGAGAAGGCACGGCCGCCTTCGATCAACGCCTTCATGGTCAGCAGCATGCGGCGCACGTCGGGGTGGACGATGATCGGGTCGGCGACCTTGTCCTTGGCCTGCGGGCCGGTCGGCGCGCGGCTCTGCAGGCGGTCGCGGGCATATTCGACGGCGTTCTGGTAGGAGCGCTCGGCCGACGCCAGGCCCTGGATGCCGACGCCCAGGCGTTCGTAGTTCATCATGGTGAACATCGCCGCCAGGCCCTTGTTGGGCTCGCCGACGATATAACCGACCGCCTCGTCGAAGTTCATCACACAGGTGGCCGAGGCCTGGATGCCCATCTTGTGCTCGATCGAGCCGCAGGTCGCCGGGTTGCGCGCGCCGAGGCTGCCGTCTTCATTGACCAGGAACTTCGGCACCAGGAACAGCGAGATGCCCTTGGGCCCCGCCGGGGCGTCCGGCAGCTTGGCCAATACCAGGTGGATGATGTTCTCGGTGAGGTCGTGCTCACCGCCGGTGATGAAGATCTTGGTGCCGGAAACCTTGTAGGAACCGTCAGCCTGCGGCTCGGCCTTGGTGCGGATGATACCCAGGTCGGTGCCGGCATGGGGCTCGGTCAGGCACATGGAGCCGGCCCACACGCCGGCGTACATGTTCGGCAGGTACTTTTCCTTCAGCGCTTCGCTGGCGTGGGCGTTGATCGATAGGCAGGCCCCGGCCGTGAGCATCGGGTACAGGCCGAACGACAGGCTGGATGCGTTGACCATCTCCTCGACCTGGGCCGAGATCGCCTTGGGCATGCCCATGCCGCCGAACAGCGGGTCGCCGCCAACGCCGACCCAGCCACCTTCAGCGTAGGTCTTGTAGGCCTCGATGAAGCCTGCCGGGGTGCGGACGTTGCCGTTGTCCCACTGGCAGCCTTCCTCGTCGGCGGCACGGCTCAGTGGCGCGATGCTCTTGCCGGTGACCTTGCCCGCCTCTTCCAGCACGGCGAGGGCAGTGTCCGCGTCGACCGCCTCGGCCAGCCCGGGCAGTTGCGCCCACAGGTCGGCGACCTTGAAGACTTCATTGAGTACGAAGCGCATATCGCGCAGCGGCGCTTTATAGTCGGCCATGACAACCTCTCGCTAGCAGGGTCGGGGCGGTCTGCGGACCGCACTCTGGGTTGCCTGCAGTGTAACCGAACAACTTTTGCGAGACATAGGGTCATCACGCGACCGTATAGTTCATTTCAGTCACGCAGTGCGAATGGCGCCGCGCCGCGATTGCTGGCCCGAGACCATGACGCAGTTGCGCCCCGCGCCCTTGGCGCTATACAGCGCCTGGTCGGCGGACTTGAGCACCTCATCGGGGTTACGGTGCTCAGCCAGGCGCTCGGCGACGCCGATACTGATGGTCACCGATACCGTGTTGCCTGCGGACCCGGCGCGGCGCTGGCGTCCCGCCGAATCGTCCTGGGGCCGGTTGTGCTGGTCACGCAGTTGAATCGCGTAGTTGGCGATCATCTCGCGCACTGCCTCCAGGTGCGGCAGGCATTCCTCGGCGGTCTTGCCAGCGAACACCAGGGCAAACTCCTCGCCGCCGTAGCGGTAGGCGCGGCCGCCACCGGTGACTTTCGACAGGCGGCTGGCGACCAGGCGCAGCACCTGGTCACCGACGTCGTGGCCATGGGTGTCGTTGAATTTCTTGAAGTGGTCCACGTCGGTCATGGCGATTACGTAGTTGCGCCCCAGGCGCTGCATGCGCTCATTCAGCGCACGGCGCCCGGGCAGGCCGGTCAGCTCGTCGCGGAAGGCCATCTGGTAGGCCTCGTGGGAAACCGCGGCGGCGATCATCATCATCACCTGGCTGCACATGATGTTCAGGGTGAAGGGCAGGATGAAGGTCTGCGGCAACATCCAGAAGATACCCAGCAGCCCGATGACCTGCGCCGCATGCAGGGGCCTGGGTTCACGCAGGTACTGCACCACCAGCAGGACGAACACCACCAGGAACAGCGGGTAGACCATCTGGATCAAGGCCATCCACTGGCCGTGCAACGCCGGCCAGCGGATCTCTGCCAGCCAGGCCAGCAGCGCCTGCGGGAAACTCTGCTCCAGCGCCAGCGCCACGCTGCCGACGGCGAACAGCACGGCGAAGCGGGCGAGCATGTCCTGGGCCAGGTGGGTGCGCTCCTGCCAGGCGCCGAACAACCCGTAAAGCGCGGGCAGCAGCAGGCACACCAAGTGGAAGACTACGGCCGCGTCCTCGCGCACGTGACCGTTGTCGCGGTAGTAGTCGGTCTGGGTATCGAGCAGGAAGTAGGCGATGTACACCGTGACCATCAGGAACAGCTCGCGCTGGCGACGGTAGACCGCGCAGTAGGCACCGCCGAGCAGCAGCACCAAGGTAGGCAAGACGTTGAACAGGGACGTGAAGAAGACGCTGAGGTCCCTGACGTACGCCGCCGCGAGCCCCGACACCAATAACAGCAGTGAAGGCAGGAAGTGGCTCGCGCGTACCGCGGATAAACGAAACAAGGGTAATCTCCGACCCGGCAGATCGATAATGGCATTGTGCCCATAGTTCATCGGCAGCGCACATGAATAGATGAATACGGATCGCGCGTCGTAGGAGTTTTCTCGTTACCGGATAAGACAGTTGCACTCACAGGCACACCCCGCCGGCCCCGCGATGAGGCCGGTACAGGCAAGAAAAAACCGCCGGCCGGTTAAGGCAGGCGGTTTTTCGTACAGCTGCAGGGCTTAGATCGACAGACCGAAGTCTTCTTCCTTCATCGCCATCAGGTTGTCGGCACCCGACAGGATCGCCGCCACGTGGGTACGGGTACGCGGCAGGATGCGCTGGAAGTAGAAACGCGCAGTCTGCAGCTTGGCGGTGTAGAACGCCTCTTCACTGGTGCCGGCGGCCAGTTTCTCGGCAGCCAGGCGGGCGATGTCGGCCCAGAAGTAGGCCAGGCAGGCGTAGCCGGAGTACATCAGGTAGTCCACCGAAGCGGCACCGACTTCCTCGCGGTCCTTCATCGCGGCCATGCCGATCTTCATGGTCAGCTCGCCCCACTCCTTGTTGATCGCGGCCAGCGGGGTGACGAACTCCTTGACCGCCTCGTTGCCTTCCTGGGCCTGGCAGAACTTGTGGACGATCTTGGTGAAGCCCTTGAGCGCTTCGCCCTGGGTCATCAGCACCTTGCGGCCCAGCAGGTCGAGGGCCTGGATGCCAGTGGTGCCCTCGTACAGCATGGAGATACGGCTGTCGCGCACGTTCTGCTCCATGCCCCACTCGGCGATGAAGCCGTGGCCACCGTAGATCTGCACGCCGTGGTTGGCGGCTTCGAAACCGACTTCGGTCATGAACGCCTTGGCGATCGGGGTCATGAAGGCCAGCAGCGCATCGGCCTTCTTGCGCTCTTCCTCGTCCTGGCTGTACTTGACGATGTCCACCTGCTTGGCGGTGAAGTAGACCATGGCGCGGTTGCCCTCGGCGAAGGCTTTCATGGTCAGCAGCATGCGCCGCACGTCGGGGTGGACGATGATCGGGTCAGCGGCTTTTTCCGGGGCTTTCGGGCCGGTCAGCGAACGCATCTGCAGACGCTCGCGGGCATACTTCAGGCCACCCTGGAACGCCACCTCGGCGTGGGCCAGGCCTTGCAGCGCGGTGCCCAGGCGAGCGGTGTTCATGAAGGTGAACATGCAGTTCAGGCCCTTGTTGGCGGGGCCGATCAGGTAGCCGGTGGCACCGTCGAAGTTCATCACGCAGGTGGCGTTGCCGTGGATGCCCATCTTGTGCTCGATGGAGCCACAGCTCACAGCGTTGCGCTCGCCCGCGCCGCCGTCGGCGTTGGGCAGGAACTTCGGCACGATGAACAGGGAAATGCCCTTGGTGCCCGCCGGGGCGTCGGGCAGGCGGGCCAGGACGATATGGACGATGTTGTCGGCCATGTCGTGCTCGCCAGCGGAGATGAAGATCTTGGTGCCGGAAACCTTGTAGGAACCGTCGGCCTGCGGCTCGGCCTTGGTGCGCAACATGCCCAGGTCGGTGCCGCAGTGCGGTTCGGTCAGGCACATGGTGCCGGTCCACTCGCCAGTGACCAGCTTGGTCAGGTAGGCCTCCTGCTGCTCGGGGGTGCCGTGCTCGGAGATGGTGTTCATCGCACCGTGGGACAGGCCCGGGTACATGCCCCAGGACCAGTTCGACTCACCGACCATTTCGCTGATCGCCAGGCCCAGCGACTCCGGCAGGCCCTGGCCGCCGTGGTCGACGTCATGGGCCAGGCTCGGCCAGCCACCTTCGACGAACTGCTGGTAGGCTTCCTTGAAGCCGGTCGGGGTCTTCACGCCCGACTCGCTCCAGGTGCAGCCTTCCTGGTCGCCCACGCGGTTCAGTGGGGCCAGCACCTGCTCACAGAACTTCGCGCCTTCCTCGAGGATCGCGTCGACCATGTCGGGCGTGGCGTCCTGGCAACCCGGCAGGCTCTGATAGTGCGCTTCGTAGCCGAGCAGCTCGTCGCGGACGAAGCGAATATCACGCAAGGGGGCTTTGTAATCAGGCATGGCGATGAACCTCTGTGATGAGTTCGGTGGGGAGACCGCGAATACCGACCAGCTCTTGGTGGCTTTCGGTCAAACAAGTGTTTGAAACTTACGTTTAGCTCCGGGCAATGTCAAGAACAGACCATGGTGTCATTTACGCCTCGAAACAGGCCATATGCGCCACGCAGGTACGAAAACCCTGTAGGAACGGGCTCGCCCCGCGACTACGTTCTGTCAGATGCTACAGACGACGCAATCGCTTACGAGCACGCGCCTACAGGCGAGTGAGCTGTCGGGGGTTAGGCGTAGGTGTCGATGAAGCGGCCGAGCATCTCGTCGGAGGCCTTGGCGACTTTCACGCCAAGCTCGAGCTGATGCTTGCCCAGCGCCAACTCGACGGTGCTGGTGGCCAGGTCCATCTGCTGGCTGCGATCGACCGCGCGCAGGCGTTCAGCCTGGAAGTCGCTGGACTGGCTGGTGGCCGAGCGTTCGACGCTGTTGCTGGCGATCTGGCTGGCGGCCTGGTCGACGCGGTTCTGCCCGGCCTGGATGGCGCCGAGGCCCGCATAGAAGGCAGAGCTACCGGTGATTTCCATTTCGGAACTCCAAGAAAGCGAAAGACGAACACGCTCCATTAAAGCAGCCCCGAGGCGAAAAGGCCCGTTTAAATCCCTAATAGCCTAGTGCCAGCCAATAGAGAGCGCTGAATCCCGCCCCTACAGGGAACCGTGTCAGTCCAGCAGGTCCAGTTGCAAATGCGCCGCCACGGCATCGGCAGTGGCCTGCTTGAGCTTCGGTACCCGTCCCAGGCACGGCGCCGGCAGCCGCTCGGCCAGGCTGGCGAGGTTCTCCTCCAGCCTGGAGGTGCGCGGGTCGACGATGTTCGCCACCCAGCCCGCCAGTTGCAGGCCATCACGCGCGATCGCCTCGGCACTGAGCAACGCATGGTTGATGCAACCCAGCCGCACCCCGACCACCAGGATCACCGGCAGCTTCAGGGCCATGGCCAGGTCCGACAGGTTGGCGTGGCCCGACAGCGGCACGCGCCAGCCACCAGCGCCCTCGACCAGGGTGAAATCCGCACCTTGGGCCAGCACCTGGCGCATGGCCGCCAGCAAGGTCGGCACACTCAGTGCCACACCGGCCTCGCGCGCCGCCAGGTGCGGGGCGATGGCCGGTTCGAAGGCGAACGGGTTGACCTGCTCATAGGGCAGCTTCAGCGTGCTTTCGTCGATCAACGCCAGCGCATCGCTGTTGCGCAGGCCCTTGGCCGTGACCGTGCAACCGGACGCCACCGGTTTGGCGCCGAGGGTGCTCAGGCCCTGCGAACGAGCGGCATGCAGCAAACCGGCGGCGATGGTGGTCTTGCCGACATCGGTGTCGGTGCCGGCGATGAAATAGGCCTGGCTCATCTCACGCCTCCTCATCCAGCGGCTTGCGCAGCACACCATAGACCACCTGGTAGGTCGCCGGCAGCCCCTGCGGCTGGCGGAACCGTTCATAGGCCTGCAGCAGCCCCTGCATCCGTGCCCGGCCGGTCAACCCCGAAGGGCGCCCCGGGTTGAGGTTGTGCGCGCCGAGGGCCTTGAGCTCGTGGGTCAGGCTACGCACGTCGGGGTAGTGCAATACATGGGGTTGGCGCGCCAGGCCCAGCACCTCGAGGCCACTGGCAGCACACTGGCGCTGGTAGTCTTCGAAACGGCGAAAGCGGTTGACGTGCACCAGCGCGTCCACCACCTGCCAGCTGGCGCGCAGCTCCTCCAGGGTACCGACGCACAGGCTGCTGAAGGCCAGCACGCCCCCCGGCCGCAGCACGCGCCGGGCCTCGCCCAGCACGCTGGCGAACTGGCCGCACCACTGCACCGCCAGGCTAGAGAACACCAAGTCGAAACAGGCATCGCGCAACGGCAGGCGCTCAGCGTCGCCGGCCACGTGATAACGCGCACCGCCCTGCGCGCATGCATGCCCGAGCATGCCCTCGGCGATATCCACCGCCACACCGGTCGCGCCGGCAAAGCGCTCGGCCAAGACCCGACTGAAGTGGCCCGTGCCGCTGCCCAGGTCGAGCCAGTGCGAAGGCGCCATGCTGGCCGGCAGTTGTCCGAGCAGGGCATCGCCCACCGCACGCTGCAAGGCCGCCACGCTGTCGTAGCTGGCCGCAGCGCGAGAGAACGAGGCGGCCACCTGGCGCTTGTCGGGCAGGGCACCGGGCAAGGTCGGTCGGGAAAGGTCAGTCATCGCCACTCTCATGCAGGAAACTCTTGATACCCGCCGCCAACTCCTGTGGGTATTCCAGCAGGAAGGCGTGGGAACTGTCTTCGACCAGGCCGACCTCCACGTCCGGCAGCAGCTCGCTCAAGGCCTTGGCCGCACCCGCCGGCACCAGCGCATCGCTACCGGCGAACAGATGCAGTTGCGGGCCGCCGTATTGCTCCAGGGCATGACGGGTATCGAGCTTGGCCAGTACTTCGAGGCCGGTGGCCAGGTACAGCGGGTCGATGTCCGGCACGCCGACGCCGAGCTGGCGCAGCAGCGTGCGCGGCTGCTGCGCGCCGTCGCTGCACAGGGTGCGGAAACGCTTGAGGGTGACCTGGGCATGGCTGCGGCAACCGTCGAGGAAAGTGCCGAAGGTGTCCTCGGCCATGCCGTGGGGCCAGTCCGCGCGGGCCACGAAGCAGGGGTTGCTGGCCAGGGTCAGCAGGCCGCAGCAGTGGTCGCCGCGCTTGTGCGCCAGGGCGCTGGCGAGCATGCCGCCGAGCGACCAGCCACCGAGCCAGGCATCGTTGGGCAGCTTGCGGTCGAGATGCTCGACCCAGGCTTGCACGTCGCTGTCCGCCAGTTCCGGCAGCGGCGCCAGTTCGACCTGCAAGCGCGGGTCCTGGGCACGCAGGCTGGCGGCGAGGGGTTCCAGTGACGCGGTGCCCAGCCCCCAGCCGGGCAGGAGAATCAGTCGGTTACGCATCGGCAGGCTCCAACTGTGCATGACATTCAGCCAATGCATTCAACAATAGCTGGACCTGCGCCGCACTGTGCGCCGCGCTCAGGGTCACGCGCAGGCGCGCGCTGCCGGCCGGAACGGTCGGCGGGCGAATGGCGGTCACCAGCAGGCCGCGCTCGCGCAGCAGGCGCGACAGCTGCAAGGCCCGCGCGCTGTCGCCGATCAGGATCGGCTGAATCGCCGTCGGGCTGTCCATCAGCGCCAGGCCGATCTGCCGGGCGCCCTCGCGGAACTGGCGGATCAACGCATTCAGGTGCTCGCGGCGCCAGCTTTCACGGCGCAGCAGGTCGAGGCTCTTGAGCGTGGCACAGGCCAGGGCCGGGGGCTGGCTGGTGGTGTAGATGTAGGGCCGGGCGAACTGCACCAGCGCCTCGATCAAGTCTTCGCTGCCGGCGACGAAGGCACCTGCGGTGCCGCAGGCCTTGCCGAGCGTGCCAATGAGCACCGGCACCTGGTCCACGCCCAGACCGAAGTGTTCGACGATGCCGCCACCGTTGGCGCCCAGGGTGCCGAAGCCATGCGCATCGTCGACCATCAGCCAAGCCCCATGCGGCCGCGCGGCCGCCGCCAGGGCCGGCAAGTCGGCGAGGTCGCCGTCCATGCTGAACACCCCATCGGTGACCACCAAGGTATCGCCCGTGGCCTTTTCCAGGCGGCTGGCCAGGCTGGCCGGGTCGTTGTGCAGGTAGCGGTTGAAACGCGCGCCGCTGAGCAAGCCGCCATCGAGCAGCGAGGCATGGTTGAGGCGGTCTTGCAACACCGTGTCGCCTTGCCCGACCAGCGCGGTGATGGCGCCGAGGTTGGCCATGTAGCCGGTGGAGAACAACAGCGCACGCGGGCGCCCGGTCAGCTCGGCGATGGCCTCTTCCACCGCGTGGTGCGGCGCACTGTGGCCGATCACCAGGTGCGAGGCGCCACCCCCGACGCCCCAGTGCTCGGCACCGGTGCGCCAGGCGGCGATCACTTCGGGGTGGTTGGCCAGGCCCAAGTAGTCGTTGCTGCAAAAGGCCAGCAACGGCTGGCCATCGACCACCACCTGCGGCCCCTGCGGGGTTTCCAGCAACGGGCGCTGCCGATAGAGGTCAGCGGCGCGCCGTTCGGCCAGGCGCGCCGCCAGGTCGAACGCCATGCTCAGGCCGAGGCCGCGTTGTAGAACAGCTCGCTGCTGCGCTGCTCGACCAGCGCCTGCTCGATGGCCGCCTGGTGCACTTCGTCGGCGTGCTCCTCGCGTGCTTCGGGCTGGATGCCGAGACGCGCGAACAGTTGCATGTCCTTGTCGGCCTGGGGGTTGGCGGTGGTCAGTAGTTTTTCACCATAGAAGATCGAGTTGGCGCCGGCCATGAAGGCCAGGGCCTGCATCTGCTCGTTCATCTGCTCGCGGCCGGCCGACAGGCGCACGTGGGATTTCGGCATGAGGATGCGCGCCACCGCCAGCATGCGGATGAAGTCGAACGGGTCGACGTCTTGCGCTTCGGCCAGCGGGGTACCGGCGACCTTGACCAGCATGTTGATCGGCACCGACTCCGGGTGTTCCGGGAGGTTGGCCAGTTGGATCAGCAGGCCGGCGCGGTCGTCCAGCGACTCGCCCATGCCGAGAATGCCGCCCGAGCAGATCTTCATGCCGGCATCACGCACGTACGCCAGCGTTTGCAGGCGCTCGCCGTAGGTGCGGGTGGTGATGATGCTGCCGTAGAACTCCGGCGAGGTGTCGAGGTTGTGGTTGTAGTAGTCCAGGCCGGCCTCGGCCAGGGCTTCGGTCTGCTCGCGGTCGAGTCGACCGAGGGTCATGCAGGTCTCCAAGCCCATGGCCTTGACGCCCTTGACCATCTCCAGCACGTACGGCATGTCCTTGGCCGACGGATGCTTCCACGCCGCGCCCATGCAGAAACGCGTGGAGCCGATGGCCTTGGCGCGGGCAGCTTCCTCCAGCACCTTCTGCACTTCCATCAGCTTCTGCTTTTCCAGCCCGGTGTTGTAGTGGCCGGACTGCGGGCAGTACTTGCAATCTTCCGGGCAGGCGCCGGTCTTGATCGACAGCAGGGTCGAAACCTGCACGCGGTTGGGGTCGAAATGCGCCCGATGCACGGTCTGCGCCTGGAACAACAGGTCATTGAACGGCTGCTGGAACAGGGCCTTGACCTCGGCCAGGGCCCAGTCGTGACGTGTTGTTGCAATTGTGCTGGCGCTCATCGGCGTTTCCCTATCTAGGCTCTGACTGGCGCCGGGACAGGAAAGCCCGCCAGCGCATCACGGATAGCTCGCATAGTCACGGAAGGCCCATGCACTGTCAACCACGCATCAAGACACTGGTTTACAAGTGTCTAAATATTAACCAGGCATGTTTGCTCTGCGGCACCGACGCCGGGCAACCCCATCCCTTATGCCTGGCCTGCGAACTGGAGCTGCCGTGGCTCGATGAGCAATGCGCCCGCTGCGCCCTGCCATTGCCGCTGGCGGGCCTGACCTGCGCCCCGTGCAGCCGCCGTCCGCCGCCCTTCGAGCAGGTGGTCGCGCCCTGGCACTATGGCTTTCCGGTCGACACCCTGATCAGTCGCTTCAAGCACAACCGCCAGTGGCCGCTGGGGCGCCTGCTGGCGCAGTTGCTCGGCCAAGCCTTGCAGCACCGCTACATGGAAGGCCTGCCACGGCCCGAGCAGTTGTTGCCCGTCCCCCTGGCCCGGCGTCGACTGCGCCAACGTGGCTTCAACCAAGCCGGGCTATTGGCGCGCTGGTTGTCGAAGCAACTGGACATCCCCTGCGATGAGCGGCAGCTAAAGCGCCCACGCGAGACCCTGGCGCAGCAGTCCCTGGGCGCCAAGGCCCGCCAGCGCAACCTGCGCCAGGCCTTCAGCCTGTCGCCAGGTAGCGACGTCGAGGGTCGCCATATCGCGCTCATCGACGACGTGCTGACCACCGGCGCCACGGCCCGGGCGATTGCCCAACTGCTGCGCAAGGCCGGCGCTCGCCGCGTCGATGTGTATTGCCTGGCGCGCACGCCCAAACCCCAGCAGGGTTGACTTGGCCCGGGGCGGGAGGCAAGTTCGGCGCATTCCCACCGCCGGTAACCCGACCATGTCCCTGCCCACCTTGCTGACCCAGCACATTGCCCGCCGACCGCAGCGCATCGCGCTGCTGCAGCACATCGCCGAACAGGGCTCGATCACCCACGCGGCCAAGGCCGCCGGCATCAGTTACAAAGGCGCCTGGGACGCCATCGACGAGTTGAACAACCTCGCGGCCAAACCGCTGGTGGAGCGCAGCACCGGCGGGCGGGGCGGCGGTGGCGCCAAGCTGTCGGCCGAGGGCGAGCGGGTGTTGCGCCTGTACCAGCGTTTGCAGGCGTTGCAGGCGGAGTTCCTCGAGGCCGCCGAAGAAAGCAGCGACCTGGATTTGCTCGGCCGGCTGATGCTGCGCACCAGCGCGCGCAACCAGTTGCAGGGGCAGGTCAGCGGCTTACGCCGCGAAGGGCGTTACGACCGGGTGAGCCTGGCGCTGGGGGGCGGGCTGGAACTGGATGCGCTGATTACCCGCGATAGCACAGAGCGACTGGAACTGACCCTGGGCAGCACGGTGGTGGCGTTGCTCAAGGCCGGCTGGGTGACGTTGCTGGGGCTGGACGAGGCGGTGAAACCGGGTAGCAATGCGTTGCGCGCGGTGGTCGAGGACGTGCTGGACGACGAGGACGGGGCCAGCGAAGTGAGGCTGGCGCTGGGCAATGGGCAGACGTTGTGCGCGTTTGCCGAAAAGGATTGGCTGGCGCAGCGGCAGGTGGCGGCGGGCAGTGACTTGAAGGTGCAGTTCCATCCGTCGTTCGTGCTGCTGGGGGTGCCGGTGTAGGTTGGCCGCGCGCGGCGCGCACGGATCGCGGCAAGCCCGCAGGCATTCCGCCGTTCACGAGGGCTGTGGTGTGCCTGGAGCGGGCTCGCCCCGCGAGAGGGCCGGCACGAACGCCCAATCCCCCAGGGCCTAATGCGCTACCATGGCGCCACGCCGCCCACCGCCCGGAGCCTCCATGTCACACCCCTTCGACAGCCTCACCCCCGACCTGGTCCTGGACGCCGTGGAAAGCCTCGGTTTCCTCAGCGACGCCCGGGTACTGGCGCTCAACAGCTACGAGAACCGCGTCTACCAGGTGGGCATCGAAGACGCGCAACCGCTGATCGCCAAGTTCTACCGCCCCGGTCGCTGGAGCGACGCGGCCATCCACGAGGAACACCGCTTCAGCGCCGAACTGGCCGAGCACGAAGTGCCCGTGGTCGCCCCCCTGCACCACGAAGGCCGCAGCCTGTTCGAACACCAGGGCTTTCGCTTCGCCCTGTTCCCGCGCCGTGGCGGCCACGCGCCCGAACCCGGCGACCTCGACCAGCTCTACCGCCTCGGCCAACTGCTCGGCCGCCTGCATGCGATCGGCGCCAGCCGCCCGTTCGAGCACCGCGAGACGCTGGCCGTGGACAACTTCGGCCATGCCTCGCTGGACACCCTGCTGGCCGGCGGCTTCATCCCCAAGGACCTGCTGCCCGCCTTCGAATCGGTGGCCCGCGACCTGCTCAAGCGCGTCGAGGCCGCCTGCGCGCGCACCCCGTACACCGCGATCCGTCTGCACGGCGACTGCCACCCCGGCAACCTGATGCACCGCGACGACGCCTTCCACGTGGTCGACCTCGACGACTGCCGCATGGGCCCCGCCGTTCAAGACCTGTGGATGATGCTCGCCGGCAGCCGCGAGGAGCGCCTGAGCCAGCTCGCCGAACTGATCGACGGCTACAACGAATTCCACGACTTCGACCCGCGCGAACTGGCGCTGATCGAACCACTGCGCGCCCTGCGCCAACTCCACTACAGCGCCTGGCTGGCACGGCGCTGGGACGACCCGGCGTTCCCGCCGAGCTTCCCGTGGTTCGGCCAGCCGCGCTACTGGGGCGACCAGATCCTCGCCCTGCGCGAGCAGACCGCCGCGCTGGAAGAGCCGCCACTGAAATTGTTCCAGTAGCGCGGCGTACTTTGCCTACAATAGGCGCCGCATAATTAGCTACCTAAGCAAGGAATCTGCATGCACGCCGCAAACCCGCAACGCGGGTACATCCTGGGCTTGTCCGCCTACATCATCTGGGGCCTGTTCCCCCTGTACTTCAAAGCCATCCAGAGCGTGCCGGCGGTGGAAATCATCGTCCACCGGGTGCTCTGGTCGGCACTGTTCGGCTCGCTGCTCCTGTTGGTGTGGAAACACCCAGGCTGGTGGCGCGAGCTGCGCGACAACCCACGGCGCCTGGCAATCCTGGCCCTGAGCGGCACGCTGATCGCCTTCAACTGGCTGACCTACGTATGGGCGGTAAACAACGGGCGCATGCTCGAGGCGAGCCTGGGCTACTACATCAACCCGCTGGTCAACGTGCTGCTGGGCATGCTGCTGCTCGGCGAGCGCCTGCGCCGCCTGCAATGGCTGGCGGTAGGGCTGGCGGCGCTGGGCGTGGCGCAGCAGGTGTGGCAGGTCGGCAGCCTGCCGTGGGTGTCGTTGGCGCTGGCGTTGTCGTTCGGCTTCTACGGCCTGATCCGCAAGCAGGCGCCGGTGGCCGCGCTGCCCGGGCTGGTGGTGGAGACCTGGATGCTGGTGCCGCTGGCCTGCGGCTGGCTGCTGCTGCACCCAGCGGCGGACAGCGTGCAACCCGAGTTCTTCACCAGCAGCGAGGCGTTGTGGCTAATGGCCGCGGGGCCGGTGACCCTGGTGCCATTGGTCTGCTTCAACGCGGCGGCGCGGCACCTGCCGTACACCACGCTGGGCTTCCTGCAATACCTGGCGCCGACCCTGGTGCTGTTGCAGGCGGTGTTGCTGTTCGATGAGCACCTGTCGCCGAATACGCTGGTGGCGTTCATGTTCATCTGGGCGGGGTTGGCGATCTATAGCGTCGATGCGTGGATGAGTTTGCGTAAGCGGGCCTGATTCGCGGGCCCTATCGCGGGGCAAGCCCGCCCCGCGCTGGGGCCGCATTCATTCTTCCGGGCGCAACCGCAACTCAACCATCAGATCATCGGCCAGGCTCTCCAGCCGCTGCTGCAGGTCATCCAGCGACAGGGTCAACGGCAGCGCCAGCAACGCCTCGGCGCGGAACAGCGGCTCGCTGCTCATCGGCGCTGGCACCACCTCGGTGGTGAAGCGCTCAAGGTTGACCCCCTGCTCGGCCAGCAACCGGGTGATGTCACGCACGATCCCCGGGCGGTCGTTGCCTACCAGTTCCATGGCGATCGGCTTCCAGGTGCACGACGGCTCGATACCGCTTTCGGCGATCAGCACGCGAATGCCGTGGTCACCCAGCTTCTGCAACGATACGACCAGCTCGTCGTAATTCTCCGCCGGCACCGCCACCCGCAGGATCCCGGCGAACTGCCCGGCCATGCGCGACATGCGGCTCTCCAGCCAATTACCACTATGCTCGGCGATACACTCGGCGATACGTTCGACCTGCCCGGCCTTGTCAGGGGCGATCACGGTCAGTACAAGATGATCCACAGGTCACTCCTCATGGGCGCTCGGGGCCGCTGCAAACGGCGTGGAACAACGGCATCGAGTCAGTATAGGCAAGGCGCGGCAACCTGCCGCAGGGCGGGGTGCGCAGTAAATCGTGTACTGTTTCAAGATTTATCTGGAACAATCCACCTATTTTTTGCGAACATGCGTTCTTCCAGTGTGACCCCAAGCGACCCTCTGGTCGCGGAGCGACGCTTTTAGTCTGATGCCCACCCGCCTGCTGCATCATGTAGTATGCGCCAGCGCAGACTACAAAACGTCGTTCGACTGTCTGCCAAGGCGCCTGTGAAAACACGCAAACCGCCCGCCAGCGCGTCTGGCAGGCCGCACCCAGCCGCCCCCGTCGCAGATGGGGGCATGTACTGGTAGGCGTGTTTAGAGAAGCGCTACAGGCTTATTACTGAAAGAGCGAAACAGCTGAGCAGAGTGAGGCAAGCAATGACTGAACACGTTCACGTCGGTGGCCTTCAGGTCGCCAAGGTCCTGCACGACTTCGTCAACGACGAAGCCATCCCAGGCACCGGCATCGTCGCCGCGCAGTTCTGGGCCGGCGCAGAGAAGATCATCAACGACCTCGCTCCAAAGAATAAAGCGCTGCTCGCCAAGCGTGACGAGCTGCAAGCCAAGATCGATGCCTGGCACCAGGCACGCCAGGGCCAGGCACACGACGCCGCGGCCTACAAAGCCTTCCTCGAGGAAATCGGCTACCTGCTGCCACAAGCCGACGATTTCCAGGCCACCACCGAGAACGTCGACGAAGAAATCGCCCGCATGGCCGGCCCGCAGCTGGTGGTGCCGGTGATGAACGCGCGCTTCGCCCTGAACGCCGCCAACGCCCGCTGGGGCTCGCTGTACGACGCGCTGTACGGCACCGATGCCATCAGCGAGGAAGGCGGCGCCGAGAAAGGCCAGGGCTACAACAAGGTGCGGGGCGACAAGGTCATCGCCTTCGCCCGCGCCTTCCTCGACCAAGCCGCGCCACTGGCCGCCGGCTCCCACGTCGACTCCACCGCCTATCGCATCGACGCCGGCAAGCTGGTCGTCGCCCTCAAGGGCGGCAGCAACAGCGGCCTGCGCGACGACGCCCAACTGATCGGCTTCCAGGGTGACGCCGCGGCCCCTACCGCCATCCTACTCAAGCACAACGGCCTGCACTTCGAGGTCCAGGTCGACGCCAGCACCCCGGTCGGCAGCACCGACGCCGCCGGCGTGAAAGACATCCTGATGGAGTCGGCGCTGACCACCATCATGGACTGCGAAGACTCGGTCGCCGCCGTCGACGCCGACGACAAGGTCATCGTCTACCGCAATTGGCTGGGCCTGATGAAAGGCGACCTGGCCGAGAGCGTGAGCAAGGGCGGCAAGACCTTCACCCGCACCATGAACCCGGACCGCGAGTACGCCGCGCCGAACGGCGGCAGCGTCACCCTGCATGGCCGCTCGCTGCTGTTCGTGCGCAACGTCGGCCACCTGATGACCAACCCGGCGATCCTCGACGGCCAAGGCAACGAGATCCCCGAAGGCATCCAGGACGCCCTGTTCACCGGCCTGATCGCCCTGCACAACCTCAAGGGCAACGCCAGCCGCAAGAACAGCCGCACCGGCAGCGTGTACATCGTCAAGCCGAAGATGCACGGCCCCGAGGAAGTGGCGTTCGCCGCCGAGATCTTCAGCCGCGTCGAAGACCTGCTGGGCGTACCGCGCAACACCCTGAAGGTCGGCATCATGGACGAGGAGCGCCGCACCACGGTCAACCTCAAGGCCTGCATCAAGGCGGCGGCCGAGCGCGTGGTGTTCATCAACACCGGTTTCCTCGACCGCACCGGCGACGAGATCCACACCTCCATGGAAGCGGGCGCCGTGGTGCGCAAGGGCGCCATGAAGAACGAGAAGTGGATAGGCGCCTACGAGAACAACAACGTCGACATCGGCCTGGCCACCGGCCTGCAAGGCCGCGCGCAGATCGGCAAGGGCATGTGGGCCATGCCTGACCTGATGGCGGCGATGCTCGAGCAGAAGATCGCCCACCCACTGGCCGGTGCCAACACCGCCTGGGTGCCCTCGCCGACCGCGGCAGTGCTGCATGCCCTGCACTACCACAAGGTCGACGTGCAGGCGCGCCAGCGTGAGCTGGCCTCGCGCACCCCGGCGTCGGTGGACGATATCCTGACCATCCCGTTGGCGGCCGACACCAACTGGTCGCAAGACGAGATCCGCAACGAGCTGGACAACAACGCCCAGGGCATCCTCGGCTATGTGGTGCGTTGGATCGACCAGGGCGTGGGCTGCTCGAAGGTGCCGGACATCAACAACGTCGGCCTGATGGAAGACCGCGCCACCCTGCGTATCTCCGCCCAGTTGCTGGCCAACTGGCTGCGCCACGGCATCGTCACCCAGGCGCAGGTGCTGGAAAGCCTCAAGCGCATGGCGGCGGTGGTCGACAAGCAGAACGCCGGCGACGCCCAGTACCGCCCGATGGCGCCGGACTTCGACAGCAATGTCGCGTTCCAGGCGGCGGTGGAGCTGGTGGTCGAGGGTGCCAAGCAGCCGAACGGTTACACCGAGCCGGTGCTGCACCGTCGTCGTCGCGAGTTCAAGGCACGTAACGGGCTGTAGATCGCAAGCCATCGCGGGGCATGCCCCGCGATGGCGTCAGCCGATCCCCAACTCCTTTCTGACCAGCTCCAGCAACCGCCCCAGGTCCACCGGCTTGAGCAGGAAATCCACCACCCCCAGGTGCATCACGTCCACCGCCTCCTTCACATCGGTGTCGCCCGACACCACGATGATCGACAGCGCCGCCCGCTCAGACTCGCGGATCTGCCGGATCAGTTCCAATCCATCCTTCGGCTCCATGCGCAGGTCAGTGATCATCACGCCAATGCGCGATTCGCGCTTGAGACAATCCAGCGCCGCCTGGGCACCGTCTGCGGCAAGGCACTCGACCCCCTTGGTCTTCAAATACAGGCACAGCGCCTCGCGGTTGAGCCTATTGTCGTCAACCACCAGGGCCACTGGCGCCTGGGACGGGGGCGCGGCGAGCACGGCCAACGCCTCACGCTCGGCGTCACTCAGCAGGTCGTCATGCTCGGTCATGGCCATCTCGTCAAAAAAATCCCGTTATTGAAGTTCAGACCGCAAAACACGCCACGCAAACTGCCTTTCGTCGGCTATTTGACGCAACCAGGCCGCGCATTCCGTTTATAGACTTACGTCCAATGGGCACCACAGAGCGCTCGGTCGACCATGGGGGCCTAGAACAACAAGGTCTGTGTATAAATACCCAGACACATAGACGCGGTCAGTTCCATGAGCAAAAAGGACGCCTACATCCAGGCCGGCAGGACGGCGGTGCTGCAGAACATCCAGGGCACCCTGCAGTTCCTCCAGCGCTTCCCGCCGTTCAACCAGATGGAGCACAGCCACCTGGCCTACCTGGTGGAGCAGTGCCAACTGCGTTTCTACGCCAGTGGCGAGAGCATCATCAAGCCCTCCGACGGGCCGGTCGAACACTTCTTCATCGTCAAGCAGGGGCGCGTTGTCGGCGAGCGCCAGCACGTCACCGGCCCTGGCACGGAAACCACCTTCGAGATCGCCAGCGGCGAGTGTTTCCCGCTGGCCGCGCTGCTCGGCGAGCGGGCCACGCGCACCGAGCACCTGGCCGGCGAAGACACCTTCTGCCTGCAACTGAACAAGGCCGCGTTCATTCGCGTGTTCTCGCTGTCGGCGGTGTTCCGCGACTTCGCCCTGCGCGGGGTCAGCAGCCTGCTCGACCAGGTCAACCAGCAGGTGCGCCAGCGCGCCGTGGAAACCCTCGGCACCCAGTATTCGCTGAATACCCCACTGGGCGAACTGGCCATGCGCCACCCTGTGGTCTGCGCACCCGACACGCCGCTGCGCGACGCGGTGCGGCTGATGCATGAGCAGCAGGTGGGCAGCATCGTCATCGTCGATGGACAGCGCTTCCCCATCGGCATTTTCACCTTGCGCGACCTGCGCCAGGTGGTGGCCGACGCCAGCGCCGAACTCAGCGCGCCGATCGACCGGCACATGACCGCCGCGCCGTTCTACCTCAGCCCCCAGGCCAGCGCCTTCGACGCCGCCATGGCGATGACCGAGCGGCATATCGCGCACGTTTGCCTGGTCGACCAGCGCCGCCTGTGCGGCGTGGTTTCCGAGCGCGACCTGTTCTCGTTGCAGCGCGTCGACCTGGTGCACCTGGCGCGCACCATCCGCCATGCGCCGCGCCTGGAGGTGCTGGTGGCGCTGCGCGGCGAGATCGGCCAACTGGTCGAGCGCATGCTGGCCCATGGCGCGTCGTCGACGCAGATCACCCAGATCATCACCCTGCTCAACGACCACACCGTGTGCCGGGTGATCGAGCTGGCCATCGCCGAGCGCGGCGACCCGGGCGTGTCATTCAGCTGGCTGTGCTTCGGCAGCGAGGGCCGCCGCGAGCAAACCCTGCACACCGACCAGGACAACGGCATCCTGTTCGATGCCCGCGACGGCGCCGAAGCCGATGCCATTCGCGCGCGCCTGCTGCCGCTGGCCCAGCACATCAACCACAACCTCGCCCAGTGCGGCTTCAGCCTGTGCAAGGGCAACGTGATGGCCGGCAACCCAGAACTGTGCCTGTCGCGCGCCGAGTGGGCGCGGCGCTTCGCCGGGTTCATCCGCGAGGCCAGCCCCGAGAACCTGCTGGGTTCGAGCATCTATTTCGACCTGCGCGTGGTCTGGGGCGACGAGGTGGCCTGCGAGCAATTGCGCCAGGGGATCCTCGCCCAGGTCGCCGACAACCGTATCTTCCAGCGCATGCTGGCCGACAATGCCCTGCGCCAACGCCCACCGGTGGGGCGCCTGCGCGAGTTCGTGCTGACCCGCCAGGGCAACGACAAGGCCGCCACCCTCGACCTCAAGGTGCAGGGCCTGACACCGTTCGTCGATGGCGCCCGGCTGCTGGCCCTGGCCCATGGCATCGGCGCCAACAACACCCTGGAGCGCCTGCGCCAGCTGGTGGCCAAGGGCATCATCGACCCGCTCGACGGCGCCGCCTTCGAAGAGGCGTACCACTTCATCCAGCAAACCCGCATGCAGCAGCACCAGCGCCAGAGCCGCGACAACCTGCCGTACTCCAACCGCCTCGACCCCGACAGCCTCAACCACCTCGACCGGCGCATCCTGCGCGAATCGCTGCGTCAGGCCCAGCGCCTGCAAAGCAGCCTGGCGCAGCGGTACCAGCTATGAAGTTGTTCGCCTGGCTGCGCGCGGCCGCCCCGGCCCTCGACGACGACCTGCGCCAACGCCTGGCGCGCCTGCCACGCCCGGCGCCGTTCGGCGTGCAACCGCTGCGCGCGCAGCGCTGGGTAGTGCTCGACCTTGAGACCAGCGGGCTGAACCTGGCCCGTGACCAGGTGCTGTCGATCGGCGCGGTGGCCATCGAGGACGGCGCCATCGCCATGGGCCGGCAGTTCGAGCGCACCCTGCACCGCCCCGGGCACAAGACCAATTCCAGCGTGCTGATCCACGGCCTTGGGCCCAGCGCCCTGGCCGCCGGCTGCGACCCGGCCGAGGCGTTGGTCGCGTTGCTGGAGTTCATCGGCGACAGCCCGGTGCTGGCGTTCCATGCCCCGTTCGACCAAGGCATGCTCACCCGCGCCCTCAAAGACAGCCTCGGCCACCGCCTGCAGCACCCGTTCCTCGACGTGGCGGAACTGGCGCCGATGCTCAACCCCGACACCGTGCTGCGCGAGGCCGGCCTGGACGACTGGATCGCCCGCTTCGGCCTCGACACCCAGGCCCGCCACCACGCCAGCGCCGATGCCCAGGTCACTGCGGAACTGGCGTTGATCCTGTTCAGCCAGGCACGCCGCCAGCAGTTGGATAGCCCGTTGCAGCTGGAGCAACGGCTGCGCCAATGGCGGCGGCGCAACGTACAGAGCCACGGCCTCTGAGGTACCCCGGGGCTTTGCCCCTCTTGCATCGCGAATGGGCCGCAGCGCGGCCCCAGCCATCAAATAGACAGCATTCCGATGAGCGCTCATTGCGCCCTTCGCCTCGCCTCTGCCACAATCGCGAATAATTATCGTTAGTTAACGCATTTCTTTTCCTGGGGGACGCCTTCTTGTCGTCTGCGCACAGCCCACATGCCGAACTGGTCGGCAACCTGTACCGCGACCACCGCGGCTGGCTGCTGGCCTGGCTGCAGCGCAGCACCGCGTGCCGCCAACGCGCCGAAGACCTGAGCCAGGACACCTTCGTGCGCTTGCTCGGCCGCGAGCAGCTGGATGCCCCCCGCGAACCCCGTGCCTTCCTCGTCGCCGTGGCCAAGGGCCTGATGTTCGACCACTTCCGCCGCGCCGCGCTGGAACAGGCCTACCTCGCCGAGCTGGCGCTGGTGCCTGAAGCCGAGCAGCCCTCCCCCGAAGCCCAGCACCTGATCCTCGAAGACCTCAAGGCCATCGACCGCCTGCTTGGCAAACTGTCGAGCAAGGCCCGCGCCGCATTCCTCTACAACCGCCTGGATGGCCTGGCCCATGCCGAGATCGCCGAGCGCCTGGGTGTGTCGGTGTCGCGGGTGCGCCAGTACATCGCCCAAGGCATGCGCCAATGCTACGTGGCCCTGTACGGGGAGCCGACGTGAGCACCGGGCCAGTCTCGGCCAAGGTGCTGGAAGCGGCGATCGCCTGGAAGCTGTGCCTGGAAGGCGGCGATGGCAGCGCCGACGAACGCGACGAATTCAAGCGCTGGCACGCCGCCCATGAAGAACACGCGCGCGCCTGGTTCCAGCTGGGGATGCTCGACCAGCGCGTCGGCGCCGCCGCCGGCCCTGCGCGCCATGCCCTGTTGCAGTCGCGCGCGGGCCTGCGCCGAAGGGTCGGCAAGGCCGGCGGCGGGCTGCTCGGCATGCTGTTGCTCGGTGGCTTGCTGGCGTGGGTCGGCGCGCCGTCGCTGTCGCCGGACTACTGGCTGGCCGACCAGCGCACCGGCACAGGCGAGATGCGCACCCTGCGCCTGGAGGACGGCACCCTGCTGAGCCTCAACACCCACACCGCGCTGGACATCGACTACGAAGGCGAGCAGCGCGTGCTGGTGTTGCACCAGGGCGAAATATCGGTGGAAACCGGCCACGAAGACCCGCGCCCGCTGTGGGTGCGCACCGACGAAGGCCGCCTGCGCCCGCTGGGCACGCGCTTCCTGGTCAAGCGCGAGGCCGCCGGCACGCGCCTGGAGGTGTTGCAGGCGCAGGTCGCGGCCAAGCCGCGCAACAGTGGCAATGAAGAAGTGCTGCGTGAAGGCCAGCAGGTGCTGATGAGCGCCAACGGCCTGGGCCAGGTCAACCCGGTGAGCACCGGCGCCGACGCCTGGACCCGCGGCATGCTGGTGGTGGACAACGTGCGCCTGGCCGATCTGGTGGCCGAGCTGGGGCGCTACCGCCACGGTCACCTGGGCGTGGCCGACGAGGTGGCCAACCTGCGGGTGACCGGCAGCTTCCCGCTGACCGACATCGACCTGGCACTCGCCTCGCTGCTGCCGGCATTGCCCGTGAAGGTCGAGCGGCATACGCCGTGGTGGGTGACGGTCGGGCCTCGGTGAATCACTAGCGGCCCACAAATACCCCACCGCCCCCAGGCGCGTCCGGGTATTTGTGCGAGCGGGCCTGCCCCGCGAGAGGGCCCGAAACCACCCAGGGAAATCCCCAGGCAAAAATTTTTCCCACAGCCCCTGTCACTTTCCAAATCTCACCCGGCAAGGAAGCAGTTAGCACTTATCCGTCGAGGAGCCGCTGCATGTCCCGTGCTGTTGATTCGATCCTGCGCCCCAGCCTCATGGCCCTGGCCATCGGCCTTGCCACCCCGCTGCTGAGCGCCACCCTGTTCGCCGCCGAGCAGTCCAGCGTACGCGCCTACAACCTGCCCGCCGCCGCGTTGTCCACCACGCTGAACCAGATCGCCAGCCAGGGCGGCATCGCCCTGGCCCTGGACCCTGCGCTGGTCAGCGGCCGCACCTCGGCCCCGGTCAGCGGCCAGTACGACGCCCTCGGCGCGCTGCATGCCGCCTTGCGCGGCACCGGCCTGCAACTGCAACAGAGCAGCGCCGGCAGCTACAGCCTGGTCGCCGCCCCGGAAGGCAGCGTGGCCCTGCCGGAAACCGCGATCAACGCCAACAGCGAATACGAAAGCGCCTGGGGCGCGTCCAGCGGCTATGTGGCCACCCGCACCGCCGCTGGCACCAAGACCGACACCCCGGTCGTCGAAACCCCGCGCTCGCTGTCGGTGATCACCCGCCAGCAGCTCGACGACCGCCAGGTGCTCAACCTCAACGACGCCCTGCGCTACACCGCTGGCGTGCAGAGCAGCGGCTACGGTTCCGACTCGCGCGCCGACTGGCTGCGCGTGCGTGGCTTCGACCCGACCCAGTTCCTCGACGGCCTGCCACTGCCCAAGGGCTCGTTCGCCAACCCGAAGATCGAACCGTGGAACCTCGAGCGCATCACCGTGCTGCGCGGCCCGGCCTCGTCGGTGTACGGCCAGACCCCGCCCGGCGGCATGCTCGACATGGTCAGCCGCCGCCCGCAGGCCGAAAGCGCGCACCAGGTCGAAGCCCAGGTCGGCAGCAACGAGCACAAGCAGATCAACTTCGACAGCACCGGCAAAATCGACGACGAGGGCCAGTTCCTCTACCGCGTCAGCGGCACCGTGCGTGACAGCAATGCCCCGGTCGACCACATTCCGGACAAGCGCTACAACATCGCCCCGAGCCTGACCTGGAATATCAACGACGACACCAAGCTGACCTTCCTGTCGCAGTACACCCGCGACGATACCGGCATCACCGGGCAGTTCCTGCCGCTGCAGGGCACCAAGCTGTCCTCGCCAGTGGGCAAGATCTCCCACCACAAGAACCTCGGCGAGCCGGACTGGGACTTCTACGACCGCACCTACTACGCCTTGGGCTACGCGTTCGAGCACCGCTTCAACGACACCTGGCAGTTCCGCCAGAACCTGCGCTACACCAAGAGCGACCTGTCGTTCCAGGCGGTCAACGTGAACACCTTCAACAGTGTCGACGCCAACGGCAACGTCAACCGCGAGTCGGGCATCGTCAACGAAGACATCAGCCAGTTCGCCGTGGACAACAACTTCCAGGCCAACTTCCAGACCGGGGCCATTGACCACACCCTGCTGCTGGGCCTGGACCACCAGCGCTCCAACACCAACTACCAGTGGCTGTACGGCATGGGTGTGCCGCCGATCAACGTGGTGCGCCCGGTGTATGGCGCCGACATGTCGCAGGTGACCTACTTCGCCTTGCAGGACTTCGGTCAGAAGACCCGCCAGACCGGCCTCTACGTGCAGGACCAGATGGCCCTGGACAACTGGCGCCTGACCCTCGGCGGGCGTGAGGACTGGATTCACACCGGCACCGTGTTCCACAACAGCAACGACGCCACCAGCACCGAGCGCGACAAGGCGTTCAGCGGCAACGTCGGCCTGAGCTACGTGTTCGACAACGGCATCACCCCGTACTTCTCCTACACCGAGTCGTTCCAGCCGGCCATCGGCGCCAACGTCAGCTCCACCACCTCGTTCAAGCCCACCGAAGGCCGCCAGTACGAAGTCGGCGTGAAGTTCCAGCCGGTCGGCAGCCAGACCCTGCTGACCGCTGCCGTCTACGACCTGCGCCAGAAGAACGTCAACGTCACCGAAGGCAGCATCACCCGCCAGGTCGGCCAGTTGCAGGTGCGTGGCCTGGAGCTGGAAGCCACCACCCAGGTGACCGAGAACCTCAAGACCATCGCCTCGTACTCCTACACCGATACCGAGATCCTCAAGGGTAACGACAAGGGCAACCGCATGGCGCTGATCCCGCGCAACCAGGCGACCCTGTGGGCCGACTACACCTGGCACCAGGGCCTGCTGGACGGCTTCGGCATCGGCGGCGGCGTGCGCTACGTGGGCGACACCTACGGCAACACCGCCAACACCGACCTGGGGCACGTGGGCTCGTACACCGTCTACGATGCGTCGGTGCACTACGACCTGGGCCGCCTGGACAACAGCATGAAAGGGCTGACCGTGGCGGTGGAAGCGAAGAACGTGTTCAACAAGGAATACCTGTCGAACTGTGATGGCTTCTGGTGCTACTACGGCGATGAGCGCAACGTGGTGGCCAGCGTCAATTACAAGTTCTGAGTGACCCGGGGCCGCTGTGCGGCCCATCGCGGGGCAAGCCCGCTCTTACAGGCACACCGCTGTCCTGTAGGCGCGGGCCTGCCCCACGATTGCGTCTAAAAAAACAACAGAGCCCCACAGGCTAGAACCGCGATGAAAAGCCAAACCATCCGCCGCTGGTCGGTGATCCACACCTGGAGCAGCCTGGTCTGCACGCTGTTCCTGCTGCTGTTGGCCCTCACCGGCCTGCCGTTGATCTTCCACCACGAGATCGAACACCTGCTGGGCGATGCCCCGGTCCTGCGCGAGCTGCCCGAGGGCACGCCGCAGCTGGACCTGCAACAGCTGGTGCTCAAGGCCGAGGCCCACCGCCCCGGTGAGGTGATGCAGTACATCGGCTACGACGAAGACGACCGCAACGGCGTGATCGCCATCATGGCCGCCACTGCGGGCACCGACCCCAACGCCTCGCACACCTTCATGCTAGACGCCCGCACCGGCGAGGCAGTGGCCATGCCTGCGGCCAACGGCGGCTTCATGATGATCATGCTGCGCCTGCACGTGGACCTGTTCGCCGGCTTGCCCGGCAAGCTGCTGCTGGCGTTCATGGGTGTGCTGTTCGTGGTGGCGATCGTCTCGGGCACGGTGCTCTACGCACCGTTCATGCGCCGCCTGAAGTTCGCCACGGTGCGCCAGGACAAGTCGCGGCGCCTGCGCTGGCTCGACCTGCACAACCTGATCGGCGTGGTCACCCTGACCTGGGCGCTGGTGGTGGGCGTCACCGGGGTGATCAGCGCGCTGTCCGACCTGGTGATCGCCGCCTGGCGCAACGAGAGCCTGGCGGCGATGGTCGCGCCCTATCGTGACGCCCCGCCGCTCACCACGCGGGCGTCGGCGTCGAACCTGCTGCAGATCGCCGAGCAGGCCGCGCCAGGCATGCGCCCGGACTTCATCGCCTTTCCCGGCACGCGCTTCTCCAGCGAGCACCACTACGCGGTGTTCATGAAGGGCGGCACGCCGCTGACCTCGCACCTGTTCACCCCGGTGCTGATCGATGCGCAGACGCTGGCGGTGACGGCGGTGGGCGACAGGCCGTGGTACATGGATGCGATGGGGTTGTCGCAGCCGTTGCACTTCGGTGACTACGGCGGGCGGCCGATGCAGGTGCTCTGGGCGGTGCTGGACGTGCTGACCATCGTGGTGCTGGGCAGCGGCCTGTACCTGTGGTGGGGCAAGCAGCGTCGGCCGAGGGAGGCGAGGGCATGAGCCACAAGTCGCAGAGTACCCGGCGGATCTTCGCCTGGCCGGCGCTGATCGGCGTGCTGGGTGCGGCGGGGTTGTTCGCCGCACTGCTGGGGGACGGCGGGTGGGATGCGTTGGCGTGGCTGGGGTTGGGCATCCCAGCCGTGTTGGGTGTGCGTGGGTTGTTGCAACGCAGGTGATCGGATCAGGTAACGCTGGCGTCCCTGCGGGCCCTATCACGGGACGAGCCCCCACACAGGCTCACCGTCGTTCTTGAGCGCGGCGCGGTACCTGTGTGGGCTTGTACCCCCGCGATCACGGACACAGTCCGTGCCATCCACCCGGCACCGCGTCAATCCGCCAGCCGCGGCAACACCTCGTCCAACCGCCGATGCAGCGCACTGCCACTCGGCCAGTTGCGCAGCAAGCGCGCCCTATCCCGGGCATAGGCCGGCGCGAAACTCAGCTGGGTCGCGTGCTGGCACATGGCATCGAGGTCGATCAGCGACCACTCCCCGCCCTGCCAGAACAGGTTGTGCCCCTTGAAATCACCATGGCTGATACGCGCCTGGATCAACCGCTGCATCAGTTGCACCAGCGCCTCAACCTGCTCCTGCGGCGCCTCGCCGCTCTGCACATGCGGCGCGAAGCAGGCCGTCAGGTCCGGCCCATCGGCATACTCGGTGACCAGGTACGCCGTGCTGCGCAACCCCATCACCCGCTGCTCCAATACCGCCAGTGGGCGCGGCGTGGCGATGCCGAGGAACTCCAGGCGATGCCCCTCGATCCACGAATGCCAGGCCCGGCTCGGGCGCCAGAAACGCTTGAACCAGTGCGCGGTGCTCTTGATGTTGTAGCGCTTGAGCACCAAGCGGCGGCCGCCCACCTCGACCCGCGCCACACTGGCCGCGCCACCGGTCTTGTACAGGTGGCCCTGGTCGATCAGCGCATCGGCCTGGGCCAGCACCGGCGCCAGCGCCTCGACCTCGCCACGGCGGATCGCCCGCAAGCCCGAGAGGCTGCGCTCGACGCTGAACAGCGTGCAGTCGCGCCCGGCCTTCTCCAGGTAGTCCTTCTGGCGCCAGGCGCGCACCTTGTCCACCTGCTTCTGCAGGGCTTCCAGCGGCAACGCGTGTTCGGCGTTGGCCATCAGGTAGTGCAACAGCAGCTCTTCGATGAACGGCTCCAGGCGCTTGGGCAATTGGGCGAAGAACACCCCGAGGTTCTCCAGCACGCGCTGGCGCGACAGCTGCTGGCCCGGGGCCTCGGCCTTGATGCCGGCGCCGTCGATCAGGTACAGCTGGCCGCCGTGGCGCAGCAGGTTGTCCAGGTGCAGGTCTTCCTGCCACAGGCCCTTGGCGTGCATCCGCGCCACGGCGGTGAGGGCCTCACCGAGCACCGCCTGCTGCTCGTCGGCGAGCAACGGCAGGTGCTCCACCGCCGCCCAGGCGTCACCCAGGCTCTCGGCGTTTTCCAGGAACTCGAACAGCAACCAGCCGCCCTCGCCTTCCTTCAGGCCGTCGGCCAGCAGCTGCGGGGTGGTCAGGCCTTGCGCGGCTATCAGGCGCACGCCGTCCAGCTCCCGCTGGAAGTGCCGCGCGGCACTGCCGCCGACCAGCAGCTTGGCCAGCACGGGCGTGCCGCGCCAGACACCAGCACCGACGTAGCGCTGGCCCGGCAGCACGCGCAGCAGGCTGAGCAATTGCAGCTCGGCACTGCCGGCGGCGTCGGCCAGGGTCACGGTGAGGGGCAACGACGGGCTGCGCCCGGCGTCCTTGAGTTCAGACAAACGCATCAGCGGGCCTCTTTTTCACGACGGCGTTGCGTCAGGCGTTGCAGCCAAGTGCCGACCAACGCGCTGTCGGCGGGTTGCTCCAGGTAGGCGGCGAGCAGGCCGCGCACGTCGGCCTCGCTCCAGGCGCGGGCACGGCGCAGCAGCGGCTCGAGGTCCTTGAGGCGGTCGCGCATGCCGAACAGCAGCGGGCGGGTTTTCTCCAGGTCGATCAACTGCGCCTGCCAGCCTTCGCGGCGCTCGCGCAGGAAGATGTGCTTGGGGTAGAAGCAGCCATGCACCTGGCCAGCGGCGTGCAGGGTACGCGCCAGCTGGCCGCAGGCCTGGAGGATACCCTGGCGCTGCGCGGCCTCCAGCTGCGGCCATTGCGCCAGCAGGCCGTCGAGGTCGCTCCAGTCGTCCAGCGCACGGGTCATGAGGATCGCCCGGTGCTGGCCGCCCTGCTTGCGCTCGCCGTAGAACACCGCCTGCAAGGCCGGGATGCTGAGCTTCTGGTAGCGGCTGATGTTGCGAAACTCGCGGGCGAAGGTCGGCTCGCCGAACGGCCGGTGCAGTGTGCGCGTGAGGTAGTCGCTCTGGCGCTTGAGGTAGTAGCCCTTGCCCTCCAGCTCCAGGCGGAACACGCTGCTCCAGCCGCCGCGCCCGGTGTTGGGTTCGTCCACCGCGTCGAGCTGCAACGCCCACAACGCCTCGAAGTCGTTCAGGCCGTGGCGCTTGAGCAGCGCATGGTCGGCACTGGCCAGGTAGTCGGTCATTCCCTTCCCTCGAAAAAGCTCACCACCTGGCGCACCCGTTGCTTGTCCTTGGCATTGAGCCGCGCATGCCCGCGGTACTGCAGGTAGAAGCGCAGGCGCTGGGTTGCCGACAGGTGGTATTTGGCGACCTTGTCCAGGCACGCCAGGTCCTTGATCACCCGGTGGCGCAGCATGAAGCCGCGCCAGAAGTCGCCGGTGGGGCAATCGATGAAGAATAGCGTGCCCTGGTCGTCGACCAGCAGGTTGCGCCATTTCAGGTCGTTGTGGGCGAAGTGGTGATCGTGCATCACCCGCGTGTGCCGCGCCAGTTGGCGGCTGACATGGTCGACCCAGCGGCGGTCGGCCAGGCGCGGGTCATCGCGCCGGGCCAGCTCCGAGAGGTCCTCGGTGCGCGGCAGCTCACGGGTGATCATCGCCCCGCGGCCAAAGGCCAGGCCATTGCGCTCCAGGCCCCAGGCCACCACTTCGGCGGTGGGGATGCCCCACTTGGCGAACTGCTTGAGGTTCTGCCATTCGGCCTTGATCCGCGGCCTGCCGAGGAAGCGGCGCATGTGCTTGCCGGCGCCGGTGTAGCGCTTGACGTAGTAGTTGACCCCGTCGCGCTCGATGCGCACCACCTCACTGAGTGGGTCGTGGGTCAGGCGCTCGCCTTCAATGGCGAACACCGCGTCGATACTGCCAAATTCCGCCGCCAGTTGCTGGTAACCCGGCGCCAGTGTCCAACCCGCCATCAGAGCGCATCCCCATAGCGTTGCTTGCGATCGTAGAGTTTCTGCGCCTTGCGTTCGAGCCAGGCGAGCAGCGCGGCTTCCTCGGTGAGGACCTGGCGCAGCGGCTGCTGGAAGTAACCGCGCAGGAACCGCAGCTTGTCGCGGCGGGTCAGGCCGATGTCCAGCGCCGAGAAGTACAGCGCGGCCAGGTCCTTGTCGCGCCAGCGGCGGGTGATCTTCGCCCGGGTTTGCGCGCGGTGCAGGTCGATGACCGACAGTTTCAGGTCTTCGGGCGTCACCGGGCGGTCGGTGTGCAGCAGGAAGTGGCAGATGTAGCAGTCACGGTGGTTGACCCCGGCGCGGTGCATGCCGCCGGTCATCTTCGCCACTTCAGCGATCAGCGCGCGCTTGAGACGCGGCTCGGGCGGCTGGCGCAGCCAGTCGAGGCTGAAGTCTTCCAGGCTGACGGTCGGCGCCAGTTCCTCGGTGACGATGAACGAATGCTGGGTCGCCGGGTTGCTGCCGCGCTCGCCGTAGGCCACGGCGGTCATGGTCGGCACCCCCACCTCGTGCAGGCGCTGGATGGCCTGCCACTCCTGGCCGGCACCGAGCACCGGCAGCTTGGCGCTGAACAGGTTCTTGAAGATCTCGCCCCAGCCGATGCCGCGGTGGATCTTGACGAAATACCCCGCGCCCTCGACCTCGGTGCGCAACGTCCGGCGGCCTTCCAGCTCGCGGTACACCTCGCCCTGCAGGGCCTCCACGGCCTCGAAGGGGTCGCGCCCGGCCCACAGGCGCTTGAACGGCTCGGCCAATATCACGGTCATGCGGCCCCCTGGCCGAGGATCACGTCGGCGGCGTGCTGCGGCATGCTGTACAGGTCGGCGCTTGCGGCGAAGGCCAGGCCGTTGCGGCTCCAGGTCGCGCGGGCCGGGGCGTCTTCGAGCATGCGTTGCAGGTAGGTGTTGAGCTGCTCTTGCTCGAACGGCTCGTCCAGCACCAGGCCGCTGTCGGCCTCGGCGATGTAGTGGGCGTAGCCGCAGACCTTCGACACCAGCACCGGCAGGCCGGCCACCAGGGCCTCCAGCAGCACGGTGCCGGTGTTCTCGTTGTAGGCCGGGTGGATCAGCAGGTCGGCGCCCAGCAGGAAGCGCGGGATGTCACTGCGGCCCTTGAGGAACTGCACCTGCTCGCCCAGGCCCAGGGCCGCGCTTTGCAGCTGGAACACCTTGGGGTCGTCCTGGCCGATGACCATCAGCCGGGTGCGCTTGCGCAGCGCCGAGGGCAGCGCGGCCAGGGCCTTGAGACTGCGGTCGACGCCCTTGGTCTTGAAGCCCGAGCCGATCTGCACCAGCAGCAGCTCGTCGTCGCCCAGGCCGAATTCCTCGCGGAAACCGGCGCGGATCTCGGCGGCGTTGGCCGGCGCGCGGCGGTCGTGGGAGATGCCCGGCGGCAGCAGGTGGAAGCGCGCCTCGGGGGTGCCGTAATGCTTGATGAACAGCGGCTGCTGCACCTCGGAGATCATCAGAATCTCGGTGGCAGCGTCCTTGGCGAACACCGCCCGCTCGTACTCGGCGAAGTGCCGGTAGCGGCCCCAGCGGCGGTACAGGCCGCCGCGCAGGGTCTGGGCCTTGTCTTCGAAGCAGCCGTCGGCGGCGTAGTACACGTCCAGCCCGGGCATCTTGTTGAAGCCGATCAGGCGGTCGACCGGGCGCTTGGCCAGGTCGGCGGCCATCCAGGCGCTGAGCTTCTCGTTGCGGCGGTGGTTGAACAGCGCCTTGACCGGCGCCACCCGCACCTCGAAGCCCGGCGGCACGTCGCCTTCCCAGATCAGCGTGTACACACGGATCTGGTGGCCGCGCTGCTGGCACTCCAGCGCGATGCGCATGAAGTCGCGCTGCAGCCCGCCGAAGGGAAAATACTTGTAAAGCACGAAAGCCAGTTGCATCAACGAACATCCTCAGCCAGCAGCAGCGCGCTCAAGCGGCCCGCCACATGCTCGGGATTCAGGCGAGTGAAGCACAGAGGCCACTCGCGTTTGAGATCGAACCGGCGCAGGTCCTCGGCGCTCGGTTTGTAGGTGCACTTCTTCTGCAGGCACGGCGCGCAGGGGAAGTTGCTGGCCTGGTGAATCTGGGCGCGTCCGTAGGCGCCGGTCAGGCCGGGGTTGGTCGGGCCGAACAGCGAGATGGTCGGCACGTCGAGGGCCGCGGCCAAGTGGCCGAGGCCAGTGTCCACCGCCACGCAGGCCTTGGCCGCGGCGAGAATGCGCGCAACCCCTGCGAGGTTCAATTTGGGAAGCACCTTGCAATGGTTCAAGCCTTGGGCGATGCGTTCGGCGCGGGCCTTCTCCGCCGGGTTGCCCCAAGGCAGCAGCACCTGCAGCTTGCGCCGGCCCATGCGCTCGGCCAGCTCACGCCAGTAGGCCTCGGGCCAGTGCTTGGTGGCCCAGGTGGTGCCGTGCAGGAACACCACGTAGGGCGCCACCGGCGGCAGCTCCAGGCGGGCGAGGTCCAGGCCGTAGTCGCCGATGCCCTCGGGCAGGTCATAGGCCAGGGCCAGGGCGAACAGCTGGCGCACCCGCTCCACGGCGTGCTGGCCGACGGCGACCGACAGGCGCCGGTCATAGAAGCGGCTGGCCCATCCCTCACGCGCCGAATAACGGTCGAGCCCGGCCACCGGCGCCTTGACGTAGCGGGTCAGCCAAGCCGACTTGACCAGGCCCTGGGCGTCGATCACCAGGTCGTACTTGCGCTCGCGCAGGCGTTGCTTGAAGGCCTTGAACTCGCCGCTCTTGAAGGTCTGCCAGAGGTTCTTGCGCCAGCGGCGGATGGCCACCGGAATCACCTGGTCGACCGCGGGGTGCCAGGTGGGGATCTCGGCGAAGCCCTCCTCCACCACCCAGTCGAAGCGGATGCCGGGGATGGCGTGGGCGGCGTCGGTCAGCGCCGGCAGGGTGTGGATCACATCGCCCAGGGACGAGGTCTTGATGATCAGTACCCGCACTTAGTCGACCTCGGCCATGACATCGATCAGGTTCGGCCCGCCCAGGCGCGTGAGCGCGGCGATCACCGCCTCGGGTTCCAGCAGGCGCAGGCAGTTGTAGTGGCCGAAGCGGCAGGTGCGCTCGAAGCACGGGCTGCATTCGATGCCGGTGCGCACCACCTCGACCCGCTCGGCCAGCGGCGGGGTGAAGCCCGGCGAGGTCGAGCCGTACACCGCCACCAGCGGGCGGTTCAGCGCGGCGGCCACGTGCATCAGGCCGGAGTCGTTGGACACCACCGCATCGGCGCAGGACATCAAGTCGATGGCCTCGGCCAACGAGGTTTCCCCGGCCAGGTTGCTGGACTCCTCACGCAACCCCGGGATCAGCCGGTCGCGGATCTGCTCACCCACCGGGTGGTCGTTCTTCGAGCCGAACAACCATACCTGCCAGCCCTGGCGAATCAGCGCATCGGCGACCTGGGCGTAGTGCTCGGCGGGCCAGCGCTTGGCCTCGCCGAACTCCGCGCCCGGGCACAGCGCCAGCACCGGGCGGTCGAGCGCCAGGCCGAACTTGGCCAGCGCGGCCTCGCGGCTCTGGGCTTCGATCTGCAGCGAGGGGCGTGGGTAGGGTTGCGGCAGCGCGGCACCCGGCGCATAGGCCAGGGCCATGAAGCGCTCGATCATCAGCGGGTAGCGCGTCTTGTCGAGGGTGCGCACGTCGTTGAGCAGGAAGTAGCGCATCTCGCCGCGCCAGCCGGTGCGCTTGGGGATGCCGGCGAAATACGGCACCAGCGCCGACTTGAGCGAGTTGGGCAGCAGGATCGCCTGGTCGTACTGCCCGGCGAGCGATTTGCCGATGCGCCGGCGCGTGGCCAGCTCCAGGGCGCCGTGGCCGAGCGGAAAGCTCAAGGCCTGGCGTACCTCGGGCATGCGTTCGAGTATCGGCCGGCTCCATTCGGGGGCCAGCACGTCGATCACGCATTCGGGGTGCTGCTGCTTCAGGCACTGGAACAGGGTCTGCGCCATCACCATGTCGCCGACCCAGCTGGGGCCAATGATCAGTATTCTCATGCTTTATCCAGAAACGCTGCTGTAGGAGCGGGCTTGCCCCGCGAGGGCGTCGGCACGGGCAACGGGGTTGGTCCTGCTGACGCCCTCGCGGGGCAAGCCCGCTCCTACAGGGTTCGGTGAGGGCCGGAGCGAGCGGCCTCCCCTCTTTATATTCAGGCTATGTGGCGGACAGTGTACCACTCAGCTCAAACCGAGCTGCCCCCAGATCCGCCGCACCTCCCGGCGCTCGTCCACGAACTGCCCGGCATCGATGACCCCGGCCTGCTTCTGCAAGGCCTGGCGGTGCGAGGCCGAACGGAAGGCCTTGTACACCTCGCGCAGCAGCACGGCATCGGCGGCGGGCATCAGGCCGGCCTGCTCGAGCTCTTCGAGGATGCGGATGTTGTCGGTCCAGCGCAGGATCGCCGGGTGGTCGTGGGACCAGGCCAAAGCGGCGTATTGCACCATAAATTCGATATCCACGATACCGCCGGCATCCTGCTTGATATCGAACGGCTGGCCGGCGTCGAAGGCGTTGCCGGCGGTGCCTGCGGCGGTACCCTTGCTGCCCAGGTTGTCGCGCATCTTGGCGCGCATCTCGCTGACTTCGACGCGCAGTTTTTCCAGGTCGCGGGGCTGGCCGAGCACCCGCGCGCGCACGTCTTCGAAGGCCGCCGCCACCTGCTTGCAGCCCACCAGCACGCGGGCGCGCACCAGGGCCTGGTGCTCCCAGGTCCAGGCTTCGTTCTGCTGGTAGCGCTCGAAGGCGCCGACCGAACTCACCAGCAGCCCCGAGGCGCCGGAGGGGCGCAAGCGCATGTCGACATCGTAGAGCTGGCCGGAGTTGGTCTGGGTGGTCAGCAAATGAATGATGCGCTGGCCCAGGCGGGTGAAGAACTGCGCACTGTCGATGGGTTTGGCGCCGTCGGTTTCGGCGTGCGCGTCGCCATCGTGGATGAACACCAGGTCCAGGTCCGAGCCGTGGCCCAGTTCGAGGCCGCCGACCTTGCCGTAGCCGACGATGATGAAGCCCGGGTCGCACAGGCTGCCGTCGCTGCGCTTGGGCTGGCCGTGGCGGGCGACGGTCTGGCGCCAGGCCAGGGCCAGCACCTGGTCGAGGATCGCCTCGGCGAGCCAGGTGAGGTAGTCGCTGACCTTCATCAACGGCAGGTTGCCGCTGATTTCCGAGGCCGCCACGCGCAGGCTGTGGGCCAGCTTGAAGTGGCGCAGGGCCTCCATCTGCTGCTCCAGGTCGTCCTCGGGGATGCGCGTCAGCCGCTCGCGCAGCTCAGAGACCAGCTCCGGCGCCAGCGGCGGGCTGAACAACCGGCCCTCGTTTAGCAGCTCGTCGAGCAACAGCGGGTAGCGGGCGATCTGCTCGGCGATCCACGGGCTGGCCGCGCACAGGGTCAGCAGACGGCGCAGGGCGCCGGGGTTTTCGGTCAACAACACCAGGTAGGCGGAACGCCGCGCCACGGCCTCGACCAGCGGCAGCACGCGTTCCAGCACCAGGTCGGGGTCGTCGTGCTCCACCGCCTGGGCCAGCAGGCGCGGGATGAAGGCGTCCAGGCGCTCGCGGCCGATGCGCTGCATCGAACGCAGCGCCGGGCTGGCGCGCAGCGATGCCAGGCGCCGCAGGGCCTCGGCGGGCTGCTTGAAACCGGCCTGTTCGAGCTGGCGGCTGGCGGCATCCTCGTCCTGGGCCTGCTCCCACAGCGGCGACCACTCGCCGCCGACCACCAGTTCGCCCTCGCCCTCCTCTTCATCCGGGTCGGCGATCACCTGGCGAAAGTGCCAGTCGACGCGCCCACGCCACTGCATCAACTGGTCGTGGAACGCCTGCCAGTCGGCGAAGCCAAGCATGTAGGCGACCCGTGCGCGGTCCTGCTCGCCGTCCGGCAGCATCTGGGTCTGGCGGTCGGCGATGGCCTGGATGGCGTGCTCGGTGTATCGCAGGAACTCATACCCTTCGCGCAGCTCACCGACCACTGCCGGCGGCAGGTAGCCCTGGCCTTCGAGGGTGGCCAGCACCTTGAGCAAGGGCCGCTGTTGCAGGCTCAGGTCGCGCCCGCCGTGGATCAGCTGGAAGGCCTGGGCGATGAACTCGACCTCGCGGATGCCGCCCGCGCCGAGCTTGATGTTCTCGGCCATGCCCTTGCGCCGCACCTCCTGCTGGATCAGCTGCTTCATGGTGCGCAGCGCCTCGATGGCGGAGAAGTCCAGGTAGCGGCGGTAGACGAACGGGCGCAGCATCTCCTGCAACTGCGCCCCGGCCACTTGGTCGCCCGCCACCACCCGCGCCTTGATCATCGCGTAGCGCTCCCAGTCGCGGCCCTGGTCCTGGTAGTACTGCTCCAGGGCGTTGAACGAGAGCACCAGCGCGCCGGCAGAGCCATAAGGGCGCAGGCGCATGTCGACGCGAAACACGAAGCCGTCGACGGTGACAGGGTCGAGCGCCTTGATCAGCCGCTGGCCCAGGCGGGTGAAGAACTCCTGGTTGTCCAGCGAGCGCTTGACCCCTTCGGTCTCGCCGCCCTCCGGGAAGGCGAAGATCAGGTCGATGTCCGAGGACAGGTTCAGCTCAACCGCGCCGAGCTTGCCCATGCCCAGCACCACCATGTGCTGCGGCTGCCCGCTGCGGTTGCCGATCGGCGTGCCGAACTGCTGGCAATGGCGCGGGTACAGCCATTGATAGGCTTCGTCGATGCAGGCGTCGGCGAGGTCGGACAGGTCGCGGCAAGTCTCGCCCAGCGCCGCCTGGCGGGTGACGTCGCGCCAGATGATGCGCAGCTGCTGACGGTTGCGCGCGCGGCGCAGGTTGCGCGCCAGTTCGTCCTCGCCCTGGGCGGCGTCGGCGGCTGCCTTGATACGCGCGCGCATCTGGCCGGGGGCGAACGGCTGGTCGAGCTCGCCCGAAGCGATCAGCTCGAACAGCGTCGCCGGTTCGCGCTGGGCCTGGTCGAGGACGAACTCGCTGGCCGCGGCCACCTGGTCGAACTGCAAGCGGTGCGCCGCGCTCCAGGCGTCCGGGTCCAGGCCCGGGTGGCTGGCCAGGGCATCGCGCAGGCTCTGTCGGTTACGGGCGACCAGCGGTTGCAGGGAGGCAGGCAGATCGAGCGGCAAAGGCAAGCGCATGGTCTATCCTTGATCGGCGTGAAAGAGAGGGGGATGGGTGGTCGAGAGAGGGCCGGACCACGGTTGGACTGTCATACAAAAGTTGGAAATAGCTGAAAAACGCGAATCATTGGCAAGAAACATCAAGGTTCACCCGACGCAAGCACAGTACCAACCCACAGGAACGTTTTTCTCCACAAACTGAACGGCGGCCAAAAGCCGGTTTTCTGTAGTTTTACTACTACCCCTTCAGTGCAAAAGCATGAAATGCCGAACCATTTGTAGTAAAACTACACGGCGCCGGATCACTGTCCGGCTAATCCAAGAATTCACGACGTCTGCCCAAAAGGCCAGTCGCAAACTCAGGCTTCCGATTCTGGTTGCCTTTCCGCCCTGGAGCAAGCCATGCAAGACCTCGATCCCGTCGAAACCCAGGAATGGCTGGATGCCCTGGAGTCGGTCCTCGACAAAGAAGGCGAAGACCGCGCTCATTACCTGATGACCCGCATGGGCGAGCTGGCCACCCGTAGTGGTTCGCAGCTGCCGTATGCCATCACCACGCCATACCGCAACACCATCCCTGTCACCCACGAAGCACGCATGCCTGGCGACCTGTTCATGGAACGCCGCATTCGCTCGATGGTGCGTTGGAACGCCCTGGCCATGGTCATGCGCACCAACCTGAAAGACTCGGACCTGGGCGGACACATCTCGAGCTTCGCCTCCAGCGCCACGCTGTACGACATCGGCTTCAACTACTTCTTCCAGGCCCCGACCGAAGAGCACGGCGGCGACCTGATCTTCTACCAGGGCCACGCCTCGCCAGGCGTCTACGCCCGCGCCTTCATGGAAGGCCGCATCAGCGAAGAGCAGATGAACAACTTCCGTCAGGAAGTCGACGGCAACGGCCTGTCTTCGTACCCGCACCCGTGGCTGATGCCTGATTTCTGGCAGTTCCCGACCGTCTCGATGGGCCTGGGCCCGATCCAGGCGATCTACCAGGCGCGCTTCATGAAGTACCTGGAAGCCCGTGGCTTCATCCCGGCCGGCAAGCAGAAGGTCTGGTGCTTCATGGGCGACGGCGAGTGCGACGAGCCGGAATCCCTGGGCGCCATCGCCCTGGCTGGCCGCGAGAAGCTGGACAACCTGATCTTCGTCATCAACTGCAACCTGCAGCGTCTCGACGGCCCGGTTCGCGGCAACGGCAAGATCATCCAGGAACTCGAAGGCGTGTTCCGTGGCGGCGGCTGGAACGTCAACAAAGTGGTCTGGGGTCGTTTCTGGGACCCACTGTTCGCCAAGGACACCAACGGCGCCCTGCAGCGTCGCATGGACGAAGTCATCGACGGCGAGTACCAGAACTACAAGGCCAAGGACGGCGCGTACGTCCGTGAGAACTTCTTCAACACCCCAGAGCTCAAGGCCATGGTCGAAGACCTGTCCGACGACGAGATCTGGAAGCTCAACCGTGGCGGCCACGACCCGTACAAGGTCTATGCGGCCTACCACCAGGCGGTCAACCACAAGGACCAGCCGACCGTCATCCTGGCCAAGACCATCAAGGGTTACGGCACCGGTGCTGGCGAAGCCAAGAACACCGCGCACAACACCAAGAAGGTCGACGTCGACAGCCTGCGTCACTTCCGCGACCGCTTCGACATCCCGGTCAAGGATGCCGACCTGGAAAACCTGCCGTTCTTCAAGCCTGAAGAAGGCTCCGCCGAAGCCAAGTACCTGGCCGAGCGCCGCAACGCCCTGGGTGGCTTCGTGCCGCAGCGCCGCGCGCAGAGCTTCAGCGTGCCGACCCCGCCGCTGGAAACCCTGAAAGCCATCCTGGATGGCTCGGGCGACCGCGAAATCTCGACCACCATGGCCTTCGTGCGCATCCTGGCGCAACTGGTCAAGGACAAGGAAATCGGCCAGCGCATCGTGCCGATCATCCCGGACGAAGCCCGCACCTTCGGTATGGAAGGCATGTTCCGCCAACTGGGCATCTACTCGTCCGTGGGCCAGCTCTACGAGCCGGTCGACAAGGACCAGGTGATGTTCTACCGCGAGGACAAGAAGGGCCAGATCCTCGAGGAAGGCATCAACGAAGCCGGCGCCATGTCGTCGTTCATCGCCGCCGGCACCTCGTACAGCTGCCACAACCAGCCGATGCTGCCGTTCTACATCTTCTACTCGATGTTCGGCTTCCAGCGTATAGGCGACCTGGCCTGGGCCGCTGGCGACAGCCGCACCCGTGGCTTCCTGATCGGCGGCACCGCCGGCCGCACCACCCTCAACGGTGAAGGCCTGCAGCACGAAGACGGCCACAGCCACATGATGGCGGGCACCATCCCGAACTGCCGCACCTACGATCCGACCTACGGCTACGAGCTGGCGGTGATCATCCAGGACGGCATGAAGAAGATGACCGAAGAGCAACAGGACATCTTCTACTACATCACCGTGATGAACGAGTCCTACCAGCAGCCCGCCATGCCGGCCGGTGTCGAGGAAGGCATCATCAAGGGCATGTACCTGCTCGAAGAAGACACCCGCGAAGCCGCGCACCACGTGCAGCTGATGGGCTCCGGCACCATCCTGCGCGAAGTCCGCGAAGCAGCGAAGATCCTGCGTGAAGAGTTCAACGTCGGTGCCGACGTGTGGAGCGTCACCAGCTTCAACGAACTGCGTCGCGACGGCCTGGCCGTGGAACGCGCCAACCGCCTCAAGCCTGGCCAGAAGCCACAGCAGACCTACGTCGAGCAGTGCCTGAACGGTCGCAAGGGTCCGGTCATCGCCTCCACCGACTACATGAAGCTGTTCGCCGAGCAGATTCGCCAGTGGGTGCCGAGCAAAGAGTTCAAGGTCCTGGGTACCGACGGCTACGGCCGCAGCGACAGCCGCAAGAAGCTGCGTCACTTCTTCGAAGTCGACCGTCACTTCGTGGTGCTGGCTGCGCTGGAAGCCCTGGCTGACCGTGGCGAGATCGAACCGAAGGTGGTGGCCGACGCCATCGTCAAGTTCGGCATCGACCCGGACAAGCGCAACCCACTGGACTGCTGAGGAGTATTTTTAAGTGAGCGAACTCATTCGCGTACCTGACATCGGCAGCGGTGAAGGTGAAATCATCGAGCTGTTCGTCAAGGTCGGCGACCGCATCGAGGCCGACCAGAGCCTGCTGACCCTGGAGTCCGACAAGGCCTCCATGGAGATCCCGGCCCCGAAAGCCGGCGTGATCAAGGAACTGAAGGTCAAGCTGGGCGACCGCCTGAAAGAAGGCGACGAGCTGCTGGTGCTGGAAGTCGAGGGCGCCGCTGCGGCGTCCGAGGCGCCGGCCGCCGCCGCCCCGGCTGCCGCACCCGCCGCCGCTGAAAAGCCGGCCGAAGCCGCCCCAGCGCCGGCCGCAGCCCCTGCTGCCGCCAGCGTGCAGGATATCCATGTGCCGGACATCGGCTCGTCGGGCAAGGCCAAGATCATCGAAGTGCTGGTCAAGGTCGGCGACACCGTCGAAGCCGACCAGTCGCTGATCACCCTGGAGTCCGACAAGGCCTCCATGGAGATCCCGTCGCCTGCCGCGGGCGTGGTCGAAGAAGTGCTGTGCAAGCTGGAAGATGAAGTCGGCACTGGCGACCTGATCTTCAAGCTGAAAGTTGCTGGCGCCGCGCCTGCCGCCGCGCAGGCTCCGGCCGCTGCCGCCCCGGCTCCGGCCAAGGCTGAGGCCGCTCCGGCTGCCGCGCCTGCCGCTGCCCCGGCTGCCGCCTCAGCCGCCACCGCGCCGGCCGCCGGCAGCGGCGCCAAGGTTCACGCCGGCCCCGCCGTGCGCCAGCTGGCCCGTGAATTCGGTGTCGACCTGGGCGCCGTCGCGGCCACCGGCCCGCACGGTCGCATCCTGAAAGAAGACGTGCAGGTCTACGTCAAGGCCATGATGCAGAAGGCCAAGGAAGCCCCGGCCGCCGCCGGCGCGACCGGTGGCGCCGGCATCCCGCCGATCCCGGCCGTGGACTTCAGCAAGTTCGGTGAAGTGGAAGAAGTCGCCCTGACCCGCCTGATGCAGGTCGGTGCCACCAACCTGCACCGCAGCTGGCTGAACGTGCCGCACGTGACCCAGTTCGACTCCGCCGACATCACCGAGCTGGAAGCCTTCCGCGTTTCGCAGAAAGCCGCCGCCGAGAAGGCTGGCGTCAAGCTGACCGTGCTGCCGCTGCTGCTCAAGGCCTGCGCCTTCCTGCTCAAGGAACTGCCGGACTTCAACAGCTCGCTGGCGCCAAGCGGCAAGGCGATCATCCGCAAGAAATACGTGCACGTCGGCTTCGCCGTGGACACCCCGGACGGCCTGCTGGTCCCAGTGATCAAGAACGTCGACCAGAAGAGCCTGCTGCAGCTGGCCGCCGAAGCCGCTTCGCTGGCTGAGAAGGCCCGCACCAAGAAGCTCTCGGCGGACGAGATGCAAGGCGCCTGCTTCACCATCTCCAGCCTCGGCCACATTGGCGGCACCGGCTTCACGCCGATCGTCAACGCGCCTGAGGTGGCGATCCTCGGCGTGTCGAAGGCGACCATCCAGCCGGTCTGGGATGGCAAGGCCTTCCAGCCGAAGCTGATGCTGCCGCTGTCGCTGTCCTACGATCACCGCGTGATCAACGGCGCCGCCGCCGCGCGCTTCACCAAGCGCCTGGGCGACGTGCTGGCGGATATCCGCACCCTGCTGCTGTAAGGCGGCAACCCGCCCCTCCCCGGAGGGGCGGCACCCTTTTCGAGCTGCCACGCTCGTACCTCAACCCCGTCACGTTCTGGCGGGGCTTTTTTTTGCCACGTTTTTTGTGCTGGGTTTTCCGGCCGAATCGCGGGGCCAGCCCGCTCCCACAGGGGTTGCGCCGCTGCACGGGGGTGCGGAACCTTCAGATTCCCCCCACCCAGCCGACAACCTGCATGAAGCTTCCCACATGGCCGCTTGCCAGCCCTCGGGACATGATGCACCCTTGCTCAACGCGCCGCCGCCTGACCCTTGGCAACCGCGCCAACCGCCCCCTTCAAGCGAGTCTTCGATGAAAAGCCAACCCGATGCCGTCAGCCGAGTGGCGGCCGAGGTCGTGACGCAGCTACCCGTGCCCTCGCGGCTCGGCATGCTGCGTTTCGAGCGGCTGAACGAGGCCAGCTGGGCGATGCTTTACCTGGACCCCGGCTGCGAGCGCCAGTTCGGCCTGGCCGCCGCCGAGCTCTGCGCGTTGATCGGCTCGCCCTACGCCAGCCTGATGGAACCCGAGGCACGCTACAAGCAACACGACCAGATCCAGCTGCAACTGGCCCAGCGCGGCCACTACCGGGTGCGCTACACCCTGCATGCGGCCAGCGGCCCGCTGCGCCTGCTGGAGGTCGGCGAAGCCTACAAGCAGCACAATCGCCAACTGCTGCGTGGCTACCTCACGGTCCTCGACGACCAGCAAGACACCGGCCCGGAACTCGACGCAAACGATCTCGAGTCGCGTAACAGCCGCCTGGAACTGGCCCTGCAGTTGAACCAGCGCGCCCAGCAGGAGCAGCTCGAACACCTCGAACGGGTGCATGCCCAGCAGGACCTCATCCTGCGCCTGGCACGCCAGCGCTACAGCGCCAGCAACTCGCTGCTCGAAGCCGCCGAACTGATCACCCGCAGCGCCTGCGAGATCTACAAGGTCGACTGCGCCAGCCTCTGGCACCTCAACGAGCAGCGCCTGGAGCCGATCAGCGCCTGGTACCAGCACGAACAGGCCTACCGCCTGCCGCAGCCGATCGATGCCAGCCGCTTCCCCGACTACCTCGAGGCCCTGCACGCCAGCCGCGCCATCGACGCGCACAATGCCAGCCACGACCCGCGCACCCGCGACATGGCCGAAAGCCTGTTCAACACCGACAACAACGCCATCCTCGATGCCAGCATCCGCGTCGATGGCCAGGTGGTCGGCGTGCTGTGCCTGGAGCAGACCGCCCAGCCGCGGGCCTGGCAGTCCGACGAGATCGCCTTCGCCGGCGAGCTGGCCGACCAGTTCGCCCAGGTCATCACCAACCATAACCGACGCACCGCCACCAGCGCCCTGCACCTGTTCCAGCGTGCGGTCGAGCAAAGCGCCAGCGCCTTCCTGCTGGTCAACCGCGACGGCGTGGTGGAGTACGTCAACCCCAGTTTCACGGCGATCACCCAGTACAGCACCGAGGAGGTCCAGGGCCATCACCTGGCCGAGCTGCCAGCGCTGGAGAACCTCAGCGAGATCCTCTTCGACTCGCCGTCGAGCCTGGCCATGGGCAACAGCTGGCAGGGCGAGTTCAAGAGCCGGCGCAAGAGCCTGGAGCCGTACTGGGGCCAGTTGTCGATTTCCAAGGTGTACGGCGACAACCGCGAACTGACCCACTACATCGGCATCTACGAAGACATCACCCAGAGCAAGCTGGCCCAGCAGCGAATCGAGCGCCTGGCCTACACCGACAACCTGACCAGCCTGGGCAACCGCCCGGCGTTCATCCGCAGCCTCGACGAGCGCTTCGCCCGCGACGGCGACAGCCCGATCTGCCTGCTGCTGGTGGACATCGACAACTTCAAGCGCATCAACGACAGCCTCGGCCACACGACCGGCGACAAGCTGCTGATCAGCCTGGCCCGCCGCCTGCGCAACAGCCTCAGCAGCGGCGGCAGCCTGGCGCGCTTCGCCAGCAACGAGTTCGCCGTGCTGCTCGACGACACCAGCCTGGAAGATGGCCAGGGCGTCGCCCTGCAATTGCTGCGCACCCTCGACAAACCGATGTTCGTCGACAACCAGCTGATCAACGTCACCGCCTCGGTGGGCCTGGCCTGCGCCCCGCTGCACGGCAGCGACCCGGCGACCCTGATGAAGAACGCGGGCCTGGCCCTGCACAAGGCCAAGGCCAACGGCAAGCACCAGGTGCAGGTGTTCACCGAGGTGCTCAACGCCGAGGCCAGCTACAAGCTGTTCGTCGAGAACAACCTGCGCCGCGCCCTGACCCAGAACGAGCTGGAGGTGTTCTACCAGCCCAAGCTGTGCCTGCGCAGCGGCCGCCTGCTGGGCCTGGAGGCGCTGCTGCGCTGGAACCACCCCGAACGCGGCATGATCCGCCCGGACCAGTTCATCAGCGTGGCCGAGGAAACCGGGTTGATCATCCCCATCGGCAAGTGGGTGGTGCGCCAGTCGTGCCGCATGAGCCAGGAACTGCGCGAGGCCGGCATGGGCAACCTGCACGTGGCCATCAACCTGTCGCCCAAGCAGTTCTCCGACCCGGAGCTGGTCAGCTCGATCGGCTCCATCCTCAAGGAAGAAGCCCTGCCGCCGCACCTGCTGGAACTGGAACTGACCGAAGGCCTGCTGCTGGAAGCCACCGAGGACACCCGCCGCCAGCTCGACGACCTCAAGCGCCTGGGCCTGACCCTGGCCATGGACGACTTCGGCACCGGCTACTCGTCGCTGAGCTACCTGAAGAAGTTTCCCATCGACATCATCAAGATCGACCGCAGCTTCATCAACGAGATCCCGGCCAACCAGGACGACATGGAGATCACCTCGGCGGTGGTGGCCATGGCCCACAACCTCAAGCTCAAGGTGGTGGCCGAGGGCATCGAGACCGCCGAGCAGCTGGCGTTCCTGCGCCGGCACCGCTGCGACGTCGGCCAGGGCTACCTGTTCGACCGGCCCATCCCCGGGCGCGAGCTGGTCGACAAGCTCAAGCGCTACCCGCGTGGGCCGCTGGCCTGACAGCTGGGCCGGTCTCGGGCACACTAGGGGCATTCGGGCCTCATCGCGGGGCAAGCCCGCTCACGGGGAGCGGCTTCCCCGCGATGAGGCCGGCCCTGCCCACCCAAACTCCACAGAGGTGCCACCATGGTCCTGCGTTCGGAAATCCTGGTGAACAAAAACGTCCTACCCACCGCTGAACAGGCCCTGCCTGGTCGCGAAACCCCCATGTCCCTGCCCGAATTCCACTACGTATTCGAAGGCACCCCGCTGCTCGGCCCGTTCTTCGAGGGCGATATCGACTTCGCCATCTTCGGCCTGGGCTGCTTCTGGGGCGCCGAGCGCCGCTTCTGGCAGCGTGAGGGCGTGGTCAGCACCGTGGTCGGCTATGCCGGTGGCTTCACCCCCAACCCCACCTACGAGGAAGTCTGCTCGGGCCTGACCGGCCACACCGAGGTGGTCCTGGTGGTGTTCGACAAGCACCGGGTCAGCTACCAGGAGCTGCTGGCGATGTTCTGGGAACTGCACAACCCAACCCAGGGCATGCGCCAGGGCAACGACATCGGCACCCAGTACCGCTCGGCCATCTACTGCACCAGCCCCGAGCAACTGCAACAGGCCCAGGCCAGCCGCGCGGCGTTCCAGGCCGAGCTGAGCAAGGCCGGCTTCGGCGAGATCACCACCGAGATCGACCAGGCCCCGACCGTGTACTTCGCCGAGGCCTACCACCAGCAGTACCTGGCCAAGAACCCCAACGGCTACTGCGGCATCGGCGGCACCGGCGTGTGCCTGCCACCGAGCTTGCAGGGCAACTGAGCCATGGCTTCGATGACCCTGTTCCACTCGCCGCTGTCGCCGTTCGTGCGCAAGGTGATGCTGGTGCTGCACGAAACCGGGCAGCTCGACCGGGTCACCCTGCACGGCGTGAACATCAGCCCGGTCGCGGGCGACGCGCAGCTCAACCAGGACAACCCGATCGGCAAGATCCCGGCCCTGCGCCTGGCCGACGGCACGGTGCTGCACGACAGCCGGGTGATCTGCGAGTACCTCGACCAGCAACACGTCGGCAACCCGCTGGTGCCGCGTGAAGGCTCGGCGCGCTGGCGCCGCCTGACGTTGGCTTCGCAGGCCGATGCGATCATGGATGCCGCCGTGTCGAGCCGCTACGAAACGTTCCTGCGCCCGCAAGACAAGCGCTGGGACGGTTGGGTCGAGGCGCAGACGCAGAAGATCCAGCGTGGCCTGGCCAACCTTGAGCAGCAGCACCTGGCGGAGCTGGCCTCGACCTTCGACATCGCCGCCATCGGCGTGGCCTGCGCGCTCGGCTACCTGGACCTGCGCCAGCCGCAGTTCGGCTGGCGTGAGCGGCAGCCGGGGCTGGCGGCCTGGTACGCCGAAGTGAGCCAGCGGCCGTCGATGCTCGCCACCGTGCCGGTTGCCTGAACCGCACGGAACCCGTAGGAGCGGGCTTGCCCCGCGATTGGGCCGCACAGCGGCCCCCTACTCACCCCGGTCTCGGCGCAAACAACAACCCAATCCGCACCGCCAACCACCGCCTGACCTCCCGATCCTCCCTCATGCCGCCCTCCCCACCCGCGCCCAATCCAGCCGCCGGGTCAGCACCATGAACACGCCCAGCAAGCCAAAACACAGCAACGAGCCCATCAACAGCGCATAGTCCTCGGCACTCAACAGCCCGTACAGCAACCCATACAACGCCGCCAGCCCCGCCGCGAAGCCCAGCCCGCGCCCCACGCTGTGCAACACGTGGCACAGGTAGAAACCGATCAGCAGCACGCACGCCGACGCCGACAGCCCATACGCCAGGCCGAAGCCCAGGTGCTCGGACAACGACAGCAGCAACAGGTAGAACAACGCCAGCGCCGCGCCGACCAACAGGTACTGCACCGGGTGCACGCTGAGGTGCTTCAACACCTCGAAGAGGAAGAAGCCGGCGAACGTCAGGGCGATGAACAGCAGCGCGTACTTGATCGCCCGTTCGCTCTTGAGGTACTGGTCCACCGGGTCGACGAAGCCAACCCCGAAGCTGCGGCCCTGAAGCTCCGCGCACTGCTCGGTGATCGTGCACTGGCGCAGCGCGTCCTCCAGGTTGGTGGCGAAGATCGAGGTCTGCCAGTGCGCGTTGAAGCCCTTGGCGTCGATCTCGCGGCGGCTCGGCAGGTAGCTGCCGACGAAGCTTGGGTGCGGCCAGTTGGCGCGCAGGTCGACACTGCTGCTGCGCCCCACCGGCAGCATGTGCAACTGGCCGGTGCCTTGCAGGGCGAGGTCGAAGGCATAGTCGAACGCACCGGCCTTGCGCGCATCCAGCCCCGGCAGCGGCACGTGCACGCCATCGCGCATCCACGTCAGCCCCGTGCCGGCCTGGAAGGGCAGGCGCTGGTCGTTCAGAGTCAGTTCCAGGTTGCTCTCGATGCCACGGATGTCACTGATGCCCACGGCCAGGAACGGCTTGTCGAACTGGTAGTCGTCGAAGTCGCTCTCGATGCCCCAGCGCTCCGGCACCTTGAAGCGCCCGCTGACCCGGCCCTTGGCGTGGAACAGCCGCGCCTGGTAGATGCCTCGGGCGCGCAGTTCGGTGTCGACGTCCATGTCCACGTCGAAGGTCTCCGGCAGGAAGTACAGCTGGCCGCTGACATAGCGCACCTCCTGGGTGCTGGCGCCGTCCTTCTCCAGCCAGCGGCGCTCGACCTTGCGGTACGGCACCACCAGCAACGGGCCGCTGAGCTGTTGCTCGAAGCTCGAGCTTTCGGCGATGTCACGCAACACGCCGTCGCGCAGGTTCTGCCGTTCGTCGATCAGGCCGTCGATCATCAGCAGGGGAATCAACAGCAGCAGGATCAGCAGGGCGATCATGCCGAGCTTGAAACCTAGGGTTTTGTTCATGGGGCAGGCTCCGGTTGTGATGGGCGCAGTGTCAGCCGCGCCCGTGGAGCCGTTGGGGAGGGCATGTGGAGACTGTGTGGAGATTGTGTGAGGTCAGCAGCGGCCCCATCGCGGAATCAGCTGACCCGCCGCACCGGCAACCACAACCGCACACGCACGCCGCCTTCATGGTTCGCCACCTCCAGCGCCCCGCCGTGCAACTGCATCACCTCATCCACGAAATTCAGCCCCAGCCCCGTGCTCTTGCGCCCCGTGCCGGGCCTGGGCAGCGAATAGAAGCGTTCGCTGACCCGGCCAAGGGCGTACTCGGGAATCGCCTCCCCCTGGTTGAACAGGCTCAGCGCCACCCGCTCGGCGCCCTGCTCGAGCTCGAACAGCAGCGCGCCACCGGGCGGGGTGAAGTCCAGGGCGTTGTCCAGCAGGTTGGCCAGCGCCTGGCGCATGAGGAACGGGTCGCACAACAACCGCACCCCCACCGGCACTCGCTGGCGCACCTGCAGGCCGGCACTTTCGATGCGCGCGGCATGGGCCAGCAGCAGTTCATCCACCAAGGCCGCCAAAGCCACCTGCTGCTCATCCTCCAGCGCCTGCAACTGCTCGACCTGGGCCAGGTTGAGCAAACGCTCGATCATCTGCTGCAAGCGCCCGCTCTCGCGTTCGATATTGCCGGCAAAGCGCGCCCGCTGCTCGGCGGGCATGTCGCCCTGGAGCAATTCCGAAGCACCCCGGATCGCCGCCAGCGGGCTCTTCAGCTCGTGGGTGAGGGTATGCACGTAGCGCTCGACGTAGGCCTTGCCCTCCAACTGCGTGCGCATGCGCTCCACCGCTGTGGCCAACTGCCCCAACTCACCGCCCGTGTAGTGCGGCAAGGCCGCGCGCTGGCCCTCGCTGACCGCCTGGGCGTACTGGGTAAGGCGGCGCAGCGAACGCGCCAGCCACCACGACAGCAACGCGCCCACCAGCAGCCCCAGGCCGATCAGGCCCAGGGCCAGGTTCAACAGGCGCCGCTCGGCGCGGTCGATGTAGGGCTGCAGCGAGGTGTTGGGCTTGGCCACGGTGACCACGCCGATGACCTGGCCCTGGTCGAGGATCGGCGCCGCCACGTGCATCACCGACGTGTTCTCGTCGTTCGGGTCGCTGCGCGTGGAGCGCGCGCCGTACTGGCCGCGCAAGGTCAGGTAGACGTCGTTCCAGCGCGAGTAGTCCTTGCCCAGGGCCTCGCCGCTGGAGTCGAGCAGCACGATGCCCTGGGCGTCGGTGACGTAGATGCGGTGGCTGACCCGGTTCTTCGCCAGGCCCCAGATCTGCGCGCCCGGGCGGCGCTGGCCGTAGGATTCCAGCACCCGTGGCAGGTCGCTCTGGGCCAGGGTGCCGGCCTTGACGTCGGCACGCAGGATCTCCGCCAGCAGGTTGGCGGTGTCCACCAGGGTTTCCTCGGACGACTGGCGCACCACCGGGCGGATCTGTTCGCGCACGGTGTTGAGCAGGAAGTACCCCGCCAGCCCGACGAACAGGAAGTACACCAGGAAAATGCGGATGCCCAGGCGCATCAGGCGTGTTCCGGGCTATAGCTGTAGCCCAGGCCGCGGTGGGTCTGGATCGCCTCGGCGTCGGCCCTGACCTGGCGCAGCTTGGCGCGCAGGCTCTTGATGTGGCTGTCGATGCTGCGTTCGTAGCCCGCGTCGGCCGCCACACCCAGGGCGTCGAGCAACTGCTCGCGGCTGAACACCCGGCGCGGTTGCTCCAGCAGGCACTGCAGCAGACGGAACTCATGGCGAGTCAGGGCCAGGGCCTGGCCGTGGTAGAGAATGCGCATGGCCAGGGTGTCGACCTCGAACGCGCCGTCAGGCGCCGCCGAGGGCTCGGCGCGCGGCGCCATGCGCTTGAGGATCGCCCGCACCCGCGCGGTGACTTCACGCGGGCTGAACGGCTTGACCACGTAGTCGTCGGCGCCGATCTCCAGGCCCACCACCCGGTCGATCTCGGCATCGCGGGCGCTGAGGAACATCACCGGCACCTCAGTGAAGCGGCGCAGTTGGCGGCAGGTCTCGAAGCCGCTGATGTCGGGCAGGCCGATGTCGAGGATCACCAGGTCCGCCGGGCGCAGGCGCTGCTGCTCGACAGCGGCGCTGCCCAGGGTCACCCACTCGGTGCTGTGGCCGTCGGCTTGCAGGGCGTAGACCAGGGTGTCGGCGATGGCGGCTTCGTCTTCGACGATGAGGATGTGGGGCATGGCGGGGGCTCTGTGGGCGCGACGCCTGCATTGTCTGGCCGGACGCAATCGCGGGGCAAGCCCGCGATAGGGCCCTTGCGGCCAATCAACAATCCGGCTTGTCGGCGGTGAAGCGCCGCGCCGGGTTCACCGCGGCCTTGAACTCGCGCAGGGCCTTGGAGCCCACCAGCAGCGGGTAGTTGAAGTTGCTGCGGTCGGTGAGGTTCACCTCGACCGTGCGCTTGACCTCGCCCAGGCACAACTCCAGGTCGATCACTGGCCGACGCGCCGCTTCGGCGGGCTCGTCCTCGTCTTCCTCGTCGCCGCTGCGCGCCTTGATCTTGCTGATGCGCGACACCTTGTGCTCGTACACCTTGCCGTCGGCATCCTTGGTGGCCAGGCGGAAGCGCACCCAGTCCTCGCCATCACGGCTGAAGGTCTCGATATCCTTGGCCGACAGCGACGCGGTCAGCGCGCCGGTGTCCATCTTGGCCTTGAGGGTTTCGCCGATCTCCGGGAGTTTGATGTACTCGTAGCGGCCATACAGCGTCGGCTCGGCGGCCATCACCGGCAGCGCCAGCAACGACAGGAGGGCTAGCAAAGGTTTCACGGGCAGAATTCCTTGAGATGAGACAGTGCTTAGACTGCGCAGGCAGGATAGGTTCGTTGTCACAGGTTATCCAACACAATGTGAAACATTTGTACCACCCACCGGGCACTGGACGTTTGGCGTAAGACGCTGCCCTGCTTATCATTGCCAACCGCCAAATTCACACAACAAGAGTCTCCTTATGCGTCGCCTGCTGACCGGCATCCTCACCACCCTGCTGCTGCTGCTCAACACCCTGGTGCTGATCGGCCCGCTGCTGGTCTTCGCCCTGCTCAAGCTGGTGCTGCCCGGCCGTGGCCGCGACTATGCCTCGTGGGCGGTGATGTGGATCGCCGAGACCTGGTCGGAAATCGACAAAGCGATCTTCGCCCTGTGCATCCCCACCCAGTGGGATATCCGCGGCGTCGAAAACCTGCGCCAGAGCACCTCGTACCTGTGCGTGAGCAACCACCAGACCTGGGTCGACATCCCCGCGCTGATCGAGAGCCTCAACCGCAGGGTGCCGTTCTTCAAGTTCTTCCTCAAGAAGGAGCTGATCTGGGTGCCGCTGCTGGGCCTGGCCTGGTGGGCGCTGGATTACCCCTTCATGAAACGCTACAGCAAGGCGTTTCTCGACAAACACCCGGAACTCAAGGGCAAGGACCTGGAAATCACCAAAGCCGCCTGCGAGCTGTTCAAGCGCCAGCCGGTGACCGTGGTCAATTACCTCGAAGGCACCCGTTTCACCGAGGCCAAGCGCGCAGCGCAGCAGTCGCCCTACCGCCACCTGCTCAAGCCCAAGGCCGGCGGCGTGGCGTTCGTGCTGGCCGCCCTCGGCGAACAGCTGGATGCGCTGCTCGACGTCACCATCGTCTACCCCGGCGACAAAGCGCCAGGGTTCTGGGACCTGCTCAACGGCAGCATCAGCCGGGTCATCATCGACATCCGCGTGCGTGAGCTGGACCCGACCCTGTGCGCCGGGGATTACGAGAACGACCCGGCCTTCCGACAGACGGTGCAGGCCTGGGTCAACCAGCTGTGGGAAGACAAGGACCAGCGGATCGAGCAGTTGCGCGCAGAAATGCGCTGACCCCAAAAGGCCCTGTTACTCCTGGCAGGAGCGGGCTTGCCCCGGTCGTCAGACCGATGGCGTGGCGACTGCCGGGGCCGTCCACAGGCTGCCCAGGTTTTGCAGCAGCGACCCGGCAATGCCTTGCTGGCCCAGGTACTGCAGGATCAACGGGGCGAACTGGCCGATCATGCCGGTATCCATCCCCAGCGCCTTGAAGGCGTTGTCCAGGTCGGCGCGGTTCTCGACGTTCTCGCCCAGGGCGTTGCTCAGTGCCGAGGGTTTCTCGCTGTTCTTGCCCAGCAGTTCGCCCAGGCCATTCAAGCCCCCCAACGCATTGGCGCCGGCCAGCAGGTCGAGCCCCGGCACGGCCTTGGTCAACTGGCCGTAGTCGTCGCCGCTCAGGTTGTTGCGCGCCAACCCGAGCATGGCGCCCGCGCCGCCCACGGCCTGCTCCGGGGTGATCTTCAGCTCGCTGCCCAGGGTGTTGAGCAGGTTGGCCTGCCCAGCAGGGGCCTGCACCTGGCCGTTGGGGTTCTGCATGGCCGAGACGGCGTTGGCCGCGTCGCTGAGGTTGAAGGCGAACACCGGGCTTGCGGCCAGGGTCATCAGGGTTGCCAGGGTGAATGCTTTCATCGGGAGGGACCTCGTTGGCCGGGATGGCCGGGAAACGAGGCGTTGGACTGGGGGTATGGGGGTTTGTTCCGGGCCGGGCGTCGCGTTGCGGCCCCGGCGCGCTCAGGGCATGCCATGAAACCCCGACTCCGGCACCTGGCGCAGTGCCGCCACCAGCGCGTCCACCTGCCCTAGCGCCACCTCGAGGTTCAACAGGCCAGCCATCAGTAGCCTGCGCACGTCCGGGTCAGTGGCGCTTTCGTGCGCCTGGACGATATCGGCATAGGTATGAAGCATGGACTTGCAGGCGTTCGACAGCACGGCGTCGATGGGCACGAGGCCTTCGAAGATGGCCGTGGAGAGGGATTGGCCGGCGGGGATGTCGAAGGTGCGGTGCAGGTCTGCGGGTGGGTCTGGGACGATCTTTTTCATGTCAACTCCGTGTTGATTGGGCTGCATCCTTTCGTTTCCACACGTTTAGGGTGGCAGCTGTACACGGGGTGGAAAGCCGGGAACACGGAAAACCCGGTAGGTCCGAAGACCTCCCGCATACAGCTGCCATAACGGGCGGCTGCTTTTCCGTATACCCGGGTTTCCACACCCGGTCGCTGAATGGCCAGCGACCGGGAAAGCCTAGGGGGCAGGCTTTCCCAGGACAATCAGAAGGGAGTCGACAGGTTGCGTAGGGTATTTCGTCAGGGATGGGCGATTCAGTAGGACGCGGCCTAGGGCCTTGTAGGAGGGGTCTCCCAAGCCATGCCCCTACCCGCCCCTCTCAACCCAACACCCACAAAAAAGCCCCTCGCAAGGAGGGGCTCCACTCACACCCTTCAGGCCGCGCTGAAGGTCTTGTGCGGGTCGATCACGAATTTCTTCGGCACGCCCGCATCGAACTCGCCATACCCCTCCGGCGCCTGGTCCAGGCTGATCACCTGCACCCCGACCACCTCGGCGATGTTGATACGGTCCCACATGATCGCCTGCATCAGCGCACGGTTGTACTTCATCACCGGGGTCTGCCCAGTGTGGAAGCTGTGCGACTTGGCCCAGCCCAAACCGAAACGAATGCTCAGCGAGCCGATCTTCGCCGCCGCATCCACCGCGCCCGGGTCTTCGGTCACGTACAGGCCCGGGATACCGATCTTGCCGGCCACGCGGGTGACCTGCATCAGCGAGTTGAGCACGGTGGCCGGGGCCTCGTGCTTGGCGCCTTCATGGCCGTGGCCACGTGCCTCGAAGCCCACCGCGTCGACGGCGCAGTCCACTTCCGGCTCGCCGAGGATGTCGGCGATCTGCTCGTGCAGCGGGGTGTCCTTGGACAGGTCGACCACCTCGAAGCCTTGGCCCTTGGCATGCGCCAGGCGGGCCGGGTTGAGGTCGCCGACGATCACCACGGCCGCGCCCAGCAGGCGCGCCGAGGCGGCAGCGGCCAGGCCGACCGGGCCGGCACCGGCGACGTAGACCGTGCTGCCTGGCCCGACACCGGCGGTGACGGCGCCGTGGTAGCCGGTCGGCAGGATGTCGGAGAGGCAGGTCAGGTCACGGATCTTCTCCATGGCCTTGTCGCGATTAGGCAGTTTCAGCAGGTTGAAGTCGGCATACGGCACCAGCACGTATTCGGCCTGGCCGCCGGTCCAGTCGCCCATGTCGACGTAGCCGTAGGCACCGCCGGCACGCGCAGGGTTGACGGTCAGGCACACGCCGGTGTGCATCTCTTTGCAGGAGCGGCAGCGGCCGCAGGCGACGTTGAAGGGTACCGAGACCAGGTCGCCGATCTGCAGGTGTTCGACGTCGCGGCCTTTCTCGATCACCTCACCGGTGATCTCGTGGCCCAGCACCAGGCCGACCTGCGCGGTGGTGCGGCCACGGACCATGTGCTGGTCGGAGCCGCAGATGTTGGTGGAGACCACCTTGAGGATCACCGCGTGCTCGATCTTCTTGCCGCGTGGGTCCTGCATCTTGGGGTAGTCGATCTTCTGTACCTCGACCTTGCCGGCGCCGAGATACACCACTCCACGATTACCAGACATGCTCTTACCTCGCTTGATTTGTAGTTATGCAGCGTTGGTTGAAGCGCCGCCATCCATGGGCGGCATGTGTTACTGGATGGGGGAATTGTGGGCTTGATGGGGGAAGTCGCGGTGACTGGATGCGACAGAGGGTTGTCTGTTTGCGGCGAGGGTGCGGCGGCGCGCGCCATCGCGGGGCAAGCCCCCTCCTACAGGGGATCAGCGTGCCTGAGAACGGCGCTGTACCTGTAGGAACGGGCTTGCCCCGCGATGAGGCCGATCAGAGCACCACCGTCCGATTGGCGTTCAAGAACACCCGCCGCTCGATGTGATACCCCACCGCCCGCGCCAGGGTCAGGCACTCGATGTCGCGCCCCTTGGCGATCAAGTCTTCCGGGTAATGGCTGTGGTCCACCACCTCCACGCCCTGGGCGATGATCGGCCCTTCGTCGAGGTCGTTGTTGATGTAGTGCGCCGTGGCGCCGACCATCTTCACACCCTTGTTGTAGGCCTGGTGGTAAGGCTTGGCGCCCTTGAAACCGGGCAGCAGCGAGTGGTGGATGTTGATCGCCCAGCCATCCAGGCGCCGGCACAGCTCCGGCGACAGCACCTGCATGTAGCGAGCGAGAATCACCAGTTCCGCGCCGGTCTCCTCGATCACCTGCAACACCTTGCGCTCCTGGGCCGGCTTGTCGTTCGGGTCCAGGGCGAAGTGGTAGTAGGGAATCTTGTGCCAGTGCGCCAGCGGTTCCAGGTCAGGGTGGTTGGACACCACCGCGACCACGTCCATCGACAGCTGGCCGATGCGCTGGCGGTACAGCAGGTCGTTCAGGCAATGGTCGGCCTTGGAGACCATGATCACCACCTTGGGGCGGTGGTTCGGCGCGGTCAGCTCGAAGGCCATGCCGAACGCTTCGCTGCGCTCGGCCAGCCCCGCGCGAAAGGCGTCTTCATCGAAGCCGTCCGGCGCGCGGAACTCGACGCGGATGAAGAAGCGCCCCGACAGCCGGTCATCGAAGGAGTGGTGCTCAGTGACGTAGCAGCGCTGCTCGTAGAGGTGCCGCGTGACGACATCGACCGTGCCGAGCATGCTCGGGCAGTCGGCGGTGAGGATCCAGGTGTCCGGTGCCCGACTCATGATCTGCGCTCCTTATGCCTCGATGGCCAAGCCGTACTCGGCCGATGCGTCCTGCAGCCACAGCCACCAGTAGTCGGAGAAGCTGCGGCGGATCACCAGCTCCCAGGTGTCTTCGGCGGTGCGGCGGATCACCAGTTGCGACTTGGCGAACACGGTGCCCACGGCCTTGCCGACCGGGAAGTTGTTCGGGTGCACGTCATAGCTGGTGGATTTCATCAGCACGTCGCGCACGTTCGCGCCGCGCAGCTCGAGCAGGGTCTGCCCGCCGCTGACGTTGACCACCTGCACGTGCAGGCCGTCGAGGGCCTCGCGCAGTTTCTGCTCGGTGGCGTACTCCTGGCCTGCGGGAACGATCAGCAGCCATTCGTCCGGGCCCATCCATTGCAGCGACATCTCGCTGTTGGCGACCACGGTCAGGGCCACCGGCAACTCCAGGCCCAGGGCCTTGTGCACGGCGCCGGCGAACTGCGGGTCGTGGCCGTCGCCACGGATCGTCAGGTGGCCGAGGAATTTCTTCTCGCGCAGGGTCACCCCTGCGTTCTTGCGGCCTTTGCCGACCAGGCTGGCCAGGTCGGCGTGGTGCAGCGGCGACTGGGCCTTGGCCTCACCGCCGGGGTTTTGCTGGAAGACGTTGATAGCGCTCATTTCTTACCTGCCTTGAATTCTTGTGCCAGGAACGGCGCCGACCTGTAGGAGCGGGCTTGCCCCGCGATTGGGGCGCTGAGGCCACCATCGCAATCGCGGGGCAAGCCCGCTCCCACAGGGTCCGGCGCGGTCTTCCAATGCCTTAGACGTTCTGCCGCTCACCCTTCGGATCGAAGAACACCGAAGACACGATTTCCGCCTCGATCACGCTGCCGTCGGCCTGCGGCGAATACACCCGCTCGCCCAGGCGCTTGAGGCCGCCCTTGACCACGCCCATGGCGAACGAATAACCCAGGGAGTTGGCCGCGTAGCTGGAGGTGACGTGACCGACCATGTCCATCGGGATCGGCTGTTTCGGGTCGAACACCAGTTGCGCGCCTTCCGGCAGCCACACGTTCGGGTCGACCGGCTTGAGGCCCACCAGCTGCTTGCGGTTCTCGCGGGTGGTGTCTTCGCGGTTCATGCCGCGCAGGCCGATCCACGAGTACGGCTTGTTGCGGCCCACGCACCAGCTCATGTTGAGGTCGTCGGGGGTCATCGAGCCGTCGGTGTCCTGGCCAACGATGATGAAGCCCTTCTCGGCGCGCAGCACGTGCATGGTCTCGGTGCCGTAAGGGGTCAGGTTGTACTGCTTGCCCGCCTCGACGATCTGCTCCAGCACGCCCATGGCGTAGTTGGCCTGCACGTTGATTTCATACGACAGCTCACCGGTGAACGAGATGCGGAAGACCCGCGCCGGCACACCGCCGACGTTGCCTTCCTTCCAGCTCATGAACGGGAAGCCTTCCTTGTCCAGGTCGATGTCGCTGATCTCGGCCAGCAGCTTGCGGCTGTTGGGGCCGGACAGGGTCATGGTCGCCCAGTGGTCGGTGACCGAGGTGAAGTACACCTTCAGCTCCGGCCATTCGGTCTGGTGGTACAGCTCCAGCCATTGCAGCACGCGGGCCGCGCCGCCGGTGGTGGTGGTCATGATGAAGTGGTTGTCGCCGACGCAGGCGGTCACGCCGTCGTCGAAGACCATGCCGTCTTCCTTGCACATCAGGCCGTAGCGGGCCTTGCCCACGTCGAGCTTGGTCCAGGCGTTGGTGTACACGCGGTTGAGGAATTCGCGCGCGTCCGCGCCCTGGATGTCGATCTTGCCCAGGGTCGAGGCGTCGAGCAGGCCGACGCTGTCACGCACCGCCTTGCACTCGCGGGCCACGGCGGCGTGGATGTCTTCGCCCGGCTTGGGGAAGTACCACGGGCGCTTCCACTGGCCGACGTCCTCGAACTCGGCGCCGTTCTTCACGTGCCAGGCATGCAGGGCGGTGAAGCGCACGGGTTCGAACAGGTGGCCGCAGTGCCGGCCCGCCACCGCGCCGAAGGTCACCGGCGTGTAGTTGGGGCGGAACATGGTGGTGCCCATTTCCGGGATGCCGATGCCCAGCGAACGGGCGGCGATGGCCAGGCCGTTGATGTTGCCCAGCTTGCCTTGGTCGGTGCCGAAGCCCAGCGCGGTGTAGCGCTTGACGTGCTCGACCGACTCGAAGCCCTCGCGGGTGGCCAGTTCGATGGCCGCGGCGGTGACGTCGTTCTGCTGGTCGACGAATTGTTTCGGCGCGCGCGCGGTGCCTTTGTCGTGCGGCACCTGGAACAGCGCCACGGTGGCCTCTTCCTTGCGCTGCACGGTTTTCGGCAGGGTGCCGGCGCTGGCCTTGAAGCCCGCCTCGGAGGCTGCGCGCACGCCGCCTTCGAAGCCCTCGGCGAGCACGTCGCCGAGCGCGTAGACGCCGTTCACACCACCCACGCACACGCGCTTCTGCGGCGCATCGCCCGGCACGAAGCCGAGGATATCTTCGCGCCACACCGGGCGGCCGCCCAGGTGCGAGGCCAGGTGCACGACCGGGCTGTAGCCGCCGGAGGTGGCGACCAGGTCGCAGTCGAGCCACTCGCCGGGGCTGGTGACTTTGTGTGCCTGCGCGTCGATGGCCGCCACGCGGGCGCCGCTGACGTGCTTGCCGCCACGGGCTTCGATCACCGCGCTGGAGGTGAGGATGCGAATGCCCTTGGCGCGCGCTTCCTCGACCAGCGAACCGCGCGGGTTGTGGCGCGCGTCGGCGATGGCCACCACTTGCAGGCCGGCGTCGTGCCAGTCCAGCGCGGCGCGGTAGGCGTGGTCGTTGTTGGTCGAGAGCACCAGCTTGCGGCCCGGCGCCACGCCGTAGCGGCGCACGTAGGTGGACACGGCGCCGGCCAGCATGTTGCCCGGCAGGTCGTTGTTGCCGTACACCAGCGGGCGCTCATGAGCACCCGCGGCGAGCACCACGCGCTTGGCGCGCACACGGTGCACGCGGTGACGCACCTGGCCGATCGGCGCGCGGTCGCCGAGGTGGTCGGTGAGGCGTTCGTGAATGGTCAGGAAGTTGTGGTCGTGGTAGCCGTTGACCGTGGCACGTGGCAGCAGGGTCACTTCCGGCAGGCCTTGCAACTCGGCGAGGGTCGCGGCGACCCAGTCGGCGGCGGGCTTGCCGTCGAGGGTTTCGCGGCTGTCGAGCAGGCTGCCGCCGAACTCTTCCTGTTCGTCGGCGAGGATCACCCGCGCCCCGCTACGGCCAGCGGCCAGCGCAGCGGCAAGGCCGGCAGGGCCGCCGCCGACGATCAGCACGTCGCAGTGCTGGTTCATGTAGTCGTAGCTGTCGGGGTCGTTCTGCAGCGGCGCGCGGCCCAGGCCCGCGGCCTTGCGGATGTACTTCTCGTAGGTCATCCAGAACGACTTGGGGTACATGAAGGTCTTGTAGTAGAACCCCGGCGGCATCATGTTGCCGCCGACCTTGCCGATGATGCCCATGACGTCGTTGTTGACGTTCGGCCAGCCGTTGGTGCTGCTGGCCACCAGGCCCGAGTACAGCGCCTGCTGGGTGGCACGCACGTTGGGGATCTGCGTGGCTTCGCTGGAGCCGATCTGCAGGATGGCGTTCGGCTCTTCGGTGCCGGCGGCGATGATGCCGCGCGGGCGCGAGTACTTGAAGCTGCGCCCGACGATATCGACGCCGTTGGCCAGCAGCGCGGCGGCCAGGGTGTCGCCGGCATAGCCCTGGTAGGTCTTGCCGTTGAAGGTGAAGTTCAGGACCTTGCTGCGGTCGATGCGTCCGCCGCTGGCGAGGCGATAGGTCTGGCTCATACTTTTTCCCCTTGGCCCTTGGCGGTCGCGGCGGCGGCTTGCTTGCCGGCGGCGGTGACTTGAGGCTTCTCGCCGATCTTGTAGGTTTCCAGGATCTCGTAGGTCACCGTGTCACGGGTGACGTTGAAGTACTGGCGGCAGCCGGCGACGTGGTCCCACAGCTCGTGGTGCAGGCCACGCGGGTTGTCGCGGAAGAACATGTAGGTGCCCCACTCCTCGTCGGAGCAGGCGTTCGGGTCCAGCGGGCGGGCGATGTGCGCCTGGCCCGAGGAATGGAATTCTTCTTCGGAGCGCAGCTCGCCGCAGTGGGGACAGAAAATGTGCAACATGACGGTTGTCTCCGGGTCAGTGGGCGACGGCAGCGGCGCCGTGTTCGTCGATCAGCGCGCCGTTGTAGAAACGGTCGATGGAGAACGGCGCGGCCAGTGGGTGCATCTCGCCCTTGGCCAGGCTCGCCGCGAAGACGTTGCCCGAGCCTGGGGTGGCCTTGAAGCCGCCGGTGCCCCAGCCGCAGTTGAAGAACATGTTCTTGACCGGGGTCTTGGAGATGATCGGGCAGGCGTCCGGGGTGGTGTCGACGATGCCGCCCCATTGGCGGTTCATGCGCACGCGCGACAGGATCGGGAACATCTCGACGATCGCCTGCAGGGTGTGCTCGATCACCGGGTACGAGCCGCGCTGGCCGTAGCCGACCCAGCCGTCGATGCCGGCGCCGATGACCAGGTCGCCTTTGTCGGACTGGCTGATGTAGCCGTGCACGGCGTTGGACATGATCACGCTGTCGATGATCGGCTTGATCGGCTCGGACACCAGCGCTTGCAGCGGGTGCGATTCGAGCGGCAGGCGGAAGCCGGCGAGCTTGGCCATGTGCCCGGAGTTACCGGCGGTGACCACGCCGACGCGCTTGGCGCCGATGAAGCCCTTGTTGGTTTCCACGCCGATCACCGCGCCGTTTTCCTTGCGGAAACCGATCACTTCGGTCTGCTGGATCAGGTCCACGCCCAGGGCGTCGGCGGCGCGCGCATAGCCCCAGGCCACGGCATCGTGACGGGCCACGCCGCCACGGCGCTGCACGGTGGCGCCGAGGATCGGGTAGCGGGTGTTCTTCGAGCAGTCCAGGTACGGGATCTCGGCGGCCACCTGCTCGGTGCGGATCAGCTCGCCGTCCACGCCATTGAGGCGGTTGGCGTTGACCCGGCGCTCGGAGTCGCGGATGTCCTGCAGGGTGTGGCACAGGTTGTAGACGCCGCGCTGGGAGAACATCACGTTGTAGTTGATGTCCTGCGACAGCCCTTCCCACAGCTTCATGGCGTGTTCGTACAGGTGCGCCGACTCGTCCCACAGGTAGTTGGAACGCACGATGGTGGTGTTGCGGGCGGTGTTGCCGCCGCCCAGGTAGCCCTTCTCGACCACCGCGACATTGGTGATGCCGTGCTCTTTCGCCAGGTAGTAGGCGGTGGCCAGGCCATGCCCGCCACCGCCGACGATGACCACGTCGTAGACCTTCTTAGGGGTCGGCGTGCGCCACATGCGCTGCCAGTTCTCGTGGTGGCTGAGGGAGTGCTTGAAAAGGCCGAAGCCCGAATAGCGTTGCATGTTGGTTACTCCACTCAGCGGTAGACCGGGAAGTCGGCGCACAGCGCGGCGACGTTCTTGGCGACGTCGGCCTCGACGTCGGCATCGCCCAGGTTGTCCAGCACATCGCAGATCCAGCCGGCCAGCGCCACGCACTGGGCGACCTTGAAGCCACGGGTGGTGACGGCCGGGGTGCCGATGCGCAGGCCCGAGGTGACGAACGGCGACTGCGGGTCGTTGGGCACGGCGTTCTTGTTGACGGTGATGTGCGCGCGGCCGAGGGCGGCGTCGGCGTCCTTGCCGGTCAGGCCCTGGCGGATCAGGCTGACCAGAAACAGGTGGTTGTCGGTGCCGCCGGAGACCACGTCGTAGCCGCGCTCGATGAACACCTGGGCCATGGCCTGGGCGTTTTCGATGACCTGCTGCTGGTAAGCCTTGAAGCCGGGCTCCAGCGCTTCCTTGAAGCACACCGCCTTGGCGGCGATCACGTGCATCAGCGGGCCGCCCTGGGCGCCGGGGAACACGGCGGCGTTGAGCTTCTTCTCGATCTCTTCGTTGGCCTTGGCCAGGATCAGGCCGCCGCGCGGGCCGCGCAGGGTCTTGTGGGTGGTGGTGGTGACCACGTCGGCGAAGGGGATCGGGTTCGGGTACAGGCCGGCGGCGACCAGGCCCGCGACGTGGGCCATGTCGACGAACAGCAGCGCGCCGACTTTATCGGCGATCTGGCGGAAGCGTGGGAAGTCGAGGGTTTTCGAATAGGCCGAGAAGCCGGCGACGATCATTTTCGGCTTGTGCTCGACGGCCAGGCGCTCGACTTCATCGTAGTCGATCAGGCCGGTATTGGTGTCGATCCCGTATTGAACGGCGTTGTACAGCTTGCCCGAGGACGACACCTTGGCGCCGTGGGTGAGGTGGCCGCCATGGGCCAGGCTCATGCCCAGGATAGTGTCGCCGGCCTGCAGCAGGGCCAGGTACACGGCGCTGTTGGCCGACGAGCCGGAGTGCGGCTGGACGTTGGCGTAGTCGGCGCCGAACAGCTGCTTGGCGCGCTCGATGGCCAGCGCCTCGACCTTGTCAACGTGCTCGCAGCCGCCGTAGTAGCGCTTGCCCGGGTAGCCCTCGGCGTACTTGTTGGTCAGGCCGCTGCCCTGGGCCTGCATGACGCGCTTGCTGGTGTAGTTCTCCGAGGCGATCAGCTCGATGTGATCTTCCTGGCGCTGTTCTTCGGCATTGATCGCCGCCAGCAGTGCGTCGTCGTAACCCTGGATCTGGTCTTGCTTGCTGAACATCGTGTATCTCCCGGCAGCGATCGTTTCTTGTCTGATGAGGGTCTTCTCACCCTTTGCCGCGATGGTATGACTGGGCCGGGGGGCACAGATGCCTGCGCGCGCCTTGCAATGGCGCGTTTACGACATCGCGGGTGTCGGTGCTGGCTTCATCGCGGGGCAAGCCAGCGCCCACAGGCTCCCCAGCGGCCCAAGCAACGCGGCTTGGCCTGGGGGAGCGGGCTTGCCCCGTGATGAAGCCAGCACCAATGGCTTGTATAGGCAACCGTTTCAGCGATGGTTTAGAGTGCTGCCTTGCGTCGTAAAAAGGACAGGCGTCATGACCGATAACAACCAACAATTCGCCAGCGACAACTACTCCGGCATCTGCCCGGAAGCCTGGGCTGCGATGGCCAAGGCCAACCAGGGCCACGAACGCGCCTACGGCGACGACCAATGGACCGAACGCGCCGCCGAGTACTTCCGCGAGCTGTTCGAGACCGACTGCGAAGTGTTCTTCGCCTTCAACGGCACCGCCGCCAACTCACTGGCCCTGGCCTCGCTGTGCCAGAGCTACCACAGCGTGATCTGCTCGGAGACCGCCCACGTCGAGACCGACGAGTGCGGCGCGCCGGAGTTCTTCTCCAACGGTTCCAAGCTGCTGACCGCGCGCAGCGTGAACGGCAAGCTGACCCCGGAGTCGATCCGCGAAGTGGCGCTCAAGCGCCAGGACATCCACTACCCCAAGCCGCGCGTGGTGACCATCACCCAGGCCACCGAGGTCGGCACCGTGTACCGCCCCGACGAGCTCAAGGCGATCAGCGCCACCTGCAAGGAGCTGGGCCTGAACCTGCACATGGACGGCGCGCGCTTCTCCAACGCCTGCTCGTTCCTCGGCTGCTCGCCGGCGGAGCTGACCTGGAAGGCCGGCATCGACGTGCTGTGCTTCGGCGGCACCAAGAACGGCATGGCAGTGGGCGAGGCGATCCTGTTCTTCAACCGCGCCCTGGCCGACGACTTCGACTACCGCTGCAAGCAGGCCGGGCAACTGGCCTCGAAGATGCGCTTCCTGTCGGCGCCGTGGGTCGGGCTGCTGGAAGACGGCGCCTGGCTGCGCCATGCCAAGCACGCCAACCACTGCGCACAGTTGCTGGCATCGCTGGTGAGTGATTTGCCGGGGGTGGAACTGATGTTCCCGGTGGAGGCCAACGGGGTGTTCCTGCAACTGCCGGAACAGGCCTTGGAAGCCCTGCGTAACAAGGGCTGGCGCTTCTATACCTTCATCGGCAGCGGCGGCGCGCGGTTCATGTGCTCGTGGGACACCGAAGAAGCGCGGGTGCGCGAGCTGGCGGCGGATATCCGCGCGATTCTCACTGCCTGAAGCGCTATTGCCTTTGCCGCCCCTATCGCGGGGCAAGCCCGCTCCCACAGGCAACGCGGTGTTTCTGCAGGAGCGGGCTTGCGCCGCGATAAGGCCGGCACAGGTTCACCGTGGCGTTCTGAATTATTGCTCGCCGATGGTCCGGGCGATGGCGGTCACCGCCGCATCCACTTGCGCCTGGGTGCGCTCGAGGGTCTGCTGGTGCTCGCGCTGCAGTTCGATCTGCTTGGAGCACAGGTTAAGGGCCGCCAGTACCAGCAATTTGTCGCCGATCAGGGTCGGGTACTGGCGCTTGGTTTCCGCCAGGGCGGCGTTGAGCATGCGCACCGCTTGCGACAGGGTCTCCTCCTGGCCTTCGGGCGCCTTGAGCGAATAGTCGTTGCCGAGGATCGACACGACGTTGATCGGCTGCGCGTGCAGTCTCATGCGCCGACGACACCCGCGCTGGCGCGCTCGACCAGGGCCTGGATGCGCGCGGCGGTGGCACCGTGCTTCTCTTCCTGCTCCATCAGCGACAGTTGCAGGGTTTCGTTCTCTTCCTTGGCCTGGGCCAGTTCGGCGTCGAGCTGCTGGTTCTGCTCGGCCAGTTGGGTGTTCTTGTGCATCAGGTCGTTGACCAGTTGCTCCAGTTGATTCAGGGATGCTTCCAACATGCGTCTATCTCGGGTTGTTGCAAAGGGCGCACATGGTAAAGACATGCGCGCGCCCCCGCCATTAAATATCGGGAACCAGCGGCCCCAGCCCGCGAAGATTGACAGGCCTTGGCGCACCTTGTTCCGACCTGGGTCAACCGCCTGTCAGGAAGCTCACGCCCAGGCGGCGAAATTTCCGCGCGAGCCCTCAAGACTAGGCGGTCACGACCGATAGGCAATTAGGTCAATTTCCTTCGCATGGATCGCGAAACGCCTTTCAGGTACCGCCTCCATGTCCCTACGTAGTCTGAATATCGCCCCTCGCGCGCTGCTGGGCTTCGCCCTGATCGGTGTACTGATGCTGGGCCTGGGTGCCTTCTCGCTGGTGCAGATGGGCAAGATCCGCCAGGCCGGCATGGATATCGAACGCATCAGCGTGCCGAGCATCAAGACCCTCGATGAACTGACCGCACTGAACCTGCGGCTGCGCACCCTCTCCTACCGCTTGCTGGTCAGCCGCGACGCCCAGGCCCAGGCCGACATCCAGCGCCTGCTGGAAGAACGCAACCTGCAGATCGACAAAGCCCGCCTCGCCTACGAGCCGCTGATCTCAGCCGCCGACGAACAGGCGGCCTACGACCAGTACGGCCAGTTGCTCGGCCAGTACCGCCAGCTCGAGGCGCGCCTGCGCAGCCTTAGCCAGGCGGGCAAGCTCGATGAGTTGCGCGAGCTGCTCAACCGTGACCTGCTGGCCAACTCCGACCAGATCAACAAGGTGATGGACACCCTGGTGCGGATCAACACCGACCAGACCCGCGAAACCAACGAAGCGGCCGCCAGCCAGTACGACAGCGCCTTCACCCTGGTGATCGGCCTGCTGATCGCCGCCGCCGTGGTGACCCTGGTGTTCGCCCTGCTACTGACCCGCAGCATCGTCCAGCCGATCGACGAAGCCCTGCAAGCCGCCGAGCAGATCGCCGAGGGCGACCTGACCCACAGCATCCACGCCGAAGGCAACGACGAGGCCGCGCGCCTGCTCAAGGCCATGGCCAAGATGCAGGACAAGCTGCGCGACACCTTGCAGTTGATCGCCGGCTCCGCCACCCAGCTGGCCTCGGCCGCCGAGGAGCTCAACAGCGTCACCGACGAGAGCGCCCGTGGCCTGGCCCAGCAGAACAACGAGATCCAGCAAGCCGCCACGGCGGTCACCGAGATGACCAGCGCAGTGGAAGAAGTGGCGCGCAACGCGGTCAGCACCTCGGAGGCTTCGGGTGAGGCCAGCCGCTCGGCCGGCGATGGCCGCGACCTGGTGCTGGAGACGGTCGGCGCCATCGAGCGCATGAGCGGCGACGTGCAGGCCACCGCCGGGCTGGTGGCCAAGCTCGCCGAGCAATCGCGAGACATCGGCAAGGTGCTCGACGTGATCCGAGGCCTGGCCGACCAGACCAACCTGCTGGCGCTCAACGCCGCCATCGAGGCGGCGCGGGCCGGCGAGGCGGGCCGTGGCTTCGCCGTGGTGGCCGACGAGGTGCGCGCGCTGGCCCACCGCACCCAGCAGTCGACCAGCGAGATCGAGCGGATGATCGGCAGCATCCAGGGCGGCACCGAGCAGGCGGTGGAGTCGATGCGCACCAGCACCGAGCGCGCCGAGTCGACCCTGAACATCGCCCGTGGCGCGGGCCTGGCGCTGGACACCATCGCCAGCGCCGTCGGCCAGATCAACGAGCGCAACCTGGTGATCGCCAGCGCCGCCGAAGAGCAGGCGCAGGTGGCGCGCGAGGTGGACCGCAACCTGGTGAACATCAACGACCTGTCGGTGCAGAGCGCCACCGGGGCGCACCAGACCAGCGTGGCGAGCGCTGAGTTGTCACGCCTGGCGGTGGACCTGAATGGGTTGGTGGCGCGGTTCCGCACCTGACCTGACGAACCTGGGGCCGCTTCGCGGGGCAAGCCCGCGACTACAGGTTCAGCACGGCTCTTCAGAACAGTGCTGAACCTGAAGGCGCGGGCTTGCCCCGCGATGCCTTCACACTGGCCGCTGGATCAGTAGTCGATCCGCACATCACCCTTCGGCACACTGCAGCACGACAAGATGTAGCCCTCGGCTTCATCCTCCTCGGTAATCCCGCCGTTGTGGTCCATCTCCACTTCGCCGCCGAGCTTGAGCACTTTGCAGGTGCCGCAGATGCCCATGCCGCAGGCCTTGGGGATCATCAGCCCGGCCTTGGCCGCTGCCGCGTGCACGGTCTCGCCCGGGGCGATGCGGATGCTCTTCTCGCTGCCGACGAACTCCACCAGGTTGAGTTCGGCCAGGTCCAGCTCCGGCGCGTCCGCCGCCGCTTCGGCATGCTCCACCGCGTCGGCCTTGGCCTCCGGCGGCGTCGCGCCGAACGACTCCTCGTGGTAGTTCTTCATGTCGAAGCCGACCGCTTCGAGCATGCGCTTGACCGCGTTCATGTACGGCGTCGGGCCGCAGCAGAACACCACGCGCTCCATGTAGTCCGGGGCGATCAGCTCCATCAGGCGCTGGTTCAGGTAGCCGCGGTAGCCGGCCCAGGGTTCGCCCAGGCCATGCTTCTCGCAAATGATGTGCAGGCTGAAGTTGGGGATCCGCGAGGCCATGTGCTCCAGCTCGCGGTGGTAGATGATGTCCTTCGGCGAGCGGGCGCTGTGCACGAAGACCATGTCGACGTTGGCATTGGTGTCGTAGAACCAGCGCGCCATGGACATCACCGGGGTGATGCCGACGCCGCCGGAAAGGTACAGCACCTTCTGCGCCGGGAAGTCCATGGCGTTGAACAAGCCCACCGGGCCGTGCACGGCCAACTCCTGGCCTTCGTGCAAGGTGTCGTGAAGGAAGTTCGAGACCTGCCCGCCCGGCACGCGCTTGACGGTGATCGAGAAGCTGTACGGCACCGACGGCGAACTGGAGATGGTGTAGGAACGCATCACCGGCTTGCCTTCGATCTCCAGCTCCAGGGTGACGAACTGCCCTGGCTTGAAGAAGAACATGATCGGCTGGTCGGCCATGAAGCAGAACGTGCGCACGTCCCAGGTCTCCTGGATGACCTTGACGCAGCGCACGATGTGGCGGCCGTTGGCCCAGGTCTGGGTGGTGACCGGGTTGAGGAAGGTATCGGACATGTTCATCTCCAGCAGCCGACTATCGGCCTTCTTATGCCCCCGATAATGCGCAAGCGCGCGGCGTCGCACATTCCCATCCGCGACATCGGCGTGCTTATCGCGACCAGCCCCGCACCACAAGGGTTGGCGCGTCGGAATTCGATTCGGCCATGTCGCCCATGGATATGGTTCGCGAACGGCGCGAACGCACACTCCTCGGCAAATGGACCTGCTGATTTTTTTCAGCCAGCCTTGCGGCACCACAACAACGATTAGCCACCTTTCGCCGGCCGACAACGGCCTTGAGGATACAACGATGGACGTCACCGCAACCCTGAGCCTGGGCGATCCACTGGAACCCGCACGCAAGGCCACCGCCGAGATGCTGCAGACCCGCGAGCGCACCTACTCGCTGCCGCAGCCGTTCTACTGCGACGAGCGCGTGTTCCAGATCGACATGCAGGAGATCTTCCACAAGGAGTGGCTGATCGCGGGGCTCGTCAGCGAGATCCCGACCAAGGGCAATTTCCTCACCCTGCAGATCGGCAAGAACCCGGTGATCGTCATCCGTGGCGCCGAGGGCAAGGTGCACGCCTTCCATAACGTCTGCCGCCACCGCGGCTCGCGCCTGTGCACCAGCGAGAAGGGCAAGGTGGCCAAGCTGGTCTGCCCGTACCACCAATGGACCTACGAGCTCGACGGCCGCCTGCTGTTCGCCGGCACCGAGATGGGCGCCGACTTCGACATGAAGCAGTACGGCCTGAAACCGGTGAACGTGAAGGTCGCCGGTGGCTACATCTTCATCAGCCTGGCCGAGAACCCGCCAGCGATCGACGAGTTCCTGGCAACGCTCGACCACTACATGGAACCGTACGACATGGAGAACACCAAGGTGGCGGTGCAGACCACCTTGATGGAAAAGGCCAACTGGAAGCTGGTGCTGGAAAACAACCGCGAGTGCTACCACTGCAACGGTTCGCACCCGGAACTGCTGAAGACCCTGCTGGAGTGGGACGACACCAACGACCCGCGCGCCGACCAAGCCTTCAAGGACCACGTGGCCGCCTCGGCCGCCGCCTGGGAAGCAGAGAAGATCCCGTACCTGCACAAGAGCCACGGCCTGCGTAACCGCATCGTGCGCATGCCGCTGCTCAAGGGCACCGTGTCGATGACCATGGACGGCAAGCAGGCATGCAAGAAGCTGATGGGCCGCATCCAGAACCCGGACCTGGGCTCGATGCGCATCCTGCACCTGCCGCACTCGTGGAACCACTGCATGGGCGACCACATGATCGTGTTCACCGTGTGGCCGATCAGCGCGCAGGAAACCATGGTCACCACCAAGTGGCTGGTGCACAAGGATGCGGTCGAGGGCGTGGACTACGACCCCGAACAGATGCGCAAGGTGTGGGACGCCACCAATGACCAGGACCGCCGCCTGGCCGAAGAGAACCAGCGCGGGATCAACTCCACCGCCTACCAGCCGGGGCCGTACTCCAAGACCTACGAGTTCGGCGTGGTGAACTTCATCGACTGGTACAGCGACCGCGTGCTGGCCAACCTGGGGGCGGAGCCAGCGCCGTACCTGAAGGAAGTGAAAACCCAGTAACCGCTTCGCAACCCCCTGAAAACGCCACGGTGAGTACTCGCCGTGGCGTTTTTACATGCCTATGCAGAGGATCTCTACAGGTTATGCACAGATCGCTGCACAGGCCCTGTGGAAAATCATAGGGCGCGTTGATCGAACATGGCGCAGACCTACTGATCATTATTTGATCAAATCCATCCAAGCCAGATTTATCAAGGCCTACAGCGTAAACCGAACACCTTGTCCACAGAGCCGCCAACAGAATTTGTGAGCAGGAAGAGAATGCGCTGAAAAGGCTTGTGGATAAGCAATAAAAGCCCAGTGAAAACGCTGGGTTGGTGGTCTTTAACCGGTAATCGCTCAAAAAACGATCAAATCCTTCAAGGCCTTTGTCTATGAGGCTTGTAGCGGTTACCAAACAGATTATCCACAGAGCCGCCAACAGTGATTGTGGGCAACCTCGTCCAATTGCCACTCACAGGAAACGAAAAAGCCACGGAAAATCCGTGGCTGCTCTTGGTCAATTATTGATCAAACCTCTGCAGGCCTTGTTTTTCAAGGGATTGGGGCAGGCGCGAACACCTTATCCACAGAGTGGCGAACAGAGTTTGTGTGCAAAGCGCCTGTGATGGCCCTATCGCAGGGTTGCCCCGCGATTAGGGCCGGCACTGGCTCCCCCCTCAACGCAGCACTCCTTCCTCCACCAGCAGCTTCAATACCGCCTCGGCGCCTTCCTGCGGGGAAACATCCTTGAGTACCTTGCCACCGCCGCCGCTGGCCTTGGCCGTGGCCGCCTTCATCCGGTCGGCGCCGCTCTTGGCCTTGATCACTTTCAGCCGCTTGGGCCGTGGACGTGCCGGCTGCAGGGCGTCGTCGCCCAGCAGCTCGTCCTCCACCACCGCCACGTCACGCGCCGCCAGCACACCCCGGCGCGCCGGCCCGAAGGCGCTCTGGCGCGGCTTGGGCGCGGCGTTATCCACCGTCGCCAGCAACGGCAGGCGCACCTTCAGCCGACGGCGTTGGCCACGCGGCAACGCCTGCAACACTTGGGCGGTGCCATTGTCGATGGATTCGACCTCGGCCAGCCCCACCACCAGCGGCCAGCCCAGACGCTCGGCGAGCAGGAACGGCAGCATCCCCGAACCTTCGCCGGTCTCGGCCTGGCTGCCGGTCAGCACCAGCTGGGCCCCGGCATCGCGCAGGTAGTCACCCAGCACGCCAAGCACATCGGCGCCCGCTGGCTGCTCCAGCACGTCCAGATGGTCCAGGCCCATGCCCAGGTAGCCGCGCAGGGCCTCCTCGCGCGGGTCGCCGGCATGCACCACCTGCAAGTTATCCCCAGCCAGCTGCAAGCCCAGTTCCACGGCGCGGGCGTCCTGCTCGGCGCGGCGTGCGCGGCCGGAGCTGGGGTGGGCGCCGATCGACACCAGGCTGATCACTTTGGTACTCATGCTCGTGCCCCTATGCCGCGTCGCGCTGGGCGCCGCGGCGGTAGTTTTCCACAGCCTCGATCAGCGCCTGGAGAATTGCCGCGCTGTCGCCAATCACCGACAGGTCGGCGCGTTTGATCATGTCGCAGCCTGGGTCCATGTTGATCGCCACCACCTTGTCGCAGGCGCCGATGCCCTGCAGGTGCTGGATCGCCCCGGAAATGCCCACGGCCACGTAGACCCGCGCCGTGACCCAGGTGCCGGTGGCGCCGACCTGGCGGTTGCGCGGCATGAAGCCGTCGTCCACCGCCACCCGCGAGGCGCCTTCGGTGGCGCCAAGGGCCGCGGTGGCCCGGTGGAACAGCGCCCAGTCCTTCACGCCGTTGCCGCCAGAGACGATGAATTCCGCCTCGGCCATGGCGATGGCGGCCGGGTCCACGGCCACCGGGCCGAGGTCTTCGATACGCGACAAGCTGCGCGCCACACCTGTGGACAACTCCACCGGCAGCGCTTCATGGCGGGTCTCGCTGACCGGCTCGGCACATTCGGCAGCGGCCAGGACCAAGCGCGGCAAGGCCCGTTGCAAGTCTTGCTGGCCGGCACCGGCGCGGCCGATGCACTGGCCGTCCTTGACCTGCCAGACCCGCGTGGCCGGGCGCTCGCCCAAGGCCGCGCCGAGGCGCCGGCCCAGTTCGCCGCCGCCGCTGCGGCTGTCGGGCAGCAGCCAGTGGCGCGGGGCGAACTGGTTATCCACAGCGCGCAGGCCCTGCACCAGTTGCTCGGGGGCGTAACCCAGGTATTGCTCGCCATCGATGACCAGCAGGCGGTCGACGCCGGCTGTGGAAAAGTGGCTTTCCTTGTGCTCGCCGAACACCACCGCGAGCACCGCGCCGTCATCGCCGGCAAGGCTGCGGGCCAGGCCCAGCAGGTCGCGGTCGTGGCTGCCGAGGCGGCCACCGACCATGTCCGGCACCACGGCGATGTAGAACGCCGGGTCTGCCACCTGGTGCAGCGGCAGTTGCACCTCAGCGGCCGCGCTGCGCCGCCCGCCGACCCCGGTGCCCTGCTGGGCGCCGCTGCGGTCGATGCGCTTGAGCCCGGCCGGGCCGATGAAGCCGGCCGCCAGCGCGTGGGGGTTCTTGCGCAGCAGGCCATTGGGGCCCATCCAGCTTGTCTGTTGCGTCTGCATCGCCGCGTGCAAGGGGTGCAGGCGGTTACGGGCGATCCACTCGGCGCGTGGGTCGCGGCGGATGATGTCGCTCATCAGTGCACCTCCGCAGGTTCACGTTTGGCGGCCTGCGACTTTGCCGTCGCGGGGGCCTCGGGTTCGATCAGAACGTCGGCCACCAGCTCGGCGAGGTCCTTGATCTGTGGGCGCGGTTCGACCACGCCTTCGAGCATCGCGGTGCACTGTGGGCAACCCACGGCCACCAGCTCCGCCTCGGTCTCGCGGATGTCGTCCATGCGCATGTCGGGAATGCGCTGCTTGCCCGGGATATCGGTGATCGGCGCACCGCCGCCGCCGCCGCAGCAGCGGGAACGGAAGCCCGAACGCTGCATCTCGCGCACTTCGATGCCGAGGGCCTTGAGCACGTCGCGCGGGGCTTGGTACTCGCCGTTGTAGCGGCCCAGGTAGCACGGGTCGTGGTAGGTGACGCTGCCGCCCTTGTGCTGGCCGAGGTTGAGCTTGTTGGCGGCGATCAGCTCGGCGATGTAGGTGCTGTGGTGCTGCACCTCGTAGTCACCGCCCAGGGCGCCGTACTCGTTTTTCAGCACATGGAAGCTGTGCGGGTCGCAGGTGACGATGCGCTGGAAGCTGTACTTGGCCAGGGTCTGGATATTGCGCTTGGCCAGTTGCTGGAAGGTCGACTCGTCGCCCAGCCGGCGCGCCACGTCGCCACTGTCGCGCTCCTCAAGGCCGAGCACGGCGAAGTCGACGCCCGAGGCCTTGAGCACCTTCACGAAGGCGCGCAGGGTGCGCTGGTTGCGCATGTCGAAGGCGCCGTCGCCGACCCAGAACAGCACCTCGGTGCGCTTCACCTCCGACAGCAGGTCGAGGTTCAGGTCCGCCGCCCAGTTCATCCGCCCACCGGGGTTGAAGCCGCCGGGGTTGTCGGTGGCGATCAGGTTGTCCAGCACCTCGGCGCCCTTGTTCGGGGTCGCGCCCTTTTCCAGGGTGAGGTGGCGGCGCATGTCGACGATGGCATCGACATGCTCGATCATCATCGGGCACTCCTCGACGCAGGCGCGGCAGGTGGTGCACGACCACAGGGTCTCGGCATCGACCAGCCCATTGACGATCGGCTGGTGCGGGTGGCCGCCGTGCTCGCCGAGCGGCTTGCCGGGGTACGGGCTGCCGGCGAACTGCGCATCGGTGCCACCGGCCAGGCCGATGACCATGTCCTGGATGAGTTTCTTCGGGTTCAGTGGCTGGCCGGCGGCGAACGCCGGGCACATGGCTTCGCATTTGCCGCATTGCACGCAGGCGTCGAAGCCGAGCAGTTGGTTCCAGGTGAAGTCCACCGGTTTTTCCACGCCCAGGGGCGCGTTGGGGTCTTCCAGGTCCAGCGGCTTGAGGCCGGTGGAGCGGCCACCGCCGAAGCGCTCGGCGCGGCGGTGCCAGGCCAGGTGCAGGGCGCCGGCGAAGGCGTGCTTCATCGGCCCGCCCCAGGTCATGCCGAAGAACAGCTCCGACACGCCCCACAACACACCGACGCCGAGCACGGCCACCAACAGCCAGCCTCCGGTGCCTTGCGGGAGGATCCCGGCGACCGGCAAGGTGGCGATGAAGAAGCTCGCGGCGAACATCAGCAGGCTTTTCGGCAGGCGCATCCACGGGCCCTTGGACAGGCGCGCGGGCGGGTTGAGGCGGCGTTTGAAGACGAAGATCGCGCCGCTGAACATGATCACCGTGGCCACCAGCAAGGCGTAGCCGAGGATCTTGCTCTGCAGGCCGAAGCCATGCACCAGGATCGCCAGCACGGCCGACAGCACGAAGCCGCCGGCGGTGGCCACGTGGGTCTTGGACATGTACTTGTCGCGCTCGACCACGTGGTGCAGGTCCACCAGGTAGCGGCGCGGCATGGCCAGCAGCCCGCCGAGCAGGTTGACCGGGCTCGGCCGGCCCCTGCGCCACAGGCGCACCCGGCGCACGGCGCCGAGCACGGCCAGGCCGAGGGCGGCAAACAGCAGGATGGGTAGAAGGGTGTTCAACATGGGAAGCTCCCACAACAGCTGGATTCTTGCGCCGCCCCCTCTGTGGGAGCGGGCTCGCCCGCGATGGCGTCCGGTCAGACGACGATGTCGTTCGTGCTGACGCTATCGCGGGACAAGCCCGCTCCTACAAGGGCTGCGTCCGTCTGGCGCGTTCTCGGCAGGCGCCAATGGGTGCCGGCCGGCGATCAGAAGTCCTTGCACAGGCGCAAGGCGTCGTAGATCGCCGCGTGGACGTTGCGCTGGGCCACGCAGTCGCCGATGCGGTACAGCAGGTAGCCTTCGCCCGGCTGGCTGAGGATCGGCTGAGGCTGGATGGCGAACAGCGCCTCGATGTCGATCTGGCCCTTGTTGCGCGAACCGTCCTTCAGCGCGTAGTACAGCGCCTCGTCCGGACGCACGCCGTTCTCCACCACCACCTGGTCGACCACGCGTTCTTCCTTGGCGCCGGTGTACTCGTTCTCCAGCACCGCCACCAGCTTGTCGCCCTCGCGGTAGACCTTTTCCAGCATCATGTCGCCGGTCATGATCACTTCCTTGGGGTACAGGCTGCGGTAGTAGGTCGGGAAGGTCGTGCCGCCCATGGCCACGCCCGGCTTGATGTCGTCGGTGACGATCTCCACCTGCGCGCCCTTGTCGGCCAGGAAGTCCGCGGTGGACATGCCGGTGAACTCGCAGATGGTGTCGTACACCAGCACGTTCTTGCCCGGCGCGACCTTGCCATCAAGCACGTCCCAGCTGCTCACCACCAAGCCTTCGGCGGCGCCCCAGTGCTCGTTCTGCTCGACGAACGGGTGGCCGCCCACCGCCAGCACGATGACGTCCGGGCGCAGGTCCTGGATGGTCGCCACGTCCGCGGCGGTGCCCAGGCGCAGGTCGATCTTCAGGCGCGCGAACTCCAGCTGGTACCAGCGGGTGATGCCGGCGATCTGGTCACGCTGCGGCGCCTTGGACGCCGTGGTGATCTGCCCGCCGATCTGCTCCTTCTTCTCGAACACGGTGACGTCGTGGCCACGCTCGGCGGCCACGCGAGCGGCCTCCATGCCGGCAGGGCCGGCGCCGACCACCACCACCTTGCGCTTCGGCCCGGTGGATTTCTCGATGATGTGCGGCACGCCCATGTATTCGCGGGAAGTCGCGGCGTTCTGGATGCACAGCACGTCCAGGCCCTGGTACTGACGGTCGATGCAGTAGTTGGCGCCGACGCACTGCTTGATCTGGTCGACCTGGCCCATCTTGATCTTGGCGATCAGGTGCGGGTCGGCGATGTGCGCGCGGGTCATGCCGACCATGTCGACGTAGCCGCCTTCGAGGATGCGTGTGGCCTGGTTCGGGTCCTTGATATTCTGCGCGTGCAGCACCGGGACCTTGACCACTTCCTTGATGCCGGCCGCCAAGTGCAGGAACGGCTCCGGCGGGTAGCTCATGTTGGGGATGACGTTGGCCAGGGTGTTGTGGGTGTCGCAGCCCGAGCCGACCACGCCGATGAAGTCGAGCATGCCGGTGGCGTCGTAGTACTTGGCGATCTCCTTCATGTCCTCGTGGCTCAGGCCATCGGGGTGGAATTCGTCGCCGCAGATGCGCATGCCCACGCAGAAGTCGTCACCGACCTCGGCGCGCACGGCCTTGAGCACTTCCAGGCCGAACTTCATGCGGCCCTCGAAGGTGCCGCCCCATTCGTCGGTGCGCTTGTTGACCCGTGGGCTCCAGAACTGGTCGATCATGTGCTGGTGCACGGCCGACAGCTCGACGCCGTCCAGGCCGCCTTCCTTGGCCCGGCGCGCGGCCTGGGCGTAGTTGCCGATCACCCGCCAGATCTCTTCCACCTCGATGGTCTTGCAGGTGGCGCGGTGCACCGGCTCGCGGATGCCCGATGGCGACATCAGGGTCGGCCAGTGCTCGCCGTCCCAGCGCGAGCGGCGGCCCATGTGGGTGATCTGGATCATGATCTTGGCGCCATGCTTGTGCATGGCGTCGGCCAGGTTCTGGAAGTGCGGGATGATCTTGTCGGTCGACAGGTTCACCGACTTCCACCAGCCCTGTGGGCTATCGATGGCCACCACCGACGAGCCGCCGCAGATGGCCAGGCCGATGCCGCCCTTGGCCTTCTCTTCGTAGTACTTCACGTAGCGGTCGGTGGTCATGCCGCCGTCGGTGGCGTAGACCTCGGCGTGCGCGGTGCTGAGCACGCGGTTGCGGATGGTCAGTTTGCCGATCTGGATCGGCTGGAACATTGCTTCGAATGCCATGACACGCTCTCCGGCTTACAGCGGCTTGACGACGAACAGGCCGTCGTCGTGACCTTCTTCGGAACCACCGTAGACCTGCTCGGCCACGGTGCGGATCGAACTGCCACGGGCGGCGAGAATCTGGTCCATGGCGCCGGCGAACCAGCCGGTGAACATGTAGTCGACCTTGCGGCCACACTTGCCGTAGACGTAGACGAACGCCGAGTGCTTGAGCTTGACGCTGACGGTGCCTTTGTCCAGGTCGATGTCCTGGATCTCGAACAAGCCCCAGCCACGCTGGCTCAGGCGCTTCATGTAGTGCTCGAACACCGCCACGCCTTCCAGGCCGTGGCATTCGGCTTCCTTCTCGCACCAGTGCCAGGCGGACTTGTAGCCGGCCTTGTAGAGGATCTCGGCATAGGCGTCGGCGCCCAGCACTTCCTCGATGCCAATGTGGTTGTTGACGAAGAAATGGCGCGGCACGTACAGCATCGGCAGGGCGTCGGAGGTCCAGACACCGGTTTCGCTGTCGACTTCGATTGGCAATTGCGGGGCGATCTTGGCCATGGAAACTCAACTCCAGAAAATTTTTATGTTGGGTGCCCCGACGTTGCTGGCCGGGGCTTTCAGGCTAGGAGTGCGGCTTATTCGCCCCACACATCCTTGAGGACGTTGACCCAGTTCTCACCCATGATCTTGCGCACCACGCGCTCGGAGTGGCCGCGCTTGAGCAGGGTTTCGGTGAGGTTGGGGAACTCGCCGACGGTGCGGATCCCCAGCGGGTTGATGATCTTGCCGAAGTTGGTCAGGCGACGGGCGTAGCCCTTGTCGTGGGTCAGGTACTCGAAGAAGTCCTGGCCATGGCCCTGGGTGAAGTCGGTGCCGATGCCGATCGCATCCTCACCGACGATGTTCATGGTGTACTCGATGGCCTCGGCGTAGTCGTCGATGGTCGAGTCGATGCCCTTGGCCAGGAACGGCGCGAACATGGTCACGCCGACGAAGCCGCCGTGGTCGGCGATGAACTTCAGTTCCGCGTCGGACTTGTTGCGCGGGTGCTCTTTCAGGCCCGAAGGCAGGCAGTGCGAGTAGCACACCGGCTTCTTCGATTCGAGGATGACTTCCTCGGAGGTCTTCGAGCCCACATGGGACAGGTCGCACATGATGCCGACGCGGTTCATCTCGGCGACGATCTCGCGGCCGAAGCCCGACAGGCCGCCATCACGCTCGTAGCAGCCGGTGCCGACCAGGTTCTGGGTGTTGTAGCACATCTGCACGATGCCCACGCCCAGCTGCTTGAACACGTCGACGTAGGCGATCTGGTCCTCGAAGGCATGGGCGTTCTGGAAGCCGAAGAGGATGCCGGTCTTGCCCAGCTCCTTGGCCTTGCGGATGTCGGCGGTGGTGCGCACCGGCATCACCAGGTCGCTGTTCTCGCGGATCAGCTTCTGGCTGGCGGCGATGTTGTCGACGGTGGCCTTGAACCCTTCCCAGACCGACACGGTGCAGTTGGCCGCGGTCAGGCCGCCTTTGCGCATGTCTTCGAACAGCTCGCGGTTCCACTTGGCGATGATCAGGCCATCGATGACGATGCTGTCGGCGTGTAATTCGGCTGGGCTCATCAGGCTGTCCCCTTTTATTCAGTTGGGCCGCGCCAAATCGTGTGTCGGCGCTTTGGGGCCAGCATATGCCTGCGGCCCGTGTCGCCCCGATGCAAAAACGACAGGGGGTTTGCCGAAAGCGTCAATGCGCGACATGGGCTCTGCGCCAGGGGTTGCGGTAATGAGAGTGGCTCTCGATAAGCCCTTTGCCGGCCTTTATGAACTTTTCGTCAGGGAGCTATCGCGCCGCCCACGGCTGAGCGAGAATCGCCAGCGATTCGTCAGCCTGTTCAGGAGAAAACGGATGAAATCAAAGGCATGGCTGGTCCTGCTGGCCGCCGTGGCGCTGGGTGCCCAGGCCGCCGAGGAAGAAAGCACGCCCTGCGACAACGTCGACACCGACGCGCAAGGGTACGCCTGCGCGGCCTACAACAAGCAGGCCGCCGAACGCGGGCTGAAAGAGGCCTTCGACGACCTGACCCAGCGCGTGCGCGACCAGTACGCCGAAGAGAACGCCAAGGCCGAGGCGCTGGTCGGCAGCCTGCAGGCCGCGCAGAAGCTCTGGGGGCAATTGCGTGATGCCGACTGCAAGGTCGAGACCTACGCCGAGAAGGCCGGCAGCAAGGCGTTCGAGGCGGCGTGGAATACCTGCGTGGCGCAGCGCAGCGACGAGCGTTCGGAATACCTGCAGTCGATCGGGCAACAATAAGCGTCGCCGCGGCCTCAGCGTGGGCGGTGCTGGCGCCGCTCCTCGCGCGGGCTGGTGCCGAAACGCCGCTTGTAGCGCCGGGCGAAGTACGACGGCAGGTCGAAGCCGCAGGCCACGCTGACCTCGGTGATGCTCATGTCGGTTTGCGATAGCAACTGCCGGGCCTTGTCCAACCGCAGGTCGAGGTAGAAGTTGCTCGGCGTGTCGTCCAGGTGCATGCGGAACAGGCGCTCCAGCTGACGCCGGGTGACCTTGGCGCGGCTGGCCAGCTCCAGGGTGCTCAGCGGCGGCTCGGTGTGCTTCTCCATCTCGCCGATCACCTGCACCAGCTTCTTGTTGCTGATGCCGTAGCGGGTGGCGATCTGCATGCGCTGGTGGTCCTGGCGCGGGCGGATGCGCCCCAGCACGAACTGCTCCGACACCTGGATCGCCAGCTCGCTGCCATGGGCCTTGGCGATCAGGTCGAGCATCAGGTCGATGGACGCGGTGCCGCCCGCGCAGGTGATGCGCCGACGGTCGATCTCGAACAGCTCCTGGGTCGCCTGCAAGCGCGGGTAGCGCTCCTTGAACGCCTCCAGCGCCTCCCAATGCAAGGTCGCACGGTGACCGTCGAGCAAGCCCGCCTCGGCCAGCACCATCGCCCCGGTGTCGATGCCGCCGAGGATCATCCCCTCATGGTCGAGCCGGCGCAGCACATGCTGCAGCGCCGGGCAGAACCCCGCCAACGGCTCGAACCCCGCCACCACCAGCAGCATCATCCCGCGCTCGGCCTCGCCCAGCGCGCCGTCGGCGTTCACCGACATGCCATTGCTGGCCTGCACCGCCCCCCCATCGAGGCTCAGCACGCGCCAGCGGTACAGCGGGCCACGGAAGCGATTGGCCACGCGCAGCGGTTCCACGGCGCTGATGAAGCCGATCGCGGAGAACCCCGGCAACAGCAGGAACTGGATGGTTTCGGGCAATTGCGTGCTCCACAGGCAAGGTGGTCGCTTGCGTGCCATTCTTGGTCGCCAGCGTGCGATTGCACACTGTGCCACCGGCGTAACTTTTTTAACACGGCCCGTAGAGGCCGGCCCCCAATAACAATACGCACTGCCGATGGAGAGCCACCATGCAACGCTTTATCCGCCGCAGCTTGTTATCCCTCGCTCTCAGCTCCACCCTCGTCTCCCCGCTGTTCGCCGCCGAGCCCGCCGAGTGCAAGAACGTGCGCCTGGGCGTGGTCAACTGGACCGACGTGATCGCCACCAGCGCCATGGCCCAAGTGCTGCTCGAAGGCCTGGGCTACCAGGTCAAGCAGACCAGCGCCTCGCAGCAGATCATCTTCGCGGGCATCCGCGACAAGCGTCTGGACATGTTCCTCGGTTACTGGAACCCATTGATGACCCAGACCATCACCCCGTTCGTCGACGCCAAGCAGGTCAAGGTGCTCGACAAGCCCAGCCTGGAAGACGCCCGCGCCACCCTGGCCGTGCCCACCTACCTGGCCGAGAAAGGCCTGAAAAGCTTCGCCGACATCCACAAGTTCGAGAAGGAACTGGGCGGCAAGATCTACGGCATCGAGCCCGGCTCGGGCGCCAACACCCAGATCAAGGCGATGATCGCCAAGAACCAGTTCGGCCTGGGCAAGTTCCAGCTGGTCGAGTCCAGCGAAGCCGGCATGCTCGCCGCAGTCGACCGCGCCGTGCGACGCAATGAAGCCGTGGTGTTCTTCGGCTGGGCCCCGCACCCGATGAACGTGAACATCAAGATGACCTACCTGGACGGCAGCGAAAACGCCCTGGGCCCGGACGAAGGCAAGGCCACGGTGTGGACCGTGACCGCCCCGGACTACGCCCAGAGCTGCCCCAACGCCAGCCGCCTGCTGGCCAACCTGACCTTCAGCGCCGAAGCCGAGAGCCGCATGATGCAACCGCTGCTCGACCACAAGGACGCGCTGGAATCGGCCCGCCAATGGCTCAAGGACCACCCCGAAGACAAGGCGCGCTGGCTGGAAGGCGTGACCACCCTCGACGGCAAGCCGGCGGCGGAGAACCTCAAGCTCACCGGCAACTGAAAAACCGCTCCTGCCGGGTTCCCCCCCACCCCGGCAGGAGCGGGTCCGCCCCGCCATAGGGCCCCACTGACACACCCCAAAAACTCGTCGCCGCAACGCCACGAACAGACCCGACACGCCTGAAGGAAACCACCATGAACCATGACGTCATCATCACCTGCGCACTGACCGGTGCCGGCGACACCGTCGCCAAGAGCCACCTGGTGCCGGTGACCCCGAAACAGATCGCCGAAGCCGCCGTGGAAGCCGCCAAGGCCGGCGCCACCGTGGTCCACTGCCACGTCCGCGACCCCGAGACCGGTCGTTTCAGCCGTGACGTCGCGCTGTACCGCGAAGTGATGGAGCGCATCCGCGAGTCCGACGTCGACGTGATCGTCAACCTCACCGCGGGCATGGGCGGCGACCTGGAGATCGGCCCAGGCGAGTCGCCGATGGAATTCGGCAAAGGCACCGACCTGATCGGCCCGCTGGAGCGCCTGGCCCACGTCGAGGCGCTGCTGCCGGAAATCTGCACCCTGGACTGCGGCACCCTGAACTTCGGCGACGGCAACGCCATTTACGTCTCCACCCCCGCGCAACTGCGCGCCGGAGCCAAGCGCATCACCGAGCTGGGCGTGAAGGCCGAGCTGGAAATCTTCGACACCGGCCACCTGTGGTTCGCCAAGCAAATGATCAAGGAAGGCCTGCTGGAAGACCCGCTGTTCCAGCTGTGCCTGGGCATCCCATGGGGCGCGCCGGCCGACACCACCACCATGAAGGCGATGGTCGACAACCTGCCGGCCAACGTCACCTGGGCCGGCTTCGGCATCGGCCGCATGCAGATGCCAATGGCCGCGCAGGCCGTGCTGCTCGGCGGCAACGTGCGCGTGGGCCTGGAAGACAACCTGTACCTGGACCGCGGCGTGCTGGCCAGCAACGGCCAACTGGTCGAACGCGCGGTGGAGATCATCTCGCGCCTCGGTGGCCGCGTGCTGACCCCGGCCGAAGGCCGCGAAAAAATGAACCTCAAGCGTCGCTAAGCCTTACTTTCAGGAGTTGCACGAAATGTCCTTCATCACCGACATCAAGACCTTCGCCGCGCTGGGCAGCGGCGTGATCGGCAGCGGCTGGGTCGCCCGCGCCCTGGCCCACGGCCTGGACGTGATCGCCTGGGACCCGGCCCCCGGCGCCGAGCAGGCGCTGCGCAAGCGCATCGCCAATGCCTGGCCGGCCTTGGAGAAACAGGGCCTGGCACCCGGCGCCGCACAGGAGCGTCTGAAGTTCGTCGCCACCATCGAAGAGTGCGTGCGCGATGCCGATTTCATCCAGGAAAGCGCCCCCGAGCGCCTGGACCTGAAGCTCGACCTGCACGCCAAGATCAGCGCCGCGGCCAAGCCCAACGCGATCATCGGCTCGAGCACCTCGGGCCTGTTGCCGAGCGAGTTCTACGAGTCGTCCAGCCACCCCGAGCGCTGCGTGGTCGGCCACCCGTTCAACCCGGTGTACCTGCTGCCGCTGGTGGAGATCGTCGGCGGCAAGAACACCGCCCCGGAGGCCATCGAGGCCGCCAAGGTCATCTACACCGCGCTCGGCATGCGCCCGCTGCACGTGCGCAAGGAAGTGCCTGGCTTCATCGCCGACCGCCTGCTCGAAGCGCTGTGGCGTGAAGCCCTGCACCTGGTCAACGATGGCGTCGCCAGCACCGGCGAAATCGACGATGCGATCCGTTTCGGCGCTGGCCTGCGCTGGTCGTTCATGGGCACCTTCCTGACCTACACCCTGGCCGGTGGCGATGCCGGCATGCGCCACTTCATGTCGCAGTTCGGCCCCGCGCTGAAGCTGCCCTGGACCTACCTGCCGGCGCCGGAGCTGACCGACAAGCTGATCGACGACGTGGTCGACGGCACCTCGGAGCAGCTGGGCGAACGCAGCATCGCGGCGCTGGAGCGCTACCGCGACGACACGCTGCTGGCCGTGCTGGATGCGGTGAAGAACAGCAAGGCCAAGCACGGCATGGCCTTCGGCGACTGAGGAGACTGCGATGCCCGCCCTGATCACCTACCGCACCCCGGTCCAGGAGGACTGGGTCGACTACAACGGGCACCTGCGCGATGCCTTCTACCTGCTGATCTTCAGCTACGCCACCGATGCGCTGATGGAGCGCATCGGCCTGGACGCCGACAGCCGTGGGCAGAGCGGTAACTCGCTGTTCACCCTGGAGGCGCACATCAACTACCTGCATGAGGTGAAGCTCGGCACCGAGGTCTGGGTGCAGACGCAGATCATCGGCTTCGACAAGAAGCGCCTGCACGTCTATCACAGCCTGCACCGCGAAGGTTTCGACGAGGCGCTGGCAGTGAGCGAGCAGATGCTGCTGCACGTGGACCTGGCGGGGCCGAAGTCGGCGCCGTTCAGCGAGCAGAGCGTGGGGTTGCTGCAAGCGCTGGTGGATGAGCAACACGACCTGGCCGCAGCCGAGTACGTCGGCCGCGTAATGCGCCTTCCCTCCTGAAAACGCCCCCCTTGTGGGAGCGGCTCGCCCCGCGATAGGCCCGACAGGAACAACATCGTTGAACCTGCTGGCCCTATCGCGGGGCGAGCCCGCTCCCACGACGCGCCATGCTGGTCTCTCGATTGCGCCCCTTCAATGTCGGCCTCTTTGCGGGTCAACCCGCTCCTACAGTGTTTTTGGCGATTCCACAGGGCAAAAAAGAACCCCGGAAAGCCGTGAGCGTCCGGGGCCGAGAGCGAGCAACATCCACTGTGCGTGAGTGAGGGTGACCAAGCCCTCGGTGCCGTGAATGACTCCAGTGTGCTCAATCCCCCGACGGTCGATTTAGCCGTAAACGACCTGTTCTTAGCCAAAGCAGCCATTGCGACATTCTGTCCTTGCCGGGGTGTTGGCTTGGTCACAGAATCGAGTACAGATCACAGCAGCGAAAAGGATAAGCACCATGATGCATGCGGATTTGATTGACCAGGACGACCTGCTGGGCCAGCTGCGCGCACGCGGCTTCGACATCCCTGCCGGGGCGAGCGCCGAGCAGGCCTGCGAAGTGGTGGTGCGTGGGTTGAACGAGCCCAATGCGCGGGCCTTGAAGGGCATGGTAGAGCAGATGTACACCGGCAGCGCCACCATCCTGCCGGCCGTGCGCCAGGCGATCGACAAGCAACTGCTGCCGGCGTTGGCGCAGTTCAGCAAACGCGCCTGACCCCATACGACACCTCCCTGTAGGCACGGGCTTGCCCCGCGCCCACAGGGAGGTGTGGCGCGTTACAGCCTCACACTGGCAAAGGTCGACTCGTTGCGCGCCTGGCTCAGCGCCGCCATCGGCCCGCTGTGCGGCGACAGCGCCATGGCCTGCGGGATCGGCATCATCGCCACCTGCTGCGCGGTGTTGGAGCCCACACGCTCGTCACGCGGCGGAATGCCGAAGTACTCGCGGTAGCACTTGGAGAAGTGCGGGGTCGAGACAAAGCCGCACACCGACGCCACCTCGATGATCGACATCGGCGTCTGCTTGAGCAACTGCCGCGCGCGAATCAGCCGCAGTTTCAGGTAGTAGCGCGATGGCGAGCAGTGCAGGTACTTCTGGAACAAGCGCTCCAGCTGGCGCCGCGACACCGACACGTACACCGCCAGCTCGTCCAGGTCGATCGGCTCTTCCAGGTTGGCTTCCATCAACGCGACGATTTCCTGCAACTTCGGCTGGTTGGTGCCGAGCATGTGCTTGAGCGGCACACGTTGGTGGTCCTGCTCGTTGCGGATGCGCTCGTAGACGAACATCTCGGAGATCGCCGCCGACAGTTCACGGCCATGGTCGCGGCTGATCAGGTGCAGCATCATGTCCAGCGGCGCGGTGCCGCCGGAACTGGTGAAGCGGTTGCGGTCGAGGGTGAACAGGCGGGTGCTCATGTTGACCCGTGGGAAGGCCTCCTGCATCGCCGCCAGGCACTCCCAGTGCACGCTGCAATCGAAGCCGTCGAGCAGCCCGGCGCAGGCCAGCGCCCAACTGCCGGTGCACACCGCGCCCAAACGGCGCGACTGGCGGGCCTGGGCCTGCAGCCAGGTGACGTGCTCACGGGTGACGGTGCGCTGGATGCCGACGCCGCCGCAGACGATCACGGTGTCCATCGGCGGGGCATTGTGCATGGCCGCGTCGGGGGTGATCTGCAAGCCGTCGCTGGCCCACACCTGGCCGCCATCGACGGTCAGCGTGTGCCAGCGGTACAGCTCGCGCCCGGACAGCTGGTTGGCCATGCGCAGCGGCTCGACCGCCGACGCCAGGGAAATCAGGGTGAAGTTGTCCAGCAGGAGAAAGCCGATGGACTGGGGGGCTGTGCGGTTCTGGGTTGGGTTCCCGGAGGTGTACGACGTCATCGCGATTTCTCCTCACACAATGCAGGGCGTGCCTCAGGCAGGCACCGTTTTCTTGTTATTGCCCCAATTCGCATGCAGGGGCTTTGCCAATCTCGACGCAAACGCCGTGCCTGAAATTGAACGGCTGTCCAAAAAAAACCAAAAACGACGTCGCCATGCGACTTGTAGGGCTTTTCTTATAAGGTCTGGCGATAAACGCAAACCGGCGTGCCAGCGCCCTCGCGTGTCACGGCTGAGCAATTCGGTAGCACTTGTGGGAAGGTTGCCCAGAAACGACATTCATGAGTGTCACCGACAATGACACCTCTGGTAGCGACACCCGACAGCCGGTCTATCGCAGCCGCCGCGCCAAAAGGTGGCACAGCGGCCGGTCAGGGGCGAAATCGGCGCATCAGCACTCGATGGCGTTGACCGCCAGGCCGCCGCGCGAGGTTTCCTTGTACTTGTCGTGCATGTCTGCGCCGGTGTCGCGCATGGTGCGGATCACCTGGTCGAGGGAGATGAAGTGCTCGCCGTCGCCACGCAGGGCCATCTGCACGGCGTTGATCGCCTTCACCGCAGCGATGGCGTTGCGCTCGATGCACGGCACCTGCACCAGGCCGCCGACCGGATCGCAGGTCAGCCCCAGGTTATGCTCCAGGGCGATCTCGGCGGCGTTCTCCAATTGCGCCGGGGTGGCGCCCAGTACCTCGGCAAGGCCTGCGGCGGCCATGGCGCAGGCCGAGCCGACCTCGCCCTGGCAGCCGACCTCGGCGCCGGAGATGGACGCATTCTTCTTGCACAGGATGCCCACCGCCGCGGCGCCGAGGAGGAAATCCACCACGTTGGAGTCGTCCACCACGTCAGAGAAGCGCATGTAGTAGTGCAGCACCGCCGGGATGATCCCCGCCGCGCCGTTGGTGGGCGCGGTGACCATGCGCCCGCCGGCGGCGTTCTCTTCGTTGACCGCCAGGGCATACAGGTTGACCCACTCCATGGCGCTCATGGTCGAGCCGATCACGTTGGGCTTGCCCAGCTCTTGCAGGCTGCGGTGCAGCTTGGCCGCGCGGCGGCGCACGTTGAGCCCGCCGGGCAGCGTGCCTTCGTACTTGAGGCCGTTGTTCACGCACTCCTGCATGGCCTCCCAGAGCTTGATCAGGCCCGCGCGAATTTCCGCTTCGCTGCGCCAGACCTTCTCGTTGGCCATCATCAATTGCGACACGCGCATGTCGTTTTGCTTGCACAGGCGCAGCAGCTCGGCGGCGCTGTTGAAGTCGTACGGCAGCACCGTCTGGTCGGCGTCCAGCACCCCGCTGGCGGCCTGCGCGGCATCGACCACGAAGCCGCCGCCCACCGAGTAGTAGGTGTCGCGGTGCAGCTCGCCCTGGGCGCCTTCGGCGATCAGGGTCATGGCGTTGGGGTGGTAGGGCAGGTTCTCGTCCAGCAGCAGCATGTCGCGGGCCCAGACGAATTCGACGGGCAGGCGGCCATCCAGGCGCAGGGTGTTGGTTTCGCGCAAGTCGGCGATGCGCGGGGTGATCTGCGTGGGGTCGATGGAATCCGGCCATTCGCCCATCAGCCCCATGATCGTGGCGTTGTCGGTGCCGTGGCCGACGCCGGTGGCCGACAGCGAGCCGTACAGCCGCACCTCGATGCGCCGCACCTGCTCCAGCTCGCCGCGCTCGCGCAGGCCCTGGACGAACAGGGCGGCGGCGCGCATGGGGCCGACGGTGTGGGAGCTGGAAGGCCCGACACCGATCTTGAACAGGTCGAACACGCTGATGGCCATTGTCGAATCACCTCTTGATGGGCTTGTCCGGGCACGCCGTGTGGCGGCCCACGCAGCTGCTAGGCTGGTAGCGGCGAGTTGCCGTTATTGCACGCATCATCGGGCTTTTATCCCTCCCCTCGCCGTCTGCAACCGACGTACTTTTGTCCAGCAGCGCCCTGCCGATCCGGGGGTCGTCGCGCCGCTTTCCGGCGCCGGTGTGACGCAAAGACGAGGCCGGGGAGGTGGAAAAATCCATATGCGACATTGCCCGTACTGGATGCGACCTGTCCTGCACTGGTTACGACCCTACCAGTAGGCGATTGCCTAACGCTGGTGGATTATCGAAAGCGACTCGTATTGCACGGCCTCGCAACCTGCCCTCTGCAGGCCTGGTCGACCGGCTGCCCGAAGAAGGCCCGGCGCCCCGCGCGAACCCGAAGAAAAAATCACAGGAGTCTCCCTTATGAAAGGTTCACCCTCGCTGTTGCTGGTCGCGTTGCTCGCTGCACCGTTGCTGGCCCAGGCCGCAGAACCGGAGAAGTGTCAGACCGTGAACTTCTCCGATGTCGGCTGGACCGATATCACCGTCACCACCGCCGTCACCAGCGAAGTGCTCGAAGCGCTGGGCTACAAGACCCGCACCACCATGATCTCGGTGCCGGTGACCTACAAGTCGCTGGCCGACGGCAAGAACATGGACGTGTTCCTCGGCAACTGGATGCCGACCATGGAAAACGACATCAAGCAGTACCGCGACGCCGGTACCGTCGAGACCGTGCGCGCCAACCTGGAGAACGCCAAGTACACCCTGGCCGTGCCCAAGGCGCTGTACGACAAGGGCCTGAAGGACTTTGCCGACATCGCCAAGTTCAAGAAGGAGCTCGACGGCAAGATCTACGGCATCGAGCCGGGCAACGACGGCAACCGCACCATCCAGAGCATGATCGACAAGAACGCCTTCGGCCTGAAGGACGCCGGCTTCAAGGTGGTCGAGTCGAGCGAGGCCGGCATGCTGTCGCAGGTCGACCGTGCCGCGCGGCGCGGCACCGACGTGGTGTTCCTCGGCTGGGAACCGCACCCGATGAACAAGCGCTTCGAAATGAAGTACCTCACCGGTGGCGACGACTTCTTCGGCCCTGACTTCGGCAAGGCCACCGTCTTCACCAATACCCGCAAGGGCTATGCACAGGAATGCAGCAACGTTGGCCAGTTGCTGAAGAACCTGTCGTTCACCCTCGACATGGAAAGCGAGCTGATGGGCAAGGTCCTGGACGACAAGGTCAAACCGGACGCCGCCGCCAGGGCGTGGCTGAAGGCCAACCCGCAGGTGCTCGACACCTGGCTGGCGGGCGTCACCACCGTTGACGGCAAACCGGGCCTGGAGGCGGCCAGGGCCAAGCTGGCGCAGTAGCTGTAGGCACTACCTCGGGGCGGGACCGTGCCCGCCCCGGACTGATTCCAATCTCGCAGGTGGAAGCTCGCTATCATGCTTATCGATCAGAAAATACCCCTGGGGCAGTACATCGCCTCATTCGTCGAATGGTTGACCCAGAACGGCGCCAGCTACTTCGACGCCATCGCACAGGCCCTGGAATTCATGATCCATGGCGTCACCAGTGCGTTGACCTGGTTCAACCCCTTCGTGCTCGTCGCCCTGTTCGCCGCCCTCGCGCACCTGATCCAGCGCAAGTGGGCGCTCACCGTATTCGTCGCCTTGTCGTTCCTGCTGATCCTCAACCTGGGGTACTGGCAGGAAACCATGGAAACCCTCGCGCAAGTGACCTTCGCCACCGTGGTCTGCGTGGCCATCGGCGTGCCGCTGGGCATCGTCGCCGCGCACAAGCCGATGTTCTACACCGGCATGCGCCCGGTGCTGGACCTGATGCAGACGGTCCCCACCTTCGTCTACCTGATCCCCACCCTGACCCTGTTCGGCCTGGGTGTGGTGCCGGGGCTGATCTCCACCGTGGTGTTCGCCATCGCCGCGCCGATCCGCCTCACCTACCTGGGCATCTGCGACGTGCCGCAGGAGCTGCTCGACGCCGGCAAGGCCTTCGGCTGCTCGCGCCGCCAGCTGCTGACACGCATCGAACTGCCCCACGCCATGCCGAGCATCGCCGCGGGCGTCACCCAATGCATCATGCTGTCGCTGTCGATGGTGGTGATCGCCGCCCTGGTGGGCGCCGACGGCCTGGGCAAACCCGTGGTCAACGCACTGAACACCGCCGACATCTCCCTGGGCTTCGAGGCAGGCCTGGCGATCGTGCTGCTGGCGATCATGCTCGACCGTATCTGCAAGCAACCGGAACTGCCGGTAAGGGGTGAGGCATGAGCATCATTCGCTTCGAAGATGTCGACGTCATCTTCTCCAACAAGCCGCGCGAGGCCCTGGCCCTGCTCGACCAGGGCCAGACCCGCGAGCAGATCCTCAAGAAGACCGGCCTGGTGGTCGGGGTCGAGAAGGCCAACCTGGAGATCAACAAGGGCGAGATCTGCGTGCTGATGGGCTTGTCCGGTTCGGGCAAGTCGAGCCTGTTGCGCTGCATCAACGGCCTCAACACCGTCAGCCGCGGCAAGCTGTTCATCGAGCATGAAGGCAAGGACATCGACGTCGCCCACTGCACCCCGGCGGAGTTGAAGATGATGCGCACCAAGCGCATCGCCATGGTGTTCCAGAAGTTCGCCCTGATGCCCTGGCTGACCGTGCGCGAGAACATCAGCTTCGGCCTGGAGATGCAGGGCCGCCCCGAGAAGGAGCGGCGCAAGCTGGTGGACGAGAAGCTGGAGCTGGTGGGCCTGACCCAGTGGCGCAACAAGAAGCCCGACGAGCTTTCCGGCGGCATGCAGCAGCGCGTGGGCCTGGCCCGGGCGCTGGCGATGGACGCCGACATCCTGCTGATGGACGAACCGTTCTCGGCCCTCGACCCGCTGATCCGCCAAGGCTTGCAGGACGAGCTGCTGGAGCTGCAACGCAAGCTGAGCAAGACCATCGTATTCGTCAGCCACGACCTGGACGAAGCCCTGAAGCTGGGTAGCCGCATCGCCATCATGAAGGACGGGCGGATCATCCAGTACAGCAAGCCCGAGGAGATCGTGCTCAACCCGGCCGACGAGTACGTGCGTACCTTCGTCGCCCACACCAACCCGCTCAACGTGCTGTGCGGCCGCAGCCTGATGCGCAGCCTGGACAACTGCAAGCGCATCAACGGCTCGGTGTGCCTCGACCCCGGCGGCGACTCCTGGCTGGACCTGGGCGAAGGCAACTCGATCAAGCGCGCGCGCCAGGGCCAGAATGGCCTGGACCTGCAAGCCTGGGCGCCGGGGCAGGACGTGGAGAGCCTGGGCCGCCTGCCGACCCTGGTGAACGCCGACATCGGCATGCGCGAAGCGCTGCAGATCCGCTACCAGACCGGCCACAAGCTGGTGCTGCAGGACAACGACAAGGTGGTGGGGATTCTCGGCGATACCGAGCTGTATCACGCCTTGCTCGGCAAGAACCACGGTTGAAACCATCGCGGGGCAAGCCCGCTCCTACACGGTCCAGGTAGGAGCGGGCTTGCCCCGCGATTGGGCTGCAACGCAGCCCCCTTCGCTGAATCAGCGCACCACGATCCCACGCGACGCCATGTAGGCCTTGGCCTCCGGCACGGTGTACTCGCCGAAGTGGAAGATGCTCGCCGCCAACACCGCGCTGGCATGCCCTTCCAGAATCCCGTCGGCCAGGTGCTGCAGGTTGCCCACGCCCCCGGAGGCGATCACCGGAATCCCCAGCGCATCGCTGATCGCCCGGGTCACGCCCAGGTCGAAACCGCTCTTCATGCCGTCCTGGTCCATGCTGGTCAGCAGGATCTCCCCCGCCCCCAGGCCTTCCATCTTCTTCGCCCACTCCACGGCGTCCAAGCCAGTCGGCTTGCGCCCGCCATGGGTGAAGATCTCCCAGCGCGGCGCCTCGCCCGGGCCGGACACCTTCTTCGCGTCGATGGCCACGACGATGCACTGCGAACCGAAGCGCTGCGCCGCCTCACCCACGAACTCCGGGTTGAACACCGCGGCCGTGTTGATCGAGACCTTGTCGGCGCCGGCGTTGAGCAGGTTGCGGATGTCTTGCACGGTGCGCACGCCACCGCCCACGGTCAGCGGGATGAACACCTGGCTGGCCATGCGCTCGACGGTATGCAGGGTGGTGTCACGGCCATCGACGCTCGCGGTGATGTCGAGGAAGGTGATCTCGTCGGCACCCTGCTCATCGTAGCGACGGGCGATTTCCACCGGGTCGCCGGCATCGCGGATGTTCTCGAACTTGACGCCCTTGACCACCCGGCCGTTGTCCACGTCCAGGCAAGGGATGATGCGCTTGGCCAGTGCCATGTGTCGGTCCTCAGCCTTGGTAGTTGTCGCAGAAGGCCTGGGCCTCGGCGACGTCGAGGGTGCCTTCGTAGATGGCACGGCCGGTGATGGCGCCGATGATGCCCGGGGCCTTGGCGTCCAGCAGGGCCTTGATGTCGCCCAGGTTGTGGATGCCGCCGGAGGCGATCACCGGGATCGACGTGGCTTCGGCCAGGGCCTTGGTGAAGGGCACGTTGCAGCCCTGCATCATGCCGTCCTTGGCGATGTCGGTGTAGACGATCGCCGAGACGCCATCGGCCTCGAAACGCTTGGCCAGGTCGATGACCTGCACCGAGCTGACTTCCGCCCAGCCGTCGGTGGCGACGAAGCCGTCTTTCGCATCCAGGCCGACGATGACCTTGCCCGGGAAGGCCTTGCACGCCTCGGCGACGAACTCCGGCTGCTTGACCGCCTTGGTGCCGATGATCACGTAGCTGACGCCGGCCTTGACGTAGTGCTCGATGGTTTCCAGCGAACGGATGCCGCCGCCGATCTGGATCGGCAGGTGCGGGTAGCGCTTGGCGATGGCGGTGACCACTTCACCGTTGACCGGCTGGCCTTCGAAGGCGCCGTTGAGGTCGACCAGATGCAGGCGACGGCAGCCACCCTCGACCCATTTGGCGGCCATGCTCACCGGGTCGTCGGAAAACACCGTGGAGTCTTCCATGCGGCCTTGGCGCAGGCGCACGCAGGCACCGTCCTTGAGATCGATAGCGGGGATAATCAGCATCTTGGGAACCTGTCTAATCGTTGGAGTTCAGGGCTTCTCTAACGCCCACAGGTCGCTTTCGATGCTCTCGAACCGCTCCTTGAGGTGCAGCTGAACATCGGCAATCGCCCTGTTGTAGTAGTGGGGTGCTATTTCCTTGCTGAACAGGTCGAGGACCTCGGCCACCTCGAACGACCCCAGCTGCAGCTCGAAGCGGTCCTCGAGGAAACGCTTGAGGGTGTCGAGCGCCTCGCGCTCCTGCTCCGGGGCCAGGGTGATGATCGGGGCCTTGTTCCGCGACCGGCTCATTTACCAGCGCCCGTCCCAGGCGATGAAGTTCTGCAGCAGTTGCAGGCCGTGGGTGTGGCTCTTTTCCGGGTGGAATTGCACGGCGAAGCGCGAGCCCTCGGCCAGCGCGGCGGCGAAGTCGACGCCGTAGTGGCCGCGACCGACCACCTGGCCCGGCTTGCCGGCCTCGATGTAGTAGCTGTGCACGAAGTAGAAACGCGCCTGCTGCGGGATGTCGTGCCACAGCGGGTGGTCGACGGACTGGCTGACTTCGTTCCAGCCCATGTGCGGCACCTTCAGGTGCTCGCCGTCTTCCTCCAGGCCCTTGCCGAAGAACCGCACCTGGCCGGGGAACAGGCCGATGCAGTCGACGCCGTCGTTCTCTTCGCTGCGCTCGAGCAGCGCCTGCATGCCGACGCAGATGCCGAGGAACGGGCGGTCCTGGCTGACTTCACGCACCAGGCTGTCGAAGCCCAGGCGGCGGATCTCGCCCATGCAGTCGCGGATCGCGCCCACCCCGGGGAACACCACGCGGTCGGCTTCGCGGATCACCGCCGCGTCGCTGGTGACCAGCACCTTGCCAGCGCCCACGTGCTCCAGCGCCTTGGCCACCGAGTGCAGGTTGCCCATGCCATAGTCGATTACGGCGACTGTCTGCATTACAGGCATCCCTTGGTCGACGGCATCTGCCCGGCCATGCGCTCGTCGAGCGTGACGGCCATGCGCAGGGCGCGGCCGAAGGCCTTGAACACGGTTTCGATCTGGTGGTGGGTGTTGTGGCCGCGCAGGTTGTCGATGTGCAGGGTCACCAGGGCGTGGTTGACGAAGCCCTGGAAGAACTCCTGGAACAGGTCGACGTCGAAGCCGCCGACCGAGGCGCGGGTGTACGGCACATGCATCTGCAGGCCTGGGCGGCCGGAGAAGTCGATGACCACGCGCGACAGCGCTTCGTCCAGCGGCACATAGGCGTGGCCGTAGCGGAAGATGCCTTTCTTGTCGCCGATGGCCTGGGCGAATGCCTGGCCGAGGGTGATACCGACGTCTTCCACGGTGTGGTGATCGTCGATATGCAGGTCACCCTTGCATTCGATGTCCAGATCGATCAGCCCGTGCCGGGCGATCTGGTCGAGCATGTGTTCGAGGAAAGGCACACCGATATCGAATCGGGCCTTGCCACTGCCATCGAGGTTGATCGAGGCCTTCACCTGGGTTTCCAGGGTGTTGCGCTCGACGGAAGCCTTACGTTCGACCATCACCAGCTCCGCAAAATCATTGGGCGAAAAGGGCTCCATTATAGGCCCAAGACGCGCCGGCTTGAAACGCGGATGACGTGTGGCAGGCGGGCAAATGCATCGCGGGGCGAGCCCGCTCCCGCAAATACCCCGCCGTTTTCACACAGCGCAGTACTCGTAGCAGCAGGCTCGCCCCGCGACAGGGCCATCACAGCCAGCCAATCAGCCGGCTGTATCAGCCATCAATGGAACAGCACCGCGGTCTTCTGCAGGGTGATCCACACCCCCCAGGCCAGCGGAATCACCACCACCGCCCAGGCCAGCAGCACCAGCGGCAGGCTGCCCGGCGCGGCGTGCCATTCCAGCGAACGGGCGCCATCGGCGCCTTTGTCGTGGCTCAGCGCGCGCTCGGCGGCCAGCTCTTCATCGGTCATGAAGTACTTGTCGGCCACCGGGCGCACCAGCGCGTTGCAGATGAAGCCCAGCACCAGCAGGCCGGCGAGGATGTACAGGGTCATGTCGTAGGCCGCCGCGCGCGCCACGCCCGCCGCCAGCTGCGACTCGCGCAGGTAGGTGATCAGCACCGGGCCGAGCACGCCCGCCGCCGCCCAGGCGGTCAGCAGGCGACCGTGGATGGCACCGACCATCTGCGTGCCGAACAGGTCGGCCAGGTACGCCGGCACAGTGGCGAAACCACCGCCGTACATCGACAGGATGACGCAGAACGCCGCCACGAACAGCGCCACGTTGCCCAGGTGGCCGAGGTTCGGCACCAGGCTGTAGAGGCCGACGCCCAGGGCGAAGAAGGCGAAGTAGGTGTTCTTGCGGCCGATGTAGTCGGAAAACGACGCCCAGAAGAAGCGACCGCCGATGTTGAACAGGCTCAGCAGGCCGGTGAAGCCCGCGGCGATGGCGGCGATCTGCGCCAGCTGCGCGCTGTTCAGCTCGCTGAAGCTCAGGCCGTTGCCCAGCAGCTTGCCGGCGAAGACTTCCTGCAGCAGCGGCGAGGCCATGCCGAGAATGCCGATACCTGCCGACACGTTCAGGCACAGTACCAACCAGATCAGCGCGAACTGCGGGGTTTTCCACGCAACGCTGACGTGCACGTGGCGGTCGGTGACCATGGTGTTGGCCTTCTTCGCCGGGGCGGTCCAGCCTTCAGGCTTCCAACCGGTCGGCGGCACGCGGTAGGCCAGGGCGCCGGCGGTCATGAACACGAAGTAGATCGCCGCCATGGCCACGAAGCTCTGCCATACGCCCACTTCCTGGCCGTTGGCGAAGTGGCCCATCAGCGCGGTGGCCAGGGGTGCGCCAACCATCGCGCCGCCACCGAAGCCCATGATCGCCATGCCGGTCGCCATGCCGCGCTTGTCCGGGAACCACTTGATCAGGGTCGAGACCGGCGAGATGTAGCCCAGGCCCAGGCCGATACCGCCGATGACCCCGGAGCCCAGCCACATCAGCCACAGTTGGTGGGTCTTCACGCCGATCGCCGAGATCAGCAGGCCACCGCACCAGCACAGCGCCGACACCAGGCCCGCCTTGCGCGGGCCGGCGTGTTCCAGCCAGCCGCCGAGCACCGCGGCCGAGCAGCCGAGGAAGACGAAGAACAGGGTGTAGATCCAGCTCAACATGGAGATCGGCCAGTCGCACTCGGCGCTGAACAGGCGGGCGATGAAGCCCACGTCAGCCGAGCAGGCGACCGGCGCGGTGATGCCGATGGCTTGCGACAGCGGCAGCCAGAACACCGAGAAGCCATAGGCCATGCCGATGCACAAATGGATGGCCAGGGCCGCCGGCGGGACCAGCCAGCGGTTGAAGCCCGGGCGGGCGATGATGCGTTCCTTGGACAGGAAACCGGGCACGCGTTCCGGTATCCCTGTCGCAACGTTGCTGTTCATGGGATCGTTCCTTTATTTGTAGGTAGGCTGGCGTTCGTGGATTGAATACCCGGCTCTGAATGTGGCTTTTCCCCCGGAAAAGCCCGGCCGTTTGCGGCAACATCCGCGACAATGCGTCGCACGATGCTCCCCGAACGGCGCAAGAGTAACAGGTGGCAAGCCCGATGAAAGCACTCTGACATTGATATTTTTGTGCCAGCGCAAACGTTTGACGGAACTGTCGCATTGCACGGGGTCGAACCCCGAACCGGGGGTGCCGTGGCAGGCATCCACACACTCAAATGAAATGCTCTGTATCTGTTGTCGGATACGCAGAGGCCATGGCAGCGGCGCTATACTCAGCCGCTTGAATTTAAAAATCGGACTACAAGGACTCGCCCATGAAAGCGTTCGGCAAAATCCTGGGACTGGGGCTGCTCGGGCTGTTGCTGATCATCGTGGCGCTGGGCTTCGCCCTGACCCACCTCTTCGATCCCAACGACTACAAAGACGAGATTCGCCAGCTGGCCCGCGACAAGGCCCACATCGAGCTGACCCTCAACGGCGACATCGGCTGGAGCCTGTTCCCCTGGCTGGGCCTGGAGCTGCACGAGGCGAGCATCGCCACCCTGGCCAACCCCAAGGCGCCGTTCGCCGACCTGCAGATGCTCGGCCTGTCGGTGCGCGTGCTGCCGCTGCTGCGCCGCGAAGTGCAGATGAGCGACGTGCGCGTGGAAGGGCTGAACCTGACCCTGACCCGCGACGCCAACGGCCACGGCAACTGGGAAGACATCGGCAAGCCGCTGCCCGAGCCGAACGCCGGCACCCAGGCCGCCACCACCCAGGCGCCAGCTACCCCGGCCAGCGCCGAGGGCGGCACGCCGGCCGGCAGCGAGCGCGCGGTCAAGCTCGACATCGACAGCCTGACCGTGAACAACGCGCGGGTGCAGTTCACCGATGAACAGAGCGGCAAGAGCTATGGCGCCGAGAGCATCCAGCTGAGCACCGGCGCGGTGCACGATGGGGTGAACATCCCGATCAAGGCCAGCGCTTTCCTCAGCGCCAGCGCGCCGAACATCAAGGCGCGCACCGAACTGACCGGCGAGCTGCGCTTCGACCGCCGCCTCAAGCGCTACAACCTCGAAGACATGCGCCTGTCCGGCGAAACCTCGGGCGAGCCGCTGGCCGGCAAGAGCATGACCTTCGCCGCCCAGGGCCAGGTGATGGTCGACCTGGCGGCCAACGTCGCCTCCTGGACTGGCCTGAAGGTTTCCGCCAACCAGTTGCGCGCCCTCGGCGAGCTGAACGTGCGCGACCTGGACAAGGCGCCGCAGCTCAGCGCCGGGCTGTCCATCGCCCAGTTCGACCTGCGCACCTTCCTCGACGGCATCGGCCACCCGCTGCCGGCCACCGCCGACCCCGCCGCGTTCAGCAAGCTGGAGCTGGTCAGCCGCCTGCAAGGCACGCAGAACAGCCTGGCCTTCGAGGACCTGGCGGTGAAGCTGGACGACAGCACCTTCAGCGGCCGCGTGGCCATCGAGGACTTCGCCAAGCAAGCCCTGCGCCTGCAACTGAAGGCCGACACGTTCAACGCCGACCGCTACCTGCCGGCCAAGAGCGAAGAGGCCAAGGGCGCCACCGCCGCGCGCCAGGCCGAGGTCAAGCAGCAGGAGGCCAGCGCCACCGTCGGCGCCGGCACCTCGCCGCTGCCCAACGCGCCCACCCAGGTGGCCTGGAGCAACGACAAGCTGCTGCCGGTCGATCGCCTGCGCGCCCTCGACCTGCAGGCCGACCTGGCCTTCGGCGCCCTGACCCTCGACAAGCTGCCGATCAGCGACGCCCAGCTCAAAGCCAACGGCCAAGGCGGCCTGGTGACCCTGGAAACCCTGCGCGGCGGCCTGTACAACGGCAGCTTCGAGGCCAAGGGCACCGTCGACGTGCGCCCGGCCGTGCCGCAGATCGGCGTCAACACCAAGATCAACCGCGTGCCGGTGGAGCACTTCATCAAGCGCGAAAGCCCCGACCAGGCGCCGCCGGTCAAGGGGCTGCTGACGCTGTCCAGCGACCTGACCGCCACCGGCAACAGCCAGAAAGCGCTGATCGACACCCTCAACGGCAATGCCAGCTTCACCATCAACGATGGCGTGCTGGTCAACGCCAACCTCGAACAGCAACTGTGCCAGGCCATCGCCACCCTCAACCGCAAGCAGCTCAGCGGCGAGCCACGGGCCAAGGACACGCCCTTCCAGGAACTGCGCGGCAGCCTGGTGGTGCGCAACGGCGTGGCCAGCAACCCCGACCTCAAGGCACGCATCCCGGGCCTGACCGTCAACGGCCAGGGCGACCTCGACCTGCGCGTGCTGGGCATGGACTACAACGTCGGCGTGATCGTCGAAGGCGACCAGCGCGCCATGCCCGACCCGGCCTGCCAGGTCAACGAACGCTACGTCGGCGTCGCCGTGCCGCTGCGCTGCCGCGGCCCGCTGGAACTGGGCGCCAAGGCCTGCCGCCTGGACCAGGACGGCCTGGGCAAGGTCGCCGCGCAATTGGCCGGCAACCGCCTGAAAGACAAGCTCGACGAAAAACTCGATGAGAAACTCGGTGACAAAGTGAGCCCGGAAATCAAAGAAGCACTCAAGGGGCTGTTCAAGCGATGAGCCCCGAGCAGTTCTCCAGCGCCGTGCTGGACTGGTACGACCAGCACGGCCGCCACGACCTGCCCTGGCAACAGGGCATCACCCCCTACCGGGTGTGGGTGTCGGAAATCATGCTGCAACAGACCCAGGTGAGCACCGTGCTCAACTACTTCGACCGCTTCATGCAGGCCCTGCCCACCGTGCAGGCCCTGGCCGAGGCGCCGGAGGACGAAGTGCTGCACCTGTGGACGGGCCTGGGCTACTACACCCGCGCACGCAACCTGCAGAAAGCGGCGAAGATCGTCGTCGAGCGCCACGGCGGCGAGTTCCCGCGCAGCGTCGAGCAGCTCACCGAGCTGCCCGGCATCGGCCGCTCCACCGCAGGCGCCATCGCCAGCATCAGCATGGGCATTCGCGCGCCGATCCTCGACGGCAACGTCAAGCGCGTGCTGGCCCGCTACACCGCGCAAGCCGGCTACCCCGGCGAGCCGAAAGTGGCCAATGCGCTGTGGGCCAGCGCCGAGCGCTTCACCCCCCAGGCCCGCGCCAACCACTACACCCAGGCCATGATGGACATGGGCGCCACGCTGTGCACCCGCAGCAAGCCCAGTTGCCTGATCTGCCCGTTGCAACGCGGTTGCGAGGCGCACCTGCACGGCGAGGAGACCCGCTACCCCGAGCCCAAGCCACGCAAGGCCCTGCCCCAGCGCAAGACGCTGATGCCGCTGCTGGCCAACCATGACGGCGCGATCCTGCTCTACCGTCGCCCGTCGAGCGGCCTGTGGGGCGGGCTGTGGAGCCTGCCGGAGCTGGACAGCCTCGAACAGCTCGACGACCTGGCCTACCAGCACGGCCTGCGCCTGGCCGGCAGCCGGGCCCTGGATGGCTTGACCCACACCTTCAGCCACTTCCAGCTGGCCATCGAGCCGTGGCTGGTGCGCGTGGACCCGGTCGGCTCGCACGTGGCCGAGCCCGACTGGCTCTGGTATAACCTCGCCACCCCGCCGCGCCTGGGCCTCGCCGCCCCGGTCAAGAAACTGCTCAAACGCGCGGCCGATGAATTGATTGCAGGAGATTCCCGATGACCCGCACCGTGAAGTGCCGCAAGTACAACGAAGAACTGCCCGGCCTGGAGCGCCCGCCCTACCCTGGCGCCAAGGGCCAGGACATCTTCGAGCACATCTCGAAGAAGGCCTGGGACGAGTGGCAGGCGCACCAGACCATGCTGATCAACGAGAAGCGCCTGAACATGATGAACGCCGAGGACCGCAAATTCCTCCAGGCGGAAATGGACAAGTTCTTCGCTGGCGAAGACTACGCCCAGGCAGAAGGGTACGTGCCACCCAGCGCGTGACCCTGGTGAAGCGTAAGCGACGGAATAATTTAAAAAAATTTTCAAAAAGTCGTTGACGAAGGATCTGAAAACCTTTTTAATTCGCCCCGTCGCCCAGATAGCTCAGTCGGTAGAGCAGAGGATTGAAAATCCTCGTGTCGGCGGTTCGACTCCGTCTCTGGGCACCACCATTAAGCATCGGGTGGTTGCAAAGCCAGTCGAAGCAAAACAAAAAACCCGCCTAGTGCGGGTTTTTTGTTGTCTGGAATTTTTGGTTTGAGAAGGTGGACGCTGGGTAATGACCGGGCTTTCTCAGCCCGCCTTATCAGCAGCACGCTCGAGGTCACTCAAAGCATCGACAAGTAAGACTGGATCGTTTTCCTCTCGGCAGGCCTCCCCATCATGGTTGTCGGCGCTTTTTTGTGCCCGGCACACCTGTGCTATGGCAGGTTGCGCAGGAGCACCTTCGGGTGCGCCGGTTCCCTTGTACGCCGGTCCGCCAATCCTGCGCAATCCGCCACCCTAACTGCTTGGCGGCAGCGGGGTGGCGGCAGCGGGGTGGCGGCAAACCAGTACAAGGAGTCCACCTATGCGCATTGCCTCTCACCCTTCACCGCCTGACAGCACAAGCCTCGTCCTTACGATTTCCGCAGGACATCGTTTTTGCCCCACTGGAATGGAACCCGACAACCTTCGACTATTCACCGTGACGCCAGGTATTCCTGTTGCCGATGCGGCGCGGACACTGTGCGAACTGCTGGATGCGCTCGACGAGCCGGTATATGCCACAGCCATGCATGAACGTGAGTTTTCGGCCCGGGATGCCTGGCTGGTGAAATACACGCTCGATGCCGCCAAGGCCGTTGCCGGTGCGATTGCGCATACGCTGGAAAGGCACAAGCCGGAAGCTCCAGCGACGAACGGCTGATAGCTTCGGTGTCTTGCCGGGGCAAGCCCGCTCAGGTACGCCGCTGATTCGGATACCTGCAGGAGCGGGCTTGCCCCGCGATGGGCTGCGCAGCAGCCCCGGCATTGATCGACATCAACGCCCCCGCCCCTGGCCGCCCTAGCATGAACGGTGCACATCACCGACCCGCAAGGACCGCCATGAGCGAAGAATCCACCCTCCCCCTGCCCACGCCCGACAGCATCACCGCGATCAGCCAGCAACCCGCCGCCTTGCAGGTGGCCAGCGCCCGCAAGGGCAGCAACGAGGACAGCACCTCGGCGCGCCTGCCGGCCAGCTACCCGTACCGCACGCGCATGCGCCGCCAGGAATACGAGAAGGCCAAGCATGCCCTGCAGATCGAGCTGCTGAAGGTGCAAAGCTGGGTGAGGGACACCGGCCAACGCGTGGTCATTCTCTTCGAGGGCCGCGACGCGGCGGGCAAGGGCGGCACCATCAAGCGCTTCATGGAGCACCTGAACCCACGCGGTGCGCGCATCGTCGCACTGGAGAAGCCTTCGGAACAGGAAAAAGGCCAGTGGTACTTCCAGCGCTACGTGCAGCACCTGCCCACGGCCGGCGAAATGGTGTTCTTCGACCGCTCCTGGTACAACCGCGCCGGCGTCGAGCGGGTGATGGACTTCTGCACCCCCGTGCAATACCTGGAATTCATGCGCCAGGCGCCGGAGCTCGAACGCATGCTGTGCAACAGCGGCCTGCGGCTGTTCAAGTACTGGTTCTCGGTGAACCGCGAGGAACAGCTGCGCCGCTTCATCTCGCGCCGCGACGACCCGCTCAAGCACTGGAAGCTGTCGCCGATCGACATCAAGTCGCTGGACCGCTGGGGCGACTACACCGAGGCCAAGGAGGCGATGTTCTTCCACACCGACACCGCCGACGCACCGTGGACGGTGATCAAGTCCGACGACAAGAAACGCGCGCGGATCAACTGCATCCGCCATTTCCTGCATTCTCTGGATTATCCGGGCAAGGACCACAGCGTGGCCCATGCGCCGGATGCGCTGCTGGTGGGGCGGGCTTCGCGAGGGTTCGAAGAGGATGAGGCGGTTGGGTGAGCCCTAGGGCCCTATCGCCCAACAACACTTGGGTTTCCCCGGCAACTACGCTTCAATACGCGCATTTCCAGCCACACCAAGGATTCACGCCCCCATGGCCTCCAATACCAAGCAACAGAAACGCGCCAAGCGCGCCGCCTCCAAGGCCAAGCAGAACCGCATGGTGCGCAGCGGCCAGGCGGTGAAGGCCAGCACTGGCGACAGCGCCAGCGTCGAGCAGGTGTTCAACAAGGCCATGGAATCGGGCAGCTACAACAGCCTGTTCGACAAGATGAAGGAAGCCCAGCAGAACGGCCTGGTGCCGATGATCTCGGTCTTCCTGGTCGACCCGCTGCTGGCGCTGGTGCTCAAGGGCCACAAGGAAGAGCACGCCACCGACTACATCGTGCTGGTGTTCACCGCCTACCGTCAGTGGCTCGACGGCACCGACGCGGACGCCACCATGGCGTGGCTGGAAAGCGATGAATTCCAGGACGCCTACGTGGCGGCCTCGGAGCTGGTGGCCAAGCAGCAGCAACAGCAGAAGCAGTTCGGCTGAGCCCACCCCTAAACATCTTTATTGCCTGCTCCGGCCCTTTCGCGGGCAAACCCGCGAAAGGGCCACCACAGACAAATAAAAAGGCCGCGCCCTTCGCAGGACGCGGCCTTTTCATTCATGCCAACGCGGATCAGTTATCCAACGCCACCCGCCCAGCCGCCTCGCGCTTGCGATGCACCAGCAAGCCCGCCGCGACCACACCGATGCTCAGCAGCGCGGTGGCGACGATCTCGGCACGGTGGTCCGGCCGGATCGCCATCACCACCAGCACCGCCACGATGAAGGCGATGGTCAGCCAGGTCAGGCCGGGGAACAGCCACATCTTGAAGGCGATCTTCTCGCCACGCGCCTCACGCTGGGCACGCATGCGCAGTTGCGACACGGCGATCACCAGGTACACCAGCAGGGCGATCGCCCCGGAGCTGGCCAGCAGGAACTCGAACACCTGCGCCGGCGCCACGTAGTTGGCGAACACGGTGAGGAACGCCGCAGCGGTGGACAGCAGCACCGCCCAGTGCGGGGTAGCGGCCTTGGTGGTGCGCTGGGCGATGGCCGGGGCGTCGCCACGCTTGCTCAGCGAGAACAGCATCCGCGAAGAGGTGTACAGCGCCGAGTTCAGGCAACTGGTCACGGCGATCAGCACGACGATGTCGACGATCAGCTTGGCGTTCGGCACGCCGATCAGGCTCAGCACGGTCTGGTACGAGCCCTTCTCGGCCAGGGCCGGGTCGTTCCACGGCACCAGGGCCACCACCAGGAAGATCGACACCAGGTAGAACAGGCAGATCCGCCAGATCACCGAGTTGGTGGCGCGGGTGATCTGCTTGCCTGGGTCCTTCGACTCGGCCGCGGCGATGGTGACGATCTCGGTGCCCATGAACGAGAACATCGTCGTCAGCATGGCCGCCAGCACGGCACCCAGGCCATTGGGCATGAAGCCCTGGGTATCGAACAGGTGGCTGGCGCCGCTGACCTGGCTGCCCGGCGCCAGGCCGAACATGGCCACGCAGCCGACCACGATGAAGGCGACGATCGCCAGCACCTTGAGCAGGGCGAACCAGAACTCGAACTCGCCGTAGTTCTTCACGCTGAACAGGTTGGTGCCGGTCAGCACCAGGGTGATCACCAGCGAGAACGCCCACAGGTCGACCGCCGGGAACCAGGCATGCAGGATGGCCGCGGCGGCGTTGGCCTCCAGCGGGATGACCAGCACCCAGAACCACCAGTACAGCCAGCCGATGGTGAACCCGGCCCAGCGCCCGATGGCGCGGTCGGCGTAGGTGGAGAACGAACCGGTGTCCGGCGAGGCGATGGCCATCTCGCCGAGCATGCGCATCACCAGCACCACCAGGGTGCCGGCGGCGGCGTAGGCGAGCAGGACAGCAGGCCCGGCTGCGGCGATGGCATGGCCGGAACCGACGAACAGACCGGCACCGATGACGCCGGCGATGGACAGCATGGTGACATGCCGTTGCTTGAGCCCCTGAGCGAGGTCATTGGAATTGTGCTTACCGCTCATAAAACTACCTTTGTAAGGAGTGGACCACCCGATTGCTGGATACGAAGCGCGCCAGGGGTTGTTTAGGCGTCGCGGCAATCGGTGGGCTGCCTGGCGGCAATAAGCGCGCCAGGAACGATCATCATTCGTCCTGAATTATCCGACAGGCACGAATGGCGGGGCTTGGCGGGGGCTTCGGTCATTGCCTGACCGAATGGCCATCAAGGTCGCGTGCCAAGTGTGCATTACTGAAATACCCACTTACAAACAGGCAAAAGGTTGCGCCTGGTAACACCTGTTCGCCATTTCGGCGCACAGAAAGGCGCAACCCTGTGGAGCAACCATCGCCTCCATCGCGGGGCAAGCCCGCTGCTACAACGGGCTCGCCCCGCGATAGGGCCTTCGCGCCCAGGACAAAAGCGCTTCCCTCCCCGGCCCAAAGGTGGCACCATCGCGCCTTTTTTTCATCCAGGCTCCGGGTACCGGAAACCGCCTTTGCGGACATCCGCGCGACGTTGCACTGCAGCGATGCGACAAACTGCCCCGCCAGCGACCCGAGCCCCCTGCGACCCGGTTGGCCGCCATCAAGGCGCTATGCTAGCGTTGCGCTCGCCAGGAAGGCCGCCAACAGCTGGGAACGCAACCGAACACATGAGGACCGCACATGGCCCAGGCCACGCCCGCGCTGGAAATCCGCAATCTGCACAAACGCTACGGCGACCAGGAAATTCTCAAGGGCATTTCGCTGACCGCGCGCGACGGTGACGTGATCTCGATCCTCGGTTCGTCCGGCTCCGGCAAGTCCACCTTGCTGCGCTGCATCAACCTGCTGGAGAACCCGCACCAGGGCCAGATCCTCGTGGCCGGTGAAGAGCTCAAGCTCAAGAGCACCAAGACCGGCGACCTGATCGCCGCCGACAACCGCCAGATCAACCGCCTGCGCAGCGAGATCGGCTTCGTCTTCCAGAATTTCAACCTGTGGCCGCACATGTCGATCCTCGACAACATCATCGAGGCCCCGCGCCGCGTGCTCGGCCAAAGCAAGGCCGAGGCGATCGAGCACGCCGAGGCGCTGCTGAACAAGGTCGGCATCTTCGACAAGCGCCACAGCTACCCCGCCCAGCTTTCCGGTGGCCAGCAGCAGCGCGCCGCCATCGCCCGCACCCTGGCCATGAAGCCCAAGGTCATCCTGTTCGACGAGCCGACCTCGGCGCTCGATCCGGAAATGGTCCAGGAAGTGCTTAACGTTATCCGTGCGCTCGCCGAAGAAGGCCGTACCATGCTGCTGGTCACGCACGAGATGAACTTCGCCCGCCAGGTGTCCAGTGAAGTGGTGTTCCTGCACCAGGGCCTGGTCGAAGAGCAGGGATCGCCGCAGCAGGTCTTCGAGAACCCGACCTCGGCGCGTTGCAAGCAATTCATGTCCAGCCACCGCTAACGGAGCAATACATGCAGACTTACAAGAAGTTCCTCCTGGCCGCTGCTGCCACGCTGGTGATGTCGGCCAACGCCATGGCCGCCGAAAAACTGCGCATGGGTATCGAAGCCGCCTACCCACCCTTCAACAACAAGGACGCCAGCGGCAACGTGGTCGGCTTCGACAAGGACATCGGCGACGCCCTGTGCGCCAAGATGAAGGTCGAGTGCTCGGTCGTCACCTCCGACTGGGACGGCATCATCCCCGCCCTGAACGCCAAGAAGTTCGACTTCCTGGTGTCGTCGCTGTCGATCACCGACGAGCGCAAGCAGGCCGTCGACTTCACCGACCCCTACTACTCCAACAAGCTGCAGTTCATCGCGCCGAAGAACGTCGACTTCAAGACCGACAAGGCCGCGCTGAAAGGCAAGGTGATCGGCGCCCAACGCGCGACCCTGGCCGGCACCTGGCTGGAAGACAACACCAGCGGCACCGAGATCAAGCTCTACGACACCCAGGAAAACGCCTACCTGGACCTGGTCTCCGGCCGCATCGACGGCATCCTGGCCGACAAGTACGTGCAGTACGAGTGGCTCAAGAGCAAGGACGGCTCGAACTTCGAGTTCAAGGGCGAGCCGGTGGAAGAGAGCGACAAGATCGGTATCGCCGTGCGTAAAGGCGACCCGCTGCGCGAGAAGCTGAATGCCGCGCTGAAGGAAATCGTCGCCGACGGCACGTACAAGAAGATCAACGACAAGTACTTCCCGTTCAGCATCTATTGATTCGCCCCGACCGACACCGCCGCTGCGCGGTGTCGGTCCCTTGAACGCACCCTGCCCATGAATATCGACCTGCACGGATTCGGCCCGGCCATGATGGCCGGCACCCTGATGACCGTAAAACTGGCGCTTTGCGCCTTGCTGCTGGGGCTGGTCCTGGGCCTGCTCGGCGCCCTGGCCAAGACTTCACCGGCCAAGCCACTGCAATGGCTTGGTGGCACCTATTCCACCCTGGTGCGCGGCGTACCCGAACTGCTCTGGGTGCTGCTCATCTATTTCGGCACCGTCGGCCTGATGAACGCCCTCGGCGAGGCGCTGAACCTGCCTGGCCTGGAACTGAGCGCCTTCGCCGCCGGGGTGATCGCCCTGGGGCTGTGCTTCGGCGCCTACGCCACCGAAGTGTTCCGTGGCGCCATCCTGGCGATCCCCAAGGGCCACCGCGAAGCCGGCCTGGCGCTGGGGCTTTCGCGCGGGCGCATCCTGTCGCGGATCATCCTGCCGCAGATGTGGCGCATCGCCCTGCCGGGCCTGGGCAACCTGTTCATGATCCTGATGAAGGACACCGCCCTGGTGTCGGTGATCGGCCTTGAGGAAATCATGCGGCACGCGCAGATCGGCGTGACCGTGACCAAGGAGCCGTTCACCTTCTACATGGTCGCCGCCTGCATCTACCTGAGCCTGACCGTCCTCGCCATGATCGGCATGCACTTCCTGGAAAAACGCGCCGCTCGCGGCTTCATGAGGGCCGCGCAATGAACTGGGAAGTGATCATCAAGTGGCTGCCGCGCCTGGCCCAGGGCGCGACCCTGACCCTGGAGCTGGTGGCCATCGCCGTCGTCGCCGGGCTGATCCTGGCCATCCCGCTGGGCATCGCCCGTTCCTCGCGGCACTGGTACGTGCGCGCGGTGCCGTACAGCTACATCTTCTTCTTCCGCGGCACGCCGCTGCTGGTGCAATTGTTCCTGGTGTACTACGGCCTGGCGCAATTCGACGCAGTGCGCAGCAGCTCGCTGTGGCCGTACCTGCGCGACCCGTTCTGGTGCACGGTGCTGACCATGACCCTGCACACCGCCGCGTACATCGCCGAGATCCTGCGCGGTGCATTGCAGGCGATTCCCAAGGGCGAGATCGAGGCGGCGCGGGCGCTGGGCATGTCGCGGGGCAAGACGCTGTTCTACATCATGCTGCCGCGCGCCGCGCGCATCGGCCTGCCGGCGTACAGCAACGAAGTGATCCTGATGCTCAAGGCCAGCGCCCTGGCCAGCACCGTCACCCTGCTGGAGCTGACCGGCATGGCGCGGACGATCATCGCCCGCACCTACCTGCCGGTGGAGATCTTCTTCGCTGCCGGGGTGTTCTACCTGTTGATCTCGTTCATCCTGGTGCAAGGCTTCAAGCTGCTGGAACGCTGGTTGCGTGTCGACGCCTGCCAAGGTCGCTGACCCTGTTGGCCCGCTCCTGAACCTGTAGGAGCGGGCTTGCCCCGCGATTGGGCCGCAACGTGGCCCCAACCCCCCACGACCCCGACCATGGCCACCCCCCCCCACCTCCACGACGACCAACTCCGCGACCGCTTCCAGGCCCTGGACCAGTTCCTGGCCGCCCACCAGTCGCTGTGGAAACCCCGCCCCTTCACCGCCCGGCGCATGGACTGGGAAACCCAGCACCCGGAACTGGCCCACTGGCTGCGCCAACGCACCCTGGAAGAGGCCGAAGCCGCCCAGCATCACCCCGAATGCTTGCCCGCCCCCGCGCCCTTCCCGCAGCTGGCCGCCGAAGCCTTGCGCCTGGCCGACGTCGGCGAACTGCCCAACACCGACCTTCACCCCGCCGGCCATCGCCTGGACGTCAATGTCCCCGGCCGCAAATGGCAGCAGATCGAAGCCTTCGGCAGCCGCCTGGCCTTCCAGCAGCCCACCCGCCACTGGCTGGACTGGTGCTCGGGCAAGGGCCACCTGGGCCGGCGCCTGCTGCAGCCCGGCCAACAGCTGACCTGCCTGGAATACGACGCCGAACTGGTCGAGGCAGGCCAGGCCTTGAGCGACCACCACCATCTGCCCGCCACCCACGTGCAGCAGGACGTGCTGGCCGCCGACAGCGCCCGCCACCTGGATGACGACAAGAGCGTGGTCGCCCTGCACGCCTGCGGCGAGTTGCACATGCGCCTGCTGCGCGCCGCCAGCCAGCAGGGTTGCCGCCAGGTGGCGGTATCGCCGTGCTGCTACAACCGCGTGCCCGGCGAGCACTACCAGCCGATGTCCACGGCCGCGCAGGCCTCCCCCCTGCACCTGTCGATCGCCGACCTCGGCCTGCCCCTCAACGAGGCGGTCACCTCCAGCGCCCGCGTGCGCCGCCAGCGCGATGCCTCGATGGCCCGGCGCCTGGGCTTCGACCTGCTGCAACGCGAGCAACGCCAGTGCGACGACTACCTGCCCACCCCGTCGCTGCCCACGGCCTGGCTGGAAAAGCCCTTCGAGCAGTACTGCCGCGACCTGGCGCAACTGCGCCAAGTGCCCCTCAGCGGCACGCTGGACTGGCACGCGCTGGAGCAAGCCGGCTGGCAGCGCCTGGCCGAGGTGCGCAACCTCGAACTGCTGCGCAACCTGTTCCGCCGCCCGCTGGAGCTGTGGCTGGTGCTCGACCGCGCGCTGTTCCTCCAGGAGCACGGCTACGTCGTCAACGTCGGGCTGTTCTGCGACTACCCGCTGACCCCACGCAACCTGCTGCTGCTAGCCGAGCGCGACTGACCGCACAACCTGTGGATAACTCTGTGAACAAGCTTGTGATGAAAATCACGGAATGTGGGATCCAATCGCTATTTGCAGCGTTCGGCTTATTCCGGCAGGTAAGCGAAAACCAGTAAAAACAGGCCTTTGCGCAAAGACCAGTGGTACAGCGGTTCGGCATGCCTTTCGCGCACAGGGCGAATGCCCCTTGTGCATAAGCGTTTTCAGCGAGGCCTCGATTCAGCGAAGCAGCGCCCGCGTGCCGATCGGTGTATCATCGCGCCCGCCGTCGAGTGCTGAGGCCCCTTCAGCGATGATGATCAAGGACTGCCGCATGACCATGGATGCCCGACTAGCAAGCCTTGCCACCCTGCTGCTGGCCAGCCTGCTGCTCGCCGCCTGCGCGCCGACCTACAGCTATCGCTATGCCGCGCCGCCAACGGCGCAGGGTTGTATGAAGGGTTGCACCCAGGAGCAGAACCGCTGCCAGGTGAACGCCGATGCCCAGGAGCGGCTGCATTTGCAGTTGATGCGTGCCTCGCAGCGCCAGTACAGCGCCTGCCAGAAGGGCAAGAGCTATAAAGAAGCGCGCCGCGCCTGCACCACGACCCTGACGGATTTCAGCCGGGAGCCGCAGTACGACTGCACCGGCGACTACAACAGTTGCTACACCGCCTGTGGCGGCACCGTGGTACGTATCCAGAACGACTACTGACTCAGAACGGACCGAACACCGTGACCAAGACCAAACCTTTCGCCCTGTTGACCGTTGCCGTGGCCCTGGCCGGATGCGCCGGCGGCGCCCCCGCCCCCAAGCAACCCTCGCTGGACTGGAACATGCCCGGCATGCAACTGGGCGGCGACCGCGGCCTGCCACTGCGTGTCGAGACCCCGTGCCGCAAGCGCGGCTGCGACAACGACAAGCTGTTCTTCAACCCCGGGCAGCCTGAGCCGAGCGTCAACACCATCCACCGCGGCTGGTAGGAGAATTCTTCTTTCCAGGCGGTAACTTAGGGCGTTTAGGGCTGAGCGCAAGGAAGTGGTTTACAGGCGCACGCCGATCGCTATAATGACGCCCCTGTGCCGGTATAGCTCAGATGGTAGAGCAACTGACTTGTAATCAGTAGGTCCCGGGTTCGATTCCTGGTGCCGGCACCATCAAATCAAGCACTTACGTACGTTTGCTGAGGCCTTTTCAAGCCTATGCGTAACAACGCACGTAACAAGCGCCCTCCTCAAGGCCCCAGTGGCCGATCGCAGGCAAGCCAAGGCTCGTATGCGAAGGGGTGAGTAGTAGCAGTATCGCGGTGTGATAGGCCGGGTTTTTCGAGCCGTCGCTGTGTATACGCGTCATACGAAACGCCCCCCTGCACGTAGCAAAGCAAAATTTAGGTTGCCCCCTAAAAAGCCTGTCAGATTTGTCAGATGAATATTCTTACCTCTGTCTAACCCTTCTATCTCAAGGCCTCCAGCGTTTTCAGGTAGTGTCAGAAAGGTGTCGGCGAGGTGTCAAAACCTGACAAAACCACTGTGTCAGATTTCGATTTCTCAAGCCATTGATTTATAAGGCTTTTTTATTTGGTCTGTCAGATTTGCCACGAATTTCCCAGTTCGTTGTCAGATCGCAAACCCAGTAAATACGCGGCCTGCAGCCGATTTCCTGACAGATATCCATGTTCTGACAGGGATTTGAGGGTCAGCCTGAAAAACCTTTCATGGGGCACCCCGAAGCTATCCTTCACACTGCCCCGCGTAGCGAATTGATCGAGAGAATCAGCATGCGCAAACCAGCGACCCAAGCGGCACTGCCCATCATCGAAATCATCCAGTCCGGCAAGGCCTGGGAGGTGCACTGGGATTACCAGGAAGCGCCGGAGAGCTCGATCCTGTTCAAGCGCCGTGAGTACCTGGACGGCTACATCGATGGGGCGATGGACGCGATCGGTATTGCGCCTGAGAAGGTGGCTTGTGCGAGCGCTCGTACTGGAACAGTGAAGCGCCTGACCGAGGCTCAGGCCCTGCAACTGCGCCACGCCTTGGATCGCCTGCTGATCCCTGTGGTCGCCAAGGAATTCAAGCGCCTGCAGAAAGAAGCCAACATGCCCCACCTCCGACTGGTGGCTGTCGAGCAGGCGTGAAGCGCTGTGCAAAGCTGAGGAAACGCAGGAGCCCCACCGTTCGGGGGCTCCAGGCGAATTAGCGCTCTGCACCTGGTGCGATCTGCAGCGGTTGAAAAGACCAAGTCCAAAATGGAAAACCCGGTAGAACCTAGGTTTTCACACCGCGCCCTCCCGGATTACGTGGCCTGCAGCGGGCCTGCCCTCCTGCCCCTTCCCCGCCCCACTGTGCAGCCGAGCCTGCACAATCCTTCATTTCCTTTCACTGTGTGAAATGGCGCACCCCCTGCGGGACCCCGCAGACGGCGCCGCCTGCAGCTCGCATTGCACCCCACCGCTGCTTTGCACTAATTCGCGACGAAAAGCGCGTCGGCGGGAGGGGGATAAGTGATTTTCTCCGCCGATTTTTTTTGCGGCCGGCATTTTTGTTGACCACTAGGCGCATTGCGCCTAGTCTCTGGCCGTCGCTGCCAAATCAGCGACCGACCTTGGCCGGTCGCACAACTCAAGGCGCACAAGCGCCCTCCATGCGATAGGAGGCGCTTTTTTTGTGTCCGCTGTTTCGTTATGGCGGCTGTGCGTGGGACACCTTCGGGTGTGCCGGGTGCCTTGAGTCCCGGTCGGCCAACCCACGTACAGCCGTCACCATTCCTTGCTTGGCCGCAAGCGGTGATGGCTCCTCAACTCAGGAGCTCCAGCATGACCGCCCTCATTCCGTCCAAAGTCCGCGCCCTGGCGCACCGCCGCATGGCCTTGGCCGCGTTGCACGCCGACTCCTCGCTCGCTTCCCGCCTCGCCCGCTACAACCACCACATGGACATCGTGCGCGCCCTGGAAGCGCAAGGCGGTGCCCAATGAGAACGCCCTACGCCTTGACCGAAGACGAGTTCTACAAGCTGAAGCAGGTGCACGACTCGATGCGACTGGTGGCGATCCTGCTGGATGAGGTACAACGTTCCAACTCGATGACGCCGCAGATGATGGCGGCCTGGCTGGACCTGACCACCGAGAACCTGGGCAGCGTGGTGGACGCTGCAGGCGTGAGGTTTTCTTCCCGATGAATGACGGTGAAGGTGTTGTCATGTCGACAACAACTGCCTACCCAACTGCGGCGATTTCCGCCTCAGTTGATCGCCATGCACAAGGATTTGATATGCACCCACAATTGATGCCAGTCCCGTTCCACGGCGACACCGTCATGCTGGTAGGTCAAGACAACGATCCGTTCGTCGCGATGAAGCCGATTGTCACCAACATGGGGCTCGACTGGAAAAGTCAGCACGCAAAATTGAGCAACAACACAACCCGGTGGGGTATGGTGATTATCACCACACCTTCGCTGGGTGGCGCGCAAGAAGCGGTTTGTCTCCCCCTGCGAAAACTGGCTTCTTGGCTGATGACGATCAACCCAAACAAAGTGAAGCCCGATCTGCGCGACAAGATCATCCGCTACCAGGAAGAATGCGACGACGCGCTGTGGGACTACTGGACCAAGGGCAGCGCCTCAAGGCCAGGCAGCACCAGCGTGAACCAGCAGATCGCGCTATCGCGTCACAGGGTGGCCCTGCTCAAGGAACTGCACCGGACCCGCGATAACACCCTGCGCAGCGCGCTCCATGACCAACTGGCTCTCGTCTCACAGCAGTTGGGGTTGTCAGTTCCTATTCTCGAGAGTATCGGCCAGGGTACGCCCAGTGCGGATGAACTCTTGGAGCCACTGTGGGCAGCGCTTCGCAAGCTCGATGCCCTAGGCATCGCTTACAATCACTCCAAGAAGCCAGAGCAGATCCTGGCCCTGCACTGGAGTTCACTCAACAAGACTTTTGCCAAGTACGAAATCCCATTCCGAGTGAAAGCGGATATTAAAGAAGCTCTAAGAGCCTCATTTGCCCCTAATTCACCCTTACAAGCAAACAGACAGCGCGATTGAAGAAAAACAAGTACGCTGCGCGCAATTTAAAAGGAATTGAAGATGAGCAAAGAACAGAAAACGCTGTTAATCGTAAGTAATGACAAGCAAATAGCTAAATTAATAGACACATTTACAATCGAGAAAATCTACATTACCCCTTTGAAAGATTTTACTTTCGAATACATTTACGTTGCAGCCACCCACTACGACGCAAGACTTCTCAAAACTGGCTACCTCGGAAAAATTAGAAGCACCACCGTTTCTCGAAAGGATGACAAGTGGGCACATAAGTTCGTAGTGGCAGATATCTTAAGCGTCTCGACTATAGATGGCCTCCCGAGATCCATCCAGGAAACCGAAAATGGCGATGTGTTCGAGGCCGACCTCAGCGTGCACCTTTCGCCGCCTGATTTAGAAGGTTCCACACACTCAGACTTGAAGATCAATAATCACGACGATGATAGACTGCTCACTATTGTAGATGCAATTAATCGAATCTCTGCGACTTACGATATTCCGCGATCCAATATCAAAATAAGTATCAGCGGACATTGCGATCAATAAACCAACTTACATAAACCAGACAGGCGCCAGAAATGAATCCCTCAAATATAATCACTAAGCTTTCAGATATTATGCGTGACGACAGAGACTTCATGGAAAGAAGGATCGCTGCCGCCGATGCCCTGGGTAACACGGACACCAGTGCTGCGCGTGATGCGCTTATCGCGGTGATTGATGATCCACTGGAAGACTTAACTCTGCAGGCGGCAGCGATTAGAGCGCTTGGTAAGTCCTTAAAACCATAATGAAGCTGTGCCAACTTGGACTGTTCTAAAAAGGCCGCTAGAGAGCGGCCTTTTCTATAGAGTGATTGGTTTAAGCCTCTCCGAAAGCAAAAGTGTCGAGACTCGTGCTTGCGTGAACGCCGTCGCGTTACTCGGTACCGGAGTTGGCCCATGAGTGTGGCCCGCCAGTTGGGCATTCATTTCCTGCACCAGGTCGAGCAGATCGCACAGCACCTGGAGCACGTTTACTCCTTCCGACCCTAGCCACGTCTTCGGCGCCTGCAGGCGCTGGCTGACCGCCGCCACACTCTTTCGCAAGCCCTCGATCCGCTCCTGCAGGTCGCCGCCGATCGTCGCGTTCAGCTTCTGCCCCACCACCAGGTTGAGGTGTAAGCGATCCATGAACCCCACCTACCGCAAGGTGAGACCATCGTTTACCGTGGCATTTCCGGTGAACAGTTCCAGGGCAACAGAGCTTCATATTCTGCCACCGACTGCGCACCGGGCAGCCGCTCCAGTACGTGGCGCAGCCACGTATAGGGCTCTTGGCCGTTGATCTTGGCGGTCTCGACCAAACTGTAGAGCTGCGCGCTGGCCGCGGCACCCTTGGGCGTGTCGCTGAACAGCCAGGCTTTGCGGCCGATCACAAATGGCTTTATGGCGCGCTCTGCCGGGTTGTTGTCGATCGGCAAATACCCAGCCTCCACATAACGCTCCAGCCGACTCCAATTGCTCGCCAGGTAATTCACAGCCTTGCCGAGCACACTTTGCGGCGTCACATGAGGCTGAGTTTTATCCAACCAACTTTTCAATTGCCTCAAGATCGGCAGGCTCTTCTCCTGCCGGCCAGTCAATCGCTGCTCATCACAGGCGTCCTTCAGTTCACGCTCGACGCCATACAGCTTATTGATCAATGCCAGCGCCATATCTGCTCGCCCGGCTTTGCCCTTGGGCTGCACCTTCTGAGCTTCAACAAACTTGCG
>NZ_JARGCS010000008.1 GCF_029193575.1 Pseudomonas entomophila | reverse complement strand
GGGGCTGGCAGCGCCTTGCGGTCGAGCTTGCCATTGGTGGTCAGCGGCAGTTCGGCGAGCAGCAGCAGGTGCGCCGGGACCATGTATTCCGGCAGCTGGCCGCGCAGGCCGGCCTTGAGCTGGTCGCGGGCGTCGGCCTGGGCTTCGGGGCTGGCGTCGGCCAGCGCTGCATCTTTCGGCACCACGTAGGCCACCAGTTGCAGCGCCTCGCCTTCGCCATGCGGCAATACCGCCACACTGCCCACCGCTGGGTCGGCCAGCAGGCGCGCTTCGATTTCGCCCAGTTCGATGCGGAAACCGCGGATCTTCACCTGGTGGTCGATACGGCCGATGTACTCGATCACGCCGTCGGCCTGGTAACGGGCCAGGTCGCCGGTGCGGTACAGGCGGCCGCCGTCGTTGCCGAACGGGTCGGGGATGAAGCGCGTCGCGCTCAGGTCGCCCCGGTTCAGGTAGCCACGCGCAAGGCCCGCGCGACCGACGTAGAGCTCGCCGACGCAGCCTTTGGGCACCGGGTTGAGGTCGCCGTCGAGCAGGTACCACGACAGGTCCTGGATCGGCTCGCCGATCGGGCTGCTGGCTTCCCGTTCCAGGTCGGCCAGGGCCAGCGGGCGGTAGGTCACGTGCACGGTGGTTTCGGTGATGCCATACATGTTCACCAACTGCGGGGCCTGGTCGCCGAAACGCTCGAACCAGGGGCGCAGGCTTTTCACGTCCAGCGCTTCGCCACCGAAGATCACTTGGCGCAGTTGCTGTTCGCCCGGTTCGGTGCAGGCGACCTGCATCAACGCCTTGAAGGCCGACGGGGTCTGGTTCAGCACTGTGACGCCCTGTTCGCACAGCAGTTGGTAGAACTCGCGCGGCGAGCGGGTGACGTCCTGCGGCACCACCAGCAGGCGGCCGCCGTAGAGCAGCGCGCCGAAGATCTCCCAGACCGAGAAGTCGAAGCCGTAGGAGTGGAACAGGGTCCAGACATCCTGCGGGCCGAAGTCGAACCACTGATCGGTGGCGCTGAACAGGCGCAGCACGTTGCGGTGCGCCAGCAAGGTGCCCTTTGGCTTGCCGGTGGAGCCGGAGGTGTAGATGACGTAGGCCAGGTTGTCCGGGCCGACTGCGGTGACCGGGTCGTCGTCGCGCGAGGCGCTGTCGCCCAGCAGCAATACCGGCAATTGCTCGGGCAGCGGCAGGCGCTCCAGCACCTGTGGCTGGGCCAGCAGCAAGGCGATGCCGCTGTCCTCGATCATGTAGGCCAGGCGCTCCTGCGGGTAGGCTGGGTCCAGCGGCACGTAGGCGCCGCCGGCCTTGAGGATCGCCAGCAGGCCGACGAGCATCTCCAGGCTGCGCTCCACGGCCAGGCCGACCAGCACGTCCGGGCCGACGCCACGGGCGATCAGTTCATGGGCCAGGGCGTTGGCCTGGCCATTGAGCTGGGCGTAGGTCAGTTGCTGGCCGTCGAAGCTCACCGCCACCGCGTCGGCGTGTTCGCGGGCACGCTGGGCGATGAGCTGGTGCAGGCACTGTTCGACTGGGTGTTCGACGAACGCCTTGTTCCAGTCGCCAACGATCGCGTCGCGTTCCTCGCCACCCAGCATCGGCAGCTCGCACAAGCGGCGCCCTTCCCCGCTCACCAGCGCTTGCAACAGCGCGATCCAGTGCCCAGCCAGGCGCTCGACGGTCGCGGCGTCGAACAGGTCGGTGGCGTAGGTCAGCGCGGCGCGCAATTCACCGGCCTTCTCGAAGGTGTCGAGGGTCAGGTCGAACTGGGTGGTGCGCCCCTGCCATTGCACCTGCTCCAACGCCAGCCCCGAGGGCAGTGCATAGGCGCTGATGTCGGCCACCTCCGGCTGGTGGTTGTACATCACCTGGAACAACGGCGTGCGGCTGGCATCGCGTTCCAGGCGCAGGGCCTCGACCAGTTGCTCGAACGGCAGGTCCTGGTGGGCCTGGGCGCCGAGCACCGTGGCCTTGACCTGTTGCAGGAATTCACCGACGTCGAGCTGGCCGTCGACCTGGGTGCGCAGCACCTGGGTGTTGACGAAGAAGCCGATCAGCCCTTCCACCTCGGCGCGGTTGCGGTTGGCGATCGGCGTGCCGATGCGAATGTCGGGCTGGCCGCTGTAGCGCTGCAGCAGCAGGTTGAAGGCCGCCAACAGCACCACGAACAGGCTGACGTCCTGACGCCGGGCCAGTGAGCGCAGTTGCTCGGCCAGCGCCGGTTCGATGTTGAATTCCCAGCGCCGGCCACGGTGGCTGGGCTGCGCCGGGCGTGGGTGATCGGTGGGCAGCTCCAGGGCCGGGTGGTCATTGCCCAACTGTGCCAACCAGTAGTCAAGCTGGCGCTGCTGCTCGCCCGCCTCCAGCCAGCGACGCTGCCACAGGGCGTAGTCCCGGTACTGGATCGGCAGCGCTGGCCAGTTCGGCGACTGACCGTCGAGGAAGGCCTGGTAGGCCTGGATGAACTCATCGATCAGCACGGCCATCGACCAGCCGTCGGCGACGATGTGGTGCAAGGTCAGCAGCAGCACGTGCTCCTGCGCCGACAGTTCCAGCAGGCGGATGCGCAACAGCGGGCCTTGCGCCAGGTCGAACGGTTGCACGGCCATGTCCTCGGCCTGCTCGACCACCCGCCGTTCACGCGCGTCCGCCGGCAGTTCGGCCAGCGATGCCCACTGCACCGCCACCGGCGCCTGCAACGGCGCCTGCAGCACTTGGCCGTCGGCCTGGCGCTGGAACACCGTGCGCAGGGTTTCGTGGCGCTCGACCAGCGCGGCGAAGGCGTGCTCCAGGGCGGCGCGATCCAGCGGGCCTTTCAGACGCACGGCGGCGGGCAGGTTGTAGGCGCCGCTGGTGGGTTCCAGCTCCCAGAGGAACCACATGCGCTGCTGGGCGAACGACAGGGCATGGCGATCGTCCGCCTCGATCCCCGCCGGGATTGGAAACTGCTGGAAGCTGACCCCTTCCTTTTCCAGCGCGGCGAGGAAGGTGCGCCGCTTGTCCAGGGGCAGGCCGATGAAGCGGCCGGCGAGCTTGAGGGATTGATCAGCATTCATTTCGGGGCATCCGGGTTCAGAGGCGGGAGGCGCACAGGTGTGTCGTCCCTATAGAACGAACCGGGGCGGGAAAAATTAGCGGGTGGCGGCGGTGCGGGGCGGGGGCTGGAGGGGAATTGCCGACGTGCCCGCCGGCCCCCATCGCCAGCGGCATGAACGGGGATACTTCTCCCACCCACTCATGCCCTGCAGGAAGGGTGTCGCATGCTGGAATCTGGCGCTATTTCAAACACAACGATCATCAGGCAGCCGAACGCTCGCACAATAAAAACCCCGCACTCGCGGGGCTTTATTTCACACTTAAGCAGTACCTTATTATCATTTGAACTCAACTAGACAGGCAACGAACGCTATCCCTGTCATACCGATGAATATGCAGTACATACCCACCTTCATCCGCCTTTTAAGAGCGCCCGGAAAAAGCCGGTAGTCTTCCGGGTCCAGCCAGCCTTGCCGAATGGCCAAAACCGGCCACACCATTCCTGCCGCCATGGCACTCACCGTCATTAATCGAAACTTCATAGTGAATGCCCCGCTATTTCTCAACTCTTCGTGGAGCCCACGGCTTCGCTGAAGTGCTGAACACATCACCGTAAAGTGCCGCGATGCAGCAATGTGCAGCTCGACTGCCAGCCCGACCAAGCCGATCACGAATGGCAAGAGAATAGAGACGAGCTTGAATGCCATGGGCCACTCACTCAAATCAATCATATCCAACCTCATAGATCAGCTCTCCGAACTTCTCGCCAGCAAGACCTCCAGCACTTGCACCGCCAAAGGAGCCTACCCCGATCACTGCAATTCCACAGGCGGCCCGCCCCCATAGACCGAAACTGCACACCAGACCTGTTACCGCTTTACCTGCCGCAGCCCCCAAAGCCCCACCAGCAAGACCCCCCGCAAAACTGCCCGTTTCGGTAAGACGAACCCGCTTACACTCTTGCGTTTCGCCCGCACGACAGGCTTCGTGAATTTTCATATAAGAAGCGGTCGCCCCAAGGCCTAGCGCCACGTGTCCACCATATTTCAAATATTTCGCTGTCTTCGCCACCTCATCCAGGTGAGTCGCATACCCCGGTATCGCCCCTGGCGCGCCCGACTTGGACCAGTGATGCACAAGACTCTTAGTGGAAATGCCCAGCCCTCTGCGCAAACTTTCATACCCACCCAAGTTGAGGTACTTACCTAGGAATGCGCTACGAAGTTGCGCATCCAACTGCTGATATAACGCACTGCGTGATGCAAAAAACTCCGGGCTTTTAAGATGCCCATGCAAGACAAACTCTCGTTGATGCAGCTGCTCGATGCCCTTGAGCGTGTCTGCCACTTGCCCCAAACCACGGGACAACATGTCCTTGCCGACCCCCATGGATTGGCTCGCCCCATTGAGCACCCCAGCAATCTCACCGATGTGCTCCATCATGAAATCGGCCTCTGCCTCACTGAGCATCGCCAAAGACCGGCGCGCATGCTCGGCGGCCTGCATCAAGTGCGCCTCCTCGCGGGTACAGGCCGTGGCGTTCCCGGGGTCACCAATGACGAACATTTCCCCGGCCTTGAAACCTTCATCGAAGGTCGGGTTCAAGCGCCTGAAGCGCGCGATCGGCAAGAAGGACTGGTCCGCACTCAAGTTCAGCAGCACCCGTTCACCGGACATGCTGCGCGGCACGATGTAGAAGCCGGGCTCAAGGCTAGCTGGAGACGAAACGATGCTATGTGGCGAGGAGGCCACGGTAGAGGACTGGAGGCCTGCGAACCCGGCCTTGGAGCGGGCAACGGGATTTTCAGCAAGCTGCGTGCGGCTAGACGCCAGGTTGCCATGCAACGGCGCCACTACCCTGTTGCTACCACTTGGACAGCCGCACGCCACGAGCGAACCATCCAGCGCCACGGGCTGCCCATCGGAAGTAAACCAGCGACAACCCTCCACGACCCTGCCAGGCTCGCCGCACAACGGGCAGTCCGTCGTCGCATCCCCCACCCGCAGAACCTTGCGTCCCTCGCAGGTGTAGCCAACACCACTGGCAAGGCAAACCGCCCCCGTTGTGGTGCCGTCACCATCTACTGCCTGCCCCCTACCATCAAGACTGACGCGATACATGTGCAGGTTCCTTTTGCCTGGAAAAGCTCGGGAACCTAGCAGTTGCAAACCCATATGCTTCCGGGACCGCAATGAAAAAGACGTTTCCTACGCCAAGACGGAATATTTCGGCAGCTCATCAAGGGCCAAGCCCGCCCCTATCAGGTTCACCGCCACGCCTGAGCGGGCTTGCCCCGCGATTGGGCCGGCACTGACACCATCACCCCAACACAAACCGGTAAATTCCCCCCACCCCCATTCGTTACATCTCCAGCCGTGGTCCGGACATGAAACGAATATCGAGGCAAACCCGCCCCACAGAGGGCGCGTCACAGCCCATAGACCCATAACGATTGCCGGGCTTGAAACATTTACTTGCATTTATAGGCAGCAGGTTTCCCGGTCTCATCCGTCCTTACTCATGAGACACCGTGAAATCACAGCTTTCGCGGCACACCCCCGTGGCGTGCCGCGCTCGTCTATTACGCCCTGATATCAAGTTGCCTGATCCATGTCGAAAAAGTCGCGTTCAAAAATCTGGTTCCTGGTTCATAGCTGGCTGGCCCTGCCCATCTGGTTCTTCGTGTTGATCGTCTGCTTCACCGGCATGCTCGCGGTGGTCAGCCAGGAGATCGTCTGGCTGGCCAACCCCGACGTGCGCGCCAGCGCGCCGAACGACCAGGCCGAGCGCCTGAGCTACCAGCAGGTACTCGACGCCCTGCACAAGGCCGACCCGGACATGGCGGTGCGCTACATCAACCAGCCGGACGGCTCGCACTTCGCCCTCAACGTCGGCGTCACCTACCCCGACGGCACCGCGCCGAGCCTGTACGTGAACCCCTACACCGGGGCCATTCAGGGCAAGACCCCGGACTTCAACTTCGAAGCCTTCACCCGCGCCCTGCACGGTTGGTGGCTGGTGCCGTTCACCAACGGCTACAGCTGGGGCTGGTACCTGGTATCGATCCTCGGCCTGCCGATGCTCGCCTCGCTGATCACGGGCCTGGTGGTGTACAAGAAATTCTGGCGCGGCTTCTTCAAGCTGCCGCGCCTGGCCCACGGCTCGCGGATCTTCTGGGGCGACGTGCACCGCCTGGCCGGGGTCTGGTCGATCTGGTTCATCGCGGTGATCTCCATCACCGGCACCTGGTTCCTGATCCAGGCGACCCTGGCCGACAACCACATCACCATCTCCTCCGAACCCATCGTGCCGGTGATCGCCCGCGAGCAGGTGCCGCAGACCGCCGACGGCAGCCCGGCGCCGCGCACCGACCTGGACGAGGCCGTGCGCATCGCCCGCGAGCGCATCCCGGGCCTGGACATCAGCTACATCAACCTGCCGGCCACCGCCTACAGCCATATCGGCCTGATGGGCCGCGGCTGGTACCCGCTGATGTACCAGACCGCCTCGGTCAACCCCTACACCCGCCACGTCGACAGCCAGTTCCTGCTGGCCGACCGCACGGGCCTGGAGTTCTTCGCCGAGTCCATGCGCCCGCTGCACACCGGTGACTTCGGCGGCCTGTCGATCAAGCTGATCTGGTTCTTCTTCGGCCTGGTGCTGACCCTGATGGTGTTCAGCGGCCTGCTGATCTGGACCAAACGCACCGCCCAGGCCACCGCCGCCGCCCTGAAACGCAGCGAGCGCCCGGCGCGTGCGCCCAAGACCGTCGTGGAGGCACAGCCATGAGCCAGGCCAAGCCCCTGCCGCAAGGCGGCTTCAAGCAGTGGTGGCTGAAATGGCGCTTCCACCTCAACGCCCTGCTGATCCTCATCCCCCTGGGCTTCATGCCCAAGTACTTCGCCGACGCCAGCCTGTTCCGCGGCGACAGCGGCCTGGGCGCCAACCCGGTGACGGCCATCCAGATCGACCGCTGGACCCTGGACCTGGCCGAACTGCGCGATGAAGCGCCACGCGCCGACGGCCCGGCCGGGCACTTCAAGCAATTCAACGCCGCCCTGTGCCGCACCTGCACCGAAGGGGTCAAGGCGATCTACCTGCGCATCGGCAAGCCGCGCAACCTGCGCACCGCCGGCAGCATCCTGTTCGGCCCGCCGTACCGCATGAGCACGTCGCTGCCGATCCCGCCCCGCACCCGCCCCGACGCCGAACTGTGGATCACCCTCGAAGGCTGGGACGGCAGCATGCACCAGGCCTCCGTGCCGCTGGCCAAGGCCTCGCCGGCCACTGCCGCCTGGCTCGAGAAACAAGGAGACAAGCAATGAAGTACCTGCTGCGCAGGCTCGCCCTGCCCCTGCTGGCCCTGGCCGCGACCCCGGCGCTGGCGCACAACCCGATGTGCGACTGCGTGCCGCAAGGCAGCGACCAGATCAAGTGCACCGGCGGCTTCTCAGACGGCAGTGGCGCGCCGGGGGTGACCTTGGACGTGATCGGCTACGACGAGCAGGTGCTGGTGCCCGGCAAGCTCGGCGACGACTCGACCCTGACCTTCAAGCGCCCGGATGGCGAGTTCTACGTGCTGTTCGACGCCGGCCCCGGCCACGTGGTGGAGATCGACTACGCGGACATCGCCCAGCCATGAGCCGCGCCCAAGTGATCCGCCCGGCCGGTGCCGGGCACGAAACCCTCTACGTACTGCTGGCGGCGCTGCTGCTCCTCGCCGTGGCCGCCACGGTGGTGAGCCTGCGCGGCGAGCGGGTCGACGAACAGGCCATCGAAAGCTATCAAGTCGACGCCCGCCGCGACCTCAACGCCGCCGAACAGGGCATCTACACCGACCTGCACGTGGCCCTCGACGAGATCCGCGCGCTACGCGAGGAAACCGCTGAGGTGCCGAGCGTCGAGGCATTGGCCGAGGAAGGCTTGCCGCCGTTCGTCGACGACGCCAGCAGCGCCAGCCGCGGCCGCCACCAGTGGCAGTGGCTGAGCAGCGGCGCCTACCTGGGCAGTAGCCAGGACGCCGAGGTGGCCGGCAGTTTCCTGGTGATCCTGCCCGGCGACGGCGACGGGGCGGGCGACGTCTGGCTGCGCCGTGATCGCAGCGCGCAGGCCCCGGACGACCTGGGCCGTGATGCGTTGATCGCCGCAGGCTGGCAGCAGGTCGTCAGCCACTACGACGCCGGCGTCACCCGCCAACATCGCCACTGAGCCATCGCCACCGAACCTCGGCCACTGACCCCAAGGACTTCCCAATGCTTCGCTCCGCCCTCGCTCTGCTCCTGGCCTGCGTCCTGCCGGCCATGGCCCTGGCCGACACCGGCAAGCCCCTGCGCATCGGCATCACCCTGCACCCCTACTACAGCTACGTGAGCAACGTGGTCGGCGATCGCGCCGAGGTGGTGCCGCTGATTCCCGCTGGCTTCAACCCGCATGCCTACGAGCCGCGCGCCGAAGACATCAAGCGCATCGGCACCCTGGACGTGATCGTGCTCAACGGCATCGGCCACGACGACTTCGCCGACCGCATGATCGCCGCCAGCGAAAAACCCGACATCAAGACCATCGAGGCCAACGAGAACGTGCCGCTGCTGGCGGCCACCGGCATCGCCGCGCGCGGCGCCGGCAAGGTGGTCAACCCGCACACCTTCCTGTCGATCAGCGCCAGCATCGCCCAGGTCAACAACATCGCCCGCGAACTGGGCAAGCTCGACCCAACCAACGCCACCTACTACACGCAGAACGCCCGCGCCTACGCCAAGCGCCTGCGGGCCCTGCGCGCCGAGGCGCTGGCCAAGGTCACCGAGGCGCCGGGCGCGGAGTTCCGCGTGGCGACCATCCATGCCGCCTACGACTACCTGGTGCGCGATTTCGGCCTGGAGGTGACCGCGGTGGTCGAGCCGGCCCACGGCATCGAGCCGAGCCCGGCGCAGTTGAAGAAGACCATCGACCAGCTCAAGGCCCTGGACGTGAAGGTGATCTTCTCGGAAATGGACTTCCCGTCGGCTTACGTGGACACCATCCAGCGCGAGTCCGGCGTGCACATCTACCCGCTGACGCACATCTCCTACGGCGAATACACCAAGGAGAAATACGAGGTGGAGATGAAGCGCAACCTCGACACCGTGGTCAAGGCCATCCAGGAGAACCACGCATGACCGCCGCGGCCAACCTGGCCACGTCCTGCGGGCCACGCATCGAGTTCGCCGGCATCGACCTGACCCTGGGGCGCACGCGCATCCTTGAACAGGTCGGCTTCAGCGTCGCCGCCGGCAGCGTGCACGCCATCGTCGGCCCCAACGGCGGCGGCAAGAGCTCGCTGATCAAGACCCTGCTCGGGCAGATGCCGCACCAGGGCCAACTGACCCTGCATTGGCCGAGCGAGCGCGAAGTGATCGGCTACGTGCCGCAAGCGCTGGAGTTCGACCGCGGCCTGCCGATGACCGTGGACGACTTCATGGCCGCCATGTGCCAACAGCGCCCGGCCTTCCTCGGCCTGTCGCGCAAGGCCCGGCCCGACATCGACGCCGCGCTGGCGCGGGTGGGCATGCTCGACAAGCGCAAGCGGCGCATGGGCGCGTTGTCCGGTGGCGAGCGCCAGCGTGTGCTGCTGGCCCAGGGCTTGGTTCCCGAACCGCAACTGCTGGTGCTGGATGAGCCGATGTCGGCGCTCGACGAGGCGGGCATCCAGGTGTTCGAGCAACTGCTGCACGGCTGGCGCCAGGCCGGCACCACCGTGCTGTGGATCGAGCACGACCTCGAAGCCGTGCTGCGCCTGGCCGACCGGGTCACCGGGCTGAGCCGCAAGGTGCTGTTCGACGCCCCGCCCGCCCAGGCCCTGACCCCGGAGCGCCTGCTCGGCCTGTTCTCCGTCCACCCTCGCAGCGAGAGCCTCGCCTGATGAGCTATGAAGCTTTCCGCCAGCTGGTCCAGGACTGGGCCACGGCTGGCTACCTGCCGGAGGCGCTGGCCTACGGTTTCGTGATCAACGCCCTGCTCGCCGGCCTGATGATCGGCCCGGTGCTGGGCGGCCTGGGCACCCTGGTGGTGGTCAAGCGCTTCGCCTTCTTCTCCGAGGCCGTGGGCCATGCGGCGCTGACCGGCGTGGCCATCGGCATCCTGCTCGGCGAGCCCTACACCGGGCCGTATGGCAGCCTGTTCGGCTACTGCCTGCTGTTCGGCATCCTGTTGAACTTCCTGCGCAACCGCACCGGGCTTTCGCCAGACACCCTGATCGGCGTGTTCCTCTCGGTGTCCCTGGCCCTGGGGGCGAGCCTGCTGCTGATGCTGGCCGGCAAGATCAACGTGCATATCCTGGAGAACGTGCTGTTCGGCTCGGTGCTGACCGTCAGCGCCCACGACCTGGTGGTGCTGGGCGTGGTGGCGATCCTGGTGCTGGCCCTGGCGTTGCCGCTGTACAACCGCATCATCCTGGCCAGTTTCAACCCGCAACTGGCGGCGGTGCGCGGGGTGGCGGTGAAAACCCTGGACTACCTGTTCGTGGTGCTGGTCACCCTGGTGACCGTGGCCTCGGTGAAGGTGATCGGGGCGATCCTGGTCGGTGCGCTGCTAGTGATCCCGGCTGCGGCCGCGCGGTTGGTCAGCCAGTCGCTGAAGGGCTTTTTCTTCATCTCGGTGCTGATCGCCACCCTGAGCACCTTGCTCGGCATCCTGTTGCCGATCGTCTTCGACCTGCCGGTGCCGTCGGGCGCGGCGATCATCCTGGTCGCCGGTTTCTGCTTCGCCCTCGCCGCCCTGGCCCGCGCCCTCGTCCCCCGCCTGCAAGGAAACCCGGCATGACCCTGAACCTCAAGCCCCTGTGCCTGGCCCTGGCCTTGGCCGCCCTGCCCGCCTTCGCCCAAGCCGCGCAACCCGCCGCCGCGCCCGAGGTGCTCACCACCTTGCCCGTGACCCACAGCCTGGCGCAGGCGCTGCTCGACGGCACCTCGGTGCAGCTCAAGCGCGCCGCCCCGGCCAACCTGCCGGCCACGCGCCAGCCGTCGTACTTCTCCGGGCGTGGCGGCGAGAGCCTGCACACGGCGGCGCAGCAGGCCGATGCGGTGATCGGCGTGCGCTCGATCTGGCGCGACGACCCGCTCTACCCAACGGCCCGGCGCAGCAACATCCGCATCGTCGAGATCGACGCCGCGCACCCGGTAGACGGTGCGTTGCCAGGCATCGCGGTAAACGGCGACGACGCATTCGCCGCCTACCCGTGGCTCAACCCGATCAACCTCGGGCGCATGGCCGATGTGGTGGCCAATGACCTGGAGCGCCTGTCGCCGGGCGACAAGGCGAAGATCCAGGCCAACCTGGCCGGGCTCAAGCGCGAGCTGCTGGCGCTGACCTCCAGCAGCCAGACGCGCCTGGCGACGGCGGACAACCTGAGCGTGGTGAGCCTGTCGGAGCGCCTGGGCTACCTGGCCAGCGGGCTGAACCTGGATGTGGTGGCGCAGCCGTTGCCCGCCGGCGACAAATGGGACGAGGCGGCGCTCAAGGCGCTGGGCGAGAACCTCAAGGCGCAGGACGTGGCGCTGGTATTGCACCATCGCCAGCCGGAGGCCGAGGTGGTCAAGGTGATCGAGGCCGCAGGGGCGAAGCTGGTGGTGATCGACAGTGACCCAGAAGATACCGTGGCGGGGCTGAAGGCCAGTGTCGACCAGGTGGTGGCGGCGCTGCAGCAAGGCTGACGAGCGACGTAGAGGCCATCGCGGGGCAAGGCCCGACAGGAACCACACCGTTCATGGAGCGGCGTTCAGCGCTTCATGCACCGCTGGTAGCGTTCATCCACCCGCCCCGCGAACCACGCCGTGGTCAGCTTGCGGGTGATCTTCGGGCTCTTCAGTTCGATCCCCGGCAACACCGCCCGTGGCAACGGCTTACCGGCCTTGGCCTCGGCCAGGGCGAACACCCCGCGGTACAGCTCGGTATCCTCCAGCGCCAGGCTGTTCTCCTGCTCCAACTGGCTGCGGATCTGCGGGTTGCGCAGCCCCAACTGCCGGCCCAACATGCGCGCCGCCTGCTCGGTATTGCCCGGCATGATCGCCCCCGGCGCCACCAAGTCACCATCCAGCGCCAATTTCGCCCCGGTCACCCGGCTTAGCGCCGCCTGAAACGCAGCATTGCGGCTGGCGTACCAACCGGCGTTGAAGTCAGCGAAGCGGTACAGCGGCCGCTCGTAGTGAGTCGGGTAGCCCAGCAGGTGAGCGATGCCGAAGTACATCCCGCCGCGGCGGCTGAACACCTCCTGGCGCACCGTGCCCTGCCGGGTGTAGGGGTAGTCCTTGGCATGCCGCTCGGCGAAGTCGATGCTGACCTGCATCGGCCCGCCGGTGTGCACCGGGTTCAGCCCGCCCAGCAGCTTGTCGCCCAACGGCAACCCCGCGATGAAGTCGTCGAACAGCGCGCTCAGCTGCTTCTCGCTGCGCACGGCCAGCAGCCGTTGCTGGTAGGTCTGGCCGTTGGCCGAGGGCGTCGCCAGGGCGCCATCGACCAACAGCCTGGGAATGTGCAGGCGCGCGGCGCGGCGGTCGATTTCCTCCCGGGCGATGCGCCCGAGGTTGGGCACCTGCGGGTCGGCGGTGAAGGTCGACTCCTGCTCGGTGACGGCCAACACCGCGCACAGGTTGCTCTTGCTCGGCGCGATGCGCTGGGCCTCGAACGCCACCTGGATGTCCCGCGCCCAGCCTTCGCGGTCCTTCACCGAGGTCGGCAGCAGGCGCAGCAACTGCGCGCGGACCTTGGCCGGGTCGGCCTCCGGCGCCTCCTCGATGCGCCCGGCGCAGCCCTGGAGCAGCGCGAGGACGACCAGACCGCTCGCCAACAGCCGCCCGTTCAGGGCCGCTCACCGACCAGGTAGGTCTTGCTGACGTGCCGGAACAACGGGTGGCTGGCGCTGCCCAGCAGCTCGAACAGCACCATCTCGCGGGTGACCAACTGCGCCCCGGCATCGCGCATGCGCGCAAGACCCGCCGCCTTGCTGGCCAGGGTGCGGCTGTCGCAGGCGTCTTCGACCACGAACACCTGCTTGCCCAGGGCCAACAGGCCGAGCACCGTCTGCAGCACGCAGACGTGGGTTTCCATACCGCAGACGATCACCTGTCGGCGCTGCAACAGGCTGGCCGGCAGGCACTCGGCGGCGACGCAGGAGAAGTGCAGTTTTTCCACCACCTGGGCGGCGGGCGCCGCGGCCAGCAGCTCGGGCAGGGTTGCGCCGAGGCCCTTGGGGTATTGCTCGGAGATCACCGTGGGCACCTCCAGCTCGGCGGTGGCGGCCAGCAGCCAGCGCGCACGCGCGCGGGTGCCTTCAGGGTCGCTCATGGCGCCAATGAGTTTTTCCTGGATGTCGACGACCAGCAGCGTGGCCTCGCGGGGATCGATCAGCATGGGGATGGCCTTGTCCTGGGGAAAGCCTCAAGCCTCCCCCAGGCCGGGCAGCGCGTCAATCAGGCGGTCAGGCGAAGCGGCTGCAGCGACGCCACGAGCGCGCCGAGCACCCGGTCTTCCTGCTCGTGAATGAAGAAGTGGCCACCGGGGAACAGGCGCTGGGAGAACTCGCCGACGGTCTCCTTGCCCCAGGCCAGCAATTGCTCCTCGCTGGCGCGGTCGCTTTCGCCACCGAGCACGTGCAGCGGGCAGCGCAACGGCGGGCGCTGGCGGTAGGCGTAGTGGCCGCAGAGCAGAAAATCGGCACGCAGCACCGGCAGGGTCAGGCTCATCAGCTCCTGGTTGGCCAACACTTCCTCGGGGGTGCCTTGCAGCTCGCGCAGCTCGTCGATCAGCTCGGCATCGGTCTTCGCTTCGCGCCAGTTCTTGCCGTCGTAGTCTTCCCGCCGGGTCGGCGCCGCCGTGCCACAGGCGAACAGCGCCACCGGCGGCGGGCAGCCGAGGGCCTGCAGCTCATGGGCCAGCTCGAAGGCCAGCAGCGCGCCGAGGCTGTGGCCGAGCAGCGCATAGGGCGTGCTGGCTGCCAGGCGCTGTTCGGCGGCCAGTTGCCGGGCCAGGGCCTGCATGTCGGTCTGCAACGCCTCGCCCAGGCGCGCGCCACGGCCAGGCAACTCCACCGGGCGCACCTGCAGCCAAGCCGGCAGCTTGCGCCGCCAGCGGCTGTAGACCATGGCGCTGGCCCCCGAATACGGCAGGCACAGCAGGTTCAGGGTGGTCACTGCGCGGCGGCTTCGGCCATTTTCTGGCGCAGGCTCAGCGGGCGCATGTCGGTCCAGACTTCGTCGATGTAGGCCAGGCAGTCCTTCTTCAGGCCACTCTTGCCCACGGTGCGCCAGCCGTTGGGGATCGCCTTGTAGTCGGGCCAGATGGAATATTGCTCTTCGTGGTTGACCACTACCTGGAACACGATGTCGTCGCGGTCGAATACGGAAGTCATTGCCTGTCTCCTTGGGTGATGAGGGGCCGGTGCGTCAGGACGCAGGGGGGCTTTGAGGGAAACGAAGCGGGTAGCAAGAGATTTAGGGTCGGGCGCGCTGAATCCTGCTTTGCAAGTGCCCCGGAAGCTGGCATATATCCAGACACACTTCCCCAGGAGACCTCCCCATGCTCGGTGTAACCGACTACGGCGCCTTCGTCATCGCCTTCATCGTCCTGCTGGCGATCCCCGGCCCCGGCAACTTCGCGCTGATCACCGCCACCGGCAAGGGCGGTATCAAGGGCGGGCTGGCGGCAACGCTGGGGGTGATCCTCGGCGACCAGGTGCTGATGTGGCTGGCGGTGGCCGGCGTGGCGACCCTGCTGGCGGCCTACCCGGCGGCCTTCCACGTGGTGCAGTGGGCCGGTGCGGCCTACCTGGCCTGGCTGGGCCTGCGCATGGTGCTGAGCAAGCCAGGCGCTGCGCCGCGCGAAAGCCGCATGGACAGCGGCCACTACCTGCGCCAGACGATGATGATCACCCTGCTCAACCCCAAGGCGATCATGTTCTACATGGCGTTCTTCCCGCTGTTCATCGACCCGGTCAACCACCAGGGCATGGTCACCTTCGCCTTCATGGCCTTCACCGTGGCGGCGCTGACCTTCCTCTATGGCTTGATCGCGGTGCTGCTGACCCACCGCCTGGCCGAGCGCATGCGCGCCAACCCGCGCATCACCAACCTCCTGGAGCGCGTGGCCGGGGCCTGCCTGGTGGGCTTTGGCATCAAGCTGGCGGCGATGCGCTGAGGCTCAGGCGTCGCGCAGCAGGTCGTGGGCATCGAGGAGGCGGAACGCCACCTGCGGGTTGCGCTCCAGCCCACGGCGGATGGCTGCCGGGATCGACTGGCGGGTCTTGCGGCACAGGCCGGTCTGCTGCTCCAGCTCGATGACGATGCCGCGCATGGTGCGCACTTCGTTGTAGCCGGGTGTGATGTGCACGCGGATGCCCAGTTGTTCGTAGAGCCGTGATTGCAAGCGTTGCAGGTCTTCCAGGTCGCGCAGGTTTTCCAGGCGTTCGAGCAGGCGTTTTTCTTCCTGCCGGGTGAGCAGCAGGATGCGCTGGGCGACCGGCGACGCGTCGGCCAGCTGTTCGCGTCCGCAATCGCAGGCGCCCGGGGGGCATGGGTGGCGCTGGGGAGGTGGGCTGCTCATGGGGCCAAGAATAGCGGTTTCCGTGGCGGGTGAAAGACATCTATGGGACCGGTCGCGGGGCAGGCCCGCGCTCACAGGCACCCCGCAGTACTCAAATCATGCGGGGTGCCTGTGGGCGCGGGCCTGCCCCGCGACAGGGCCGGAGCTGGCGAAACATTTCTCTTCGACGCTCGTTGCCACGCCATTTTGACGGTATGGTGTTGTCAAAGAAGGATGTTTTACCCGCACAGGAAAGACTTAGATGCTCCAACGCAATGTCATCGACGCATCCGTCAGCCCCAAGGGCAGCCTCGAAACCCTCTCCCAGCGTGAAGTGCAGCAGCTGAGCGAAGTCGGTACCGGCAGCCTCTACAACCTCTTCCGCCAGTGCGCCCTGGCGATCCTCAATACCGGCGCCCATGTCGACAACGCCAAGACCATCCTCGAGGCCTACCGCGACTTCGAGGTACGCATCCACCAGCAGGACCGTGGCGTGCGCCTGGAACTGCTCAACGCCCCGGCCGACGCCTTCGTCGATGGCGAAATGATCGCCAGCACCCGGGAAATGCTGTTCAGCGCCCTGCGCGACATCGTCTACACCGAAAGCGAGCTGGCCAGCCAGCGCATCGACCTGGAAAGCTCCCAGGGCATCACCGACTACGTCTTCCACCTGCTGCGCAACGCCCGCACCCTGCGCCCTGGCGTGGAGCCGAAGATGGTGGTGTGCTGGGGCGGCCACTCGATCAGCAGCGAGGAATACCAGTACACCAAGAAGGTCGGCCACGAGCTGGGCCTGCGCAAGCTGGATGTGTGCACCGGCTGCGGGCCGGGTGTGATGAAGGGCCCGATGAAGGGCGCCACCATCGCCCATGCCAAGCAGCGCATGCACGGCAGCCGCTACCTGGGCTTGACCGAGCCCGGCATCATCGCCGCCGAGGCACCGAACCCGATCGTCAACGAGCTGGTGATCCTGCCGGACATCGAGAAGCGCCTGGAAGCCTTCGTGCGCGTCGGTCACGGCATCATCATCTTCCCAGGCGGCGCTGGCACCGCCGAGGAATTCCTGTACCTGCTCGGCATCCTCATGCACCCGGACAACCAGGACCTGCCCTTCCCGGTCATCCTCACCGGCCCGCGCAGCGCCGAGCCGTACCTGCAACAATTGCACGCGTTCGTCGGCGCGACCCTGGGCGAGGCGGCACACCGTCACTACCAGATCATCATCGACGACCCGGCCGAAGTGGCACGGCACATGGTCGAGGGGCTCAAGGCGGTCAAGCAGTTCCGCCGCGAGCGTAACGATGCGTTCCACTTCAACTGGCTGCTGAAGATCGAAGAGAGCTTCCAGCGCCCGTTCGACCCCACCCACGAGGCCATGGCCAACCTGGCCCTGCGCCAGACGTTGCCGCCCCACGAGCTGGCCGCCAACCTGCGCAGGGCGTTTTCCGGGATCGTCGCAGGCAACGTCAAGGACAAGGGCATCCGCCTGATCGAGGAGCATGGGCCGTACCAGATTCACGGCGACAGCGCGATCCTCGACCCGCTGGGGCGGTTGCTGCAGGCGTTCGTCGACCAGCACCGCATGAAGTTGCCGGGTGGGGCGGCGTATGTGCCGTGTTATCAGGTGGTGAGTTAACGACACGGGGCCGCTAGGCGGCCTGATCGCGGGGCCAGCCCGCTTCCACAGGCACGGCGCCGCTCTCCAAGGTAGCGCCGTGCCTGCGGGAGCGGGCTGGCCCCGCGATTGCCCCACAGCAACATCTTGCAGACATTTCCTACCCTAGGCAGTGAACCTGCCTACAAAAAAACGGTCTTTCGCTGACGGTCAATCCACCGACCGGCTCACCGGCCCAGTCACCGGGCCTTCAATTGTCCTGTTTCAGCGAAGACGACCATGCCCGATTTCCGCCTACCCGCCCTGTGCGCCGCCCTCCTCTGCACCACCACCGCAGCCCACGCCGAAGAACCGGCCAGCGATGCGCGCTGGGTCAGCGACAGCCTCAGCACCTACGTCCGCAGCGGCCCGACCGACGGGCACCGTATCGTCGGCTCGGTCAAGTCCGGGCAGAAAGTCGCGCTGGTCACCAGCCAAGGGAACTACAGCCAGGTGCGCGGGCAGAACGGCGACCTGGTGTGGATCCTCACCAGCGACCTGCAGAGCGTACCCGGGCAGAACGAGCGCCTGCCGCAGCTCGATGCCCAGGTGGCGGACCTCTCCGGCCAGCTCAAGACCATCGACGACAGTTGGAAGGCCCGCGTGCAGGGCATGCAGGAAACCCTCGACTCACGCAAGGCGCTGGTCGACGACCTGCAAACCCGCAACAAGGCGCTCAACGAACAGCTCGAACAGGCCCAGTCGACCCTGCGCGACACCCAGGCGCGCCTGGGCGACGAGAACAAGCAGGTGATGATGCGCTACATGGTCTACGGCGGCAGCATCGCCGGCGCCGGCCTGCTCGCGGGGCTGATCCTTCCAGCGCTGACCCGCGGGCGCAAACGCAACGACCGCTGGTTCTGAAGGCTAAACGCGCGTCTCAGGCCAGCGGCACGGCCTGGCGGCCCACCAGGAAATCGATGAACACCCGCACCCGCAGCGGCATGTGCCGGGCCTGGGGGTAGATCAGCATGAACGGCCGCGAGGTGCCGCCGAAGTCGGCCAGCACCTCCACCAACTCGCCACTGGCCAGGGCGTCCTGCACGGTGAAGCGGTAGGCCTGCATCAGGCCGGCACCGTGCCGGGCCAAGGTGGCGGTGGCCAGGAAATCGCCCTGGCAGGTCCAATTGCCGTGGGTGTCTATTTCAACGCGCTCTCCGTCGCGGGTGAAGCTCCACGGCGCCCGGCGCCCGCTGCTGGGCACTTCGAACTGGATGCAATCGTGACCGCGCAGGTCTTCGGGCACCTGCGGCGTGCCGGCCCGGGCGAGGTAGCCTGGGGTGGCCACCACGACCAGCTCGGCATCCTCCAGGCGTCGGGCTACCAGCCGCGAGTCAGCCGGTTCACGGCCGCGGATGGCCAGGTCGAAGGGTTCCTCGGCGAAATCGACGTTGCGGTTACTGACATGCACGTCCACCTGCACCTCGGGGTAGCGCTGGCGAAAAGCCGGCAGCAAGGGTAGCAGCCGATAGTGGGCGTAGGGTGTCGGCGCGCTGATGCGCAGGCGCCCGCTGGGCGCAAGCTGCCCGCCAGCCACCTGGCGCTCTGCCTCGACCAACTGCCCGAGGGCTTGGCGACATTGCTGGTAATAGGTCTGGCCCGCTTCGCTCAGGCGCATCTGCCGGGTGGTGCGCACGAACAGGCGCACGCCCAAGCGCTCTTCCAGGCGCGCCACCGAGCGGCTTACGGCAGCGGGCGTCACCCCCGCCTCGGTGGCGGCGGCGGTGAAGCTGCCGGTGTCGGCAGCAAGGCAGAACAGCTCCAGACTGCCCAATTGCAGGTCATCGAAATGGCGGCTCATGGCGGGCCCTATAAATTACATGGCGTATTAATTGAAATGCTATATGCGCCATTTTTCAACCTTAGCGCAAGGCCTAGAGTGGCTTCCACACCGAGCAACCCGCTCGCCCCACTCTGGAGATCAACCCATGAGCAAAACCATCATCATCACCGGCGCTTCCAGCGGTCTGGGCTTCGCCCTGGCCCAGGCCTTCCTCGAGCGCGGCGACAACGTGGTCGGCAACGCCCGCACCCAAGCCCGCCTGGACGAAGCCGCCGCCCGGCTCGGCCACCCTGCCCGCTTCGTCGGCGTGGCCGGCGACATCGCCGAGGCCGGCACCGCCCAGCGCCTGGTCGACACCGCCAAGGAGGTGTTCGGCGGCCTGGACATCCTGGTCAACAACGCCGGGATCTTCATTCCCAAGCCATTCACCGAATACAGCGAAGCCGATGTCGACGCGCTGATCGGCACCAACCTCAAGGGCTTCTTCTACCCCTCCCAGGCGGCGGCGCGGATCATGACCGCCCAGGGTCATGGGCAGATCATCGCCATTACCGCATCGATCGCGCTGCAACCGAACACCCGCGTGCCGGCGCTGCTGCCGGTGCTGGTCAAGGGCGGGTTGAACCAGGCGGTCAAGGGCCTGGCGCTGGAGCTGGCGGGTAGCGGCGTGCAGGTCAATGCCGTGGCGCCGGGGATCATCGATACGCCACTGCACAGCGGTAGCGTCGAGGGGATGGGCTTGCTGTCGCCGAGCGGGCGTACCGGCACGCCGCAGGACGTGGTGGATGCGGTGCTGTATTTGACCGCTGCGCGGTTCGTCAGCGGGGTGGTATTGCCCGTGGACGGCGGCGGCACGGCAGGGACCTGGCACTAATCGCCACGGGGGCTGACGGCCCGCCCGCGATGGAGCCGTCAGCCGCGCAGTTGCTCCAACGCTTCCAACACATAACCGGTAGCCCGCTCAACCTCCCCCTCCCGGCAAGCGATCCCCAGCGCTCGCCACAACCCCGGCCGCAACGGCCGACGGGCGATCCGCGGATCGCGCTCCGGCCCTTCCCCTTCCTGCGGCAACAAGGTCGCGCCATACCCCGCCGCCACCAGGCTCTTGATCGCATCGTTGTAGTTCAGCTCGATGCGCGCCTCGGGGTACAGCCCCGCCGCCGCGAACCACTCGGCGGTCACCCGTGATAACTGGGTACTGTCGTCGTTGAGGATCAGCGCGCGCCGGCCCAGCCACGCCGGGCTCACACGCGCCGGCGGCTGCCAGTCGGCGGGCAGGTAGGCCATGATCGGGTCGCGCCGCCAGGGCGTGACCTTCAGCCCCTTGCCCGCCACCTGCGGCAGCGCCACCAGGCCGATGTCCAGGCTGCCTTCACGCAACCGCGCCAAGGACGCCTGGGAAGTGAGTACTTGGACCTGCACATCGATGCCGGGGTGCGCCACGCGCAAGTGCGCGAGGGCCTTGGGCAACAGGTGGGCGATGGCGCCGGTGGAGGCGCCCAGGCGCACGCGCCCGGTAAGGCCCGCGACCTGGCGACGGACTTCGTCCAGGGCCTGGTCGGCGTCGACGAGCAGGCGCCGGGCACGGGCCAGCAGGGTTTCGCCGATCACCGTGGCGCGCACCTGGCCGCGGGTGCGCGAGAGCAGCGGCGCGCCGACCCTGGCCTCCAGTTCGGCGATGTGCAGGCTGATGGTGGGGGGTGCCAGGTTGAGCTGGCGCGCAGCCTCGGCGAACGAGCCGAGGTCGGCGATCGTCACCAAGGTGCGCAGGCGGTCGAGGCTGATTTCTCGCATAGGAACCCATGGCTGTAGAAGCGGACTCGCCCCACGACAGGGCCGTCAGGTTCATTAAAACTGAACCTCACCATCATGATATTCAAATTTTCTTCAGTCCAGCGACACGGGAACATACCGCCACTCCCCTTCATCGAACGGACACCACCATGCACCAGCCCCTCGTCTTCATCGACGGCGACCAAGGCACCACTGGCCTGCAAATCCACGCCCGCCTGCAAGGCCGCCAAGACCTGCGCCTGCTCACCCTCCCCGACAGCGAGCGCAAGGACCCCAAGCGCCGCGCCGAGGCCATCAACAGCGCCGACATCGCCCTGCTGTGCCTGCCCGACCCCGCCGCCCGAGACGCCGTGGCAACCCTCAGCAACCCAGCGGTGCGGGTCATCGACGCCAGCTCCGCGCACCGCACCACGCCAGGCTGGGTCTATGGCCTGCCCGAACTGGACGAACGACAAGCCGAGCGCATCGCCCAGGCCACACGGGTCAGCAACCCCGGCTGCTACCCGACCGGCGCCATCGCCCTGCTGCGCCCGCTGGTCAAGGCCGGGCTGCTACCGGCGGACTACCCACTGAGCATCCATGCCATATCCGGCTATTCGGGCGGTGGTCGCGCGGCGGTCGAGCGCCATGAGCAGACGGGCGGCGACCGCGCCCCTGCCCTGCAACTGTATGGCCTGGAGCTGGCGCACAAGCACGTGCCGGAAATCCAGGCGCATGCCGGGCTGAGCGCGCGGCCGGTGTTCCTGCCTGGCTATGGCGATTACCGCCAGGGCATCGCCCTGAGCATCCCCCTGCAACTGCGCCTGCTGCCGCAAGGGGTGGACGCCGGGCGTTTGCAGACGTGCCTGGCGCAGCATTACCAAGGCGCCCGTCACGTGCGGTTGATGCCGCTGCACCAGCACGGCCCGGCCACGCCGCTCGACCCCGAGGCGCTGAACGACACCAATGACCTGCGCTTGGCGCTGTACGCCAACCCCGAGCATGGCCAGGTGCTGCTGACCGCGGTGTTCGACAACCTGGGCAAAGGTGCATCGGGCGCTGCGGTGCAGAACCTCGACCTGATGCTCGCGGCGTTGCGCTGACCCCGGCGCAAAACCGGGTAGACTGATTACCCCGCGCCTCGAGGCGCGGGGTGATTTCCTTCAGCCGGAGCCTGCCCCCCGATGTTCATCCTCAGCCGCCCCAATGGCGCGCTACCCGAATCCTTCCAGCACCAGATCCGCCAGCTGGTGATCGAGCATGTCGGCGAGCTCAGCAGCGTCGCCATTGCCCGCGACAACCCGCTGTACCCGCTGTACCAGTACGGTGTCGGCCTGGAGGTGCACCAATACCTGCAAGCGCTGGACGGCACCCGTGGCCTGGCCGTGGACCTGGTCATCGCCCTCGACGCCGAGGCGCCGGAGCAACTGCTCGGTTTCGCCCTGGCCCTGCCCGCCCAGGATGACGTGCAAGCCTGCGCCCTGGCGTTTCTCGCCGTCTCGCCCACCCACCGGCGCCAAGGCATCGCCCGCGCGTTGCTCGACGACCTGCGCAAGCGCTTTGCCTGCATCGAGCTCAATGCCTTCGCCAGCCAGGTGCCGTGGTTCGAGGCGATGGGCTTGCAAGCGGTATCGGCCAGTGGGCCGCAGGTGCTGATGAGCAGCACCGGGAAGGCCAGCGGGGCGCTGGTCGGGCGACTGGATGTCGCGCCGATCTACCAGACGCTGGAGGTGCGGCAGATCCATGCGTACCTGCTCAAGCAGCATGGCGAGGAGGCGATGGTTGCTGCGGAGCAGCAGCGGGATGAGCGGCTGGATGCGCTGGCGGAGGAAGCCCAGGGGTGTGTGACGGTGCGCAAGAGGGTGCATTGAGCCCACCGTCATCGCGGTAAGCCCACAGGTACCCCGCCAAATCCGAACTCAGCGGGGCACCTGTGAGAGCGGGCTTGCCCCGCGATGGCGTCAGTCAGGCATGCACCCAGCGCCGATGCAACCCACGCGCCAGGGCATCGAGCATGAACCCCAGCACCCCGATCAGCAGCACCATGGCCATCAGCTCCGAATACGCCAGCCGATCACGGGTATCGAGGATGAAATACCCAAGCCCGGCACTGACCCCAAGCATCTCGCATGGCACCAGCACGATCCACAGAATGCCGATGGCCAGCCGCACGCCCGTCAGCACATGGCCGATCACCCCAGGGATGATCACCTTGCACAGCGTCTCCCAGCGCGTGGCGCTGAGGCTGCGCGACAGCTGCAGCCAACGCGGATCGAGCTGGCGCACGCCGGCGGCGGTGTTGAGCAGGATCGGCCACAGCGCGGCGAAGGCCAGCAGGAAGTAGATCGGCTGGTCGCCCACGCCCATCAGCATCACCACCACCGGCATCCACGACAGCGGCGAGATCATCCGCAGGAACTGGAACGCCGGGGTGGTCGCCGCCTCCAGGTGCCGGTAGCTGCCCACCAGCAGGCCCAGGGGCACGCCGATCAGCAGCGCCAGCAGCAGACCGATCAGGATGCGCTTGAGGCTCACCCAGATGTGCCCGTAGACCTCGCCATGGCCGAGCAGCTCGACCAGGCTCGCCAGCGTCGCTTCAGGGGCGAAGCGCGCCGACAGGCCGTCGGCCTCGCCGAACAGGCGCACGCCCGCCCACCACACCAGCAACAACGCCGCGAGCCCGGCCAGGCCCAGGGCGCCATGTACGACATGCTTGCGCATCAGACCACGAACTCCTCGCTGCGCTCGAAGTTGTCGGCGATGCCGAACACCGACGGGCCACCCACGGCGGCAATGGCGTTGCGCACGAAGCGGTCGTCAACCAGGTCGCGGGCGGTCTGTGCCGGGTCGAGGCTGGCGAGGAAGCTGCTGTCACCCTCGATCAGGGTGTTCTTCAGGCGCTTGACCAGTTCCTCGGTGTAGCTGGGGAACGGGTAAGGCTGGAAGTCGATGCGCTTCTCATCCCATTGCTGGTGCTGGATGGCACCGCTGGCCAGGTAGCCGGCGCGGTCTTCAGCAGCGGGAGCCAGCACCTTGGCCAGCACCGCCGGCTCGTGCGGGGTGTACTTGTTGGGCCCGGCCTTGGACAACAGCGCGGCGGCTTCGGCGCGGTGCTCGCGGGTCCATTGCTGGGCCTTGACGATGGCGTTGACCACCTTCTGCGACCACTCGGGGCGGTTGTTCAGGTCGTGCTCGTGCATGAACACCACGCAGCAGGCGTGGTTGCGCCACACATCGCCGGTGAAGCGTTGCACGCGGCCAACCTTGAGGTTCTCGGCCAGGGCATTGAACGGCTCGGCGACGATGTACCCGGCGATGCGCTTGCTGGCCAGGGCCGGTGGCATGTCCGACGGCGGCAGCACCAGCAGGTTGACCTCGTTGGCTGCCAGCGGCGCGGTGGCCGGCTTGGAAACCGGCTCCAGGCCTGCGTCGCGGAACAATTGCTGCACCACCACGTTGTGGATCGAGTACCAGAACGGAATGGCCACGGTCTTGCCGGCCAGTTGCTTGATGTCGGTGATGTCCGGGGCGACGGTCAGGCCCGAGCCGCCGACGTGGTTCCAGGCCACGACCTTGGCCGGCACCTTGCTGCCGTAGCGGGCCCACACGGTCATCGGCGACAGCAAGTGAATGACGTTGACCTGCCCTGAGATGAACGCCTCGATCACCTGCGCCCAGCTGCGCAGCAATACCGGGCGCTCGGCCTTGATGCCCTCGGCCTCGAACAGGCCGTTGTTGTGCGCCACCAGCAGCGGCGTGGCGTCGGTGATCGGCAGGTAGCCGATACGCACCGGCGCATCCGGCTCGGCGGCGGCGCGCGCTTGCAGGCTCGACAGCAGCGGCAAGGCGCCGGCGGCGGTGAGCATGGCGCTCAGCTTGATGAAATCGCGGCGGGAAGTAGAAGAACAGCAGTCATCCATGCACATGGGCGGTCTCCGACGGCAGGGGTTGGGAAGTGGGTTCAGGAGCGCGGCTTGCCCGCCGTAGGGTTTTGAGGATCTCGATGCGCAGTGCGCCCAGTTCCTCGACCCGCTGCGTCCTAGGTTGCGGCAGGTCGATGTGCCATTGCCCGAGGACCCGCGCCGGGTGGTTGCCCAGTAGCAGGACACGGTCGGACAGCAGCAAGGCTTCGTCGATGTCGTGGGTGATCAACACCGCAGCGGTGTTGTGGGTGGCGATCAGTTGCAGCAGCAGTTGCTGCATGTCGGCGCGGGTGACTTCGTCCAGCGCACCGAACGGCTCGTCGAGCAGCAGCACCTCGGGCTGGCGCGCCAGGCAGCGGGCCAGCGCGGTGCGCTGGGCCATGCCGCCGGAGAGCTGCGCCGGATACTGGTTGCGGGCATGGGCCAGGCCCACCGCCGCGATGGCGTGGTCGATCCGCGCCCGACGCTCACTGGCGGCGAGCTTGGGTTGGCGGGCGAAATCCAGGCCGAAGGCGACGTTCTTCTCAAGGCTCAGCCAGGGCAGCAGGCTTGAGTCCTGGAAGGCCACGGCCAGGCGCGGGTGCGGGCCCTGCAACGGCTCGCCGTGCAGCGTCACGCCACCGGCGCTGGCCTGTTGCAGCCCGGCCAGCACGCGCAACAGGCTGGATTTACCGACCCCGCTGGGGCCGAGGATGCTCACCACCTCGCCAGGCGCCAGGTCCAGGTCGAACTGCTCCAGCACCGTCTGCCAGCCACCGTCGCGCGGGTAGCCCAGGCCAATGCCCCGGGCTTGCAGTAACACGTCGGTCATATGGCAGCCGCTTGGCGCTGCAGCTCGGCGCGCAATTGCACCAGGCTCGGGGTGACGATCGGCACGAATGCCGACTCGCGCCAGCGACGCGCGAAGCCTTCGCCGTAGGCGGTCAGGTAGGCCTTGCCGCCACTGGCCTGAAGCTCCATCTGCACGGCATCGGCAGCGCTTTCGGCCAAGGTGATGCGCAGTTTGAACAGCGCCGCCGGCTGCTTGAGGAAGCGCCCGTCGAGCAGGCCCTGCTTGAGCTCGCCGACGGTGTTCTGCAAGCGCTCGCGCAGCACCTGTTCGGCTTCCTCGAGGAACGAGCCACGCCCTTGCAGGTGCTCGCGCACCTCGTCCAGGGCACGGCGGGCCAGGCCGATCGACATGCCGCACTGCAACGCCAGGAACGCCGGGCGCACCTTGGGCAGGAATTCGCGGGCGTTGTCGTGCAGCAACCACTCGCGGCCCAGCCCCACCTGGTGGAAGGCCAGGGCCGCGGTGCTGCTCGATTGCAGGCCCATCAGTTGCAGGTCTTCGGAGCGCTCAAGGCCCGCAGCGTCGGACGGGATCGCCACGACGAAGGGCGCCTGGCCCTCCTCGCCTTCGATGGCAGCCGCCACCACGAAGCCACTCTTGCGCAGGTTGGTCACCCAATGCAGGCGGCCCTCGAGGGTCCAGCCCTCGTCCAGGGCACGCGCCTGCACTTGCAGCGACTCGATGCCCGACAGGTACTTCATGGCGTTGGAAAGCCCGGTGGCACCGGCCAGTTCGCCGGTCAGCAAACGCGGCAGCAGGCGCTCGCGCAGTGCCTGGTTGGGGCTTTGCAGCAAGTATTCGATGAACGCGCGCTGGCCCCAGCACACGAAGGCCGAGGCCAGCGAACGGCTGGCGATGGCGGCGATGGCTTCGACCGCGTCGGTGACGTCACCGCCCGCGCCGCCCAGCGTCTTGTCGACACCGAGGCGCAGCAACTGCGATTCGGCGATCTGTGCCAGCACCCGGTGCGGGTCGCACTGGCCCTGGTCGATGGCTTCGGCATTGGCATCCAGCCACTGTCGAAATGCGCTATCAAGCATGTCCCTTCTCCTTTTAAAACGCCGGCTTGGCCGGCAGTACGCGCGGCTTACGCCGAAGGTTGCCAGCGGTACTTGCCGAGCTCTTCGTTGAGCGGCGTCTGGGCGAACACATTAGCAAAGTTGCACAGGGTTGCGAGGCTCACGCCGAGAATCACTTCCAGGGCGTTGCCCTCGCTGAAACCGGCTTCGCGCAAGGCTTGGTAAGTGGCGTCGCTGACGTTGCCACGGGTGGCGATCACTTCTCGGGTGAAGGCGGCCAGGGTTTCGTAGCGGGCGTCCGGCAGTTCGCCACGGGCGCGCAGGGCGTCGACGACCTCCTGGGGCAGCTTGGCCTTGTTCAGGGCCACGGCGGTGTGGCCGGCGACGCAGAAGTCGCAACCATGGTGGGTGGCGGCGATCAATTGCACCACTTCGCGCTCGGCCAGGGTCAGTTCGGCCTTGCCATTGAGGGCCGAGACAGTGACGTAGGTTTCCAGCGCGGCCGGGGCGTTGGCCAGGATACCCAGCAGGTTGGGAATGAAGCCGGAGGCCTTCTGGGCGTTCTCGAGGAAGGGACGCGCGGCTTCCGGGGCGCTCTGCAGAGTGTGTAGAGTAATGCGCGAGGACATGGAGTGGTCTCCTTTGAGGGGTGTCGCTACAGTCTGTTGGTTATAAGAATTACCCTCCATATTCATCAGTCGCCTTTCCTTGCTCCTGAGTCTTTGAATTAGATGATTTCATCCAGCCATCTCGTCGATTGGTTATTAGAGGGCCTCGAGCTCGATGCCAGCCTGTTCCATGTCGGCCGCTACTGCGGCGGCTGGCACGCCAGCACGCAAGGCATGGGCCGGGCCAGCTTCCACCTGGTGGTGCAGGGACATTGCTGGCTGCATATCGACGGCCAGCCGGAGCCGGTGCGCCTGGAAAGCGGCGATGCGGTGTTCCTGCTGCGCGACCTGGCGTATCGCTTGTCCAGCGACGCCGACCCGCAGGGGGCCTGCGCGCAGCCGCGCAAGGCGATGCAGGCGCTGGATTTCGGTGCGGGGGATGGGGTTGGGCTGGTGTGCGGGTTCTTCCACTTCCAGTCAGGGTTGTCGTCGCTGATCGTCGAGGGGCTGGCGGACTGGATCCTGCTGCGCGCCGACGACCCGGCGGGCAGCGCGGCGCGGGCGCTGTTCGAGCTGATCCTGGCCGAGTGCCGGCGGGAACCGGCGCCATCGCAGACCCTGCTCGAACGCCTGACGCACCTGTTGTTCCTCTATGTGCTGCGCCAGCAGGTGCATGCCGACCCGGCGCTGGGCGGGTTGATCGCCCTGGCGCGGCAGCCGGCGTTCGCCGGGTTGCTGGAGCGCTTGATCGAAGACCCCGGGCAACCCTGGCCACTGGAGAGCATGGCGGCGTGCACGGGGCTGTCACGCTCGGCGTTCTTCAAGCGCTTCAACGAACTGGCCGGGCAGTCGCCCGGGCAGGTGCTGCTGGCGCTGCGCATGCGCCATGCCAGCCAGTTGTTGAGGGCGGGCAACACGGTGGAGCAAGTGGGGGCCCAGGTGGGGTATCAGTCGGTGGCGGCGTTCACCCGAGCGTTCGCCAAGGCCATGGGGGTGCAGCCGGGGGCGTATCGCAAACAGCATGAGGGGCGGGTTGGGTGATGGGGTGCCTGGGAGGGCCCTATCGCGGGGCAAGCCCGCGATGAGGCCAACCCATCAAACCTGCGTGACAGCAATATCCCCGCCTCCCCCCTTCCCGTCCCGCCGCCCACTCATCCAGTCATTGACCTTCTGCCCGAACTCAGCCGGCGCCTTGCGCCCGAAGCGACGGCTCAGGTCGAGGATGGTCTGCTGCGCCAGCGCCTCTTCCATGCGCTTCTGCGCCCCGATCATCACCGCATGAATGGCGCAGGTGCCCTCGGTCGCCCACCCCGGCGCGTGGCCTTCGAACAACGAGCAGCGCTCGCGGATCTCGCGGCAGTCGAAGATCTTCTTCGGCCCATCGATGGCCGTGACGATGTCCAGCACGGTGATCTCGTCGGAAGGCCGCGCCAGGCGGAAGCCGCCGCGCACGCCTTCGGTGGCCACCACCAGCCCGGCGCGGGCCAGCTTGGTGAAGACCTTCGCCAGGTACTCCTGGGGCACCCCCTGCAACTCGGCGAGGTCGCGCACGCTGGAGTCGCGGCTGTCGCCACGCTCGTCGACCAGGTACAGCAGGCAGTGGATGCCGTATTCGACGCCAGCGCTGTAGAGGGACATCTCAATCTCCGACCAAATTTGTCGCAAATATTACGCCGATCCGTGGCGAGTGGCAAAGCCAGCCTGCACCGCCCATCGCCTTGCCAACCTCGTATGAACGGCCTGAACCCCAGAAGTAAAGCATTCCAGCGCGGAATCGGAGCGTCCTGGCGGCGTCGCCTCTGAAAAAAACGCTTGCCGAACATAACTACGACAAATAGAGTCGTAGTTATTCGGCGAACACCTGCCACTGCGCCGAAACCTCACATCACCCCTGACCTGAACCCCGCGGAGCCTCCTCATGACCCCACACATCCTGATCATCGGTGCCGGTTTCGCCGGCGTCTGGAGCGCCCTGAGCGCCGCGCGCCTGCTCGACCAGGCACAACGCGGCGACGTCAGCATCAGCGTGCTGGCGCCGCAACCGGAACTGCGCATCCGCCCGCGCTTCTACGAGCCCCAGGTGCAGGGCATGAAGGCGCCGCTGGCTGAGCTGTTCGACGCGGTCGGCGTCAACTTCATCGCAGGCCACGCCGTGCGCATCGATGCCGACGCCCGTACCGTCGACATGACCGATGCCACCGGCCAGCCGCGCACGCTGGGTTACGATCGCCTGGTCCTCGCCGCTGGCAGCCAGGTCGCGCGCCCACCGGTGCCGGGCCTGGCCGAGCACAGCTTCGACGTCGACCAGATGGAGTCCGCCGTGCAACTGGAACGCCACCTGGGCAACCTCGCCACGCAACCGAACACCCCGGCACGCAACACCGTGGTGGTCTGCGGCGGTGGTTTCACCGGTATCGAGACCGCCACCGAAATGCCCGAGCGCCTGCGCGCCGTACTGGGCCGCGAGGCGGCGGTGCGGGTGATCGTCGTCGACCGTGGCGCACGCATCGGCGAAGCGCTGGGTGCCGGCATCACCCCGGCGATCGTCGCGGCTTGTGAGCATGCGGGCGTGGAATGGCTGCCAGGCACCTCGGTGGCAGCGGTGGATGCCGGTGGCGTGACACTGGCCGACGGCGAGTACATCGCCAGCAAGACCGTGATCTGGACCGCTGGCGTGAAGGCCAGCCCGCTGACCGCCCAGGTTGCCGGCGAGCGTGACGCCCAGGGTCGCCTGCGCGTGGACGACCACCTCAAGGTGATCGGCCAGCCGTACATCTACGCCACCGGCGACGTCGCCTGGGCGGCGGTAGACGAGTTGGGCAACCACGCCCTGATGACCTGCCAGCACGCCATCCCCATGGGCCGGCACTCAGGCAACAACGCCATGGCCGACCTGCTGGGCGTGGCCCCGGTGATCTATCGCCAACCCAAGTACGTCACCTGCCTGGACCTCGGCGACTGGGGCGCGGCGTACAGCGAAGGCTGGGAGCGCGAACTGCACCTGCAGGGCCAGGAAGGCAAGAACCTCAAGCGCCAGATCAACTCGGTGTGGATCTATCCGCCGGCGGCCGACCGTGAGAAGGCGCTGGCGGCGGCCGACCCGCTGATCCCGATTGTGTGAGGGTATGAGAACGAGCGCGGCGCATCGCGGTGCAAGCACGCCGTGCGGGTGCCCCCGCTGCGCTCAGGCTGGGTGCGCTGCCTGAGCGGGCTTGCCCCGCGACAGGGCAGTATCTGACCGAACCGTCAATTTTCGACGAAACGGCTTAGACCTGTGGTTGCATTGAACAACTGGTCGACAATAGTGGCCATGTGTCATTATCTGCACCAAAAATGTGCGGTTAGGACAACACACCATTCCTGCGCAGTGTTTCGAGCGCCTGATCTTCCTTGCCGGCCTTGACGCCTGCCAGCCACAACGTCAAGGAGCAGTGCCATGCAACTAAGGAATATGAAGATCGGCGCCCGCGCGGCCAGCGTGTTCGCGCTGCTGGGCGTGCTGATCCTGGCCATGGGCCTGGTTTCCCTCTACGAAACCCGGCGCATGGACAGCGCCACCGATGAGATCCGCGCCAGCTGGATACCGGCGATCATCGCGCTGGGAGATGTCGGCACCAACCTGGGCCGAGCTCGCGCACTGACCCTGCGCAGCATCCTCGAGGACACGCCCGAAGCCCGTCAGCAGACCCTGGCCAGGGTCGTCGAGCTCAACAAGACGCTGGACAAGGCGATCAAGGAATACGAGGCCACCGTCACCGATGCCGACGACCGCGCCCTGTTCACCACCTTCGCCACTGCCGCCGAGCGCTACCACGCCTTGCAGGACAAGGTCCGCGAAGCAGTGGCGCAAGGCCGTATGGACGAGGCCGAAACCCAGGTCACCGGCCCGCTGGCCGATTACGCCGACAGCATGATGAAAGCGCTTGCCGCGTTGATCCAATACAACGTCAACGGTGCGGACAAAGCCTCCGAGCTCAGCAGCGACGCCTCCGACGAGGCGTTGACGCTGATCGTCGCCGCCCTGGTGGTGATCATGCTCGCCCTGGCCGTCATCGCCACCCTGCTGACACGCAGCATCGTCGTGCCATTGGCCGACGCCGTGGCGGTGGCCGAGCGCGTAGCCACCGGCGACCTGACCCACGACATCCGGGTCGTCGGCCGCGACGAACCGGCCCTGTTGCTGGGTGCGCTGGCGCGCATGCAGCAGAGCCTGCGCGAGACCATTCGCAAGATCGCCGGCTCTTCCGACCAGTTGGCCTCGGCCTCCGAGGAGCTGCATACGGTCACCGAGGACACCAGCCGCGGCCTGCACCAGCAAAGCGCCGAGATCGACCAGGCGGCCACGGCGGTCAACCAGATGACCGCCGCGGTCGAGGAAGTGGCCAACAACGCAGTCAGCACCGCCGACGCCTCCAAGGGCGCCGACCAGACCACCCGCGACGGCCGCGACCAGGTGAATCAGGCGCTGGAGTCGATCCAGCAACTGGTTGAAGACGTCACCGGCACCTCCACGCAGATCCAGGAGCTGGCCGACAGCGCCAACCAGATCAGCCGCGTGCTCGACGTGATCGGCGAGATCGCCGGGCAGACCAACCTGCTGGCATTGAACGCCGCGATCGAAGCGGCGCGTGCCGGCGAGGCCGGGCGTGGTTTCGCCGTGGTCGCCGATGAAGTGCGCGCCCTGGCGCACCGTACCCAGCAGTCCACGGCGGAGATCGAGCAGATGATCGGTGGCATCCAGACCGGCACCGAGCGTGCGGTCGGCGCCATGCACAGCAGCCAGGACCGCGCCAGCGGCACCTTGCAGGTGGCCCAGGCGGCGGGCCAGGCGCTGGAGGTGATCGCCGAGGCCATCGCCTCGATCAACCAGCGCAACCTGGTGATCGCCAGCGCCTCGGAACAGCAGGCCCAGGTGGCCCGCGAGGTGGACCGCAACCTGGTGAACATCCGCGACCTGGCCATGCAGACCTCGGCCGGGGCCAACCAGACCAGCGCGGCAGCCCAGGACCTGTCGCGCCTGGCGGTGGAGTTGAACACCATGGTGGCGCAGTTCAAGGTCTGAACAGCATCGCGGGGCAAGCCCGCTCCTGCACAGGAGCGGGCTTGCCCCGCGAGGGGGCCATGACCTGCGCTACAAATCCCTCGCCAACCTGAAGTTCTCGGTGCACCCTATCCTTCTCACGCAACGGATCGGCACAGCACATGGCGAAATGGCTCGAAGGCGGCGGACAGATGGCCGAACGCATCCGCAACCTCGACTGGGCGTCCACTCCACTGGGCCCCTTGGATACCTGGCCAGACGCGCTCAAGACCACCGTGGCCCTGTGCCTGGCCTCGCGCTTTCCACAGGCGATTCTCTGGGGCCGCGAGCTGATCACCCTGCACAACGACGCCTTCACCCCCATTCTCGGCGACAAGCCCTCGGCCCTGGGCCGGCCATTCAGCGAGGTGTGGCAGGAAGCCTGGAGCGACATCCGCCACATGGCCAACCGCGCCCTGGCCGGCGAGGCCGTGTACATCCAGGACTTCCCGCTGATGATCGAGCGCAGCGGCGCCCCGGAGCGGGCCTACTTCACCTTCTGCTACAGCCCCATCCGCGACCAGGACGGTCAGATCGTCGGCATGCTCGACACGGTCACCGAAACCACTGCCACCGTGGTCACCAACCAGCGCCTGGCCTTTCTCGACAACCTCGGCCGCGCCGTGACCGAGGCCATCGAGCCCGAACGGATCATGGCCACCACCACCCGCCTGCTCGGCGAGTACCTGGGCATCTCCAGCTGCGCCTACGCGATAATGGACGACGACCAAGATGGCTTCACCATCTGCGGCGACTGGGTCAGGCCCGGCTTGCCCCGCCTGGTCGGCCAGTACCGCCTAGCCGACTTCGGCCAACTGGCGGTCAAGCGCTTGCGCGCCGGCCTGCCGCTGGTGCTCAACGACAACCTTGCTGAGCTGGCCCCCAAGGAAGCCGCGACCTTCCAGGCCATCGGCATCACTGCGACCATCTGCATGCCGCTGATCAAGCGCGGTCGCTTGACTGCGCTGATGGCCATCCACGACCAATCGCCGCGCACCTGGACCGTCTACGAACAAACCCTGATCGGCGAGGTTACCGAACGCTGCTGGGCGCACATCCAGCGCGTGCAGGCCCACGCCGAAACGCGCGAGGCGATGGCCGCCATGGCCGCGCTCAACGCCACCCTGGAACAGCGTGTGGAGGAACGCACCCGGCAGCTGCAGCACACCGAAGCCGTGCTGCGCCAGACCCAGAAGCTCGAAGCCATCGGCCAGTTGACCGGCGGTGTGGCCCACGACTTCAACAACCTGCTGACCATCCTGCGCGCCTCACTGCACTTTCTCGAACGCCCGGGCCTGGACGACACCCGTCGCCAGCGCTACCTGCGCACCATGGCCGAAACCGTCGACCGCGGCGCCAAGCTGACCGGCCAGTTGCTGGCCTTCGCCCGGCGCCAGGCCCTCAGCCCACAGGTGTTCGACGCGGGGGCACGGCTGCAAGCGATCGCCGAGATGCTCGACACTGCCACCGGCGCGCACATCCAAGTGCACCTGGAGCTGCCCGACACGCCCTGCCACATCCACGCCGACCTCGCCCAGCTGGAAACCGCGGTGATCAACCTGATGATCAACGGCCGCGATGCCATGGCGGGCGGGGGAACCCTGCGCCTGTGCCTGCAACCCGACCAGCACATGGCCCAGCTAAGCGGCGAGTCAGGTCGATCGGGCACCTTCGCGGCGATTTCGGTGGTCGACGCCGGGGTAGGCATACCGGCGCACTTGCTCGAACGCATCTTCGACCCGTTCTTCACCACCAAGGCCCCCGGCCAAGGCACCGGGCTGGGGCTGTCCCAGGTGTTCGGTTTCGCCCAGCAGTCCGGTGGCGACGTGCAAGTCATCAGCACGCCGGGCCAAGGCACTACCTTCACCCTCTACCTGCCGCAGGTGGAGGCCGGCGAGGCACAAGTGCCCGCCGTCCACGCCCCTGCGGCCACCCTCGGCGAGGCGAGCAAACGGCGCATCCTGGTGGTGGAAGACAACCTAGACGTGGGCAGCTTCACCACGCAGATCCTCCAGGAGCACGGCTACCAGACCTGCTGGGCGACCAGCGGCGAGCAGGCCCTGACACGCTTGCAGGGCAACGATGGCGCGTTCGATGCGGTGTTTTCCGATGTGGTGATGCCCGGCATGGGTGGCCTGGCGCTGGCGCGCGAACTGCGCCAGGCGCGCCCCGGGCTGCCGGTGATCCTCACCTCCGGGTACAGCGAGGCGATCGCCGAGGGCGGCTACCAGGGCTTCACCTTCCTGCCCAAGCCCTATTCGGCCGAGCAGTTGTGCCAATTGCTGGGCACGGTGCTGGGGCACGCCTGACGGTCAGCGCCGCCCCTCGGCCAGCATCCGCACCGCCAGCCCCGCCAGCACCGTGCCCATCAACCAGCGCTGCACCTGCTGCCACAATGGCCGCCCCGCCAAAAACACCGCAATCGACCCCGCCATCAACGCGATCAGCGCATTGACCGTGACGCTGATGAGAATCTGCGTGGTCCCCAGCACCAGCGACTGCAGCAACACGCTGCCATGCCCCGGCTCGATGAACTGCGGCATCAACGACAGGTACATGACCGCGATCTTCGGGTTCAGCAGGTTGGTCAGAAAGCCCATGGCGAACAACCGCCGCGGGCTGTCCGCCGGCAAATCGCGCAGTTGGAACGGCGAGCGCCCACCCGGCTTGACCGCCTGCCAGGCCAGGTACAACAGGTACAGCGCACCGCCGATGCGCAGCGCGTCGTAGGCATGCGGCACGGCCATCAGCAAGGCGGTGATGCCCAGGGCCGCGCACAGCATGTAGAACACGAACCCCAGCGCCACCCCGCCCAGCGAGATCAACCCCGCCTTGCGGCCCTGGCAGATCGAGCGGGAGATCAGGTAGATCATGTTCGGGCCGGGGGTCAGGACCATCCCCAGGGCGATCAGGCCGAAGGCCAGCAGGTGAGAGAATTCGGGCATCGGGCACATCCTTGTCGTGCGATAGGAAGGCGAAGTGTATCCGCAGTTGAACGCGCCTTGAAACGCTTCCCTGGGGCCGGTAACCTTGGCGCGCTGCTGTAAGTCCAGCAGTCGGGTTTGGTAGCCCGCGATCAATCAAGGCGCACAAGCGCCGCACTGCGTTTCAGCTGGCGCTTTTTTGTGCCCGGCTGTCTCGTTTCATGGCGGCTGTGCGTAGGGCGCCTCCGTGCGCGCCGGTTTCCTTGATTCCCGGTCTACCAACCTGCGTACAGCCGCCACCCATTCGTTTGGTAGCGATAGGTGACGGCTCCATTGAATCAAGGAGCGAAACAATGACGAAAGGCTTACCGGACCCACCTACCCGCCCCACTACGGCCGCGTCCACCTTCGGCAACTGCGAATGCAGCCACCCTTCCCTGTTCACCGTGCGTGACGGCGTCGACCTCGAAGATGCGCTGGTGCACCTCTCGACCCTGCTCAAGGGCGCCTTCGCCACCAATCTCAAGGCCATGGAACTGGCGACGGGCACCTGCTACGACCTGTTGCTGGCCAATGACCACGGGCTGGATACGGCCAAGGCGGTGGTCGAAGCGGTGCTCGACGGGCTGGAGCGGCGCGCGACCTGAGGCCCGATCGCGGGGCAAGCCCGCTCCCCACTACAACGGCGCATCCTCGGCCAACCCCTGCAACCTGCGGTATTCACGCAGCACATTGGGCACGTACCGCCGGGTCTCGGCGAACGGCGGCACCACCCGCCCCCGGCTGAGCACGGCGTCGGGCCCAGCGTTGTAGGCGGCCACCGCCAGGGTGATGTCGTTGTCGAACAGCTTCAGCATGCGCTTGAGGTAGCGCGCCCCACCCTGCACGTTGTCCTTGGGGTCGAGCACGTCGCGCACACCCATGGCCTTGGCGGTATCCGGCATCAGTTGCATCAACCCCAAGGCGCCCTTGGCTGAGCGCGCCTTGGGGTTGTAGCCGGACTCGGCCTTGATCAGCGCGTGCAGCAACGCCTGCGGCACCTGGTGGGCACGGGCGGCCTCCGCCACCAGCTCGGCGTAGGGCCGACCGGTCAGCATCTGGGCGCCCACCGCCCCCGTCGGGGCGCTCGCCTCGCTGATGACCCGCTCATACTGCCGCCCCGGACGGTGCACGTTGGACAGCACATAGGTGCCGTCGGCGCCGAGGGAGATGTACACGTCGGCCTGGGCCGCGCCCGCCAGCAGCCCGATCACTCCCAGGATGAGTCCACGCATGTCGCTCGCCTCCCCGCCGTGGCCCCCGATGTGGGGGATATGCCCCGGAAAACCCAGGCACTACCTCTTCAACGCAAGCACCGTGCCGCCCGCCAACGCCCATGGCGCAAGGCCCCGGGCCAGACGTGCATGGCTGTTGCATGAGGCCCTGCACACGTACCGGAGGGTCTCCCCATGCCACGCAAAGCCTTGCCCCAACGCGGCTTCACCCTGCTCGAACTCCTTGTGGTGCTGGTGGTGCTGGGCCTGTTGGCCGGCATCGTCGCGCCCAAATACTTCAGCCAGCTCGGCCGTTCCGAGGCCAAGGTGGCGCGGGCGCAGATCGAGGGGCTGAGCAAGGCCCTGGACCTCTATCGCCTGGAGGTCGGCCACTACCCCAGCAGCGAACAGGGCCTGCAAGCCCTGGTGACGGCGCCCAGCGGCGAGGCGCGTTGGTCCGGCCCCTACCTGCAGAAGGCCGTGCCCCAGGACCCGTGGGGCCGCGCCTACCTCTACCGACAGCCCGGCGAGAACGGCGGCGAGTACGACCTGCTGTCGATGGGCAAGGACGGCCAGCCTGGCGGTGATGGGGAGAATGCCGAGATCACCAGTTGGCAGTGAGGAGTACGGCCATGCGCTATCACCTCAAGGCCCTGGGCAGGCAGGGCATCGTGCAAGTGCAACTCGAGGCCGAGGATGCCGAGCACGCGCGGCGCCAGGCCGAAGCCCAGGGCCTGCGGGTGGTCAGCCTGCGCGCCCGGGGCGTGGGTCTGGGCCCGATGGCCTGGCGCCGTGCGCCGGCGTTCGACCTGGTGCTGTTCAGCCAGGAACTGGGCACCCTGCTCGACGCCGGCCTGCCGCTGATCGACGCCTTGGAGAGCCTGGCCGAGAAGGCGCCCAACGCGGCCATGCGCAAGGTCCTGGAACAACTGGTGGCACAACTCTATGAGGGGCGCTCGTTGTCCCAGGCGCTGGGCCAGCAGCCCCGGGTGTTCCCCGCGTTATACGTGGCGCTGGTGCAGTCCAGCGAGCGCACCGGCGCCCTGGGCGAGGCGCTGGGGCGCTACATCAGCTACCGCCAGCGCCTGGAGCTGGTGCGCCAGAAGCTGGTGGGCGCCTCGGTCTACCCCCTGTTGCTGTTGCTGGTGGGCGGCGGCGTGGTGCTGTTCCTGCTGGGCTACGTGGTGCCGCGCTTCAGCCTGGTGTTCGAGGGCATGGGCAGCGAGTTGCCGTGGCTGTCGCGGCTGTTGATGCAGTTGGGACTGTTTCTGCATGCCCAGCAGTGGCCACTGGGTCTGGGGTCACTGGCAGCTACCGTCGCGTTGGCCGTGCTGCGCCGCCAACCGCCCGTGCGGCGCTGGATGGGGCGGCAGGTGCGGCGGTTGCCGGTGTTGCACCAGCGCCTGGTGATGTACGAGCTGGCGCGTTTCTACCGGTCGCTGGGCATCCTGCTGCAAGGGGGGATTCCGATCCTCACGGCGATGGGCATGGCCCGGGGGCTGCTGGGCAGTTCGACCGGCGAGGGCCTGGCGCAGGCCTGCCGGCATGTCGGCGAGGGCCTGGCGCTGTCGGATGCGCTGGAGGCTGGTGGCCTGGTGACGCCGGTGTCGCTGCGGCTGCTGCGCGCTGGCGAACAGTCGGGGAACCTCGGGGAGATGCTGGAGCGCTGTGCGGACTTCCATGACCAGGAGATCGGGCGCTGGGTGGAGTGGTTCGTGAAGCTGTTCGAGCCGTTGCTGATGACCTTCATCGGGCTGCTGATCGGCGGGATCGTGATCTTGATGTACATGCCGATTTTCGATTTGGCGTCGAGTATTCATTGAGGGGTTGGAGCTTGACCCGCGATGGCCGCTGGCGCAGACCTTACGCAAACCCGCCTATGCTGATAGGCATCTCCCCCCAGCGTCTCACCCCGCCATGCTCTACCGCCTCAGCGCCGACACCTTGGTCCTCCTGCACCTGGCCTTCATCCTGCTGGTGCTGTTCGGCGGCCTGCTGGTGCTGCGCTGGCATGGCGCTCTGCTCCTGCACCTGCCCGCCCTGGCCTGGGGCCTGGCGGTGGAATGCCTGCACCTGGAATGCCCGCTGACCGACTGGGAGAACCGCATGCGCCAGGCCGCCGGCCAGGCTGGCTACCAGGGCGGTTTCGTCGAGCACTACATCTGGCCGTTGATCTACCCGGCCGGGTTGACGCCGCAGGTCCAGGTGCTGCTGGGCAGCGTGGCCCTGGCCCTGAACCTCGGCGTCTACGGCTACGTGCTGTGGCGCCTAGCGCGTCGCTACCACGAATAGCCGCGGGAACGGCAACAGCACCTTGCCGTCGCTGGCGGTCGGGTAGTCCTGTTGCATGGCCTGCAGGTACAGCTGCAGGAAGTCCTCGCGCTCCTGCTCATCCAGGCGTGCCAGGTACGGCCGCAACCCCGAGCCCTTGAACCACTCCACCACGGCCTCGGCACCGCCAGCCAATGGGTGGTGGTAGGTGGTACGCCACACGTCCACCCGCGCGCACAGTGGGCTGAGCAGGTCGTAGTAGAACGCGCCGTTGTGCCGCGGCGGCAGGGAGAAACCGGCGAACTTGTCGGCCCATGGGCCTTGGCTGGCGATCTCGCGCATGCGCCGATGGGCGGGCTCGTCGAGGTTGTCCGGGGTCTGCACCGCCAGGCTGCCGCCCTGGGCCAACTGGCGGATCAGGTGCGGGTAGAGAGCACGGTGGTCCGGTACCCACTGCAAGGATGCGTTGGCGAGGATCAGGTCCTGGGGCTGGTCGGCTTCCCAGGTGGAAATGTCGGCGATTTCGCTGCGCACCAGCGGCATCCGCAGCTTGGCTTTTTCGATCATGTCCGGGTCGCTGTCCAGGGCACTGACCAGGGCGTCGGGGAAGCGCTCGATCAGCACTTCGGTGGAGTTGCCCGGGCCGCAGCCCAGGTCGGTGGCGTGGTGCACCGGACGGCTCGGCACGGCGGCGAGCAGGTCGCGCACAGCGCGGGTACGTTCGTGTTCGAAGAGGGAATACTGGGTGGCGGACCAAGCCATGAGAAGGGCTCCGTTGGCGAGTGGAGCCTCTAGCATAAGCGTTTTGTGGTGTTCGTGGCGCTCCGATTGCGGGGCTGGCGCGCGCCTACTGGTACAGCACCGCTTTCATGGACGGCGGGCCAGCTGTGAGCGGGCTCGCCCCGCGAAGGGTCGGAACCGACCACCTATGCTTACGGTCAGTCCACCAACACCCCACACATCAGCACGCCCATGAAACCACTGCCTCTGCGACACCTCGCCCTGCCCTTGGCGATCCTCGCCCTGATCGGCGCCAGCGCCTTGCTCGCCTCGCCCTGGATGGGCCAGGGTTTCGAGCTGGCCGACCTGTCCACCGACAGCCAGAACCGCGTCACCCGGCAGTTGGAGGACGGCAGCCTGCTGACCCTGGACGCCAGCTCCGCCGTGGACCTGACCTTCGACACCGCGCAACGCCACCTGCGACTGCTCAAAGGCCAGGTGCTGCTGGAAGTGGCCCACGGCGACACCCGCCCGTTCCGCATCGAGACGCCCCAGGGCAACCTGCGGCCGCTGGATGCGCAGGTGATCGTCGAGCGCCTGGAAGAGGTCACCGAGGTCAGCGTGCTGCAAGGCCGGGTCGAGCTGGAGGGCGATGGCCGGCATGTCTCGCTCGAACGCGGCCAGCAGTTGCGTTTCAAGGCGCGCTCGCCAGGGACGGTGAGCCGCTTCGACGTCGGCACCCGTCAGGCCGAGTGGTACCTGCAACGGCTGCCCGGCGACGGGCAACCGCTGACCCAAGCCTTGGAGCGCCTGGCACGGCATCGTCAGGGCTTGCTGCTGTTCGATCGCCAGGCCCTGGAGGGGCTGCGGGTCAGCGAGGACCTGCCGCTGGATGACAGCGACCAGGCGTTGGGCCTGTTGCAGGCCGGGCTGCCGATCGAGGTGAGCCATTACACCGGGTGGCTCACCTGGGTGACGCGAAAGTGATACAGGGGCCTGTGGGAGCGGCCTTGTGTCGAGCAAGGGCCGCATAGCAGCCCCCTCCACTCAATGGCGCTTGCTGGTACGCAGTTGGTGCACCACGCCCATCACCACCACGATCGCCGCCGCGATGCCAGTGGAGATGGAGGAAAAACATGGAACGACACGCATACCGCTACGCTGGAAGATTACCAAACACCGGTCGATGTGATCCTGTTCCTCGTACAAGGAGCCGGCATTTCCCACCCACGCCTCGATGGCCTCTACAACCGAAACCAGTGGGTGTTTGTACTGGATAACCACGGTTTGATGAGCCTCGTCAGCGACATGAGTACGCAAGGCCTCATCAAGCAGGAAAACGGTGCGTACGTGAAAGGTCCGAAGTGGTACTCCCCGGCATTCGTCCTCGAAAACAAGTGTGTGTTCGAGTAGGGCCGAGTCCCCTTACGCCTGCTATTGGGTGCACCCTCATGAAGAACCTGGCCATTGGACCCCTCATTCAGCCTTCAGCGCCAGTCGCCTTTCTGCCCAAAGAACGCCGCCGCATTGGCCTCCAAGCTCTCCAGGTGATACCCCCCCTCCTGCACGATCAGGCACGGCAGGCGCAACCCGCGAATCCGCTCGCCCAACTCGGCGAACCCCGCAGTCGTCACCGCCACTTTGCTCTGTGGGTCGAGCTCATAGATATCGAACCCCAGCGACAACACCAGCACCTGCGCGCCGAAATCCTGGATGGCATCCAGCGCGACCTCCAACTGCCCCATGAAGTCAGCCTCGCTGGCCCCGTGCGCCATGGGCAGGTTGAGGTTGTACCCCGCCCCCTCGCCCGCCCCACGCTCATCGGCGAAGCCCGCCACGCCAGGGTAGAAATTGGTCGGGTCGCCATGCACCGACACGTACAGCACATCGCTGCGCTCGTAGAAGATTTCCTGAATCCCCTGACCGTGGTGCATGTCGGTGTCCAGCACCGCCACCCGTGCATAGCGCCCACGCAGGGCCTGGGCGGCGATCGCGGCGTTGTTCAGGTAGCAGAAGCCTCCTGCGGCATCGAAACGCGCATGGTGCCCCGGTGGGCGGCACAACGCGTAGGCCGCCGGCTCGCCATCGACGATCGCTTGGGCGCCGGCCAGCGCGCTCTGCGCCGACCAGTAGGCTGAGCGCCAAGTCTGTTCGCCCACCGGGCAACTGCCGTCAGCCAGGTAGCGCCCGGCCTGGGCCAGGATGCCGCGCAGGGCGTTGGGCTCACGCACGAAGATGTTCGACATCACCTCTTCGCCCCAATCCTCGGGCACCTCCTTCCAGCGCGCATGGGCCTCTGCCAGGAAGGTCAGGTACGCCTCGCCGTGCACGGCCTTGAGCGGCGCCAGGCCGGCATCGCCCGGCTGGCGGATGTCGAAGCCCAGGTCCTTGGCGGCTTGCAACAGGCGCTGGGCGCGCTCGGGCACTTCCTGGGGCGTGCGCATGGCGCCCCGGGAGTAGTAGCTGCGCGGGTGGTGCAACAGTTGCTCGGGGTGGAAATAGCAACGCATCAGGCGTCTCCTTCGACACGGCCGGCGCGGGCCAGCACGGCATTGAGCAGCACATCGGCGCCCTGGCGGGCATCCTCCGGCAGCACGTCTTCGGCTTCGTTGTGGCTCAAGCCGCCGACACAGGGGATGAACACCATCGCCGTCGGGCAGTAGCGCGCCAGCAGGATGGCGTCGTGACCCGCGCCGCTGACGATCCGCTGCTGGCTGTAGCCCAGGCCGTCCACTGCCTGTTGCACGGCGGCGACGCAGTCGGCATCGAACGGCGTGGCCGGGCTGATCCAATGCCGCTCGATGTTCACCTTCAGGCCGCGCTGGGCGGCGATGGCCTGGAACAGGCGACCAAGGTCGCGCTCCATGGCCTCGATGGCTTCGTCGCGGTGGTGGCGCAGGTCGACGGTGAAGCGCAGCAGGCCGGGAATGGTATTGCGCGAAGATTTGGCGATGCTCAGTTCGCCCACCGTGGTCAGCCCCTCGGGGGCGAAGCCGGCGGCCAGTTGCTCGACCGCCTGGATCATCCGCGCGGCGCCGTACAGGGCGTCCTTGCGCAGCGCCATGGGCGTGGTGCCGGCGTGGGCGGCCTGGCCTTCGAGCGTGACGTCGAGCCAGCGGATCGCCTGGCCGCCACTGACCACGCCGATGCATGTGCGGTTGTCTTCGAGGATGGGCCCTTGTTCGATATGCGCCTCGAAATAGGCGTCCACCTCGCCGCCCAGCGGGCGCTGGCCGGCATAGCCGAGGCGTTGCAGTTCGGCGGCGACGCTGATGCCCTCGGCATCGCGAATCGCCAGCGCCTCGTCCAGCGCCAGGGTACCGGTGAACACCGCCGAGCCGAACATCGCCGGGGTGAAGCGGGCGCCTTCCTCGTTGGTCCACACGGCGATCTCCAACGGCTTGCGGGTGTGGATGCCGAGGTCGTTCAGACGGCGCACCACCTCGAGGCCCGCCAACACGCCGTAGACGCCGTCGAAGCGGCCGCCTTCGGGCTGCGTGTCGAGGTGGCTGCCCATCATCACCGGGGCGGCGTCGGGGTCGAGGCCGGCGCGACGGGCGAACAGGTTGCCGATGGCGTCCACCGACAGCGCAAGGCCGGCCTCGCGGCACCACTGGGCGAACAGCTCGCGGCCCGCCTTGTCCTCGTCGCTCAAGGCCAGGCGGCAACTGCCGCCACGGGCGGTGGCACCGACCTCGGCCATGGCCATCAGGCTCGCCCACAGGCGTTCGCCGTTACTTTTCAACATTGCGGGTACTCCAGTCGAATCGGTTGAATCAAGCCAGCTCGAGCTGCTGGCTGCGGGCGTACTGGCGCGCCAGGGCGAGTACGCAGACCAGCGAAATGCTGGCGATCACGCTGTAGAACAGGGCCATCGGCCACCACTGGCCAGTGAATTGGTGGGCCAGCCAGGTGCCGATCAACGGCGTCAGCCCGCCGGCGATGGCGCCGCACACCTGATAGGCCATGGAGATCGCGGTGTAGCGCACGCGGGTGTCGAACAGGCCGCTGACGTAGCCGGCGATCACCGCGTAGAACGACGCCATGCAGATCGCCGCCAGGGCGATGCCAAGCACGATCAGCGGCCCCTGGCCGCTGCCGACCAGCACGAACATCGGGTACGGCGAGGCCATCGCCAGCAGTGCCACCAAGGCCAGGAAGCGCGTGGCGCCGATTTTTTCCGCGAGCCAGGCGGCCAGCGGCTGCACGCAGAACTGGATGATCGCCACGAAGAACAGGCATTCGAGAATCAGCGAGCGCTCCAGATGCAACTGGGTGGTGGTGTAGCTGATCATGAAGGTGTTGGTGAAATAGACCCCGGCGATGCCCAAGGTGTTGGCACCGATGCACAACAGCAGCGGGCGCCAGGCGGTGCGCAACACCTCGAGCACGGGGGCCTGTTCCTTGCGCCGGGTCTTCTCGGCCTGCTCGCGGCTGGCGAGGAACTCCGGCGATTCGTTGACCCCCAGGCGAATCGCCAGGCCCACCACCAGCAGCAAGGCGCTGGCCAGGAACGGCACGCGCCAGCCCCAGCTCATCAGCTCTTCTTCAGGCAGACGGGTGACCAGGCCGAAGGCCAGCAGCGAGAGGATCAGGCCCGCCGGGCTGCCCAGTTGGGCGAACGAGGCAAAGAAGGTGCGCCGCCCCTTGGGCGCATGCTCGCCAGCCATCAGCACCGCGCCGCCCCACTCGCCGCCCACGGCGATGCCTTGGACGATGCGCAGCAGGATCAGCAGCACCGGCGCGGTGGCGCCGATCTGCGCATAGGTCGGCAGCAGGCCGATGCACACGGTGACCACGCCCATCATCACCAGGGTAATGACCAGCGACTTCTTGCGCCCGATGCGGTCACCCACATGACCGAACACCAGCCCGCCCAGGGGGCGGGCGAAGAAGCCCACGGCGAAGGTGCCGAACGCGGCCATGGTGCTGAACAGGCTGTTGTCGGAGGGGAAGAACAAGGCACCGAACACCAGCGCGGCGGCGGTGGCATAGATGTAGAAGTCGTACCACTCGATCATGGTGCCGATGAACGCGGCGGTCGCAGCGCGGCGTGGCTGGGGCGAAGCGGATGGCTTCATGGGGCTGGCTCCTTTGGTTGTTTTTCTGGCAGGAGGTCGTTGGGATCACGGGGGGCGCTCTTCGACGCCTCGGTTGGTGTTGGCGATGAATCCACCGCTGCTGGAACAGATTTATCGACCCGGGGCTATGATTAGTCAATTTTCTATTTATTATTCGAACTATTAGCCCTGGTTATTATTAGAGCCCGCCATGCCCGACCGCCTGCTCAACGACCGCCTCGACTGGAACCTGCTGCGCACCTTCCGGGTGATTGGCCAGGAACTGTCCATCAGCCGCGCCGCCGCGCGTCTGCACCTGACCCAGCCGGCGGTGAGCCAGGCGCTCAAGCGCCTGGAAGAACAACTCGGGCGCCAGCTCATCGCCCGCCGCGGCCCACGCTTCGTACTCACCGAGATGGGCGAGCAACTGTTCCAACTGGCCGGTGAGGTGTATGGGCAGATGTCGCAGATCAGCGGCCTGCTGGAGCACCCGGCCGACGAAGTGGTGGGCAAGGTGCGCCTGCTGACCATCAGCCGCGTGGTCTGCGCGCGCTTCGACGAATTCCTCGCCGGTTTTCACCGCCAGCACCCGCGGGTGGAACTGGAGATCGACGTGATGCGCAGCTCCGACATCGTCGCCGCCCTGCAGGAAAAGACCGCCACGGCCGGCCTGAGCCTCAGCCGTCGGCCGCAGCCGCGCCTGGAGCAACGCCTGTTCCTGCGTCAGCGCTATGCGTTCTTCTGCGGCCGCCACCATGCGCTGTTCGGCCAGTTGGAGGGCGACCTGCAAAAGGAAAATTTCGTCAGTTTCACCAGCGACCAGATCGGCGGGATGCTCTCGCCGTTGACCATCTTCCGTGACCAGCAGGGCTTCTCGGGGCGGATCGTCGCCTCGTCGCCAAGCCTGGAGGAAGTGCGCCGGCTGGTGATCGCCGGGTTCGGCATCGGCTGCCTGCCGGAGCACGTGGTGGCGCCGGACGTGCAGGCCGGGCTGCTGTGGAAACTGCCGCCGCACGAGGGCATCGCCGATGTGGACATCCATCTGCTGTGGAACCGCGAACAGCGGCTCAGCCGGGCGGAGGGGGTGTTCGTCGAGGCGCTGCAGGCGAGCCTGGGCTGAAGGGGGTTCGGTGGTCTGCCCCGCGACAGGGCCGAGCGCCACACCCAAACCTAGCGGAAGTACCGCGTGTCCAACCGCTCCACCAGAAAGTCGATGAACACCCTCACCCGCTGCGGCAACTGCCGCCCCGGCCCGATGAACACCGCATGCAGCACGTCCTCTTCGCCCTCGTCGGCAAACGCATCGAGCAACGGCACCAGCCGCCCTGCGTCGATGTCCGCCCCCACGTGGAAATTCGCCAAGCGCGCCACCCCCGCCCCACCGATGCACAACTGGCGCATGCTCTCGCCATCATGCAGTTGCAGGTTGCCCTGTGGCGCGACTTCCACCCGCTGCCCCTGCTCGTCGCGGTAAACCCACGCCTGCGAATGCCGGTGGAAACCGAAATCCAGGCGGTTATGCGCCAGCAGCTCAGTCGGCGTGCGCGGCGTGCCATGCCGCGCGAGGTAGCCAGGCGCTGCCACCGTGCGCAAGCGGCTGCGCCCCAGGTGGCGCTGCACCAGGCGCGAAGCCTTGAGCGGGCCGGAGCGAATGGCGACGTCGGCGCGCCGTTCGAGCAGGTCGACCACGGTGTCGGTCAGCTCCAGGTTCAGGCTGATCTGCGGGTAAGCGTCGAGAAACGCCGGTACCAGCGGCGCCAGGCAGTGCAGGCCGAACGGCAGGTTGCTGCTGACGTGGATCACCCCGCTGGGGCAGGCGGCGTTGGCCACGTCGCGCTCGGCGTTGTCGATCTGCTCCAGAATACGCAGGCTCTCGGCATGGAAGCGCTCACCCTCGGCGGTCAGTTCCAGGCGTCGCGTGGAGCGGTGCAGCAGGCGTGCGCCCAGGCGCTGCTCCAAGCGCGCGACCAGCTTGCTCACCGCCGAGGGCGTCATGTCCAGGCGCCGTGCTGCCTCGGAAAACGTGCCAGCGGCCACCACTTCGGTGAACACTTCCATCTCGCCAGAGCGGTTGATGTCCTTGATGCGGGTTTGCATGACCTGATTTCACAAATGATTTGAATTGCGCGAGTCTACATCACAGCGCGGCCCTCCCGTAGGCTGGGCGGCATTTCTCGCTATGAGCCTCAGCCATGAATTCCACCTTGCAGAAACTGGTGTCGGGCGGCCTGAGCGTCGGCCTCGAACTGCCCCTGGACAACGACTGGAACAGCGTGCGCGAACAGGCCCGGCAACGCGCCGGCATGCCGTTCGGCGTGCCCGACCTGGCCCAGCACGCACGCCTGGCCACCCTCGCCGACCGCGTCGGCTTTCGCGCCCTGTGGGTGCGTGACGTGCCGCTGTACGACCCACAGTTCGGCGACGCCGCCCAGGTGTTCGAGGTGTTCACCTACCTCGGCTACCTCGCCGGGGTGACCCGCGACATCCTGCTGGGTACCGCCGCCGTGGTGTTGCCGATCCGCGAGCCGCTGCTGACGATGAAAGCCGCCGCCAGCGTCGACCTGCTCAGCGGCGGGCGCCTGCTGCTGGGTGTGGCCAGCGGCGACCGCCCGGTGGAGTACCCGCTGTTCGGCCGTGACTTCGACAGCCGCGGCGAAGCCTTCCGCGCGCAGGTGGCGTTGCTGCGTGAATGGCGCAGCGCCGAGCTGCCGCCGGGCGTGGAGGTGCTGCCCAGGCCCGTGCAGCCGCTGCCGCTGCTGGTCGCGGGCCTGGCGCAGCAGAGCCCGGCGTGGGTCGGTGAGCACCTGGACGGTTGGCTGGCCTACCCTGGCACGCCACAAGAGCATGTGCGCCGCGCCGGGTTGTGGCGCGAGGTGGCGGGCGAAAAGCCCTATGTGTCGTTCATTCACCTGGACCTGGACGAAAACCCCGATGCGCCGCTGGAACGTCATCGGTTTGGCTGCAAGGTCGGGCGCAACGGCCTGATCGCCGAGCTGCAGGCCATGCGTGCGGCGGGGGTAGCGCACATCGGGCTGCACCTGCGGCGCAACCGACGGCCGCTCGATGAGACGCTGGAAGAGCTAGGGGCGTTCGTTTTGCCGACTTTCCACGGCAAGGGTTGAAGGTGCCATCGACACAAGCGCCCATGAAGTGCCTGGATCCGCGTCAGCCGGTGACGCCAGGTCGCCCTATCGCGGGCTTGTCCCGCGATAGGGCCTGCACTGAAAAAATAATTCCCGAATAAAAACAATAAATAGAAAAAAACCCTTAAACACCCGAACTCCTTAGGCAAAAGGGCAAAAACCATCCGCACCACCTGGGTAGCATGACGCCTATGCCCCAGCCCCTTGCACGGACCCGCCCCATGGCCCAACAGCCGCTCTACCTCGACTACGCCGCCACCACCCCGGTCGACGACCGGGTCATCGAAACCATGCTCGCCTGCCTGGGCCGCCAGGCCCACTTCGGCAACCCCGCCTCCCGGGGCCACGCCTTCGGCCAGGCTGCCCGCGACCTGGTGGAACAAGCCCGGCAACAGGTCGCCACCCAGGTCGGCGCACAGCCCCAGGACCTGGTCTGGACCTCCGGCGCCACCGAATCCAACAACCTCGCCCTCAAGGGCATCGCCCAAGGCACGCCCGGCCACTTGCTCACCAGCCAGTTGGAACACAAGGCCGTGCTCGACACCGCCGCCGAACTGGAGCGCCAGGGTTGGGCCGTCACCCGCCTGGCCCCGGACCACAACGGCCTGATCCAACCCGAGGCGGTGCGCGCGGCCCTGCGCCCAGATACCCGCCTGGTCTCGCTGATGGCGGTGAACAACGAACTGGGCACCGTCACCGACTTCGCCCGCATCGGCCTGCTGGTGCGCGAGCACGGCGCACTGCTGCACGTGGACGCCGCCCAGGCCGTGGGCAAGGTGCACATCGACCTGGCCAGCCAGGCGGTCGACCTGATGTCGTTCTCCGCGCACAAGGCCTACGGCCCCAAGGGCATCGGCGCCCTCTATGTCGGCAGCCGCGCCCGCCCTGCCCTGCGCGCGCAGATGCACGGCGGCGGCCATGAAGGCGGCCTGCGCTCGGGCACCCTGGCCACCCACCAGATCGTCGGCATGGGCAGCGCCTTCGCCCTGGCCGGTACGCCGGGCGACAGCGAACACCAGCGCATCGAAGCCCTGGCCCGGCGCCTGCGCGAAGGCCTGCTGGCCCTGCCGGGTGTCAGCCTCAACGGCTGCGCCGAACAACGCGTGCCGCATACCCTGAACCTGTGCATCGACGCCAACGGCTTCAACAGCAACGCCTTGGCCAGCGAACTGGCACTGTCCTCGACCTCGGCGTGCAACTCGGCAAGCAACGCCGCCTCGCACGTGCTGCTGGCGCTGGGCCTGGACGAACGCCGGGCGCGCAACAGCGTGCGCATCAGCCTCGGGCGCTACAGCACCGATACTGAAGTGGACGCCGCCATCGCGGTGTTCGCCCGCACGATCACCGCCGCCTCGACGGCCCTCTGGTAAAACACAACGGCCCCGCACTCGTGGGGCCGATGGCAAGTTGAGCGGTTTACTGGCATGGTGGCGTTTTCCCCCGAGCAGGACCGCTCCATGGCAATGCACCTCTGGCTGACTTTCTCCCTGGCCTACCTCATCACCTCCCTTTCCCCCGGCCCCAATGTCCTGCTCACCGTGCGCAATGCCTTGCGCTATGGGCCGTCCGGCATGGGCGTGACGTTATTCGGCAACCTCAGCGCGCAACTGCTGCTGATCAGTGGCGTGGCGATGGGCGTGGGGGCGTTGCTGATTTCCCTGCCGGCGGCGTTCCTGGCGCTGAAACTGGTGGGCGCGGGGTACTTGATCTACCTGGGCATGCGCCAGCTGTTCAGTCGTGACAAGACCAAGCTTGCGGTCGGCCAAGTGGCCCCTGCCGCACCGCGGGCGAAGTGGCGGATCGGCATGGAGGCGTTCCTGGTGTCGGCCAGCAACCCCAAGACCCTGGTGTTCTTCTGCGCCTTCCTGCCGCAGTTCCTGGAGCCAGGGCGGCCGATCTTCGGGCAATTCGCGGCCATGTTCGTGAGCATGGCCGCGATCGTCTGCCTGGTGCATTCGTTCTACTGCTTCACCGCGTATCGCTTCGGGCAACGGCTGAAGGCGTCGCGCCTGGCAGCCTGGTTCAAGCGGGCCACCGGGGCGCTGTTCATTGGCCTGGGGGTGCGCTTGCTCAATACCCGGGCGGTGTGAGCGGCGGCCCTATCGCGGGGCAAGCCCGCGATGCAGCCAACACCGCCACATCAGTCCTCGTCCCGTCGATGCGCCCACTGGTACAGCGCCGGCAGCACCAGCAGGGTCAATGCGGTAGAGGACAAGATTCCGCCAATCACCACCGTCGCCAGCGGCCGCTGCACCTCGGCGCCGGTGCCGGTGGCCAGGGCCATCGGAATGAACCCCAGCGATGCCACCAGCGCGGTCATCAATACCGGCCGCAAGCGGGTCAAGGCGCCTTCCTCGATTGCCACGCGCAGTGGCCGGCCCTCCTCACGCAGGCTGCGGATGAAGGCGATCATCACCAGGCCGTTGAGCACCGCCACCCCCGACAGGGCGATAAAGCCCACACCCGCGGAAATCGACAGCGGGATATCCCGCAACCACAGCGCCAACACCCCACCGGTCAAGGCGAAGGGAATGCCGGTGAACACCAGCAGGCCATCCTTGAGGTTATTGAACATCATCAGCAGCAAAGCCATCACCAGCAGCAGCGCCACCGGCACCACCACCCGCAAGCGTTCTGCGGCCGACTGCAACTGCTCGAACTGCCCACCCCAGCGGGTCCAGTAACCTGGCGGCACCGGGGCCTTGTCGATGAGGGTCTGCGACGCCTCCTCGACGAACGACCCCAGGTCACGCCCGCGCACGTTGGCACTGACCACCACCACGCGCTTGCCATCCTCGCGGCTGACCTGGTTCGGCCCCAGCTGCAGGTTCAGGCTGGCCACCTGCGACAGCGGGATGAAGCCGATCTGCGCCGCGCCCCCATTGGCCGGTACCGGGATCAGCAGGCCCGACAAGCCCTCGACATCCGTGCGCAAGGCCTCGGACAGGCGCACCACCATGTCGAAGCGCCGGTCGCCCTCATACAGCGTGCCCGCGGTGCGCCCGCCCACGGCGATGGCCACCGCCTCCTGCACCTCGGCCACGTTCAGACCGTGGCGCGCAGCCTTGTCGCGGTCGATGTCGATGGTCAGCACCGGCAGGCCGGTGGTCTGTTCGACCTTCACCTCCGAGGCCCCCGGCACCTGCTGCAGGGTCGCGGCGATCTGCGCGGCGGTGCGGTTGAGCACGTCCATGTCGTCGCCGAACACCTTCACCGCCACGTCGCTGCGCACGCCGGAAATCAGCTCGTTGAAGCGCAACTGAATCGGCTGCGACAGCTCATGGTTGCTGCCCGGCACGCTGGCTGCGGCGCGCTGCACCTCGGCGATCAGTTCATCACGGGGCTTGCCCGGGTCGGCCCATTGCTCGCGCGGCTTGAGCATCACGTAGGCGTCGGAGATGTTCGGCGGCATCGGGTCGGAGGCGATCTCGGCGGTGCCGGTGCGAGCGAACACCCGCTGCACTTCCGGCACCTGGGCGATGATGGCCTTCTCCAGACGCTGCTGCATGTCCACCGACTGGCTCAGGCTGGTGCCGGGCACACGCAGCGATTGCAGGGCGAAGTCGCCCTCGCTGAGGCTGGGGATGAACTCGCTGCCCATGCGGCCGGCCAGCACCCCGGACAGCACCACCAGGGTGGCGGCGCTGGCGAACGCCAGGTTGCGCCGGCCCAGCACCCAGGCCAGCACCGGGGCGTAGCGCAGGCGCGCAGTGCGCATCACCACGCCCTCCTCCTCCTTGACCTTGCCATTGACGAACAGGGCGATGGCCGCCGGCACGAAGGTCACCGACAGGATCATCGCACCCAGCAAGGCCATCACCACGGTGAAGGCCATGGGGTGGAACATCTTGCCCTCGACCCCGGTGAGGGCAAAGATCGGCAGGTACACCACCATGATGATCAGTTGCCCGTAGATCAGCGGCCGACGCGCCTCACGGGCGGCGGCGAACACCTCATGGAAGCGTTCGGCGCGGGTCAGCATGCGGCCATGGCGCTGCTGGGCGTGGGCCAGGCGGCGGATGGCGTTCTCGACGATCACCACCGCGCCGTCGACGATGATGCCGAAGTCCAGCGCCCCGAGGCTCATCAGGTTGGCGCTGACCTTGTTGCTGAACATGCCTGTGAAGGTGAACAGCATCGACAACGGAATGACCATGGCCGTGATCAACGCCGCGCGGATGTTGCCCAGGAACAGGAACAGCACGGCGATCACCAGGATCGCCCCCTCCACCAGGTTCTTCTTCACCGTGGCGATGGCTTTCTCGACCAGGTGGGTGCGGTCGTACACGGTCACCGCCTGCACCCCCTTGGGCAGGCTGCGGTTGATCTCGGCGAGCTTGGTCGCCACCGCCTGGGACACCGCCCGGCTGTTCTCGCCGATCAGCATGAACACCGTGCCCAGCACCACCTCGCGACCGTTCTCGGTGGCCGCGCCGGAACGCAACTCCTCGCCCAGGCCGACCTGGGCCACGTGGCTGACACGGATCGGCGCGCCGTCGGTGCTGGAGATGACGATGTTGGCGATGTCCTCCACCGACGCCACTTGCCCCGGCGCGCGCACCAGCAGTTGCTCGCCGTTGCGCTCGATGTAGCCGGCACCGACGTTGGCGTTGTTGCTCTGCAGGGCGTTGATCAGGTCATTGAGGGTCAACTTGTAGGCCGCCAGGCGCTTGGGGTCCGGGGCGATCAGGTACTGCTTGGCGTGGCCGCCGATGCTGTTGACCTCGGCCACGCCCGGCACATTGCGCAGCTGCGGTTTGATGATCCAGTCCTGGATCACCCGCAGGTCGGTGGCGCTGTAAGGCGTGCCGTCTTCCTTCAACGCGCCGTCCTGGGCCTCGACCGTCCATAGGAAGATCTCGCCCAGCCCCGTGGAGATCGGCCCCAAGGCCGCCTCGATGCCCTCGGGCAGTTGCTCGCGGGCGACTTGCAGGCGCTCGTTGACCAATTGCCGGGCGAAGAAGATATCGGTGGCGTCGTCGAAGATCACCGTCACCTGCGACAACCCCGAACGCGACAGCGAGCGGGTCTGCTTCAGGCCTGGCAGGCCAGCCATGGCGGTTTCGATGGCGAAGGTGATGCGCTGCTCGGTCTCCAGCGGCGAGTAGCCGGGGGCGGCGGTGTTGATCTGCACCTGCACGTTGGTGATGTCGGGCACGGCGTCGATGGGCAGCTTCTGGTAGCTATGGATGCCCACGGCCGCCATCAGCAGCACCGCGAGCATCACGACCAGGCGCTGCTCGATGGCGAATTGAATGATGCGTTCGAACATGACGGGGTTCCCGGATCAGTGGCTGTGCTCGGCCGAGCCCTTGCCCAGCTCGGACTTGAGGACGAAGCTGCCTGCGGCGGCCACCTGGGTGCCGGCGGCCAGACCCTCGGTGATTTCCACGAAGCCGGCGTCGCGTCGGCCGGTCTTCACCGGCAGCGCTTGGAAACCTTCCGCGGTGCGGGCGAACACCACGCTGCGCTCCTCCAGGGTTTGCAAGGCGCTTTGTGGCACCACCACGGCGGCGTCACTGCGCTCGACGGTGACCGCGATGTTGACGAACAACCCCGGGCGCCAGGCGCCGTTGGGGTTGGCCAGGGTGGCGCGGGCGGTGGCGGCGCGGGTCTGCTCGCCGAGCAGGTTGCCGACGTAGTTGACGGTGCCCTCGACCTCGGCGCCCAGGTCTGGGGCGCTGACGGTCACGACGCGGCCGCTGGTGACCTTGTCCAGGTCGCGCGGGGTCACGGCGAAGGTCGCCCACACTCGGTTCAGGTCCGACAGGGTGAAGGCGTTGCTGGCCTCGCCGACCACTTCGCCGACGGTCAGGTGTTTCTCCACCACCACCGCATCGAATGGCGCGCGCAGCTCATAGCGGTTGCCAGCCCCGGCCGGGGCCACGGCAGCGACCTTCTGCCGGGCGTTGGCCAGGGCGATTTCAGCCTCTTGCAGGGCCTGGCGGGCTTGCAGGTAGTCCTGCTCGGCGCTGATGCGCTCCTGCCACAGCTGTTTCTCCCGCTCGAACGTCAGCCGCGCCAGCTCCAGCCGGCGCTGGGCGGCCTGCTGCTCGCTGCGCAGTTCGGAAATCTGCTGGCTGGCGATCACCGCCAGCACCTGGCCGCGCTTGACCGGTTGGCCGAGGTCGGCCTGCACCGACTCGACCACGCCTGGCACACGCGGCACCACGTGCGCGGTGTGGTCCTCGTCGAAGCGGATTTCGCCGGGGAAATTGATGGCCGTACCCAGGGCGCGCGGGGCGGCGGTGGCCAGTTGCACGCCTGCGGCTTCGATCTGCGCGGGCGTCAAGTGCAGCTTGCCTTCTTCGTCGTGGTTCTCGCCGGCCTGTTCGCCGTGGTCGTGGCCTGACTGATCTTCATGGCCGCGGCCCGCCTCGCCATGGTCGTCGTGGGCGGCCTTGCCGGGGGCCAGGCTGGCGGTCCAGGCCAGGCCGCCGACGCCGAGCACGGCGAGGGTAGCGACCAGGATGGCGATCTTGCGTGGTTTGTTCATCATTGCTCCTGCGGGTCGTGCGCAAAAAGGACAATCGGTGGGGCTCAGCGTCCAAGCGCGCCGTAGATTCGCTCGACCTGGGCACGGGCGTCGGTGGCCGAGGCCAGGGCATCGAGGTACTGGCCACGCGCGTCGATCAGCGTGCGCTGGGCATCGAGCACGTCGAGGAAGGCGAACTTGCCGCGCTCGAAGCCACGCGTGGCGGTATCGACCGCCTGGCGCGCCGAGGGCAGGATGGTGCGGTCGTAGGCATCCACCTCGGCCATGGCCATCGCCCATTGGCTGAGCGCACTCCGGGTGTCGCTGCGCAGACGCAGCTCGACCGCGTTGCGCAGGTCACGGGCCTGGTCGGCGCGGCGCGCGGCAGCCAGCACGTTGCCCTGGTTGCGATCGAACAGCGGCAGCGGCATCGACAGGCCGACCACGTTGACCCGCTCACGGTCCTCGCGGCTGTACTGGCTGCCGAAGCTGACGGTGAGATTGGGAATGCGCTGGGCTTTTTCCGAACCCAGGGACGCTTCGCCGCGCTCGATCTGCGCCGCAGCGAGGCGCCACTCGACGGTCTGCTCGACCTTGGCCAGCAGGGCCTCGGCGTCCGGCGCAGGGCCCGGTGACAAGGCGCTGCCATCGAGTTGAGCGAACTCGGCGCGCGGGCTGCCGGTCAGGCGCGCCAGGGCCTGCCAGGCCACGGTGCGCCCGGATTCGGCGCGGCGCAGTTGCGCCTGGGCCTGGGCCAACTGCACCTCGGCGCGCGTGGCTTCGAGCGGCGACGACTGCCCGGCCTCGACCCGCCCGCGCACTATGCGCAGGCCGCGCTCGGTCAGGCTGCGAGACTGCTCGGCCAGCTCCACGGCGGTCTGCGCGCGCAGGGCGGCGTGAAAGGCCTGGGTGACATCGGCCCGCAGGCCGTTGCCCTGGCGTTCCAAGTCCAGCTGGGCGATGGCCTGGCCGGCCTGGGCCACCTCGATGCGCGCACCACGCTTGCCACCCAGTTCCAGGGGCTGGCTGAGCGTCACGGTGGTGGTGCGCGTGGCGCGGCGGGTGTCTTCCATTTCCCACGCAAGCTCGGGGTTGGGCGACAGCCCGGCCTGGCGCCGCTCGCCCTCGGCGATACCGACCTCCTGGCGCACAGCGGCCAGTTCGGGGTTGCTGGCGAAGGCGGCGTCCAGCGCCTGGGCAAGGGTCAAGGCCTGGCTGGCCTGGGCGGCGGGGGTGGCCGACATCAGGCAGAACAGGGCGATGCTAAAGGGGGTGGCACGGTTGAGCGGCACGGTCACGGTCCTCGTCGGCAAGCGGCACAGCGCTAGGCCGGGGACTGTAGGGAGGCGTGGTTATCGTGGGAGTGGCGGGAAAATTACAATTTTGTAATCGAGGGCGATGGCCTGGACGGCCCGGAATTCATGGCCGTGGACCGTTCGATAATCGCCCGCTACCGAAACACAAGAATTGACGAAACTAACCGGGTAGTACATAAAATCAGGCATTCCAACAATCAAGTGACGCTCCGCCATGACACCCCGCATTCTCGTGCTCAACGGCCCCAACCTGAATCTGTTGGGTACCCGTGAACCCGCGCAGTACGGCCACGAAACCCTCGCCGACCTCGCCCAAGCCTGCGCCGACAGCGCCGGCGAGCTGGGCCTTGAGACCGAATTCCGCCAGACCAACCACGAAGGCGAGCTGATCGACTGGATCCACGCCGCCCGTGACCGCTGTGACGGTATCCTGATCAACCCCGCCGCCTGGACCCACACCTCGGTGGCCATCCGCGACGCGCTGGTGGCCGCCGGGCTACCAGTGATCGAAGTGCATTTGTCCAACGTGCACAAGCGTGAACCGTTTCGTCACCTGTCGTTCGTCTCATCGATCGCGGTGGGGGTGATCTGCGGCCTGGGCAGCCATGGCTACCGCCTGGCGCTGGCGCATTTCAAGCAACTGTTCGCCGAGCGTGCGGCATGAGCGGCCCAGGCATTCTCGCCGGCCTGATCGGCCGCGGCATCCAGGCCTCGCGCACCCCTGCCCTGCATGAGCACGAAGGTGACGCCCAGGGCCTGCGCTACCTGTACCGGCTGATCGACGCCGACCCACTGGGCGTGGACGACAGCGCCCTGCCCGGCCTGCTGGACGCCGCCGAACTGACCGGTTTCACCGGGCTGAACATCACCTTCCCGTTCAAGCAGGCGATCCTGCCGTTGCTCGATGAGTTGTCCGAGGAGGCGCGCGGCATTGGCGCGGTGAATACGGTGCTGTTCAAGGATGGCCGGCGCATCGGCCACAACACCGATTGCCTGGGTTTCGCCGAGGGGCTGCGGCGTGGCCTGCCGGGTGTGGCCAAGCGCGGCGTGGTGCAATTGGGCGCGGGGGGTGCCGGTTCGGCGGTGGCCCATGCGCTGTTGGGCGATGGCGTCGAGCAACTGTGGTTGTTCGAAGTGGACGCGGCGCGTGGCCAGGCCCTGGTGGACAACCTCAACGCACGCTTCGGCGCAGGGCGTGCGCGGCTGGGCGGTGACCTGGGGGCGGCACTGGCCGAGGCCGATGGGCTGGTCAATACCACGCCGGTGGGCATGGCCAAGTTGCCGGGCACGCCATTGCCGGTGGCGCTGTTGCACGCGCGGTTGTGGGTGGCGGAGATCATCTACTTCCCGCTGGAGACCGAGCTGTTGCGTCATGCCCGTGCGCTCGGCTGCAAGACCCTCGATGGCGGGACCATGGCGGTGTTCCAGGCGGTGAAGGCATTCGAACTGTTCAGCGGGCGGGCGGCGGATGCGGGGCGGATGCAGGCGCATTTCGCCCGGTTCGGTTAGCTGCCTGTGCCAGCCCTATCGCGGGCTTGCCCCGCGATAGGGCTGGCACTGACACTTCATCAACCCGGCTCCGCCAGCAGTTCACGAATCACCTGCTCCTGCCCGGCGTAATCCCCTTCGCCGAAATGCACATGGCGCACCTGCCCACGGCGGTCGACGAAATAATGCGCCGGCCAGAACTGGTTGCCCCAGGTGTTCCAGATCAGGTAGTCGCTGTCCACCGCCACGGGGTAGGCGATGTCCAGCTTGCGCACCTGCTCGCGCACGTTGCCCAAGTCATGCTCGTAGTCGTACTCCGGGGTGTGCACCCCCACCACCACCAACCCCTGGTCGGCATAGCGCCGCGACCAGTCGTTGACGTAGGGCAGGCTGCGCTTGCAGTTGATGCAGTCGAAGGTCCAGAAGTCCACCAGCACCACCTTGCCCTTGAGCGCCTGGGCATCCAGGGGTGGCGAGTTGAGCCACTGCTGGGCACCGGCCAGCGACGGCATCGGGCCGAGGCTGTCGCGGGCCAGCAGGTGGCCGGCGACGCCCAGGCCGGCCAGCGCCAGGGCCACGCCAGCGACCCGCAACAGGCGCCGACGCGCGGGCGGGTCAATTGTCATAGCATCCCCCAGTGGCGTAGCTGCGGTAGTCCAGGCTGTGCAATTGGCCCTGGGAGTCACGGTAGTCCATGCGCGTGCCGACCACACCGCAGGCGGTCGGGTCATCCTGTTTCACCGACACCACCTTCCTGATATCCAGGCGGTCGCCGTAGTGGTACTGCATTGGCGCGGGCTCGGCGTTGGCCTGGGTGCCGGCCTGGGCGGCGATGGCGCCGAAGCCGAGGACGGCGAACACGGTGGCTTGGGCGAAGGTCTTGAGGCTCATGGCATCTCTCCTGAAGCGGGTTTGCGGTGGGGAGGCCTTGCTCCCCGGTCGAGAGCCATTTGACGCCTGGTCGGTATCCCGGATGTGTCGGCCAACGGGCCGGCGTGCCTCTTCCTGTATCTGTGTCAGGGGCAGATACACTGCAATACAAAGCCCCGCAGGCAAGCGCCGCCGGCGTCGGTACACTGCGCCCATCCACTGCGTACAGGACACCCCCGATGGAACACGTCGATCACATCCTGATCGTCGACGACGACCGCGAAATCCGCGAACTGGTCGGCAATTACCTGAAGAAGAACGGCCTGCGCACGAGCATCGTCGCCGATGGTCGGCAGATGCGTGCCTTTCTGGAGGGCAACACGGTCGACCTGATCGTGCTCGACATCATGATGCCCGGCGACGATGGCCTGTTGCTGTGCCGCGAACTGCGCGCCGGTCGCCACCGCAACACGCCGGTGCTGATGCTCACCGCGCGCAACGACGAGACCGATCGCATCATCGGCCTGGAAATGGGCGCCGACGACTACCTGACCAAACCCTTCTCCGCCCGTGAACTGCTGGCGCGGATCAACGCCGTACTGCGCCGAACGCGCATGCTGCCGCCGAACCTGACCATCAGCGAAAGCAGCCGGTTGATCCGCTTCGGCCAATGGCGCCTGGACACCACCGCGCGCCACCTGCTCGACGACGAAGGCACCCTGGTGGCCCTGAGCGGCGCCGAATATCGCCTGTTGCGGGTATTCCTCGACCACCCGCAACGGGTGCTCAGCCGCGAGCAACTGCTCAACCTCACCCAGGGCCGCGAGGCGGACATCTTCGACCGCTCCATCGACCTGTTGGTCAGCCGCCTGCGCCAGCGCCTGGGCGACGACGCCCGTGAGCCGACCTGCATCAAGACCGTGCGCAGCGAAGGCTACGTGTTCTCGCTGTCGGTGCAACTGATCGAGTCGCCCACATGAAATGGCCCCACACGCTGGCCTCGCGCCTGGCGCTGATCTTCTTCACCGGGCTGGTGCTGGCCTACGGGCTGTCGTTCAGCCTGCAGTTCTACGAGCGCTATATCAGCAGCCGCTCGATGATGCTGAGCAACCTGGAGATGGACGTGGCCACCTCGGTGGCCATCCTCGACCGCTTGCCCGCCGCCGAGCGCGCCGCCTGGTTGCCGCGCCTGGAGCGCCGCACCTACCGCTATCGCCTCGACCAAGGCCTGCCCGGCCACGCAATGCCGATGGCCGACCCGCCCATGGCCGCCGAGTCCATCGTCAAGGCCATCGGTCACGACTACCGCCTGGCCTTCCAGGAGTTGCCAGGGCCGAACCCGCACTTCCAGGCCCACCTGGAACTGGCCGATGGCGCGCCCCTGACCCTCGACGTGACGCCGATGCCGGTGCCCGTGGCCAGTTGGCTGCCCGTGGTGCTGCTGCTGCAGTTGGCCCTGCTCTTGCTGTGCACCTGGCTGGCGGTGCGCCTGGCGATCGGCCCCTTGACCCGCCTGGCGCGTGCGGTGGACCAGCTCGACCCGGACAAACCCGGCCCACAACTGGATGAAGCCGGCCCCCGCGAGGTCAAGTACGCTGCTGTGGCCTTCAACGCCTTGCAGGCGCGCATCGCCGCCTACCTCAAGGAGCGCATGCAACTGCTGGCGGCGATCTCCCATGACCTGCAAACCCCGATCACGCGCATGAAGCTGCGGGTCGAAGTGATGGATGATGGGGTCGAGCGCGACAAGCTATGGAGCGACCTCACCGAGATGGAGCACCTGGTGCGCGAAGGCGTGGCCTATGCCCGCAGCATGGACAGCGGCACCGAGCAGCCGGTGCGGGTCAACCTCGACGCGTTCCTCGACAGCCTGGTATTCGACTACCAGGACAGCGGCGCCCAGGTGGAGCGCTGCGCCAGCACCGACACCGTGCTGCACACCCGCCCCCACGCGCTGCGCCGGGTGCTGGCCAACCTGGTCGACAATGCCCTGAAGTTCGGGGGCAGCGCGCGCCTGGAGGTGGAGCATGTGACGGGTGGCCAGACACGCATTCGGGTGCTCGACGAAGGCCCGGGTATTCCTGAAGCGGAGTTGGGCGATGTGCTCAAGCCGTTCTACCGGGTGGAAGGCTCACGCAACCGCAGCACAGGCGGCACGGGGCTGGGGCTGGCGATCGCCCAGCAACTGACCCAGGCCATGGGCGGGCGGTTGACGTTGAGCAACCGGGCCAGCGGCGGGTTGTGCGCGCAGGTCGAGTTGCCCTAAGGCCCTTTAGCGTGGCGGTGTCAGTGCGGGCCCTATCGTGGGGCCCGCGCCCACAGGGCGACAGGTCCCGGATGTACACAGCGATACACAAGCCCCTCCACTCGACACACTGCAGATACCCCCCTCCCGCACACTCCCAGCCACTCGGCCACGGCATTCCGCCTGGCCCGACAACCTGGGACCCCTTCGATGACAGCCTTCACCCTGATCAATCGCACCTTCACCCAAGTCGACCGCGTCGGCGTCTGGAGCGCCGACCTGCCGCTACGACTGTTCCTGGCCTGGGAGTTCTTCGAATCGGGCCTTGAGAAGCTCAATGGGAGCAACTGGTTCCTCGACCTGCAAGGCAGCTTTCCCTTCCCCTTCAACGCATTGCCAGCAGAGCTGAACTGGCAGCTGTCGCTGTGGGCCGAGCTGATCTGCCCGCTGCTGTTGCTGCTGGGGCTGGGTACGCGCCTGGCGTCGGCGGTATTGATGGTAGTGACCGTGGTGGCGATCGCCGCAGTGCACTGGCCTTCGCACTGGTCGTCGCTGGCGGAGCTGGCGCGGGGGTATTCGATCAGCGACAAGGGATATGGGAATTTCAAGCTGCCGTTGATCTACCTGGTGGCGTTGTTGCCACTGCTGCTCAAGGGGGCTGGGCGGTTGAGCGTGGACCAGTTGCTGCGTCGGCGTAACGCCTGACGTAGCGCCCGACGTCATCGCGGGCAAGCCCCGCTCCTGCAGCGATCTAAGGTCCTCTTGCAGGAGCGGGCTTGCCGCGCGAAAGGGCCATCATCCGCGCAACCGGGTCCCGACGATCACCCCCTGCTCGCGCAACCCCTCCAACATCGCCGACCCTTGCTCCAGCAACGTCTCTCCAGCCAATGCCAACAAGCGCTGGCGCCCCGTCCCGTCCATGCCCAGCAACTGGTACGCCAACAGCGTCAACCGCGCGAAACGCACCTTCAAGCCGGCATCCCTGTACACCAAAAGCAACGTCGGCTCATCAGGTGCCTCTTCCGGCAACTGCCCCGGCCCGATCCGCTCCACCGGCCAGCGATAGGCCAATGTCCGTGCCACGCTCGACAACAGCGGTTCGCCCTCAAGCAAGTCGCCCGTCGGGTCGTGCGCCGGGTCCTCGGCATCACTCAAGTACAACTGCGCCTCTACCCACTCGTAATGGGCCAGCTCCAGCTGCCACGGCGCATCCGGCTCGATGCCCTGCAAGTAGTCGATGAATGCCTCGGCCACCTCGGTGAACAGTGGCGTCTGGCTGCGGTAATTGGCATAGAAGTCACGCACCCGCGCATGCCAGCGCGCCTCGCCGAGGCTCTGGCGCAATACCGGAAAACTGCCCGCCAGCAGGCCCTCGACCGCGCCGTAGAACAACTCGCGGTACACCTTCAAACGCCGCGCCTCGATGCCCGGTGGGGGTGGGTTGGCCGCCGGGTCGCGCAGGTGGCGGGCCAGGGTGTACTGCTGCTCGCGCAAGGTATCAGCCATGATCGATGCTCCCGGCGGCCTGTTGCACCGCGCGAATACGTGCGGTCTCCTGCAACAGCTCGGCCAACGGTGGGTAGTTGAAATCGCGCTCCAGCACCGTGGGCTTGGCACCGAAACGCTGACAGGCAATGGCGAACAACGACCAGACATCCTCCTTCACCGCCGCCCCATGAGTATCGACTTTCAAGTCCGGCGCTTCGTCGTAGTGGCCGGCCACGTGCATGCCCACCACCCGCTTCGCCGGCAGGCCTTCAAGAAAGGCCAAGGCGTCGTAGCGGTGGTTGCAGGCGTTGACGAAGACGTTGTTGACGTCCAGCAGCAGATCGCAGTCGGCCTCTTCGAGCACCGCGTTGACGAACGCCAGCTCGCTCATGGCCTGGTAGGGCGCCGCATAGTAGCTGATGTTCTCCACCGCGATGCGCCGGCCAAGATGCTCCTGGGCCTGGCGGATGCGCGTGGCGACGTGGCGCACCGCCTCGTCGGTGAACGGAATCGGCATCAGGTCGTAGAGGTGGCCGTCGTCACTGCAGTAGCTCAAGTGTTCGCTGTACAGGCGTACCTGGCAGCGGTCGAGCAGGCGCCGGGTGGCGTCGAGCAGGTTGCGATCCAGCGGCGCACTGGCGCCCAGCGACAACGACAGGCCGTGGCAGGCGATGGCGAAACGTTCGGCCAGTTGCGCCAGGCCCTTGCCGTAGGCGCCGCCGACGTTGATCCAGTTCTCCGGGGCGCACTCGAGGAAATCCACCGCGCCGTCGTCCATCGCCAGCAGTTCGGCAAGCAGGCCCCGGCGCAAGCCGAGCCCGGTGAGCAGAGGTTCGTGATGCATGACAGTTCTCCAGAAAGCGGTACGAACGAGCGCGGGGCAAGCCCGCTCCCCACCGGCCGGTTGGGAGAAGGCTTGCCCCGCGCTCAGTTGGCCCGGAAAGGCTCAGGACTTGCCGGTCAGGTGGCTGAACAGCCCATCAGGCATGGCCTTGCCGTTGGCCTTGTAGATCGCCTGCAGGTAGTCATAGGCCTCCTGCTCGGAGATGAAGCCATCGTGGTTGCTGTCGATCTTGTCGAAGTCGGCGGCGCGGTCCTTGGCCACGGCGACGAATTCATCACGCGAAACCTTGCCGTCGTGGTTGCTGTCGGTACGGGCGAACGAGGCATCGCCGCACTTGCCTTCACCGCACTTGCCCTCGGCCTGGGTGGCCTTGGCGCCGCCACCGCACTTGCCTTCGCCGCATTTGCCTTCGCCGGCGGCCTTGGCCGAGGCCAGTTGGTAGCCCTCGGACAAAGGTTCGACCGCGAAGGCACTGTTACCCAGGACCATGCCGCCGATCAACGCGGCCCCCAGCAGGCCGAGAGAGTTGCGTGTGTGTTTCATGGTGACGCTCCACTGTGGTTGGAAAGTGGGGCTATTTCGCCGCAGCGGTGTGTCGTGGGTGTATCGCCTTGCGCAGCGATTTGTATGGGAGTGGGTCTGGACGGGGGGAGGATACAGAGTGATACAGGGCGAGGTGTCGTGAACATTTGATGCCTCATCGCGGGACAAGCCCGCTCCTACAGGGTCAGCAGGGTGCCTGTAGGAACGGGCTTGCCCCGCGATGAGGCGCCGAACCCTTTGGGTCAGTCCTCCAGCGGTTTGGGCGGCGCCGCAGGCTTGGCCGGTTTCGCCGGCTTGCTGTCCTTGGCCTTGGGCTCGGCGGGCGCGGCGGCGGCCACCGGCTCTGGCGCGGTCACCGCCTTCTCGCTGGCGGGCAAGTCATCAACGGCCTTGAAGATTACCTGCGGGTCGAGCTTCTCGCCGCTGTCGTCATCCTTGAGCACATGCCGCTCGCCGTCCTTGCCCACCAGGATCACCTTGGTGCCCTTGCTCGCCCCCAATTTCAGTTCGCGAATCAGCGCCATGGTGGTCTGCTGTTCCAGGTTCTTGTCCTCGCGCTTGCCCATCATGTTGGCCACGCTGAACAACACCAGGTTGCGCTCGGTGAAGCCCGCCTTGGTGGCCGGGTCTTCCAGGGCCTGGTTCAACCCACGCAGGGTCGGGTCGGCGCTGCTGGGCGCGATGACCACCAACGGCCGTGCCTTGCCCAGCTCCTTGGCCAGGGGGGCATCGCTGTCGGCGGCCAGCAGCGGGCCAGCGGCGACGAGCAGGGTGGCGAGGGTCAATGACCGGACGAGCATGTGCATCTCCTTATGTTCTCGATAAACCAAAGACTACGGATCAGGGAGAAAGATCCGATCCGCGAGCCTAAACCACGGGGCGGGAACGCCGCTCAAGTCAAAGGTAACCAGCAATTTCCAGAACAGGCTTATCGCACGTTCGGAAAACCCCGATACCAGAACCTGAGAATAGCCCATGGCAGGAGGGTGAACCGCCGCTCCGCGGCCTGGCGCGTGATGCTCACGATCGCCTCTCGTCAGCCTCCAGCGCCTCAAGGGTCAACAGCCGCATCAGGTCCTGCCGTGCCGCCTGGCGCTGCCTGTTGAGCGCCTCCATGTCGCTCAGGCAACCACCCTCGGGCTGCGTTTGCGCCATTTCAAGCAAGGCCTCCAGGCGTGCATGGAAGGGTTGGTCGAGCAATTCGAACTGGTCGGCATGGCTACGCAGCAAGTGCTCTTGCCAGAACTCGCGCTGCAACAGCGATTGCGCCACCTGCTCCGCCGTCTGCGCGGCCAGCACCTGGGTACGGGCCCGGGCGATGCGCTCAGGGCCGACCCCGGCCACCTCGCCATAGGCCATGTCGCCGGGTTGCGCTGGCAAGTCCAGTGCGTCGCGCAACGCCAGGCGATAGGCCAGGCTCACCTCGATCTCATCAGGGTCGCTGCCTGCAGCACGGCGGGCCTGGACATCAGCCCGGGCAATGCGCTCGACCTCATCCAGGCGCCAAAGCTGACGCCCCAGGTACAGAAGCGCCGACTCCTGCCCGCCGGCTTCGGCATCGGCCTGCGCACGCCAAACCAGCATGCGCAGCTCCAGGCCACTGAAGGCCAGGGCGACGCTGTCCTGGCAGGTCAGCGGCAGTGACGCCTGGGTGAACAACGCCTCGCGCAGGCCGGCATGCTCGCGCATCGCCTGGAGCATGGCGAACACCCGGTCGCCCAAGACCTGAGGGCGCTGCTGGAAATCGACGGTTTCCAGCAGGCGGGCGAGCATGTCGAAGAAGTCCTGCCCGCCCTCCTCGCCTGCCACCTCGTCCCAATGCCGGGCACGCTCGGCGCGCTGGCTGTCCTGCACACCGTTCAGCCAGCGCGACCTGACGTTGGCTGTTGCCGGGAGGTCGGCGAGGCCGTCAGCCAGCTCATTGGCTTCCAGGTAACTGGCGTAGCGGGCGGCACTGCCCACATCCAGCGGGTTACCCTGCAGCAGGACGTTGCGGCTTAGCCAGGTCGGCGCCTGGTAGAAGCGTTCGGGCAGTTGGGTGATCCGGTTATCGCGCAGGTCGGCCGCGATCAGGTTCAACCGGTCGAACAACGCCGGTGGCACCTCGCTAATGCCGGTGGCACGCAGGTGCAGGCGCCGTAGATTGGACAAAAGGTGCAGTGGGAAGGCGCGCCCGAGTGGGTTGAACGAGAGGTTGACGTGCTCCAGCGAGACACAGGAGGCCAGTTGGCTGGCCTGCTCGACATCGAGACGGATCTCGTTGTCGTACAAGTCCAGCTCACGCAAGTCGGGCAACGCGCTCAAGCCGGTCGGCAGGCAGGTAAAGCGGTTGTTGGCCAGCGTCAACACACGCAACCTGGGAAAGCGGCTCAGGAAGTTCGAGGGCATCGTATCGACGCCCATGCTCAGTAGCGACAGCTCATGGACATGCGCAAAGCTGACCGTTTCGGGCAACTCGGGCAAACTGCTCAACGTGGTGCCCCACACCGCCAACCGGTAACCCATGCCCTGGCCCGGCTGTTCGTTGACGCGATTGGTACGGCGTTGCCAGCAACTGCGCAAGGCTTCGGCGAAACCGCGCCGCTCCAGGCGCTGCATGAGGTTGGCCGGACGCTCGCTCCATTCATGCAGGTGCTGGACCAACACCTCGCGTTGCCGCTCCAGGCGCGCCAACTGGGCGGCCGCCCCATCACCCGCCTCGCGCATCCAGGCATCGACCTGCTCGTCGTTGTAGGTGGGGTAAAGCTCACGCAACCTGACCAGCAACGAACGGGCCAGGCGTCGGCGCCAGCCTCGCCCGCTGAGCGGGTAGCCCACCCGCCCATCGGCCAGGCGTTGCGGCGGGCGGAACCAGCCGATCGGCGGAGCGTGGTCGAACAACGCATGCGCCTCGGCGCGCAGCGCCAATGCCTGCTCACCCAGTTCGGCGCGCAGGTGGTCGGCGAAAGGTTCGAAACCCAGCATGGCGCGTCGCTGGGCTGGATCGTAGGCTGCCGCCAACGTCTCGAACAACTCGCCTGGCCCGCTGAGCGTATGGCCTTGCGCATTGCGCAGGGTGAAACGGCCATCGCGATGGATCAGGTCAAAACGCCCCGCGCCCTGCTCCCCCAACGCCAACAGCAGTGGCCCTTGCTCGGAACCTTCGTACAGGCGCCAGCCGATGCCGGTCGGCGCACCAGGCAGGCGTGCGCTCAACCCCAGGCAGAGCCGGGCCAAGTCGGCGCCTTGCGCGGTAACCAAGTACAACCCCTCGATGGCACGGCTGACGCGGATGCGTCCGCTAGCCTCGCGTGCCGCCTGGGCCAGGCGCAGCGGAACACGGCCCGTGTCACGCAGTGCCTGTTGGTCGACCACCCGCGCCGTGCTCAGCAATTCAGCCGCCGCGCCGCTGTGCAGGGTCGGGAACTGCCGGCGCAGAGCCGCCACCTCGGCCCCATCCTCAGCGTGCTGCGCGGCGTACAGGTGTTCGAACAGTTCCGCGCGCCTGGCCCGGCCTTCGGCCGCCAAGGCCGCGTCCGGCAACGCCTCGCCCAGCAGCGTCCGGGCTTGGGCCAGCAGCCCCTGGTCGTCCACCTGAGCACTGCCGGCCAGCGCCCAGAGCATGTCACGCAGGCGCTGGTCGAGAAGCTGGCGCTCGACCGCATCGAGCAGGTGCGCATCGACCGCCACGCCGTTGGCATGCACCGCGCGCAGGTGCGCGGCGTCCAGGTTCTGGGCAGTCATGATCTGCGCCACTGCGCGGCTATCGAGTTGCTCGAAAGGCATCCCCAGGCGGCGGAACAGCTGGTCGGGGTCGTCCCATTCCAGGGGCTGCTCGGACCACAACCGCCAAGCCCCTGCACCGTTGTGCCGCAAGGGCGGCGCCAAGCCGGCGCGGGCCTGCAAGCGCCAGGTGCCATCGCGGGCCGGCGAAACCGGGTAGGCATGGCCCTCCATCTTTATCCAGGCCTGGCTACCCAGGCGGTACACGCCCTGGGCGTCGCAACTGGCCTCGACGGGCAGTGATGCGCTGCGGTAAGGCGCCAGGTCCTGGTTCCACAGGCGCGTCGCACCGCTCTCCAGGGTTGCCGGCACCAAGGCATCGACCGCAGAGGCACGCGCCCAGGCCGCGCGGGCAACGCTGACGCCGGCGACGGTGGCCGCGATGGCGGCGATATCCCCGGCCACGTTGAACAGATGATCGAGCGCTTCGCTGGTGTCACCTTCATGCCAAGCCTCGATGCCGTGGTACACCTCGCCGAGCAGCTCCCAGGCGCTCAGCGCGAGCAAGGCCACGCCAACGGCGGGAATGAAGAACCCTGCCAGGTTGAGCAGTGCCCAGCCTTCGGCCCGCAGGCGTTGGTCGTGTTCGCGCTGCAGCTGCAGGTCCAGGGCGGCCACCGGTACCGCGATCATCGCCGCGTCGTCCTTGACCTGCGCGATGCGCGCCGCAGCCAGGCTGTCGAACAGCGGCCCCGGCCATGGCAACAGGTGTTCGCCGAGGTCGATGTTGGCCAGGTCCGTCTCCCCGGCATAACCACTGATGACCTGGGCGAAGAAACCCTGGCCGTCGCGTCGACGCACGAAACGGCTGAAGAACCGCTGGTACTCGGCGGTGCGTAACGCGTGGCCCAACGTATTGGCGAACTGGCGAAGGCTCGTGCAGGCTCGCCAGGGCGCGATCGGGTCGCCCGGCACGTGCACCAGCACCCGATGGGTGCTGCTGTACAGCGGCGCCAGGCTGTCGTCGCGGATGTCCAGCACGACAATCTGCTCCAACTCGCAACCCAGCAGCTTCAAGCGCTTGGGTTGCACTGCACGCCCCTCGAAGGTCAGTGACGTGCGCAAGCCACACACTCCCACCAGCAACTGCAGCTCGGCTTCGCTCAGCCCGCCCTTGAGCCGCGCCACATGGGCATCGGCCAACATGGCGTAGCGGCGCGCCCTGGCCAGTAACGAGTGGACGGTGCGCCGTGCCTCGGTATCGGCGGGCAACAGTACGCTGTCCAGGTGCTGCTGGTAGCGCGCGCCGAGGTCCAGTTCCCTGCAACAGGCGGCGAACTGCACGGCCGTTATCCCGCACACCTGCTGTCCATCACCGTCCAGCAGGCGGTTGCCGGGGAACTGCCCGTCCTGGCTCGCCTGCTCCCGGCTGAAGTTGCGCAGCGCCGCCTCGAGCAACGGCGTCTGCTCGTAGACCAGCTCCGTGACCGGCACACCGATCGGCTGCGACGTCACCACCGGCTCGTGGCGGCCCTGGCGAAAGCGTGTAGCGCGCACATCCATCCTCACCGCAGTGCGCGCGAACAGCGCCTCGTGCAGCAGCGGCTCGGTGAACGCGTCGATCCCCCTGAGCCTGGCCAGCACCTCGCTGACCCGCTGCTGGAAATAGAGGCTGAGCGACATCGCTTCGCCCAGAGCGGCCAGTCGCTCGGGGCTGGCCCCGCGTAGCCAGCCGGGCAACAGCGTGCCGATGATGTGATCCTGATGTGACTGTGCCGCTGCCAGCGTAGCGTGCTGGTCGGACGATGGTTGATGCGCCTGCATGAGCGAACCCTCTTCGGTAGGAAGGGGCTCAGCCTAGGGCCAGGCGAGTGCGGGCCAGCGTTAACCGGTTGCCACCCGCTCGCCTCAGAACAGCAGCAACTGACGGTCGGTCAGGGCACCGAAGTCATCGCCGACGAAGGGCAGGATGGCATCGGCCACCGGTTGCAATTGACGACTGAGGTAATGCTCGTAGTCGACCGGCGATTGCAGGTTTTCCAGCGGTTCGGGCCCATGGGTGGTGATCAGGTAGCTGATCCAGCCGCCATTCTGGTACTGGCGCGGGCGCCCGAGGCGGTCGTTGTGCTCATCGGCCAGGCGCGCGGCGCGCACGTGGGGCGGCACGTTGCGCTGGTAGTCGGCCAGCGGGCGGCGCAGGCGCTTGCGGTACACCAGCAGCGCGTCCTGTTCACCGGCCAGGGTGCTGCGCACATAGTCGCGCACGTAGTCCCGGTATGGCTGGCCACGGAAGATGCGCCCGTACAACGCCTGCTGGAACTGCCGGGCCAGCGGCGACCAGTCGGTGCGCACCGACTCCAGCCCCTTGTACACCACCTCGTCACTGCCATCGGCGCGCTGCACCAGGCCGGCGTAACGCTTCTTGCTGCCTTCGTCGGTGCCGCGAATGGTCGGCATCAGGAAGCGCCGGTAGTGCGTCTCGAATTGCAGCTCCAGGGCGCAGTCCAGGCCTGACGTCTGGCGCAGATGCTCGCGCCACCATTGGTTGACTTCAGCCACCAGCGACTGGCCGATGCGCGCGGCAGCCTCCTCGCCATGGGCGCCCTTGAGCCAGACGAACGTCGAGTCGGTGTCGCCGTAGATCACGTCGAAGCCGCGCGCTTCGATCAGTGCGCGGGTCTGGCGCATGATCTGGTGCCCGCGCATCGTGATCGACGAAGCCAGGCGAGGATCGAAGAAGCGGCAGCCGCTGGAGCCGAGCACACCGTAGAAGGCGTTCATGATGATTTTCAGCGCCTGCGACAGCGGCGCGTTGCCGGCCTGCTTGGCCGCCTCGCGGCCCTGCCAAACCCGCTCGACGATCGCCGGCAGGCAGTGCCGGGTACGTGAGAAGCGCCCGCCGCGAAAACCCTCGACGGCGTGCTCGTCGTCTGGCTGGCGCAGGCCCTCGACCAACCCCACCGGGTCGATGAGAAAGGTGCGGATGATCGACGGGTACAGGCTCTTGTAGTCCAGCACCAACACCGACTCGTACAGCCCGGGGCGCGAATCCATGACGAAGCCGCCGGGGCTGGCCTCGCCCTGCACGCTGCCCAGGTTGGGCGCGACGAAGCCCAGGCGGTGCATGGGCGGGATGTACAAGTGGCAAAACGCAGCCACCGAGCCGCCGCTGCGGTCCACCGACAAGCCGGTGACGGTGGCGCGTTCGAGGAGGAAGTCGAGCAGCCGGGTGTGCGCGAAGATCCGCGTGACCAGCTCGCAGTCCTTGAGGTTGTAGCGGGCCAGGGCCGGCTTGTCCTCGGCGAACATGCGGTTGATCGCGTCCATGCGCTGATAGGGCGTATCGATCGCCTTGCCCTCGCCGAGCAACGTCTGGGCGACGTTTTCCAGGCTGAAGGAGGGGAAGCTCCAGGTCGCCGAGCGCAGCGCCTCGATGCCATCGATCAACAGACGCCCCGGGGCGTCGGCGAAGAAGTGGCTGCGGCTGCCGTGCTCGCGCAGGCTCATCGGCGCGCCGTCGCGGCCCAGGCACAGCGGCACTTGCAAGGCCTTGGCGTGCTCGTGCAGCACGCGCAGGTCGAACTGCACCAGGTTCCAGCCAATGATGGCGTCGGGGTCGTGGCGCGCCAGCCATTGGTTGAGGCAGTCGAGCAGTTGCGCCCGGTCGCTGCAGTAGTGCAGGTCGAAGTCCACGGCGGGGTCGTCGGCGGGGGGCTCGCCCAGCATGTACACCTGGCGCTGGCCGCAACCTTCCAGGGCGATGCTGTAGAGTTCGCCGCGCTCGCTGGTCTCGATATCCAGCGACACCAGGCGCAGGCTCGGGCGGTAGTCCGGCTGGGGCTTGAGCTGGGCATCACTGAGGCTGCCATCGGCTTCTTCACGGCCACCGAACGACACCGGGGCGGTGATGAAGCGCTCCATCAAGTAGCGTTCAGGTGGACGGATATCGGCTTCGTAGACGTCGATACCCGCGCTGCGCAGACGTTTGTCCAGGGCGATCAGCTGGCGGTGCTGGCGACAATACAGGCCCGTCACCGGGCGCTGCTGGAAGTCGCGCAGGCCCAGGGGGCGCAGCTCGGTGCCGGGTTCGTCGGCGAACAGCGTACGGGCCTGCTCGGCCTGTTGCGAGGGGATGAAGGCGACCGACGGTTGCGCTGCCAGGCGCAGGCGGCGCGGGCCGCGGTCGGTGGCCAGCCAGAACTCCACGCAAGTGCCTTCGGGCGTGTCATGCCAATGACGGGTCAGGACAAAGCCCTGCTGCAACTCCACGGGGGGACCTCGAATCGTTGATCAAGGGGCCGATTCTACCCGTTTTGCGTGCGGGCCGTGACGCCGTGCTCAGCGCACGCCCGCCACGAACCCGGCCCGCCGGCCACCCCAGGCCAGCAGCCCGGCCACTGCCACCAGCGCCAGCACCACGCCGCCGAACGCATCCACCCCCTGGCCGCTCAGCAGCAGGCCCCCGACCACGCCACCGAGGGCAATGGCGCTGTTCCACACCGTCACCAGCATCGACTGCGCGACATCGCCTCCCGCCCCTGCCGCGTCGGCACAGGCCGTCTGCAACAAGGTCGGCGCACCGCCGTAGGTCAGCCCCCAGAGCACCACGCTGGCGTACACCGCCCACTCCGGCGCGCCGTCATGACCGAGCGCCAGGCTCGCCACGGCAAAGCCGCCCAGGCTCAGCAACACCAGGCCGCGCAGGTGGCGGTCGACCCACAGCCCGGTCACCGCGATACCGGCCAGGGCGGCGAGGCCGAAGGTCAGCAGCGCCAGCCCGGTGTCGGCGGCCATGCCTGCCGCCGCCAGCATCGGCACGATGTAGGTGTAGAGAATGTTATGACCCAGGATCCAGGCCAGGATCACCAGCAGCACCCGCGCCACCCCCGGCGTGCGCATTACTTGCCAGGCGCCCGCGCGCTGGCCCGCGCCCTGACCGGGGAAGTCCGGCACCGCACGCAGCACCCAGGCGGCCAACAGCAGCGACGCCAGCGCCACCAGCGCGAAGGTCGCGCGCCACCCCAGCCAGGCACCGAGCCAAGTGCCAGCTGGCACGCCGAGCGACAGGGCGATCGGTGCGCCGATCATGGCCACGGCCATGGCCTTGCCTTGCTGCGCCACGGGCACCATGCGCCGGGCATGCCCGGCGATCAAGCCCCAGGCCAGGCCTGCGGCAGTGCCCGTGAGAAAGCGCAGGGCCAGGGTCAGGCCATTGTCGTTGGACAGCGCGGTCAGGCCGTTGAACACGACGAACCCGGCGATCGCCAGGAGCAAGGCGCGGCGCCGCCACCAGCCCTGGGTCAGGGTCACCAGCGGGATCGCGGTCAGCAGCGAGCCCAAGGCATAGGCGGTGACCCATTGCCCGGCCATGGCCTGGCTGACGTGCATGCCATCGGCGATCTGGTCGAGCAGCCCGGCCGGCAGGGTTTCGCTGAGAATGGCGATGAAGCCGGTCATCGCCAAGGCCAGCAACCCGCTCATGGGCAGGCGCTGGGCGTGAGCGGGGGTATCGGCGGCCAGGGCCGCGCTGGAGGTCTGGGTCATGGGTGAAACCTTCTGAAGGAAACCGAGGCGCCCATGGTGCCGCGCGACCTATTGCGGAAAAAGACGGGTAGAATTCCGCTCACACTGGACATAAACGTCCGCAATGGGAGCGCGACATGGACAGCCTCAGCGGCTTCGTGGTCTTCAACCGGGTGGCCGAGACCCGCAGTTTCGTCACCGCCGGGCAGTCGCTGGGCCTCAGCGCCTCGGCCGTCGGCAAGCGCGTGGCGCGCCTGGAAGCCCGCCTGGGGGTGCGCCTGTTCCACCGCAGCACCCGCAGCATCACCCTCACAGCCGAGGGCTCGCTGTTCCTCGAGCGCAGTCGGCGCATCCTCGCCGAAATCGAGGCCGCCGAGCAGGAGCTGTCGCAGGCCAGCGGCGAACCGCGCGGGCGTTTGCGCATCAGCCTGCCCCAGGTGACGGGGCTGGTGATGCCGGCGCTGGCCGACTTCATGGCGCTGTACCCGCAGGTCGAACTGGACCTGGACTTCAGCGACCGCCTGGTGGATATCGTCGGCGAAGGTTTCGATGTGGTGATGCGCGGCGGCCAGCCCGCCGACTCCCGCCTGAACGCGCGCTTTCTCGGGCACTTCCGCCATTGCCTGGTGGCCTCGCCCGCGTACCTGGCACAACGCGGCACCCCGCAGCACCCCCGCGACCTGGCGCAGCACACCTGCCTGCACTACCGCTTTCCCAGTACCGGCAAGATGGAAGCCTGGCCACTACGCCGCGAACACCCCGATCAGGCCTACGACATTCCGGTGTCGATGGTCTGCAACCATGTCGAGACGCGTGTCTGTTTCGCCTTGAACCACCGAGGCATCACCTGCCTGCCGGATTTCACCGTGCACCGTGAACTGGCCAATGGCAGCCTGGTGCGGGTGCTCGATGGGTTCATCGAGCAGCGCGGCAGCTTCTACCTGCTGTGGCCTTCCGGTCACCAGCCGGCACCAAAACTGCGGGTGTTCATCGACTTCATGCAGCAGCGGGTATTCGGTACGCAGCCCGCTCAGCCGTAGAGGTAGTTGATGTCCTTGTACGACAGCGGCGGCACCTGCCCCAGCAGGTAGTCGCGCAGCCGGTTCATCTGCCGTGCCTTGGGGCTGGCCTTGAGCCAGGTCATGTAGTAGCCGTCACCGGTGGCCACCGCCTGCTTGAACGGCGTGACCAACCGCCCTGCCGCCAGATCGGCGCTGGCCAGCACCAGGTCGACCACCGAGATGCCCATGCCCTGCTGGGCTGCCGAGATGCCCTGGTCAAGGGTATCGAACACCTGGCCCTGGTCGATGCTGACGTCCAGCGCATCCACCCGCGCCAACCAGCGCCGCCAGTCACGGCGGTCCGGCGAGGGGTGGAGAAATTCGCAGCCACGCAGCACCGAGAGCTCAGGCTCCGGGTCTGGCAGGTAATCGGGGTGGCACACCGGGATCAGCCATTCATCGAACAGCTTGAGGCTCTCGACATCGGCCGGGAAGCGACCGTTGCTCAGCAGGATCGCGCAGTCGTAGGGCTCGGAGTAGAAATCCACCGAATCGATGTCCATCCACACGCTCGACAGCTGCACGCTGCAGCTGTCGTCGACCTTCTTGAAACCGTCGAGCGCGCGCAGCAGCCAACGCACGGTCAGGGTCGAGGCGGCCTTCAGGCGCACCGCATAGCGGTCCTGGCGCAGCAGCGCGCAGGCGTTCTCGATGATCTTGAAACCGACCTTCAACTCCTGGGCCAGCAGCCGGCCATGTTCGGTCAGGCGCAGCTTGGGGCCTCGGCGCTCGAACAGGTCGCAACCGAACAGGGCCTCCAGGGTCTTGATGTGATGGCTGACCGCTCCTTGGGTCAGGGCCAGCTCTTCCGCCGCGCGGGTGAAGGAGCCGTAGCGCGATGCCACTTCGAAGGCACGCAGGGCGTGCAGTGCTTGAATCCGTTCAGACATCGGCCTCTTCCAGAGCATGAGCGAAACTAATAGTAGGTCATAGTTCCAGGCGTTTTACAATAGTAAGTCATTCTCAGAAAATGCCGGTAAATAACAATTATATATAGCTAAAACGCCGGTATCTGGCGAAAAAGTTATGACACGAAAAGGTACCGGAAGACCCTTTATCTGCGAACTCCTGGGGAAATCATGTTTACGGGTTATGGAAATTGCTATCGCCTGGATGCGCTAGAGCTGTCCGATGAACATGTCCAGAACAAACACCACTGGACGTACAAGACCATAGAACACTTCAAGGCCATCCTCGGCCACCCCGAATTCCCCTGCCTGTTCGGACGCAAGGCGGTGGCCGCCGCCACCTGCCACATCGTCTTCGCCCGTGCCGAACAGCCGGCCAACGACATCGCCCGGGGGCTTGCCGACTACGTGCGGACCATCGGCCCGGTGCCGCTCAAGCAACGCATCGGCACGCCGTTGCTGGTGTTCCTCGAAGGCAGCGGCAACGGCACCCTGGCCGAGCAGCAGGGCCTGGCCTGGAAGGTACTCCAGCAGGTTCACGCGCGCGACCCGCAGCCCTGGCCGCAGGATGTGCCCCGCGACCCTCACGACACCCAGTGGTCGTTCTGCTTCGCCGGCATGCCGCTGTTCATCAACATGAGTTTCCCGGCGCACCGGCAGATGCGCAGTCGCAACCTGGGCAACAGCATCGCCTTCGTCATCAACCCCCGGGAAAGCTTCGACGAAGTGGCCAGTGCCCGCACCGAAAGCGGCCAACGCATCCGCGCCCGAATCCGCGAGCGGGTGGCGCGCTACAACGACGGCGTGGTGCCCGACAGCCTAGGCTTCTTCGGCCAGGACGACAACTTCGAATGGAAGCAATACCAACTTCAGGAAGCCGGCTCGCTGCAACCGTCGCGTTGCCCCTTCCATGCCCATGCAACGCCTGAAAACCTGATCGAGAACTGAACGTGAATACCGCACTGACTGCCACTTACGCCCTCACCGTCCTGCTGCTGATCGCCACGCCTGGCCCAGTGGTGGCCTTGATCGTCAACACCGCCGCCGCGTCCGGCTCGCGCAAGGCGCTGTTCACCGCCGTCGGCACCAACTGGGCATCGCTGGTGCTGATCGGCGCCGCGGCCTGGATCATCATGACCAGCGCGGCCATCGACAAGAACTGGCTCAGCGGCATGAGCCTGCTGGGCTGCCTGTTCATCGGCTACATCGCCGTGGGCACCTTGCGCGAGGCCCTGCAGCAGGCGCCGGCAGCCAGCGAAGACACGGCGACGCCGGCCAAGCCTGGGCGTGGCGGCCTATGGCAGGGGTTCATGGTCGGCATCTCCAACCCCAAGGACATCATTTTCTTCATTTCCTTCTTCCCACAGTTCATCCAGATCACCGAGTCATTCGAAAAGAGCATGGTGGTGCTGTCGCTGCTGTGGATCTTCATCGATTTCGCCGTGCTCAGCCTGTACATCTTCGCCATCGGCAAGATCGCCTCGCAGCGCAGCAACCGCCTGATCAGCCTGGCCTCGGGTATCGCTCTGCTGCTGATCGCGGCCGGTGGCCTCATCTACAACCTGCGGGAACTGGCCGCCTGAGCCACGCCCCGAGCCGAAAGGAGCGCCCATGAAAACGATCGACACTGCTACCGTGGGCCGTCCCTTCGCACTGCAGCGGGACTACCAGCGCTTCCTGCTGCTGGGCGGTCGGCGCGCGCCACAAACCCTGTACGTACACGAGCGGGGCTACCGTTCCGGCACCATCAACACCGACGCCCTGGGCCTGCGCTACAGCCACTGCGCGGGTAAGCGCTTCTCGGTGGCCGAGCGCGGTGGCACGGCGCAGGTCAACCTGCTGGTGGGAGGCTCCACGGCGCTGGGCATCGGTGCAAGCTCCGACGAGCATACGGTCGCATCCTACCTGTCGATGCTCACCGGCGAAGTGTGGCTGAGCCTGGCAGGCTGCGGTCTGAATGCCACCCAGGAGTTGCTGATGTTCCTCACCCACCAGCACCGCCTCGGCCAGGTCGGCCATGTGGTGCTGCTCAGCGGCCTGAACACCCTGGCGCACGAGGCGCTGGGCGAAGTGCTCGGCGCCGAGCACGAACAACCGCAGGCCAAGCCCTACCAAGACTACCTCAACAGTTTCAATGAAGGCGTGCAGCGCCACGAGCCTCCAGGTCGCGAATCACTCTGGCAGCGCCTGGGGCAGGCCCTGGCGCCACGTCGTGACGAACGCCCCGCGCCCCTGGCTGCGCTGTCGGCACCGGACAAGCGGATGATTCGCGCCGCCGACACCATCGGTCGCACCCTGCGTCAGTGGGAGCGCCTGCTGGCAGACAGCCACACCACCCTCACCTTCATCCTCCAACCGCTGTTGCCCTGGTGCCGCGAGCAGGCGCCTGCCGGTGAACAGGCGATGCTCGCGGCTCTAGAGCGTCAGCCGGCGAACTTCGACGCGCTGCTGGCCGGGGTGTTCGACAGCCAGCTGCACGGTGCCTTCTTCCGTCGCATCAAGAGCCAGGCCGAACCTGTGCCCTGCTACGACATGAACTGCATGCTCAGCAGTTCGCCGGTGTTCGCTGAGAACCTGTTCGTCGACCGCCTGCATTTCAACGACCTGGGCAACAATGCCCTGGCCAAGGTGATCACCGCCAAACTAGGACTGGCCCAGGAAAAGTACAGCCCACGCAAGCTCACCCCGATCAAGCTCGTCTGACAGCCGAGCAATGGTCTTTCGGCCAATGCCCAGGGATGGCTAGAATAGCGCCTCATCGCTTCCGATCCGCCTGAGGCATCGCATACCCGTCATGAACACCCCAGCCGCCCAAACGTCCTTGGCCGCCGTCCGCGCCCGGCCAACCCGCGAGGCCCGCCTGTGACTCGTGGTGCCCTGCTGCTCATCGCCCTGGCGCCGTTGACGGCGCAGGCGCTCGACGTGCGCATCGACCCCCATGCCGACCTGCTCTACCGCCAGGCCCTGCCGCTGCTGGAACAGGCCGACAGCGAAGACGACAGTGAAAGCCCGCTGCGCACCGCCGCCGACAACGACCCTGAGCTGAGTCGCCAAGGCCAGGCCATGGCCCGTACCCTGCCGACGGCCGTGGCGCTGCTGAAGAAGTCGGTCGCCCTCGGCCACCCGGTGGCCCAGTATCGCTTGGCCTTGTACTACATGACCTATCTGCCCGTGGCGCAGATCTCCGACGCCGCCTGCCCGTTGCTCGAGGCCAGCCTCAAGCAAGGCTTCGCCCCGCCAGCGACCGCCATCGCCAACTGGTGCCCGGCCTATAACGCCAGCCCGGCGTACCGCGAGGCGATGGAGGCGATCCCCAGCATGGCCACCCTGTACGCGCCCTACTACCCGCAGCCGGCCACGCGCCTGGCCTGCAACCGCACCCAGCCGCAAGGCCTGGAGATGCAGTGGGGTCGCCAACGCGACTACCAGGCCGAGGTGTACCGCCTGCTCGGCGACCTCGACCCACAACGTCGCCAGGTGTTGTTGCAAAAGGCTGTGGAGATCAACGGTTGCGTGGCGGCGCAGCAGCGGTTGACCAGCAACCGCTGATTCCCCAGCCCTGTCGCGGGGCAAGCACCCACAGGTGACGCCACGGGCCAAGCCCTGCAGGAGCGGGTTCGCCCCGCGATAGGGCCCTTGAACTGAGCAAGATCGTTCAAGCCATCCCCTGTCCCACCCAGGCATGCTGTCTTTCCCTGTCGACCCGTCATAGCCATCATGTCCAGCAGTCCCCCCCTCGCCCGCCAGGCGTTCCTCCAAGGCGCCATTGCCATCCTGCCGCTGTCCATCGCCGTCGCGCCCTGGGGGCTGCTGGCTGGCTCCATGGCCATAGAAGCCAACCTGAGCCCCTGGGAAGGCCAGGGTCTGTCGACGATCGTCTTCGCTGGCGCCGCGCAGTTGGTGGCGATCGGCATGCTCAAGGGCGGCGCCAGCCTGTTCTCGATCCTCCTGACCACCTTGCTGCTGACTTCCCAGCATTTGCTCTACGGGCTCTCCATGCGCCCCGTGCTGTCAGGCCTGCCGACCCGTTGGCGCCTGGGCCTGGGCTTTCTGCTGACCGACGAACTGTTCGCCCTGACCAGCCATCACGACCAGCAGCAGTTCAACCGTTGGTACGCCCTGGGCGTGGGCCTGACCTTCTACGTGGCGTGGAACCTGTTCACCCTGGCTGGCATCGTCCTCGGCCAGAATATTCCGCACCTGGACCAGTTGGGCCTGGACTTTTCCATCGTCGCCACCTTCGTCGCCCTGATCGCCCCGCTGGTGCGCAACCTGCCCACCATGGCGTGCGTGGCGGTGTCACTGTTCTGTTCGGTGCTGTTCAGCTACTGGCACTGGGAAACCGCACTGGTGGTCGCCGGCCTGCTGGGCATGGCCGCCGGGTTCGTCTGTCAGAAATGCTGGGGAGGCCGCTCATGATCTGGCTGGTGATCGTCGCCATGGGTGTGGTGGTTTTTCTCAACCGCTATGCCTTCATCGAACCACGCCTGCCCCTGCGGCTGAGCTCCAATGCCCGGCAGTTCCTCGGCTTCGCGGTCCCCGGCATGCTCACGGCGATCTGCGGGCCGATCATCTTCCTGCCAGGGCACGAACTGAACCTCGACCCGCTCAACCCCTACCTGCTCGGCGCGCTGGTGGCCATCGCCCTGGTGCTGTTGACCCGCAGCGTATTGCTGAGCATGCTGGCGAGCATGCTGATTTTCTTCCTTCTGCGCAGCTGGCTATGAGCACGCCCCTGCGCGAACAGATCCACCTCTGGCAGGCACCGGCTTTGGGCGATGTGGAGATGCTCCACGCCCGTTACATTCAGCAGCGTTTCGCCCCGCACGTGCATGAAGGCTATGTGTTCACGGTGATCGAGTCCGGCGCCCAGCGCTTCTGGCACCGCGGCAGCGAGCACCTGGCGCCGGTGGGCAGCATGGTGATGATCAACCCCGACGAACTGCACACCGGCGCCACCGCCCACGTGGCTGGCTGGCGCTACCGTGCGGTCTACCCCGACTGCGAGCGGGTCACCGGAGTGCTGGACGAGCTGGAGCTGGGCGGCGGCATGCCCTATTTCAGCCAGAGCGTGATTCAGGACCCGTTCCTGGCCGCGACCTTCAGCCAACTGCACCAACTGTCCGAAAACGCTGCCAGCGCCCTGGAGCAGCAAACGGCCTGGCGCCATGCCATCCTCGCCCTGGTGCAGCGCCATGGCCGCGGCGGCGAGGTCCGGCCGGCCGGCAACGAACCGCTTGCCGTAGCCCGCGCCCGCGAGCTGCTGGAAAGCCGACTGGCCGACCCGCCTTCGCTGGAAGCCCTGGCCAGCGCGGTGAACCTTTCGCCCTTCCACTTCGCTCGGGTGTTCCGCCAGGCCACCGGCCTGCCGCCGCATGCCTGGCTCAAGCAACGCCGCCTGGTGCGTGCGCGGGAACTGCTGAAAAGCGGCGTGCCGGCACTGGAGGTGGCCTTTGCCCTGGGCTTCTCCGACCAGAGCCACCTCAACCGCCAATTCAAGCAGGCCTATGGGGTGACACCTGGCACGTATCGCCAGGCCTGCCTGCTGAGCGCCTGACTTCGCCCCTAGCCCTCTGGAGGCGACGCCTCCAGCTTGCCCCTGAAATGCCAACGCAGAGGGGCGGCGAACAGCATAAAGGTCATCCAGACGAAGGTCGCCGGCCCCACCAGCAGGTACACCAGACTGGCCACCAAACCGGACATGGCGTCACCCAGCACTGCGGTGAAGTAGTAGAGGGAAAAGTTGCGCCCCACCTCATGATCGGCCGACAGGCATTGGATATTGGTCACGATGGCGATGTCGACGAAGGCCCCGACAAAGCCGACAGCGAAAAGGATCATCAGGAACAACCAGGCCTGGTACTCCAAGGCAAGCGCAGCGGCGAGGAACAGGGCGCCATATAGCGCCCAATAGCGCACGACCAGCCGCGCGGTGGTGCGTTTATTGAAGCGGGTATAGAGCATGCCGCCCAGCACCGTGCCCGCCGCCAGCAAGGCGAACACGTAGCCGACCGCAGCTTCGGAGCCGAACCGTTCGAGCACCGAGGCAGGCAGGATGAAGCGAATGACGGAAGTGGCGAACATCGCGCACAAGGTGGTGCAACCGATGACTGCGAACAACGGTGCGTTACCGCCTCGCAACTGCCCGACACTACGCGCCGCGTCACGCACCAGCGCCAGGCCGTCGAACGCTACCCTTGGTTGACGCGCGCCTACCGCCAATGTGGCGATGCACGCCACCGACAACAACAGGCACAGGCCGAAGAACAGAAAGGTCGCGGTGCTGGACCAGCCCAGCGCCAACGCCGAGAACACCAGCGGGCCGATGATCGAGGCAGCGTCCTCGATCACCTGCACGGCGCTGTTCACCGCTGGCAGTTCATCCTTGTCGACCAGTTCGGGGAAGTAGGCGCGGAAGGTTGGCACGTACAGGCAGTCCAGCGCGGTCATCAGCATCGCCAGGATGATCACCACGGCCAGGTTCGGCGTGTACAGTGCAAATACCCCGAAGAACACCAAGGCCAGTACGCTCTTGGCCAACTCCACGCTCAGCAGGGTGCGCTTTTTCTGGCCGTTGTCCGCCAGCCAGCCGCCCACCGGCGAACACAGTGCACTCGGCAGATAGCGCAGGCAGTAGACGATACCGATCTGCAGCAGGTCGGCGTCGGTCATCGCCACCACGGCGACCGCGAAGGCCGCCTCGAAGGCGAACTCGCCGCATTTGGAAAAGCAGTAGCCAACCGCCAGGCGCCGGGTCTGGGGGTTGAGGTTCAACGCGTGCATGTCCTTGCACCTCGTTCGGGAGGCCGTGTCGATGCCCGGGGCGGGCAATCCGAGGGAGTGAGAATAGGGGGAAACGCGCCCGGTGACGGGGGCCAAGCTGTTTCAAATTGTCTGAATGCCCGCCGCCATGGGGCGCGGCCGGGCAGGTCTGGCCAGCACTGCTACACTGACAGGGCTGAACGGAGGATCCCGCCATGTCCGAACGAGAGCTCACCACCCTCATCACGCTGATGAACCAGCGCCAGGCGTGCCTTAGCAGCGCCTGCAAGGAAATCGCCGACTGGATCGACCGGCAGGGCGATGTGCCCGCCGCCGGCAAGATCCGCGCCAGCCTCAAGGCGCTCGAAGCCGATGAAGCCCAGGTCCGCAAGACCCTGACCTCGCTCACCATCGACCGGCCGTTGCCGCGGTTTCGTAGCTGATCGAGCACCAAAATACAAAGGGACCGCTGCGCGCCCTTCCCGGGGCAAACCCGCGAGGGAGTGCGCAGCGGTCCCTTGCCTCAACTCAACCGACGATCAATGCATGTGCGCGTGGTCGTGCTCGCCCATCTCGGCGTTCAGCGCCTTGACCTGCGCCTTGACCTCGACGGTCTGCTTCTGCCCTTTGCCATCCTCAATGGTCAGGGTCAATGGCACCTGCTCACCTTCCTTGACCTGCCCGTTCAACCCCATGAGCATCACGTGGTAGCCATTCGGGTCGAGGGTCACCGCCTTGCCGGCAGGCAATTCGACGGCCTTCACCTCACGCATGCCCATCACGTCGCCGCTCATGGTCATTTCGTGGACCTGCACGGTCTTGGCCACCGGCGAGGCCACGCCTACCAGTTGGCTGTCGCTGCTGGCGGTCAGGGTCAGGAAGGCACCGGTGGACTGCTGGTGCGGCACACTGGCGCGCACCCAGGCGTCGCTTACGGTGGTTTCGGCCAGTGCCGGCAGCGCCAGGCCCAGCAGTGCCAGGGCGGCCAGGCCGCGCTTGATCGGTTGCAGCGAAATTGCCATTAGCAAATCTCCATCAAAGTGCGCAGGTCTTCGGTGCATTCCTTGGCGTTCAGCGAATGCCCCAGGCTCAGGCGCAGGGTGCCACGGGTGTCGTAGACGTAGCTGGTGGACGAATGAGAGATGGTGTAGGTGTCGCCGGCCGGGACCTTCTCGTAGAACACCTTGAATTCGCGGGCCACCTCGTCGATTTCCGCGGGGGTGCCGGTCAGGGCGACGAACGACGGGTCGAAGGCCTTGACGTAGGCGTCCAGCACTTCGGGGGTGTCGCGCTCCGGGTCCAGAGTGATGAACACCACCTGGAACAGGTCGCGATCACGACCGGTCAGCATCTTCCTGATCTGCGCCGCACGCGCCAAGGCGGTTGGGCAGACCGCCGGGCACTGGGTGAAACCGAAGAAGATCATCGGCATCGAGCCGTAGAAACTCGACAGGGTGCGCACGTTGCCTTGCGGGTCCTTGAGGCGGAAGGAGCGCCCGAGGATCTCGTTGCTCATGTTCTTGCCGTACTTGAAGTCCAGCCCCCGGGCGGGGTTGCACCCGGCCAGCAGGCCGAGGCCCAGCACGCCCATCCCGGCGACGACCGCGCGCCGGGTCAGTAGATCAGTCATGGAACCATCCTTTACAGGGAAGGTGCCGGCCCCTGGGCAGGGCCGGACGAAAAACCGGCGCATTCTGGCATGACACCCTCAGGCCATCCACCCGACCAAGGCGGGATGGGCCGCAAGCCCTTGATTTACGGGCTGCGGCCTGTTGTCGCAGGGGTTGAATCGGTAACAGATTGTTGCTAGGTGCAGCGTCAGTTTTGTCGCGTGTCCATACGCCTGGCGAGGGCGGCAACCGTAGAGGTCGGCTGGGAATAGGCAGGGTGCCAGGGCGGACGCAATCGCGGGGCAAGCCCGCTCCTACAGGTGCGGCGTCGCACCTCTAGGAGCGGGCTTGCCCCGCGAGAGGGTGTATCAGTAGTAGGCGTTTTCTTTCTGGGTGTGATCGGTCACGTCACGCACACCCTTGAGCTCCGGAATGCGCTCGAGCAGGGTGCGCTCGATGCCATCCTTCAGGGTCACGTCAGCCTGGCCGCAGCCCTGGCAACCACCGCCGAACTGCAGCACGGCGATGCCATCGTCGACCACGTCGACCAGGCTCACCTGGCCACCGTGGCTGGCCAGCCCCGGGTTGATCTCGGTTTGCAGGTAGTAGTTGATGCGCTCGTTGATCGGGCTGTCTTCGTTGACCATCGGCACCTTGGCGTTCGGCGCCTTGATGGTCAGCTGGCCGCCCATGCGGTCGGTCGCATAGTCGACCAGTGCGTCCTCGAGGAACGGCACACTGACGGCGTCCAGATAGGCGGTGAAGCTCTTCAGGCCCACCGGCTCGTCGTCGGGTTTTTCCTCGCCCGGCTTGCAGTAGGCGATGCAGGTCTCGGCGTACTGGGTGCCCGGCTGGGTGATGAAAATGCGGATGCCAATCCCAGGCGTGTTCTGCTTGGAGAGCAGATCGGCCAGGTAGTCATGGGCGGCATCGGTAATGGTTATAGCGCTCATGGAAGTTCCTCACAGACTTGCCGGCCAGTGTACGCCAAGCCGGCCTTCGAACAAAGTCCTAGCATTTGACTCGGGAAAGCGCCAACGCCTGGCCCTGCCCCCTTCGCGCCTGCAGCCAGGCGTGCATGCGCCGATAAAGGCCCCGTTCCAGCCAGTGGTAGCTGAACCACGACAATAGTCCGATTGACGGCACGCAGAAGGCGAACACCAGGTAGGGGTTCAAGGCCAGGCGCTGGCTGGCGAACCAGCCGCCATAGAGCACCAGCACGTGAATCAGGTACACCGAGTAGGAGCAGTCGCCCAGCGCCTTGAGCACCCGGTTACCCCGGAAATACGGCTCCAGGGCGACGAACGCCAACACCACCAGTGCGCTGGGCAGCCCCCAGTGCAGCAGGCGCTGGGAGGCATCCAGGTGATACAGCGCGTAGCCCGCCATGGCCAACACCGCCAGCGGCAGCCACAGCCCCTCGCGGATCATGCCTCGGCGGTACAGCACGCCCAGGGCAATGCCCAGCAGGAACTCGTAGATGATGCCGTTGTTGTAGAAGCGGCTGAGCACACCCAACCGACCCAACACCTCGCTGACCAGCAGCAGTGCGGCGGTGACCAACACCAGGTGATGACGCTGGCGCACCAGGAACGCCAACCCGAACAGCAGGTAGAAGAACATCTCGAAGTTCAGCGTCCAGCCCACGTTGAGTGTCGGGTAAAGGCCATAGCCGCCGGGGTTCTCCGCCGGCACGAACAGCAGCGACAGCAGCAGGTGCTGCCATTCGAACACCTGGTGCGGCATCCAACGGCTGGCGACCAGCAACAGCAGGGCCATGAGCAGGGTGTAGAACCAGTACGCGGGCACGATGCGCAGGGCGCGGTTGAGCAGGAACTGACGCGGGGCGATGTCCTTGTCGCGGGTCGAGAGGTAGATCACCAGCCCACTGATCACGAAGAAGATGTCGACGCCCACGGCGCCTCTTTCGGAGAGTAGGCGGCCAACGGGGCCTTTGGCGTTGAAGTCGAAGAAGATCTGCATGAAGTGGTGGCAGACCACCAGCCAGGCAGCGAAGGCACGGAGAGCCTGAAGCGAATACAGCATGGGTTGTCCTGCGGTTTTCGGTGCATTCAGGTTCCGGTGGTACGCCCGGGACGAGCGCCGCGCGCTCGATCGCGGGGCAAGCCCGCTCCGACAGGGATTGCCGGGCTGCAACCGGAACCACTCGACAGTCCGACCGCAGGATGCCGGGAAAGGTCAGGCGCCTTTCCCGGCAATCGATCAGAGGTTCTCGTAGCGGTTCATGTCCAGCACCCCCGCCTCCACTGGCTGGGTTTGCTTGATGAAGGTGTTCAGGTCATGGAAGTAGCGCCAGAACTCGGGGTGGCTGCGGCGCACGCCCCAGCGCTGGACGACGCGCTCGAACTTGGCCGAGTCGTCGCGCGCAGCCTCCATGTCCTCGACGAACTCCGGCACATCGCCTGCCGGAATGTTGAACATGAAGTTCGGGTAGCTGCTGAGCACACCCGGCACCAGGGTCAGGGTGTCCAACCCCGGCTGGTAGCGGTACGCCTCGCCGAGCAGAAACGCCACGTTGCTGTGGGCACGGTTGCGCAGCAGGCTGTAGACCTGGCGCTGACCGCCCTGCCCTTCGATGCGCAGCATGGTCGCCTCAGGCAGCTGACCGATCACTTTCAGCCCTGCCGCCGGGCGCGATACCAGACGGCTCAGGCTCTGCTCGACGTCGCGGAACTCCGGGGTCATCTGCGGCCGCGAGCAGTAGGCGCCGGTGCAGCGGTTGATCGGGTCGGGCGTGGCGTTGAGGCTGCCGACACGCTGCAACAGCTTAAGGCCGAAGTCGCGGCGCGGGTTGTGCTCACTCAGCGCCAGGCCACTCGGCGTGCGGGTGTCGATGTCGGTGTAGTCGAGCCACATCTTCACCTTGCCGCTGTTCTGGTACCAGTCGCTGAGGATCGCGCCGCGCTTGTCGGCCGGCATCAGGCGCAGGAAGTTGACCTCGGCGCCATTGCGGATCAGGTCGAAGTACAGGCGCGTCTGCAACTGGTGCGAGACGTTGCCGAACACGTCGAAGTTCACCGCCAGCTGGTAGTAGGTGCGCTCGAACAGTGGGTAGTCGAACAGCCAAGTGGTCAGCGGCACGTCACCGATCAGGCCCTTGGTCACCGAGGCGCTGTCGAAGTGACGGAAGATCGTCAGCAGCGCGTTGTCATTGCCCGCCCACAGGGTCGACCAACTCGGTGGCGGGAGCTCGGCGTAGGCTTCCCGGCGCAGCTTCTCGTATTCGTTGCGCTTGTCGCGGTAGGCGTGCCACAGGCTCAGGACGCTGCCCACGTCGTCGATCTGCCCCGGCATGGCCAGCAGCGGCGTGGCCTCGCCACGGTAGGTGGCATCGGTGACGTAGCGGTCGTGGGCCGGTTCCTGGAACAGTGCCCAGAAATTGTCGCGAATCACGTCGGTGGCGATCTGCCCACGGCAGACCGGGCCACGGATGAACGTGCGCACGAAGTATTCGGCGTTGTCCAACATGAACTGGTAGCGCGCCACCGCCGGGATCGCCTCGAAGGTCTCGAACGGGTTGGCCCGGTGCCGTGGGCCATAGCCGGGCAGCGATGTGGCGTGCCAGTCACCGCTGTAGAACAGCTGCTTGACCCGCTTGAGCTTCTGCGGGCCCATCGGGTAGGTGATATGGGTCTTGTGCACGATCACGCCCGCGACCGGTACCAGGCGATAGTAGAAATCGGTGCCTGGCGGGTCGTTCGGCCGGCGCGTGGCGATCAGGTCCACCGGCTGGCCGCTTGGCGTGCGCGAACGCACCCACTGGAAGAAGTGGCCAGGCTCGCCGCCGACGAAGTGGATGTGCGCGAGGAACAGGTGCTCGTACAGCCAGCGACCCACCAGCGCCTCGGTGGCGCCTGGGCGGTTGAGCAGCTCCTCCCAGTCGGCGATCTGCCGGGCTTCGCTCGGGCTCGGCAGAATCGCCTGCGACTCCACCGGCGCGCCCGCCGCCAGCCAACGCTGCAGGGTCTGGTACTCCTGGTCGGTCAAGCCGGTCACCGCCAGCGGCATGCCCTCCTTGGGGTGGGCGCCGGCATAGGCGTCGAACTCGTGGGGCAAGGGGCACATGTTGTTGCGGTTCAGCCCCAGGACGATCTCCTCGGGCAGCTTGGCGTTGGGCGTGAGCGGGGTCCTGTGGCCCAGTTCGAGCATGCGTGCCATCAGCGCCGCCTGGCTGCCTTGGGCATCGAGCACCGAATAGAAGCCCTTCTTGCGCCAGGCCTCTTCCCCCTGGGCGTCATAGAACAGTCGCGTGGTGGGCACCGCCTGGCTGCGTTCGCCCTGGTACACCGGCACCTTGGAGGCGCCGCGCTCGGCACCCTCGGCGCTGCCCAGGTTGAGTTGGCAGGCGGCGTCGTTGCACGCGTGGCAAGCCACGCATTTCTCGGTGAAGATGGGTTGGATGTCCCGGGCATAGGAGATTGCCGGGCTGGATTGCGGGGCTTGCCCGACCGCCACGCCGCTGATGAGCAGGGCGAAGGCGCCGGCAAGAAAACGATGCACCATGTGCCGAATGTCCTGATTCTTGATAGCTGTCACGATTTGCCTACCTGTCCTTGGGCGGCCCTGGGTTGCCGGGCCTGTGTGCGCGGCAACATGAATCAAATTCATGAGTTTTGCCGAAACGCCTAAAATCCGTGCAGCTTTGTTATTATTCCGCACCTTCTGATATTTGCCCGACCAGGTAGTTCCTATGTCCGACCGCAGCGCTCGTCTCCAAGCACTCCAGCATGCCCTCAAGGAGCGCATACTGATCCTCGACGGCGGCATGGGTACTATGATCCAGAGCTACCGCCTGGAGGAACCCGACTATCGTGGCACGCGCTTCGCCGATTGGCCAAGCGACGTGAAAGGCAACAACGACCTGCTGCTGCTGACCCAGCCCGACGTCATCGCCGCCATCGAGAAAGCCTACCTGGACGCCGGCGCCGATATCCTCGAGACCAACACCTTCAACGCCACGCAGATTTCCCAGGCCGACTATGGCATGGAGTCGCTGGTGTACGAGCTCAACGTCGAAGGCGCGCGCATCGCCCGCCAGGTGGCCGACGCCAAGACCCTGGAAACCCCGGACAAGCCACGTTTCGTCGCTGGCGTGCTCGGCCCCACCAGCCGAACCTGCTCGATTTCCCCCGACGTCAACGACCCCGGCTACCGTAACGTCACCTTCGACGAGTTGGTGGAAAACTACATCGAGGCCACCCGTGGCCTGATCGAAGGCGGCGCCGACCTGATCCTGATCGAGACCATCTTCGACACCCTGAACGCCAAGGCAGCGATCTTCGCCGTGCAGCAGGTGTTCGAGGAAGACGGCCTGGAACTGCCGATCATGATCTCCGGCACCATCACCGATGCCTCCGGCCGTACCCTGTCGGGTCAAACCACCGAGGCGTTCTGGAACTCGGTGCGCCATGCCAAGCCGATCTCCGTGGGCCTAAACTGCGCCCTTGGCGCCAAGGACCTGCGCCCGTACCTGGAAGAACTCTCGACCAAGGCCGACACCCATGTGTCCGCGCACCCCAACGCCGGCCTGCCCAACGCCTTCGGCGAATACGACGAGACCCCGGCGGAAATGGCCGCCGTGGTCGAGGAGTTCGCCGCCAGCGGCTTCCTCAACATCATCGGCGGCTGCTGCGGCACCACCCCGCCGCACATCCAGGCGATCGCCGAGGCCGTGGCCAAGTACAAGCCACGGGCCATTCCAGACATCCCCAAGGCCTGCCGCCTGTCCGGTCTGGAGCCGTTCACCATCGATCGCCAGTCGCTGTTCGTCAACGTCGGCGAGCGCACCAACATCACCGGTTCCGCCAAGTTCGCCCGACTGATCCGCGAGGAGAACTACACCGAGGCCCTGGAAGTCGCCCTGCAACAGGTCGAGGCCGGCGCCCAGGTGATCGACATCAACATGGACGAAGGGATGCTCGACTCCCAGGCCGCCATGGTCCGCTTCCTCAACCTGATCGCCGGTGAACCGGACATCTCCCGGGTGCCGATCATGATCGACTCCTCCAAGTGGGAGGTGATCGAAGCGGGCCTCAAATGCATCCAGGGCAAGGGCATCGTCAACTCGATCTCCATGAAGGAAGGCGTCGAGCAGTTCAAGCACCACGCCCGCCTGTGCAAGCGCTACGGCGCCGCCGTGGTGGTGATGGCCTTCGACGAGGCCGGCCAGGCCGACACCGCCGCGCGCAAGAAGGAAATCTGCCAGCGCAGCTACGACATCCTGGTCAACGAAGTGGGCTTCCCGCCGGAAGACATCATCTTCGACCCGAACATCTTCGCCGTGGCCACCGGCATCGAGGAACACAACAACTACGCCGTGGACTTCATCGAAGCCTGCGCCTATATCCGTGACCACCTGCCCCATGCCCTTAGCTCGGGTGGCGTGTCCAACGTGTCGTTCTCCTTCCGTGGCAACAACCCGGTCCGCGAGGCGATCCACTCGGTGTTCCTGTTCCACGCCATTCGCAATGGCCTGACCATGGGCATCGTCAACGCCGGCCAGTTGGAGATCTACGACGAGATCCCCGCCGCCCTGCGCGACAAGGTCGAGGACGTGGTGCTCAACCGCACCCCCGAAGGCACCGACGCCCTGCTGGCGATCGCCGACGACTACAAGGGTGGCGGCGCCACCAAGGAAGTCGAGGACGAAGCCTGGCGCGCCATGCCCGTGGCCAAGCGCCTGGAGCATGCCCTGGTCAAGGGCATCACCGCGCACATCGTCGAGGACACCGAGGAATGCCGCCAGCAGTGCGCGCGCCCCATCGAGGTCATCGAAGGCCCGCTGATGAGTGGCATGAACGTGGTCGGCGACCTGTTCGGCGCCGGCAAGATGTTCCTGCCCCAGGTGGTGAAATCGGCCCGCGTGATGAAGCAGGCGGTGGCCCACCTGATCCCGTTCATCGAAGCCGAAAAAGGCGACAAGCCCGAGGCCAAGGGCAAGATTCTCATGGCCACGGTCAAAGGCGACGTGCACGACATCGGCAAGAACATCGTCGGCGTGGTGCTCGGCTGCAACGGTTACGACATCGTCGACATGGGCGTGATGGTGCCGGCCGAGAAGATCCTGCAGACCGCGCGCGACGAGAAGTGCGACATCATCGGCCTGTCCGGCCTGATCACCCCGTCGCTGGACGAGATGGTCCACGTCGCCCGCGAGATGCAGCGCCAAGGCTTCGAGCTGCCGCTGATGATCGGTGGCGCCACCACCTCCAAGGCGCACACTGCGGTGAAGATCGAACCCAAGTACTCCAACGACGCGGTGGTCTACGTCACCGACGCCTCGCGCGCCGTGGGCGTGGCCACCCAGCTGCTGTCCAAGGAACTCAAGCCCGGCTTCGTCGAGAAAACCCGCCAGGAATACGTCGAGGTGCGCGAACGCACCGCCAACCGCAGTGCCCGCACCGAACGCCTGAGCTACAACCAGGCCATCGCTGCCAAGCCACAGTACGACTGGGCCAGCTACACCCCGGCGCTACCCTCCTTCACCGGCGTCAAGGTGCTCGACGACATCGACCTGCGGGTATTGGCCGAGTACATCGACTGGACGCCGTTCTTCATCTCCTGGGACCTAGCCGGCAAGTTCCCGCGCATCCTCACCGACGAAGTGGTCGGCGAGGCCGCCACGGCGCTGTACAAGGACGCCCGCGAGATGCTCGACAAGCTGATCGACGAGAAACTCATCAGCGCCCGCGCGGTGTTCGGCTTCTGGCCGGCCAACCAGGTCGCCCATGACGACATCGAGGTCTACGGCGATGACGGCCAGCCGTTGGCCACCCTGCACCACCTGCGCCAGCAGACCATCAAGCCCGACGGCAAGCCGAACTGGTCGCTGGCCGACTTCGTCGCACCGAAGGACAGCGGCGTCACCGACTACGTCGGTGGCTTCATCACCACCGCCGGCATCGGCGCCGAAGAAGTGGCCAAGGCCTACCAGGACAAGGGCGACGACTACAGTTCGATCATGGTCAAAGCCCTGGCCGACCGGCTGGCCGAGGCCTGCGCCGAATGGCTGCATGAGCGGGTGCGCAAGGAGTACTGGGGTTATGCCCGCGACGAACAGTTGGACAACGAGGCGCTGATCAAGGAGCAGTACAGCGGCATCCGCCCTGCCCCTGGCTACCCGGCCTGCCCGGACCACACCGAGAAAGAGACCCTGTTCCGCCTGCTCGACGGCAGCGCCATCGGCGAGACCGGCCCGAGCGGGGTGTTCCTCACCGAGCACTTCGCCATGTTCCCGGCGGCGGCGGTCAGCGGCTGGTACTTCGCCCACCCGCAAGCCCAGTATTTCGCCGTCGGCAAGGTGGACAAGGACCAGGTCGAGCGCTACAGCGCGCGTAAAGGCCAGGACCTGGCGGTGACCGAGCGTTGGCTGGCGCCTAACCTTGGGTACGAAGGCTGAGGTCGAGACGGCCTCATCGCGCGGCAAGCCCACTCCTGCAGGAGCGGGCTTGCCGCCACTGTCTACACTGTCCCTGATCGCTTCCGAAACCTTCAGGAGCCCCTCATGGACGACTCCACCCAAGGCAAACCGCCCACCTTCTGGCAGATGCTGCACAGCATCCTCGCCGCCGCCTTCGGCGTGCAGAGCGGCAAGAACCGCGCCCGCGACTTCACCCACGGCAAGGCCAGCCATTTCATCGTGCTCGGCACGCTGTTCACCCTGGTGTTCATTCTGGTGCTGATCGGCCTGGTGCAGTTGGCGATGCACCTCACGGCCCGTTAGCGTCAATAGCGTCCCTGTCGCGGGCTTGCCCCGCGATAGGAACGGTACCGACACCACAAATCCGCCCACGCAAAACGCAACCCGCCCGCGGAAATCCCTTCCACGGGCGGCTCAGGTTTCACTTCACGGTCTAGAGCATCGCGTTACTGGTGGCTGACCCAATACACAGCCGTCACGACGACAAGGACGATCAGGCACAGGATCGCCCAGGCGTCGACACTGCTGTCAGGCTTGCGGAGCTTGGTCGGGTTTCCCATTGCATTGCCTCTTGTAGTGGTTATGGGAATGCACTTCACACGCAGCAGTTAAGCCCAGCAATGCCCTTCTCTCAAGAAAGGTCTTTCAATAATCGACGGGCGACGCGAGGAACGGGTAGCGGTAATCGGCCGGGCGCCCTTCGGCGCTGAAACGCTGGAAATCGATGCCATAGCCGTCCTGATCCATCAGTTTGAGCCAGCGCCGCGCTTTGGTCGGATCGATCAGTTGCAACACCGGCAAGCGATGCACACGCTGGCCATCACGGTCGGCGGGCAGGCCATGCGCGTCGTCGTGCAACACCACCATGGCCCAGCCGCCCAGCGTGAAGTGCCCGCCCATCAGAACGCCCAGGCGCCCATCGATCCGCGCGCGCAGCGCCTCGGGCGAGCTGTTGACGGCACTGAACAACACCTCGCGCCCAGGCACACGGCCTGCCGCCTCGAAGGCCTGCATGGCGCCGAAGGCCATCTCGTCATTGGCCGACCACACCAAGCGCACATTCGGGTAGCGACGAACCAGCAGTTGCGCCTGCTCGAACGCCCGCTGGCGGTTCCAACCGCCGTACACCACTTGGCGCAGGCGCACCTGCGGCAACTCCGCCAGGGCGCGGCGCATGCCCTGTTCGCGCAACCGAGAGGCTGGGGTGGTGTTGATACCGGCGAAGGCCACGAGCTCCACCGGTTCGCGGGAGGCCGGCAACCGCGCGGCCAGCTCGCGCAGCATCTGGTAGCCGGCCTGTTCGTCATTTCCAACGAAGGTGCCCAGTAGCGAATCGTAGTTGTCCGGGTGCGCCTGGACGGTCTGCGCCTGGCTGTCGGTCAGGCCGTTATTGACCGCGAACAGCTTCACCCCGCTGCCACGGGACAGGCGCATGATCTCCGGCGCCACATACTGCTCGTTCACCAGCACCAGGTAATCGGGGCGCGCGGGCCCTTGCAATGTCTCACGGGCTTGCTCCAACAGGCGCTGCGGGTCACGTTCGGCATAGTGCACGCGCAATTCCATGCCCAAGTCGTCGGCGGCGGCCTGCATGAAGCGTGAGTAACTGACCCAGAACGTTTCGTTGGCAAGGCCCGGGTTGAGAAACACCACCGAAGCGGCCTGTGCGCTGGCTGCCAAGGGCAGGCTCAAGCACAGGCTCCAGAAGGCCTTGAACATGCGGATCATCCTTGCAAAGCAAAACAACCCGATTATAGCCGCGCAGGCCTGCCAACCGGGCAAATGGCAGTCAGTCTCACTTAGTCCAAATGGTTCTTTTCATATGCAAAAACATCACTTTAGCGCATAAATGCAACCTGCTATCGTTCCCCGGCTCCGCCCCGGAGTGCGCGGCCGTGCGCGCGATTAGCTGCATGCAGCCTGAGACAGGACTTTTATGTACGTATACGACGAGTACGATCAGCGGATCATCGAGGACCGCGTCAAGCAGTTCCGTGATCAGACCCGCCGCTACCTGGCCGGTGAGCTGAGCGAAGAAGAATTCCGCCCTCTGCGCCTGCAGAACGGCCTCTACATCCAACGGTTCGCCCCGATGCTGCGCGTCGCCGTGCCGTACGGCCAGCTGAGCGCGACCCAGGTGCGCATGTTGGCGAAAATCGCCCGCGACTACGACAAGGGCTACGCCCACATCAGTACCCGCCAGAACGTGCAGTACAACTGGCCGGCACTGGAAGACGTGCCGGAAATCCTCGCCGAGCTCGCCACCGTGCAGATGCACGCGATCCAGACCAGCGGCAACTGCCTGCGCAACGTCACCACCGACCAGTTCGCCGGAGTCGCCGCCGATGAGCTGGTCGACCCGCGCCCGTGGTGCGAGATCGTCCGCCAGTGGACCACCTTCCACCCGGAATTCGCCTACCTGCCACGCAAGTTCAAGATCGCCGTCAACGGCTCGAAGGACGACCGCGCCGCCATCGAAGTGCACGACATCGGCCTGGAGCCGGTGCGCAACGAGGCCGGCGAGCTGGGCTTCCGCGTTCTGGTCGGTGGTGGCCTGGGCCGTACCCCGGTGATCGGCGCGTTCATCAACGAATTCCTGCCGTGGCGCGACCTGCTCAGCTACCTGGACGCCATCCTGCGCGTGTACAACCGTTACGGCCGCCGTGACAACAAGTACAAGGCGCGGATCAAGATCCTGGTCAAGGCCCTCACCCCGGAAGTGTTCGCCGAGAAGGTCGAGGCCGAGATGGCCCACCTGCGCGGCGGCAACACCACCCTGACCGAAGCGGAAGTCGAGCGTGTGGCCCGCCACTTCGTCGACCCCGAGTACCAGGCGCTGGACAACGTCGACTACACCGCACTGGACCAGGAGCACCCAGGTTTCGCCCGCTGGCGTTCGCGCAACGTCCGTGCGCACAAGCGACCGGGCTACGTGGCCGTGACCCTATCGCTCAAGCCGACCGGCGTCGCCCCCGGCGACCTGACCGACAAGCAGCTCGATGCCGTCGCCGACCTCGCCGACCGCTACAGCTTCGGTTTCCTGCGCACCTCGCACGAGCAGAACATCATCCTCGCCGACGTCGAGCAACGCCAGTTGCACGCGCTCTGGCTGGAGCTGCGCGAGCAGGGCTTCGCCACCCCGAACATCGGCCTGCTGACCGACATCATCTGCTGCCCGGGCGGCGACTTCTGCTCCCTGGCCAACGCCAAGTCGATCCCGATCGCCGAATCCATCCAGCGCCGCTTCGACGACCTGGACTACCTGTTCGACATCGGCGAGCTCGACCTGAACATCTCTGGCTGCATGAATGCCTGCGGCCATCACCACGTCGGCCACATCGGCATCCTCGGCGTGGACAAGAAGGGTGAGGAGTTCTACCAGGTGTCCCTGGGCGGCAACGCCGCGCGTGACGCGAGCCTGGGCAAGATCCTCGGCCCCTCCTTCGCCCAGGACGACATGGCCGACGTGATCGAGAAGCTGATCAACGTGTACATCGAGCGGCGCACCGAAGAAGAGCGCTTCATCGACACCTACCAGCGTATCGGCATCGACCCATTCAAGGAACGCGTCTATGCAGCGAATCATTAAGAACAACCAGTTGGTCGACGAGACCTGGCACCTGCTGCCCAAGGAAACCTCCCTGGACGAGCTGACCAACTGCGACGACTACATCGTTCCCCTGCACCTGTGGCGTGACCATGCGCATGTGCTCAAGGCCCGCGACGGCGGCCTGGGCGTGTGGCTGGACAGCGACGAGGAAGCCGAGGAGATCGGTGAGGACGTCGCGCACTTCCAGGTCATCGCCTTGAACTTCCCAGCCTTCACCGACGGGCGCAATTACTCCAACGCGCGCCTGCTGCGTGACCGCTACCAGTTCAAGGGCGAGCTGCGCGCCATTGGCGATGTCTTGCGCGACCAGCTGTTCTACATGGCCCGTTGCGGCTTCGATGCCTTCGCCATCCGTGCCGACAAGGACCCGGAAGACGCGTTGCAGAGCCTGAAGGACTTCTCGGTGACCTACCAGGCCGCCACCGACGAGCCGTTGCCGCTGTTCCGCCGCCGCTGATCGTCATCGCTGCACCGAACGGCCCGCCTAACTGGCGGGCCGTTGTGTTTCCAGGCCCAGGACGCACGGATAGAACCGCCCCACAGGCTCGGCGTCGTGCCTGTAGGCTGGGCCGCACCGCGATGGACCTCGCCTCGACCTAAACTTTCCCGGTGGCATGCCGATATCACGTGTACTGCTATCTGCATGGACGCCTCATGATGACCGTGATCAACCCAGTCCTACGTTTCGCCCCGACCTACACGCCGTCGCCCCCTCTCCAAGTCAGGAGCGCCGCGCAGCCTGCCCCCAGCCAGCCGAGCACACGCGTCATCCTCGGCCAGGACACCCGCATCGCCGACGCCGACACCTACAATGCCCGCGGTGTCGTGGCTACGCCCGGCCGCTATGCCTGGGAACAGGACAGCACCGACAAGCTCAGCATCGCCCTGCTCGGCGGTATCCAGGCCAAGACCAACGGCGCACGCTTCCAGGGACTGGGCGCGGCCCTGTTGGGTCAACTGGCCAGCAACGGCGGCCAGAACATCTCGCAATCGGTATTCACTGTCTCCGACACCCTGCAACCCGGCACCGAAGCGCTCAAGTTGCAACAGGCCCGTTTGCGCGAGGACCCGGACAACGGCATCAGCTTCAAGCTGACCACCGCCTCGGGCGCCACCGTCAACCTGGTGCTGGCCAGCAATGAAAAGGGCCTGGCAGTCAGCGCCGACGTTCAGGACGGCCAACTCAACGAAGCTGAGCTCCAGGGTTTGGCGGACCTGGCCGATGCATTCCAGGGCGCCATCAATGGCCTGACCGAACAACCACCGCGCCTGCAACTGGGCAGCCTGGTCAACCTTGACCCAACGCTGTTCAGCTCGCTGCGGATGAGCGCCAAGTTCGATGTGCAGGGGGAGAAACAGACCTTCGACCTGAACCTCAACGACCAGGCCCGTAGCGTCAGCCTGCAAGGCCCGTCCGGGAACCTGCAGTTGAACCTCGACACCCGCAACAGCGCCCTGCTGGGCAGCACCGCGCAACGCCAGGCGGCCATCGACAACTACCTGACGCAGTTCGATGCCGCTCAGAGCCGTGGCAAGGGCGATGAAGGCCTGATGAACCTGTTCAAGGACGCCTTCACCCAGCTCAACAGCGTCGATGCCAAACGCAAGCCCACCATCGAACTGGCCTCGAGCCTGAGCGACGGTGACCGCGCACTGCTCAGCGGCCTCTCCGACTTCAGCGCCTCGATCAGCAAGGCCGGCAACCAGATCAACCCGATGCGCCCGAGCGAAACCGACCGCCGCTTCGACTACAACGTCTCGCAGACCACCAACGTCAGTGGTGGCGGCCCATTGAACCGCTCGGTGCAGCAAGACACCCAGGCCAGCCTCAAGGCGAGCTTCCACGAAGGCCTCAACCCATTGGTGGACCTCAGGCTCGGCCTGGACCGCCAGTCGCAGAACTACCGCTACCACGAGATCAGCGACCAGGCCAGCAGCTCCACGCGCCTGGCCTACAACCAGGGTAAGCTGGTCGAAGCCAGCGCTACCCAGCAGGCCACCCGCAACGAACGTGTGCGCACCTACATCGATGGCGTACTCAAGGACGATATCAGCACACCGACGTCGGTGAACCGGTCGCGCAACCTGCGCATCCTGCTCAACGAGGTGTTCCAACAGGAGCGCGCGGCGCAGCGCGAGAACCGCGCCTCGGTCCTCGACGAGGCGCTGAAGGCCCAGCGCAGCAACTGGCTGCTGCAGACCGACCCCTCGAAGATCACCGCCTGAGACTAACGCGTGAGTCAATGGCGGCTCCATCGCGGGGCAGCCATTGACGCTTCTACGGCTATCGCCGCATCACCACGCCAGCGCCTAGCGCACCTCGAACAACGTCACCGCCCGCGCATCCACCGCCTTGGGCAACAGCCCCTCCCGGTAGAACGCATCGGCGATCTTCTGCTGCTCGCCCAGGTCTTCCTGCCTGACCGGCTGCACGTCATAACTGCGCCGCCCATTGGCTTCCTGCACCGTGTTGGCATCCAGGTTACCCCACAGCGGCCCGAGCACCCGCGCCGCCGCCACCGGGTTGGCCTTGGTCCACGCGCCCACCTCGCGCAACGCCTGGTACACCGCCTCGAGCACCTGTGGGTGCGCCTTGGCGTAGTCGCTGCCGGCCAGGTAGTAACGCTGGTAGCTGGCCAACCCCGTGCCATCGACCAACACCCGCGCCTTCTGCTGGCGCTGGGCGCTGGCGACGTACGGGTCCCACGTCACCCAGGCATCGACCTTGCCATTCTCGAACGCGGCACGGCCATCGGCGGGAATCAGGTACGCGGGGTTGATGTCCTTGAAACTCAGGCCCGCCTTGGCCAGTGCCTGGATCAACAGGTAGTGGCTGCCGGCAGCCTTGGTCACCGCCACGCGCTTGCCCTTGAGGTCGCCCAGGGTGTGGAGTGGTGAATCGGCCGGTACCAGAATCGCCTGGGCCGTGGGCGACGGCGTCTCACGGGCGAAGTAAGTGAGCTGCGCGCCAGCGGCTTGGGTAAACACAGGCACGGTGTCGGCGACGTCCGCCGAGAGGTCGACGTTCCCTAGGTTGAGCGCTTCCAGCAGCGGCAGGCCGCTGGGAAATTCATGCCAGGTCACACGAATGCCTTGGGCCTGCAGGCGCTGCTCGAGGGTGCCCCGCGCCTTGAGCAAGGTCAGCAAGGTCGAAGACTTCTGGTAACCAATGCGCAAGGTCTGCTCGGCACTGGCCGTCGCCGGCAGCGCGCCGCCGAGCAGCAGCGCCAGGGCGGCCAGGCGCAGATGTTTGAATCCGATCATGGGACGCGTTCTCCAGGTCAGGGCTTGGCGGCCAGGGCGGCCGACGGCACGCTGAAGCCGGCGGCGAAGGTCGGGGTCACGTCCAGGCGTTGATTCATCAGGCCATGGGCGTGGTAGAAGTCGGCGGTTTCCTGCTGCTCGGCCACGGTCTTGTCATCGATGCCCTGCCAGCGCAGCTTGCGCCGCTCGAACTGCAAGCGCGCGGCATCCTCGGGAAAGCCGATGATCGCCGCCAGGGTTTTCGAGTAACTGTCCAGGTGCTGGTTGGCCCACACCTGCGCCTCGGCCAGGCGCTTGAGGTAGTCCTGCAAGGCCGCGCGACGCGCCGGGTCTTCCAGGGCCTTGTCGGTGGCGGCAAGGAAGCTGTTGCCGCTGGAGAGGTTACGGCCATTGACCAGTACCCTGCCTTGCCCGCTGGTTTCGGCCAGCGCGGTGTAAGGCTCCCAGGTCGACCAGGCGTCTACCGAGCCATTGGCCAAGGCGATCTTGGCGTCTACCGGGCCGAGGAAACGAAACTCCACGTCCTTCTCCGAAAGCCCGGCCTGATCAAGGGCCTTGAGTGCCAGGTGATGACCGATCGAACCACGGCCGGTGGCGATGCGCTTGCCCTTGAGGTCTGCGGCGCTGTGCAGCGCGGCATCCGGGCGCACCAGCAAGGCGGTGCCGTAGGGGTCGGACTTGTCCACGGCGATCGCCTTGACCGGCGCGCCGGAGGCCAGTACGAACAGCAGCGGCGCATCGCCGATGATGCCCGCATCGATCGCGCCGGCGTTGAGCGCCTCGGCCAGCGGCGCGGCGGCAGGGAACTCGGCCCAGTGAATGTCGTAGGGCAAGTCGCGCAGGGCATCGGCGGCTTCCAGTTGCGCGCGCATGTTGCCCTTCTGGTCGCCGATGCGCAGGGTCAGGCGGTCGGCGGCGAACGCTTGGGTGACCAGCAACAGGCTGGCGGCGGCCAGCAGGAGACGGGAACGGATCGGCATGGGGCTCCTCAGGGGTCGGTGTGCGGATTGACAGAGGAGAATGTAACGGGGACCAATAAATAAATTAAATTAATTTTAGGAATAACCTAATATGCATTTAACATCTTGGCCATACGCAATGCCACGCGACTGCGCCGGTACCGGCAACCACCCCGTCTCAGATCGCCTGTACCGCCAGCAACTCGGTCAACACTTCGGCCAGCGCCTTGACCATCACATCGGCCGTAGGCCGGTGCACGATGACAATCTCATAGCTGTCGACCTCCGGCAGCCCTTGATCGGCGCCGAGTACCCGGTGCTCGGCGGTGGCCGCGCGCGGGGGTAGCAGGCTCACGCCCATGCCGTCGGCCACCGCGGCCTGGATGCCAGACAGGCTGGAGCTGGTGAAACTGATGCGCCAGCGCCGGCCCATGCCTTCGATCGCGCTGATCATGTCGTCGCGGTACAACCCGCGCGGAGGGAAGGTCACCAGCGGCACCGGGTCCAGCTCGAAGGACGGCATTCGCGCACTGTCGATCCATTGCAGGCGCTCCGGCCAGCAGGCCACGCCCTCACGGCTGTTACGTCGCTGCTTGAGCAACACCAGGTCAAGCTCGCCGTTGTCGTAGGCCTGGCTGAGGTCGCGGCACAACCCGCTGGTGACCTCCAGCTTGACCTGAGGCTGGCGTCGGCTGAAGGCCGACAGCGCATTGGTGGTGCGCCCGCCGACGAAATCCTCGGGCACGCCAAGGCGTACGGTCATGCCGACCCTGGCGCCGGCCAGGGCTTCGAGCATCTGGTCATTCAGCGCCAGCATGTGCCGGGCGTAGCCCAGCAAGGTCTGCCCGGCGTCGGTCGGCAGGACGTCGCGGTGGCCGCGCACCAGCAGGCGGTGGCCGACCATCTCCTCGAGGCGGCGGACCTTCTGGCTGATGGTCGACTGGGTCGAGTGCAGGCGCGCCGCCGCCGTGGTGAAGCTGCCACAGTCGGCGACCACGACGATCGCGCGCAACAGGTCGAGGTCGAACAGGGCCCTATTCGATTTCACGCTGATGGACATCTGGGTATTCAACTTTCAAATAACGAACCTGACTTCTAGCACGCCCTGCCCTAGTCGCCAAGCGCTACCCCCTCGCGCCGCGGGTCGGCGCCGGCGCTCCAACCCTGGCCTGTGCGCAGGATGATCTGCGTGCCGCTGGTCATCTCGATCGGCGTAACGTCGTGCCCACGTTCGACCAGGGCCCGCACCAGCGCCGGGCTGACCAACCCCGCCTCGACCTCGGTGCTGGCATTGCGGCTGCCGAAGTTAGGCAGGCCGATCGCGGCCTGAGGGTCGAGCTTCCAGTCCAGCAGGCCGACCAGCGCCTTGTTCACGTAGCCGATGATCTGCGAGCCGCCGGGCGAGCCGAGGCTGGCCAGCAGTGAGCCGTCGTTGCGGGCGAACACCAGGGTCGGGGCCATGGCCGACAGCGGTCGCTTACCCGGCGCTACACGGTTGGCCACGGGCAGCTCGCCCTCGCGCGGCACGAACGAGAAGTCGGTGAGCTGGTTGTTGAGCAAAAAGCCCTTGACCATGATGTGCGCGCCGAAGGCGGCCTCCACCGAGGTGGTCATGGCGATTGCCCCGCCCTGCTCGTCGACGGCCGACACGTGCGAGGTGGAGATGCGCAGCGGCGAGCGGTCCGGCGCCAGGGCCAGGTCGGCGCCGGGCGGGGTACCGGCGCGGGCGCGCTTGAGGCTGTGCTCGCCGATCAGTGTGGCGCGCTGGGCCAGGTAGGCCGGGTCGATCAAGCCCTTGACGTTGACCCCCACCTGGTCGCTGTCGCCCAGGTATTGCGCGCGGTCGGCGAAGGCCAGGCGCTCGGCCTCAGCGACCAGGTGCACCGCCAGTGGCGCGGGCTCCAGGCCTGCGATGCGGGTGGTCGGCATCGGTGGCAGGCGGGCGAGGTCCAGCCGTGCATCCTTGCGCTGCAACGCCTCCAGGATGCCCAAGGTCTGCAGCACCGCTACCCCACCGGACGACGGCGGTGGCATGCCACAGACCGTCCAGGCCTTGTAGGGCCCGCACACGGGCTCGCGCTCGCGCGCCTGGTACTGGCGCAGGTCGTCCAGCGACAGGTGCCCGGGGTTGGCGTGAGCGCGCACGCCGGCCACCATCGCCTCGGCGATTTCACCGCTGTAGAACGCCTGCGCGCCCTGCTCGGCGATGCGTTCGAGGGTGCTGGCCAGCTCCGAGTTGCGCAGGCGCGCACCCACCGGCCAGGGTTGGCCGTCGGCGTCGAGGAAGTAGCGCGCCATGGCCGGCGCCTCGACGATGTAGGGGTCTGCGACCAGCAGGCCACGCAGGCGCGCGGACATCGGGAAACCCTCTCGCGCCAGGGCGATCGCCGGGGTGAACAGCGCCTCCCAGGGCAGCTTGCCGTGCTGCGCGTGCGCCATCTCCAGGGCCCGCAGCACACCGGGCACACCGACCGAGCGCCCGCCGATCTGCGCCTGGCGAAAGCCCATGGGCGTGCCGTCGGGTCGCAGGAACAGGCGCTCGTCGACGCTGGCCGGGGCGGTTTCGCGGCCATCGAAGGCCTGCACACGCTGGCCGTCCCAATAGAGGATGAACGCCCCGCCACCAATGCCGCTGGATTGTGGCTCCACCAAGGTCAGCACAGCCTGCATGGCGATCGCGGCGTCGATGGCGCTGCCGCCAGCGCGCAGGATCTCGCGCCCCGCGGCGCTGGCCAGCGGGTTGGCCGACGCGGCCATGTGGCGGCTGGCCTGGGCGGGCACCAGGCCGGTGCGGTAGCCCGAGGCCAGTTCGGGGGGTGGAGGGAGCGTTGCCGAGGTGTCCGCGCCGCTCCAGGGGCTGGCGGTTGCCAAGCAGCACAGCGCCAGGGTGCGCAACAGTCGGTGTGAATACCCTTTCAAACGTCTTCCTGCCTTTGGCCAAGGTAAGGTGAGCGCTTCAGGATACAGGTTATGCGGCCGACTTGCCCCGCGATGAAGCCCCCATCAATCCCCTACTCCACCACCTCGAACGGCAACCCCACGTAGTTCTCGGCGATGGTCGCCAACCCCGCCGGCGACGACAGGTAGTACTCGCGGTCGGCCTCTTGCATCTTCTGGTCCCAGGCGTCCTTGTGCGGGCCGAAGTCATGCAGCAGCTGGGTCATGAACCAGCTGAAGCGCTCACCCTTCCACACCCGACGCAAGGCCAGCTCGGAGTAGCGCTCCAGCAGCTCGGTGCGCCCTTCGCGGTAGACCTTGACCAGTATCCGGTACAGGTAATTGACGTCCGACGCCGCGAGGTTCAGCCCCTTGGCCCCGGTCGGCGGCACGATGTGCGCGGCATCGCCGACCAGGAACAGGCGCCCGTACTGCATGGGCTCGACCACCAGGCTGCGCAGCGGCGCAACGCTCTTTTCCAGCGATGGGCCGGTGACCAGGCGTGCACCCACGTCCTCGGGCAGGCGCGCCTTGAGTTCATCCCAGAAGCGCGCGTCAGGCCAGTTCTCCACCCGCTCGTCCAGCGGTACCTGCAAGTAGTAGCGGCTGCGCGTGTTGGAACGCTGGCTGCACAGCACGAAGCCGCGCTCATGGTGGGCATAGATCAGTTCGTGGCTGACCGGAGGGGTATCGGCCAGCAGGCCCAGCCAGCCGAACGGGTAGACCCGCTCGTAGTGCTTGAGCACGCCTTCGGGAATGCTCTGGCGCGACACGCCGTGGAAGCCATCGCAGCCGGCGATGTAGTCGCAGTCCAGGCGCAGCGTCTGGCCCTCCTGCTCGAACGTCACGTAAGGCTGCTCGCCTTTGACGTCATGGGGCTGAACGTTGCTCACGCTGTAGAAGGTCGGTGCGCCGCTGGCCTGGCGGGCCTGCATGAGGTCGCGGGTGACCTCGGTCTGGCCGTAGACCATGACCGTCTTGCCGCCGCTCAGGGCCTTGAGGTCCAGGCGCTGGCGACGGCCACCGACCAGCAGCTCGACGCCTTCGTGGACCAGCCCTTCGCGGTCCATGCGTGCGGCGACGCCGGCCTCGCGCAGCAGGTCGACGGTGCCCTGTTCGAGCACCCCGGCGCGGATGCGCCCGAGCACGTAGTCAGGGGTTTGGCGTTCGAGGATCACGTTGGTGATGCCGGCCTGCTGCAGCAGTTGGCCGAGCAGCAGACCGGAGGGGCCGGCGCCGATGATTGCAACCTGAGTCTTCATTGTTGTTGTCTCGTCTTGTCGATGCCAGGCTGGCGGTGGCCGGGCATTCGTTGCTAGGGTTCGCCCCTGCATTTTTACTGGCAACAACAGGCCTAAAAGTGTGCTATCCCATGGATAACCTGCACTTTTGAAAATTTCGTTCGATCAGCGAACAGGTGCTTTCATGAAATCCAGCCTTCCTGGCGTGCCGCTGTTCCAACTGTATGGTGAAAACCACGCCTGGCCTGGCACCGATCTGCTGCACTGTGAGTCGATCCCGGCACGCAGCCGCCTGCACCATTGGGAGATCAAGCCACACCGGCACGCCGAATTGTTCCAGTTGCTGTATGTGCAACGCGGCCAGGCGCAGGTGGAAATCGAGGGCCGGCGCAGCGAGATTCGCGAGGCGGCGATCCAGGTGGTGCCACCGCTGACCGTGCATGGCTTTCGGTTCAGCGCCGATATCCAGGGCCATGTGCTGACCTTCGGCGCGGCGCTGGTGGCTGACTTGGAGCAACGCCTGGGCGCCCCCTTGGGTGTGCTCACCGCACCGGCTTGCTACCCCTTGGGCAAGGAGCGTCGACACCTGCACGGGCTGGTCGAGACCTTGCAGCAGGAATACCAGGGCAATGCGCCGGGACGCGCGGCCATGTTGCAGGCGCTGGTCACCGCGTTGATGGTGTGGATCAGCCGCCGCCAGCAACTGGGCCAGGCCCCACGCAACCGTGACGAACGCGACCGGCAACTGCTCGGCCGTTACCTGCGGTTGGTCGAGGCCCACTACCGCCAACACCTGTCGGTGGAAGACTTTGCCGCGCGCCTGGGCATCACCAGCCTGCAACTCAACCAGCTATGCCGCGAACTGACCGGGCAGACCGCGTTGCAAGTGGTGCACCAGCGCCTGCTACTGGAGGCGCGCCGTAGTCTGGTGTATACGCGTATGAGCATCGGCCAGTTGTCGGACAGCCTGGGGTTCAGCGACCCGACCTATTTCGCGCGGTTCTTCAAGCGGTTGAGTGGGGTGACGCCCAATGGGTATCGGCGGCTGGCGCATGAGCAGTGAGGTGGGTGGGCACCGCGATAGGGCCAACACAAACCCACTTGACGTATACGTCAACCTGCCTTTAGGTTAGCCCCACCACCTCCCCGCGAGCCCCAGCATGAGCAGCCAGACCTACAGCATCTCCGACTTGTCCCGCGAGTTGGACATCACCACCCGCGCCATCCGCTTCTACGAGGAACAGGGCTTGCTGTGCCCCGAACGCCGAGGCCTGGAACGCATCTATTCGGCGCGCGACAAGGTCACCCTCAAGCTCATCCTGCGTGGCAAGCGCATCGGCTTTTCCCTGGCCGAATGCCGCGAACTGATCGAACTGTACGACCCCAGCGGCGGCAACCTCAAGCAGCTCAACAGCATGCTCGCCAAGATCGCCGAGCGCCGCGCCCAGCTGGAGCAGCAGATGCTCGACATCCAACAGATGCACCTGGAGCTGGACACCGCCCAGGAGCGCTGCGAGCAGGCCCTGGCCGCCACGCTGAACAACAAACCGCACGACCACCGTTGATTCGCCACAGGAACCCCGCCATGTCATTGCCCGAGAAAGTCCGCCTGGTCGAAGTCGGCCCGCGCGACGGCCTGCAGAACGAAGCCCAGCCCATCAGCGTCGCCGACAAGGTGCGCCTGGTCGACGACCTCACCGAAGCGGGCGTGTCCTACATCGAGGTGGGCAGCTTCGTCTCGCCCAAGTGGGTGCCGCAGATGGGCGGCTCGGCCGAGGTGTTCGCCGGCATCCAGCAGAGCCCCGATGTCACCTATGCGGCCCTGGCCCCCAACCTGCGCGGTTTCGAGGATGCCCTGGCGGCGGGCGTGAAGGAGGTGGCGGTGTTCGCCGCAGCCTCCGAGGCGTTCTCCCAGCGCAACATCAACTGCTCGATCAGCGACAGCCTCAAGCGCTTCGAGCCGATCATGGACGCGGCGCGCAGCCACGGCGTGCGGGTGCGCGGGTACGTGTCGTGCGTGCTGGGCTGCCCCTACGAGGGCAAGGTCAGCGCCGAACAGGTGGCGCCCGTGGCACGCGCCCTTCACGAGATGGGCTGCTATGAGGTGTCCCTGGGCGACACCATCGGCACCGGTACCGCGGGCGAGGCCCGGCGCCTTTTCGAGGTGGTGTCGGCCCAGGTGCCGCGCGAACAGTTGGCCGGGCACTTCCACGACACCTATGGGCAGGCGCTGGCCAATGTGTATGCCAGCCTGCTCGAAGGCATCGCCGTATTCGACAGTTCGGTCGCGGGCCTGGGCGGCTGCCCCTATGCCAAGGGCGCCACCGGCAACGTCGCCACCGAAGACCTGGTGTACCTGATGCAGGGCCTGGGCATCGCCACCGGCATCGACCTGGACCGGCTGATCGCCGCCGGTCAGCGCATCAGCGCCGCGCTCGGCCGGGCCAATGGCTCACGCGTGGCACGGGCGCGTAGCACACAGTGAGTCATACGGATGTCACATCAGTGTGGGTGGAGTGTTACCCCTGCCCTGGAAGTCAGGAAAAAATCGGGTAACACGGAAACAATTCGACAGATTTTCAGGCCGTCCGTTTTCGACAAAAAATGACAAGCCGTTGATTTTAAAGGAATTTAAAAAGTTGGCACGGCTTCTGCTATCTCTCTGGCACAACAAAAATAAAAAAACGCGACACCCCAATAAAAACAACATGCACCGGCTCTGACATAACAAGAACAACACGGCAGAGGCGCAGCAAGCAGATTTTTTTGGAGTAGACGTGCGTTTCAGGGGAATGCCCCGCGATCTGACACAAAACAATAAAACTACCTTCAGGTAGCGACAGTCAGCATCGGACCCGCCAGGGTGAATGTAGGTCAGCGCTCAAAAAAATACGTTTGCTCTTGGCCCCGCATGGGGGCCTCGCTACACCGAAACAGGCTCACAAAAACAACAAGAGGCCGGTTTCCAATAATAAAAAAAGAGCAGGCAACAACGCTTTGAGGGGAGCTTCGGCTCCCCTCAGTGCTTCCCGTCTCCCTCCTCCCGCGCCTTTTCCTCATTCTCACCTTCGACCTTGTCTACCAGCACTGGCATGCTCGCCAGCACCAGCAGCGCCAGCACCGTGCTGATCAATGCCGTGGCTTCGCGGCCCATGCCGGCGGCAATGCCGATGGCGGCGGTCATCCAGAGCCCTGCAGCGGTGGTCAGCCCCTTGACGTGGCTAGTGTCGCGGCCATTGCCCTTGAGGATGGTGCCCGCACCGAGAAAGCCGATACCAGCGACGATGCCCTGGATCACCCGGCTCAAGGCCTGCTCGTCGGCGCCCGCCATGCCCGGGGCCAGGACGAACAGCGCGGCCCCCATGGACACCAGCATGTGCGTGCGCACCCCGGCGGCCTTGCCCTTGTGCTCGCGTTCGAAACCCAGCACCGCGCCGAGAAGCGCGGCCATCAGCAGGCGCACCAGCACTTGGGTGACCTCGCGTTCGTCAGTGATGTCGGTGAATTCGGCTTGTATGGCCTGCCAGATGTTTTGCCACCAAGGTTGCATGGGCGAGGTCTCCTGGGTGTAGAGCGTGTCGTGCCCATCGCGCGGCGAGCCCGCCACAGTTACCGAACTGGCGCTGTGGGAGCGGGCGTGCCCCGCGATTGCGGCGGGCCTGCAAACGGTGGACATTGCCCCCGCGGCACAGTGCCCGGGCACCCGCCGAGCGGCCCGATGCAGCAACCGCCCACCCTGCGCGGTCACACCTGTAACCCCAACCGGAGGACCGCACCATGCCCGTTGAAATCGACGAAAGCACCCGCCGCTGCACCGTCACCGGCCAGGACCTGCTCGTGGAAGCCGATGGCCCGGACATCGAAATCGTCACCGATGAGCAACTGCGCATGTCGGTGGCGCTGGTCCAGGGCGCCCGTGTACCGATTACCGAAACCGAGGCCGACGCACTCACCGTCGCAGGTGCGGTGGATAGTCGCAGGCATCTGAAGGCCAGCACGCCAGGCTCGGTGATCTGAGGGCCGCAGCGTTTCCCAAGGTCATCTGATACGGTTTTTATAGCGCTACCTGAGCCTGTGCTGCAAACAGCGTGGGGGCCATAGTGCCCGGGCCTGATCCAGGCCTGATGAACGAGCCCCCATGAGCGAGAGAATCCCTTTTCGAATCGTCGAGATCGGCGCACCTGCGGCCCAGCACGCCCGGCGCCCCCACGATGGGCGCATCCACACCCGCAGTTTCACCGGCCTCTACCGCAACCTGCGGATCGGCTTCGCCGGCGTGTTGTTCGTGCTGTTCTTCGGCACCGTCTGGCTGAGCTGGGATGGCCGCCAGGCCGTGCTCTGGGACTTGGCCAACAGCAAGTTCCATATCTTCGGCGCGACTTTCTGGCCGCAGGACTTCATCCTGCTCTCGGCACTGCTGATCATCTGCGCCTTCGGCCTGTTCGCCATCACCGTGTTCGCCGGCCGTGTGTGGTGCGGCTATAGCTGCCCGCAGAGCGTGTGGACCTGGCTGTTCATGTGGTGCGAGAAAGTCAGCGAAGGCGAGCGCAACCAACGCATCAGGCTGGCCGCGGCTCCCTGGTCGCTGAACAAGCTCGCCCGACGCACGCTCAAGCACGGCCTGTGGCTGACCATCGGCGGGCTCACCGGGCTTACCTTCGTCGGCTATTTCACGCCGATCCGCCCGCTGGCCGGCGAATTGCTCAGCCTGCAACTGGGCGGCGTGGCGCTGTTCTGGGTGCTGTTCTTCACCGCCGCCACCTACCTCAACGCCGGCTGGCTGCGCGAGGCGGTGTGCATGCACATGTGCCCCTATGCGCGCTTCCAGAGCGTGATGTTCGACCAGGACACGCTCGCCGTTGCCTACGACCCACGCCGTGGCGAGTCGCGCGGCCCGCGCAAGAAAGGCAGCGACCCGCAGGCCCAGGGCCTGGGCGACTGCATCGACTGCACCCTGTGCGTGCAGGTGTGCCCCACCGGCATCGACATCCGCGATGGCCTGCAAATGGCCTGCATCGGTTGCGCCGCGTGCATCGATGCGTGCGACGGGGTGATGGACAAGATGAATTACCCGCGTGGCCTGATCGGCTACACGTCCGAACGCACCTTGCAAGGCGCTGCCACGCACTGGCTGCGTCCACGCCTGCTGGGCTACGTCGCGGCCCTGCTGGTGATGATCGGCGCGCTGTTCACCGCCCTGCAATTGCGCCCGATGGTGTCGCTGGACGTGATCAAGGACCGCGGCCTGTTCCGCGAGAATGCGCAAGGCCAGGTCGAGAACATCTACCTGCTCAAGGTCATCAACAAGACCGGCCAGCCCCGGCGCTACCAACTGCGCCTGCTGGACGCCGACGGCTTCGCGCTGCACGGCAAGACCACCTTCGACATTGCCGCCGGCGAGATCAGCGAGCTGCCGGTGTCGGTGGCAATGCTCGCCGAGCGCCCCGCCAGCAGCTCGGTGGAACTGACCTTCGAGGTGCGCGACAGCGACGAGCCGGCGATCCACAGCCTCGCGCGCAGCCGCTTCGTTGCGCCGCTGAACCGCTGATCCCTTACACTGCCCCTACCTTGCCTGCCAGACACCACGATGAAACGTTACGAACGATTCGCCGACGACATTGCCGAACTGATCCGCTCCGGGGTGCTCGGCCCCGGCCAGCGCGTGCCGTCGGTGCGCTACGCCAGCCAGACCCACGGGGTCAGCCCGTCCACGGTGTTCCAGGCCTACTACCTGCTGGAACGCCGTGGGCTGATCCGCGCGCGCCCACGCTCAGGCTACTTCGTCAACACCCACGCCCCACGCCCGTTCAGCGAACCGCAGGCGCAGGCCTCGGTGAGCGAGTCCACCGCTGTCGACGTCAGCGCCCTGGTGTTCTCCATCCTCGATTCGATCAAGGACCCGAACACCGTGCCGTTTGGCTCGGCCTTCCCCTGCCCCACGCTGTTTCCCCAGCAGCGCCTGGCTCGCTCTCTGGCCAGCGCCAGCCGGGCAATGGACCCACGCATGGTGGTCACCGACCTGTCGCCGGGCAACCCGCATCTGCGCCGGCAGATCGCCCTGCGCTACATGGTCGGCGGCCTCATGCTGCCGATGGACGAGTTGCTGATCACCAACGGCGCGCTGGAGGCCCTGAACCTCTGCTTGCAGGCCGTCACCGAGCCCGGTGACCTGGTGGCCATCGAAGCGCCAGCCTTCTATGCCTGCCTGCAAATACTCGAGCGCCTCAAGCTCAAGGCCGTGGAGATCCCGGTGCAGCCACGCGAGGGCATGGACCTGGATGTGCTGGCGCAGACCCTGGAGAAACATCCGGTCAAGGCCGTGTGGTGCATGACCAATTTCCAGAACCCGGTGGGCGCGAGCATGCCCGAGGCCAAGAAGCAGGCGCTGGTCGAGTTGCTGCATCGCCACCAGGTGCCGTTGATCGAGGACGATGTCTATGCCGAACTCTACTACGCGCAACAGGCGCCCAAGCCGGCCAAGGCGTTCGACCGAGACGGGCTGGTGATGCACTGCGGTTCGTTCGCCAAGAGCCTGGCCCCAGGCTACCGGGTCGGCTGGGTGGCCGCCGGGCGCTTCGCCCAGAAGATCGAGCGGCTCAAGCTGATGACCTCGCTGTGCGCCTCGATGCCGGCCCAGGCGGCGATCGCCGACTACCTGCAACACGGTGGCTACGACCGCCATCTGCGCAAGCTGCGCTACGCGCTGGAAGGCCAGAAGGCCAACATGCTCGAGGCCATCGCCCGCCATTTCCCGGCGCAGACCCGTGTGAGCCAGCCGGAAGGCGGGTATTTCCTGTGGTTGGAACTGCCCGAGCAGATGGACGCGCTGAAGCTGTTCCACATGGCCCTGGCCCAAGGCATCAGCATCGCCCCGGGGCCGATCTTTTCACCGACCCGGCGCTTCGGCAACTGCATCCGCCTGAACTATGGCAGCCCGTGGGGCGATGGCATGACGGGCGCCATGGAGACGCTCGGGCGAATCATCCGTTCGTTCTGAGGCCAGCCTTCGGTACTGGCCGAGCATCGCAGGCGGCACTATATTTCCTGCACCCCTGCCACCGGATGGATCCAGTTCCATGGTGCCGAACGACCCTTTCGACAACGAAGACCTGCTACTGCGCAACGCTCAGCTCGAACAGCGCATGGGCAAGGCGCAAGCCGACCGCAAGCTGTTTGGCGACCTGCTCGACAGCAGCCTGGCGAATGTCTTCGTCATGGACCGCGACCTGACACTGCGCGCAGTGAACCGTACCGCGCGGGACACCTTCCAGCGCGTGCACGGCTTCGTGCCCCAGGTGGGCGAAACGCTGGAGCAATGCCTGCGTGACCTGCCAAAGATGTGCAACGAGCTACTGCCACTATGGCGCCGGGCCTTGGCCGGCGAGGCCTTGGTGAAGAACTCCAGGACCGACACGGCGCCAGGCACCCGGCATTACGAATTGCGTTTCAACAGCCTGCGCGATGGCGAAGGCCAGATAGTGGGTGCCTACCTGTTCGCCTACGACATCACTGAGCGCATGCTGGAGCATGAGCGGCTGCGTGAAGTGGAACTGGCATTGCGCCAATCACAGAAGATGGAGGCTGTCGGGCAATTGACCGGCGGTATCGCGCATGACTTCAACAACCTGCTGGGGGGCATCCTCGGTGCGCTGGAACTGGCGCAAAGCCGCCTGCGCAGTTCTCGCCTGAGCGATGCCGGCGACCTGCTCGAGGTCGCCCACCAAAACGCATCGCGCGCCGCCTCGTTGGTACAGCGGCTACTGGCGTTCTCACGGCGCCAGACCTTGCTGCCGCAACCGGTCGATATCCACCTTCTGGTGGAAGGCATGCGTGGGTTGCTGCAGAGTTCCATCGACCCACATATCGAAGTACGCGACCAGACCCGCCCCGGGCTGTGGCTCACCTGCATCGACCCGCCGCAACTGGAAACCGCCCTGCTCAACCTGTGCCTCAATGCGCGCGATGCCATGCACGCTGGCGGGGTGCTGTGCATCGACTGCGAGAACCTGGCGCTGGACGAGGCCATGGCCAACGAACTGCAATTGCCTGCCGGCCAGTATCTGCACCTGTGCGTCATGGACAATGGCCTGGGCATGGAGCAGGACGTGGCGCGACGGGCCATCGACCCGTTTTTCACCACCAAACCGCTGGGCCAAGGCACTGGCCTTGGGCTGTCGATGGTCTACGGCTTCGTGCGCCAGTCCGGCGGGCAGTTGCACATCGTCTCGCAGCCCGGCAACGGCACGCAGGTGCACATTTACCTGCCCCGCTATCTCGACAAGCCACGCGTCCCTCCTCTGGAACCCCCAAGCATCGCGCCCCAGAGCAAGGTGCGCAGGCAATGCCGGGTAATGCTGGTCGAGGACCAGCCGACCATGCGCATGGTGGTCCATGAGGTGCTTGGCGAGATGGGCCATGAAGTGCATGCCTTCGAGAACGGCCCCAGTGCCCTCGCCGCCCTGGACTCAGGGCTGCACCCGGACCTGTTGGTCAGCGACATCGGCCTGCCGGGCGGCGTCGACGGCCGCCAGTTGGCCGAAGGCTTCCGGGTACGGCTGCCCGCGCTGCCGGTGCTGTTCATCACCGGTTTCGACGAAAACGCCGCCGTCGCCGAGGGGCAACTGCCCACCCGTACCGAAGTGCTGCTCAAGCCGTTCGAGCTGTCCGCCCTCAGCGAACGGGTGGACAGCTTGCTCGAAGCGCAGGACTGACGCGGGCTGCCAATGCGAGGTTGTTTGGCGCTGGCGAAGCTTGATTAACGACCGCCGCCCAGGTCGAGAAAACTGCCCGTGGTGTAGGACGCCTTGTCCGACAGCAGCCAAAGAATCGCCTCGGCCACCTCCTGCGCCTGTCCGCCCCGGCCCATCGGCAGCCCGGCCTCCAGCTTGGCGACCCGTTGCGCGTCCCCGCTCAGGGCGTGGAAGCCGGTATGGATGTAGCCAGGGCGCACGGCATTGACCCGCACCCCCTCGCCCGCCACTTCCTTGGCCAGGCCCACGGTGAACGTGTCCAGCGCGCCCTTGGAGGCGGCGTAGTCGACGTATTCGTTGGGCGAGCCCAGGCGCGCCGCCACCGACGAGACGTTGACGATCGCCCCGCCCTGCCCGCCATGGCGGCGGGCCATGCGCAGCAGCGCGTGCTTGGAACAAAGCATCGGCCCGACCACGTTGGTCTTCATCATCTTCAGCAAACGGAACTCGGACATTTCCTCGACCCGGCTTTGCGGTGCGATAGTCCCGGCGTTGTTGACCAGCGCGGTGACCGGGCCAAGCTCGTGGTCGACCCGCTGGAACAGCCCCAGCACCTCGTCCTCGACACTGGCATCGGCACGCACGGCGATAGCCTGGGCGCCGAGCTCGCGCACCTGGGCCAGCACGGTCTCGGCAGCCTGGTCGTCGGCGTGGTAGTTGATGCAGATGCGGTAGCCCTCGCGGGCGGCGAGCAGCGCAGTAGCGGCGCCGATGCCGCGGCTGGCACCGGTGATGACGATGACCTTCTCCATGAAACCTGCCATTTGACCTGGGGAACGGGCTTACGAGATTAGGGGAAAATGTCTTACGGGGGCAACGGGCACGTGCCCCGCGATAGGGCCGGCACAGGCACCCCCGAACTCAATGCCCCGCCGACGCCGGCCCCGCCTTCGCGGTAAACGGCGGCTTGGCCAACCACACCAGCAGGATCAACCCGGCGAACACCCACGTCAGTAGGGTGAAGTAGTCCACCGTCGACATCATGTACGCCTGGCTGTTGAGGATCTGCTCCAACTGCGCATAGCTCTGCGTGCTCGCCCCACCCAGTTGCTCCAGCGCATGCCGCGTGGCCGGGTCGTACTGGCTGAGGTGCTCGCTCAGGTAGGCATGGTGCTGGTCGGCCCGGCGGATCCAGATCCAGCTGGTCAGCGACGCCGCGAAGCTGCCGCCGAGGGTGCGCAGGAAGGTGGCCAGGCCCGAGCCATCGGCGATCTGCTGCGGCGGCAGGTCAGACAACAGGATGCTCAAGGTCGGCATGAAGAACAGCGCCACGCCAATGCCCATGAACAGCTGCACCAACGCCACATGGGTGAAGTCCACCTCGTTGGTGAACCCCGCGCGCATGTAGCAGCTGGCGCCGATCGCCAGGAACGCCAGGCCCGCCAGCAGGCGCAGGTCGAAGCGCTGGGCATACTTGCCGACGAAGGGCGACATGATCACCGGCAGCAGGCCGATCGGCGCCACCGCCAGCCCCGCCCAGGTGGCGGTGTAGCCCATCTGTGTCTGTAGCCACTGCGGCAGGATCAGGTTGATGCCGAAGAACCCGGCATAGCCGCCCACCAGTACCATCGTGCCGATGCGAAAATTGCGGTGCACGAACAGGCGCAGGTTGACCACCGGGTGGCGGTCGGTCAGCTCCCAGATCACGAACACGGCCAGGAACACCACCGAGATCAGGCTGCCGGTGACGATGAACGACGACTCGAACCAGTCCAGGTCATTGCCCTTGTCGAGGACCACCTGCAACGCGCCGACGCCGACGATCAAGGTAATCAACCCCACGTAGTCCATGGGCTGGCGGCTGGTGACCACCGGCCGCGCGCGCATTTGCTGGCGTACCACGGCGGTGGCGAACAGGCCGATGGGCACGTTGATGAAGAAGATCCAGGGCCAGCTGTAGCTGTCGGTGATCCAGCCGCCAAGAATCGGCCCGGCGATCGGCGCCACCACCGTGACCATCGCCAGCAACGCCAGCGCCATGCCGCGTTTGGCCGGCGGGTAGACGGCGATCAGCAAGGTCTGGGTCATCGGGTACAACGGCCCGGCGACCACGCCCTGCAACACGCGAAAGCCCACCAGCTCCGGCATCGACTGGGCGATGCCGCACAGGAACGAGGCCAGCACGAACAGCAGCGTGGCCCAGGTGAACAGCTTCACTTCGCCGAAACGCCGGCTCAGCCAGCCGGTCAGCGGCAGGGCGATGGCGTTGCTCACGGCGAACGAGGTGATGACCCAGGTGCCTTGCTCGTAGCTCACCCCAAGGTTGCCGGAGATGGTCGGCAGGGCCACGTTGGCGATGGTGGTGTCGAGCACCTGCATGAAGGTCGCGAGCGACAGGCCGATGGTGGTCAGCAGCAGGCTCGGCGGGGTGAACTGCGCGGGCGCGGCGTTGCTCATCGCTGCGCCGTCTTGCCGTTGCTGGCGCTGTTGTCGTGGATCAGGCGGGTGATCAGGGTGTCCGCCTCGGCCAGTTGGCGGTCATACACCTGGGTGGTGTAGCTGGCCTGCTGCGGTGGCTGCTGGGCCAGCGCCGGGCCGCTCTGGTCGTGCAGATCGACTTCGGCCACGGTGGACAGGCCGATGCGCAGTGGGTGCTCCTTGAGCTGGGCCGGGTCCAGGTGGATGCGCACAGGCACACGCTGGACGATCTTGATCCAGTTACCGGTGGCGTTCTGCGCAGGCAGCAGCGCGAAGGCGCTGCCGGTACCGGCACCGAGGCTGTCGACGGTGCCGTCGAAGCTGACCGCGCTGCCGTACAGGTCTGCGGTGACGTGCACGGGTTGGCCGATGCGCATCTCACGCAGTTGGGTTTCCTTGAAGTTGGCGTCGATCCACACCTGGTCCAGGGGGATCACCGCCATGGTCGCGCTGCCCGGTTGCAGGCGCTGGCCCAGTTGCACGGTGCGCTTGGCCACATAGCCGGTCACGGGCGCCACCAGGGTGGTGCGGGCATTGTCCAGGTAGGCCTGACGCAGGTCGGAGGCGGCGGCCATCACGTTCGGGTGCGAGGACACCACGGTGTCGTCGACCAGCGCGGTGCTGGTGGCCAGTTGCTGGCGGGCGTTGTCCAGGGCGCTTTGCGCGGCGGTCAGGTCGTCGCGCGAATGGGACAGTTCCTCGGCAGCGATGGCGCCGCTGTCCGCCAGCACCTTGCGCCGGTTGTAGTTTTCCTGGGCCTTTTTCAGTTCCGCCTGGCGCGTCTGCACCAAGGCCTTCAGCGCATCGACGTTGCTGTACAACCCGCGCACCTCGCGCACGGTGCGCGCCAGCTTGGCCTGCGCGGCCTGTAGGGCGACCTGGCTGTCGCTGGGGTCGAACTGCAGCAGCACCTGGCCCTCGTGGACCAGGTCACCGTCGTCGGCGCCGATACTGGTGACGGTGCCAGCCACCAGCGGCGTGATCTGCACCACGTTGCCATTGACGTAGGCATCGTCGGTGCTTTCGTGCCAGCGCCCGACCAGGCTGTACCAGGCCCAGGCGCCGGCACCGGCGAGAATCAGAACGAGCAGCAGGGCCAGCAGCCAGGCTTTTCGTTTGCCGTTGGCTTCGGGCACTTCGGCGGTGGTGGGTGCGTCCGAGGGAGTGGCCATGAGGAGTACCTTGAATCAGGAGGTCAGAGTTCTCGATCGCCGAACCGGGCAATCGTCAGGGGGTCGCCAGCGCCCAGCAGGACCTTCGCCAACAGCGCTTCGAGGGTCTTGAGCTCATCGGCTGCGAGCACGCCAACCAGCTCGTTCATCGCCATCGCACCGATTTCCGGCAGGCGGTCGGCCAGGCGCTGACCGTCCTGGGTCAGCGCCAAGCGCACCTGGCGGCGGTCGTCGGGGCAACGGTTACGCAGGATCAAGCCCTTCTGCTCGAGGCGGTCGAGCATCCGGGTCATCGAACCACTGTCCAGACCCAGGTAGCGGCACAGCTCGGCCGGGGTGTCGACCTGGTACTGCGTGACGATGATCAGCACCTTGAACTGCGCGGCGGTCACACCGTCGCCCTCCAGGTGCCAGTCGAGGATGCGGTCCTTGAGCAACGCGGCGCGCCCGAGCAGCATGCCGATGGCGCAGGTTTGGAAGTTTTCCGGTGTGAAATGCGGCATGGACGACTGCTCTGGGTGAATGTTTAAAAATATTACTGCCTAGGCAGTGAATGTCAAAGCCTTTATTAGCAAGCTATTAAATGGGGCCGATGGCATGCAGGTTTCCTGGCCCCTTCCCCAGGGTTCGACTGGGCTCGAAATACGACGAAAAATCCCGCAACTGATAGTCATTCGCCATTATCTCGGTTCTCGCCGACCCCTGCTCGGGGGTAGAATGCGCAAAACCGGGAGCCTCGATGAACCACGACCGCCACATCCCCCACGACGACGATGCAATCACCGATGCCGCCGCGCATTGGTGCATGCGCCTGCACGCCGACGATTGCACGGCGGCCGAGCGCTCGACGTTCGAACGGTGGCTGGCGGCCGACCCTCGGCATGCCGAGGAATACCAGGCCATGGTGGAGATCTGGCAAACCGCCGACCTGCTACCGCGGCAAAGCACCGTGGTCCAGCCGTTGCCCATCGCCATTCGCCCAGGCCGGCAACGCAACTGGCGCCCCCTGGCATCGGCCGCGGCGATCACCCTGCTGGCCCTGCCCCTGGCTGGCTGGGTCGGTTGGGAACAAGGCTGGTTGCCGAGCAGCTACCAGCATGTGCAAGCCACCGACCAACTGCGCCAGGTGCGATTGAGCGACGGCAGCGACGTCCAGCTCAACCTGCACACCGAGTTGCGCTACCTCAACTACAAGGACCGCCGCCAGGTCACGCTGCTCGACGGCGAGGCGTTCTTCAAGGTCAGCCACGACAGCGAACACCCGTTCATCGTGCGCGCCGGCCACGGCCAGACGCGGGTCACCGGCACCCAGTTCAACGTGTGGAAGTATCAGGACCAGGTCAAGGTCACCCTGGTGGAGGGCTCGGTGCTGGTCTCCAGCAACGGCGATGACGGCGGCTATCGCCTCGGCCCGGGGATGCAGGCCAGCTACCGGGTGGGCGACTTCGAACCACAACTGGCACAAAGCGATGACTACGCCAACAGCCTGGCTTGGCGCAGTGGCCGCCTGGTGCTGGACAACCTGAGCCTGGCCCAGGCGCTGCCAGTGATCAACCGCTACCTGGAAAAACCGCTGCTGCTGGCCGACGGCAGCGTCGGCAGCATCCGCATCAGCGGCATCTACAATACCCGCGAGGTCAGCCGCCTGGTGGACAGCCTGCCCAAGGTGCTGCCGATCTACCTGACCCGCAGCAAGGACGGCAGCACCGTCCTCAACCGCATCCTGCCCTCGCCGGAGCGGGGCTGAACGCCCTTCCCGCCCTACAGCACCATCGCCGCCAGCCAGCCGAACGCCAGCAGCGGCAGGTTGTAGTGGAGGAAGGTCGGCACCACGGTGTCCCAGATATGGTGGTGCTGGCCGTCCACGTTCAACCCTGAGGTCGGCCCCAAGGTCGAGTCCGACGCTGGCGACCCGGCATCCCCCAGCGCCCCCGCCGTGCCGACGATGCACACGGTAGCCACGGGGTCGAAGCCCAACTGCACGCACAACGGCACGAAGATCGCCGCCAGGATCGGCACCGTGGAGAACGACGAGCCGATGCCCATGGTCACCAACAACCCCACCAGCAGCATGAGCAAGGCGCCGATGCCCTTGCTGTGGTCGATCCACCGCGCGGCAGTCTCCACCAGGGTCTTGACCTCGCCGGTGGCCTTCATCACTTCGGCGAAGCCTGAGGCGGCGATCATGATGAAACCGATCATGGCCATCATCTTCATGCCTTCGGTGAACAGGTCGTCGGTATCCTTCCAGCGCACGATCCCCGACAGCGAGAAGATCAGGAAGCCGACCATGGCGCCAATGATCATCGAGTCCAGCCACAACTGGATGATGAACGCAGCGGCGATGGCCGCGCCGGCCACCAGCAGGGTCAGCGGGTTGTATTGCACGCTGACCTGCTCGACCTGCTCAATGCGCGCCAGGTCGTAGTCGCGCTTTTTGCGATAACTGAACAACACCGCCAGCAACAGCCCCGCGAGCATGCCCGCCGCCGGGATCGCCATGGCGTGGGTGACGTTGACGCCGCTGACGTCGACCCCGGCGCGGCTGACGTTGGCCAACAGGATCTCGTTGAGGAAGATGTTGCCGAAACCCACCGGCAGAAACATGTACGGGGTGATCAGGCCGAAGGTGATCACGCAAGCGATCAGCCGACGATCGATGCGCAGCCGGGTCAGCACGTACAACAGCGGCGGCACCAGCAACGGGATGAAGGCGATGTGGATCGGCAGGATGTTCTGCGAGGACACCGCCACCACCAGCATCAGGCCGATCAGCAGCCACTTGACCTGGCCACCGTCGTGGCCCTGGCGGTCGATCATCGCCAGGGCGCGGTCGGCCAAGGCATGCGCCAGGCCTGACTTGGCGATGGCCACGGCGAAGGCGCCGAGCAGCGCATAGGACAGTGCGACCGTGGCGCCCCCCCCTAAACCGCCATTGAAGGCCTTGAGCGTGCCTTCGATACCCAGGCCACCCACCAGGCCACCGGCCAGGGCGCCGATGATCAGGGCGATGACCACGTGCACGCGGGAAAGGCTCAGTACCAGCATGATACCGACCGCGGCAATCACTGCATTCATGGGGTGCAATACCTCGTTGCGACAGACAGAAAGCGAGCGCTCCGGCGACAGGCTGCGGGTAGGCAGAGGCCGGACCAGGGGATGTTGTTATGGAGGGCGCGTACTCTGAAGCACGGAGGAGCGGATGTCAAAAGCGCCGGTGCTACGGCGCATTCGCGGTATCGGCGGCCTGTGTTCTATCCGTGTCGGCCTCTCGCGGGTGCAAGCCCGCTCAGATTAGGACGGCGCGGTTCCCGGAGCGGGCTTGCCCCGTGATGAGGCACGCAGGAACACCGCCGTTGACACATCGCACCTTATTTAATTGAACGTTTAAATAAAGAAAATCCCAGCCCCGCCGACACCCTCGACAGCCCCGGCTTTAATTACAAGGGATTTGCCTCATGCCTTCGCGACAACTGTCCATCCAATGGAAGATCACCCTGCTGGCCGGCCTGTGCCTGGCAAGCATCGTCACCTTGCTCGTCGGCCTCTCGCTATACCGCATGGACCACAGCTCCGACCTGGTCAAGGCCAGTAGCATGCACATGCTCACAGAGGCCGCCCAGGCGCGTATCGAGTCCCAGGGCGAGGTGCAGGCGCTGAGCATCCGCCGCCAGTTCATGGACGCCTACCAGTACGGCGCAGGCTTCGCCCGCCAGGTATTGTTCCTGCGCGAGCAGGCCGAAAAGCGCTTCCTCGATGCCTACGACCTGCGCCAGGACATGACCGCCCAGGTGCGCGCCGCCCTGCAGGCCAACCCCAGCCTGCTCGGCCTGTCGCTGGTGTTCGAGCCCGGCGCCCTGGACGGCAAGGACAGCCTGTTCGCCGGCCAGGCCGAGTTGGGCAGCAACGAGACCGGGCGCTTCGCCCTGTACTGGTCGCAGCCACACGCCGGCCAGTTGACCGCCATGGCCCTGCCCGAGCACGACATGCGCAACACCGAAATCGGCCCCAGCGGTGAGCCGGCCAACACGTGGTGGGCCTGCCCGCACAGCACACGCAAGGTGTGCGTGACAGAACCGTACTTCTACGATATCGACGGCAAGCGGGTGTTGATGACCAGCATCGTGTTTCCGTTGATGGCCGCCGACAAGGTCATCGCCACGCTGTCGATCGACATCAACCTCAACAGCTTGCAGGCCCTGAGCCAGGACGCCAGCCGCAGCCTCTACGAAGGCCGCACCACGGTGGGCATCCTCAGCCCCGTGGGCCTGCTGGCGGGCTACAGCGCCGATGCCGGCAAGCTCGCCCAGCGCTTCGACCAAATCGACCGCTCCCAAGGCGCCGAGCTGGTGCGCCGCCTGGCCGAGGGCAAGTTGCAGGTGGTGCATGGCGACACGCGACTGAAAGTGCTCACCGCGTTCGAGCCGATCCCCGGCGGCAAGCCCTGGGGCGTGTTACTGGACGTGCCGGAAAGCGCCCTGACCGGCCCGGCCGAGCAGCTCAAGCAGGAGCTGGACGCCCTCAACACCAGCGGCACCCTGCTCGAACTGGGGCTGGGCCTGGCTGCGGCGATCGCCGGGTTGTTGCTGGTATGGCTGATGGCCCGCGGCGTGACCCGACCGATCCTCGGCGTGGCCGCCATGCTCAAGGACATCGCCAGCGGCGAAGGCGACCTGACCCGCCGCCTGCACTACGACAAGCGCGACGAGTTGGGTGAACTGGCCGGCTGGTTCAACCGCTTCCTCGACAAGCTGCAACCGACCATTGCCGAGGTGAAACGCTCGGTGCAGGCCGCACGCGGCACCGCCGACCAGTCGGCGGCCATCGCCAGCGAAACCAGCGCGGGCATGGAGCAGCAGTACCGCCAGGTCGACCAGGTGGCCACCGCCTCCCACGAGATGAGCGCGACCGCCCAGGACGTCGCCCGCAGCGCCGCTCAAGCCGCGCAGGCCGCACGCGAAGCCGACCAGGCGACCCGTGAGGGCCTGGCGGTGATCGACCACACCACCACACGCATCGACGCCCTGGCCGCCGACATGAGCACCGCCATGACGCAAGTGCAAGGCCTGGCACAGGACAGCGAGAAGATCGGTTCGGTACTCGAAGTGATCCGCTCGATCGCCGAACAGACCAACCTGCTGGCCCTCAACGCGGCCATCGAGGCCGCCCGGGCCGGCGAGGCAGGCCGCGGTTTTGCCGTGGTCGCCGACGAGGTGCGCAACCTCGCGCGGCGCACCCAGGAGTCGGTGGAAGAAACCCGCCAGGTCATCGAGGCCCTGCAATGCGGCACCCGTGAGGTGGTCGGGGCCATGGACAGCAGCCACCAGCAAGCCCAGGGCGGCGTGCAGCAGGTCAGCCAGGCGGTCACCGCGCTGCAGCGTATCGGCCAGGCGGTCACGGTGATCACCGACATGAATCTGCAGATCGCCAGCGCCGCCGAGGAACAAAGCGCCGTGGCCGAAGAGATCAACCACAACGTCGCCACCATCCGCGACGTCACCGAGTCGCTCTCCGGCCAGGCCAATGAATCGGCGCGGGTCAGCCAGTCGCTCAACAGCCTGGCCAACCAGCAGCAGGGCTTGATGGACCAGTTCCGCGTCTGAGCCCGTGCGTCCAGCCTCTCGCCGGGGCTGGACGCAAGCCGGGAAAGCCCGTCGTCTACACTTGCCGGACCCACGTACTGGCAACCGACGAGTCCCCGATGAAGAAGATTCCAACGCTGCTGGCCGGCCTGCTGCTCACCCTGGGCCTGGCCAGCACCGACACCGCCGCGGCCGCCGAGGCGCGTGCGCCCATCCACTTCGGCGCCATCGGCTGGGAAAGCGGCGCACTGACCACCGAGATCCTGCGGCTGATCGTCGAGCGCGGCTACGGCTACGGCACCGACACCCTTCCTGGCAGCACCGTCAGCATGGAAGTGGCCCTGGCGCGCAACGACCTGCAGGTGATCGCCGAGGAATGGGCTGGGCGCAGCCCCGCCTGGGTCAAGGCCGAACAAGCCGGGCAGGTGTTCGCCCTGGGCGACACGGTGAAAAACGCGGTGGAGGGCTGGTGGGTGCCGGCCTACGTGGTCAAGGGCGACCCTGAGCGCGGCATCAAGCCCCTGGCCCCGGAGCTGCGCAGCGTCGGCGACCTCAAGCGCTACCCGCAGGTGTTCCGCGACCCCGAGGCGCCGGGCAAGGGGCGCTTCCTCAACAGCCCCAGCGGCTGGACCTCCGAGACGGTCAACAGCCAGAAGCTCAAGGCCTATGGGTTGGACGGGCTGTACAACAACTTTCGCAGCGGCTCCGGCGCGGCGCTGGATGCCGAGGTCAGCTCGGCGATCCGTCGTGGCCAGCCGGTGCTGTTCTACTACTGGAGCCCTACGCCGTTGATGGGCCGTTTCGAGTTGATCCGCCTGCAGGAACCGCCGTTCGACGAGCAGGCCTGGGCGACGCTCACCGACCCGGCCAACCCCAACCCGAAAGGCAGCGGGTCGTTGGCGGCGAAGCTGTCGATTGGCGTGTCGGCGGCGTTTCACAAGGACTATCCGGACTTGGTGGCATTGTTCGAGAAGGTCGACCTGCCCATCGACACGTTGAACAAGGCCCTCGCGCAGATGAGCGAAAAGCGCCAGGACCCGCGCGACGCGGCGTTGGCGTTCCTGCGCGAGCACCCGCAGGTATGGAAGGCCTGGGTGTCGGACGAGGTGGCGGCGAAGGTGGCGCAGTCGCTGTGAGCTCCTGGCGGCCCTACCGGATACCTGAGCGGACTTGCCCCGCGATAGGGCCGCCACCGCCAACACCCCCTCCCCGCCTTGCCCCACCCCGCCCACAGCGGTTACCGTGCCGCCCATACCCGCCCCGGAGCCCGCCCGCGTGTCCCTCAAAGCCCTGCGCACCCTGGTGACCATCGCCCGCCACGGCACCTTCGCCCGCGCCGCCGACCTGCTCAGTCTCACCCCCTCGGCCGTCAGCCTGCACATCAAGACCCTGGAAGACGAGCTACAGGTGCCGCTGTTCGACCGCAGCCGCCGCCAGGTGGTGCTGACCGAAGCCGGGCAACTGGCCGTGGCCCGCGCCGAAAGCATCCTCGCCGCCTATGACGAACTGGCCGACACCCTGGCCAGCGGCCCGAGCCTGCGCGGGCGCCTGCGCATCGGCGTGATCCACACGGTGCTGGCCCGGCGGCTGCCCAAGGCGCTGCTGTGGATCAAGACCCACCATCCGCAACTGCACATCAGTGTCGCCTCGGGCATGTCGGCGGAGTTGGCGCGACGGGTCGAGGATGGCGAATTGGATGCGGCGATCACCACCGAGCCGGTCAGCCCCTACCCCCAGAGCCTGCAATACACGCCGCTGTTCGAGGACCGCTTCTGGGCCATCGCCAGCCCGGAACTGGCGGGCCAGAGCCTGCCGCAGTTGTTGGCCAGCCAGCCGTTCCTGCGCTTCGACAAACGCGCCTGGGCCGGGCGGCAGATCGAACAGGAGCTGCGCCGCCAGCGCTTGCAGGTCAGCGAGCAGATGGAGCTGGACAGCCAGGAGGCCCTGGCGCGCATGGCGGCCATGGGGCTGGGGGTGGCGATCATTCCCATGGCCGACGACGACCTGGCGCGCCTGCCGCCGGCCACCTGCCTGCCCTTTGGCGAGCCGCAACTGACTCGGCGGGTGGTGCTGCTGGAGCATGAGAAAAGCCAGCGGCGGCATTTGAGCGCAGTGTTGAAGACCGCGTTGGATGCCTGACAACGGGCCGCCGGGCGGCCCCGCGATGGACGGCGCCACAGCCCTGCAACCATGCACTTTTCCTCAACAGTCACTGCAGAAAACACCGTTTTTATTAACCATTCAACCCCATTAACCTGTGCCGGTACCCGACCACGGACCGCCCGCCATGCTCCACCTGCTGCTGACCACCCTGCTCCCTATCATTCTGCTGATCGCCCTCGGCACCTTGCTGCGGATTCGCAGCTTCCTGCCCGAGACTTTCTGGCCCGGCGCCGAACGCCTGAGCTACTACGTGCTGCTGCCCTCGCTGTTCCTCCACGGCCTGGCCACCGCCAACCTCGATGGCGTGCCAGTGTTCGGCATGGTCGGCGTGCTGATGCTCTCGACCCTGGCCGGCGCCCTGCTGCTGGTGCTCTACCAAGGCGCGGCGAGCCACGACGGCGCCGACTTCACCTCGGTGTTCCAAGGTGGCGTGCGCTTCAACAACTACATCGGCGCCACCCTGGCCTCGGGCCTCTACGGCAGTGCCGGGATCGCCCTGGCCGCGGTGGCCAACGCCGCCATCGTGCCGTTGGTGAACCTGCTCTGCGTGCTGGTGTTCGCCCGTTTCAGCGCCCGCCACAGCTCGCCGCTGGCCATCGCCCGGGCGATCTTCGCCAACCCGCTGATCGTCGGCTGCCTCGGCGGCCTGCTGCTACGGGTCAGTGGCCTGGGCCTGCCGGCGGGCCTCGAGCCGACCCTCAAGGCCCTCGGCCAGGCCGCCCTGCCGCTGGGGTTGCTGTGCGTCGGCGCCGCGCTCGGGGGTGCGCGGCTGGGGCAGCAGGTCAAGCCGCTGCTGGCCGCGTCGCTGTTCAAGTTTTTGGTCATGCCCCTGACCACCTGGGGCCTGTGCCGGCTGCTCGGCCTCGGTGGCCAGGCCGCGGTGGTGGCGGTGTTGTTCCAGGCCCTGCCGACGGCGTCGTCGTCCTACGTGATGGCCCGCCAGATGGGCGGCAACGCGCCGCTGATGGCAACCATCATCGCCCTGCAGACCCTCGCCGCCGCCCTCACCTTGCCATTGGTGCTGGCCCTCGCGCTGACCTGACCAGCTGCAGCTAGACTGACACACAGCCCACACTTCGGACACTCGACCATGCGCAGCCCGTGGATGGTATTCGGCCTCACCCTGACCCTGCTCGCAGGCCCCCTCCACGCCGCCGACCCGGCCAAGGCCGCGGTCGCCGAAGACAAGGCCCAGGTCCTCGAGGAAAAGGTCGTCGAGGAGGCGCCGCCACCGAAGAAAAGCGAAACCCTCACCCCCACCGAGGTCCAGGCCGTCGACCCCGCCGGGCAATCGCCCATGGACGACAGCATCACCTGCCTGGCCCGCACCCTCTACTGGGAGGCCAAGGGCGCCGATTCCGAGGACATGAGCGCGGTGGCCAGCGTGGTGCTTAATCGCCTGGGCCACGAAGGCTTCCCCGACACCATTTGCGGGGTGGTCAAGCAAGGCGTGGAGAGCAAGAGCTGTCAGTTCTCCTGGTGGTGCGACGGGCGTCCTGACCAGGTCGAGGAAGAAGGCCGTTACGGGATTGCCAAGGAGATTGCGCGCAAGGCGTTGAACCAGCAACTCAAGGACCCCACCGGCGGGGCGTTGTACTTCCATGACCGCACCGTGCACCCGGATTGGGCCAAGGCCTACCGCAAGACCGCCGAGACACGGCATTTTCTGTTCTACCGGCCGAACCAGGCATTGGCGCGCTGACCGAGCAGGTCAGCCGGGGAGAGACCACCGCCCTAGCACAATCCGCCGAATGACTTGCCTGATTCTCTGAACATCGCCCCGGCGCATGGGCAACACCCCCCCTGCGGTCTAGAGTTCTTGCCAAAAAGGGCCACGGCGCCAAGCGCCCTGCTGCACGGCCCGCCAGAACGAAACAGCCAACCGATGATCAGCGGGTGACCCCATGGAACTACGCATCAATCAGAAAACCTACCAGGTCGACGCCGATGCCGACACGCCCCTGCTGTGGGTGATCCGCGACGACCTGGGCCTGACCGGCACCAAGTACGGTTGCGGCCTGGCGCAGTGCGGCGCCTGCTCGGTGCTGGTGGACGGCAACGTGGTGCGCGCCTGCGTGACCCCGGTGGCCGGCGTCGTCGGTCGCGAGGTGACCACCATCGAGGCGATCGAGGCCGACGCCGTGGGCCAGCGCGTGGTGGCGGCCTGGGTCGAGCATCAGGTGGCCCAGTGCGGCTACTGCCAGTCCGGCCAGGTGATGGCCGCCACGGCGCTGCTCAAGCACACCCCCAAGCCCAGCGACGAACAGATCAGCGCGGCGATGGTCAACCTGTGCCGCTGCGGCACCTACAACGCCATCCATGCCGCCGTGCACGACCTGGCCGCCCAGCAGGAGAACGCCTGATGAACAGCCGCCTCTCCTCGCTCGACGACCTGCTGCAACTGCCCGCCGGGCAAACCGTCAACCTGTCGCGCCGACGCTTCCTCGCCGGCACCGCCGTCGGCGCGCTGGTGCTCGGCTTCGGCCTGCCGCTGGGCAGCACCCGCGTGCAGGCCGCCACCGCCACGGCCGTCGAACGCAGCACCCAGGTGCCGGCGTTCCTGGAGATTCGCCCAGACAGCAGCGTGCGCCTGCTCTGCCCCTTCATCGAGGGCGGCCAGGGCACCTACACCGCCATGGCGCAGATCATCGGCGAAGAACTGGACGCCGACCCGGCGACCTTCCTGGTCGAGTGCGCGCCGCCCGGCGAGGCGTACTACGTGATGGAAAATGGTATGCGCATCACCGGCGGCAGCATGTCGGTGCGCATGAGCTACCCGACCATGCGCCGCCTTGGCGCACTGGCCCGGGCCATGCTGCTGCAGGCCGGCGCCGAGGCCCTGAAGGTGCCGGTCGGTGAACTGAGCACCGAGCCTGGCAAGGTGGTGCACGCCGCCTCGGGCCGCTCGCTGGCCTACGGCGAATTGGCCGAGCGCGCCCTCGACCTGCCCGTGCCCGACCCGGCCAGCGTGCAACTGCGCGACCCCAGCCAGTTCCGCTGGATCGGCAAGCCGGTCAAGCGCGTGGACGCCTATGACAAGTCGACCGGCAAGGCCGTCTACAGCATCGACCTGAAGGTCGACGACATGCTCCATGCCGCCGTGCAGCACGCGCCGCGCCTGGGCATGAGCGTCGGCAGCCTGCGCAACGAAGAGCAGGTCAAGGCCATGAAGGGCGTGCACTCGGTGCACCGCCTGCCCGGCGCCGTGGCCGTGGTGGCCGAACGTTGGTGGCACGCCAAGCGCGCGGTCGAGGCGATCCAGGTCGACTGGCTGGAGCCCGCCAGCGACAGCCCGCTGCGGGTGATGCCCGCCGACTTCTCCAGCGCTGCCTGGCGCGACTACCTGGCCACCCAACCCGGCAGCGCCCGCGACGACGAAAACGAAGGCGACGTGGCCGCCGCCCTGGCCAGCGCCACGACCCAGGTCGAGGCCACCTACCACAACCAGTACCTCAACCACGCCCAACTGGAGCCGCCCTCCGCGCTGGCACGCTTCAACCCCGACGGTTCGCTGGAGGTGTGGCTGCCCAACCAGGCGCCGGACATGTTCCGCGACGACATCGCCAAGCGCACGGGCCTGGCAGCGCAGCGCATCACCCTGCACTCGCCGCTGCTCGGTGGTTTCTTCGGCCGGCACTTCCTGTACGACTCGGCCAACCCCTACCCGCAGGCTATCGCCCTGGCCAAGGCGGTCGGCCGCCCGGTCAAGCTGATCTGGAGCCGCGAGGAAGAGTTCCTGCGTGACGCCTTGCGCCCGGTGGCGGTGGTGAAGTTCCGCGCCGGGCTCGACGACAAGGGCCTACCGGTGGCCATCGAGGCGATCAGCGCCACCGAAGGCCCCACCGAGGCACTGGCCGGCAAGCAGGGCGAGAAGATCGACCCCACGGCCATGGAGGGGCTGTCGGGCAAGTCGTACGCCATCGCCAACAAACGCATCGCCCAGGTCTACGTCAAAGGCCCGGTGATGCTCGGCTACTGGCGTTCGGTGGGCAACTCGCTGAACGACTTCTTCTACGAGGCCTTCCTCGACGAATTGGCCGACAAGGGCGGCCACGACCCGTTCGAACTGCGTCTGCACCTGTTGCGCGACAACCCGCGCCTGACCACCCTGTTGCAGGCGGTCGGCGAGTTGTCCGGCGGCTGGAAGCGCGGCCCGTTCACCGCCGAGGACGGCAGCAAGCGCGCCCGTGGCGTGGCCATGGCCTCGCCGTTCGGCACGCAGACGGCGGTGGTCGCCGAGGTGTCGATCGAGAATGGCCAGGTGCGGGTGCACGACATCTGGCAGGCCATCGACCCGGGCAGCATCGTCAACCCGGCGATCGTCGAGGCGCAGGTCAACGGCGCCGTGGCCCTGGGCCTGTCGCAGACCCTGGTGGAAGAAGCGGTGTACGTGGACGGCAAGCCGCGCGCGCGCAACTACGACCTGTACCCGATCCTGCCGCCAGCGCGCATGGCGCGGGTGCACGTGAAGGTGGTCGAGAGCGGCGAGAAGATGGGCGGCATCGGTGAACCGCCGCTGCCCGCAGTGGCCCCGGCAGTGGCCAACGCGGTGGCGCGCCTGACCGGGCAGCGCATCCGCAGCCTGCCCCTGAGTCGCTACTCCTTCACCTGACACGGAACGCCACGATGAACAACAGCCGATTGGCAACCACCGCGCGTTGGCTGGCCCTGCCGTGCCTGGTCGCGGCAGGCCTGCTGGCCTGGTACGTCACCCGCGAGCCCGCCTCGCCGTTTACCCTGGAACGACCCAGCGCCGACCCGGCGCTGGTCGCCCGTGGCGAATACGTCGCGCGCCTGAGCGACTGCGTGGCCTGCCACAGCCTGCCGGGCCAGGCGCCCTTCGCCGGCGGCCTGGAGATGGCCACGCCGCTGGGGGCGATCCACGCCACCAACATCACCCCGGATCGTGACACCGGCATCGGCACCTACAGCCTGGCCGACTTCGACCGCGCCGTGCGCCAGGGCGTGACGCCGGACGGTCGGCGCCTGTACCCAGCGATGCCCTACCCGTCCTACGCCAAGCTCAGCGACGATGACGTGCGCGCGCTGTACGCGTTCTTCATGAACGGCGTGCAACCGGCCCAGCAGGCCAATCTCCCCAGCAGCATCCCCTGGCCGCTGAACCTGCGCTGGCCGATCGCCCTGTGGAACGGAATCTTCGCCCCGACCCGCGCCTACGCCGCCAAGCCCACCGAGGACGCCCTGTGGAACCGAGGCGCGTACATCGTCCAAGGCCCCGGCCACTGCGGCAGTTGCCATACCCCACGGGGCCTGGCGTTCAACGAGAAAGCCCTGGACGAAGGCGGCCAGGCCTTCCTCGCCGGCGCCCTGCTCGACGGCTGGTACGCGCCCAGCCTGCGCCAGGACCCCAACACCGGGCTGGCACGCTGGAGCGAGCCGGACATCGTGCAGTTCCTCAAGACCGGGCGAAACCAGCACGCGGTGGTGTACGGTTCGATGACCGAGGCGTTCAACAACTCCACGCAGTTCATGAGCGACGACGACCTGCAGGCGATCGCCCGCTACCTGAAGGCGCTGCCCGGCGACCCGGCCCGCGACGGCACACCCTGGCAGTACCAGGCGATGTCCGCCGCCACCCGCCTGGACGCCCCCGGCGCGCACACCTACGTGACCCACTGCGCCTCATGCCATGGCCTGGACGGCAAGGGCCAGGCCGAGTGGATACCGCCGCTGGCCGGCGCCACCTCGATGCTGGCCAAGGAGGATGCCTCGGCGATCAACATCACCTTGAACGGCTCGCAGCGCATCGTCGCCGCTGGCGTGCCGGATGCCTACCGCATGCCGGCGCTGCGTGAGCAGCTGTCGGACCAGCAGGTTGCCGAGGTGCTGAGTTTTGCGCGCGGGGCCTGGGGTAACCATGGCGGCGCCGTGGATGCCAAGGCGGTCGCCAAGCTGCGTGAACATACCGACCCGGCGAGCAGCAGCCCGATCATTCTGCACATGCGCTAAATGGCGACAGGGCCGGCAAAACCACCCCCACTTCCACAGGAGCCCCCATGGAAAGCATCGACCTGCTGGTCCTACGCACCGCCCACGACTGGCTCCAGGCCGGCCACCGGGTGCTCCTGGCCACCGTCGCCCGCACCTGGGGCTCGTCTCCGCGCCCAGTCGGTTCGATGATGGCCCTGCGCAACGATGGCCGCGTGGCCGGCAGTGTCTCCGGAGGCTGCATCGAAGACGACCTGATCCACCGCTACACCACCGCCTACGGCGGCCCCGGCCTGCCCGAAGGCCCCCCGCAGCAAGTGCGCTACGGCGTCAGCGCCGACGAGGCGCACCGCTTCGGCCTGCCCTGCGGCGGCACCCTGGAACTGGTGCTCGAATTCACCCCCGCCTGGCAACCGCTGGCGCAACTGCTTGCCCAGCTCGATAGCGGCCAACTGGTGCGCCGCCAGCTCGACCTGTACAGCGGCGCGGTCACCCTCGCCGCCACCGCCCCCCCCGAGCAATTCGCCCTCGACCGCCAGCGAATGGTCAACACCCTCGGCCCCGGCTACCGCCTGCTGTTGATCGGCGCCGGTGCCCTGGGCGAGTACCTGGCGACCATGGCGCTGTTCAATGGCTTTCGCGTGGCCGTGTGCGACCCGCGCCCGGAATACATCAGCGGCTGGAACGTGGCGGGTGTCGAGCACCTGGCCGGCATGCCCGACGATGTGGTGCGTGCTTTCGCCCCGGACCTGCGCACCTGCATCGTCGCCGTCAGCCACGACCCCAAGCTCGACGACCTGGCCTTGCTCGAAGCGCTGCACAGCCCGGCGTTCTACATTGGCGCGATCGGCTCGCGGCGCAACAGCCAACAGCGTCGCGGACGACTGGTCGAGCATTTCGGCGAGACCGAGGCGTCGTTGCAGCGGCTGCATGGGCCAATCGGCATCTACATCGGCAGCAAGACCCCGGCGGAGATCGCAGTGAGCGTGATGGCGGAAATCCTTGCGGCGAAGAACGCGGTGACGTTGCCGGGGGCGGTGAGTGTGTCGCGGGCCAAGGGGGAGCGGGAACACGCCAGGGTCAGTGGTTGAAGCGCGGGGCCCTGTCGCGGGGCAAGCCCGCGCCTGCAAGCGTCACCGCCAACAGCAAGCGGCGCGGGACCTGTGGGAGCGGGCTACAGCTCATTGCAGCCCTTTGAAGTGCCGGCGTTCGGCAGGCTCACGTGGGCAGGATGCCTGCGGCAGGAAGCGTGGCCTCATTGGCCCCCGGGGCATTTTCCTTCTCGAGCTTGATCAACCGCTCCAGCACGCGCCTGGCGCGCACCGCCGCCCCGTCACTTGCCAAGAGAACGGGTTTGAGCGACCAGAAATCTTGCCCGCCTATCATTTCCTGCTGTGCCTGAAGCATTGGCATGTCTTCATCCGTGAAGGGCTTGAGCAACCACTCGATATTGTCCTGCGCCAGTTGCTTGGCCTTTTCCCCCAACGCTTTGGGAAATGCGATGCCGAACCAATAATGGGTGGTATTTTCGGTTTCAGGGGTAAATACATGCGCGACGTATACAGAGCTGCCTTGCTCACGCGCGCAGCCAGCAGGCGTGCAGCCGCTGTTGAGCAACATGTTGGAAGGTGCGTTCCATCGCACATCAAGCCAGCGATCAACCCGCTGTCCCGGCGCAATCCCACGCAGGCGCTGCAACTCCGCCGTGAGCGTCTCATCGTGGGTAGATCGCTTGGAATGCACCGTTTCCCCATGTTGCTCCACTTCGATCAGACCTTTGGCCACCGCATCGCTGCCCAGGGAGCTACCGTGGAGAAATTCGATGTGGCTGAGGTCGAGAATGTTATCCGTCTCCAGGATGTAATTGGCTTTGACATGAAGGTAGCTTTTGCCCACATAGTTGAATTGTGGGTCCATCTGCTCGAAATCAGTGATCAAATCCGGGTTTGCCCGGCCCGCTTCGCCCATCCAGATCCACGCGAACCCGTACCGCTCGGCCATGGGATAAGCGCGCACTTTCGCAGCGCTTGGAATCGCCCCATTGCCATGGGGGTTATGGACACACTTACCCGAGCAATCGAATGACAGCCCGTGATACGCGCACTGGATGCGATCACCCTCAAGATGCCCTAGGTGCAAGGGGACGAATCGGTGCGGACAGCGATCCTGCAGCGCCTGCAATGCGCCCCTGCTGTCTCGAAACAGTACGATTTTCTCCCCGAGAAAGGTCCGAGGGTAGAGTTGGGAGGTTTTGAACTCATCTTCCCAACCCGCGATATACCAGCAGTTGCGCAAAGCGTTCATAGCTTCTTCCCTCTTAAATATCTAAGCGCAGGAATGGACCCAGGGACCGCGAGCAGCACACCGCCATGCGATCATTGGCGGCTTTTTCCTCATCATCCAGGTAGTAATCCCGATGATCGGGAACGCCCTCCAGCACGCGGGTAAGGCACGTTCCGCAAACCCCTTGCTCGCACGAAAGAGGCACCTCGATTCCGCAGGCCAATAGCGCCTGCGCGATACTGCTGTTCTCGGAAACGGTGACCGACTTACCAGAGCGTTGCGCATACACGGTGAAAGCCTGGCCTTCAACCTGAGCGTCGGCGGAAAAATATTCGCGGTGGATGTGTCGCGCTGGCCATTCATGTGCGACGACCGCGTCGCAGACAGCCTCCATGAAACCGTTCGGCCCGCAGACATAGACATGGGCTTGTCCAGGTGCGTGGCGCAACAACGCGTTCAAGTCGATCCGCTCCCCTTCGTTGTCAACGTAAAGGCGACATCTCTCTGCGAAGGGATCTGTAGCGAGCAATGGCAAGAATGCGGCGCACGCGCGATCACGAACGCAATAATGCAGCTCGAATGACTGGCCAGCCTCGTGAAGCCGCCATGCCATCGCCAACAGGGGGGTGATGCCAATACCGCCACCGATCAAGAGCGAATGCGCCGCCTGTTCCTCGAGCTTGAAATTGTTACGCGGCAAGCTGATCGATAGAGTCTCCCCTTCCCGACAGTGCTCATGAATCCATGCAGAGCCGCCGCGTGAGTTTTTCTCAAGGAGGACTGCCACGCGATAGCGCGTGCGGTCACTCGGCATGCCGCACAACGAGTAGTGACGCCTCAAGCCAGACGCAAGGCAAACTTCGATGTGCGCACCGGCCTCGAACGCAGGCAAGTCGTGGCCCTGGGCGTCGACAAGCTCCAATGCAATGATTCCCGTTGCCTCCTCGACTCGACGAGCAACCGTGACCCTTATCGTTTCACTCACAACAACCTCCTTTCACGCCAGCGAGATCTCTCAATCGTCCAAACCCGGTTTTCAAAACCTGCGCCGATCGCGGCGGCGCCATGAGGAAGCCGCCGGCCCCACGAGCCATCAAAGGGGCCGAGCGACGACGAACTCATGCCGCGTTTGTTGAGAAATACCCCGTCAGCCTCAGAAAACGGCCATTTGATAGGTGACGTAGATCCGGTTTTCGTCCAGATCGCGCTGGTTGGCGAAGGTGCTGCGCAGCGAGGCGTTGCGCCAGGAGAACGACAGCCCCTTGAACGTTTCATTCTGTACCGCGTAGGTGACCCAGAAATCACGCTCCCACTCGTGCTGGTCGCCTTGCGCCGACTTGATGTTGTCGCCGCGCTGGTAGACCAGCATCGTGCTCAGCCCCGGGATGCCGACAGAGGCGAAGTTGTAGGTGTGCTGCGCCACCCAGGTCCGCTCGCCAGCCTTCTGGAAACGCGCGCCGGTCTGGCGGTCGGTGATCAGGTAGGTGGACGAGCCATCGCCCTGGTTGACGAAGGGGAAGTCGCTGTCACCTTCAAGCTGCTGGTAGCCCAGGCTGAAACCGTGCCCGCCGAGGCTATAGGTGAACAGCCCGGCAAACGCCTGGTTATCGACCTTGCCGTTGTTGCCGAAACCGGCACTGCGGTAGCCCTCGGCACGCCCTGCCACGCTGCCGTTGCGCCCCGAGGGGCCGCTGTCGAAGTAGCGCAGGTCGGTCTTGAGGCTCCCCACCGGCAAGGCCAACTGGTGCACCAGGCCGACGAAGTGCTGGCGATAGAAGTCCTCCAGCTCGCCGTAGTAGTACTGCAGGGTCAGGTCGCGGCTGACGGCATAGTCGACGCCGAAGAAATTGAACGCATTGCTGCGTTTGCCGAACGGGCCACCGGCGCCGGCGATCGCCATGCCTTCGTTGCTCGACGAGTTGCGGCTCTTGACCCGCTGGATCTGCCCACCGGTGAACGTGAAGTTGTCCAGATCGCGCGAAGTGACCTGCAGGCCTTCGAAGGTTTCCGGCAGCAAGCGACCGTCGTTGAAGTTCAGCACTGGCATCTTCGGACGCAAGGTCCCGAGGCGCGCCTCGGTCTTGGCGAAGCGCAACTTGCCGGTCACGCCCAAGGTGCTGAACTCATCCACCGCACGGCCGTCGCTGTCGGTGGGAAACACCAGGCCGGCGCGGTTGGTGCTCTGCGGGTTGTAGTGGGTGCCCTTGCCCGAATCCAGGCGGATGCCCAGCATGCCGAGGGCATCGACACCAACACCGACGGCGCCCTCGGTGTAGCCGGACGTGAAGTCGAACAGGAAGCCCTGGCCCCACTCCTCCTGCTTGGACGGGTTGGCGCTGCCGCTGCGGTTGTCCTGGTTGAAGTAGATGTTGCGCATTTCCAGGCGCGCATGGGAATCCTCGATCAGGCCGGCGGCCTGGCCGGCCAGGGGGGCCAGCGCCAGGGCGATGAGACCGGGGGTGAAGCAAGACGGTTTGCAAGACATGGTGTGTGCTCCTCGTTTCTTGTTGTTATTCGCAGCGCCGAACGCCGGGCGCAGGCAAGCCGCGCCCGACGCCACCTCCCAGGGGAAGTGGGCGCGAAGCTCGATCAGGTATCAGGAGTGCGCTTGGGGGGCGTCAGCCCGCCAGGTCGCGGAGGGTCGGATGCTCAGTCGGTACAGCACGAAGATCGCCGCCGCGCCCGCCACCACCGGCAGCGCCAGCCAGTGGAAGAACACCACCGGCGTACCAGCCGAGGCGATCAGCCAGGCACCCAGGGTCGAGCCGAGGATGGAGCCGGAACGCCCGCAGGCCATGGCCCAGCTGACCCCGGTGACGCGCGCCGCTGTCGGGTAGATGGTCGCCGACACCAGGTTCAGGCCGTTCTGCGCGCCGGCCACGCCGAAACCGATCAGGAACACCGCCGCCGCCAGGCCATAGATATCGCCCATCAGGTAACCGGTGACCGCGATCACCACCGCCGCCCCCAGGTAGGAGCAGGCCAGCACACGGTACGGCCCGACGCGGTCCATCAGCAGCGCCAGCAGGATCGCCCCGACCGTGCCGCCCAGCGGCACCATGGCACCGACGCGCGCGGCATGGGCGATGTCGTAGCCGGCGTCCTTGAGCAGGCTCGGCAACCAGCTGGTCAGGAGGTAGAAGACAAACAGCGAGCAGAAGAACGCCAGCCACAGCAGCAGCGTGCGCACCGCGCGGCCCTCGATGAACAGGTGCGAGATCGGCGAACGAACCTTCGCAGGGCGCTCGTCGTCGAGGATGGTCACCCCTTCATGGCTGGTGCCGGTGATGCGCTCGACCACCTTGCGCAGGGCAGCGGCATGCTTGGGGCTCGACGCCATGAAGCGCACCGATTCGGGCATCAGCCAGGCCAGCAGCGGCAGCATGGCCAGCGGCACGATGCCACCGATCATCAGCACGCCACGCCAGCCGAACACCGGGATGATCTGCGCCGCAAGCATGCCACCCAGCGCCAGGCCTGCGGTGAAGCCGCTCCAGCTCAGGGTGACCATGATCATCCGCCGCCGCGCCGGTGAATACTCCGAGCTCAGGGTGATGCAGGTGGGCATCGCCCCGCCCAGGCCGATGCCGGTGACGAAACGCAGTGCGGTCAGCGATTCGATCGAGTGCGCGTAGGCCGAGGCCAACGTGCCGACACCGAAGATCAGCACCGAAAACAGCAGCACGCGCTTGCGACCGATGGCATCGGCGATGGGGCCGAACACCAGGCTGCCGACCAGCAGGCCGAACAACCCGGCACCGAAGGCCGGCGATAGTTGCGCCGGCAACAGGCCCCACTCCTCACGCAGGGCCGGGGCGATGTAGCCGATGGCGGCGGTGTCGAAGCCATCGACCAGGACGATCAGAAAACACAGGGTGAGAACGATGATCTGGTAAGGCGAGACTCGCGCGTTGTCGATGATCTCGCCGATTCGAGCAGTGTGCTGACTCATGGTATTTCCCCTTTTTATTAGGCTTGTGGTTGGGGCAAAGCATTGGCAAGGCGTTGGGTTTCAGGGTCGTAGCAAGTCCAGGGCAACGTCGACGATCATGTCTTCCTGGCCACCCACCATCTTGCGGCGGCCGAGCTCGACGAGGATGTCCACGGTGTTCAGGCCGTAGCGGCGGGCGGCAACCTCCGCGTGACGCAGGAAGCTCGAATACACCCCGGCATAGCCGAGCGCCAGGGTTTCGCGGTCGACGCGTACTGGCCGATCCTGCAGTGGCCGGACGATGTCGTCGGCCGCGTCCATCAGCCGGTAGAGGTCGGTGCCATGGTTCCAGCCCAGGCGCTCGGCGGCGGCGATGAACACCTCCAGGGGCGCGTTGCCGGCACCGGCGCCCATCCCGGCGAGGCTGGCGTCGATACGATCGCAGCCCGCCTCCACCGCCGTGATCGAGTTGGCCACGCCCAGGCTCAGGTTGTGGTGCGCATGCATGCCGGTCTCGGTGTTGGGGTCGAGCACCGCCTTGAACGCCTGGAAGCGCTCGCGCACATCCTGCATGTTCATCGCACCGCCCGAGTCGGCCATGTACACACAGGTGGCACCGTAGCTTTCCATCAGCTTGGCCTGCTTGGCCAACTGCTCGGGCGCGAGCATGTGGCTCATCATCAGAAAGCCCACCGTGTCCATGCCCAGCTCGCGGGCATACTCGATGTGCTGGCGCGAGACGTCCGCCTCGGTGCAGTGCGTGGCGATGCGCACCACCCGGGCACCGGCGTTGTAGGCATCCTTGAGGTCATGCACGGTGCCGATGCCGGGCAACAGCAGCGTGGTGATCTTCGCGTGGCTGATGACCTCGGCCACCGCTTCGATGTACTCGAGGTCCGAGTGCCGGCCAAAGCCATAGTTGAAACTTGAGCCCTGCAGGCCGTCACCGTGGGCGACCTCGATGGAATCGACCTTGGCCTGGTCCAGCGCGCGGGCAATGTCGCGGGCCTGCTGCAACGTGTACTGATGGCGGATGGCATGGCTGCCATCGCGCAGGGTGACGTCGGAAATGTAGAGTTTCTTGCCGGCGTTCATGTGTTCAACCCTCCACGAACTGGGTAGCGGCGATGCGCTCGGCACAGGCCACGGCCGCCGAGGTCATGATATCCAGGTTGCCGGCATAGGCCGGCAGGTAGTGCGCGGCACCCTCGACCTCGAGAAACACCGAGGTCTTCAGGCCGCTGCGCAGCCCCAACCCCGGGACATTCACCGGCTGGTCGGCCGGGATCACCTCGAACTGCACCTGCTGCTTGAGGCGATAACCGGGCACGTAGGCCTGCACCGCCTCGACCATGGCCAGGATAGAACGCTCGACGGCGCCCTGGTCAGCCGGCTCCGACAGCACGAACACGGTGTCGCGCATCATCAGCGGCGGCTCGGCCGGGTTGAGGACGATGATCGCCTTGCCCTTCTGCGCCCCGCCGAGTTTCTCGATGGCATGGGAGGTGGTTTCGGTGAACTCGTCGATGTTGGCCCGGGTACCGGGGCCGGCCGACTTGCTGCTGATCGAGGCGACGATTTCACCGTAATGCACCTTGGCCACCCGCGACACGGCGGCGACGATCGGTATGGTGGCCTGGCCACCGCAGGTGACCATGTTGATGTTCGGCGCGGCAAGTTCTGCGTCCAGGTTGATCGCCGGAATGGTGAACGGGCCGATGGCCGCGGGCGTCAGGTCGATGACCTTGACCCCGTGCGCCTGCAGCAGCGCGTTGTGTCGAGCATGGGCGCCGGCGCTGGTGGCGTCGAACACGATACGGATATCCTTGAAGTTCGGCAGCGCCAGCAGGCCCTCGACGCCCTTGGCAGTGGTGGCCACGCCCAGGCGCTCGGCCCGCGCCAGGCCGTCGGAGGCCGGGTCGATGCCGACCATGGCCCCCATCTTCAGGTGCTGGCCGTTGCGCAGAATCTTGATCATCAGGTCGGTGCCGATATTGCCCGAGCCGATGATGGCAACGCTGATCTTGTCGTTCATTGCTGGCGTCCTGTATCAGGCCTTGGCGCGGCGTTCGGCGAGGGTCTGGCCACCCGCGGCCCACTGGGTCTCGGGGATTTCCTGCAGCAGTACGCGCACGCTCTCGAGCGGTACTTCGAGGCTGTCGGCGATGGCCAAGGTGACCTTGTCCAGCAGCGCGCGCTTCTTCTCGGGCGAGCGGCCTTCGGCGATATGGATGATGGCGATGGGCATTCGAGTGACTCCTCTCAATGCTGGCCGGACGAGGTGAAGCGCATCGACACGCTGCCCAGGTGCTGGTAGCGCACGGTGACGTTGTCGCCCGCCTGCACCGCGATGGCCTCGGTGATGCCACCGGTCATGATGAAAGTACCCGCGGGCAGCTCGCGACCCTTGGCGCCCAGCATGTTGGCGAGCATCGCCACGCTTTGCGCCGGGTGCCCGAGCACCGCAGCGCCGGCACCGGTGGCGACCACTTCGCCATTTTTCTCCAGCACCACGCCCAGGCACTTGAGGTCGATGCCCTGCACGCCGGACATGCGCCCGCCGGTGACGAAGCGCGCCGAAGAGGTGTTGTCGGCGATCACGCTCTTGAGGTCGAAACGGAAGTTTTCGTAGCGCGAGTCGATCACCTCGACCGCCGGCACGATGAAATCGGTGGCCGCCAGCACATCGCCGACATGCACGCCTGGGCCCTTGAGGGGGTGCTTGAGCACGAAGGCGATCTCGGCCTCGACCTTGGGGTGGATCAGGCTGTCGACATCGATGGCCGCGCCGTCGAGGCTCGAGCCGTAGTCGGTGAGAAAGCCGTGGATCGGGTCGGTGACGCCCATCTGCTTCATCTTGGCGAACGAGGTCAGGCCCATCTTCAAGCCGGCGATGCGCACACCGCGCGCTTCTTTCCGGGCACGAATGGCATCCTGGATCGCGTAGGCGTCATCCCAGTCCATGTCGGGGTGGGTGTCGGTGATCTTGGCCACCGCCTCGCGCTTGAGCTCGGCGTTTTCCAGGTGTTCGGCCAGTTGGGCGATGGTGGCTTGGGACAGGTTCATGTGGGTTTCCTTCAAACGAAGCGGACAGCGGCCGAGCCGATGTCGCCGAGGCTGATACGCAGTTGGTCGCCGGCCTGCACGGGCACCATGGCCGCCAGCGAGCCGGAGAGAATCACCTCGCCCGCGTTCAGCCCGATGCCGAGGCGGCCGAGGGTGTTGGCAAGCCAGGCCACGGCGTTGGCCGGGTGGCCCAGCGCGGCGGCACCGGCGCCGGTGGCGACGACCTCGCCGTTCTTTTCCAGGGTCATGCCGACGCAGGCCAGGTCCACGTCACGTGGATCGACGCCACGGTCACCGAGCACGAAGGCACCGGCCGAGGCGTTGTCGGCGACGGTGTCCTGGATGCGGATCTTCCAGTCGCGGATCCGCGAGTCGACGATCTCGAAGCACGGCATCACGTAGGCGGTTGCCCGCAGCACATCGGCGACGGTAACGCCCGGGCCCTGCAACGACTCCTTGAGCACGAAAGCGATCTCGCCCTCGGCCTTCGGCGCGATCAGCCCGTCGAGGGCGATGGCCGCGCCGTCGGCGTGAAGCATGTCGGTCAGCAGGTGGCCGAAGTCGGGCTGGTCGACGCCGAGCATGTTCATCACCACCTGGCTGGTGACGCCGATCTTCTTGCCGAGCACGCGCTCGCCCGCGTCCAGGCGCGGCTGGATCATCGCCAGTTGCACCTGGTAGGCCTGTTCCAGGGTGATGCCGGGGTAGGTTTCGGTCAGCGGCGCCAGCGCCTGGCCCGAGGTCAGGGCCTGGTGCAGTTGCTGGCCGGCGTGCTGGATATCGTTCAGGTTCATGGCGCGCTCCTCACAGGCGGACGCAGACGTTGCGCAGTTCGGTGTAGAACTCCAGCGAGTGCACCCCGCCCTCGCGACCGATGCCCGACTGCTTGGCGCCACCGAACGCGGTGCGCAGGTCGCGCAGGAACCACGAGTTGATCCAGCAGATGCCGACATCCAACGCGCTGCCCAGGCGATGGGCGACCTGCAGGTCGCGGGTCCAGACACTGGCGGCCAGGCCATAGGGGGTGTCGTTGGCGAGGGCCACCGCCTCTTCCTCGGTATCGAACGGGGCGATATGGCAGCACGGGCCGAAGATTTCCTCGCGGAGCACCGCCGAGGTTTCCGGCAAGCCGGTCCAGATGGTCGGCTCGAACCAGGCGCCTTCGGCCAGATGCGCCGGCACCTCGGGGATGCCACCGCCGAACACCACGGTCGCACCATCGGCGACGGCCTGGCGGGCGTAGGACAGCACCTTGTCGCGGTGGCCGAGGGAGATCAGCGGGCCCATGGTGGTGCCGTGGGCGTTCGGGTCACCGACCACGATACTGGCGGCGTGCGCCTTGAAGGCTTCGACGAAGCGCTCGAACAACGGGCGCTGCACATAGATGCGCTCGGTCCCCAGGCACACCTGCCCGCTGTTCTCGAACACCGCGCGCCCCAAGCCCTTGACCGCCTTCTCAAGGTCCGCGTCGGCGAACACGATACCGGCGTTCTTGCCGCCCAGCTCCAGCGACACCGGGCGAATGCCCTTGGCCGCCGCTTTCATGATGACCTCGCCGGTCCCGGTCTCGCCGGTGAAGGTCACGCCATCGACATCCGGGTGCGCGGTGAGGAAGGCCCCCGCCGAATCGGCGCCAAAGCCGTGCACCACGTTGTACACGCCCGGCGGCACGCCGGCCTCGTTCATCACTTCGCCCAGCAGCGTGGCGGTGGCCGGGGTTTCTTCGGACGGCTTGACCACCACGGTGTTGCCGCAGGCCAGGGCCGGCCCGACTTTCCAGGTCATCAGCAGCAGCGGCAGGTTCCACGGGCAGACCACGCCGATCACGCCGCGCGGCGCACGCACCGCATAGTTGACCGCCTTGCCGCCGTCGGGGGTATCCATCACGAAGCTTTCGGTGGGGACGTTCCTGAACAGGTCGGCAAACACCTTGAAGTTGGCCGCGCCGCGCGGAATGTCGAGGTGCCCGGCCAGGTGCGCAGGCTTGCCGGTGTCGGCCACTTCAGCGGCGACGAATTCGGCATGGCGACGCTCGATGCCCTCGGCGACCTTGTGCAGCAGTGCGGTACGCTGGGCGACCGTCATCGCGCCCCAGGGGCCTTTGAGGGCCGCACGGGCAGCGGCCACGGCGGCATCGACTTCGGCCTGCCCCGCTTCGTGGACAAGGCCGATGACACTGTTGTCGGCAGGGTTGCGGTTTTCGAAGGTGCGGGCACTGGTGACCCACTCGCCGTTGATGAAATGGCGAAACGCTTGCGCAGGCATGATCGGTAGTCCTCTGTTTTTTATTCGAATACGGTGTTGCTGGCTTCCGGATCGCCGGCGGTGAGGTATTCCCACATCCGCTCATAGATCCGGCCACCACGGGTGGCGCGTTGTGCGCAGTCTTGGGCATCGAGCAGCGGGCCATGCTCGGCCAGGCCCGCGGCGTGCAGCTGCAGTTCGATGCGCGCGGCATCTTCCAGGTACCAAGTGAGCGTCAGGGCCTCGACCAGCGAGTCGCCAGCGACGATGGCGCCATTGCCGCGCATGGCCAGTGCCTTGCCTGCGCCGAAGCGTTCGGCCAAGGCCGCGGCCTGGGTGTCGTCGCGCAGCAGTTGCACGTCATCCCACAGCGGGATCGACGGCTGGAAATAGCTGCCCATGCCGTGCCGCGGCCGGGGCGTGAGCCCGGCGCAGGACAACGCCATCACCTGCGCCGGCATGCTGCGGATCACCGCGTTGAGGTCGGGGCGGCGGCGGTAGAGTTGCTGGTGGATGCGCACCTCGCCGAGCACGCCCTCAGGCAACGGCCCGTCGATGGACACTACGGTGCCAGGCTCATCGACGCCGATCAGGCCCATGGGCCGTGGCGCGCAGACCAGGAAGTGGTTGTCGTCCAGGCGCAGGCTGCAATGCCCGTAGGCATGCGCCAGCCCCGCACGGCCCAGGGCGCGGGCGGCCAAGCGCAGTTCACGCTGCTGCGCCGCAGTGGCCTGTACGCTCATGACTTGAACTCCGGAATGTCCGGCTTGGAACCCCAGGCGCAGTACGACGAAGACACCCCAGGGAACTGCCGTGGCTGGTGCGTGCTGTCATCCTCGGCACTGATGTGGCTGACCCCGGTGGAGTACTCGTAGGTCATGCCGTCAGGCCCTTGGAAATACAGGAACATCGCGCCCGAGGTCGGGTGGCGCCCTGGCCCGAAGAGGATCTTGATGCCGCGCTCGCGCAGGAAGTAATAGGCGCGCATCACGTCGTCGATGCTCTCGACCTGGTGGTTGATGTGCTGCACACCGGCATGCGTCGAGGGGAACAGCGCGATCTTGTGGTGAACCTCGTCGATGCGCAGCAAAGGCGCCTCGCCGATGCGGTCGCTGACCCGGGCGTTGGCCAGGTGGGTCCAGAAGGTTTCGTCGCGGCGGGCGTCGGTGGTGCGCAGGCCGATATGGCTGAAACCGGTGATCCCAGCGTCGCGGGAGGGGAAGTAGCGGCTGCCGCTGGCATGCGGGCGCAGCACCAGTTCGATGTTGTTGCCGCTGGGGTCCTGGAAGCGGATCAGCTCGTGGACGTGACGCACCTCGGCATCTTCACGCGAGCCGTGCACCACCTTGAAAGCGTTGCGCTCGAGCAGCACGGCAGCATGTTCCAGCTCATCGGCGCTGGTGACCTCGAAGGCCGTGGTGGTCTCGCGCGGGTCGCCTTCGTAGTAGCACAGGGTGTGGTCGCGGCTGTCGGAGCGGAAATACACCGCGCCGTTGGCCTCGCGTGCCACCTGCAGGCCGAGGATTTGCGTGGCATAGCGGCGTGCATCGTCCAGGTTGGCGGTGCCCAGGCGCACGTAACGGATGTCGTGCAGGTTGATCATGGGTGCAGTCCCTAGGTTTTATTTTTGTCTGGACTCATCCTCGCAATGGGCGCTTAATCGTGGAAGGTAATTCTCTTTATTCACACTATTTGATTTGGTTATACCAATGCGCACCGACCTCAACCTGCTCCGCGTCTTGCTGGCCGTGTACGAGACGGGCAACGTCACCGCCGCGGCCAAGCAGCTGGGCATCAGCCAGCCCGCCGCCAGCGCCGCCCTCGCGCGCCTGCGCCACTCGCTCAAGGACCCGTTGTTCATCCGCTCTGGCGCCGGCATGGAGGCCACGCCACGGGCCCAGGGCATCATCGCGCGCACCCGCGAAGTGATCGAAATCATCGACCGCGACATCCTCACCAGCCCGACCTTCGACCCGGCCACCTGCGAGCACGAATTCGTCGTGTGCCTGAGCGAGATCGGCGAAGTGGTGTTCCTGCCGCCGTTGTTCCAGCGCTTGCGCGAACTGGCGCCGCGCGCCCGCTTGCGCACCCTGAGCCTGGCGCCCGAGGCCCTGAGCGACAGCCTGCACGAGGGCAAGGTCGACGCGGTGGTGGGTTACTTCCCCGACCTCACCGCGCCGAACGTCTACCAACAGCGGCTGTTCTCCCACAACCTCACCTGCTTGTTGCGGCGCGGCCACCCGCTGGCGCGCGAGCGGCTGCTGCTCGAGGATTTCGCGCGCATGGAACACTTGCAGGTGCGCGACGGCAGCCGCCGCCAGGAGATGTTCGAAGCGCACCTGAACCAGGCCGGCATCCACCGCAACATCGTGCTGCAGACCTCGCACTACATGAGCGTGCTGTCGATCATCGAACAGTCGGACCTGGTGGTGGTGCTGCCACGCACGGTGGCGAACCTGTATGCGCACAATGTCAACGTGCAGATCGTCGAACCGCCACTGGAGATTCCCTGCTACGACCTGATGCAGTTCTGGCATGCGCGGTTTCAGCAGGCGCCCAGGAGCGTGTGGTTTCGGCGGGTGATCAGCGAGTTGTTCATGAAATGAGGCAAGGGCGGCGCTTGCGCAGGTCTGTACCGGCCTTATCGCGGGGCAAGCCCACAGGTACCGCGCTGCTCCTTAGGACGGCGGGTTGTCTGTGGGGGCTTGCCCCGCGATAGGGCCCGCCTAGCCCCTCACCTACCAGCGCAACAACCGTGGCCCCAGCAGCGCCCCCACGACCGTCGGCACCAGCATCCCCAGCAAGTACCACACGCCCCAGAACGGCACCTGCATCTCCGGGCAATGCAGGCAATAGGCGACCGTCGCCGTCGCCCCCGCCAGCAACCCACCCGCCGCCCCCGCCTGGCGCAGGCGGGTCGGCGCCAAGCCGCGCAGGGCCCAGAACACGGCGATGAACGCCGGCACGCAGAGCAGGCTGATGTTCAACGTGCAGGTACGCCAGGTACGCCCCAGGATCAACTCAGGCCGCGCATCGGGCGCAGCGCCCGCCAGGCTCAGCCCGGCGCCCAGCCACACCAACAGCAACGGCACCCCCAGCGCCACCCAGGCCGTCCCGCCCTTGCTGCCCGGGCGCGCCAGACGCTGGCTCAGGCGCAGCGCCAGCAGCGCCAGGCTCGCCGGCAAGGCCAGCTTGGCCCAGAACAGCGGCGTGCGCGCCACCTCGGCGAGGTCGCTGCGCACGCCGTAGATCACCGCTGTCAGCAACAATGCACCCAGGGCGCCGACCAGCAGCGCCACGCCAAAGCGCCGCGCCAGGGCATGCCGGTCCACCGGCCCCTCGCCGGTGGCCAGCAGCGAAATCAGCTCATCGGTCTTCATCGTTCTGCCTACCTCCAATCATGTTCGCCAGCGCCTTCAGGCCCCGGTGAATACCCACCTTGACCGCCGAACTGGACAGCCCGGTGATGCGCGCGGTCTCCTCCACCGACAGCCCCTCCAGCTTGACGTGAACGATCGGCAGGCGCTGGCGCGCGGGCAAGCGCTCCAACAATCGGCCCAGGTCACGGCTGGCCTCGCTGGGCGCCTCGTCGCCGGCGGCGAACAGCTCGCTGTCGTCCTCCAGCGGGTCGTGCAAGGCGTCGCGGCGAGCGTAGGCGCGAAAGTGATCGGCCAGCTTGTAGCGGGCGATGGCCTGTACCCAGGCAGTCAGCGGTCCTTGTGCATGGTAGGTATGGCGGGTGTTGTGCACCGCCAGGAGCACTTCCTGCACCAGGTCCTCGATTTCATCCGGGCGTTGCGCCAGGCGACGCTTCAGAAACCCCCGCAGATGCACCGCCAGCGCGGCGAGGAACGCCCGGTAAGCCCTATTGTCACCGGCCAACCCGCGTAACAGCAGCACCTGCAGCTGGGATTCGCGTGCGCTCAGCGCCTGCTGTTGATTAGTTCGTTGCATCGGCCGCCAGGGTTACACCCAGAGAGAGTCATTTCGTCGGCTTTTACAGTAGGGGGGCTTAGGAGAAATCTCAAAAAAATTTTCAGGACGCTGTAACCGGATCGCTGCCCACGGCGAACTACTCCATGAGCCGCCGGTAAGGCACCGCGGCCACCCTACATTTTCGGAGGCAACACCATGAAGAACCTGACCCTCGCCACCGCCGCCCTGGCCCTCGCTTCCCTGGCTGGCGCCGCCATGGCCGCTGAAACCGCCACCCCTGCCAGCGGTGCCATGGAGAAATGCTACGGCGTGGCCATGGCCGGCAAGAACGACTGTGCAGCGGGCGCAGGCACTACCTGCGCGGGCACCTCGAAGAAAGACTATGACGGCGCCGCCTGGAAGAACGTCCCCGCCGGCACCTGCACCACTATCAAGACGCCCAACGGCATGGGTTCGCTGACCCCGATCAAGTCCTGATCACGGGCCTGCGACCATGACTGCCATGCATCGGATGGGCGCCGGGCTGAGCCTGAAGGCCGAGCACTATGCCCAGGCCCTGGCCTGCGATGCCCAGGGGCTGTGGTTCGAAGTCCACCCGGAAAACTACATGGTCGGCGGCCCACGTCTGGCCTGGCTGGAGCGGATGGCCGAACGTCATCCGCTCTCGCTGCACGGCGTGGCGCTCTCGCTGGCGGCGGATGCCGAGCCGGACGCGGCTCACCTGTGCCGCCTGCGGGCGCTGGTCGAGCGGGTCACGCCAGCACTGGTGTCCGAGCACCTGGCCTGGTCGACCTGGCGCGGCCAGTACCATCCCGACCTGCTGCCCTTCCCGCGCAGCGATGAAGCCCTGGCGCGCATCGCCGCGAACATTTCGCGCACCCAGGACACCCTGGGGCGCAGTATCGCCATCGAAAACCCCAGCCACTACCTGCACCTGGACGGCCACGCCTGGGACGAGATCGACTTCCTCGCCGAACTCACCCGGCGCACCGGTTGCAGCCTGCTGCTGGACGTCAACAACGTGCACATCAGCGCCCATAACCTGGGCTTCGACGCGTTCGCCTACCTCGACCGCTTCCCCGCACAGGCGATCAGCGAAATCCACCTGGCCGGGCATAGCCACGACGCCCAGGGCAGCCTGCTGATCGACTCCCACGACGCGGCCGTCGCGCAGCCGGTGTGGGCGCTGTACCGCCACCTGATCCAGCGCATCGGCCCGCGCCCGACACTGATCGAGCGCGACGACCAGTTGCCGCCGTTCGACGCATTGCTGGCCGAGCGCGACAACGCCCAGGCCATCCTCGAGCAGGCAGGAGCCACGCCATGACCCTTACTCTCGGGCAATTCCAGGACGCTTTCGTCGAGGCGCTGTACCAACGCCCGGCCCCTGCGCTGGCTGCACTCACGGCCCAGCCAGCGTTCGCCGTGTACCGCAACACGGTGTTGGCCGGCGCCGTCGAGGCGCTGTGCGCCAACTACCCGAGCATCGAGCGGCTGGTCGGTGGCGACTGGATGCGTGCCGCTGCCACGCGCTACGCCGAGCACTCACCGCCCGACGACCCGCGCCTGGTGCTGTATGGCGCCGATTTCCCGGCCTTCCTCCAGGCCGGCCAGGCGCAACATGGGCTGGTCTACCTGGCCGACGTCGCCTGCCTCGACCGTTGCTGGAGCGAGGCCTTCAGCGCCCCGCTGGAGCCGGCGCTGAGTCTGGCCGAGCTCGCTGGCATGAGCGCCGCCGACCTTGCCCACGGCCACCTGCGCCCGCGGGCCAGTGTGCGTTGGCACTGGTGCGCCGAACACCCGGCCTACAGCCTGTGGCAGCACAGCCGCGAAGGCCTGGACTGGCCGCAGGACCACCCCTGGCTGGCCCAGGGCGTGCTGTTCAGCGGCCATGCCGACGCTGTCGCTCATCAGGCGCTGGAAGTTGGCGGCTGCGCCTTCCTCGATGCCTGCGCCGCCGGGCAAACGCTCGAACAGGCCTCGGTGCGGGCTTTACAGGCCCAGCCAAGCCTGGATTTCAATGACCTGCTGGGCCGGCTGTTGCAGGCCCAGGCCTTGCGTCCACTCACGTTCAGCTGAGGTGCCACCATGGACATCGCCCGCCCCAACACCCCGACCCACGGCCTTCGCCAGCGCTGGAACCGCCTCGCCGAACAGGTGCAGGCCTGGTTGGGGGACAGTGTGTTGTGCCTGGTGGCACGCCTGGGGATCGCATCGATCTTCTTGCTCTCCGGGCGCACCAAGGTCGAGGGCTTGCTGACCATCACGCCAAGCACCTACGAGCTGTTCCGCACCGAGTACGTGCTGCCGCTGATACCACCGCACGTGGCCGCGCACCTGGCGACCTACGCCGAGCACCTGTTCCCGCTGTTGCTGGTGCTGGGGCTGTTCACCCGGCTGTCGGCGCTGGCGTTGCTGGGGATGACGCTGGTGATCGAGGTGTTCGTGTACCCCGATGCCTGGCCGACGCACTTGTCGTGGGCAGGGTTGTTGCTGCTGCTGGTGGCGCGCGGCGCTGGAAAGGCCTCGCTGGACCGGGTGCTGGGGCTGCGCTAAGCACATCCCCAAAACGACGCGCCCCTGTGGGAGCGCGGATTTGTCCGGTGCCGGTTACTGCCCGGCCTGGCGCAGCGCCTGCTCGTAATAGGCCACCGATTGCGACCCGGACACCACATGCCGGCCGTTGATGACCATCGCGGGCACCGACTGCACCCCGCGCACCTGGTAGAACCGATCCAGCTGGCGAACCTCGTCGGCGAACGCCCCAGAGACCAGCACCTGGCGTGCGGCCTCGGCCTCCAGCCCCGCCTCGCTCGCCAGGCGCACCAAGGCGTCGTGGTCGTCGGGGTTCTCGCCCTCGATGAAGTAGCCGCGCAGCAACACACGCTTCAGCTCCCGCTGGCGCCCTTCCTGCGCCGCCCAGTACAGCAGCCGGTGCGCCGCGAAGGTGTTGCGAAAATGGCTGCGCTTGCCCAGGTCGAAGGCAAAGCCCACCTGCTCGCCCAACGCGACGATCAGCGCATTGCGCTCGGCCACCTGCTCAGCGGTGCGCCCGTATTTGCGCATCATGTGCGCGATCGCCGGCTCACCTTCGGGGCCCATCCCTGGGTTCAATTCGAAAGGCTTGTAGGTCAGTTCCACGGCCACCTCGCCCGCGAGGTTGACGATGGCCTGCTCCAGCGCCGCGATACCCAGGGCACACCAGGGACAGACCACGTCCGAGACGAAATCGACCTTGACCGTGGCGGTCATGACTGGCCCTCGGCGAGCTGTCTGCGGTAGGCCGTGGTGGTCATGCCGGCGTAGCCCCAGTTATCCGTGTCGACTTCCTCGATGACGATATGGGTGAGTTTCGGGTCCTTGTTCAGGACGCGCTCCATCGTGTCGGTGATCTCGCGGATCACCTGGGCTTTCTGCTCCGGGGTCACGCCGTCGCGGGTGATGCGCACGCTGATGAATGGCATGGATGTGTCTCCAGTCATGGCCCGGTCGGAATGACGGGCTGCAGGTGGAAACACTGTAGGAAGTTCACGGTCGTTGATAAATGGCGCGGCAGGTACTTCATTTGTACTTTCGAGTATCAAATAACCGTATTAACCCTGCTTATTCGTCATCAGCAGATTTAACGGCGCGCTTGACCGAATCAGCAACAATAGCGGCTTCTGTTCACCAACCAAGGATGCCTCCGATGCCTGGCGAAACCTCCCTCACCCAACTGCTCAGTGGCATGCGCCCGTCGCTCAACGAAGGCGAATACGTGTTCTGCAGCGTCCCCGACCTGGCCGTGCTCCAGGGCGAGGCACCGCTCGGCAGCTTTCGTGAGCCGCAAGGCCTGACGGTCATCCTCGAACGCATCAAGGCCGAGGCCCTGGGCCTGGCCTACAGCTACACGGCCGCGTGGATCACCGTGACCATCCATTCGTCCCTGGAAGCCGTTGGACTGACGGCGGCGTTCGCCACCGCGCTGGGCAACGCCAGTATCAGTTGCAATGTGGTCGCCGCCTACTACCACGACCATATCTTCGTGGCCACGCAAGATGCACACAAAGCCATGGCCGTACTGCAAGGCTTGGCCCAGGCCAACGCGCAATAGCACGACGGGCATGACCCATTCTGCAGGCCCCGCTGGTTTGCGCAGCGCCCCTGAGGCACTATCGCTGCATCGGATTGCCGTGTTGCCTTGGAGGCCCATCATGCTCACCTTCTCCCGCCTTAGCCTGTTGCTGTTGATCGCCGGTATGTTGCTGGGCGATATCGTGCTTGCGAGTGTGGGCCTGACGGGCGTGTGCTGCGCTGCGTTTCATGCCGAGCGACGGGAAGATCCACCCGCCGCGCCCTCGACCGCTTCGGACTTCATCGCTTAATCGATTGAGGAATGCCTGTTCAAGCCTGCTCGCCCCCTGCTTGCGTGAACGAGTAGCGACCGATGTCACTCGCGGCACAGCCCCGGTTCGCCTGAGCGCTGGCAGCCGTCGGGTGGGTCTTGGGTGCATTAATTCCATTTTGCCATTATCGTTCGGGCCAGCATTGGAATACGAAGGGCATCTGCATGGACGAACAATCGCGCAAATCAGGGGATTCGTGGTGGAGCCTCATCAAATGGATTGCCATTTCCTTGATGGCCCTGGGTGTCATATCCCCACTGATCATCCTGGGGGTCTACGCCCACAGTCTGGGTGGGATATCTCATGCCGTTGATGCATGGTCAGCGTTTGGCTCGCTGTTGGCGGGCATATTCACCTTGCTTGCCGCATTGGCCACCACCAGCACCCTGCTGCTACTCATCTATCAGCAAACGCTGACCCGGGAAACCACCGTCAAGCAACTGCAAGCCTTGACCTTCGATCAATACAACAATCATCGGCAAATTTTCATCCAACGCCTGAAAGACCTGGAATACCGATTCGATGGGCGGGTGAGGTTCAAGTCCTACGATGAACTCTATGGTTGGATCTTCCCCCTCAACACGCCGCTGAATGTGGTCTATGCCTCGTCCATCAACCAGCCATCAATACGCACACGTTCGTTGTCCACTTGCCGCCAGGCCTATGACGCGCTCGTCGAAGCTGTAAAACCTTCAGCGCCAGACACTTCGCTGACGTTGCCGACGCTCGTCAAGCAACTGGACAACCTCAAAGACAATCTCGGTGTGACCTACACAGCCAAAGCAGGGGAAACATGCGGCGACGTCACGATGGGAGGTCGCAACACAGGCATCAATATCTTCAACCCGGGGGAGGCCCTGGAACGCCTGGAGTATATTTTCAACTCGTTCCTCTTCTATTCTGGAAACCCCACCGTTACCACGTTGCGCGCCAGCCTTGGCGAGCCTGAGCGGCACCTGCTGGTGGGTCAGTGCCTTGAACACGCAGACCTGGAAATTCACAAGGATACCTACGGCCTGACCGAACACTTGCTAAGGCTGTATCACCTGATCGGTGAGAGGGACAACGATGGCAAACGCCCCCTAAGTATCTTGGAGTCTCGCGTCCATTGGTTGATGGAAGACCCCGACCGAGTGCAGGACTACGCACGGGATGCCGACAAACTCGAGAAGATCCTCAACGTCATGGAAGCCAGAATGCTGAGGTTGCCCGCGCCGGAAGGTGACGACGACCAGACCTACCGGCAAATGGTCGAGCGCGCGTGGTCCCTCCTCCATCAGATTAATCGCGTCGTGCGGCATAGCCGCAGGGATGCGGTACAACGGAACACTCAGCGGTAGTTCAAAAAGCGCCTCGCGCCCGCTACTCACTCACCGCCACGATCAAAGCGCTGCCCCGGTTCGGGGTGGCGCCAACCCATCCTATGCCGAAACATTTTGTTAATGCTCGCCTAACGCAAACCTTCTAGACTCCGCCGCATGCCCACCCCCATCCGCCTGTTCATCATCCTGCTGCTGGCCCTCGCGCTTCCCCTGTCCGGGATGGCGGGCGTCGAGGCGACCACCGAGCCCTGCCCCATGCAGGCCCTGGGCATGGCGATGATGTCGGGCATGGACCACGACTGCTGCCAAGACCAAACGCAAGCCCCTGACCAGCACCAAAAGTCGTGCAAACCCGGCCAGGCGTGCAAGACCAGCAGCACCCTGCAGGTCACCCTCGCCACCCCCGACCTGACCTTCACCCACCCACGCCCCACCACCCCCTACGCCGACAGCCTCATCCCCCCGACGCCGTCCGACCGCTGGCGCCCGCCGCGCGCCTGATTCCTTCGTAGACCCAACTCCGTTGCCCGGCCACCCATGGCGGGCGATGGCATGCGCCTGTGCGCTGGTTTTCTCAAGGAATCGTCGTCATGACGCCTTTACGTATTCACCCCGGGTGGCCGCTGGCGGCTGCCCTGTTGACACTGCTGCCGGTGCTGCCTGCGCAGGCGGCGGCCCTTTCCCTGGACGACGCGCTGCGCCTGGCCGAGCGCAACGCCCCTTCCCTGCAAGCACGCCAGGCGCAGGTCTCGGCGGCGCGCAGCGCGGTCATTCCGGCCGGCGAGCTGCCCGACCCACGCCTGAACCTGGGGGTGCAGAACCTGCCTATCGAAGGCGATGACCGCTGGAGCACCCACCGCGACTTCATGACCATGCAGGTGATCGGCCTGGCCCAGGACGTGCCCAACCGCGACAAGCGCAAGGCCCGGGTCGAGACCGCGCAGGCCGCCGCCGAGCGTGCCAACGCCGAGGTCGTGGTCGAGCGCTTGAACGTGCGTGAGGCCACCGCCCAGGCGTGGATTGCGGCCTATACCGTGCAACGCAAGCTGCAGCAGTTCGACGCGTTCTACCAGGAGAACCGCCTGCTCGCCTCGACGGTCAAGGCACGCCTGGCTGGCGCTGGAGGCGCCACGGCCGACACCTTGGCACCCCGGCAGGAAGCTGCGGTACTGGACGAACAAAAAGACCAACTGCTGAGCCAGGCCGCGCAGGCCCGAGCGGCGCTCAAGCGCTGGGTCGGCCAGGACGACGTCGAGGCCCTGGCCGGGGACTTTCCGGGCTGGAACGTCGATGCCCCCGCGTATCTCCACGACCTGCACCGTCACCCGCAACTCAACGCCTATGGCGCCATGAGCCGCGAGGCCGAGGCGCAGGTGCAGCAAGCCGTGGCGGAGAAGACATCCGACTGGGGCTGGCAGGTGGACTACCAGCGGCGTGGGCCTGACTTCAGCAACATGGTCAGCGTGCAGTTCAGCTTCCAGTTGCCACTGTTCCCCGACTCACGCCAGAACCCGCAGATCGCCGCACGGCGCGCCCAGGTGCGCCAACTGGAGGACGAACGCGAAGCGGCGCTGCGCGAGCACACCCAACGACTGGAAACCGGCCTGGCCGAATACCAGCGCCTGCAACGGGCCCTGGCACGCAACCGCGACACCGTACTGCCGCTGGCCGAACGCAAGGTCGACCTGACCCTGGCGGACTACCGCGCCGGCAACTCCACGCTGAGCGAGGTGCTGACAGCGCGGCGCCAGCGGGTCGAGGCCCGCCTGCAACAGATCGACTTGCAAGGCCAGTTGGCGGCCATCGCCGCACGGCTGTATTTCACCTATGGGGAGGCAGGGGCATGAAGCATTCGACCATCACCGTGCTGGTCGCCCTCGGCGCGGCGCTGGGCGCCGGCGCGGGCTACTGGTTGGCGCACAAGGGGCAGACGGCGTCGATGCCGATGGCGGGCGAACCGCAAGCGCTGTACTGGTACGACCCGATGTTCCCGCAGCAGCGCTTCCCTGCCCCCGGCAAGTCGCCGTTCATGGACATGCAACTGGTGCCCAAGTACGCCGAGGGCGCTGGCGGCACCGCCGAGGCCGAGACGGCGGTGCGGATCAAACCGGGGCTGCAACAGAACCTCGGTGTGCGCTTGGCCACGGTCACCCAGGGCAGGTTGGCGCGCACGGTGCAGGTCAGCGGCGTGCTGGCCTTCGATGAACGCGACGTCAGCGTCTTGCAGGCACGCACGGCCGGCTTCGTCGAGCGCACCTACGCCCGCGCCAGCGGCGACGTGGTGGCCAAGGGTGCGCCACTGGCCGATGTGCTGGCGCCCGCCTGGGCAGGCTTGCAGGAGGAGTACCTGGCCCTGCGCCAGGCGGGCGAGCCCTCGCTTCTGGCCGCCGCGCGCCAGCGCATGCGGCTGGCGGGCATGCCCGCAGCACTGGTCGACCGGGTGGCGCGCAGCGGCAAGGTGCAACCTGTCGTGACCCTGAGTGCGCCCAGCGCCGGGGCGATCCTAGAGTTCAACCTGCGCCCAGGCATGGCCGTGCAAGCCGGCGAGACCCTGGCGCGGATCAACGGCGTGGCCAGCGTCTGGCTGCTGGCGGCCGTGCCCGAGGCCCAGGCCCAGGGCCTGCGCGAGGGGCAGTCAGTGCAGGCGCGGCTGCCGGCCTACCCCGGCCAGGCGCTGGAAGGGCGCCTGACGCAACTGCTGGCCGATGCCGATGCGCCAAGCCGCACCCTGCGCTTGCGCATCGAGCTGCCCAATGTCGACGGCCGCCTGCGCCCAGGCATGACCGCCCAGGTCGACCTCCACCCCGACGGGCAGGTCGACGAAGCCCTGTTGCTGCCCACCGAGGCATTGATCCGCACCGGCAGGCGCAACCTGGTGATGCTCGCCGAGGACGAGGGGCGCTTCCGCCCGGTGCAGGTGGTGCTTGGCCAGGAAAGCGCAGGCCAGGTCGTCGTGTTGCAAGGCTTGCAGGCCGGCCAGAAGGTGGTCGCCTCGGGGCAGTTCCTGATCGACTCCGACGCCAGCCTCAAAGGCATCGAAGCGACCACCGCGCCGGAGGCCCAGCCATGATCGCCAAGCTGATTCGCTGGTCGGTGGGCAACCGCGTGCTGGTGCTGCTCGCCACCCTGCTGCTCACCGCCTGGGGCATCCAGTCGCTGCGCAACCTGCCGATCGACGCCCTGCCCGACCTTTCCGACGTGCAGGTGATCATCCGCACCCCCTACCCGGGGCAAGCCCCGCAAATCGTCGAGAACCAGGTCACCTACCCACTGACCACCACCATGCTCTCGGTGCCTGGGGTGAAGACCGTGCGCGGTTTCTCGGCCTACGGCGACAGCTTCGTCTACGTGCTGTTCGAAGACGGCACCGACCTGTATTGGGCGCGCTCGCGGGTGCTGGAGTACCTGAGCCAGGTGCAGTCGCGCCTGCCCCCCGCCGCGCGCCCGGTGCTCGGCCCGGATGCCACCGGGGTGGGTTGGGTCTACCAATACGCGCTGGTCGACCGCAGCGGCGGGCACGACCTCGCGCAACTGCGCGGCCTGCAGGACTGGTTCCTGCGCTTCGAGCTCAAGACCCTGGCGGATGTCGCCGAAGTGGCGAGCATCGGTGGCATGGTCAAGCAATACCAGGTTCAGCTCGACCCGCTGCGCATGGCGGCCCTGGGCATCACCCAGGCGCAGGTGGCCGACGCGGTCGGCAAGGCCAACCAGGAAACCGGCGGCGGCGTGCTGGAACAGGGCGAGGCCGAGTACATGGTGCGCGCTTCCGGCTACCTGAAGTCGCTGGACGACCTGCGCGCCATCCCCTTGCGCCTGAATGGCAACGCCAGCCCGGTGAGCCTGGGCGATGTCGCCACCGTGCAGCTCGGCCCCGAGGGGCGACGCGGCATTGGCGAGCTGGACGGCCAGGGCGAGGCGGTGGGCGGGGTGATCGTGCTGCGCAGCGGCAAGAACGCTCGCGAAGCCATCGCGCGGGTCAAGGACAAGCTCGAAACCCTGAAGAAAAGCCTGCCCGCCGGGGTCGAGCTGGTCACCACCTACGACCGCAGCCAGTTGATCGACCGCGCCGTGGACAACCTCAGCCACAAGCTGATCGAAGAGTTCATCGTGGTGGCGCTGGTGTGCGCGGCGTTTCTCTGGCACCTGCGCTCGTCACTGGTGGTGATCGTCTCGCTGCCGGTGGGGGTGCTGATCGCGCTGATCGTCATGCGTCACCAAGGCATCAACGCCAACATCATGTCGCTGGGCGGTATCGCCATCGCCATCGGTGCCATGGTCGATGCCGCCGTGGTGATGATCGAGAACGCCCACAAGCACGTCGAAGCCTGGCATGAGCGTCACCCCGGCCAGGCGCTGCGCGGCGAACAGCATTGGCGGGTGATGACCGAAGCGGCGGTCGAGGTGGGCCCGGCGCTGTTCTTCAGCCTGATGATCATCACCTTGTCGTTCGTGCCGGTGTTCACCTTGCAAGCCCAGGAAGGCCGGCTGTTCGCGCCGCTGGCGTTCACCAAGACCTACGCCATGGCCGCCGCCGCGGGGCTGGCGGTGACCCTGGTGCCGGTGCTGATGGGCTACTGGATTCGCGGCCCACTGCCGGCCGAGCAGCGCAATCCGCTCAACCGTGGGCTGATCCGCCTGTACCGCCCGGCACTCGAGGCGGTGCTGCGCAGGCCCGGGCTGACGTTGCTCGGCGCGCTGGCGATCCTGCTCAGCAGCCTGTGGCCGTTGAGCCAGGTGGGTGGCGAGTTCCTGCCGCCGCTGGACGAGGGCGACCTGCTGTACATGCCCTCGGCGCTGCCCGGCCTGTCGGTGCAAAAGGCCAGCGAGCTGCTGCAACGCACCGACCGGCTCATCCGCACGGTGCCGGAAGTGGCCAGCGTGTTTGGCAAGGCCGGGCGCGCCGAGTCGGCCACCGACCCGGCGCCGCTGGAGATGTTCGAGACCGTCGTGCGCTTGAAACCCAAGACGCAGTGGCGCCCGGGGATGACCAGCGAAAAGCTGGTGGAGGCGTTGGACCGGGTGGTGAAGGTGCCGGGCCTGACCAATATCTGGATCCCGCCGATCCGCAACCGCATCGACATGCTAGCCACGGGCATCAAGAGCCCTATCGGGGTGAAGGTGGCCGGCAGCGACCTGGCGCAGATCGACCGCGCCACCCAGGCGGTGGAGCGCGTGGCCAAGGGTGTGCCGGGGGTCACCTCGGCGCTGGCCGAGCGCCTGACGGGCGGGCGCTACATCGACCTCGACATCGACCGCCAGGCCGCCGCGCGCTATGGCCTGAACATCGCCGATGTACAGGCCATCGTCGCCGGCGCCATCGGCGGCCAGAACATCGGCGAGACGGTCGAGGGCCTGGCGCGCTACCCGATCAGCCTGCGCTACCCACGCGAGTGGCGCGACTCGGCCGAGGCCTTGCGGCAACTGCCGATCTACACCGCGCAAGGCGGCCAGATCACCCTCGGCACGGTGGCCAACGTGCGATTGGCCGACGGCCCGCCGATGCTCAAGAGCGAGAACGCCCGCCCCTCCGGCTGGGTATACATCGACGTGCGCGGGCGCGACCTGTCCTCGGTGGTGGCCGACCTGCGCCAGGCGGTGGATCAAGGCGTGCGACTGGCTCCGGGCATGAGCCTGAGCTACTCCGGCCAATTCGAATACCTGGAACGCGCCAACGCGCGCCTGGCCTGGGTGGCGCCGGCGACGCTGGCGATCATCTTCGTGTTGCTGTACCTGACCTTCGGCCGCCTCGGCGAGGCGCTGCTGATCATGGCCACCCTGCCCTTCGCCCTGACCGGCGGGGTGTGGTTGCTGTACCTGATGGGGTTCAACCTGTCGGTGGCCACGGGGGTCGGCTTCATCGCCCTGGCGGGCGTGGCGGCGGAGTTCGGGGTGATCATGCAGATCTACCTGAACAACGCCTGGGCCGAGCGCGAGGCCCGGGGTGAGCGCACGCCGCAGGCGTTGCTCGAAGCCATCCGCCATGGCGCGGTGCAGCGCATCCGGCCGAAGGCGATGACGGTGGCGGTGATCGTCGCCGGGTTGCTGCCGATCCTCTGGAGCAGCGGCACGGGCAGCGAGGTGATGAGCCGGATCGCGGTGCCGATGGTCGGGGGGATGCTGACGGCGCCGCTGCTGTCGTTGTTCATCATTCCGGCGGTCTATTGGCTGTGGCGGCGCCGGGGCCTGAACGGCCAGTAAACGCCATCGCGGGGCAAGCCCACTCAAGGATCACACCACACCTGAGCGGGTTTGCCCCGCGATCGGGCCGGTAGTTTCGCAATAAACAAAATAAAAATAACCCTTACAGCCAAATGAAATAAGAAATAACTGGCAATAGGTTCAATAATGGCAAATTGGCATTATTGCCAATCCACTCTTAAAGTTTTTACGGCAACGCTCCACCACTGCCCAAAACCGCAAGGAGTGCACCATGCTTAACACGACGTTAGCCATTCATTATCTCGCCACCCCCGGCACCGACGAACCCCTGCTCCCTGGCAGCGATGTCATGGGCCTGGGTTATAACCTGCAAGGTGAATTCGCCCGTGCCGAGAGCACCATCGGACAAGGACTGTTCGACCTCCCCGACACCGACTACAAGACACTGAACATCGAAGGCAAGATTTACCGCTATAACAAGTTGTTCGGCGTCAGTGCGGTCTTTCGCTCCGACTTCCACCAGGTCAAAGGCCAAACCATCGATATCTACCGTGAATCGCTGGGCCTGTCGGTAGGGGTGTCCGGCCGCTACAAACTGTTCTCCGCCTCGCTGGAAACTGCCTTCAGCAGCGAGTCGCTGTCCCACGAAGAAACCTACTACGACACCGTCCGCGAAGTGCACCGGCTCTGGCAGATCAATCTTCCGCACGCGGAACAATTGCGCGCCTACCTGAAACCCGAGGCGCGTTCAGCGATTGAAAACAATGACGTTTCGCCCAACGACCTGTTCGATCGCTTTGGCGCCTACTACATTGGCGAAGCGGTCATCGGCGGGCGGCTGGACTACAACGCTGCCACCAAGACGCTGCGCATTGAGGACAAATACAACATCTCAGTCACGGCCAAGGCCTCGTACCAGGCGCTGGTGGGCGAAATCTCCGTCGACAGCAAGTCTGAACTGGGCAAACAGATCGAGAACTTCCGCCAACTGTCCGAAACCAACCTCAAGACCGTAGGTGGCAAGCCTGGCCTGGCGTCGAAGATCTTTCACGACGACGACAAGCACAGCGCCTTCAACGAATGGGCCGCAAGCCTACTCGACTACGCCGTGTTCATGGACTTCACCAGCGAGAGCCTGGTCCCGATCTGGTCGCTGGCCACTGACGCAAAACGCCGTGACGCCCTGGAGGCGGCCTTCCCGTCCTGGATCGAGAGCAAGACCCAGCCAGTGCCCAAGGACAAGAAGGTCCTGGCCGTCAACCTGTTCCCAGCCATGCGTCGCGTAGGGACCGATGCCGGCTCCGGCGCCAAGCAGGACCTTTCGGTGTGGGCGCCGAGCACCGACCAGGGCAACCGCTACACCGGGCAGTTCGCCCAGCGCAACCACAGCAGCGCCGCCGATGGCCGTAGCGCGCTGCTGCGTGATCTCTACGAGCTGGGCTTCCTCAAGGCGCCCATGGACTTCGTGCAGGTCTGGACCGACGCAGGCTCGGGCAAGTCGGGCTACTACGCCTGCTGGCGCCCGGTCCCGCCTGCCGGGTATCGCGCGCTGGGCGACATCATGGTGCTGGGCACCAGCGACTACTCCATTCCCGAGGACATCAAGAAGGGGCTGGTCTGCGTGCATGAGAGCCTGTGCCGCGACATCAACCTGAAGGACATCAGTTCACAGGCCATCTGGAACGACGCAGGCTCTGGCGCCCGCCAGGACGTCACCCTGTGGAAGGTGGTGCCTGAGAACGGCGACCTCACCGTGCAGGTCGGCAACTTCGTCGGGGTGGGGCATTACGACAACATCACCCAGGCCGACATCGACAGGATGAAGGGGGTGATTGGCGTGTTGCTGGCCAACTACACCGTCAAATTGGGCGCTGATCAGTAACGTTCGTTGACCTTGCCGGCCCTATCGCGGGGCACGTCGGATCGCCCCGCGATGAGGCTACACCCGGTTGGCATCTAGACTCTTTGGCACACAGTCACTCGCATCACCCCGACCAGAGCAGGCCCCCATGGAACTCAGCAAATTCTTCAGCGTCAGCAAACACTCCCTGGACAATTTGAAGACCTCTACGCTGTGGTTCTCCTCGCCCCATGACTTCAACGACCCGTTCGAGGGGCGAGTGGCAGTCAAGAAGGTCTACTCGCAAGACACCTTTGCCAGCCGACGCGAAGTCGAGGAGATCGTCAACATCAACCAGGACTACTTTCACGACAAGAACCGCGAGTTTCACGACCACCTCGTCAGCCTGGCAACGCTGGAAGAGAAAATCGAATTCATCTTCAACGTGTGGGGGCACACCCTGCGCACCCTCCACATGGATTACATCGCCGAGGACGGCTACTGCTGTTTCTGCCGCCGCGACAGGACCTTCGCCAAGAACCAGCTCATGTGGTCGCACTACGCCAACGGGCTGCGAGGTTTCTGCCTGGTCTTCGACAAGGTCACGCTGCACCAGTCGCTCCAGACGCTGAACCAGCAGGACACCTTGATCATCGAGCCTGTCGAATACCGCAATGCACTGCCGGAGATCGATATCCACCAGCACATGACCCACCATTTCAAGCCCAGCGAACTGCTTGGCGACCTGGTCGCCGAGTTCATCATCAAAAGCCGCTCGACGAAGTCCCGAGCCTGGCGCCACGAGCGGGAGTATCGGGCCATTTCCAGCAGCACCGGGCTGCACAGCTATGCGCCCGAAGCGGTCAGGAAAATACTGATCGGGGAAAAGATGCCCCAAGCGCAGCGACGCAAGATCGAAGCCATTGCCCGCACCGTCTATAGCGGTGCGCACATCGAGCATGTGCGGCTGGACAAAGACAGCTATCAACTGAAGATCGTTCTCTGACGGCCACCCCGGCGAGCAGGGCAGCACCGGCCACCGCCGAAAGATCCTGCTGCTGGCCCTCGCGCCTCCCCTCTCCGGGACGCTGCTGCCTGCCCAGGCAGCGGCCCTTTCCCTGGGCGACGCAATCCTCGCCCCACAATCCCATTCACGCTAAAGTCCCCCAGCCAAGGACCCGTCCACCCAAGGAGCCCCACCCGTGACCAGCCCCGTGACCATCTTCTACCTGGAGATGACCTCCCCCAGCGAACTCAAGGCCAAGCCAGCGCGCGCCGACCTGCAGATCATCGAGTGCGAGATCCCGCAGCCGCAGCTGAACCGCTTCCTTTATCAACTGGTAGGCGCCGCCTGGAACTGGACCGACCTCAACCGCTGGAGCGACGCCCAGTGGCAGGCGCTGGTGGAGCAGCCGGGCCACCGCACCTGGGTTGCCTACCACCGTGGTGCGATCGCCGGCTATTTCGAGCTGTACCGACCAGACGGCCATGAGGTGGAGATCCGCTATTTCGGCCTGGCACCGCAGTTTTTCGACCAGGGTTTCGGCGGCGTGCTGCTGAGCGAGGCCATCGCCCGCGCCTGGGAGTGGCCGGGCACGCGGCGGGTGTGGGTGCACACCTGCAGCCTGGACCACCCGGCGGCGCTGGCCAATTACCAGGCGCGGGGAATGCGGATGTACAAGGAAGAGGTGGAGTGAAATCGCCGGTGAGCGGATGGCCCTAACGGCCGCATCGCGGGGCAAGCCCCCAGGTACCGCGTGGCCCGTGAAAGTCGCGCGGTACCTGGGGGAGCCCGGCTGCCCCGCCTGACGCCGCGCGTGTTAACGTGCGCCAACCTTCACTGCCTGACGTCTCCCCATGCCCTTCGCCGACAACCTGCTCGCCTTCACCCTCGCCGCCACCTTGCTTACCCTCACCCCAGGCCTGGACACCGCGCTGGTGCTGCGCACCGCCACCGTCGAGGGCAAGCAGCAAGCCGTGCGCGCCGCGCTGGGCATCAATGCCGGCTGCCTGCTGTGGGGCGCGGCGGTGGCCTTCGGCCTGGGCGCGCTGATCGCCGTGTCGGAGCTGGCCTACAACCTGCTCAAGTATTGCGGCGCGGCCTACCTGGCCTGGCTCGGCCTGAACATGCTGCTGCGGCCCCGCACCGCGCTGGCGCCCGCGCAAAGCGACGCCAAGCCTGGGGGCAACTGGTTTCTCAAGGGCCTGCTGGGCAACGCGCTCAACCCCAAGGTCGGGATCTTCTACGTGTCGTTCCTGCCGCAGTTCATCCCCCAGGGCCAGCCACTGGTGGCCTGGACCTTCGGCCTGGTCGGCATCCACGTGGTGCTGGGGCTGGCCTGGTCCAGCGCGCTGATCGGCGCCACCCAGCCGCTGGCCGGCCTGCTGCGGCGCGGCAAGGTGATCGAGTGGATGGACCGCAGCACCGGAGTGCTGTTCCTGTTGTTCGCCGCACGGCTGGCATTCAGCCGACGCTGAGGGGGCCACTCAGCCGGCGGCATAGCGTTGGCGCTTGATCCGGTACATGTCGCTGTCGGCGAAGCTCAGCAAGGTATCGGCATCGTCCCCGTCCTGCGGGTAGCAGGCCACGCCGATGCTGCACGAGGGCATCGGCAGCCCGGTGAATTCCGCGCCCAGCGGTTCGGCCATGGCCGCGAGGATTTGCTCCACCCTCTCGAACACCGCGGCCCGCGACGGCACCTCGGTCAGCAGCACGGTGAACTCGTCGCCACCGATACGCGCCACCGTGTCGCTCGCCCGCACGCAGGCCTCCAGCCGTCGCGCGACGGTGCACAGCACACGGTCGCCCATGGCGTGGCCGTGGGCGTCGTTGATGCCCTTGAAGTCGTTGATGTCGAGGAACAACAGCGCCAGGCTCGTGCCCTGGCGCCGTGCCGTGCGCAGGGCCGCGTCGAGACGGTCGTTGAACAACGAGCGGTTGGTCAGCCGGGTCAGCGAGTCATGGTGGGCGAGGAAGCGCAACTCCTCCTCGGCTTGGGCCAGGGCCGTGACGTTGCGCGCCACGCCGATCCGCGCACCGACTTCGTCAGACCAGAACGCCGACCAGAGGATGTGCACGATGCCGCCGTCCTTGCGCAGGTAGCGGTTGCGAAAGTCGAAGTGCGGTTGGCCGTTCATCACGCGGATGATCGAGGCGCGTGTGGCCGGCAGGTCGTCGGGGTGCATGTAGTCGGTGATCGGCGTGCCGATCAGCTCGTCGGCGCGATACCCGAGCAGCGCCTCGCAGGCGTCACTGACGAAGACGATCTGGTTGTCGCGGTCGACCACGAACACTGTGTCCAGCATCAGCTGGATCAGCTTCGGGTAGAGCGCTTTCAGGTCGACGGGCATAGGGCTCGGGCTTCCGGGTCGGGAAGTGGGCGCGGTCCGTCGCGGGGTGGGAGTGATGCGAAGGCAGCATACACAGGGGTTTGAGGGGGTGCCACCGGGGCGGCAAGAAAATGATCGATGAACCGCGAAACACCGCTCGCCCGTGCCTCAGCGGGACGGTAGCGGCGCTTGAAACCACTGCTAGACTCGAGAATGCGGCCAAATGCCATGATGCTGCGTCTCCTCGCCCACAGGTGTCGAGCATGAGCAAGGAAAGCCACCCGATCAGCTCGACCCGTCAGTAGACGTGACCGTCTCGAGGAGCAGCCATGACCACCGAAGAACTCTTGAAACGCTGGCACAGGAGCATCTGCCAGCATCAACTCGAACACGAACTGGCGTCACGCTTCTACGAGAAGCTCAACTGGAAGCTGGGGGTGCCGGTGGTCATCCTGTCGGCGGTGGTCGGCGCCTCCATCTTTGCCACGCTCAAGAACAGCGACTGGCTGTGGCTCAACATCACGGCGGGCTTTCTCAGCGTGCTTTCGGTCGTTTTGGCCTCCTTGCAGACATTCCTGGGTTTCGGTGATCGCGCCAGCGGCCACAAGACCGCCGCCGACCGTTTCGGCGAGCTGTCCAAGGAGCTTCAGCAAGTGAACGCGTGCGGGGTTGCGGACGGCGACCTGCACGCGTTCATCGACTCGATCAGGTCGCGCTGGGACGCCATCGCGCGTGAGGCGCCCACGCTCAGGAAATCAACGATCGAGGCGTTGGCGCAAGACCCTGAAGGCGTTGACCCGGTCGATCGGCGCAAGCTCGAAGCGGTCGCCTGAGGGGCCTGGAAACGGTGCGGCGCAGGGGCTTATCATGCCGGGGCCGAGCGCTTTGCGCCAAAGGCACGGGCATTGCCCGTAATCGCGGGGCAAGCCCGCCCCCACAGGGCCATCAGCGTTGCAGAGGATGGCGCTGCGCGCCCTCCCTCTGACGACGAGTGATGCAATGGATCTGAAGTTCAGCCACGTGGATGTCTTGGTCAACGACCTGCAGACGGCTTGCGCCTACTACGCCAAGGTGCTCGGCGCGCGGATCTCGCGCACCCAGGTGTGGGAACGCGGCGGCCTGCACGTGCACTACGCGGTCGCGCTGGTCGGCGAGGAGCGCTTCATGCTGGTCCAACCCCTGGCCGGCAACCTCAAGGAACTGCTCGACGCCCACGGCGAAGGCATGATCTACCGCCACTGCTACTCCACCCCGGACATCGAACGGGTCTATGACCAGTTGCTGGCCAACGGCGTGCAACCCGAGGACGAAAACGGCAACCCACTGGCGCGGGATAACCTGCAGACGCCCTCCGGCGGGCGGATCATCTGGCTGCCCAAGCGCTTCGGGCACTTCTCCATCGAGATCCTCGAAGCCAGTACGCTGGAGGCGTTCATCGCCGAGGTGTTCGACTGAGAGGTGGCTTTCGTAGAACCGCGCCAGAGCATTAATATCGGACACTCGACAGGCACCTGCAGCGTTGCAAATGCACGGCGCCATGCCGCTCTGGCAGGCCTGCAAGATCCTCTGGGTGCTGGAAATTGATGACGCACGAAGCACAACTGCAAACCTTGCTCGCCAGCGACCCTGTGCGCATGCGGATCCTACGCACCGTCCAGGGCCTGGCGCTGCCGGATTGCTGGGTGGCGGCAGGCTTCGTGCGCAGTCTGGTGTGGGACCACCTGCATCAACGCGACGGGTCCATGCTGCCTGAGGATATCGACGTCATCTGGTACGACACGGCACGGGCCGATGCGGCAACGGACGGCGCCCTGGAGGCTGAACTGTCGAGCCGGTACGGCGGTTTGAACTGGTCGGTGAAGAACCAGGCGCGGATGCATGTGCGTAATGCCGACAGGCCGTACACGTCGGCTGCCGATGCGATGACGCACTGGCCCGAAACCGCCACTGCCGTGGGGGTGCGGCTCGGTCGCGAGGGCCGGATGGAAATCTCGGCGCCCTTGGGCTTGGAAGACCTGTTCTCACTGACGGTGCGCTGCACCGCGCGATTCAAGGCCGAAAAGCAGGCCATCTTCCTGGAGCGTATTCAATCCAAGGCTTGGCGCGACCGATGGCCGAAGCTCATCTTCCCCGGCGAACCCTAGCCGGACAGCGAAACAGGGCTGCGCCTTCGCCCGCCTGTCGCGGAACACACCCAGCCCACAGGCCCGCCGCTCGGCCAGAACAGGCATCCCGATGTCGCCCTCGAAGAAGCCGTCCTTGCAGACCTCCGTTCTACTGCCCTGACAACCAGAAGCCGCGGCCACGACCGCGCCGCTCTCGCCCAGGCTGCCTATGACAAACGGAGAACATGCGCATGTCTGCACCCCATGAGGTATCCCCCGCCACGCTGTGCCGGGTAATCGCCGCCTCGGCGATCGGCAACTTCGTCGAATGGTTCGACTTCGCCGTCTACGGTTTCCTCGCCACGCTGATCGCCGCACAGTTCTTTGCCAGCTCCGACCCCAGCGTCGGCCTGCTCAAGACCTTCGCCGTGTTTGCCGTGGCCTTCGCCCTGCGCCCGCTGGGCGGCATCGTGTTCGGCGCGCTGGGCGACCGCCTGGGGCGCAAGCGCATTCTGTCGCTGACCATCCTGCTGATGGCGGGCGCCACCACGCTGATCGGCCTGCTGCCAACCTACGCCAGCATCGGCCTCGCGGCACCGGCGCTGCTGACCTTCGCCCGCTGCCTGCAGGGCTTCTCCGCCGGTGGCGAATACGCCGGGGCCTGCGCCTACCTGATGGAGCACGCGCCCAACGACAAGCGCGCCTTCTACGGCAGCTTCGTGCCGGTATCGACCTTCAGCGCCTTCGCCTGCGCGGCGGTGATCGCCTACGCCCTGGAAGCCAACCTGAGCAGCGAGGCGATGAACGCTTGGGGCTGGCGCGTGCCGTTCCTGATCGCCGCGCCTTTGGGCCTGGTCGGGCTCTACCTGCGCTGGCGCATGGAAGAGACCCCAGCATTCCGCCAGGCCATCGCCGAAGGCCGTCAGCACGAGCATTCACCGCTGATGGACACCCTGCGCCACCATGGCCGGGCGATCCGCAACCTGGGCGCGTTCATCTCGTTGACGGCGCTGTCGTTCTACATGTTCACCACCTACTTCGCCACCTACCTGCAACTGGTCGGCCATCTGGACCGCGCCGAGTCGCTGCTGGTGACCACCGTGGCGCTGCTGTTCGCCGCCGCCGGTTGTCCGCTGGCAGGGGCCTTCAGCGACCGTATCGGACGGAGGCGGACCATGGGTTTCGCCTGCCTGTGGATGATGTTGGCGGTGTTCCCGGCCTACTGGCTGGCCAGTTCGGGTTCGATGAGCGGAGCGTTGCTGGGGGTGATCCTGCTGGCGGTGGGGGCGCTGCTGTGCAATGTGGTCACCGCAGCGTTGCTGTCGGAGTGCTTCCCGACCCGCAGCCGCTATAGCGCCTCGGCGATTACCTACAACGTCGCCTACACCTTGTTCGGCGGTACCGCGCCGCTGGTGGCGACCTGGCTGATCGGGCAAACAGGCAGCAGCCTGGCGCCGGCGTTCTACCTGGTGGCGATTGCCTTGTTGGCGCTGGTGGGAGGGTTGGCATTGCCGGAGACGGCGCGGGTGTCGCTGCATGAGGAGCCGGCCAGCGGGAGCGCCGGTGCGGCAGTGTGATTGCCTGAATGTGGGCGGGCCCCGTCGATCTTGCAGGAGCGGGCTTGCCCCACGACAGGGCTCGCCCGCTCAACACGATTCAATCAGGCAAGCGCTGCATCCACCAGCACCTGCGCTTCCTGCACCAGGCGCTGCAGATGCGCCTCGTCGATGAAGCTCTCGGCGTAGATCTTGTAGATGTCCTCGGTGCCCGACGGCCGCGCGGCGAACCAGCCGTTGGCGGTCATCACCTTCAGGCCACCGATGGCCTGGCCGTTACCCGGCGCATGGCTGAGGATCTGCTCGATCGGCTCACCGGCAAGCTCGGTCGACTTGACCTGCTCCGGCGCCAGCTTGCCCAGCAGGGCCTTCTGCCGCGCGTCGGCCTTGGCCTCGACGCGGGTGGCGTAGGGCTTGCCCAACGCCGCGGTGAGGTCGGCGTAGGCCTGGCTCGGGTTGCGCCCGGTGCGGGCGGTCATCTCGGCGGCCAGCAGCGCCGGGATCAGGCCATCCTTGTCGGTGGCCCAGACGCTGCCGTCGCGGCGCAGGAACGAAGCCCCCGCGCTCTCCTCGCCACCAAAGCCCAGCGAGCCCTCGAACAAGCCCTGGGCGAAGTACTTGAAGCCCACCGGCACTTCGTAAAGCTCACGGCCCAGGCGCGCGGTAACGCGGTCGATCAGGCCGCTGCTGACCACGGTCTTGCCAACGGCGGCATCGCTGCGCCACTGCGGACGGTGGCGGAACAGGTAGTCGATGGCCACGGCCAGGTAGTTGTTCGGCTGCAGCAGGCCATCGGCGGTGACGATGCCATGGCGGTCGTGGTCCGGGTCACAGGCGAAGGCCACGTCGAAGCGCTCGCGCAGGCCGATCAGGCCCTGCATGGCGTGAGGCGAGGATGGGTCCATGCGGATCTGCCCATCCCAGTCGACGGTCATGAAACGGAAGGTCGGGTCGACCTCGGTGTTCACCACTTCCAGGTTGAGCTGGTAACGCTCGGCGATCGCCGACCAGTAACGCACGCCCGCGCCACCCAGCGGGTCGACGCCCAGGCGCAGATTGGCGCTGCGGATCACCTCGAAGTCGATGACGTTTTCCAGGTCGGCCACGTAGTTCGACACGTAGTCGTGGCGGTGGGTGGTGGCAGCCTTCAGCGCCTGGCTGTGGTCCATGCGCTTGACCCCCGCCAGGTTCGCCGCCAGCAGGTCGTTGGCCTTGGCCTCGATCCACTTGGTCACGTCGCTGTCGGCCGGGCCGCCGTTGGGCGGGTTGTACTTGAAGCCGCCGCTCTGCGGCGGGTTGTGCGACGGGGTTATGACGATGCCATCGGCCAGGCCTTGCTGGCGGCCACGGTTGTGGCAAAGGATGGCGTGGGACACCGCCGGGGTCGGGGTGTACTCATCGTCCTTGGACAGCATGACCTGCACGCCGTTGGCCGCCAGGACCTCCAGCGCGCTGGCGGCGGCCGGGGCCGACAGGGCGTGGGTGTCGGCGCCGATGAACAGTGGGCCGTCGATGCCCTTCTGCTGGCGGTACAGGCAGATGGCCTGGGTGATCGCCAGCACGTGGTATTCGTTGAAGCTCAGCTCGAACGAAGTGCCCCGGTGCCCGGAGGTGCCGAAGGCCACGCGCTGGGACGCTACCTGAGCGTTGGGACGGCCGGTGTAGTAGGCGGTCAACAAGCGGGGGATATCGACCAGCACGCTGGCCGGAGCCGGCTTGCCTGCCAAAGGACTGAGCGTCATGCAGAACCTCGAGTTCAACGGGATGTAGGTGTTGGAACGCGCAGTGTACTGGGAGTTGCAGCGCCGTGCGATGGGCTGGGTGGTGGTCTTGTCGGTAGTGGAAATTCAGTGCCGGCCCCATCGCGGGGCACAGACACCCACAGCCTCTATCCGCTGGCCACCCCCCACCAACTGGGAAACATCTGCCGCACCCGCGCCTCGGCGAAGCGCTCGTCGATCAGCAGCAACACGCCACGGTCCTGGTCACCTCGAATCACCCGACCGGCGGCCTGGATAACCTTGCGCACCCCCGGGTAGAGGTAGGCGTAGTCGAACCCGGCGCCGAACTGGCGGCCCAGGCGCTGCTTGAACTGCTCGTTGACCGGGTTGACCTGAGGCAGCCCGAGGGTGGCGACGAACGCGCCGATCAGGCGCGTTCCCGGCAGGTCGACCCCCTCGCCGAAGGCGCCGCCGAGCACGGCGAAACCAATGCCCTGCCCGTCCGCCACGAAGCGCGCGAGAAACGCCTCGCGTGCCGCCTCGTCCATGCCCGGGGCCTGGCACCAGTGCGCCACCCCCGGGTGCTGCTCGGCGAACAGCGCGGCCACCTGTTGCAGGTATTCGAAACTGCTGAAGAACGCCAGGTAATTGCCCGGCTGGCGCTGATACTGCTCGGCGATCAGCGCGACGATCGGCGCCAGCGACGCCTGGCGCTGCTGGTAGCGGGTCGAGACCTGGCTGACGATGCGCACCTGCAACTGCTCGGCGCGAAACGGCGCCGCCACCTCCAGCCACGCGGTGTCGGCGGGCATCCCCAGCAGGTCGGCGTAGAAGTGCCGCGGCCCCAGGGTCGCGGAGAACAGCGTGACGCTGCGCGCGGCGCTCATCCGTGGGCCCAGCAGGCGTGCCGGCACCACGTTGCGCAGGGTCAGGGTGGCCAGCTGGCGACGGCGCGGGCCATTGCGCAGGCTGATGTCGAACAGGAAGTGCTCATCGAACAGTTCGGCCACCCGGCTGAACTGCAAGGCCTGGAAGTAGAACTGCAACAGCGCCGGGTCCTGCTCGGCGGGGGCCTGCTCCAGGCGCTCCTGGATCAACCCGATGCAGTGTTGCAGGGCGCGCAGGAAGGTGTCGGGCAACGTGTCGCTGGCCTGGTACGGCGTCCGTTGCGCCTTGAACAACGCATTCCACTGGCGGTTAAGCCGCTCCAGCGCGCTACCCAGCCCCCTCGGCTTGGCCTGGCGCAAGCCAAGGAGTTGGCCCTGGTCGAGGCTTGCGCTGTACATGGCGCGGCCGCGCTCGACCAGGTTGTGCGCCTCGTCCACCAGCACCGCGACCCGCCACTGGTTGGCCTGGCCCAAGGCGAACAGCAAGGCGTGGGCATCGAAGTAGTAGTTGTAGTCGGCAACCACCACATCGACCCAACGGGCCATCTCCTGGCTCAGGTAATAGGGGCACACCCGGTGGGCCAAGGCAACTTCGCGCACGGCCGTGCGATCCAGCAGGGGCACCCGGGCCGCGGCCTCGCGGGCAGCCGGCAGGCGGTCGTAGAAGCCTTGGGCCAGGGGGCACGACTCGCCGTGGCAGGCACGTTCGGGGTATTCGCAGGCCTTGTCCCGTGCGATCAACTCCAAGGTGCGCAGCGCCGGCTGCGGGTTGGCGTCGGTGACTTGGCGCAGGGCATCCAGGGCCAGGGCACGGCCTGGGGTCTTGGCAGTGAGGAAGAACAGCTTGTCCAGTTGCTGCGGGACCATGGCCTTGAGCAGTGGGAACAACGTACCAAGGGTCTTGCCGATGCCAGTGCTGGCCTGGGCCATCAGGCAACGCCCGGTGCTGACCGCCTTGTACAAGGTTTCCGCCAGTTGCCGCTGGCCTTGGCGAAACGCCGGGTAGGGAAAGCTCAGGGCCTGCAAGCCAAGGTCGCGCTCGGCAAGCCGGCGCCCCTGCCCTTGCGCCCAGCCAAGGAACACCTGGCACTGGGCTTCGAAGAAGCCACGCAACGCGTCGGCGTCGTGCTGCTCGCTGAACAGCGTCTGGCGGTCGCTGTCGACGTCCAGGTACACCAGCGCCACCTCGATGCTCGCCAGCCCTCGCGCCTGGCACAGCAGCCAGGCATAGACCTTGGCCTGGGCCCAGTGCAGTTGCCGGTGGTTGGTCGGCTGGCGGCCCAGGTCGCCGCGGTGGGTCTTGATCTCCTCGAGGCGGTTGCACGCAGGGTCGTAGCCATCGGCGCGGCCACGCACGCGCAGCCCCTGGTATTCGCCCTCCAGCGCGACCTCGGCTTCATAACCGGGCCCGCGCCGCGCCACCACTCGGCGATGACCATCGATCCCCTCCATTGCGCTGGGCGACGGGGTGAAACGCAGGTCGAGGTCCCCAGCCTTGGCACTGAACTCGCACAGGGCGCGCACCGCGACGCTCTTGATCATGCCGCGGTCTCCGCGCGCCAGCGCACATGACAGACCGCCACTGGCAGGCCGTGCTGGCGGCAGAAGTCGAGCCAGCGCAGTTGGTTGTCCTGCAGACGGTCACCGGGGCCCTTGACCTCGACCATGCGGTAGCGCCCTTCTTCGGGCCAGAACTGGATAAGGTCGGGCATGCCGGCGCGGTTGTTGCGGATGTCCTGCAGCAAGCGCAGGAAGCACTGTTTCAAGTGCGCTGCCGGCAGGCATGCCAAGGCCTGGTCGAGCAGCTGTGCGCTGAGCGCCTGCCAAAATACGAACGGTGACTGCAGCCCCTGCTTGGCGACGAAGCACTGGCGCATCGCGGCGCGGTAGCTGCCGTCGTCGAGCCTGCCCAGGCAGGCGTCGAACAGCGCCGCGCGGCGTGGCTGGAAATCGTCATCGTGCAGGTCTTGCGGGCCGGCCTGGAACGGATGGAAGAACGCCCCCGGCAGGGGCGCGAAGATCGCCTCCCAGCACAACAGGCCGAACAGGCTGTTGAACAGCGTGTTTTCGACGTAATGCACCTCGCCACCGGCCTCGGCCAAGTGCTGGCGCACCGCCTCCTCCACCCCCAGCGCCGCGTGCTCGCGTGGCAATTCCAGCTCGATCAGCTCCAGTGGCGCGGCTGGCCGGCGGCGCTGAGGCGGCCCGCCAAGCTTGCGCGCCAGGCGTGGCAGCATGCGTTCCAGGGCCTGGGCCTCAAGGGGGTTGGCCGGGCACTGGGCCATCTGCAGGGCCAGGGCCTGGGCCTGGGCCCACTGCTCGCTGCGCTCGAACACGCGCACCCGCCGGATGCGGGCCTCGGGGTGCATGCAGCCCTCATACACGGCCAGGGCCAAGTCCCAGTCGCCCAGACGCTCGCATTGCTGCCCAAGGCTGAACAGCAGCCGCGAGCGACGCCGCGCCAACCAGGGGTTGTCGCTGTGCAGGCCCTGCAAGGTCGCCAGCACCTGTGCCGGCGCTTCCCCCTGCTCCAGACGCTCGGCGCAGGCATGCAAGGCCATGGCCAGGTCAACCTCGCTGCGCTCGCCCAACGCCCGGGAGTCGGCGCTGAACGGCACCTGTTCGTAACGAAACACCCCCAGGTCGGCCAGCACGAACTCCGACCAGTCCTGGTACAGGTTGCCGAAGAACAACAGGCGCAGACGGTCGCAGAGCGTTTGCAGGCGCCAGTGCACGATGCGCAGCGACGCGTCGGGGAACCACTCGGTCAAGGGCTGCTCGACCAGCTGCAAGGCCTGCAACTGCAGCACCAGCTCGGCCTTGGGCGCCCGGGGACGGCTCAACTGGCCGGCGAAACAGTGCGCCAGTTCGTCTTTGCGCAGCAGGCCGCACAGCGCTGCCACGCCCAGCCGCGGCTGGTCGCAGGCCCAACCCAGCGTCAGCAAAGGGCCGAGTGCCGCCACGGTGTCGCCAATCTCGGTGTAGGCAAGCCGGTCACTGCGAAACAGCTCGCCCTTGCGCATTACCATGCGCACCAGCAGTGCCTGGCTTGGTTGCGGCAACGAGGCGAACGCCTGCACGAACCCCAGCGCCTCTGGGTCGAGCAGGTCGGCGTAGCGTTGTTCGACCCAGGCCAGCACCTGGCGGAAGTTATGCAGGTAATAGAAAGGGTCGTCGACGGAATGGGCGATCACGGCAAGGCATCGGCAGCAGGTGAGTGCACTGGTTATACATACAGACCCGCTTCACTGGCAAGCGCCACGGACCGATGGTCAGCCCTGCGTCGTCGCGGTGAGCTGGCGCTGCAATACCTGCCCGAGTTGCTCGATCGCCCGTTGCAACTGCGCAGGCTCATCACCGCCCCAAGCCAGCAGCAGGTGTTGGTGATAGTGCCCGTGCAGACTGAACAGGTCACCGGGCGCGACCGCCAGTTCGCTGCCTGCCAGGGCGACCGCCACCTGGCGCACATCCACCGGGTGACGCACGCGACACCATAGGGCCCTGCCACCCACCGGGCGCTGGAAGATCAGATGGTCGCCCAACCGGCGCTCGACCTCCCGACACAACTGCCCCATGCGCGTGGCCAGCATGTCGCGTAGCGCTTGCAGCTGGCTGTCGACATCGCCACGGCCCAGCAGCAAGGCGACCGCCTGCTGGCGCAGCGGTGGCAAGACGAAGGCACGCCGGACGAAGGCTTCACGCACCGAGGGCTGGCGTCCCAACAGATAGGCGTAGGGCGCCTCGACGCCAACCACGCTTTCCAGCGAGCCCAGCACCAGCAGCCGCCGCGGATCGACCCCATCGCGCAGGCGCGCGCTGGGCGGCGCGGCGAAGCAGTGTTCGCTGTCGAGGTCGTTCTCCAGCAACCAGACGGCGTGCTGGTCGAGCAGGTGCTCGATCTTGCGCTGCTCGTGCACGGCCAGCAGCCGCCCGGTCGGCGAGGCCAGGCACGACGGCAGCAGCAACAGACGCACGGGTTCATGCAGCAACAGCCACTCCAGCACGTTCAGGTCCAGATAACCGTCCAGGGGCACTTCGAGCACCCGCACATCGGCCTGGCGCAGCCCCTGCAACAGACGCCAGCAGCAAGGCGTGGCCACCAACGCCGTGGCGCCCTGCAGCGCCAGTGCGCCCACCAGGGTGTGCAGCAAGGCCTGCACGTCACAGGCCAGGTGCACGTCGTCGGCATTCCAGCACTGGCTGGAAGAACGGGTATGACGCGCGGCAAGCACCTGGCGCAGCGACGCGCTGCCGGGTGCCCGATTGCTCGCCGGCAACCGCATGGCCTGGCGCGCCAGACGTCGCTCATGGGCCAGCAGCATGCGTTCCAACGCCGGTAACACCAGCGGGGGCAAGCTGAACGGTGAGCTAGCCGCGTGGGTGATCGGCTCGACATCGTGCGGGCACAGGCGCACGAAGTAACCGGAACGCGGCATCGAGGTCACCCGCCCCTCGTGTTCCAGCAGGGAATAGGCGTTCTGCACGGTGGCCAGCGACACCCGCAGGCGCCGCGACAGGTCGCGCAACGAAGGCAGGCGCCGGGCACCGCCCTGCCCGGCCTGGGCAATCAAGGTTTCCAGGTAACGATAGACCGCCTGGTAGGCGAACTCGCCGCGCGCCGAGCGCCCCATCAGATCGCCGTCCGGTCCTTCGCCTCGACGCACAAGGGCCGTTGCGCCAGCAAGCTCAGGCGCGAGTCACGCCGAGCCAATGCCTTGAGCAGTTGCAATGCCGGCTGCGCCACCCTGCCCAGGTACAGGGCACGCAGTTGCGCCAGGTTCAGGCCGCTGGTCTCGATCAACCAGCGCAGTACCGCTTCGGGGCAGGGTTTGCCTTGCAAGGCCCGGTGCAGGTAGGGCAAGGCCACGCGCATGTTCGGGTGGCAACGTTGCACGAAGTGCCCCAAGCCCCGACCACGGTCGACGAAGGGGGTGAACAGCAGGCAAACCAGTTGCGTGTCGCCGATGCCATAGCCCTGCTCGAACAGCGCCCGGGCCTGCTCCTGCCAAAGCTGCGAGCACAGCCCTTCGTCCTTGCCCTGCAGCAGTCGCGCACGCAGCGCTTGCAGGTGCGCGAGTGGCGTGGGGTCGAAGAAGGTCGCCAACGCCGCACCACCGCCCAAGGCCGTGTCGCTGTGCCCGAGCATCTGCAGCAGCCGCTCGCCCTCGTTGATGGGCTGCAACAGGTCATCGAGCGGGATCAGCCGCAGCGTGGGGGTATTTTCGCTCACCTGCGTGACCGGCTCGGGCCGCTCCAGTGGCGCCGCCGCCAGTGCGCGCAGGCGCCCCAGCGAGGCGCACAAGGTACCCACGCAGGGCTGTGCGCCATGCAGGCCACCATACCCGACCACCCGCAGGCTGGCTCGACTCCAGGCCAGAAAGCGTCGGCGTTGGCGCTCCGGCATGGCGGTTACCAATGCGCTGTCACCACCGTCCCAGGCCAATAACCGGCCGTAGGCATCGGCTAGCTCAAGGTGCAGGCGACTGCCGAGCAAGGCCTCGGGGCGCCCACCCGTGAGGTGACCGAACAGCAGCAGGGCTTCGCGCTCAGCGGGTGCGCAACCCTCGGTTTCATCGCCACGGACGGTGAACGGCAGCACCTGCCCGGCCTTGAGCATCAGCAGTTGCACCCGTGGGTCGTCATGCAGGAACAACGCACTGAAGGCCCGATCGTGCTCGCGCAATATCTCCTCACGCAACGCAGGCTGGCTACCGATCACGACGCGCAGGCGAAACGTCTCGGGGCCGCGCAAGGCGATGCTCAACTGCGCCGCCCGCAGGATGGCCAGCAACCGCGCGCTGCGTGGGTCGCTGCCGTGGAGCATCAGCAGGCGAAAGCCGCCGATGTACTCCAGCCCTCCGGCCGCCACCAATAGCCGCTGGACGAGCAATTGCACAGAGGCCCGCTGTGCCTGGGTCATATGATCCAGCAGGCGCTGTAGCACCTGCTGGTAGATATAGTGCATGGCCTGGTCGTGGATATTGCTCATAAAGTCACCCCGTCATCCAATACGGCAGTACAACGGTTCGCAAGGTGGCGAACATATTTAATAGCGACATCAAACTAGAGATAGTTCCTACAACTTATTAGTAAACTTTGAGTTGACGCTTTGCCGCCGTCAAACCACAAGCATCAACCTTCTACCGCCCGTGACATGACCTGCGTACTTGACGCCTCACGCCAATACCAAGCGCCCGCAAAAAACTGTCACAGGGCCATTATCAAGCGTTGCGAGATGAATAAAAGATACAGATCAAAGTAAAAAAACCATTCAGCTTAACAGCGAGGCCAACAAACCCTCTGGACATTTACGACTTGTCAAAGATTACGCTGCGCACGGCAAGTCCAGAATCAGGAAACAACATATATATCTGTCAGCGAGATAGTTTACTGGAGTAGGAAAAATCCGAAACTGCCCCTCATTGCCGCCAATCATATGTTCAGCCGCCACGGCAAACCCATAAAAAAACCGGGCCAGGCCCGGTTTTCCCATCACACTCGGCAGCGCTATCAACGCGGCCCCATGTCCAGCACCACGCGCCCGCCACAAGGACAGTCGTCCATGTGCCGGTGTGCCTCGACGACCTTCTCGAAGGGATACACCTTGATGATCTGTGGCGTCAGCAGCTTGTCGGCGGTGAACTGGTTGATATCGCGCAATGCGCGCTGCAGGGCGACCTGATCCTGGGCGATGCCCAGTTCCGGCTTGCCGGTGAAGTTGCCGATGCAGTGCACGTAGAACTGGATGTTCTTCTGGAATGCCGCGCACGCCGGGAACGGCGTCTGGTTGCCGCCTTGCAGCCCGTAAAGCACCAGGCTGCCGCGCGGCGCCAGCACATCGCCCAGCAGCGACATCTGCGGGCCGCCCATGCCATCGAGGACCATGTCGACGCCACGGCCATCGGTGTACTTGCCGATCTGCATCAGCAGGTCCTGCTCTTCGGTGACGATCACCTTGTCGGCACCCAGGCCCAGCAGGTATTCGCGCTGCTCCGGCTCCTTGGTGGCGGCGAACACCTTCAGGCCCAGCGCCTTGCCCAATTGCACGAAGGCAGGGCCCGCACAGTGGCTGGCATCGGTGACCAGCGCGCTCTGCCCGGCCTTGGCCCGCGCCAGGTCGACGTAGGCGAAATAGGCGATCAGCAGCGGCGTATAGTGCACGCTGGCCTCGACCGGCGTGAGGTTGTCGGGGTAACGGGTGATGGCCGAACGTGGCAGCACGATCACGTCACCATACACCGGATGCTCGTTGGGGCTGGTGGCCGGGAAGCTCGCGACCCGGTCGCCCACGGCGATATCGTCGACACCTTCGCCGACCGCCGTCACCACCCCGGCCATTTCATGGCCGATCCCCGCGGGCAGGTGAGCCTGTGATGGCGCCAGGTTCTGCCGCCAGAGCACGTCGTACCAGCTGATACCAATCGCCTCGACACGTACCTGGACCTCGCCCATCGCCGGGAACGGCTCAGCCTGCTCCTCGCAACGGAGCACATCGGCCGCGCCGAACTTGTGGAAACGGATCATGCGGGACATCGCATACCTCGCCTTTGTGAAACTCGTATTACCACGGACTTTATCCGGGCTTTGCACGTTAGACCATCAGTGGCTGTTAATAGTCGACATGCCTGTCATTGATTGGGCTCCTGGCAAATCCATGCATTGGCACCCGCAAACCCGTGCAGGGTAGCAGCCTTTGGCCTTAAGATTCACCTCTGCCCCACTTTAGGCGAAACGCATCGATGAACCGGAACGACCTGCGCCGCGTAGACCTCAACCTGCTGATCGTGTTCGAAACGCTCATGCACGAGCGCAGCGTGACCCGCGCCGCCGAGAAGCTGTTCCTCGGCCAACCGGCGATCAGCGCGGCGTTGTCGCGCCTGCGCAACCTGTTCGACGACCCGCTGTTCGTGCGCACCGGCCGCAGCATGGAGCCCTCCGCGCGCGCCCACGAGATCTTCGCGCTGCTGTCTCCGGCACTGGACTCGATCTCCACGGCGGTCAGCCGCGCCGCCGAGTTCGACCCGGCCACCAGTACCTCGGTGTTTCGCATCGGCCTGTCCGACGATGCCGAGTTCGCCCTGCTGCCGCAGTTGCTCAAGCGCATCCGTGCCGAAGCGCCGGGCATCGTCCTGGTGGTGCGGCGGGTCAACTACCTGCTGATGCCGACCCTGCTGGCCTCCGGTGAGATCTCGGTGGGGGTCAGCTACACCAGCGAGCTGCCGGCCAACGCCAAGCGCAAGGTGTTGCGCCGCAGCATGCCCAAGCTGCTGCGCGCCGACAGCGTGCCCGGCGCCATCACCCTCGATGACTTCTGCGCCCGCCCCCATGCATTGGTGTCGTTCGCCGGCGACCTCTCCGGCTTCATCGACGAAGCCCTCGACGAGATCGGCCGCAAGCGCCACGTGGTCCTGGCCGTGCCGCAGTTCAACGGCCTGGGCAGCCTGCTGGCCGGCACCGACATCGTCGCCACCGTGCCCGACTACACCGCCGACGCCCTTACCGCCGGCGGCGGCCTGCGGGCCGAGGACTTGCCGATCGAGGTGCGCAGCTTCGAGCTGCACATGGCATGGCGAGGGGCGCAGGACAACGACCCGGCGGAGCGCTGGTTGCGGTCGCGGATACAGATGTTCTTCGGCGACCCCGATAGCTTGTAACCCTGTTCCGCCGAAGGCGACGCCGAACCATGCGCAGCGGGGCTCGGCGGCGCCATCCCGAGCGCCGCCGCTCATGCCAGTTGGATGAACACCGCATAAGCACCGAGGATCACCCAGAACCCCAGGAATATCCACGGCGTACGCAGCGAGAACAACAACGACTTGCGGTGCCCGGCCTGCGATGTTTCCGCCTCGCTGAACAGCGGCGATTCGTCATAGGCCAGCCCCATCAACGGCTCGCTGCGCAGCAGATGGCTCTGTTTCAACTGCCAATGCTCGATGATCTTGTATGCGGCGCGAATACCGGGCCAGGCATTGAGTGAACTCAACACGCCCAACAAGGCGAGAAAGGGCGGAACGACCAGGGTGAACATCTCGCCCCAGCTCTGATTGAGGTTGCCCATCGAAGACACGAAGGCAATCACCAGGAACGACTGCGCGGCAAGGTAGGCGTCGGTTCGGTTGGCGAGAATGCTGGTCTCGTACTGGATTTCACCGCGATAGAAATCCAGTCGTTCCTTTGGTGAGCCGAACATGCGGGCGTTATGCTCGCTGATTTCGTGCTCAGGCGTGGCGGGAGTGATGATTCGCGGCATGCTGTGCGCCTTTTTCTCAATGCTTGTGCCGGCCCTCTTCGCGCGCAGCTTTCTGCGCGGTCGAATCATGCGAAGTACCACCGGAGCCATCCGGGCGTCGAGCGTCGTTGTCACGTTCCTGCTCACCCGTCGTCCTGGCCTGGTCGACGGCCTTGTCCTTCTCTGATTGCGTCATGGCTGCCGCTACCCCTTGCTGTGTTCCGGTGACGAAGGCCCGGTGCCGCGCTTGATGCCTCGCGGCCCCAGGACACCCCAGATGGCCAGGCCGACGAGGGGCAGCGCCAGCAGCAGCACTGCCCACAGCGCCTTCGTCACGTCGGCCTTGTCGCTGCGGAACACGCTGACGATCGCCCATAGATCGACCAATAGGATGATCGCCGCCACGGCGATCCAGAAATACGTTACAGGCTCACTCATGGCCGCCCTCTCCTCTGCTCGGTAGAGAGCCGCGCTTACATCACGGCCCCGTTACTAGAGTGAAGCCATCGCGCCTGACAAAGTTCATGCGCTGTTGCCCGGCCAGGATGAGTGGTTCGTGTGAGTTCAAAGTCCCTACGCACAGCCCGCGCCACTCTTCGATAATGTCTTCACATCTCCCGATTCCCACGACCGTGACCCTTTCCTCGCCGTCGACGGATGCCGCCCTGTGCGCTGGTCATCCGCGTTGAACCTTCCCGCTTGCGGCCCATTCAACTGCTGGCAACCGTGATTTTTCCAGCCCCTGAGAGGTGCCTCATGAATGCGATCGAACTGCTGATCCAGGACCATCAACTGGTGAAGAAACTACTTGAAGAACTGTCCTCGACCACCGAGCGCGCGGTGAAAAGGCGCGCCGAACTGCTTGCGCGGATCAAGCAGGAGGTCAGCATCCACACGGCTCTGGAGGAAGAGATCCTGTACCCGGCGATCAAGCAGGCGGGCGGCAAGGAAGAAGCGAAGATGTACTACGAAGCCAAGGAAGAACACCGTACCGTCGACTCGCTGGTCATTCCCGATCTGTTGCACACCGAAACCGGAACCGTGGAATTTGCCGGTCGAGTCAAGGTGATGAAGGAGTTGCTGGAACACCACATCGAGGAGGAGGAAAGCGAACTCTTCCCGACTGCCCGCAAGCTGCTGGGCAAGCAGGAACTGGAAGCGATGGGACAAGCCATGGAAGCGCAGAAAAAACTGCTCAAGGGCGAGCAACGAGCAGCGTGACCCTCGCCTGCGCGCCCTCTCCGGGCGCGCAGGCGAGGGCTTGAGCGGCTCAGCGGCACGGACGAGGCCCAGCGCGCATAGGTTTCGGGACGGTGGGGCCGGTAGAACGAACTGTTGATTTCCACCGCCTTGAAGCGGGCCGCGTAGCGCTGCAGATGGCTGCCGGAATGCGTAAAAGCATCGGCGTACTGGCGGGACAGGCTCCAACCTGCGCAACCGAGATAAATCATCAAAGCACTCCATCGTCACTCACACCTAAGCGGGTTCAGTCGCCGGCCAGCTCGACACTGAATGCCTCACCCTCGCCCGCGACACGTCTGGCATACCCCACACCCCATACCAGCGCCCGGCTCATCGTTTCACCGGCGCGCTGAGCGTGGATTTGCTCGCACACGACCGAGCCGTCAGCGCGATAGACACCGATGAACAACTGGGTTGCGCCGGTTCGCGACAAGCGCGTCTGCACGTCGAGGCAGGTGCCAGTGCCGAGGGTTTCCTCATGGGTTTGATGGTGCAGGATCGGGTCGCGCCACTGTCTGTAGGTTTCACCTCGTCTTTTCATCTGCCTGCCCTCTGCGCCCTTGTCAGCGGTAGATCACCTGCCGCGCGCCATCACTCCAAATCAAACGACAACATCGGACAGCCGGCCTGGCTATCGAAGTGTGTTTGTGAAATCCGATCGACCTGTGGAGCTCTCTGGACGTCCTAGAAAAGAACCTTGGCAAAATCAATCGAGAAAACCCAGAGGTGAGGCACTCATGAACGACCGCATCATCGCTCTTTTCACCGACACCACCGTATTCGGTATTTCCATCCTCAATATGTTGCTGGCGCTGACCGTCGCCATCGTGACCTTCCTGGTCTGCCGCGCGGCAATCAGTTTCCTGCTGCACCGGGTACGGCGTTGGTCCGAACACGATGGCCCATTGAGCCAGGTGCTGGCCAAGGTACTGTCCGGCACCAGCAACTTCCTGCTGTTCCTCGCCTCCTTGCTGGTGGGCCTGAGCGTGCTCGACCTGCCCGAGCGCTGGCTGACCCGGGTCAGCAGCCTGTGGTTCGTGGTCGCGGCCCTGCAGATCGGCCTGTGGGCCAACCGCGCCATCGGCCTGGGCCTGAGCCGCTACTTCGCTCGCCAGCGCAGCGACAGCCTGAACCAGGGCAGCGCGCTGGCCACCCTGTCCGCCTGGGGCGCGCGGGTACTGCTGTGGTCCGTGGTGCTGCTGGCGATGCTGTCGAACCTGGGGGTGAACATCACCGCCTTCGTCGCCAGCCTCGGCGTGGGTGGCATCGCGGTGGCGCTGGCCGTGCAGAACATCCTCGGCGACCTGTTCGCTTCGTTATCGATCGCCGTGGACAAGCCGTTCGAGGTCGGCGACTTCATCGTCATCGGGCCGCTGGCCGGGGCCGTCGAGCATGTCGGCCTCAAGACCACACGCATTCGCAGCCTCGGCGGCGAACAGATCGTCATGGCCAACGCCAGCATGATCAGCAGCACCATCCAGAACTACAAGCGCCTGCAGGAACGCCGCATCGTGTTCGAATTTGGGCTGTCCTATGACACGCCCACCGAGGCCGTGAAGAAAGCGCCCGGCATCGTCGAGGAAGCCATCAAGGCTCAGGAGCTGGTGCGCTTCGACCGCGCCCACCTGCGCGGGTTCGGCAAGGAGGCGCTGGAGTTCGAATGCGTCTACATCGTCAAGGACCCCGGCTACAACCTGTACATGGACATCCAGCAGGCGATCAACTTCAAGCTGCTCGAACGGTTCTCGAAAATCGGCGCCAAGTTCGCCGTGCCGGTGCGTGCGATCAAGGTCACGGCATTGCCGCAAGAAGCCGGCGTGCACGGCCTGGGTCGCGAAGGCATGGGCATCAGAGGGGCGTGACAGCTTGAGGCGGTCCTCGCACGGGGTGATGAGTCAGTACAGGGCAAAGATGCGCTGAACCAACCGCCGCTGGATTGCGTCCACCGCAAATGAACAAGCGAGTCGACTCTCCAATGGCAAGCGAATCTGTGTTGGCCACGCTCGGCTATCTCAAGGACCACCAGTTGATTCTGACCACCGCAGAGTCGTGCACGGCTGGATGCATGGTGGCGTTGTTGGCGGCGGTGCCCGGTACCGGAGAGGTGCTGGAGAGTGCTTATGTTGTCTACTCACCCAGTGCGAAGAAACGTCTGCTAGGGGTAAGCGCCGAAACCATCGAGCGCTACGGCCTCACCAGCGAGGCGGTCGCGTGGGAAATGGCCTTGGGGGCATTGAGAGACAGCGGCGCCAACGTGGTGATTGCCACCACGGGCGTCGCCGGGCCTGATTCCGAATCCGGGGTGCCACCCGGCACGCTGTGCTTTGCCTGGGCGTTTGCCGGCGAGCCTGGCGCCGTCTTCACGCGCACCCAACGCTTCTTTGGCGAACGTGAGCAAGTCATGCGTCAAGGTGCGTTGTTCGGACTGACCCGGCTTTCTCACTATCACCAGCGCTGGCTTAGAAACGAGCGCGCCTGAGGGCGAGTGATCATGGCGGAAGACAATGACTGTCCAGGATTGCACAGGCTTCGTCAGGTGCCTGCCGAACGGCATGCCTTCAGCAAACCCTCACTGCGCGCCGAGCGCGGCGAGGTTGCAATACTGACCTTTGAAATACAGCAGTGGCTGTGCCGCAGCAGTGTCGTGCAGGTTCAACGCTTTCACCTCACCAATCACGATCAGGTGATCACCCGCAGCGTGTTCGGCGTGGATCTCGCAATCAAGCCAGTGCAGGCTGCCGGCAATGATCGGATTACCCAATGGCGACACCTGCCACTCGACCCCCTGCCACTTGTCCGTGCCCCGACGCGCGAACTGGTTGGAAATCTCCATTTGCTCACCCGACAGGATATTGACTGCAAAGCGACCTGCCTGGCGAATCCGTGGGTAACTCGCCGAGCTGGACATGACGCTGAACGACACCAGCGGCGGGCTCATCGACACGCTGTAGAACGACTGGCACGTGAAGCCAACCGGCTCGCCCTCCATGTGGGAGGTGATCACCGTGATCCCGGAGGCGTAGTGCCCGAGCGCTTGGCGAAAGCGTAAGGGTTCGATGGCAGTGCTCGGAAACGACATAGTAGGTCCTAGGTATGGGCTGCAGCTCAACAGTGTTCGGGGAGTCCGAAGCGAAACACACGGCCTCGGCCCCCGCACACCTCTCTCGACGAGGGCCTGGTTACATCGAGAGTTCACGCCGGACGATTTCCGCACCGGCACTCAGCGCATTCAACTTGCCTCTGGCGACGCGGCGAGGCAGCGGCGCCATGCCACAGTTGGTGCACGGGTAGAGCTTGTCGGCCTCTACGAACTGAAGGGCTTTGCGCAGGGTGTTGGCGACTTCCTCGGGGGTTTCGATCGTGTGGTTCGCCACGTCAATGGCGCCGACCATCACTTTCTTACCGCGAATGAGCTCGATCAAGTCCATGGGCACATGCGAGTTGTGACATTCCAGCGAGACGATGTCGATACTGGATTTTTGCAGCTTGGGGAACGCCTCTTCGTATTGCCGCCACTCGGAGCCGAGCGTCTTTTTCCAATCGGTATTGGCCTTGATGCCATAGCCGTAACAAATATGCACGGCGGTCTCGCACTTAAGCCCTTCGATCGCCCGTTCCAGGGTGGCGACGCCCCACTCGTTCACCTCGTCGAAGAACACATTGAAGGCGGGCTCATCGAATTGGATGATGTCGACACCAGCGGCCTCCAGTTCCCGGGCTTCCTCGTTGAGGATCTTGGCGAACTCCCAGGCCAGTTTCTCGCGGCTTTTGTAGTGAGCGTCGTACAGGGTATCGATCATGGTCATCGGACCAGGCAACGCCCATTTGATGGGTTGCGTGGTTTGCTGGCGCAAGAACTTGGCGTCTTCGACGAAGACTGGCTTTTGCCGAGCCACCGCCCCGACGACGGTCGGCACGCTCGCGTCATAACGATCACGAATTCTAACGGTCTCGCGCTTCTCGAAATCCACGCCGCTGAGGTGCTCGATGAACGTCGTGACGAAATGCTGGCGCGTTTGCTCACCATCACTGACGATATCGATGCCGGCTTGCTGCTGCTCGTGCAGCGACAAACGCAATGCATCCTGCTTACCCTCGATCAGTGCCTCGTCCTGCAACTTCCAGGGCGACCAAAGCGTCTCGGGTTGCGCAAGCCAAACGGGTTTAGGCAAGCTGCCAGCAGTGGAAGTGGGTAACAACTTTTTCATAGCGGGTAACCTTGTACTGTCGATTCGTCAAACGGTGTAGTTAGCGGACCACTGCTCGAGCACAGCCTGGTAGGGTTTGATGAAGTGCTCCTCGGCGAACTTCCCCTGCTCGATCGCCAGGCGGCTACGCTCCTCGCGATCGTAGACGATGCGCGTCAATGAATAGTCCTGATGCTGCAGGCTCGGCTGGTAGGACTTACCGGCGGCAGAATTCGCGTTGTAAATCTCCGGCCGGTAGATTTTCTGGAAGGTGTCCATCGTGCTGATGGTGCTGATCAGCTCAAGGTTGGTGTAGTCACCCAGCAGATCGCCAGCAAAGTAGAACGCCAACGGCGCAACACTGTTGGGCGGCATGAAGTAACGCACCTTCAACCCCATCTTGCGGAAGTATTCATCGGTCAACGAATACTCGTCCTGCTGGTACTCGATCCCCAGCACAGGGTGTTGGTTTTCGGTGCGCTGATAGGTCTTGCTGCTCGAAACACTCAGGCAGATGACCGGTGGCTTGGCAAAATGCGCTTTGTAGGCACTGGAATTCACGAAGCACTTGAAGAGTTTCCCATGCAGGTCACCGAAACCCTCTGGGGTCGTGAATTCGGCTTGACCTTTGTTGTGCCCGAGCAACAGCACGCTAAAGTCATAATCGCGCACGTACGAGGAGAAGTTATTCCCGACCATGCCCTCGGTGCGCTCACCGGTTCTGCGATCAACGACCGTCGTTTTCAATATCTCGATCAACGGCAGGGCGTTCCCCTGGCGTTCAACCTCGATATGCATCTCGACGGAAATGATGTCGAGCTCGACCGTGTAGCGATCCGCGGTGGGGTTGTCCCAATGCGCCAGGGCGTTGAAACGGTTGTCAATCATCTTCAAGGTATTGCGCAGGTTCTCTTGGCGACTGCTGCCCCTCGCCAGGTTGGCGAAGTTGGTGGTGATGCGCGTGTTGTCTGCCGGGTGGTAGTGCTCGTCGAACCCCACACGCTTGATGACGAATGAAAAATCGTTGCTCATTTTGATATGACCTTAATCCCTAGTATTCCCTGTGCCCCCCGACGTTTGCGCTCGCGGGGTGCATACCCTTTGCGTGAGGTAACCGGCGGTATGGCGTGAGGGGCAAAATTCGATGGGGGGATTGTCACGAACGATCAGTCATGAGACAAACTCATTTTTTTTGCATTGAACTGTAATTTTACTCATGATCGATCTAAGGCACCTGCGCACCATTCACGCCCTGCGGGAAACCGACAGCCTGCACGAAGCCGCTGAACGCCTGCACCTGACCCAGTCCGCGCTGTCACATCAGTTCCGCGAACTGGAGGACCGTATCGGCATGCCGCTGTTCGTGCGCAAGTCCAAACCGGTGCGTTTCACCAGCGCCGGCCTCAAGCTGCTGCAACTGGCCGAGCAGGTATTGCCGCTGGTGCGCGCCACGGAGCGCGATCTGGGCAAACTCGCCAGTGGCAGCGCGGGGCGTCTGCATATCTCCATCGAATGCCATAGCTGCTACCAGTGGCTGATGCCTTCGGTAGACGAATTTCGCAGTGCCTGGCCAGAGGTGGAACTGGACCTGGCCTCAGGCTTCTCCTTCGCCCCACTGCCAGCGCTGGAGCGCGGCGACCTCGACCTGGTCGTGACCTCCGACCCGGTCACCCTCCCCGGCATCAGCTACGTGCCGTTGTTCGGCTACGAGGCCTTGCTGGCCATCGACAACCACCATGCCCTGCGGGACAAGCCCTACATCGAGCCGGCCAGCCTGGCCAACCAGACGCTGATCACCTACCCCATCGAGCGTAATCGCCTGGACATCTTCACCCGCTTTCTCGACCCCGCGGACATCGAGCCCGCGCACGTGCGAACCTCTGAGCTGACGGTGATGATGATGCAGTTGGTCGCCTCGGGCCGTGGCGTGTGCTGCCTGCCGAACTGGGCGGTGCACGAATACAGCTCGCGGGGCTACGTGACGGCCAAGCGCCTCGGTGAACAGGGTTTGCATGCCCGGCTTTACGCGGCGATTCGCAGCGACATGCTGCAAGTGCCCTATGTCAGTGATTTCCTGCTGACCGCCAAGGACATTTCCTTTGCGACGCTGGAAGGGGTCAATGTGCTGCCAGGCCTGGCGAAATGAGCCCACCGATCGCTCTTCAGTACCGCACTCGCGGCACTTCACATTCAACACGCGACTGATCATGGCGATGCTGCGGCCAGCGGCGACTGGAAGAAAAACGAAACCTTCGCCGCCTCCTTCGGCTCAACCGAATGCGACATCGACGTCGCGCCAACCGGAACGAAGGAGTGAGACATGAACACACCATGCTTGAAACTCGCAGGCATCGCCCTGTTGGCAAGCCTGGCTTCACTGCAAGCGCAGGCCGCCTCTGACGATTTCGTCGAAGCCGCCGCCGAAGCCGGTATCGCCGAGGTGGTCACCGGCAATCTCGCACAGGAAAAAAGCCAGAATGCCGAGATCAAGACATTCGCCCAGCAGATGGTCACCGACCACACCAAGACCAACCAGCAACTCGGGGATATCGCCCGCAAGCTGGACATCAGCGTGCCCGACGAAGCGGCGCTGACCGACAAGGTGAAGAAAATGATCCTCGAATGGCGCGAGGAATCGTTCGACAAGTCGTACGTCAACAATCAGGTCGATGCCCACGAAAAGGCCGTGGCGCTGTTCAAGAAGGAAGCCGCGTCTTCCGACAAACCCGAACTGAAGGCGTTCGCCAGCGAAAAACTGCCGACGCTGGAACACCACCTCGAGCAAGCCAAGGCCTTGCAAACCACCCACGGCAAATAACCTACCGCTTGATGAGGTCAATCATGAGCAACGAGGCACTGCGCACCGAAGTACTGACCCGTTTGCTACACGCCCATCCGCATGGGCTGGGCAAGGAAGTGCTGGACAACTATCGCGGGGAGATGGCCGTGGCCGGCATGCTCAAGACCCTGCAAGAGCACGGTTTGATCCAGGACGGCAGCGTGGCGGTCGACAGCGACCACAAGGTCACCGTGAGCTACCCGATCAAGCTGTCAGCGGCAGGTGTCCAAGCCGCCCAGCAGTTGGAAGGCTGACGCTCCGGGGCCGCCGCGCGGCCCCGGGCTCACGGCTACAGGTCATCGTCACGCGGGGGCTTGGCCGGTCCCTGGGGGTCTACTTGCGGGTCCTCGAGGTCAGGCGAGTCGGGGTCGAACCCAAGGTCGGTATCGGGCTCGGCATGCTCGGACGAGTGCGGTCCCTCTTTCGGGTCGTGCGCTGCGGGTCGCTGGGACATGGTAGTTCTCCTCTGACGTTTCAATGAAGAAAACACCGGCGCCTGGAAGTTTTATCGAATCGCGCCAGCCCAAGCCGATCCACTCAACGCCACTACCATTCGTCCAGTCCCAGGCACTATGCGGGTTTGCCAACCTCCACCCTGTATCCATCGTACGCGGAGTAAACGTCATGCCACGCGGGGACAAAGGCAAGTACACGGACAAACAGAAACGCAAGGCCGAGCACATCGAAGAAAGCTACGAGCACAAAGGCGTCTCGAAAGACGAGGCTGAGGCACGCGCCTGGGCGACGGTCAACAAGCAGTCCGGCGGCGGCGAGAAGCGCGGCGGCTCGGGCAGCACGACCTCGCCGAGCAGCAAGCGCACGGCACGCTCGGATTCGGCCAAACGGGCTGCGCAAACACGCCAGGGGCACGCACGCGGCTCAGGCGCATCGCTGCAAACGCAGACCAAGGAAAGCCTCCTGAAAGAGGCGCGCAGCCAGAACATCAAAGGGCGCTCGACGATGACCAAGGCGCAACTGCTCGAGGCGTTGCGCAAACACGCTTGAGGCATGGCCTGCGCCTTATGGCCGCCCCCGCCGCGCGCCGACCTCGATCCACACCGGCGCATGGTCGCTGGCCTTGGCTTCGTTGCGTACCCAGGCATCGACGCCAGCGGACTTGAGCTGGGGCGCGAGCGCCGGGTTGAGCAACAGGTGATCGATGCGCAACCCGGCATTGCGTGCCCAGTGATTGCGAAAATAATCCCAGAACGTGTATACCCGCGCCTGCGGGTGCAACTGGCGAATGGCATCGACCCAGCCCTGCTCCAACAGGCGCTGGTAACACGCCCGGGACTCGGGTTGAAGCAGCGCGTCCTTCAACCAGGAGCGTGGGTCGTAGATGTCCCTGTCGGTGGGCACCACGTTGTAGTCGCCCGCCAGCACGGTCGGGTGGCCGCTGCCATAGAGGCCTCGGGCATGTTCGATCAAGCATTCGAACCAACGCAGCTTGTAGTCGAACTTCGGCCCAGGCTGCGGATTGCCGTTCGGCAGATACAGGCAGGCCACCAGCACACCGTGTGCGGCGGCTTCCAGATAACGGCTCTGGCCGTCCTCCTCCATGCCAGGCAAGGCGCGGCGCACCTCGAGGGGTTCAGCGCCGCGCGCCAGGATAGCCACACCATTCCAGGAGGGCTGCCCCACGTAGCAGCAGCCGTAACCCGCATCCTCCAAGGCTTGACGTGGAAACTGCCGATCGCTCGCCTTGAGTTCCTGAAGGCAGGCGATGGTGGGGCGTTCGCGTTCCAGCCAGGCCAATAGCGCTGGCAAACGGCTGCGGATGCCGTTGATGTTGAACGTGGCGATCTTCAGCGCTTTCATGCGCCGGGGTCGCTCACATGGGCCTGCACGGCTTCCTCCAGCGCGCGCACGTGGGCCTGGTCGGCGAGCGCCTTGAGCGCCAGCCAGTCGTCCCAGTCGATCGCGCCATCGTCACGCAGTGCCTCGGCGGTGCGAATCAGTTCGTGGTGGTAGGCGTCCGGCGACGCGAGTCGATAACTGACGTCGTCGTACTGGGCATACCAGGCCTCAAGCTCAGGAATGCTGCGTTCAATGCTCATCGGCGGCTCCTCACAAAGCCCTTTGCCGTGAGAGCATTGCTGCGCGGCGACGTTCCATTGCAGCGTGCCTGCAACCGGCAAGCGGCGCTGCCCTCCCCGCACGGGAGGGCTACCGCAGCCAATGCGCTACTCCTGCAAAATCGCCACCGCCCGCACGAAACCGGCCGAGGCATGCTTGATCTTGTAGGGGAAGCAGGACACCTCGAAGCCATGCGCCGGCAGGCTTTCCAGGTTGGCCAGCTTTTCCATCTGGCCATAGCCAACGTCACGCCCGGCCTTGTGCCCTTCCCAGATGATCGAGGCATCCCCGGTGGCCAGGAAGCGCGCGCGGGTGAAGCTGAACGGTGCGTCCCAGCTCCAGGCGTCGGTGCCCACCACGCGCACACCACGCTCGAGCAGGTACAGCGTGGCCTCGCGGCCCATGCCAACGCCCGCGTCCAGGTAGCCTGGCTGGCCAAAGAGCGCGCCAGCGCGGGTATTGACCAGCACGATGTCCAGTGGCTGCAGGCAATGACCGATGCGCTGCAGCTCCGCCTCGACTTCCTGCGCGCTGACCACATGGCCGTCCGGCAAGTGTCGGAAGTCCAGCTTGACCCCCGGTTGCAGGCACCATTCCAAAGGCAACTCGTCGATGCCGAAGGCCGGCTTGCCACCGTCGGTGGTCGACGCATAGTGCCAGGGCGCGTCCATGTGCGTGCCGCTGTGGGTGGTAATCTGCAGCCGCTCGGCAGCCCAGGCTTCATTGCCAGGCAGGTCTTCCAGGCGCAAGCCAGGGAACATGGCCAACAGCTCTGGCGCGCCGCTCTGGTGATCGACGTAGTCGATTTTCGGCAGCAGCGGTGGCGGGTCGGTATGCGGGTTGTTGTCGAGCGTGACGGACAAGTCGATCAGCCGGCGTCCGGGCTTATGCATGATGGGTCTCCTGGGCGACGATACGTTGGTCGATGGCGCCAAACACGGTGTCGCCCTCCTCGTTCAGTGCCTCCATGCGCACCCGATCGCCAAAGCGCATGAAGCCCGTGCGCGGATGGCCGTACTCGATCATCTCCAGGGCGCGCCGCTCGGAAATACAGGCCGACCCCGTCTCCGGGTCGCGATTGGAGACCGTGCCGGAACCGATGATGGTGCCGGCGCTCAGGCGCCGCGTGCGCGCGGCATGGGCAATCAGTTCGGCGAAGCTGAAACTCATCTCGGCACCGTTCGGCTGGCCGAACCACTGTCCGTTCAAGCTCACCAGCAACGACAAGCACACCCGCCCGCCACGCCAGGCCCTGCCCAGCTCATCCGGGGTCAATGCCACGGGCGAGAAACTCGAGGAGGGTTTGGCCTGGAGAAAGCCGAAGCCACTGCCGATCTCGCGCTGGATGAAACCGCGCAAGCTCACATCGTTCACCAGCACGACCAGGCGCACGTAATCCAAGGCCGAGCTGATCGGGCAGCCCATGGGTACCTCGTCGACGATCACGGCGAACTCGCCTTCGAAATCGATGCCATCGTCCTCGCTGGGCAGCACCACGTCGGCGCAGGGGCCGAGGAAGTCATCCGAGGCGCCTTGGTACATCAGCGGAATGTGCTCCTCGGCCTGCGCAGGCAGTTGGAAGGCACGCTGAATCAGCCGCCCGTGGTTGAGAAAGGCCGAGCCATCGCACCACTGCGGCGCGCGGGGCAGCGGTGCCAGTGCCTGGCGTGGGTCGAACGGGAAGCTGTCCGGCGCCTCGCCCTGGTTCAACGCCTCGCTCAGGCGCTGCAGGCCAGGGGCGATCTGGCCCCATTGTTCAAGGGCCTGGAGCAAGGTGCGAGCATGCGCAGGCGCGTACACCGCCTGGCGTAAATCCCGGGACACCAGCGCCAGCCGGCCGTCCCGGCTACCGTCGTCGAGGGTAGCGAGCTTCATGGTCAAGTCCTCCTAACAGGAATCGCGGCAAACGGTGCCCGTCCCCGGGCCTGGCGGCACGGGGTTGGGCATCACAAGGGTCAATGCAGGGGTGTGTCGTCGCTGGCCTGGATCGGGTCGCGCAGCCGCAGCCCCGCCAAGGCCGGCGCGACCAGGCTGAAGGCGGCGGTGGCCAGCAGGGCGAAGCCGATCAGCTCGACCGCGCCCGCACGGCTGCCCATCAGGCCGATCGCCCCCATGACCAGCAAGGGGCTGGCGAACTGGCCACCGAAGAAGCTCGCGTTGAAGCCCCCGGTGCCTCGGCCACGGTGCTGGAAGCTCAGGCTCGACAGCGCCCAGTTCACCACCGTTGGCAGCATCAGCCCGCAGCCGAGGCCGTTGACCAGCACCGCGGCCAGCACGGTGCGGTAGTCATGGGCGCAGGCCAGCAACACCAGGCCGATGCCGGACACCAGGAAGGCGCCGGCGAGCAGAAAGCCCGGGCCGAAGCGGTTGAGCCAACGGAAGCTCAAGGCCCCGACGAACACCGCGGCGTGGCTCAGGCCAATGGCGAGCCCGGTGCTCTTGGGCGAGTCGATGCCGATGTCAGCGAGCAGGTAGCCCGTCTGCACCGGGATCACGAAGAACCCGAGCGTGGCCAGGGTGGTGAGCAGGTAGATCACCAGCAGGGTGCGCCACGGGAAGGTTCTCTTCTCCTCGACCACGGCCTGGGTCGGCTGGGCCTGCTTGCGCAGCGGCTCCCACAGCACCCACTGCATCAGCGGCACGAACAGCAGCGCCACCAGGTACACCGCGAACGGGGTGCGCCAACCGCTTTCCCCAAGGATACCGCCGACCATGAAGAAGGTCGCCGCCGACAGGGAGGTGGCGATGGTCTGCCAGGACAACAACCGTGCGCGCTCACGACCGCTGTAGTAGTCACCGATCAGGGTGGTGCAGCAGGTCATGATCGCAGCCTCGGCCAGGCCCAGGCCCGCGCGGCTCGCCAGGATCAGCACCAGGTCGTCGAGCAGCAGTGGCAGCGCACCACAGACTCCGTAGAGCGCCATCGCCAAGACCAGCAGGCGCTTGCGCCCGAGGCGGTCGGCGAACCAGCCGGCGAACGGCGAGAACAACGCGATCATCAGCGCAGGCAGCGTCAGTACGATGGGCACCAGCACCGCCACGTTGGCACTGCCGGCAAAATGCGCGGCGATCCGAGGCAATACCGGGGCGATCAGCACGCCGCCCAGAATCGGCAGGCAACTGCCCAGCAACAGCAGCAACCCGGCGCGCGCACGCTGGCTGGCGCTGCGTGTGGTCTGCAACAAGGGTTGGTTCATCGTGGCTCCCCCACTTCGGTCATGCTCGAGATACGCGCGCTGCCGTCCCCGGCCTGCTGCCGGTCTTGCGCGCGCGTGGTCTGCGGGTCAGGGTGTTCTTCGTCGTCCTGCACCGCACTCCACGCCCAACGCCAGGTGCGCGCATGAGGCAGCAGGAAGTGCGCCAGGGCCGGCAGCAGGACCAGGGCGCCCACCATGTTCCAGAGGAACATGAAGGCCAGCAGAATGCCCATGTCGGCCTGGAACTTGATCGGCGAGAACGCCCAGGTGGCGACGCCCACGGCCAGGGTCACGCCCGTCAGCATCACCACTTTGCCGGTGAACAGCAACGCATGGTAGTAGGCCTGGGACAAGCTCTCGCCCGCCTTAAGGCGCACCAGCAGGATGCTCATGACGTACAGCGCATAGTCCACGCCAATGCCCACGCCCAGCGCGATCACCGGCAAGGTGGCCACCTTCACGCCGATGCCGAGCCAGACCATCAGCGCCTCGCAGAGGATCGAGGTGAGCACCAGCGGCAGTACCACGCAGACCACCGCCAGCATCGAGCGGAAGGTCACCAGGCACAGCAGGATCACCGCGCCATACACCCAGAACAGCATGTCGCGGTTGGCCTGCTTGACCACGATATTGGTGGCAGCCTCGATGCCCGCGTTGCCGGCAGCCAGCAGGAAACGCACCTGCATCGAGTCGTTGGCCGAGGCGAACGACTCCACCTCGCTGACCAGCCGGTTGAGCGTCGCGGCCTTGTGGTCACTCAGGTAGGTATACAAGGTCAGGGTGTTGCAGCCCTGGTTGAACAGCTCGCGCGGCGCACGGCTGGTGATCGAGTTGAGCAGCGTCTGGCTCTGGGTCAGGTCGTACCACTTGAGGTTGCCCTCGCTCATGCCCACCAGCAGGGTGCGGTTCAGGCTGGCCAGCGAAGCGGTCGACTCGACGCCCGGCAGCTGGCGCAAGCGCCATTCCAGGGCATCTAGCCGCATCAGGGCGTCGTAGGCCGAACAGCCACCGTCGGGCGTGCGCACGATCACGGCGAACACGTCGCTGCTGGCGCCGTAGTTTCGGGCGATGAACGCGTTGTCCTGGTTGTAGCGCGAGTCGGCACGCAGTTCAGGGGCCCCGGCATCCAGGTCGCCGACCTGCAAGTGCAGGCTGACCAGGAAGCCACCCACGCCCAGCAGCAGGCTGACCACCAGGGTGACCACCGCCCAGCGGCGCTGGGTGAACAGGTCGAGCCAGGCCCACAGGCGATGCTTGCGCCCCTGCGCGGCGTCCTCTTCGCTGCGCAGGCTGCGCTGCGCCGCCTTGGCGCCGACACCGACATAGCTGAGCAAGATCGGCAGCAGGATCAGGTTGGTGAAGATCAGCACCGCCACGCCGAGGCTGGCGATCAACGCCAGGTCCTGGATCACCCGGATCTGGATCATCATCAGCACGGCGAAGCCCACCGCGTCGCACAGCAAAGCGGTCAGGCCGGCGACGAACAGCCGGCGGAAGGTGAAGCGTGCCGCCACCAGCCGGTGCATGCCGCGCCCGATGTCCTGCATGATGCCGTTCATCTTCTGCGCGCCATGGCTCATGCCGATCGCCAGCACCAAAAACGGCACCAGAATCGAATACGGGTCCAGCTCGAAGCCGAGCAAGGCCACCAGGCCCAGTTGCCAGACCACCGCGATCAGCGAACAGGCCATCACCAGCAGGGTGCTGCGGATGCAGCGGGTGAACCAGTAGAGCATCACCGTGGCGATGAGCATGGCCACGGCAAAGAACGACAGGATTTCGCGCAGCCCCTCGATCAGGTCGCCAACCACCTTGGCGAAACCGGTGATGTGCAAGGTCAGCCCTTCGGCCTGGAACTCGGCACGCAGGCTTTCCAGCGCGGCCGAGATGGCGGTGTAGTCCAGTGGCTTGCCGGTTTGCGGATCCTTTTCCAGCAGCGGCACGAAAATGATGCTCGAACGCCCGTCGAGGGCGATGGTCTGGCCGATCTCCCCAGAGCGCGCGGCGTTGCGGCGCACCTGCTCCAGGCTGGCCGGCGAGCCGTCGTAGTCGTCGGGGATCACCCGACCGCCTTCGACGCCCTCCTCGGTGACGGCCATCCAGCGCATGTTCGGCGTCCACAGCGACTTCATGAACGGCCGATCGACGCCGGGCAGCAGGAACACCTTGTCGTTGAGCTTGGCCAACAGCTCCAGGTAACGGGCATCGTAGATCGACGCCCCCGGCGCTTGCACGGCGATGCGCAGGGCGTTGCCGATGCCGGTCAACTCAGCCTGGTTCTCCAGGTAGTTGGCGATGTAGGGATGGCTGGTGGGGATCATCTTCTCGAAGCTGGCATTGAGCGTCAGGCGCGTGGACGCAGCGCCCAGGAACAGACTCAACAGCAGGCACGAGAGCATCACCCAGCCGCGGTGGTTGAACAGCAGCCGCTCGATCAGCGAACCGGAGTTCGGGTCGAAATCGCGCAAGCTCTGCGCCGGGCTGGTCGGCCTTGCAGCCATAGGGGTGTCAAGCGTCATTGCATCGCTCCCAAACGTTTCACTCCGCGCGGCCCGGCCACCACCAGGGCGCCGTCGTCGGCCTGGGCCAGTGCCGCCACCGGCACACCGGCGCCCTGCGCCAGGGCCAGCAGGCGCCCCGAGTCGGCGTCGAGGCGCAGCAGCCGGCCATTCTGTTCAGCCAGCACCAGATGCCCATCGGCCAGCTCGGCGATGGCCACCAGCGCGCTTTGCGCATCGGTCTGCAGGTGTTGCCACGGCTGGTCCTGGCCCGATGCGCGCCACGCATTGCCGCGCAGGCCGGCCAGCAGCGGCTCGCCGTCGGCGCCCATTTGCAGGGCGAAGAAACTGCCCTGGTAGGGCGTTTCCAGGCGCTGGAAGTGCCCACCGCCGTCCACCGATGCCAGCAGCACGCCCTGCTCACCCGCCACGTAGATCCGTGTGCCCGATTGGGCGATGGCATACAGGTGGTAGCCGTCCGGGTTGTCGGAGCGCTCGACCCATGATTGCCAGGTCTGGCCACCATCGGCGGTGCTCAACAGCAAGCCGAACGCACCGGCGACGATGCCGTGGCGTGCATCGCTGAAATGCACCGCCAGCAGCGGCTTGTCCGGGCCTTCCTTGACGAAACGCTCGGCCAGCCGTTGCTGCGCTTGCAGCGCCGGGTCCTGAGCAGCGTCCTTGGGCAAGGCGTCGAGCATGCGCTGCGCGGCGGCCTTGCCATCGAGCTGCAGTTGCCAGCTTTCACCCGCGTCACGGGTATGCAGCACGCTGCCGGCATGGCCCACCGCCCAGCCCTCGGTGGGGGTGGGGAAGTCCACGGCCGTGAGCGTGACGCTGACCGGCACCGGCACCTGGCGCCAGGAACGGCCAGCATCGTCCGACACCACGATCAGGCCATGCGCGCCCACCGCGACCAGGCGCTGCCCGGCGCGAGCCAGGCCGATCAGCACCGCGCCGGCTGGCTCGGCCACCTCGATCGCCGGGCGCGACAGCACGTCGCCCACTGGCGCCTCGGCCGCCTGCACGGTGTTGCCGAGCAGCAGCAGGCCCAGCGCCAGGCGGTTCATGGCACGGATCATCAGCGGATACCTTCGGAGGCCAGTGCGTCCGGGCTGAAGTCGCTGTCCGCGAACGGCTTGACGATTTCGTTGTGCACACGCTTCTCGGTGACCACGTTGTTGGCCATCCAGGCGCCAGTCAGCAGGTCGTACTGGGCGAACATGCCGCGCACCAACCCCGGCAGTTCGGGCATCAGGTAGGGCAGTTGCAGGTAGGTGCGCCACAATTGGCCATTGGCGTCCCAACTGTCACCGAGCATGGCCATCCAGGTGTCTTCATCGACGTACAGACGACGCTTGGGCATGCTGTGGCGCTTGCCGGCCACCAAATTGCCTTCCACCACCCACACCCGGTGCAGTTCCCAGCGCATGTGGTCGGGGTTGAGGTAACGCTCTTTGAGGATCGCGTCGTCCTTGGCTGGCTGCAGGATCTTGTTGCTGTTGTAGGGGATCAGCATCTCCTGCTTGCCCACCACTTTCCAGTCGTAGCGGTCCAAGGGGCCGGTGAACACCGAGACTTCGTCGAAGTTGGCCACGCCCGAGCTGGTCGGCGTCGGCGTGTCGTAGGACGACACCGGCAGCTTGCGCACCCGCCGCTGACCGGTGAGGTACACCCAGGACTGCGCGCCGCCTTTGGCGTAGTCCAGCGGCTCACGCCCCAGCAGCGCCTCACCGACGCGCAACGGCGGCCCCAGGTTGACCAGCTTGGTCATCCAGTACACACCCTTGTAGTCGCTGTGGGCGTCCTTGAAGTAGTACGGCATCTCGCGCTGCGACTGGATCTCGCTGGAGAGGATGCGCTGGCCGTTGGCGGTGATGATGTAGACGTTGAAGTTGTTCTTCCACGCCTCGCCGCGCCAGCTCAGTTGGTGGTTCCACACCACCTCGGCACCGGAGGCCGGAATCGGGAAGGGAATGCCGCCGCTGGCACCTTCGAGGGTGTTGTTTTCGTTGGTCAAGCGGGCATTGGTGGCGTTCTTCAGGGTGTTGTCGTACACCCACTGCGGTGCTGCGGCAGTACGCCGGCTGGGGTAGACATCCATGCGGTAGTCCGGGTACTTGGCGAACATCGCCTTCTGCCCGTCGCTGAGCTTGCCGGCATATTGCGCCACGTTCTGCGCGGTGACCGAATACAGCGGTTTGTCACTGGCGAAATAGTCGGGCAGTCGCGGGCCGGGGCTGACACCGGCCGGCACCTGGGTGAGCCCACCGGTCCAGGCCGGAATGCTGCCGTCGGCATTGCCTGCGCGCTCGCCACCGAGGGGCGTAAGCGTGCTGTTGAGCTGCGCCGCCTTGTCGGCAGTCACCGCCCACCCGGGCAGTGACATACCGACCAGCACAGCGGTCAGGCACAGTTGACTCAGCGGCTTGGAAGTCATGACGGAATCCTCGTACTGTTCTTGTTATGGCAAACGCGGTCAAAACGAGCGTTGCGCGGTGAAAGCAATGAAGTCGCGGTCTTTCAGGGGCTGGCCGTAGGTATTGGCATTGCCGGCATCGAGGAAGTTGTCCGCTCCACCGATATAACGGGTGTAGCTCAGGCCGACTTTCCACGTTTGCAGGTAATCGGCCTGCACCCCGATGCTGAAGTCGCCGCCCTTGTCGCCGACGCCGTTGTTGAACTTGGTGATCACCGAGGAGCGGCCCTTGGGGTTGTAGCCGATGCCCACCGGCACGCTGAGGTCGAGCCCTGGGTAGACCTGGAAGAAGTTCTGCGTGAAGGTCATGCGCAGGCCCCAGGCATCGCGCTCGCTGTTGGGGTCCAGCGCCTGGGGGTTCTTGGTGATGCTGGTGCGCCGGTGCCAGGCCACCTCGGCGGCGAGGCTCGCGGAGTCCCAGATACCGTTGCGCGGGAATGAATACAGGGTCGAGAGCTGGGCGTGCAGCGAGTTGCCCACCGCGTACAGCGGGTTGCCCGAATTGTCGCCAGCGCCGGTGGGGTTGGCCTGGGAGACGCTGACCAGTGGGGTATTGCGCCGCACCGACACCTCGCCTGCGACGTTGGCATCGCCGATCGCCGTGCTGAAACTGGCGCCGAACGCGCGGATGGCCTCTGGGTACACCAGTTGGTACTCACCCAACTGCCCGGTCAGTGGATTGGGGCCGGTTGCGAACGGGCGGGTGTACACCATCGGGTCTTTGGCGTGGTAGCGGATCACGTACAAGCCGAAATCGGTGTCCCAGTCTTCTGGCGAGAAGCGCAGCGACAAACCGTATTGCCCAGAGTCCCTGGCTTTCTGGTCGGAACCGCGAAAGAACGCCAGGCGCTGCCGGTTCGGCCCGATCGGCCCGCCGGCGATCAGGCGTTCACCGCCCTCGCCCACCACATCGGAGGTGGAGAAGTAGCTGCCCACCGCTGGAATGCGGTTCTCTTCCCATTCGAACTGGTAATAGGCGGCCAGCGACAGGTTCGAGCGCAACTGCAACTGCCCGGAGAACTGGTTGACCGGGCGGATCAGCTCCTTGAACGGGGTGTTGGGCACCGAGGTGGCTTTGATGATGTCCACCGGCGCCTGCCCACCGGCAATGCCGTTGGCGCCGAAGAACAGGCTCTCGCCCCACAACACGGTATGCCGCCCGAGGCGGAAACTGCTCGGCACCTCGCCCAGCGTGCCCTGGCCGAACACGAAGGCATCGAGGATCTCGGCCTTGCCGCCGTGCAGGTGGCGCGTGTCGTCGGTGAAGGCGTCGTTGGCGACCGAACGCTGGTTGGCGGTGAAGGGGGAATCGTTGTCGTTGTTGCCTTGGTAGACCGTGTCATACCAACCAGCGGCACTGACCCGGGCACCGACGCTCTTGTAGCGGACGTCGAATTCGGACAGCAGGTTCAGGCGGTTGGAGATCAGCCCTTTGTCGAAGTTGCGGTCGGAATCGTCCTGGTTGACCGAGCTGGTCAACTTGTCGTCCGCCGACTTCAGGCGCCAGGCCGCGTTGTACTTGACGGTGTTGTCCCAACGCAGCCGCAGGTCGGGGTTGTCGGTTTCGATTTCGAAGGCATTGACCTGGGCGACACTGGCCGCGCCGATGGCCATGGCCAGTGTGGTCAGCCGCGGCAGGCGGCCGGCGAAGGCGATGCAGTGAGTGGCACAGCGACGATAGCCCATGATTGCGACCTCTGAATTTATTGTTTTTGTCGTACAGCGAGTCAGCACCCGGCCGTCACACCGGCGAAATGGCCGGCGTTGCGCAGGGAAAACAGCGGAAAAACGTTTAGGTGCGTCAGGGTGAAAGGCCCTTGCGCGCGAGGTTCAACGACGTCGCGGCGGACGTACGGCGAGATGATTAAGGTGCGATGAAACGACTCGGAAGACAGCCATGGACACCTCCAGTGTTTTCTTCTTGTGGAAAAGCCGGCAAGCCGCGTTTCCTCGTTCGAATCTTTCTGCTGGTGCCATCATAGGGAGAAAAAAACGGGGCGAGAAATCGTTTATTGAGACTACGCCTATATAAAATTTTATATTCGAAGCAGCCCCTCGACACTGGAGTTCCGAATGCGTTTCCATCACCTTGACCTGAACCTGCTGGTGGCACTCGATGCCCTGCTGCGCGAGCAGAGCATCACCCGGGCGGCCGAACGCCTGAACATCAGCCAGTCCGCGGCGAGCGGCCACCTGGCCAAGCTGCGTGATTACTTCACCGATGAATTGCTCGTGTCAGCGGGGCGCAGGATGATTCCCACGGCGCTGGCCCTGGAACTGGCCGAGCCGGTGCGCCTGGTGTTGCTGGACATCCAGTCGAAGATCGTCAACCGCCCGGCGTTCGAGCCCGCGACCTGCACCCGCCATTTCAAGGTGATCGCCTCGGACTTCGTCACCACGACCCTCCTCGCGCCGCTGACCCAGTACCTGCAGCAGCACGCGCCGCACATCTCGCTGGACATCCTGCCCATCGGCAACCAGTACAACGAGCTGCTCAGCCAGGGCGATGTGGACTTCGTCATCATGCCGGGCCACTACTTGTCGGCCGACCACCCCAAGGCGTTACTGTTCGAAGACCAGTACAACTGCGTGCTGTGGCGCGACAACCCGCTGGTGGGCGACAGCCTGTCGCTGGAGCAGTACTTGCAACTGGGGCATGTCGCGGTCAGCTTCGGCAATGCCCGCGCGCCCAGTTTCGAGGAAGAGTTCGCCCGCCGCTTCGGCAAGGCACGCCGCGTGGAGGTGACCACCAGCAACTTCAACACCCTGCCCCACCTGCTGATCGGCACCCACCGGGTGGCGATCATGCAATCACGGTTGTCGAAGCTGTACGCCGGGTTCCTGCCCCTGAAGGTGCTCGACACGCCGATCAGCGTACCGCCGCTGATGGAGTACATGCAGTGGAACGACGTGCTGGACAACGACCCGGCGCACCGCTGGATGCGCGAGGTATTCAAGGAAATCGCCCGTCAGCATTGAGACCGTGGCGCCTCAGGCGCCGCGGTAGAGCTTGTGCAGCAGTGCAAGCAGGTGTTCGCGCTCCTCGGCGCTCAGCACCGCGGTGCTGTCCAGGTCACTTTGCGCGGCGAGCTCACGGAGCTGGCTGAGCAATTGCTCGCCGGCTTTGCTGAGGAACAGCCCGTAGGAGCGTTTGTCCGGATTGCTGCGCACACGCATCGCCAGCCCTCGCGCCTCCAGCTTGTTGACCATCAGCACCGCCTGCGGCGGCTCGACCGCCAGGGCCTTGGCCAACTCGGCCTGCATCAGCCCCGGCGAGCGCTCGATGATGTTCAGCGCGGTGAATTGCGCCGGGCGAATGTCGTGCACCTGGAGCCGCTGCGTCAGGTCCTGGGTGATCTTCATCTGCGCTCGTCGCATCACGTAGCCGACCAGGTTGTCGAGCGCGCCGTCGAGCACCTCTTGGGGGGCGGCAGGGGATGTTGCCTTGGGCTTGCGTGGCATGGGCGTTCCGTATTCGTTCGATCGATCGATTAAGCATTGTAATTATCTAGCCGAATTCTGCCCATCCCCTTCACGCCAATAACGCCAAGAAGACCATTTTCACTGAGATTTTTGCTTTGACCCGGCGCAAGGCTCCCAAAAAAAGGCGAAAAATAGTTAATTGACATAACTAATTTGTCGGCTTAGCTTTGTGTCATACCCACAGGCAAACGAGGTGCGTGACATGAGTAGCTATGACGGCCGTTGGCAGACCGTGAAGGTCGAACTGGAATCGGGCATCGCCTGGGTGATCCTCAATCGCCCGGAAAAACGCAATGCCATGAGCCCGACGCTCAACCGCGAGATGGTCGATGTGCTGGAAACCCTGGAGCAGGATGCCGAGGTGCGCGTGCTGGTGCTGACGGGCGCCGGCGAGTCGTGGACCGCCGGCATGGACCTCAAGGAGTACTTCCGCGAGATCGACGCCGGCCCCGAGATCCTCCAGGAAAAGATCCGCCGCGAGGCCTGCCAGTGGCAGTGGAAGCTTCTGCGCATGTACACCAAGCCGACCATCGCGATGGTCAATGGCTGGTGCTTCGGGGGTGGTTTCAGCCCGCTGGTGGCGTGTGACCTGGCCATCTGCGCCGACGAAGCGACCTTCGGTCTGTCGGAAATCAACTGGGGCATCCCGCCAGGCAACCTGGTCAGCAAGGCCATGGCCGACACCTGCGGCCACCGTGAGTCGCTGTACTACATCATGACCGGCAAGACCTTCGGCGGTCAGAAGGCCGCGTCCATGGGGCTGGTCAACCAGAGCGTGCCATTGGCGCAACTGCGCGAAACCACCCGTGAGCTGGCCAACAACCTGCTCGAGAAGAACCCGGTGGTGCTGCGCGCGGCGAAGATCGGCTTCAAGCGCTGCCGCGAGCTGACCTGGGAGCAGAACGAGGACTACCTGTACGCCAAGCTCGACCAGTCGCGCCTGCTCGACCCCGAAGGTGGCCGCGAGCAAGGCATGAAACAGTTCCTCGACGACAAGAGCATCAAGCCCGGCCTGCAAACCTACAAGCGCTGACCGACGCTGGGTGGCGGCCTCCACGCAAGGCCGCCGGCCCGCCAGTCGGCACTGGACGAAGGTTGCGGGGCTGGCCCCGAACCGCTTTGGAGAGATAGACATGATCGACGTGTCCCTGCTGATCGACGGCCAGGCGTGCCACGCCGCCGACGGCCGTACGTTCGAGCGGCGCAGCCCGCTGACCGGGGAAGTGCTGGCGCGAGTGGCCGCAGCCACCCTGGAAGATGCCGACGCCGCCGTCGCGGCGGCCCAGGCCGCATTCCCGGTCTGGGCCGCGCTGGCACCAGGCGAACGTCGGCGGCGGCTGCTCGAGGCTGCCACGCTGATGGAAGCGCGTGCCCCCGAGTTCATGGCCTGCGCCCCGGAAACCGGCGCCGCGGCCAACTGGTACGGTTTCAACGTGCAACTGGCCGCCGGCATGCTCCGCGAGGCGGCGGCGATGACCACGCAGATCCTCGGCGAGGTCATTCCGTCCAACGTTCCCGGCAGCTTCGCCATGGGGCTGCGCCAACCCTGTGGCGTGGTGCTGGGCATCGCGCCCTGGAACGCGCCGATCATCCTCGGCGTGCGCGCCCTGGCCATGCCCCTGGCCTGTGGCAACACCGTGGTGCTCAAGGCCTCCGAGCTCAGCCCGTGCACCCACCGGCTGATCGGCCAGGTACTGCACGAGGCGGGCCTGGGCAACGGCGTGGTCAACGTGGTCAGCAACGCCCCCCAGGACGCCGCGGCAGTCGTCGAACGGCTGATCGCCAACCCGGCCGTGCGCCGGGTCAACTTTACCGGCTCCACCCACGTGGGGCGCATCGTCGGCGAACTGGCCGCGCGGCATCTCAAGCCGGCCCTGCTGGAGCTTGGCGGCAAGGCGCCGCTGCTGGTGCTGGAGGATGCCGACCTGGACGCCGCGGTGGATGCCGCGGTATTCGGCGCCTACTTCAACCAGGGCCAGATCTGCATGTCCACCGAACGCCTGATCGTCGATGCGCGCATCGCCGACAGCTTCGTCCTCAAGCTCGCGGCACGGGTGTCCGGCCTGCGCGCGGGGGGCGCCGATGAGCCCGGCGCGGTGCTCGGCTCGTTGATCGACGCGGCGGCCGGCCAGCGTATCCAGGCCATGGTCGAGGACGCCGTGGCCAAGGGCGCACGCCTGTTGGTCGGCGGCGAACTCGACGGCAGCGTGATGCAGCCGGTGCTGCTCGACCAAGTGACCGAGCAGATGCGCCTGTACCACGAGGAGTCGTTCGGCCCGGTGGCAGTCGTGGTGCGTGGGCGGGGCGACGAGGAACTGCTGCGCCTGGCCAACGACTCGGCGTTCGGCCTCTCGGCAGCGATCTTCAGCCGCGACGTGTCACGCGCGCTGGCCCTGGCGCAGCGGGTCGAGTCGGGCATCTGCCACATCAACGGCCCGACCGTGCACGACGAGGCGCAGATGCCCTTTGGCGGGGTCAAGGCCAGTGGTTATGGCAGCTTCGGCAGCCGCGCCTCGATCGACCACTTCACCCAGTTGCGCTGGGTGACAGTGCAGAACGGACCTCGTCATTATCCGATCTGAGCGATCGACATCCGCCCACGTGCCAGAACAACAACAATCCGTGCGTCCGGCTCCCATTGGCGAGCCGCAGGCGCCGAACACAGAGGACAGCCAAGTGAGTGTCGAAACCATGGCGCAACCCCCAGCGTCAGTGCGCTATCGCCAGGTCGCCATCGGCCAGCCGGCGATGACCATTACCCAGGGCGACGACGCGGCGATCTACCTGCGCCCGGACGAACCCCTCCAGCCCGCGCCGCAGCACCTGCTCGAACGCCTGCTGCACTGGGCCGAGCGAACGCCACAGGCGACCCTGGCCGCCGAGCGCGACGCCAGCGGCCAGTGGCGGCGCATCAGCTATGCGCAGATGCTCGCCGACGTGCGTGCCATCGCCCAGGCCTTGCTGGCCTACGGGCTGGGCCCGGAGCGACCGCTGGTGATCCTCTCGGGCAACGACCTGGAACACCTGCAACTGGCCTTCGCCGCCATGTACGCTGGCATCCCTTACTGCCCGGTATCGCCGGCCTACTCGCTGTTGTCCCAAGACCTGGCCAAGCTGCGGCACATTTTCCAGGTGCTGGGCCCCGGGCTGATCTTCGCCGCCGAGGCCAACGCCTTCGAGCGCGCCATTCTCGCCGTGGCCGACCCACGGACCCCGCTGGTGTTCACTCGCGGGGCACTGGCACAGCGCCCGTGCATCGCCTTCGACAGCCTGCTGCAGCAGAACGACTGCAGCGAGGCTGACCAGGCCTTTGCCGCGACCGGTGCCCAGACCATCGCCAAGTTCCTCTTCACCTCCGGCTCGACCAAACTGCCCAAGGCCGTACCCACCACCCAGGGCATGCTCTGCGCCAACCAGCAGATGCTGCTGCAGACCTTTCCCGAGTTCGCCATCGAGCCACCGGTGCTGGTCGACTGGCTGCCGTGGAACCACACCTTCGGTGGCAGCCACAACGTCGGTATCGCCCTGTACAACGGCGGCAGTCTCTATATCGATGGCGGCAAGCCGACCCCCCAGGGCATGGCTGAAACCGTGCGCAACCTCATTGACGTCTCGCCCACCGTCTACCTCACCGTGCCCAAGGGCTGGGAGGAGCTGGTCGGCGAGCTGGAGCGCAACGTCGAGCTGCGCGAGCGCTTCTTCGCCCGCATCAAGCTGCTGTTCTTCGCCGGCGCCGGGCTGTCGCAAGCAGTCTGGGACCGTCTCGACGCGGTGGCCGAGGCGCACTGTGGCGAGCGCATCCGCATGATGGCCGGCCTAGGGATGACCGAGGCCTCGCCGTCCTGCACCTTCACCACCGGGCCGCTGTCCATGGCTGGCTACGTCGGCCTGCCGGCACCGGGTTGCGAGATCAAGCTGGTGCCGACCGCGGGCAAGCTCGAGGCACGCTTTCGCGGGCCGCACATCATGTCTGGCTATTGGCGCGCGCCGCAGTTGAGCGCTGAGGCGTTCGACGACGAAGGCTACTACCGCTCCGGCGATGCCCTGCGTTTCGCCGACCCACACCAGCCGCAATTGGGCCTGATGTTCGACGGGCGCATCGCCGAGGACTTCAAACTCTCCACCGGGGTGTTCGTCAGCGTCGGGCCGCTGCGCACGCGGGTGATCCTGCAAGGGGCACCCTACGTCCAGGATGTGGTGGTGACGGGGCCCGACCGCCAGCGCATCGGCCTGCTGGTCTTCCCGAACCTGCCCGCCTGCCGCGCACTGGCAGGGCTGGGGGCGAACGCCAGCATCGAGCAGGTGTTGGCGGCCGAGCCCGTGCGGCGCCGGTTCGAGCTGCTGCTGGAGGACCTGAACCGCGAGGCCACGGGCCTAGCCTCGCACATCGCCTGGGCTTGCCTGATGAGCGAGGCGCCGAGCCTGGATGCCGGTGAGATCACCGACAAGGGTTCGCTCAACCAGAGCGCCGTGCTGTCGCGCCGCGCCGCGTTGATCGACAGCCTGTATGCCGACCCCGCCGCGCACTGCGTGGTCGCCAAGGCCTGGCCATGAAGGGGCAGTTCGAGGCATTCGCCCAGGTCGCGATCGTGGCGGCGGCGCGTACCCCATGGGTCGACTACCGTGGCGCCCTCGCCCAGGTCTCGCCCATCGACCTGGGTATCCATGTGGCGCGCGGCCTGCTGGCCCGCGCGGGCGTCGCCGCCAGCCGGGTCGACAGCCTGCTGGCCGGCAGCATGGCCCAGGCGAGCTTCGACGCCTACCTGCTGCCCAGGCATATCGGCCTGTATGCCGGCGTGCCGCTGGAAGTGCCTGCGCTGGGTGTGCAGCGTATCTGCGCCACAGGCCTTGAGTTGCTGCGCCAGGCCGCTGCGCAGGTCGCCCAAGGCACGGCGCGGCTGGCCTTGTGCGTGGCGAGCGAGTCGATGTCGCGCAACCCCATCGCCAGCTACGAGCACCGCAGCGGCTTTCGCCTCGGCGCGCCGGTGGGCTTCAAGGACTTCCTGTGGGAGGCACTGTTGGACCCTGCCATCGGCCAGGGCATGATCGACACCGCAGAGAATCTCGCGCAGCGCTATGGCCTGCGCCGCGCGGAGGTGGACGCCTTCGCCTGCGACAGTTTCCGCAAGGCGCTGCAGGCACAGGCCACCGGCTGGTTCGACGAGGAGATCGTGCCGGTGCTCGCCGCCCGCTTCGACTTGCCGGGCTACCAGCCCCGCGAGCTGCACCTGCCCCGCGGGCAGCAATGCGTGGCGCACGACAGCCACCCGCGCCCCACCAGCCTGGCGGCCCTCGCCGCCCTGGCCCCGGTCACCCCCGGTTCGGTGCAAACCGCCGGCAACAGTTGCGCGCTGGTGGACGGCGCAGCGGCCGCGCTGGTGGCGCGCGCCGACGAGGTGATATCGCCGCTGGCCCTGTTGCGCGCCAGCGCCGTGGTGGGCGTGCCGCCCGAAGTCATGGGCATCGGGCCGGCACCGGCGATCCGCCTGCTGCTTGATGGCGCAGGCTTGCGACTGCATGAAATAGACAGCGTGGAAATCAACGAAGCCCAGGGTGCCCAGGTGCTGGCGGTGCAGCGCGAACTGGGCCTGGACCCGGCATGCCTGAACCGCCATGGCGGCGCCATCGCGCTCGGCCACCCGCTGGCCGCCACCGGCCTGCGCCTGGTGCACAGCGTGGCGCGGCAGCTGGCCGAGCGCGGTACGCGATATGGTATCGCGGCCGCCTGCGTGGGCGGTGGGCAAGGCATGGCGTTGCTGGTGGAGAACCCACGCTATCAAGGCCCCTGATGAACTGCCGCACGGCGTCCCGAAGGGGGTGGTGAAACCTACTCGATGGCTTCCACCACCCCCTTGTCCTCCCCAAGGAACCCACCACTCTGGTGCTGCCACAACCGCGCATAGGTGCCATTGCGCGCCAACAGCTCGGCATGGGTGCCCTGCTCGATGATCCGCCCCTCCTCCATCACCACCAGGCGGTCCATGGCCGCGATGGTCGACAGCCGGTGGGCGATGGCGATCACCGTCTTGCCTTGCATCATGTCGTCCAGGCTTTCCTGGATCGCCACCTCGACCTCCGAATCCAGCGCGCTGGTGGCTTCGTCGAGCAGCAGGATCGGTGCGTTCTTGAGCATCACCCGGGCAATGGCGATGCGCTGGCGCTGGCCACCGGAGAGCTTGATGCCACGCTCGCCCACCAGGGTGTCGTAGCCGCTGTGGCCCTGGCGGTCGCTCAATTGGCGAATGAACCCATCGGCCTGGGCACTGGCGGCGGCGCGCTGGACCTGCGCATCGCTGGCCTCGGGGCGGCCATAGGCGATGTTGTCGCGGATCGAGCGGTGCAGCAGCGACGTGTCCTGGGTGACCATGCCGATGGCGCTGCGCAGGCTGTCCTGGGTGACCAGGGCGATGTCCTGCCCATCGATGCGGATCTGCCCGCTGTCGACGTCGTAGAAGCGCAGCAGCAGGTTGATCAGCGTCGACTTGCCAGCACCGGAACGGCCGACCAGGCCGATCTTCTCGCCCGGGCGGATGTCCAGGCTCAAGCCGTCGAGCACCTGGCGCTCGCCGTTGTAGTTGAAGCTGACGTTGTCGAAGCTCACCGCCCCGCCATGGGTCTGCAGCACGCCGGCACCCGGCGCGTCCTGCACCTTGGGGCCGCAGGTCAGGGTCGCCATGCCGTCCTGCACGGTGCCGATGTTCTCGAACAGCGAAGTCATCTGCCACATGATCCAGTGCGACATGCCATTGATGCGCAGCGCCATGGCGGTGATCGCCGCCACCGCGCCGGCGCCGACCTCGCCCTGGTGCCACAGCCACAGTGCGTAGCCACCCGCAGCGAGGATCAGGCCGACCACCAGCGCCTGGTTGACGATCTCGAACTGGCTGACCAGGCGCATCTGGCGAAAGCCGGTGTGCTTGAAGTCCTCCATCGCCGCGCGGGCGAAGTGCGCCTCGCGCTTGGAATGGGAAAACAGCTTCACGGTGGTGATGTTGGTGTAGGCGTCCGACACCCGCCCGGTCATCGATGAGCGCGCATGCGCCTGCTCCTGCCCCACCTGCCCCAGGCGCGGCACGAAATACACCATGGTCAGCCCGAACAAGGCCACCCAGGCCAGGAACGGCAGCATCAGCTTGAGCGCGAAGCCACCGGCCAGGGCGATGATCGCCACGAAGTACACGCCGATCCCCGGGAGGATCTCGATCAGGGTGAACAGCACCTCGCGCACGGCCAGCGCGGTCTGCATCACCTTGGTGGTGACCCGGCCGGAGAACTCGTCGGAAAAGAACGACAGGCTCTGGCGCAACATCAGGCGGTGGAAGTCCCAGCGCAGGCGCAGCGGCAGGTTGATCGCCAGCACCTGGTGCTGCACCAGGGTGCGCAGCGCCACCAGGCCGATGCTGGTGACCAGCACCAGGGCGACACCCCACAGCACCCTGCTCTCCTGCCCGCTCACCGCGGCGCCGGCCTGCCAGGACGACAGCAGGTCGACCACCTGCCCGAGGAAGGCGAACAACCAGGCTTCGTAGATCGACACCGCCGCGCTGAGCAACGCCAATGCGAGGATGTAACCACGGGCGCCGCGCGTGCAGGCCCACATGAACCGCGCCAGGCCCATCGGTGGCGGTGGGGCTTCGTCAGGGGGGAAAGGGTCGAGCCAGCGTTCGAATACACGCAGCATGGGGGTCTCCAAGTAAGGCTAACCCGGAGATTCTGCCAGTTAACCAGCCCCGGGCTGAACCCAGGGGCCGTCGATACGCGTCACATCTCGACCTGGGTACCCAGTTCGATCACCCGGTTCAGCGGTAGTTTGAAATACCTGAGATTGCTGTTGGCGTTCTTCAACAGGAAGGCGAACAAGTGCTCGCGCCACTTCGCCATGCCGATGCGCTGGGTCGGGATCACCGTCTCGCGGCTCAGGAAATAGGTGGTGCGCATGGGGCTGAAATCCAGCTCGGCGGCGCGGCACTGGCTAAGGGCGAGCGGCACGTCGGGCTCTTCCATGAAGCCGAAATGCAGGCTGACCCGGAAGAAGCCTGCGCCGAATGCCTCGACCGCGAAGCGCTCGTTCACGCTGACCCGTGGCGAGTCCTCAGACACCACCGTCAGCAACACCACCTGCTCGTGCAGCACCTGGTTGTGCAAGAGGTTGTGCAGCAGCGCGTGCGGCACGGCATCGCTGCGCGCGGTGAGGAACACCGCCGTGCCTTGCACCCGGTGCGGCGGCTGTGCCTGGACGCTGGCGATGAACAGCGGCAACGGCAGCGCGGTTTCATCCAGCCGCTCGACGATGATGCTGCGCCCACGCTTCCAGGTGGTCATCAGCACGAACAGCGCCAGGCCCGCGACCACCGGGAACGCGCCACCCTGCAGGATCTTCGGCGCGTTGGCCGCGAAGTACAGGCTGTCCACCAGCAAGAAGCCCAGCAACAAGGGAATCGCCAGCCAGCGTGGGGTCTTCCACAACAGCAGCACCACCGCCGAGACCAGCAATGTGGTGATCAGCATGGTGCCAGTCACCGCCACGCCGTAGGCCGCGGCCAGCGCGCTGGACGACTCGAAGCCGACCACCAGCAGCACCACGCCGACCATCAGCGCCCAGTTGACCATGCCGATGTAGATCTGCCCCTGCTCTTCGCTGGAGGTGTGCTGGATGAACATGCGCGGCACGTAGCCCAGCTGGATGGCCTGGCGGGTCAGCGAGAAGGCGCCGGAAATGACCGCCTGCGAGGCGATGATGGTCGCCAGCGTGGCCAGCGCCACCATCGGCAGCAGCGCCCAGTCCGGCGCCAACAGGTAGAACGGGTTGCGCACGGTGCTGGGGTCGTTGAGGATCAGCGCGCCCTGGCCGAAGTAGTTCAGCACCAGGCCCGGCAGCACCAGCAGGAACCAGGCGCGGGCAATGGGCTTGCGGCCGAAGTGGCCCATGTCGGCGTACAACGCCTCGGCGCCGGTCAGCGCCAGCACCACCGCACCGAGGATCGCCACGCCGATGCCCGGGTGCACCACGAAGAACTGCACGCCCCACGCGGGGTTCAGTGCCTGCAACACTTCCGGCCGCTGCACGATGCCATGCACGCCCAGCGCGCCGAGCACCACGAACCACAGCACCATCACTGGCCCGAACAAGGTGCCGATGCGCGCGGTGCCGTGCTTCTGGATGATGAACAAGCCCACCAGCACCAGCACCGACAACGGCACCACCCAGTGGTCGATGCCCTCGATGCCCAGCTGCAACCCCTCGACCGCCGACAACACGGAAATGGCCGGGGTGATCATGCTGTCGCCATAGAACAAGGCGGCGCCGAACAGGCCCAGCAATACCAGCACCCGGCTCAACCGCGGGTAGGGCCTCGCGGCGCGGCGCGCCAGCGCGGTGAGGGCCATGATGCCACCCTCGCCCTGGTTGCTGGCGCGCAGGGTGAACAGCACGTACTTGATCGACACCACCCAGACCAGCGACCAGAACACCAGCGACAGGATGCCGAGCACGCCTTCGGCGTTGGCCTGCACGCCGAAATGGCCGTTGAACACTTCCTTGAGGGTGTAGAGCGGACTGGTGCCGATGTCGCCGTAGACCACGCCGACGGCGGCGATCAGCATGGCAAGGCCGGCGGGCTTGCCGGCGTGGGTAGGGCTCTCAACGGTTGCGGTCTGGCTCACGGCTAGCGTCTCGTCACTCTCGAGTGCGGGTGGGGGCGGGAAAAACGGCGCTAGTATCCGCGCACGGCGTAAAGCCGGGCATAAAGAAAGCGTAAAGAAAATGATGCGAGGGACTGCGGGGCATCACATGAACGAATCTTCATGTTGGCCGTAAGCGCCCTGACCACGGGCTGGGCGGCGGATCGCCAGGGTTGGCGTGGCGCTCGTGCCTTGAGGGGCGTGGCGGGGTTGCGTAGCATCGCGGGCCCCTGGGGCCGCTGTGCGGCCCATCGCGGGGCAACGCCCTCGCCTGCTCCCCGTCCACCACCACCCGAGCCCCCATGCCCCAGCCGATTCCCCTCAAGGACCACGAAAAGGAAAAGCACCTGGTCAACCGCCGGTTGCTGGCCTGCGCCGTGCTGGTCATGGGCCTGGTCGCTGTGCTGGTGGGCCGCCTTTATGTGTTGCAGGTGCTGCAGCACGACCAGCAGTCGGCGGTCTCGGAAAACAACCGCGTGCACGTGCTGCCCATCGCCCCCGAGCGCGGGCTGATCTACGACCGCAACGGCGTGGCGCTGGCCACCAACAAGCCCAGCTTCAACCTGACCATGACCCGCGAACGCACCAACGGCCAGACCCCGGCGGTGCTCGATACCCTGGCCAAGGTGCTCAACCTGTCCGACGACGACCGCGCGCAGTTCGACAAGGACCTGCGCCGCGGCCGCAAGCCGTTCGAACCCGTTACCCTGCTGTTCGGCCTGAACGAGGAGCAGATCGCCCTGATCGCGGTCAATCAGTTCCGCCTGCCGGGGCTGGACGTCGAGCCGCAGTTCATCCGCGAATACCCGTTGGCCGAGCACTTCGCCCACTCGGTGGGCTACGTCGGGCGGATCAACGAGAAGGAAGCCAAGACCCTCGACAACACCGAGTACCGCGGCACCCAGTCGATCGGCAAGACCGGCGTCGAGCGCTTCTACGAAAACCAACTGCACGGCCACGTCGGCTACGAGGAAGTCGAGACCAACGCCCAGGGCCGGGTGATGCGCGTGCTGCGCCACCACGACCCAGTGCCCGGCAAGGACATCTACCTGAGCCTCGACGCGCACCTGCAGCAAGCCGCCGAAAAGGCCCTGGGCGAGCGCCGCGGCGCAGTGGTGGCGCTGGACCCGGCCACTGGCGAAGTGCTGGCGATGGTCAGCAACCCCAGCTTCGACCCCAACCTGTTCGTCAAGGGCATCAGCTTCAAGCAGTACGCCGCCCTGCGCGACTCCATCGACCGCCCACTGTTCAACCGCGTGCTGCGCGGCCTGTACGCACCGGGCTCGACGGTCAAGCCGGAAGTGGCCATCGCAGGGCTCGACAGCGGCGTGATCACCCCCGGCAGCCGGGTGTTCGACCCGGGTTACTACGAGCTGCCCAACTACGATCACAAGTACCGCAACTGGAATCGCACCGGCGATGGCTGGGTGGACATGTACGCCGCGATCATGCGCTCCAACGACACTTACTTCTACGACCTGGCGCACAAGCTCGGCGTGGAGCGCCTGCACGACTACATGAGTGAATTCGGCCTCGGCCAGAAGGTCTCGCTGGACATGTTCGAGGAAGCCCCTGGGCTGATGCCCTCGGCCCAATGGAAGCGCGCCACCCGGCGCCAGCCCTGGTTCCCCGGCGAGACGCTGATCCTCGGCATCGGCCAGGGCTATATGCAGGTCACCCCGCTGCAACTGGCCCAGGCCACCAGCCTCTTGGCCAGCAAGGGCGCCTGGCACCGACCGCACCTGGCAATGACCATCGGTGGTCAACCACCGGTGGACCCCAACCCCATGCCGGACATCGTGCTGCACGACAAGCGCGCCTGGGACCAGGTCAGCCAGGGCATGCAGATGGTCATGCACGACCCGCGCGGCATCGCCCGCGCCGCCGCCGCCGGCGCCCAGTACCGCATCGCCGGCAAGAGCGGCACCGCGCAGGTCGTGGCGATCCGCCAGGGCGAGCGCTACGACCGCAACAAGACCCTCGAACGCCACCGCGACAACGCCCTGTTCGTCGGCTTCGCGCCGGCCGAGCAGCCATCGATCGTGGTGGCGGTGATGATCGAGAATGGCGAGGCCGGTGGCCGCGTGGCCGGGCCGGTGGTGCGTGAGGTGATGGATGCCTGGCTGCTCGACGACCAGGGGCACCTGAAGGCGCAATACGCCGCCACGCCGGCCAAATCCGCTGTGCCGCACGGCTGAACCGAACACCCGGGTGCGACTGAAACTGGCTGATGGTTTCAGAGGCCCTGCGATGGCCGGCACTGACACAACAGAAAACACATTAATCGAATAACAATATTACTTCTTATTCCTTTTTAAACGACTGTAAATCCCCTATAACTCCTCCAACTGTACAGCAGCCAACACTGGCCAACTGTTCGCAGCGCAACACCTGATCAACACCCACGCTTCCCCGGCAGCACCCGCCGCCCTCGAAAAATGCGGCAAGCCGTTGATCCGAAAGGAAATTAGAATCCGGCACGACGATTGCTCAAGCAAAGTCCCCCGCTCAAACCGAACAGGAGACCTGCCATGAGCACCCCGTTGAACGTCGTCGCCCTTTCCGGTGGTACTTCCCGCCCCTCGCGCACCCTGGCCCTGACCGAAGCCATTCTCGCCGAGCTCGGCCAGCACCTGCACATCAAGCCGCACCTGATCGAGCTGGGCGACATCGCCCGCCCGCTCGGCGCGGCGCTGTGGCGCAGCGAGCTGCCCCAGGCGGTGGAACTGGAACTGCAACGGGTGGAACAGGCCGATTTGCTGCTGGTGACCACCCCGGTGTACCGCGGCAGCTTCCCCGGCCACTTCAAGCACCTGTTCGACCTGATTGGCCAGGACGCCCTGGTCGACACCCCGGTACTGCTGGCCGCCACCGGCGGCAGCGAGCGCCATGCGCTGGTCCTCGACCACCAACTGCGCCCGCTGTTCAGCTTCCTGCAGGCCCTGACCCTGCCGATCGGCGTGTACGCCAGCCAAGCCGAACTGCACGACTATCGCGTCTCCAGCGAAGCCCTGGCCGCGCGCATCCGCCTGGCCGCCGAACGTGCCGTGCCGCTGTTCGCCGCCCACCATCAGCTTCGCAAGAGCGCCTGAGTGACCGCCATGAATGCACCTGTAAACACCTCCCCGCGCCCGGCCCTGGCCATCGCCCGTGAGCTGGCCGGGCAGTTCGCCCAGAGCGCCGTCGAACGCGACGAGCGCGGTGGCACGCCCAAGGCCGAACGCGATGCCCTGCGCCGCAGCGGCCTGCTGTCGCTGGCCATCCCCGAAGCCTTCGGCGGCCAGGGTGCCAGCTGGCGCGACACCTTCGAGGTGGTGCGCGAGTTCGCCCGGGTCGACAGTTCCATCGCCCACGTGTTCGGCTTCCATCACCTGATGCTGGCCACCGTGCGCCTGTTCGCCCGTCCCGACCAGTGGCAACCGTGGTTCGAGCAGACCGCGCGCAAGCACTGGTTCTGGGGCAATGCCCTCAACCCGCTGGACACCCGCACCGTGGTCAAGCACTTCGACGGCTGGTGCGAGTTTTCCGGCAAGAAGAGCTTCTGCTCCGGCGCCAGCGATTCGGAAATGCTCATCGCCTCGGCGGTGGACGAGCGCGCGGGCGGCAAGTTGCTGATCGCCGCGGTGCCCAGCAGCCGCACCGGCATCAGCCTGCACGGCGATTGGGACAACATCGGCCAGCGCCAGACCGACAGCGGCAGCGCCACCTTCGAGCGGGTACGGGTGGAACACAACGAGCTGCTGCTCGACCCCGGCCCCTTGAGCACCCCCTTCGCCGCCCTGCGCCCGCTGATCGCGCAACTGCACTTCGCCAACCTGTTCCTCGGCATCGCCGAGGGCGCGTTCGACGAAGCGCGCCAATACACCCTCAAGGAAAGCCGCCCGTGGTTCCGCTCCACCGCCAGCGCCAGCCATGAAGACCCCTACGTGCTGCGTCACTACGGCGAGTTCTGGGTAGGCCTGGAGAGCGTGCGCCTGCTGGTGGCGCGCGCCGCCGACCAGCTCGACGCCGCCTGGGCCCGCGAGCACCGGCTCAGCGCCGAAGAGCGCGGCGACCTGGCCCTGGCCATCGGCACCGCCAAGGTCGCCGCCACCCGCCATGGCCTGGACATCTGCAACCGCCTGTTCGAAGTCACTGGCGCGCGGGCCACCCACGCCTCGCTGCGCTTCGACCGGCACTGGCGCAACCTGAGGACGCAAACCCTGCACGACCCGGTGGACTACCGCATCCACGAACTTGGCCAATGGGCGCTCAACCAACAGCGCCCGGCCCCGTCCTTCTATTCCTAAAGGCACGTCCATGCAATTGCTGACCCTCCCCCCGTCACCGTCATTGGCTACCTCGATCAGGGCGACCGCACAGGTCTTCGAAGACCCCAGGTCGCAGGCGCTGCTCGCCCACTTGCAACAGGTCGCCCCCAGCGAGGCCAGCGTCCTGATCATCGGCGAAACCGGCACGGGCAAGGAGCTGGTCGCGCGCCATATCCACAATCTCAGTGCCCGCCGCGACGGGCCGTTCGTGGCGGTCAACTGCGGCGCGTTTTCCGAATCGCTGGTCGAGGCCGAGTTGTTCGGCCACGAGAAAGGTGCGTTCACCGGCGCCCTGGCGTCCAAGGCCGGTTGGTTCGAGGAGGCCAACGGCGGCACGCTGTTTCTCGACGAGATCGGCGACCTGCCACTGCCGATCCAGGTCAAGCTGCTGCGCGTGTTGCAGGAGCGCGAGGTGGTGCGCCTGGGCTCGCGCAAGAGCATCCCGATCAACGTGCGGGTGCTGGCGGCGACCAACGTGCAGCTGGAGAAGGCGATCAATGCCGGGCACTTTCGCGAAGACCTGTACTACCGGCTGAACGTCGTGACCCTGTCCCTTCACCCGCTGCGCGAACGGCCGGGCGACATCCTGCCGCTGGCCCGTCATTTCATCCGCAGCTACAGCGAACGCCTGGGCTACGGCCAAGTGGAGCTGGCCGCCGACGCCCAGGCCAAGCTGGTGGAATACGGGTGGCCGGGCAACATCCGCGAGCTGGAGAACGTCATTCACCACAGCCTGCTGACCTGTGGCGAAGGCCTGATCCACGCCCGCGACCTGCGCCTGTCCAACCTGCGCCTTGAGCGCCAGGAGGACGCGAGCAGCGTGGTGTCCGCCAGCACCGGGCTGGAAGACCTGCTGCAACAGGCGTTCAACCGCCTGTACGAGGAGCAGCCAGGGGACCTGTACGAGCGAGTGGAGAATGCGTTGCTGCGCTCGGCGTATCGCTTCTGCCATTACAACCAAGTGCACACCGCGCAGTTGCTGGGGCTGTCGCGCAACGTCACGCGCACTCGGTTGATCGCCATTGGCGAGTTGGTGGTGAACAAGCGCCGAGGGCAGGAGCAGCCGCTGGATAACCGCGTGGTGCGGCTGTCCATCTGAACGTTGCCCACTCCCGGCCTTTGCAGGGCCGGCAAGCCCTGCCAATCAGGGCGTGGCGAGATAGCGGCGAAACGTCTCCAGCCCGGTTCGCACCTCCACCAGCCGCGACTGCGCACGTTGCTTGCGCGCATCCGCGAGCTGGTTGAGGTGGGCGATGAACTCCTGCAAGAGGTCGTTGAGCTCTCGACCTTGTATATACGTGCCACTGAGTATATTGAGGCGATTCCAGCCCTTGTTGAACGTCTCGGCAAAGCGCTCGGCCAACCGCGCCACCGCCAACCATTGCCCGGCGTACTCGATGAACGCTTCATCGATGGACTTCACCAAGGCCACTACGTAATGCGGCCCTGCCGCGCCCTCTTGCTTGACGTGCCCATAGCGCTCGATGCGCTCGTTGCTATCGTTGACGATCGCCAAGATGAAGGTTGAGAACGAGCGGAAGAAAAACGCCATCACCTCGACGATTTCCCTGTTCCGTGCCAACGCCTGCAAACTCAAGTTGAACGCGCGCATCGCGAGCTCTTTGGACTTTTCCTGCCGACAGCCATCCGCTAACAGCGTCTTGATCCTGATACTCTCATCCTCCTCGGCCTGCACCAGACCTTCGTAAAGCAGCACGTTTTCCAGCAGCGTGATATGCAGCCGCAGAATGGCTTGCATGGCGGAACTTCGCTCATCCTGGCGTTCGTCTGCCTGTCGCGCATCAGCGGTACCGGAAACATTGCTGAAGCGCGACGCGGCGATCAAGGAAGCGTTCTCACGCGTCTGGAAAGCCGAAAACGGCAACAGTACCGATACCGATTGCGAACCCAGCGCGACCAGAGCGTGCAGGGATAACCCTGCACGCCTGACCAGTTCCTCATGGCTCGCGATGCCTTCGCGCAGGGCGGCGATCACGGTAGCGAGGTCCTCACGACGCTGCCTGGCTTCTTTGAGCTCAACGGCCAACACTTGGCCGCCGTTCATTAATGCGCTCAGGGCAACTTCACTTTCGGCGTGCACCTTCAAGGTCTCGCGCAGACGGGCGTCGTAGTCATCGGCGATGGATTGAAGGGCCTTGCCGATCTGCGAGGCCTCGTTGCCGATGCCCCTGGCCAAGGCCAAGAGGGGTTCGCTGACGAAACTGCGAACCGCTGCATAGTCGCCCTCCTGCTTCACCATCAACCACTTCTGTAGACATAGACCGAGCTGGGTATAGATGCCTTGGGCGACAGTGGCGGCCTGGCTGACGACGCGCTCGCTTCGCTGCTGGGCGTCGATCAACTTGTCCATGATCGAGTTGATCTGGATGCGAATGCCATCGTGATCCTGCGGCGTAACGTTGTAGGCAATGAACAGCAGATCGATCGCATGCGCGGTATCACCCTGAAAGTCAGGGATGTGATAGGCACCTGCGATTTTTTCGACAAAGCTGTCGACGATCGCCGCCTGCGCGGTAGGAAGGGCCAACGGCTGAGCCGCCGCCAGTTCGGCGACCTGCGCGCAAATGCGCTCGGTGATTTCACGGGTTTGACTTTTGAAGTCGACGAGATCGGACATGGACGCCTCCGTACCGAACTGAGTAGGGATGCTGGCGCGCCGTCCCTGGCCTCGCACAATGGCAAATGGGGTAAATGCGTCGCTATCGAGTGGGCGCCGCTGCGACGGACGGGGCCACCGGGGCGTCATCTGCCACAGCATCGGTTGCCCTGAACAGCTGCTCGACAGGGGGCATGATTGAACGCAACAGTGCAAGATTGTCTTTTTTATCGCCCTGTAGCTCTTGCAACTTGAAGAGCATTTCGTTCCAGACCATCAGACGGCCTTTTCTCAAGCGCAGAAGCTCGTTATGGGTTGCTGGCGCTTCAGGCCCAGGTTCGAGGTCGGGCTGTTTTAGTTTTCGAATCGCTTCGGCTTCTTCGTTGGAAGCTTCCTGCCGCCCACGAATGAGTCTTTCCAGTTCATCACGCTGTTTCTTTAGATTCGCCTGCAATGTTTCCAGTTGCTGGATAATCTCCAATTGTTGTGGCGTCATGAGGCACTCCTCCCTAAACGCTCCGCCTACCTGATGTCCATCGCAAGGCAACAGGTAGGCGGCGGGCTTCAAACCTCAAGCCTGACCAGCGTCCGCTTGAATTTGTTGGCGATAGCTCTCCAGGTCACGCAGACGCGCTGCCTTCATCTCGTCACGGACATGGGCGATCGCCTCCAGTTTCGTGCCTGCGGCACTCAAGTAGTCGTTCAGTTTGTCCGTACTGACGTAATTACCGTTGAGGGTGTTCAGCTTGGTCCAGCCGTCCTCGAAGGTCTTGGCGAACACCTCGCATACCTTGGCCACCGCTAACCACCGCGCCGTCTGCTCGATGAAGAACTCATCGGTGGAGGCGAAGAGTTGCTCGCGTTTGTGCTTACGCAGCGCTCCGCCCTCGGCAACCTGCTCGTAACTCTCGACCTTGACACGCGCATCATCGGCGACACGTTGCATGAACGAGGAAAACGACAGGAAGAAGTGCGCGATTTCCTCGACGATTTCCTTGGTGCGCTTGAGCGCCGACATACTCAGGTTGAGCGAGCGTATCGCCAGTTCGTTGGTCTCGTGCTCATCACGCTTACCGGCCAACAACACCTTGAGGGTGATAAGCTCCGCACTGTGCTCGCTGCGTTTCTTTTCGTAGTCCTCGGCCTTCGTCACCATCTCCAACTGCAATTCACGCAAGCCTTTTGCCTTGGTCTCCTCGCGCACGCTGGCGTTGTCGGCGATCTTCTCCAACTTGCCCAACGCGTTTTGTAACTCATTCATGTCGGCCTCGAGCTTGCTCTTCTTGGCCAGCGCCGCATCGAGCCCCTCTTGCGCTTTGCGGGCACGCTCCTCCAGCCCCTCGACGGCATCGCTGCCGGCCTCCTTGAGTTCTGTATTCAGCGAGTCCACCTTTTCCTGACTTTCACGAACCTCCTGCTGCAGTTGCTTGTGCTGCACCTGGAGGTCGCTATGTTCTTCACGCATCTTGATTTCGCTGGCCGTGCTCCTCTGGGCGGCAACCCTGGTGCCGACACTGCTGATCACAGCCCCCGCAGCCGCTGCGGGGGCACCTACCCCGGTGGCAAGGGCGACGATCGGCAAGACAGCGCTCACCACTTGGAACAAGCCCTGCAAGAACGACGCCCTGGCGGCACGGTCTTCACTGTCCTTGGCTTGTTTTGCGTAGTCAGCGGCCAGTTTCTGGAACTGTTCCACCTGCTTGCGCATATCCTCCACCAACGCCTCCAGCGCCTCGCTCCTGGCCTGGTCTTTGAGCATGTCGTCGGCCAGTTTCTTGTTCGCCGTGAGCGTCTCGCCCAGTACCACTTCACTGCGCTGGGTCACGCTCTCGGTATCCTGGATGATCTTGTCGTAGTCAGCGGCAACGGCCAGCAACTTGTCCCTGACGCTCAAGGCTTTCGCCTCGATCAGCTTGGCCAGCTCGAGCAGGTCCTTGGCGACGAAATCCTTGATCTCCTGCACGTTGTCGCTGTCTTTGACATCCAGCCAATCCGGCAAGGTGCCGCGCAGTTTCTGGTCGATCAGCGAGGCGACAGCGACGGCTTCGTTGATGCTCACCTGGCTGGCTTGCTGAGCGTCGATCAGCTTGGTCATGATGCTGGAAATGCTGTTACGGATTTCGCCTTGCGCTTGGGGCGTCGTGTTGTAGGCGATATACAGCAACTCGATGGCATGATCGGTATCGGTCTTGGCACGGGCCGTATCGTAGGTGCCTTCGATCTGTTCGATATAGCTACGCACGATGGCGGCATCTTGATTCGGTAAGGCCAACGGATCCTGTGCACGGACCTGGGCCACTTGTTCCGCGACGGCTTCGGCCAGGCGGGTTTCCTTGCTGACAAATACAACGACGTTGGTCATGGGAGTTCCTTGCAGGGGGGGGACGAGCGGCTATTGAAGCGCTCACCCGCCCCCCTGATCAGTTGGAACCATTTTCAGCGGACCCCGCTGGACGGTCAAAACAGCCCCGAGACGGGTGGGCGGGTGCCCTTGAGCTGCCAGGCGCCCACCACGGCGGCCTTCCACTGACGCGGGTTGTGGTTGGCCACGGTGCGGGCGTTGCGCCAGTGCCGGTCGAGGTTGTGCTGGCGGCCGGCGGTGGAAGCACCGCCGACGTCGAACACCGTCTCGGCGGCCTTGAGCGCCAGCTCCGCCACCAGGTACTGGGTCTGCGCCACCTCCAGCGCCGCCTGCTCCACCGCCGCCTCGTCCTGCCCCGCCGCCCAGGCCCGGTCGATCGCCGCAGCAGCCTTGAGCACCAGCGCCTCGGCGCCATAGGCACGGGCGGCGATATCGCCCACGGCCAACTCCACGTAGGGGTCGTCGACCGAGCGGCTGGCAGTGCTGTGCTTGATCGGCCGGGCATGCTCGCGGGTGAAACGCGTGGCATCGTCCAGGGCGTTGCGGGCGATACCGGCCAGCACAGTGCCGAGGAACAGTTGCAGGAATGGCGTGACGATCGTGCGCTTGCCCTCCTCCACCGTGCGTGCGCGCAACTCGTCGGTCTCGACCCGAACGTTACGCAAGTGCGTGGTGCCGCTGGCGGTCAGGCGCTGGCCCATGGCGTCGAAATCGTCGACCAGCTCCAGCCCTGCGCGGTCGCGCGGCAGAATGAACGAAACCGGTTGTTCGTCCTCGTCCAGGGCCACGGCGCTGACGTAGTCGGCGAACAGCGCCCCGGTGCTGTAGAACTTGCTGCCATTGGCGCGCCAATGATCACCCTCGCGCACCAGGCGCGCGGCAATCGCGCCATTGGCTCCGCCCAACTCCCAACCGGCATTGCCGATCACCGCGCCGTCGAGGTAGCGGGTGAACCAGCGTTCGCGCTCCTGCTCGGCGCCCTCGGCCCGTGACGCCAGCAGGCCTTCGAGGAAGGCGAAGCCCGGGCGCAGCGCCTGGGCCACGTTGGAGTCGACCGAGGCGACGTTGAGCAGCAGCGCGATCACATCGCTCACCGTGCCACCAGGGCCGCCGTATTGCCTGGGGATGCGCACCGTGTAGACGCCGGCGGCGGCCAGTTGGGCGACCGCCTCGAACGGCAGGCGCCGCTCGCGCTCACGCTCGGCGGCGCCGGCGGCGATGGTCGGCAACAGCGCGTCGATGCGCGCCCGCAGGGTCTCGACGCTGTCGGCCGGTGGCTGGGGGGTGAAACGTTGGAAAGTGGTCATGCTCACATCCTTTCAAGAGGCTTGGTATTCACTGGCGCTGGGGCCGCTTCGCGCCCCAGCGGGGTTACGCTAGATCGCGATCTTCCAGAGGCGCGATTCGTCGAACAGGTCGAACGCTTCGTGCTCCAGGTCGAGCGGCGGCACCACCAGCTCGGCGCCGCTGCCCGGCAGGCGTGGCACCGCGCCGAGCAGGCGTTGGGTGTATTCATGGGCCGGTTGCTGGAACAACTGCTCGACCGGGGCGTGCTCCACCACCTGACCGTGGCGCATCACCAACACGTCGTCGCTGACGTGGCGGATCACCCCCAGGTCATGGGAAATGAACAGGTAGGCCAGGCCCAGCTCGTCCTGCAGATCGGCCAGCAGGTCCAGCACCTGTGCCTGCACCGAGACATCCAGGGCCGAGACCGGCTCGTCGCAGATGATCAGCTTCGGCTCGCTGGCAATCGCCCGGGCGATCGCCACCCGCTGGCGCTGGCCGCCAGACAGCTGCAAGGGCCGGCGCTGGGCCAGGCTCGCCGGCAGACGCACCTGGTCGAGCAGCACGGCAATGCGCGCCGGGCGCGCGGCGGGCTCGACAGCGGCGACGTGCAAGGCGTCATCGAGGATTTGCGCCACGCTCCAACGCGGGTCGAAGGAGCCCAGCGGGTCTTGGTAGATCACGCTGATCTCCCGACGCAGCGGGCGGCGGCGGTGTTCATCGATGGCGTTGCCAGGGCCGATCCACGGCTGGCCCCGATACAGCACCTCGCCGTGGTCCGGTTGCAGCAGGCCCAGGGCGATGCGCGCGACGGTGGTCTTGCCCGAGCCGGATTCTCCGACGATACCCAGCGTGCGACCGGCGCGCAGGCTGAAGTCGACGCCGCGCACCACCTCGCGCACCCGGCCGTCGGGGCCGGTGTAGCGCTTGCCCAGGCCACGCGCCTGCAGCAGCACTTCACCCTGCCCCGCCAGTCGTGGCGCGCGCGGCGCCCCGGCACGCGCCGGTGACAAGCGGCTGCCGCGTGGGTGCTCGGCCGGCACTGCGGCGAGCAACGCCTGGGTGTAGGGGTGCTGCGGCGCACGCAGCACCTGCTGCATCGGCCCCTGCTCCACCACCTCGCCATGGCGCAGCACCACCACCTCATCGGCCAGTTGCGCCACCACCGCCAGGTCGTGGCTGATGATCAACAGCGACGCGCCGCGCGCCTTGATCTGGCGAAACACCTCGAGGATCTGCGCCTGCACCGTGGCGTCCAACGCGGTGGTCGGCTCGTCGGCGATCACCAGCGCCGGGGCCAGGGCCAGGGCGCTGGCGATCAACGCCCGCTGACGCAGCCCACCCGACAGTTGGTCGGGACGCTGGCGCGCACGCAGGGCCACGTCGGGCACGCCAACCGTCTCCAGCAATTCCAGCACCCGCGCGGCGCGTTGCGCGCGGTCGCCGTAGCCGTGGGTGTGCAACACCTCGAGGATTTCCTTGCCCACGGGGCGCAACGGGTCGAGGGACACCAGGGCGTCCTGCAGCACGAACCCGATGTCCTTGCCGCGTACCCTGCGCCACTGGCGCTCACTCAGGCCCAGCAGGTCGTGGCCATCGAAGCGCAGGGTCCGGGCGCTGACCTCGGCGCGCGCACCCGCCAACCCCACCAGGCTGCGGGCGCTGACGCTCTTGCCCGAGCCCGACTCGCCCACCAGCGCCACGCAGCGCCCCGGCGCCAGGGTGAACGACAACCCGCGCACCACGCTGTGGCCATCGAAGGCGACGTTCAAACCGTCGACGATCAAGGTCTTGTCGCTCATGCCAGTCGGCCCTCCAGGCGTTGTTGGATATAGCGCCCGGCCGCCGTGGTGGCCAGGGTGGTCAGCACGATGAACAGGCCGGGGAAGAACGTCAGCCACCAGGCATTGGCGATGAAGTCGCGCCCCATCGACAGCATGGTCCCCCACTCCGGGGCCGGTGGCCGCGCGCCCAGGCCCAGGAAGCTCAAGGCCGAGGCCCAGACGATCGCCTGGCCGACACCCATGGTCAGGGTCACCACCAGCGGGCGCATGGCGTTGGGTAGCAACTGGCGCAGCACGATGCGCGAGGTCGGGTGCCCCAGCGCCCGCGCCGCCTCGATGTAGCCGGCGTTGCGCACCGCCAGCACCTGGCCGCGCACCATCCGCGCATACCCCGGCGCGCCCCCCAGCCCGGTGGCGACGATCAACGGGCCGACACCGCTGCCGAACACCGCCACGAACAGCAGCGCCAGCACCAGGCTGGGGAAGGCGAACAGCACCTCCAGCCCGCCGCCCACCGCGCGGTCGACGCGCCTGCCGCCAAGCCCGGCGAGCAGCCCCAGGCCGATGGCGATGGTCATCGACAGCAGCGTCGCCGCCACGCCGATCAGCAGGCTCTGCCGCGCGCCATGAACGATTCGCGCGAAGATGTCGCGCCCGGACGGGTCGGTACCCAGCCAATGTGCCCAGCTCGGTGGCTGGAACGCCTCGCGCGGCACGATCGCCAACGGGTCTATGCGGGTGAACAGGCCCGGCGCCAAGGCGGCCAGCAGCAGCGCGACAAGGAACCCCAGCGCCAGGCTCGCGCCCAGCGGCGGCAGGTTCAGGCGCCGTTGTCGGCGCAATGGGGGGTGGGCGCGGTCGAGGGTCAAATCGCTCATGGCGTAGCCTCCTGTTGCCGTGGGTCGATCCATTGATAGAGCAGGTCCACCAGAACGTTGGCCAGCACGTAGGCGGTGGCCACCACCAGGGTGATGCCGATCACCAGCGGCAAATCCTGCAACTGCACGGCCTGGTACAGCTGCCGGCCCACGCCCTTGCGCGAGAAGATCACCTCGCACACCACCGCGCCGCTGATCAGCGCGCCGATCGCCCAGCCGGACAACGCCACCCCTGGCAGCAAGGCATGGCGCAGGGCATGCCGAAAGCGCACCGCCAAGTCGCTCAGGCCCCGGCTGCGGGCGCTGAGGATGAACGGTTGGTCGAGGGTCAGCTCCAACGATTCTCGGGTCACCTGGGCGATGAAGCCGGCCAGCGGAATGGCCAGGGACAACGCCGGCAGCACCAGGCTGGCCAGGCTGTCGCTGCCCGCCGGCGGGAACCAGCGCAGGCCGAAGGCGAACACCGCCAGCAACACCACGCCCAGCCAGAAGTGCGGCAGCGCCGCGCTCAGGGTCTCGGCCAGGGAGGCCAGCCCGCCGACCAGGCGACCGCGCCCGGCGGTGACCACGGTGAGCAACAGCACCAGCAGCCAGGCCAGTGCCAGCGCGGCGAAGGTCAGTTCCAGGGTCGCCCCGCCCTGCTCGGCCAGCACCCGCGTCACCGGCAGGTGCTGGGAGTAGGACATGCCCAAGTCGCCTTGCAGCAGGCGCCCCAGGTACAGCAGGTACTGCACCGGCAGCGGCTGGTCGAGGCCATATTCGCGGCGCGTGGCCTCGATGGACTCTGGCGTCGGGTTGCCGGTGATGCCACCGAGGATCGCCAGTACCGGGTCGCCCGGCATCAGGCGCAGGGCGAAAAAGGTCAGGGTCGCCACCGCCCACAGCACCAGGATGCCGCTGGCCAGGCGCGCGACCGCGCGCTTGCCCAGCGCAGCCAGCCGCTCGCGGCGTGGGTCGGTCACGGCAAGGGTCGTGCTATCGCTCATTTGTTCACCCAGGCGTCGTAGAGGTAGGTGACCGCCAGCGAGGGCTCCAGGCGTACGCCGTGGGCGGTCTTGTAGATGCCCAGCCGCGTGCTTTGCGGGTAGGTGGTCAGTTGCAGGTACTGGCTGGCGGCCTGTTGCTGGGCCTTGCCGTACAGCGCGTGGCGCAGGGCCGGGTCCTGGGTGGCCAGGGCGTCGTCCAGTAGCGCGTCGAAGCGGGGGTCGGCGTAGCCGGAGGAGTTCTGGTGATAGCCGCCGACCCCAGCCGGCTGCACGAACGCCGAGCCGAAGATGATGCGCAGCACGTCAGGCGTGTTGGTGTTCCAGTAGCCGAGGCGGATGTCGTAGTCCCAGGCGGCCTGGCGCGCGGTGACCTGGGCATCGCTCATCTGCTCGAGCAACAGTTCCAGACCGACCTGGCGCGTGGTGGCCTGCACCTGCTCCCAGAGGGTCAGCTCCGAGGGCGTGGTGCGCGCGCCGATCAGCACCACCACGCTCAGCCGCTGGCCCGCCCGGGTGCGGTAGCCCTCGGCGTCGCGGCCGGTCCAGCCGGCCTCGTCGAGCAGTCGCGCGGCACGGGCCGGGTCGTAGTCCTGGCTGTGTTCGAAGTCGCCGCTGTAGAACGGCGTGGCCATGCTCAACGGGCCGCCGGCGCGCGGAAACTCGCCGAAGTACACACTCTTGAGCGCCCCCTCGACATCGGCGCTGCGCACGAAGGCCTCGCGCACGCGCAGGTCGTCGAACGGCGCCTTGCGCAGGTTGAAGGTGCCGTTGGTGGGGTTGCCGGGGCGCTGGGCGATGATCAGTTGCAGGTCAGGGTTGCGCCGCGCCGCCTCGTGGGACTCCGGCGGTAGCGTCTCGATCACGTCCACCTCGCCCGCCTGCAGTGAGGCGAAGCGCACCGAAGGCTCCTGAATGAACTTCCAGATGATGCGCTCCAGGTAAGCCGGCCCTTGGTGCCGAGCAGTCGGTGGCGCCCAGTTGTAGTCGGGGTTGCGCACCAGCTCGACCTGGTTCTGCCGGTCCCAGCGCACCACTTTGAACGGCCCGCTGCCCACCGGGCTTTCGCAGTTCACGTCGCGGCTGCGCTGCAGTGCGGTGGGCGACTGGATACCCAGAAAACCCTGGGCCAACACCTCGAGGAACGCCGCATAGGGTGTGGCCAGGTGGACCACTGCGGTGTACTCGTCGGGCACCTCGGTGCCGCGGTACTGGCGGATGTAGCCACCGGCGGTGCTGGACTGGGTCTTCGGGTCGGCCATGTGATCGAGGTTGGCCTTGACCGCCTGGGCGTTGAACGGCGTGCCGTCGGTGAAGCGCACGTCGCGGCGCAGGTGGAAGGTGTAGCGCAGGCCGTCGTCGGAAACCTCCCAGTGCGTCGCCAGCCAGGGGCCGATGCGCCCTTCGCTGTCCATCGACACCAATGAGTCGAGGTACTGTTGGGCGACGAACACCTGGGGCATGTCGCCGGACACGTGTGGGTCGAGGCAGGTCGGCTCGCGGTCGGTGGCATAGACCAGGGTGCCGCCGTGCACGGGCTGGTCGCTGGGCGCCGCCACCTGAGCGGCGCGCTCGCAGCCGACCAGGGCCAGGGCGGCGCACAGCGGCATGAGGGGTAGATGGAATCGGTTCAAGGTCGCTCCTGCGGTTGACTGGGCGTTGCCAGGGCTTTTGCAGGACTTGTGCCGGGTTTCAAAGGCTTGATTTTGCTGGGGTTTGCCTTGAGGGCGGTGACGGCGGGCGGGCAAAGTGTGTGGTGGCTGTTCAGGCGGCAACAGTTGCGCGCGGGTGCGGACTTGAGATCGAGCGCCGCTCATAGCCCCGACACGGTCGCTCTGCTGCCTTCGGCGAACTGGTTCAGCGCCTTGGGCAGCCCCAGGTGCTCGCGCAACGTGCGCCCTTGGTATTCACGGCGAAACACGCCGCGCTGCTGCAACAACGGCACCACCTCCTCGACGAACACCCGCGCCCCCGACGGGAACATGTCCGGCATGATGTTGAAGCCGTCACCGGCCCCGGCCAGGAACCATTCGGCCAGGGTCTGGGCAACTTGCTCGGGCGTACCGACCAACAGCCGATGGCCGACCAGGATGCGCCGCGACAACTGGCGAATGGTCAGGTTCTCGCGCCGCGCCAGGTTCAGTTGCGCTTCGAGAAAACCCTGTGAGCCTCGCTCGAAATCAGCCACCTCGCCAATCCGCGCCCAGGGCAGTGGCGCGTCCGGATCCAGCTCGTCGGCGTCGATGCCGATGCGCCCGGCCACTTGCTGTAGCAGCCCGTGCTCGCCATGCCAGGCGTTGAGCTGGTCGAAGCGCGCATGGGCTTCAGCCTCGGTGCTGCCGATCACCGTCGACAGCCCGGGCATGATCTTCAGGTGCCGCGGGTCACGCCCCCAGGCCTTGGCCCGGGCTTTCATCTCGCGGTAGAACGCCAGGCCGTCGGGCAAGGTGGTCTGGGCGGTGAAGATCGCGTCAGCGTAGCGCGAGCCCAGTGCCTTGCCACCCTCCGAAGACCCCGCCTGCACCAGCACTGGCCGGCCCTGGGGCGAGCGCGGCAGGTTGAGCGGCCCCTTGACCTGGAAGTGCCGCCCCTTGAAGTCCAGGGTGTGTACCTTGGCCGGGTCGGCGAAACGCCCGCCCGCCCGGTCGCCAATGATCGCGTCCTCCTCCCAGCTGTCCCACAGTTTCAAGGTCACTTCGAGGAACTCTTCGGCGCGGCCATAGCGGTCCACGTGCAAGGGTGCGCCAGGCAGGCCGAAGTTCTGCGCGGCGGCGTCACCGGCATTGGTGACCACATTCCACGCCGCACGGCCGCCGCTGATGTAGTCCAGCGAGGCGATGCGCCTGGCCAGGTTGAACGGCTCGTTGTAGGTGCTCGAGCAGGTGGCGATGACGCCGATACGCTCGGTGGCCGCCGCCACGGCGGTGAGCAGCACGGTCGGCTCAAGACGCGCGCCCGGCTGGCTGGCGACATCGCCGGGCAGCGCCGGGCCGTCGGCGAGAAAGATCGCGTCCAGGCAGCCCTGCTCGGAAACCCTTGCGATATCACGGTAGTAGTCGACGTCGACATAGGCGTCGATGGCCGCCTCGCCCTGGCGCCAGGCGCCGGAATGGGCGCCGAAGCCGAGGATGTTCATGCCCAGGCTCATCTGCGGTTGTTGCGTGCTCATGGGGTTCTCCTGTTCATGCTGGGGAGCGATGGCATTGCTTTTCACGAAACGGGGAAGTGACGGTGTTCACACGGCCTCATCGCGGGGCAAGCCCGTGGGTTCCCCGCTGAGCCTGGGAACAGCGGGTGCCTGAGGGTTTGCTCCGCGATGTGGCCAGTACACCGAGGCGCGGCCATCAGAAACGAAACGCCACGCCAGTGGTCACCGAGAATGCGTCGCCGGGGTAGAAGTTGGCCGAGTCACGGCCGCCTGCGTCGTAGGCGGTGTTGGCCGCACTGGCGTAGCGCTCGTCGGTGAGGTTGCGCAAGTCGGCGAACACCTCCCACCGCTTGCCCGGCGCCTGGTAGCCGACCTTGGCGCCCCAGAGCACGTAGGACGGCGCCTGCCAGCTGTTGGCGTAGTCGATGTAGTAGCTGGAGGCCGCGCGCAGGGTGAGCGAGGCGTAGAAGCCACTGGCCTGGCGGTAGGCAAGCTCGGCCTGGTAGACGTGGCGCGGCAGGCTGGGCAGCTCGTTGCCGCCGAAAGTGTCGTCGTCGCGGTAGTGAAAGTCGTTGAGCGTGTAGGCCTGGCGCAGGTCGAGGGTGTCGCCGTTGTCGCCAGCCCACAGCAGCGCGTTGAGGCCGGCCTCGATGCCCTGGTGGATCGTCGGGCTGGCATTGGCGGTGGCCGTCAGTTGGTCCTGGGTGGCGGTGCCCTGGCGCACCACCACGGTCAGCAGCTCTTTCTGCACCCACGAGCGGTACAGCGTCAGGCTGCCGTCGAAGATGCCATGGCTGCCGCGCACGCCGACCTCGAAGGTGGTGGCCTTCTGTGGCCGCACGTCGTAGAGGAACGGGTTGCTGGTGCTGCCCAACTGCCAGGTCACCGGCGGGTCGATGCTGCGGCTGACATTGCTGAACACCTGGAATTGCGGGTTGATCTGGTAGCGCACACCCAGGCGCGGCGCGAGGTCGCTCTCCACGTACTCGACGCGGGTGGGCAGGTTGCTGGGGTTGGGCGTGGTCAGCGTGGTGGCTTCGATCTCGGCCTTGCGCCGAATGTTGACCAACGACAACCCCGAGGACAGCCAGAAGTCATCGGCCAGTTGCAGCTCGTTGGCGAAGGTCAGCACGGTGTCGCGCGAACCGGTGTAGTTGGTCTCCTGGGTTTTCACGCCCGTGGCGCGGCTATGCGCCTTGACGTCGGCGAGGTAGGCGCGGGTGTTGCTGAAGATGACGCTGCTGTCGCTGGGCAGGCCGAGGAAGGTGTCGCCGGTACGGAAATAGCGCAGGGTCAGGTTGATATCCTTCGAGCGCCAGTCCTGCGGCGCCACCGCGTAGCGCCAGCCGTTGAGCAAGGGGTAGTTGTTGTACGAGGCGCCCACCTCCAGCTTGCCGCCGTCGTCGAAGGTGTAGGTGGTCTTGTTGCCGATGAAGCTGGTGCCGTCCTTGCGCCGGCCGGTGGGCACCAAGTTGCTGCGCGGGTCGTGCTTGAGCTGTTGGCGGGTCAAGGTGTTGCCGTTGACCAATTGCTCCTCGCGGTACTTGAAGAACACCCGTGTTTCGAGCTTGGGGCTGAACACGTGGCCAAAGTTGGCGGCGATGCCACGGCCTTCGTTGCTGGCATGGTCTTGGTAGCCGTCGCGCTCGTTGTGCAGCACGTTGATGTAGTAGTCGCTGTCGCCCACGACCCCACCGGTAGCCAACTGCTGCTTGCGGTAGCCGTAGCTGCCGACCTCGAAGCGCGCGTAGTTGCCAGGGTCGGTGCGGCCGGTCTTGCTGACCATGTTGATCGCGCCCCCCAGCGACAACGCGCCGTACTCATAGGCGTTGGCGCCATACAGCACCTCGGTGTGGTCCACCGCCTGCATGTCGAGGAAATCTTCCTGGGTGCCACCAGGGCCGGTGATCGGCAGGCCATCGAAGAGAAACTTGGTGCCCAGCACGTAGCCTTGGTAGAAGGTATTCAGGCCCGAGCCACGGATCGAGATCTTGTTCGCCGCGGTGCCGCTCGTGCCTTGGGCGAACACGCCTGGCTGCAAGGCCAACACGTCCTCGGCGTTGGCCGCGCGGCCCTGCTCGACGCGACGGTTGTCAACCACCGCGGTGTTGCCGGCAACCTTCTGCAAGCGCTTCTGGTCCTGTTGCGCCCCGCTGGCGGCGGCGCCGGTGACGGTGACCGTCTCCAGGGTGGAGTCACCCGCCGCCCAGGCGGATGGGCTGAGCAGGGCCATCAACACCGACACACCGGCGACGCTGGCCAGCCGGGGCTGGTAAAGACGACTGGGTTTAACTTTCGCACGCACTTTCGCAACTCCCCTTTATATGTAAGGTTGATAAGCCTTGCACTTCCACACCTATCGAACCGCTATGTAAAAGGGATATTGCAGTTGTCGTGCCAGCTGCGCGGGCCACTGTTTCCCGCAGGCGTTAGTATTGATAAGTTGCCGTATCGCGCAAACTGTTCGCGTGCTGTTGCAGCACCAACATTATTTTCCGCAGCGCCCTACCGCGTGGCACGGCAGCCCACTTCATTTTGGTTTATCGATATAACTGCCTTGAGCACAGAATAACTTCCCTCCTACTAGACCTTAGTTTCCGTCGACTGACTGAGTGCCCCTACCAAGACCTACAAACGGCGGCGTTCTGGCCGGTGAGTTGCGATTATCGATTGGCCCATCGTTCCCTGGTTTCGCTCACCACACGGACTATTGATTGCATCGGACCTTTCCTGGCCCGCCGGTGAAGCGTCGCCAGGTCACGTGAAAATGGAACTCCCACGCCTGCCTCGCATCTTAACTGCATGCAGTAGATCCCTTGGGCTTCACGCTTCTGGAGGACTGACTCATGCGTCATTCACTACTGGTTTCTGCCCTGCTGCTGTGCATCCCTGCAGGTGCCGCCCTGGCCCGTGTCGATGCGGGCGATGTCGCCACGTCGGCGGGTATCTCGGCGTCACTGTATTCCACCTTCAAGGATGACAAACGCATCATCCCAGCCCGCGACGAGCTGTCGGCCTTCATCGCCAGCGATGGCGCGATTCGTGGGGCCTATGTGGAGTCGGCGCTGGAGCAGGTGCGCAAGCATCACCCGGGGCTCAATGTCACGGATGAAGAACTGGCCAGGGCGTTGCTATCGGCTGATCAGTAAGCAGGCCAGGCCCAATCGCGGGGCAAGCCCCACGGCCCCCCCATTGCCCTCAGGTTCGGTGGGGTGTCTGAGGGAACGGACTTGCCACGCGATGAGGCCCGCCCCGCGCGAAAATGCGCTAAGAAACTGGCCCGTGACATCTCCGCCAAAGCTGCCAAGGCCTCCACGCTCCAGTCGCGCGCGGGCGCATCGTGCATGGTCACCCATGCCCCGCGGCAACGGGATCACCGCCGCAAGGGGCCTGATGCCAGCCCTATCGCGGGGAAGCCCTCGCCTACAGGGACACCACAGAAATCAAGTTCAGCGGGGTACCTGTGGGCTTGCCAAACGATAAACTTTCAAAAAAAACAAGAAAGTCTTCCCTCCTTTATCTGGTTTTTCCAATAAACCCAACCCACTAAGCTGGCCCCATTCCCTCACCCTGGAGCCACACCATGAAAGCCATCGCCTTCGCCGAGCACGGCCTGCCCCTCGACCACCCCAACGCCCTGTTCGACACCAACCTGCCTCGCCCCATCCCCGGTCCACGCGACTTGCTGGTCGAAGTCCAGGCCATCTCCGTGAACCCGGTCGACACCAAGATCCGCGCAGGTTCCGGCACTACCGCCCCCCGCGTGCTTGGTTGGGACGCGGTGGGCATCGTGCGCGAAACCGGCGCCCAGGTGACCCTGTTCCAACCCGGCGACACCGTCTACTACGCCGGCGCCATCGACCGCCCCGGCTGCAACAGCGAGCTGCACCTGGTGGACGAGCGTATCGTCGGCCACGCGCCGCGCAGCCTGGATGCCGCCAGCGCGGCGGCGCTACCGTTGACCGCCATCACCGCCTGGGAACTGCTGTTCGACCGCCTGGGCGTGGCCGAAGGCGGTGGCGCCGGGCAAAGCCTGCTGATCGTCGGTGCCGCCGGTGGCGTGGGCTCGATCCTCACTCAACTGGCGCGCCAGCTCACGGGCCTGACCGTGATCGGCACCGCTTCGCGCGCGCAAACCCGGCAATGGGTAGAGGGGCTCGGCGCCCACCATGTGATCGACCACAGCCAGCCGTTGGAGGCGCAATTGCAGGCAATCGGCGTGGGCCAGGTCGACCTGGTGATCAGCCTGACCCACACTGAACAGCACTTCGCACAGTTGATCGACGCCCTGCGCCCGCAAGGCCGTCTGGCGCTGATCGACGACCCGGCGACCCTCGACGTGGTGCCGCTCAAGCGCAAGTCGCTGTCGTTGCACTGGGAGCTGATGTTCACCCGGTCGCTGTACCAGACCGACGACATGATCAAGCAGCATGCCTTGCTGGAGCGGGTGGCGGCGCTGGTGGACCAGGGCGTGCTCAAGACCACCCTGGGCGAGCATTTCGGGACGATCAACGCGGCGAACCTGCGGCGGGCGCATGCAATGATCGAGAGCGGCAAGGCCAAGGGCAAGATCGTGCTGGAAGGGTTCGGCGACTGACCAGGCCTTTGTTATCTCAGTGCTGGCCTCATCGCGGGGCCAGCTCGCTCCCACAGGCTCACCGCCGGCCCTGAAAACCGCGGGTAGCTGTAGGCGCCGGCCCGCCCCGCCATGAGGTCGATACGTTTCCCATATGCGCCCATTGATGGTGCACCCTCTCCTATCATTCTGCGTGATATTAACCTTCGCCCCATTCGATTCGTTCCTCACGCGCAATGCACTCATGATCCGCCCACTATCAATACAGTGGCGGAGTTCTCCATGGAACATTCACTCAAACCCTTGCGCTTTCCCCTCGCTGCCCTGGCAGTGGTGGTGCTCAGCGCCTGCGGTCGAACCCCAGACGCCGTGCAGGCCCCCGCCGCGCCCAAGGTCAGTGTGGCCAAGGTGATCGAGCAGCCGATCAATGAGTGGGACGAGTTCACCGGTCGCCTGGAAGCGCCGGAAACCGTCGAGGTGCGTCCGCGCGTCTCTGGGCAGATCGACCTGGTGGCCTTCACCGAAGGCGCCCAAGTGAAGAAAGGCGACCTGCTGTTCCAGATCGACCCACGCCCGTTCCAGGCCGAGGTCCGCCGCCTCGAAGCCCAGCTGCAACAAGCCAGGGCCACGGCCATTCGCAGCGAAAACGAAGCCCGTCGGGGCGAGCGCCTGCGCGACAGCAACGCCATCTCCGCCGAACTCGCCGAATCGCGCAGCAGCGCCGCCGCCGAAGCCCGCGCCGGTGTCGAGGCGACCCAGGCACAGCTCGACCTGGCCCGCCTGAACCTGAGCTTCACCAAGGTCACCTCGCCGATCAGCGGCCGGGTCAGCCGCGCGCAGTTCACCGCCGGCAACATCGTCACCGCCGACGTCACCCCGCTGACCAGCGTGGTCTCCACCGACAAGGTCTACGCCTACTTCGACGCCGACGAGCGCGTGTACCTCAAGTACACCCAACTCGCCCGCCAAGGCCAGCGTGGCCAGGCCACCCCGGTGTACCTGGGCCTGACCAACGAAACCGGCAACCCGCACCTGGGCCAGATGAACTTCGTCGACAACCAGGTCAACCCACGCACCGGCACCATCCGTGGCCGCGCGGTGTTCGACAACCGCGACGGCCAGTTCACCCCCGGCTTGTACGCGCGCCTGAAGCTGGTCGGCAGCGCCACCTACGATGCCGTGCTGATCAACGACGAAGCGGTCGGCACCGACCTTGGCAAGAAGTTCGTGCTGGTCATGGACAAGGACAACAAGGCCACCTATCGCCCGGTTGAGCTCGGCCCAAAACTCGAAGGCCTGCGCATTGTGCGCAGCGGCCTGGCCAAGGAGGACCGCATCGTGGTCAAGGGCCTGCAGCGCGTGCGCCCAGGTTCGCCGGTCACCCCCGAGGAGACCCCGATGGCCAGTGAACAGACCCTCGCCACCCTCGCCCAGCAGCGCCAGGCCCTCGAAGCCAGCAACCCGGCGCCGCGGGTGGCCGGCCCCAGTGTGAAAGTCGCCAGTGCCCAGGCACCGCGCGGTTAAGGGACAACACCGATGAACTTCTCGAAATTCTTCATCACCCGGCCGATCTTCGCCGCCGTGCTCTCGCTCGTGCTGCTGATCGCCGGTGCCATCTCGCTGTTCCAATTGCCGATCAGCGAATACCCGGAAGTGGTGCCGCCCACCGTGGTGGTGCGCGCCAACTTCCCCGGCGCCAACCCCAAGGTGATCGGCGAAACCGTCGCCGCGCCGCTGGAGCAGGCCATCACCGGGGTGGAGAACATGCTGTACATGTCCTCCCAGTCCACCGCCGACGGCAAGCTGACCCTGACCATCACCTTCGCCCTGGGCACCGACCTGGACAACGCCCAGGTGCAAGTGCAGAACCGCGTGACCCGTACCCAGCCCAAGCTGCCGGAAGAAGTGACGCGCATCGGTATCACCGTCGACAAGGCCTCGCCCGACCTGACCATGGTCGTGCACCTGACCTCGCCGGACCAACGCTACGACATGCTCTACCTGTCCAACTACGCCATCCTCAACATCAAGGATGAGCTGGCACGCCTGGGCGGTGTCGGCGACGTGCAGCTGTTCGGCATGGGCGACTACTCCCTGCGGGTATGGCTCGACCCGAACAAGACCGCCTCGCGCAACCTGACCGCCAGCGATGTGGTCGCGGCGATCCGCGAGCAGAACCGCCAGGTCGCCGCCGGCCAGTTGGGCGCCCCGCCCGCCCCCGGCTCGGCCAGCTTCCAGCTGTCGATCAACACCCAGGGTCGTCTGGTCAGCGAGGAAGAGTTCGAGAACATCATCATCCGCGCCGGCGCCAACGGCGAGATCACCCGCCTGAAGGACATCGCCCGCATCGAGCTCGGCTCCAGCCAGTACGCCCTGCGCTCGCTGCTGAACAACCAGCCGGCGGTGGCGATCCCGATCTTCCAGCGCCCAGGTTCCAACGCCATCGAGATCTCCGATGAAGTGCGGGCCAAGATGGCCGAGCTGAAGAAGGACTTCCCCGAAGGCATGGACTACAGCATCGTCTACGACCCGACCGTGTTCGTGCGCGGCTCGATCGAGGCGGTGGTGCACACCCTGTTCGAAGCCCTGGTGCTGGTCGTGCTGGTGGTGATCCTGTTCCTGCAGACCTGGCGCGCCTCGATCATCCCGCTGATGGCCGTGCCGGTCTCGCTGATCGGCACCTTCGCGGTGATGCACCTGTTCGGCTTCTCGCTCAACGCCTTGTCGCTGTTCGGCCTGGTGTTGGCCATCGGTATCGTGGTGGACGACGCCATCGTCGTGGTGGAGAACGTCGAGCGGAACATCGGCCTGGGCCTCAAGCCCATGGAGGCCACGCAAAAAGCCATGAGCGAGGTGACCGGCCCGATCATCGCCACCGCGCTGGTGCTGTGCGCCGTGTTCGTGCCGGCGGCGTTCATCTCCGGCCTTACCGGGCAGTTCTACAAGCAGTTCGCCCTGACCATCGCCATCTCGACCGTGATCTCGGCGTTCAACTCGCTGACCCTGTCGCCGGCCCTGGCCGCCGTGCTGCTCAAGGACCACCACGCGCCGAAGGACCGCTTCTCGCGCATCCTCGAACGCCTGTTCGGCGGCTGGCTGTTCGCCCCGTTCAACCGCTTCTTCGACCGCGCCAGCCACGGCTACGTGGGCGGCGTGCGCCGGGTCATCCGTTCCAGTGGCATCGCGGTGTTCGTCTACGCCGGCTTGATGGGCCTGACCTACCTGGGCTTCTCGTCCACCCCGACCGGTTTCGTACCGGCCCAGGACAAGCAGTACCTGGTGGCCTTCGCCCAACTGCCGGACGCCGCCAGCCTCGACCGCACCGAAGCGGTGATCAAGAAGATGAGCGAGATCGCCCTGGAGCAACCGGGCGTGGCCGACTCCGTGGCCTTCCCGGGCCTGTCGATCAACGGCTTCACCAACAGCCCCAACAGCGGCATCGTGTTCACCCCGCTCAAGCCGTTCGACGAGCGCAAGGACCCGAGCCAGTCGGCGCAGGCCATCGCTGCGGCGCTGAACGCCAAGTTCGCCGACATCCAGGACGCCTACATCGCGATCTTCCCGCCGCCGCCGGTACAGGGGCTGGGCACCATCGGCGGCTTCCGCCTGCAGATCGAGGACCGTGGCAACCTGGGCTACGAGGCGCTGTACAAGGAAACCCAGAACATCATCACCAAAAGCCGCAGCGTGCCTGAGCTGGCCGGCCTGTTCACCAGCTACCAGGTCAACGTGCCGCAGGTCGATGCCGCCATCGACCGGGAAAAGGCCAAGACCCATGGCGTGGCGATCACCGACATCTTCGAGACCCTGCAGGTCTACCTGGGCTCGCTGTACACCAACGACTTCAACCGCTTTGGCCGCACCTACCAGGTCAACGTCCAGGCCGAGCAGCAGTTCCGCCTCGACGCCGAGCAGATCGGCCAGTTGAAGGTGCGCAACAACCTGGGCGAGATGATCCCGCTGGCGACCTTCCTGAAGGTCAGCGACACCTCCGGGCCTGACCGCGTGATGCACTACAACGGCTTCATCACCGCCGAGATCAACGGCGCCGCGGCTCCTGGCTACAGCTCCGGCCAGGCCGAGGCGGCGATCGAGAAGTTGATCAAAGAGGAACTGCCCAACGGCATGACCTTCGAGTGGACCGACCTGACCTACCAACAGATCCTGGCAGGCAACACCGCGCTGTTCGTGTTCCCGCTCTGCGTGCTGCTGGCCTTCCTGGTGCTGGCCGCCCAGTACGAAAGCTGGAGCCTGCCGCTGGCGGTGATCCTGATCGTGCCGATGACGCTGCTGTCGGCGATCACCGGGGTGATCATCTCCGGGGGTGACAACAACATCTTCACCCAGATCGGCTTGATCGTACTGGTGGGCCTGGCGTGCAAGAACGCGATCCTCATCGTCGAGTTCGCCAAGGACAAACAGGCCGAAGGCCTCGACCCGCTGGCCGCGGTGCTGGAAGCCTGCCGCCTGCGTCTGCGGCCGATCCTGATGACCTCGATCGCCTTCATCATGGGTGTGGTGCCGCTGGTGTTCTCCTCCGGTGCCGGTGCCGAGATGCGTCACGCCATGGGTGTGGCGGTGTTCTCGGGGATGATCGGCGTGACCGTGTTCGGCCTGTTCCTGACCCCGGTGTTCTTCTTCCTGATCCGCCGTTTCGTCGAGCGTCGCCAGGCCCGCAAGGCCGAGCGCGTGCAATCGCTGGAGAGCCACGCATGAACCTGCTCAAACCCCTGACCCCGAGCCTGCTGGCACTGGCCCTGGCGGCCTGTGCGGTGGGCCCGGACTACCAGACGCCGGACACCCAACCGGCGCGCTTGGACAACGAAGCGCCGGTCAAGGCCCTGGACCGCAGCCGTTTTGAAAGCGCCTGGTGGAAGCAGTTCGACGACCCGGTGCTGAACCAGCTGGTGCAGGCCTCCCTGCAGGGCAACCGTGACCTGCGGGTGGCCTTCGCCCGCCTGAAAGCGGCGCGGGCGATCCGCGAGGACGCCTCCAACGACAACCTGCCGGTGGTCACCAGCCGCGCCAGCAGCGATATCGGCAAGGGCCAGGTCCCTGGCCAGACCGACAGCCGAGTCAACAGCGAACGCTACGACCTGGGGTTGGACATGGCCTGGGAACTCGACCTGTTCGGCCGCATCCAGCGTCAGATCGAGGCCAGCAAGGCCCAGGAAGACGCCGCCGAAGCCGACCTGCAACAGTTGCAGGTCAGCCTGATCGCCGAACTGGTGGACGCCTACGGTCAACTGCGCGGCGCCCAGTTGCGCGAGAAGATCGCCCTGGCCAACCTCAAGACCCAGCAGGACTCGCGCAGCATCACCGTGACCCTGCGCGACACTGGCGTTGGCAACGAGCTCGACGTGGTGCGTGCCGATGCCCGCCTGGCGGCAGTCGAGGCCACGGTGCCGCAACTGCAAGCTGAACAGGTACGCGCGCGCAACCGCATCGCCACCCTGCTCGGCGAACGCCCGGACACCCTCAGCGTCGACCTTTCGCCCAAGCAACTGCCGGCCATCGCCAAGGCCTTGCCGGTGGGTGACCCCGGCGAGCTGCTGCGCCGCCGCCCAGACATCCGCAGCGCCGAACGCCAGCTGGCCGCGGCCACCGCCAACGTCGGCGTGGCCACCGCCGACCTGTTCCCGCGGGTGAGCCTCAGCGGCTTCCTCGGCTTCACCGCCGGGCGGGGTTCGCAGATCGGCTCGTCGGCGGCCAATGCCTGGGCGCTGGGCCCCAGCATCACCTGGGCGGCCTTCGACCTGGGCAGCGTGCGCGCCCGCCTGCGCGGCGCCAAGGCCGATGCCGACGGCGCGCTGGCCAACTATGAGCAGCAGGTGCTGCTGGCCCTGGAAGAATCGGCCAACGCCTTCAGCGACTACGGCAAGCGCCAGCAACGCCTGCTCGCGCTGATGCGCCAGAGCGATGCCAGCCGCAAGGCGGCCGACCTGGCCTCGGTGCGCTACCGCGAAGGCACGGTGGATTACCTGGTGCTGCTCGATGCCGAGCGTGAACGCCTGAGCGCCGAAGATGCCCAGGCCCAGGGCGAGGTCGAGCTGTACCGCGGCATCGTCTCGATCTACAAGGCCCTTGGTGGCGGCTGGCAGCCGCAGACCCTGGCCAGCGCACGCTGATTCGACGGCTACTCCTTCGGTTGGATCCTCCCCCAACCACCTTGCCCCGCCGGCCTTGTGCTTGCGGGGCTTTTTTTGTGGTGCCTGTCCCGCGATAGGGCAGGCGCTATGGATCCCTCGCTACGCGCCATCGCACGCCCCGCCCAGTCGGATGCCATCAAGGTGATGTTGAGGATATGCCCACGGCGTCGCTGGCGCATGAACGGCAGCACCGCCTTGGTCAATGCCACCGGTCGTACCCGTTGGCCTCGAACTGCCGGCGCAACTCGGCCAGCGATGACGCCTCGAGAATGCCTTCATGGCCGTAGCCGGCGTTGTTGACCAGCACGTTGCTCGAAGTCGCGCAGGGCCTGCTCACTGCGAACCGTACCCACCATGCGGTGGCCGGCCAGGAGCGCCTGATGCGCCAGGGCGCGGCCGAAACCGCTGCTGACGCCGGTGATGAAGAGGCGTTTGCTGGAGGCGCTGAACCCGCCGCTGGAGGCAGGGATCCTCGGGGCGGCACGGGTGCGCGAGGTGTGTTTGCGGGTGTTCACCGGCGCCCAGGGCGGCGCGCTGCGGGCCGCGCTCGCCCGGCAAGGGCAGTACGTCAAGTCCACCCGCCTGCACCAAGCGCCTGTTCAGCCTGAGGCCCGCGGCAGGCCCAGCGCATGCGCGACAGTTTCGCCCTGCCGCCGGCGTTCGCCGACGCCGAATACGTGTCGTCGCACTGAGGCTCAGGACGCGGCGTTCGCCTGCTCGCCTGCCTCCACCCGCGTCGCGTAACGCTGGGCCAGCACCGCGCAGACCATCAGTTGGATCTGATGGAACAGCATCAGCGGCAGGATCATCGCGCCGATGCCACTGCCGACGAACAGCACCTGGGCCATCGGCACGCCGGTCGCCAGGCTTTTCTTCGAGCCCGCAAACAGGATGGTGATGCGGTCTTCAAGGCTGAAGCCCAGCACTCGCCCAAGCAAGCTGGTGCCCACCAACACCACCGCCAGCAGCACACCGCAGGCGACGAACAGCCCGGCCAGGTGTTGCGGCGACACGGTGTGCCACAAGCCGGTGACCACCGCATCGCTGAACGCGGTGTAGACCACCAGCAGGATCGAACTCTGGTCGACCTTCTTCAGCCAGCCGGCATTGCGCTTGACCCACGCACCGATCCAACGCCGCGCGATCTGCCCCGCCACGAACGGCACCAGCAATTGCAGGGTGATCTTCAACACCGCGTCCAGCCCCGAACCGGTGTCGCCCGAGGCCCCGAGCAGCAGCATCACCAACAGCGGGGTAAGGAAGATGCCCAACAGGCTCGACGCCGCCGCGCTGCAGATCGCCGCCGGCACGTTGCCGCGCGCCAGCGAGGTGAAGGCGATGGCCGACTGCACCGTGGCGGGCAGGGCACACAGGTACAACAGCCCCAGGTACAGCTCGTTGCCCACCAGCGGCACGAACAGTGGCTTGAAGGCCATGCCCAACAGCGGGAAGAGAATGAACGTGCAGGAAAACACCAGCAGGTGCAGGCGCCAGTGCCCGGCGCCGGCGACGATCGCCTCGCGCGACAGCTTGGCACCGTGCAGGAAGAACAACAGGCCGATGGCCAGGTTGGTGAGCCAGCCGAACAACACCGCGCCCTGGCCCGAGCACGGCAGCACGGTGGCGATCAGCACCACCGTGAGCAGGGCGAGGGTGAATTTGTCGAAGAGCATGCGCAAGTACTTCATGGCCAATTCCGTGTTGTCAGAGTGCAAGGCCAGACGATAAGGTCTTGCCCCGTTGCCTGCTAACGCCGGAACCCCTGGCAATGTCGCTGAACGGACACGCGACCGTCGCTGGCTGCCCCGCGATAGGGCCCGCCCATACGCAAAAGGACTAGATCCATGCACCTCCCCCTCCGCCCCCTGCTCCTGGCCCTCACCCTGGCCGCCACCCAGGCCCATGCCGACGCCCTGCAAACCCAGGTCGACGCCGTCATCCAGCCCTTGATGCGCGACCAGCACATCGCCGGCATGGCCGTGGCCGTCTTCGCCAACGGTCAGGAGCATTACTTCAACTACGGCCTGGCCGACAAGGCCGCACAGCGACCGGTCACCCGCGACACCCTGTTCGAGGTCGGCTCGGTGAGCAAGACCTACACCGCCACCCTGGTGGCCCTGGCCAGCGCCGAAGGCAAGCTCGACCTGAACGCCCCCGCCAGCCGCTATCAGCCAGCCCTCGCCGGCAGCCCCCTGGGCGCCGCCAGCGTGCTCGAACTGGGCGCCTACAGCGCCGACTGCCTGCCGCTGCAATTCCCCGACACGGTCAAGGATGACGCCCAGGCCCTGGCCTTCCTCCGACAATGGCAGCAACGCAGCGAGCGCGGTGCCCAACGCTGCTACTCCAATCCAAGCCTGGGCCTGTTCGGCGAGCTGGCGGCGCGCGCCCAGCAGCAACCGTTCAGCCAGCTGATGAAGCAACGGCTGCTGCCACAACTGGGCCTGGCCCACACCTACCTGGAGGTTCCCGCCGAGGCCCGCGGTCTCTATGCCCAGGGCTACGACGCCAAGGACCAGCCGGTGCGGGTCAACCCCGGTCCGTTCGCCGACGCGGCCTACGGCATCAAGACCAGCGCCAGCGACTTGCTGCGCTACGTGCGCCTGCAACTGGCCCCCGAGACGCTGCCCGCCGCCCCGGCCAAGGCCATCGCCATCACCCAGGGCGGCTACTTCAGGGTGGGAGCGATGACCCAGGGTCTGGGCTGGGAGCGTTACCCTTACCCGGCGGCGCTTGACACCCTGGTGCAAGGCAACGGCGCGCAGATGATCCGCGAGCCCCAGGCCACCCGCCGGCTGGACCCGGCCCAGCCGGCCGCACCGGGCTACTGGTACAACAAGACCGGTGCCACCAACGGCTTCGGCGCCTACGTCGCGTTCGTCCCGGCCAAGGGCCTGGGCATCGTCCTCCTGGCCAACCGCAACTACCCGAACGATGAGCGCGTACGCGCGGCCTACCGCATCCTGTCGAGCCTGGATGCTGGATTGTCCGACAATATGTAGTGACCAAAAATTTTCACTACAAACCCATTGACGCCCTTCCTCGGCCTTGGGCATGATGAGGCCGTCTCCCTGATCGGGAGCGGTGGCAAGGGTGTTCCAGACGGCCTGCGCGGTAACGCGGGCCGTCCATGGAGAGGGAAACTGTCCAAAAGGCAGCGTGAGAAAGCCCCTGTTGCGATGCTGCTGTAGCAGCCAAGGTAGAGCGCTACATAGGTGTGGCGCCAACTGTGAAAATCACCAACGAATGGGTAATGGGGGCTTTATGATGAACTTGAACAACAATCCGACGATCGATCAATTGGCCCAGCTGTTCGCCGCACGCAAGGACAGCCTCGACGACCACCTGCTGTGGATCAGCCAGACCGGCGAGGTGCGCCTCGACCGCCTGCCGCCGAACACGGTCGAAGATGAATTCGAATCGCACATGCCGAGCATGCGCGCCCGCTTCAAGGTCTACCGCCGTGGCCAGGGCTACGTCGGCAAGAAGGCCGCCGCCGACACCCAGTTCGTCGGTCGTGTGCTGCAGACCCTGCAACAAGAATGGCCTGCCGCCCGTGAGCAGCAGGTCGTCAAGGTGATCGACCCGCTGAACTGAGTCGCACCACCGCTTCGAGCCCGGCCCCCTCTTAGGCCGGGCTTTTTCATTCAGGGCCCTATCGCGGGGCAAGCGCGCGCCTACAGGTACAGCGCCGTTCGCGAGAGGGCCCTTACAAACCCAGAACATCCAGCAGCAGTAACGCTCGCTCGCCTAATGCGGGTAATTACTGCGATAACGGCATGTGCGGCCCAGTACCACACTCGAACTTGAAACAACCCGCTCACCGTACTCAAGTGCGCCCCACGCGCTCTGCCATGCAGCATTCGAGCAGGCCCGCAAACGGCGCTGCAACGCCCGCTAGTACCACCGAAATAAGCCCGTGGGCTGTGAAAAGTTCCCGGTTTACTTATAAAAAGTTTGTAGTTTACCCAGTAGCCAGTGATGACTACACTCAGTTCAGCGAACAGCTTCACCCACCCGCGTGGCCGGCGTTTATTGTTCTTGTATGTTCGTCACGTCTTGCCACGGCTGACTTACAGGAGTGATGAAAGTGTCCAGACTTGCAGAGTTTCGTGCTGCCGAAAAAGCACTTCAGGAACAGTTGGCGCAACTGGAGGCAATGAAAAAGGACGCCAGCCTTAAACGCGAGATCGAGTTCGAGCGCAAATTGCTCGACCTGATGAAGCACTACGACAAAGGCCTGCGCGAGATTGTCGCCCTGCTCGACCCGAAGTCCGCCAAGGCAGGCAAGGGCCCTGCCGGCGTGGCGAAGCAACAGCGACGGCCACGGGTGGTGAAGGTCTACGAGAACCCGCACACCGGCGAGTTGATCGAGACCAAGGGCGGCAACCACCGAGGCCTGAAGGGGTGGAAAGAGCAATACGGCGCAGCGACCGTGGAAAGTTGGGTACGCTCATGAAATATGAACACACACTTCACAGTTTTTTCACATCGCCAGGCGCAGTATCGAACCAGCTAAAGGACTAGCGACCCCATCACGCGCCCGCACACGCGGGCCTCTCTTCCAAGCGCCCTGCCTTCGAGCAGGGCGCTTTCATTTGCGCAATCGCTTCACTGCCGTATCATGGCCCACCTGTCTTCACCGTCGGCGCCGTCTGGCCCGGCCTTGTCTCAGGAGTTCCCATGAGCCTGCACGATCTGCAAACCCTTCCCGGTGTCACCGCACAGCCGGAGGCCGCCACGGCCAACTTCGTCTTCAACCACACCATGCTGCGGGTCAAGGACATCGAGAAATCGCTGGACTTCTACACCCGTGTGCTGGGCTTCAGCCTGGTGGAGAAGCGTGATTTCCCGGAAGCCGCCTTCAGCCTGTATTTCCTCGCCCTGGTCGACAAGAACGACATCCCAGCCGATGACGCTGCGCGCAACCAGTGGATGAAGTCGATCCCCGGCGTGCTGGAACTGACCCACAACCACGGCACCGAAACGCAGGAAGGCGCGGTCTACCACGATGGCAACACCGACCCGCGCGGCTTCGGTCATATCTGCATCTCGGTGCCGGACGTGGTGGCCGCCTGCGAGCGTTTCGAGGCGCTGCAGGTACCGTTCCAGAAGCGCCTGTCCGACGGCCGTATGAGGAGCCTGGCGTTCATCAAGGACCCGGATGGCTACTGGGTCGAGATCATCCAGCCGACCGAGCTGCGCGGCTGACCCCTCGCGGGCACGCCTGTCGGGCCGGGAACTCCCGGCCCCTCGCTGTGGTATATGAAGGTAAGTGCTTCCAAGCCACCACAGCGAGGTAAGGACGATGCAAACCCTTCACTGTGAACACCGTCGCCACATCATCACCGCCAGCGTGATGCCCCACCCGGGCTCTCCCCTGCCCTTTGCCGCCGGTTGCCTGATCACCGACCCCGAGGCACACACCAGCCGACGCCTGTCGTTGCCGGTTCGGATGGCGTTCTTCTCTGACCTGGAAAATGCCCAGCATGCCGCATTGGCCCATGGCCGGTGGCTGGTCGACCAGCAGTTGGATGGCGACCGCAAGCTGTTCTGAGGGTGCCTGACTAGCCCTCATCGCGGGGCAAGCCCGCTCCTGCGGGAACGGGTTTGCCACGCAATGACCCCATCACCCCTCGCGGGCGAACGCTACCGCAGCGTCCACCTGCTCGGCCGTTGGGCGTACGCCGGTGTACAGCACGAACTGCTCCAGCGCCTGCAAGGCAATCACCTCCAACCCGGTGATCACCGGCTTGCCCAGCGCCTCGGCACGGCGAATCAGCGGTGTGCGCGCGGGCATGGCGACCACGTCGAACACCCGCTCGGCGGCGGCGATGGCCGTTTCCGAGAAGGCCAACTCATCCGCCTCTGGCCCGCCAGCCATGCCGATTGGCGTCACGTTGACCAACATCGGCGGGCAGATATCCCCCAACTTCGCCTGCCAACGATAACCACACACATCCGCCAATTGCCGCCCGGCCTGCTCATTGCGCGCGACGATAATGCCTTCGGCAAACCCGGCGTCACGCAGCGCGCTGGCCACCGCCTTGGCCATCCCGCCACTGCCACGCAACGCGAACGCGGTGCCGGGGTCGACCCGGTGCTCGGCGAGTAGCTGGCGCACCGCCAGGTAGTCGGTGTTGTAGGCCTTGAGGTGACCGTCGGTGTTGACCAGGGTGTTCACCGAATCGATGGCCGCGGCGGACGCATCGACTTCGTCCACCAGCGCCAAGCAGGCCTCCTTGTACGGCATCGACACGCCACAGCCACGAACCCCCAGCGCACGGATACCGGCCACGGCCGCCGGCAGGTCACGGGTGGTCATGGCCTTGTAGTAGTAGTCCAGGCCCAGCTGTCGGTAGAGGTGGTTGTGAAAGCGCACCCCGAACGTGCCGGGGCGCCCTGCCAGGGAAATGCACAGCACGGTGTCCCGGCTCGGTGCAATGCTCATCGCCTGCTCCTTGATCGTTGACTGAATCGATTTACCCAGCGTACCAGAGACCGTCAGTCGACCCTTACACAACCTTTACCTTGCCCCTGTGCTGACTTGCAGGTTTTCGTGGTCATAGTGGTAAGCCCCAGTGTGGGGTCTTGCCTTGCGAGGATTCTTTCATGAACCGTCTCATCCCCGGAATCGCCCTGCTGGTCGGCGCCCTGGCCGTCAGCGGGCAGGCAGCCGCGCATGGCGGTGGTTGGGGCCCAGGCCCTGTGCTCGGCGCAGCGGTGGTTGGCGCCGTGGTCGGGGCGGCAGTCTCCGGTGGCCATGACCGCACCGTGTACGTCGAACGCCAGCCGGCCTACTACCCGCCACCCCCGGTTTACGTGCAAGCGCCACCGCCACCGGTCTACTACCAGCCCTACGTGGTCGAGCGCTACGTGCCGGCACCGCCCCCGGTGTACCGCCGCTACTATGGGCCGCCCCCGGTGTACTACGGGCCGCCGCGATGGTGACGACAGCTACTGTTGAAAAAACTAATGAGCACTATCGAGCAAGTTGATTTCAAAGTCCGTGAGCGGCTGCGTAAGGTGGGGCCATGTTTCACAGGAGGTCCAACATGGCCACTACCGTTCAGATCATGTCCGTCATCGGCAGCGCCGTCCCTGCTACCTTGCGCGACCAGGGCATCCTGGCCTGTTGGTACCTGATGCGTAATGGCGAAACCGTGAGCGGCCCGTTGCCCTCCCGCGCCACGGCCCAAGCCCTGGCTGAGCGCCTGCAAGGCATGAGCCTGTTGGCCTGACACCCCCGAATCTGTGTTGTGCGTTTGCTCCTAAAGCTCCCCCTTGCGCCCACCTTCCGGTGGGCATTTTTTTGCCTGGACCGACGTGCTCGCAACGCAAGCCCGGCGCTTCAGCTCATGCACCGTGCGGTACGCTCGTCATTCGTCGGGAAAGCGCCAAAGAACCGTTCCAGCATGAAGGTTTTTTCATTTCACCAACCGCTGCCAACGAGCAATCGACAGCACATCGACCATACTCCACAATGCAGCGGTTTTCTGGGGGAAACCCTTGCACAGCCAACGACATACCAACTATTAGTGAGCCTCAACGTGAAAACTCCCCTGTCCATCCTCAGCCTGCTGCTGGCGCTCACAGGAACTGCCATTCTCCCGTCGACCGCTGCTGCACAACCCCCGGCCTCGGCGCAACGCGACCCGTCCAAGCTGCACCTGGCTTCCGGCAGCGCCTTGTTGATCGACCTGAACACCAACCAGGAACTGTATGCCTACCACGCCGACCGCGTGCGCCCGATCGCTTCGGTGACCAAGCTGATGACCGCCATGGTGGTGCTCGACGCCAAGCTGCCGATGGACGAGATGCTCACCATGACCATCGCCAACAACCCGGAGATGAAGGGCGTGTATTCGCGCGTGCGCCTGGGCAGTGAGCTCAACCGCCGCGAGACCCTGCTGATCACCCTGATGTCTTCGGAGAACCGCGCCGCCAACACCCTGGCCAACCACTATCCGGGCGGCTATGGCGCGTTCATCAAGGCGATGAACGCCAAGGCGCGCAGCCTGGGCATGAGCCACACGCGCTACGTCGAGCCCACCGGGCTGTCGACGCAGAACGTCTCCACCGCCCAGGACCTGGCCAAGCTGCTGATGGCTTCGCGCAAGTACCCGCAATTGAGCGAACTGTCGACCACTGCCGAAAAGACCGTGGCCTTCCGCAAGCCCAACTACACCCTGGGTTTTCGTAACACCGACCACCTGGTCAACAAGAGCAACTGGGACATCAAGCTGACCAAGACCGGCTTCACCAATGAGGCTGGCCACTGCCTGGTGCTGCTGACCAAGATGGACAACCGCCCGGTGGCGATGGTGATCCTCGACGCCTTCGGCAAGTACACCCACTTCGCCGATGCCAGCCGCATGCGCCAGTGGCTGGAAACCGGCAGCGCCAAACCGGCGCCCGCGGTGGCCATGCAATACAAGGTCGAACGCCAGAAAGGCGCGCGCGTCGCCTCGGAGTGACGGTGGCGCGCGGGGTGCGCGCAACCGAGTGATGAACCCAGGCCTCAGGCCTGGGTGCTGATCACACCACCGGCGCTGCTGCCGCCGGTCTTGCTCAGGGCCTGGAGCAATTGCGCGGTGGCGGCCTGGATCTGGCCGTTGAGGGTCGCGATGACGGCGTTCTTGGTGCTGATCGCTGCCAGCTTGGCGGACTCGTCCATTTTGCTCGCCGCCAGTTGGGCCAGTTGCTTCTGCTGCTCGGCCAACTGCTCCTGCATCTTCTTGATCATGTCGCGCAGTTGCTTGATGTGCGCAGGCTCGCTACTGCCCTGGTCTTCAGCCTTGTCGCTCTTGTTGGCTTGCAGGCCTGCGAAATCGACCTGGTTGTCCTTGTCTTCGTTCTCGACCTGCTCAGCCTTCGCGGCCTCGTTGGCCTGATCCGCGATCTTCAACGCGGCATTGCGCGAGGCTGATTGCGCGATGTTGACGCCTGTGATTCCTACCATGTTCGTCTACCTGACTGTCCCTGGACCTGTGGTGCCCCTTGTATCGGCCGCAAAGCCCCGATCTTGAGCGCCAACCACAGCCCTCGCCGCCCCTGTGCCAGCGGGCGCACGCAGCCACTGTCGGTAAACTTCCCACCCCCTCGTTCGTACTCCAGATACCCGAGCCCCGCAACGAGATGGCAATGACCAAGACCCGCCCCCGCAAAGCCCTGTACATCGGCCTGCCCCTAGCCCTGGCGCTCGCCGTGGGCGCCGGCGCCGCGGCCTACCTGCACTGGGACAAGGCCCCCGGGTACCCGCCACGGATCGTCGAACAGGCCAACCGCTTGCACGAGCACATGCTGTCGTTCGACAGCCACATCACCGTGCCGCTGACCTTCGGCAACGAGGGCAACGAAGTCGACCGCGACGGCTTCGGCCAGTTCGACCTGGCCAAGGTCGGCCGTGGGCGCCTGTCGGGCGCGGCCCTGACCATCTTCGGCTGGCCGGAAATCTGGAATGGCCCCAACGCCCCGCACCGCCCAACGCCCGGCTTCGTCGACGCCGCCCGGCACGAACAGGAGGCGCGCTACCAGATCATCCAGGGCATGCTGCGCGACTTCCCCAACCAGGTCGGCATCGCCTACACCCCCGATGATTTCCGCCGCCTGCACGCCGAAGGCAAGTTCGCCATCTTCATCAGCATGCTCAACGCCTACCCGCTGGGCCACGATCTGTCGCAGCTCGACCGCTGGACGGCGCGCGGCATGCGCATGTTCGGTTTCAGCTATACCGGCAACAACGACTGGGCCGACTCCTCGCGCCCGCTGCCATTCTTCAACGACACCGCCGACGCCCTCGACGGCCTGTCGCCACTGGGTGAACAGGCCGTAGCGCGGCTCAACGACCTGGGCGTGATCATCGACGTCTCGCAGATGTCCACCCTGGCGCTGGAAGACGTCGCGCGCCTGAGCCGCACGCCGATGGTCGCCTCGCACTCGGCGCCGCGCGCCTTCGTCGACATCCCGCGCAACCTCAGCGACAAGGAAATGAAGCTGATCAAGGACAGCGGCGGCGTCATCCAGGTGGTCGGCTTCGGCCAGTACCTCAAGCCGCTGAGCAAGCCGACCCTGGACAAGCTCGACGCGCTGCGCGCGCAGTTCGGCCTGCAACCGTTGAACGGCAACCTGACCAACGCGCTGATGCCGGGCGATGCGATCATCGCCGCCTGGCCCGAGGCGCGCTTCGGCGAGTACGCCGGGCAGCTGTACGCGATCCTCGAGCAGGAGCCCAAGCCTGGGGTCAAGGACCTGGCCGATGCCATCGACTACACCGTGCGCAAGGTCGGCATCGACCACGTGGGCATCAGCTCGGACTTCAACGACGGCGGCGGGCTGGACGGCTGGAAGGATGTCGGCGAGATCCGCAACGTCACCGCCGAGTTGCTCAGCCGAGGGTACAGCGAGACCGATATCGCCAAACTCTGGGCGGGGAACTTCCTGCGGGTGTGGGAGCAGGTGCAGAAATCGGCCAAGCCGGTGGCCGCCCTCGACCATTGAAGCCATGCGTTCGACGCGGTCCTTGTAGCAGTGGGCTGGCCCCGCGATGGGGCCGCTGCTGATCCACTGCTGCCACAGCAACACCCCATTGCTGCCCCACCACCACCCCGCCCGCCAACCCACCGAAAACCAGGCCCCGCCCCGCTGGCACAGCTCTTGCGATACCCCTCGCACTCTTCGCCGCCCCAAGGCCAACCATGCGTGCCCTGCTCTCCTCCGTACCCTGGCTGATTTCACCCCTGGCCCTGCTGGCCCTGTGGGCGGCGGTCGCCGCCGCCGGCCTGTTTCCCGCCAACCTGCTGGTGCCGCCGGTCGAGGTCTGGCGTAGCTTCACCGACCTGTTGGCCAGCGGCGAACTCCAGGAGCACCTCGCCGGCAGCCTCACCCGCCTGGCCCTGGGCTTCGCCGCCGGCGCCCTGGGCGGCCTGCTGTTCGGCACCGCCATGGCCCTGTCGAAAACCGTCGAGGCCTATTGCGCGCCGCTGTTCCATACCCTGCGGCAGATCCCCAGCATCGCCCTGATCCCGATGTTCGTGCTGCTGTTCGGCATCGACGAGACCTTCAAGATCGTCATCGTCGCCAAGACCGCGTTCTTTCCCGTGGCCCTGGCCACCGGCGAAGGCATCCGCGCAATCCCGCGCAGCCACTTCGAGGTCGCCGCCGTGTACCGCCTCGGCTGGCCGACCGTAGCCGCGCGCATCGCCCTGCCCGCCGCAGTGCCGGCGATCGTCACCGGCGTGCGCGTGGCATTGACCCGCGCCTGGGTGGTGCTGGTGGCCAGCGAGCTGCTGGCCGCCGACAGCGGCCTGGGGCAGATGATCGAAATGGGTCGGCAGATGCTGCGCATCGACGTGGTGATGGTCGGCGTGGTGGTCACCGGGGTGATCGGCTTCGCCCTGGACTTTTCCCTGCGCCGCGTGGAGCGGCGCCTGTCCGCCTGGCAGCGGCGTTGAGGAGGTGGCGATGAACCTGAGCAAAACCCGTGGCCTGCTGCTGCCGCTGCTGCTGGTCGGCGCCTGGGAATACGCCTCGCGCCAGGATGCCGCTGGCGCCTACGCCTTCGTGCCGCTGTCGACCATCGGCGCGACGCTGCTGGAACTGCTGGGCAACGGCGAACTGCTGGTCAACCTGCTGGCGAGCCTGGCGCGCACCAGCACGGGCCTGGCCCTGGGCATCCTCGGCGGCATCTCCCTGGGCGCGGCGATGGCCTTGTCGCCAGTGATCAACCGCTTGGCGGCGCCGCTGTTCCATGCGCTGCGCCAAGTGCCGATGCTCGGCTGGATCCCGCTGATCGCCCTGTGGTTCGGCAATGGCGAACCGGCCAAGCTGCTGATCGTCAGCCTCGCCGCGCTCTACCCGATGGTGCTCAACACCTTCGAGGGCCTGCGCCAGGTCGAGCGGCGCCATCGCGAGGTCGGCCAGGTGCTGATGCTCGGGCGCTGGCAGCGACTGCGCCTGGTGCTGCTGCCTGCGGCACTGCCGAGCATCGCCACCGGCGTGTTGCAGGCGCTGGCCTTCGCCTGGGTCACGGCGGTGGGCAGCGAGCTGTTCCTGGCCTCCGGCGCGGGCCTGGGCAACCTGATGATGAATGCCGAGGCCGGCGCGCGCATGGAGGTGATCGTCATCTGCGTGCTGTGCATCGGCCTGTGCGGCTACCTGATGACCTGGCTGTGCACCCTCTTCTGCCGCCGCCTGCTGCGCTGGCGCACCTCCTCCTGAAAGGCCCGACCATGAATGCCATTGCCCACACCACCCCGTCCGCCGTGCACACCGGCGCCTTGCAGATCCGCGGCCTGAGCAAGGCCTACCGGCTCAAGGGCCAGACCCTGCAAGTGCTGCAAGGCATCGACCTGGATATCCGCCCCGGCGAGTTCGTCAGCATCCTCGGCGCCAGTGGCTGCGGCAAGTCGACCCTGCTGCGCCTGATCGTCGGCCTGGATGCCGACTACCAGGGGCAGATCCTGCTCGATGGCCAGCCGGTGCGCGGCCCTGGCCTGGAGCGTGGCATCGTGTTCCAGGACCATCGCCTATTTCCCTGGATGACCCTGGAGCAGAACATCGCCCTGGCCTTGAAGAACCACCCGTTGCCGGCCGGCGAAAAGCAGCGCCTGGTCGACGAGCACATCGCGCTGGTGGGGTTGCGCGGTTTCGAGCAGGCCTACCCGCACCAGCTCTCTGGCGGCATGGCCCAGCGCGCGGCGATCGCCCGGGCGCTGGTGAACAAACCCAAGGTGTTGCTGCTGGACGAACCGCTGGGAGCGCTCGACGCACTGACCCGCGTGCGCCTGCAACAGGAGTTGCAGCGCATCCGCGCGCGGGAGCGGTGCACGGTGGTGATGGTGACCCATGACATCGAGGAAGCACTGTACCTGGGCGACCGGGTGATCGTGATGGATGCGCACCCAGGGCGGGTGCGCGAGGACCTGGCGATTGGGCTGGCGCACCCGCGGGATCGGGGTAGCCCGGTGTTGCAGCAGTGCAAGCAGCGGCTGCTGGAGCAGTTGGTGGGGCATTGAGCTGGAGGTTGTCAGTGCCTGCCCTATCGCGGGTTTGCCCCGCGATAGGGCAGGCTCAGGCACGCACCACTCAACCAGGCTGACGCAGGTCCACCCCCATCGCCTGGGCGAACACCTTCACCAACGGACTACGCGGTGTGTTATGCCGCAAGATCAGGCAAAACGACGTCTCCAACCCCACCGCATCCGCGCGGATGCCGCGCAGTCGACCTGCCTGCACCAGCGGCGCCGCATACTGGCACGGCAGGAAGCCGATGAAATTACCAGTCAGCAACAGAATCGCCACGGCCTCGACCTGGGTCGCAGACGTGCTGTTGTTTTCCGGGTCGAAGAACTTCCACTTGGCCGTGTGCATGGCATATCGGTGTTGCACGAAGTTGTAGTCGCGCAACCGCTCAAGTTGAATATCCGATTCGGCCACCGCAAACAGTTCATGGCCCGCACCGCAATATAACGCCGAACGTTCCTGGTACAGCTCGAAGTAATCGAACTCTTCCCGACGCTGGTACACCGGCACGATCCCGGCAATGAAACGCCCCTCGACCACACCCCGCTCGACTTCATCCAGTTGAGCCACGCTCAGGCGCACCCGAACCTTTGGATGGTCAGTGGAAATGCGCTGAATTGCGCCGATCAACGGCGAATCCTGATCCCCAATGGTATTGTCGATGGTGCCAATACCCAGCTCCCCGACCAGTTCGTTCTGCGCGCAACTGATGCGGTCGCGGAAGTTGTCCACGGAATTGAACAGTTCAATCGACGCCTGGTAAACCAGTTGCCCTTCCTCGGTCAGGCTGAAGCCTTCCCGCCCTCGGCTGCACAGGCGCATGCCAATACGAATTTCCAAATCGGAAATCTGTTTACTGATCGCGGCCAACCCAACATTCAATTCGTTCTGTGCCGCGCTGAAGCCTCCTGCCTCGACCACTGCCTTGAATACCTTGAGCAATTTGAAGTCCTGGCCACTCAATGCCAGGGGCGCACGAATTCTTGTCTTTTCAGGCAGGTTTCCCGCAGTGGAAAGTGAGGTTTCCATTGTAAGTATTTACCTCGCACTCGGCGTTCGACAGGCTGGAGCCCACAACAAGAAATCAGCCGGCCTTTTCATCATGTGCATATGCAACGGCACTTTGCAAGACACCGCGAAGTCTCCCAATCAGCGACAAATACCTGATTTTATTCATATTTTCTCCTGCCAAAGCGATTAGCGAAGCCCCTTCGCCCACCACGCCTTGCCCTGAGCGGCTGAATACCCGTTATTCGAGGAACCACGACAATGACCCAACCGACCGACCGCCTGTGGGGCGCGCGTTTCGCCTCCGGCCCCAGTGCCGCCCTGGCCGCCCTGTCGCGCTCACCGGAACGCTATTTCCAGATGGCCCCCTACGACCTCGCCGGTTCCCGCGCCCATGCCCGGGAACTGCTGCGCGCCGGGCTGCTGGAAACCAGCGAGGCCGAGCGCATGCTCGCCGCCCTCGACCAGTTGGATGTCGATTTCCGCGCCGGCCGCCTGACCCCGAGCCAGGACGACGAAGACGTGCACACCTTCCTCGAACGCCTGCTCACCGAACGCCTCGGCCCCCTCGGCGGCAAGCTGCGCGCCGGGCGTTCGCGCAACGACCAGGCCGCCAACGACCTGCGCCTGTTCCTGCGTGACCATGCCCGCAAGCTGGCCGAACAGGTGCTGGCCCTGCAAGACGCCCTGGTGACCCAGGCCGAGCAGCACGTCGACACCCTGTGCCCGGGCTTCACCCACCTGCAGCAGGCCCAGCCGATCAGCTTCGCCCACCAGTTGCTGGCCCACGCCCAGGCCATGTTGCGCGATGTCCAGCGCCTGGTCGACTGGGACGCGCGCAGCGCCCTGTCGCCGCTCGGCGCCGCCGCCATGGCAGGCTCGGCCATCGCCCGCCAGCCGCAGCAATCGGCGCTGGAAATGGGCTACGGCGCAGCGTGCGAAAACTCCATCGACGCCGTCGCCAGCCGCGACCATGTGGCTGAGTTCCTGTTCGTCGCCAGCATGCTCGGCATCCACCTGTCACGCTTGTCCGAAGAGTTCTGCCTGTGGTCCTCGCGCCAGTTCCGCTGGGTCGAGCTGGACGACGCCTACGCCACCGGCAGCTCGATCATGCCGCAGAAGAAGAACCCCGACATCGCCGAGCTCACCCGTGGCAAGGCCGGTCGCCTGATCGGCAACCTCACCGGCCTGCTGGCCACCCTCAAGGCCTTGCCGCTGTCGTACAACCGCGACCTGGCCGAGGACAAGAGCGAAGTCTTCGACACCCTCGACACCCTCAACCTGGTGCTGCCGGCCATGGCCGGCATGGTCCGCAGCATGCGCGTGCGCGTCGAGGAGCTGCGCCGCCAGGCACCACTGGGCTTCACCCTGGCCACCGAGGTGGCCGACTGGCTGGCCATGCGCGGCGTGCCGTTCAAGGAGGCCCACGAGATCACCGGCGCCCTGGTGCGCGCCTGCGAGGCGCAAGACATCGAACTGTGGCAGGCCAGCCCGGCGATGCTCGCCGACATCGACCCGCGCCTGAGCCCCGAGGTGCGCGAGACCCTCACCCTGGAGGCGGCCATCGCCGCGCGCAGCGGCCACGGTGGCACCGCGCCGCAACGCGTGCGCGAGCAGATCGTGCGCCTGAAGCTGGCCCTGGAGGCGCAACACGCCTGGGCCACCGACTACAGCGGTCCACGCGCCTGAACCCGGCACCTAGCGGAGCAACCCCATGAGTCAAGTACACGCAAAGCGCCTGGCCGATGAGCGCAGGCAACAGGAAAACCAGTTCGACATCAGCCAGTACGAGCATGTGCCACGCCGTTACTACGGGCGCATGTTCTTCGCCACGCTGATCGTCATCCTCCTGCTGGGGCTGGCCAACGCCTTCGCCAACGGCAAGATCGAGTGGGCCTTCGTCGGCCAGTTCCTGACCTCCGAGGCGATCCTCTGGGGCCTGGGCAACACCATCGTGATGTCGGTGATCGCCATGGCCCTGGGGATCGTCTTCGGGGTGATCACCGCGGTCATGCGCATGTCGCACAACCCGATCCTGCAATACGTGGCGCTGGCCTACACCTGGCTGTTTCGCGGCACGCCGTTGATCCTGCAACTGCTGCTGTGGTTCAACCTGGCGCTGATCTTCCCCACCCTCGGCATTCCGGGGCTGTTCGAGATCGACACCGTGACCCTGATGACCCCCTTCGTCGCCGCCCTGCTGGGCCTGAGCATCAACCAGGGCGCCTACACCGCCGAGGTGGTGCGCGCCGGCCTGCTGTCGGTGGACACCGGCCAGTACGAAGCGGCCAAGGCCATCGGCATGCCGCGCCTGCAAGCGCTGCGCCGGATCATCCTGCCCCAGGCCATGCGCATCATCATCCCGCCGGTGGGCAACGAGTTCATCGGCATGGTCAAGATGACCAGCCTGGCCAGCGTCATCCAGTACTCCGAACTGCTGCACAACGCGCAGAACATCTACTACGCCAACGCGCGGGTGATGGAGCTGCTGATCGTCGCCGGGATCTGGTACCTGGCCGTGGTCACCCTGCTGTCGTTCGGCCAGAGCCGCCTGGAACGCCACTTCGCCAAGGGCGCTGGCAAGCGCTCCTGACCCAGAGAGAACACGCCCATGAGAAGTATCGTCAAGGCCGTCGGCCTGCAGAAGTACTACGGCGACTACCACGCGCTGAACGACATCAACCTGGAGATCGAGCAAGGCGAAGTGCTCTGCGTGATCGGCCCTTCGGGCTCGGGCAAGAGCACCTTCCTGCGCTGCATCAACCAGCTGGAGAAGGTCGACGGCGGCGGCCTGTGGGTCGATGGCGAGCTGGTCGGCTACCGCCTGGCCGGCAAGAAGCTGCACGAGCTCAACGAGACCCAGATCGCCCGCCAGCGCCTGGCCACCGGCATGGTGTTCCAACGCTTCAACCTGTTCCCGCACCTGACGGTGCTGCAGAACGTCATCGAAGGCCCGTGCCAGGTGCTGCGCCGCTCGCCCAAGGAAGCCACCGAGGATGCCCTCGAACTGCTGGCCCGGGTGGGCCTGGCCGACAAGCGCGACCACTACCCGATCCAGCTCTCCGGCGGCCAGCAGCAGCGCGTGGCGATCGCCCGCGCCCTGGCCATGCGCCCCAAGCTGATGCTGTTCGACGAGCCCACCTCGGCGCTCGACCCGGAGCTGGTCGGCGAGGTGCTGTCGGTCATGCGTGACCTGGCCAAGAGCGGCATGACCATGGTCGTCGTCACCCACGAGCTGGGCTTCGCCCGCGAAGTCTCCAACCGTGTGGTGTTCATGGACGCCGGCCAGATCGTAGAAGCAGGAAGCCCCGAAGAGGTGCTCCTGGCCCCCCAGAACCCGCGGACCCAGAACTTCATCTCCGCGGTTCGTACCTGAACCTGACTGCCGCCCACAACCATAAAGAGAACCCAAGGCATGAACAAAACCCTTATCGCGTGCACTGCATTGGCCACCCTGGCCTTCAACGCGCAAGCGGCCGTCGAGCTTCCGGCATCGATCAAGAGCAAAGGCGAGATCGTCGCGGCCATCGTGCCGAACTACCCGCCGATGGACTTCAAGGACCCGGCCACCAACCAGCTCACCGGCGTCGACTTCGACCTGGGCAACGCCCTGGCCGAGCGCCTGGGCGTGAAGATCCGCTGGCAGGAGACCGCCTTCGAGCAGATGATCAGCGCCCTGAGCACCAAGCGCGTGGACATCATCCTCTCGGGCATGACCGACACCGCCGAGCGCCAGCAAGTGGTGACCTTCGTCGACTACTTCACCAGTGGCCCGCAGTTCTACACCCTGCAAAGCCGTGGCGAGCTCAACGCGATGACCGACCTGTGCGGCAAGAAGGTCGGCACCAGCCGCCGCACCACCTGGCCGAACGACATCGCCACCTGGAGCAAGGCCAATTGCGAGGCCAACGGCAAGCCGGCGGTGGTGGTGCTGGGTTCCGAAGGCAGCGCCGACGCCCGCGCGCAACTGCGCCAAGGGCGCCTGGACGCGGCGGTGCAAGGCAGCGAGACGCTGCCGTACATCCAGAACCTCGAGCCCGGGGTGTTCAAGAGCGTTGGCACGCCGATCACCACCCAGTTGACCGGGCTGGGCGTGGCCAAGGACGATGCGGCGCTGTCGGCGGCGATCAAGGCGGCGATGCAGTCGATGGTCGACGATGGCACCTACCTGGCGATCCTGAACAAGTGGGGCGTGCCTGAAGGGGCGTTGCAGACGATCACCGTGAACGGGCAGTAGCCCCTTACCGGGCTTTCTATACCGGCCTTATCGCGGGCCAAGCCCGCGATAAGGCCGGTATAGACACCCACTCCCCGCACAACCGCCCGAGAATGGACTGTGGCCCCCTACTCCCCCGTGATCCGCCGCCTGATGCTGTGCTCGCTGACCCTGGTGATCAGCCGCTCGCTCACCAGCCCGCTGCTGGCGCTGTTCCTCACCACCCAGCTGGGCTTGGCCCAGCACGACGTCGGCCTGCTGATCGGCATCGCCGCGCTGTCGGGCACGCTGCTCGGGCTGTACGGCGGCTACGTGGTGGACCGCTTCGACAAACGCCGCTTGCTGGGTCTGGCGATGGGCTCCACCGCCGTCGGCTTCCTGCTCCTGACCTTCGCCCAGAACGCCGTGCAGGCGGCGCTGATCCTGGTGCTCACCGAATCGGCCTCGGCGCTGTTCGTGATCGGCTCCAAGGCCATGCTCGGCGACTACCTGGCGGTGGAGCACCGCGCCCGCGCCTTCTCCCTGCGCTACACCCTGACCAACATCGGCTATGCCACCGGCCCCATGCTCGGCGTGGTGCTGGTCGGTGTGCACCCGCTGGCGCCGTTCTGGACCTCCAGCGCGGTGGCCCTGCTGAGCCTGTCGTTGATGATCGCCGTACCGCCGGGCACCCGCGCGTCGCCGAGCGGCCAGGCGCCGACACGCTTTCTCGCGGTGCTGGCGGCGGTGCGCAACGACCGCGTGCTGCTGCTGTTCACCGCCGGCAGCCTGCTCAACGCCGTGGTGCACGGGCGCTTCACCATCTACCTGTCGCAGTACCTGCTGGTGAAGTACCCGCCCGAACAGGCGATGACCACGCTCTCGGCGCTGCTGGCGTGCAACGCGCTGACGGTGATCGTGCTGCAGTTCCAGTTCGGCCGCCTGCTGCAACGCGACAACCTGGCGCGCTGGATGGCCGTCGGCGCAGTGCTGTTCATCGGTGGGCTGCTGGGTTTCATCTACGCCGACAACCTGACCAGTTGGTGCCTGGCGATGTTCGTCTTCACCCTCGGCGAGATGATCCTGCTGCCGGCCGAGTTCCTGTTCATCGACACGCTCGCTCCGGAACGGCTCAAGGGCAGTTACTACGGTTTCCAGAACCTCGCCGCCCTGGGCGGGGCGCTGAGCCCGGTGTTGTGTGGCTACCTGCTCGGCCACGGTGCGCCCGGCAGCATGTTCGTGGCGCTGATGGCCACCGCCCTCTGCGGCGGCGGCCTGTGCGCGGCGGCCTGCGCCTGGGCGCGACAGCGGCGGGCCCAGGAGGACACGCGCTGAGGGCTCAGCGCGAGCGCAACGCCTGGTCCAGGTCGCGCTGCAACGAGCCCAGCGCTTCCAGCCCCACATGCAAACGCACCAGTGCCCCGCTCAGGGCTGGCACGAACTGGCGCTCACCCACGTCCGCCAAGGTCGCCAGGCTCTCGTAACCGCCCCACGACGCGCCGATCCCGAACAGGCGCAGGCCATCGACGAAACGCTCCGCTGCCGCCACCCCAGCCTTCAGCTCGAAGCTGAGCAGGCCGTTGCTGCCACGAAAATCCCGCCGCCACAGGTCGTGCCCCGGGTGCGTCGGCAACGCCGGATGAAACACCCGCGCCACCTCCTCGCGCCCTTGCAGCCACTGGGCGATCTCCAACCCCTGGCGCTCATGCACGGCCATGCGGCTGGCCAGGCTGCGCGCGCCGCGCAGCACCAGCCAGGCGTCGTCGGGGCTGACCGTGCAACCGCAGGTGTCGCTCATGCGCGACAAGGCGGCGAAGGCCTCGCGGGTGGTGCAGACACTGCCCATCATCACGTCGCTGTGGCCGCCCAGGTACTTGGTCAGGGCCATCACCGAGATGTCCGCGCCCAGCGCCAGCGGTTGGCACAGGTAGCCCGAGCCCCAGGTGTTGTCGACCGCCAGCAGCACGCCACGGGCCTTGCACAGCGCGGCCATGGCCGGCAGGTCGTTGAGCTCGTACAGCAGCGAGCTGGGGCTTTCGCTGTAGACCATGCGCGTGTGCGGGCGTAGCGCGGCCTCCAGGCCCTGGCCGTCGGCGGCGAAGTACTCCACCTGCACGCCGAACGGCACCAGCAGCTCGCGCGCCAGGCGCCGCACCGGGCCGTACACGCCGTCGCTGACCAGCAGGTGATCGCCCGGGCGCAGGTAGGCGAGGAAGGTCTGGGTGATGGCTTGCAGACCGGTGGCGAACAGCTTGCTGCGGTAACCGCCCTCGAGCTCGCTGACCAGGTCTTCGAGGGCGAAGGCCGTGGGGTTGCCGCGCGCACCGTAGCTCAGCACCCGCTGCTGGTCGCGCAGCGCACGGGCTTCGCGCTGCTCGGCGACACTGTCGAACAGCACCGTGCTCAGGCGGCTGACCGGCGGGTTGACGCCGTGGGCGCCCTGCCCCGGCTGGCCACGACCGCCGTGCAGCAGACGCGTGGCCAGCGGTTCGGCCTGCACCAGCGGGGTGAAGCTGGCGGTTTCCGCCGCGCTCATCTGCGCGATCAGCCCGGTCTCCCAGGCCAGGTACTGGCGCGCGGCGTCCTTGTTGCCGGCGTGGCGGTCGTGGACGAAGAACAGGAAATCAATGCAGGCGGCGTCGGGCAGCGCGGTGTCATCGACGACCTGTGGCCATTCGGCCAGCCGCGCCGCCGGGAACAGCCGCGCGGCGTCGCGTTGCCCAGGAGGCAGTTCGCTGACCGCCAGTTGCGCAAGGCGCGGGTCGTCGGCGATGAACACCAGGCGCTGGGCCTGGCCGCGCACCTGCTCGGCCAGGCGCGGGCGAATCGACCACTGCGCGCCGCGCAGGTGGCGTTTGCGGTAGGCGCTGCTCGGACGCAGGTCGATCAAGTGCGCGCCGTCGAGCTCTTCGGCGCTGGCTTCGGCGAGCGTGATCGCCACGCCGGGCACCGGCGGCAGGGCCAGGCCGCTGCGCAGGCCGCCTTCGAGCACATAGGCCTCGTGCCCCATCTGGCGCAGCCAGCTGGCCACCACCGGAGCGCGCACGCCGTCGTCGTCGAACAGCACCACGCGCGCCTTGCGGACACCCAGGTAGAGGTCGGTGCCCTGGACCAACTGGCCGCCGGGGCAATGCTGGGCGCCGGGCAGGCTGCCGGCGGCGAATTCCTCGGGGGTGCGCACGTCGCAGAGGAACAGGGTACGGCTTGCGGTGTGCGGGGCCGCTTCTGGCCCCATCGCCGCGCCCCACCCCGCCACCTGACCCGCCGTCACCCATTGCACCCCGGCCTTGCGCGCCAACGCCACTGCCCGCGCCCGCTGGCGCTCCAGTGCCTGGCCACTGTGCGCCGGGTAGCCGCGCTGCCCGCCATGCTCCAGCGGCAGGTCCACCAGGTACCAGCCCTGGGTGCCGTTCTCCAGCGCGTACACCGGGTTGTCGATGCCCAGGTTGATCAAGGTCTGCGCGCCGATGATGCTGCGCGTGCGCCCGGCGCAGTTGATCACCACCGGCGTGCGCGGGTCACTCACCAGGTCTTCCAGGCGATACCCCAGCTCGCCGTTGGGGCAGCAGGTGGCGCCGGGGATGTTCATCTTGGCGAATTCGTCCAGCGGACGGCCGTCGAGCAGCACCAACGGCTTGCCCTGGCGCTGCCACTCGGCCAGTTCCAGGGCGCTGATGCGCGGCGTGTCACAGGCGTGTTCGACCAGCTCGCCAAAGGCCTTGGACGGCAGGTGCACACCGGCGAACAGCTCATGGCCCGCCGCCTGCCAGCCCAGGCTGCCACCTTCGAGCCAGTGCACGGCGCGGTAGCCCAGCGCTTGCAGGCGTTGCGCGCCAAGGCGCGCCAGTTCGCCGCCGGTTTCGTCGTACACCACCACACGCACCGCCGGGTTGGGCGCCAGGCGCGGGGCGTCGAGCTCCAGGCGGCTGTAGGGCAGGTTCACGGCGTAGAACAGGTGGGCTTCGCCGTACTGACCGTGCTCGCGCAGGTCGAACAGGGCGATTTCCTGGCCGTCGAACAGCCAGTCGTGCAGGTGCGCGGGGGAGATGCTGGGGGTCATGGGACGCAGTCCGTGGTCGTTGGGTGGGTCTTGGGGTGCTGCGGTGGTCGTGCGGGCCCTATCGCGGGCTCGCCCCGCGATGGGCCCGACACCGATTCAGAGCCCGTAGGCCGGAATCGAAGGCGCCATCTGCGATTTGTTGTAGTTCACCACGCTGCCGTCGTCCTTCACGCCGTAGCGATGCTCGAGCGATTCCAGCGGGCGACCGTATAGGTGGAAATGCAAGGTCGGGCTGTCGCCCTCGACGCGGATGCCATGCAGGTCCTCGCCGAGAAACGCCACCGAAGTGCCGGGCTGCACCACGATTTCCTGCTCCAGCACCAGGTGCGCACGGGCAGGGTCGCTGCCGTCGTCGTCACGGCGGTACACACGGTTGAGTTCCTGGCCCTCGACCGCGACGATGATCGCCCAGGTCTCGTGGTTGTGCGGCAGGGTCGCCTTGCCCGGCAGCAGCGAGTTGACATACAGCGTCGGCGACTCGCCGTCGTCGTTGAGCCGGTAGCGGAACTGGGTCTCGCCCGTGGCGGCATCCGGCGCCGGAAAGCGTGCGAAGTTGAACAGCTCGCGCCGTTCGGCCAGGCCTTCGAGCAGGGCGACGATCGCTTGCAGGGCGGCGCGGTCGACGCCGCGTTCATGAATGGCGCGCACTTGCGCGAGGAACGGCTGGATCACGGACATATCGGTTCTCTCTTTTCCAGGAATCAAACGCTGAGGTTGTAGCGCCCCAGGTTGCTGAAGACATCGGGCGCCGGGCGGCTCGGGCGTTGTCCGCCCTCACCCAGCGCGTGCTGCAGGAAGGCGCGCGTGCGCTCATGCGCGGGGGCGCTGAACACCTGCGCGGCGCTGCCGTGCTCGACGATGCGGCCATGCTCGGTGAAGTACACCTGGTCGCTGATCTCCTCGGCGAAACGCATCTCGTGGGTGACCAGCACGCAGGTCATGCCCTCCTCGGTCAGCTCGCGGATCACCGCCAGCACCTCGCCGACCATCTCCGGGTCGAGCGCCGAGGTCACTTCGTCGAACAGGATCAGCTTAGGCCGCATGGCCAGGGCGCGGGCGATCGCCACGCGCTGCTGCTGACCGCCCGACAGCTCGCCGGGGAAAACGGCGGCCTTGTGCCCCAGGCGCACCTTGTCGAGCAGCGCCAGGGCGTCGTGGCGCGCCTCGTCGCGGCTGCGACCCAATACCTGGATCGGCGCGATCAGCAGGTTGTCGAGCACGCTCAGGTGTGGGAACAGGTTGTATTGCTGGAACACGAAACCGACCTGTTTGCGCAGGGCGATCAGCCCGGCTTCGTCACGCAAGGCGTGCACGGCCGTGTCGCCGATGCGAATAGCGCCGCGCTGCGGGCGCAGCAGGCCGGTCATGCAGCGCAGGAGGGTCGATTTGCCCGAGCCCGACGGGCCGATGATCGACACCGCCTGGCCAGCCTGCACGTCGAGGTCGATGCCGCGCAGCACCGGGGTGTCGCCAAAGGCCAGGTGCACGTCGCGCAGCTGGATCAGGGGTTCAGAAGGCATAGCGGCGCTCCAGGCGTTGGGTCAGGCGGGCGATCGGGTAGCAATAGGCGAAGAACAGCGCCAGCACGCTGAAGTACACCAACACGGTGAAGCCGCTGCGGTTGACGGTGTTGGCCGCGATCTGCGCACTGTCGATCAGGTCGTGCACGCCCACCAGCGAGGCCAGCGCAGTGCCCATGGTCACCACCGCGTAAAGGTTCATCCAGGGCGGCAGCATGCGCCGCAGGCACTGCGGCAGGATGATCGAGCGGAAGATCTGCCCACGATTGAAGGCCAGCGAGCGCGCCGCCTCCCACTGCGTGGCCGGGATCGACGCCACCGCGCCCCGGAAGATCTCCGCCACGTTGGCGCTGGCAGGCAGGGCCAGGCCCACGGTGACCTTGAGCCAGTCGGGAAAGGCCACCCAGGTGCCAGCCACGTTGATGTCGAAGGGAAACACGTAGGAGGTGAAGTAGATCAGCACCAGCCACGGCGCGTTGCGAAACAGCTGCACCCACAGCCGCGCCACGGCGCGCAGCGGCGCCAGCGGCGAGAGCAGCAACACGCCGACCAGCAGCCCGAACAGCGTGCCCAGGCCAATGGCACCGACACTGATCTGGATGTTCTGCAACAACCCCGCGGCCAGGGTCGGCGACCACTGCCAGAGGGTCGCCAGGTTCTCAGTGGCCATAGCCAGGCATCCTCAGGCGCGCTTCCAGGGCGCGGCCGACACAGTTGACGGTAAAGCTCAGCAATCCATAGAAGGCCAGGATCAGGATCATCAGTTCGATGACGTTATCAGCCTGGGTCCAGATCATGATCGAGGCATAGGTGATGTCGTTGACCGCGATGGCCGAGGCCACGGCGGTCATCTTCACCAGGTCGATGAGGTTGTTGACCAGCGCTGGCAAGGCGAAGCGCACGGCCAGCGGCAGTTGCACCCGCAGCAGTTGCTGGCGGCGGCTGAAGGCCAGGGAGCTTGCGGCTTCCAGGGTCACCGCCGGCACCGCTTCGATGCCTGCGCGCAGAGCCTCGGCGTGGAAGGCGCCCTTGTGCAGGGAAATCACCAGCACCACCCAGGCGAAGGGGGTCATCGGGTTGGCGCTGCCCAGGCTCTGGTTGATCAGCATGTTCAGCACCAGGAAGGCGCAATACAGCTGCACCAGGGTCGGGGTGTTGCGGGTCACTTCGATGAACGCCCGCGCCGGCCACGCCAGGGCACGGCGGCCACTGGTCACGGCGCCGGCCAGCAACACGCCGACCAGCAGGCTGCCGACGATGCCCAGCAGGCACAGGCCCAGGGTGGTCAGCGCGCCATCGAGCAGGTTGCCGCGGGCGCGGCCCTCGAGCAGAAAGCTGTAGTCCAGGCCCAGGCGCGCCAGCTGCGCGACCAAGCCGTGCAGGGTGGCATCCATCAGGCGCCGGCGCCCTGCAGCTTGGCGCGCAGCTCCACCAGCGCCGGCGAGGCCGGGGTGATGTGGTTGGCGGTTTCACGCTCGATCAGCCAGCCGCTCTTGTGCCACTGCTTGACGAACGGGTCCAGGCGCTGCTGGGTGTCGGTCTCGCCCAGGCGGGTCCAGATCACCGACGGTGCCGGGTTCAGCTCTGGGGTCAGGGCGCGGTAGCCGCTCCATTCGCCGCCCTTGGCCAGCAGCGGGTTGATCAGCGTGGCGTCGTGCACCGCCGCCACACAGTTGTTGCCGCGCAGGGCCAGCAGCGATTCCGCGGAGGTCTTGAAGGCCTTGAGGTCGGCGCCCAGCTCGACCAGCGCCTGGGTGTAGCTGCTGCCCTGGGAGGTGCACACCGGCTGGCCCTTGAGGTCGGCCCAGGCCTTGATCGGGCTGTCCTTGGCCAGCGCGGCGGTGCCGCCGACCCGGTAGAAGGGGGTTGGCACATGGCCAAGCAGCTTGTCGCGTTCGGCGTTCCACTCCATGTTGGCGATCAGCAGGTCGACCTTGCCTTGCTGCAGGAACTGCACGCGGTTGGCCGGCTGCACGGCCACCAGTTCGAGCTTGACGTTCAACTGGCGGGCCAGGTCGCGGGCCAGGTCGACGCTCAAACCAATCGGTTCGCGGGTGCTGGGGTCGATTGCGCCGAACGGCCCGCCGGAGAGCACAACGCCCACCGAGAGGCTCTTGCGCTGCTCGATCTTGTCCAGGGTGGCATCGGCATGGGCCAGGCCACTGGCGGCCAAGGTAGTGCTGGCAAGCAGCGTGGCGAACAGCCCGCGACGGGCAACGGTGGACAGCGACATGGTGGGGCTCCTCGTCCCGGCAGCCGGAACGCCCGGCCAATGAGGGCGCATGCTAGGAAGTCGAGGGCGGCAGGGGAAATGCAAATATTGCCTATCGTTATAACTTTGATTGTTCAGCAAGTACGAGAAACGGATATAAGCCCGGTAAATACTGGACTTTATTCGTTTAATGAGGCCTGGGTGTCGACCAAAAGATAAAGATTCATTATCTTTTATCGAGTGTGAGTAATGTAAAAGCAGGGGCCGCTGCGCCCTGCCCCACCCCAACCCACGGCCCAGCCCATGACCGCCCTCGACCTCGACCTGCTGCGCACCTTCGTCGCCATCGCCGACCACACAAGCTTCGCCGAGGCCGGCCGCCACCTGGCCCGCACCCAGGCCTCGGTCACCCAGCACATGCAACGCCTGGAACAGCAGGTCGGCGTGCCCCTGCTGCGCAAGCAAGGCCGCCACAAAGCGCTCACCGACGCCGGCCGCCAACTGCTGCGCCACGCCCGGCAGATGCTCGCACTCAACGACGAAGCCCTTGCCGGCCTGCGCCAGGATGGCCCGAGCGGCGTGCTGCGCATCGGCTCGCCGCACGATATCGCCGACACCATCCTGCCGCCGCTGCTCGGCCATATCGCCCGCTCGGCGCCCAACCTGCGCCTGGAGATCGACGTCGGGCGCAGCCCATTCCTGATGGAAGACCTGCAGCGCGGCAAGGTCGACATGGTCATCTCCACCCGCAGCGCACCGGGCCTGGAAGGTTTCGTGCTGCGCACCTCGCCGGTATGGTGGATTTGCGCCGCGCAGTACCAGCACCTGCCCGGCGAGCCGCTGCCACTGGTGCTGGTGGACGAGCCGAGCCTGTACCGCAAACTGGCCCTCGAGGCCCTGGAACAGGCCGGCATCGCCTGGCGCCAGGCCTACCTGGCGTCCAACCTGATCGGCATCAAGGCCGCGGTGCGCGCGGGGCTGGGCATCACCGCGCGCAGCCAGGAGATGGTCGGCCCGGACATGCGCGTGCTCGGGCAGAGCGACGGCCTGCCGCCGCTGCCGGATGTCAGCTACCACCTGTGGGTGCGGGCCAACACGGTCAACCCGCTGGTGCGCCAAGCCTACGCCATGGTGCGCGCCAGCGTCGGCTTGTGAGTCAGGCGACCTCAGCTGGCATGCTGCGTCACGAAGCGCACGAAGGCATCGAGCTTGGCCAGCGCGCCGCGCTGGCGCAGGTACACCAGGCTGACCGGTCGGGTGGCCGGCAGGAAGGCCTCGAGCAACGACACCAGGCGCCCCTCGCGCAGGTCGTCGGCGACCAGGAAGTGCGGCTGCATGAGGATACCGTTGCCGGCGATCGCGGCCAGGCGCAGGGCCTGGCCGTCGTTGCTCTTGAGCACCCAATGCTCGGGCCAGGGGTGCTCCCGACCGTTCTCGCGCAACGGCCAGGTGAAGCGGTTGGTCCAGGTGGAATGGGCCAGCAGTCGGTGCTCGGCGAGGTCCGCCGGCACCTGCGGGCAGCCCTGCTCACGCAGGTAGTCGGGCGCCGCGCAGAGCACCATGCGGTAGGGCCGTAGCGGCTTGGCGATCAGGTCGACATCGCCCAGCTCACCGATGCGAAAGGCCACGTCGAAGCCTTCGGCCATCAGGTCGACCACGCTGTTGCTCAGCACCAGTTCGATACGCACCTGTGGCTGCTCACGCAGGAACCGCGCCACCAGTGGCGCCACCAACGACGCGCCCAAGGTCATCGGCGCGCTGACGCGCAATAGCCCACTGGGTGCCTGCTGCAAGCTCTCGACCCGCTCGTAGGCCCGGCGCACCTGCTCCAGGGCTTGGCGCGCCTCGTCCAGAAACACCCGCCCGGCCTCGCTGACCTGCATGCGCCGGGTGCTGCGCTGGATCAGCTCGACCTTCAAGCTCTGCTCCAGGCCGCGGATGTACTTGCTCACCATCGGCGTGGACACGCCAAGGCGTTCGGACGCCGCGCTGAAGCTGCCCTGCTCGACCACGGTGACGAACACTTCCATTGCGCGCAGACGATCCATTTATTAACCACCCGTTAAAATTCATTCAACTCCGACTGTATTTATTAACCCAGCACTTTCCAATACCGTGAAGCCGTCCACTCGCCCACGTAGGTGTTCCCCATGGCGCCGCTTCACGCCCTGCTCGCCCGCTTCCCCCAAACCACACTGATCGACCAGCACACACCGATCCAGCGCCTCACCGCCCTCGAACACGTGCTGGGGCTGGACTCACGGGGTATCCGCCTGTTCGCCAAGCGCGACGATTTCATGGCCTTGGGCGGGGGAGGCAACAAGCTGCGCAAGCTTGAGTTTCTGCTGGGTGCGGCCCTGCACGACGGGGTCGAACGGGTCATCACCGTAGGCGGCCTGCAATCGAACCATGCGCGCCTCAGCGCCGCAGCCTGCGCTTCGCTGGGCATGCCCTGCGAGCTGGTGCTGTCGCGGGCGGTGGCCAAGGACGGCGAAGAATACGAGCAAAACGGCAACGTCCTGCTCGACAGGTTGTTCGGCGCCAACCTGCACATCGCCCCCGACGGCATCAGCGCGTTGCACTGGGCCGAAGTGCTCGCGGCGCAGCGCGCAGTGGCCGGCGAAAAGGTCAGGGTGATCCCCACGGGGGGCTCGACCGCCCTCGGCTGCCTGGGCTACGCCAAGGCCGCGCTGGAAATCATCGAGCAAGAACACAGCCTGGGCATGCAGTTCACGCGCGTGTTCACCGCCAACGGCAGTTCCGGCACCCACGCCGGGTTGGCCGCAGGCTTCGCCGCCTTGGGGCGCGGCGCCGGGCTGGTGAAGTCGTACGCGGTGCTGGCCAACGCCGACCAGGCGCGACAGCAGACCCTGGCGCTGGCGCACCAAGCCCAGGCCCTGCTCGGCCTGCCGGACGACATCGAGGCAGGCGACATCGACATCGACGCCAGCCAGCTCGGTGACGGCTATGGCCTGCCCACCGACTCGATGCTCGCGGCACTGCGCCTGATGGCCCGCGCCCAGGGGCTGCTGCTCGACCCGGTGTACTCGGGCAAGGCTTTCGCCGGGCTGCTCGCCGACCTGGAGGGCGATCGCTACCAGGCCGGTGACAACCTGCTGTTCGTCATGACCGGCGGCACCCCGGGGTTGTTCGCCTACCGCTGCGCCCTGAGCACGGCGCCGCCCCTGTAGACGGCGGCTTGCACCGCCCAGCGCCCCTCGCCGTGCCGACCGCCGCCATCGCGGGGCAAGCCCGCTTACGGGTACGGCGCTGCGCTCAGGTTCGAGGTGAGCCTGAGCGGGCTCGCCCCAGGATGAGGCGAGCACTGGCAACACAAAGACGATTGCAGGCTTCCAGCTCCCACACCTGACTTCAAGTCACAAATGATATGCCCCCTGCCCCGCTACTCAGCCTCCGCGCAATCCCGCACAGTAGACGCCATCACCCGCTGCACCGGGCAACAAGCACAACCTCCAGCCCGCCCGCCTACCCCGCCCCAACAAGAACCAGAACCCCGGCGAAGGCACCCCGTCTTGCGACTACCGAACCCGGAGAACTGAACATGCGCAACAGCACCCACGCCGGGCTGCACCCCGGCATCCTCACCCTGGCGATCACCGCCTTCGCCATCGGCGTCGCCGAATTCATCATCGTCGGCATCCTGCCGTCGATCTCGGCAGCCTTCGACATCTCCCTGGCCAGCGCCGGCAGCCTGGTCGGCCTGTATGCCCTGGCCCTGGCCATCGGCACGCCGTTCATCGTCATCGGCCTGGGGCGCTTCCCGAAAAAGGCCGTGCTGATGAGCCTGATCGGTGTATTCCTGGTCGGCAACCTGGTCTCGGCGCTAGCGCCGAACTACCCGATGCTGCTGATAGGACGGATCATCACCGCCCTGGCCCACGGCGCCTTCTTCGCCATCGGCGCCACCGTGGCCGCCAGCCTTGCCCGTGAAGGCCAGGCCAGCAAGGCCATCGCGACGATGTTCGCCGGCCTGACCCTGGCCATGGTGATCGGCGTGCCGCTGGGCAGCTACCTGGGCAACGCCATGGGCTGGCGCCTGCCGTTCTACGCCGTGTCGCTACTCGCCCTGCTGGCGCTGCTGGCCACTGCGGCGTGGCTGCCCCGGCAACCGGCGAGCCAGGGTGGCAAGGCCCTCGGTCAGTTGGCCGCACTGGGCAACCCGGCGATCTGGACGATGATGTCGGTGACCATCCTGGGCTTCGGCGCAAGTTTCTCGGCCTTCACCTTCATCACCCCGATCCTCACCGACATCACCGGTTTCTCGGCCACCGGCGCCAGCGCGCTGCTGCTGGTGTTCGGCGTGGCCACGCTGATCGGCAACCTGCTCGGCGGCCGGTTGGCCGACAGCCTCGGCTGGGAGCGCACCCTGCGCCTGCTGTTCGGCGTGTTGGCCCTGACCCTGGTGGCCCTGGCGCTGTCGCTGCAGTACAAGCTGCTGATGGGGGTGACCGTGTTCATCTGGGGGATCGTCGCCTTCGGCATGACCCCGGCGTTCCAGACCGGCATGCTCGCCACCGCGCGCCTGCACACGCCCAAGGCCGTGGACTTCGCCTCGGGCCTGAACATCTCGGCGTTCAACCTGGGCATCACCCTGGGCGAGCGGGCCGGCAGCGTGCTGGTGGAGAACGGGCACCTGGCGCTGACGCCGTGGGCGGGCGTGGCGGCGGCGGTGTTGGTGAACCTGCCGCTGGCGTGGCTGTTGTGGCAACGTCGCCAGGTGAAGGTGGCAGCCTGCTGATCGGCGCTAAAGTCATCGCGGGGCAAGCCCGCGATGGCGCTTCAGAGAATGCTGCGAATCGTCCCGCCTTCCACACGCATGGCCATGCCATTGAGCGCTGGCGAGGCCGCCAGGTGCAGCACACTGCGCGCCACCTCCTGCGGCTCGATCATGCGCCGGATCAACGAGGTCGGCTCGGTCTGGTCGAAGTAGTCGGCCACCACCTGCTGCGGGCTGATGCCCTTCTCCTCGGCGATCTCGGCATGGTAGCGGCGCACCGCCTCGGTGCTGGTCGGCCCCGGCAGGATGCTGTTGACCCGCACCGCCGTGCCCTTGGTCAGCTCGGCCAGGGCGCGCGACACGCCCAGCAGGCAAGCCTTCATCGCCCCGTAGTGGACCATCCACGGCTGCGGCTTGACCCCCGACTCGCTGCTGATGAACACCACCGAGCCTTCGCCTGCGGCAAGCATGTCGGCCAGCACCAGCCGCGTCATGCGCACGGCGGTCATGACGTTGACGTCGAAGTAGTGAAACCACTGCTCGTCATCCGTCTCGAAGAAGTCGCGCACCTCGAAGATGCCGACGCAGTTGATCAGGTAGTCGATGCGCCCATTGGCGCGGGCATGCTCGGCCAGGCGCTCGGCCACGCCCGGGCGGGTCAGGTCACCGGCCAGGCCCGTGCAACGCGGGCCCAGGGCCGCGCAGGCCTCGGCGACCATCTCCTGGGTCAGGCCGCTGACCACCACCCGCGCCCCTTCATCGAGGAAGCACTGGGCGATGGCCCGGCCAATGCCGGTCGCGCCCCCGGTGATCAACACGTTCTTGTCGGCCAGTTGGTAATCCATGGTGTTGCGCCTCTGTTGTAGTTGTTCTTGGCGCGAATCTATTACGGATCGACAGGGCCACCCTATTCACTTCCCGTGCAAACACTTTTCAGCAGAAGTTGATACGAATCGACCTCACAAGAGTTGTGCCCCCCTACCGGCTGGTGGTGCCTTCGGCAAGTTCTTACCGTAGGCCTGCAACCCCTGTTTTCCTTCCACTCATCAATAAGAAAGGTCCACGATGAAAATCTTCGTAACCGGCGCCTCCGGCTATATCGGCGGCTCCGTGGCCAAGTACCTGGTTGACGCCGGGCACCAGGTCACCGGCCTGATCCGCGACCCTGGCAAACGCGACGCCCTGCAAGCCCTGGGCATCACCCCGGTGCTCGGCACCCTGGACGACGCCTACATCCTCACCGAGCAGGCCCAGGCCGCGGACGCGGTGGTGCACACCGCCGACTCAGACCACCTGGCCAGCGTGCAGACCTTCATCAAGGCCCTGCACGGCAGCGGCAAGGCGTTCATCCACACCTCCGGCTCCAGCGTGGTCGGTGACGATGCGCGCGGCGCCTACGCGCGCGAGGCGATCTTCACCGACGAGACCCCGTTCGAGCCGATGGACATCCGCCGCGACCGCGTGGCGATCAACCAGCGCGTGCGCAATGCCGGCGTCGAGTGCGGCATCCGTGCCATCGTGTTCTGCCCGACCATGATCTACGGCGACGCCCTGGGCCTGCCGACCGCCAGCGACCAGTTGCCCAAGCTGCTGGCCAAGTCGCGTCAGTTCGGTGCCGGCGCCTACCTGGGCGCGGGGGTGCACCGCTGGTCCAACGTGCACATCGAGGACCTGGCCGAGTTGTACCGCCTGGCGCTGGAGAAGGCGCCGTCGGCGTCGTTGTTCTTCGCCGAGAATGGCGAGGCGTCGTTCGTCGAGATCGCCACCTCGATCAGCCATGCGCTGGGCTACGAAGGCCGTATCGAAAGCTGGCCGGCGGAGGAGGCGATTGCCGAGCTGGGGGATTGGGCGCGGTTCGCCATTGGCTCGAACAGCCGGGTGCGGGCGGTGAATGCGCGGCAGTTGCTGGGCTGGCAGCCCCAGCGCGAATCGATTCACGAGTGGCTGCGCAGCACGGACGTGCGCTGGTAATTCGCGTCGCGTTCATCGCGGGGCAAGCCCGCTCCTGTAGGACCGGGCTTGCCCCGCGATAGGGCCGGTGCAGGTCACCCCGCACCCGCCCCGCTAGCGCCTCACTTCCACCAATACTCCAGCTGCACCCCGAAGTTGCTGCCATGCAGCGCATTGCCGAACGCCCCGCTGTCCGACAACGCCGACCCCGCCGCCATCGCGCTGGCCGCGCGCTGCGCCGCGTCGTTCCAGCGCGCATAGGTGTAGTACAGGCGAACCTCTGGCCGCTGCCAGAACCCCGGCCCGGCCGGCGACCAGGTCGGCGCCACGGTGAACTTGGTCAGCTTGCGCGTGCCGCCAGGGGCGTCGATCTGGTCGCGGCCCAGCTCGGTGATCAGCTTGAATTGGTCACTGAACGCATACACCGGCCGCACCCCGACCGACAGCCAGTCCTGGTCGTTGCCATCGGGGCGCTGGTCCTTCTGGTAGACCACCTGGAACTGCCCACTGAAGCGCGGCGTCAGCTGCCAGTCGAAGTACTCCACCGCGCGCCAGCTCTGGTTGGTGTTGTCCAGGGTCGGGTCGCCGGTATAGCCCAGCGCGGTGCCCGGCCCACGGCCGTATTGCAGGGCCACCGTGTTCAGCCCGCCGAGAAAGCCCTTCTGCTTGTGCTGCGCCGCCACGGCCCAACCGCTGTGCGCATCGCGGCTGTCCGGCCGTTGCAGGTAGCTCACGCCGAATTCCAGCTCGCCGCCGGGGTTGCTCTTGAAGCCGCCGACGTTGAAGTCATGGCGGTTGATGTAGGGCTCCTGGAACAGGTTGTCCTTGCGCGAGAACACGTAGCTGTATTTCAGGTCGCCGATGGCCACCTCGTCGAAACCAAAGCCGGTGGCGCTCTGGTTCCAGTAGAAGTAATCGGAGATGTGGATGTCGTTGCGTCGATAGTAACGCCGCCCGGCCCAGAAGGCGCCGCCGTTGAGCGCCGGCATGTCGCGCCATTGGGCGTACATCTGCACCATCCGCGAGTAGCCGTGCTCGCCGGTGAACTGCGGGCTGTGGCCGTAGCCGGCGAACAGCTGGGCCATGCCGACCAGGCTCAAGGTCGAGCCGTCGCCGGGCTTGATGAGGTCCTGGGCCAGTTGCAGCTCGGCGAGTTGCTCGCATTCGTTGCCCAGGCGGTACTTGGAGGGCGCGCCGGGCAGTTGGAAGCAGCTCTGGCTGCCGCCGCCGGAGGCGCCGCCGACGCCGGTGCGCAAATAGCCCGTGAACTCCAGGGCATCGGCCGGCAGTACGAGGGTCGCCAAGGACGCCCCGGCGAGCGTGGTGAAGGTCTTCAGTTTCATGGTGGTGCTCCGCGTTGTTGTTTTTGTGTGCGGGCGATCGCTTTGCAGCGGGCAACAGCCGTCCGTGGCGAAGGCGTGGGGCACGCGCTCACCCGCCGCGTGATCGCAGCGTCAGGGGTTTGCTGGGGGCTGTGGGGGTGGTCTAGTCGGTGGGCTGGGTCATGGCTTGCACGCTTTATTGTTTTTTTGGGGCAAGGTTTTTGGGGTGTCTGGGCGGGCCCTATCGCGGGGCGAGCCCGCTCCCACAGGGACGATGTAGGAGCGGGCTTGCCCCGCGATGGGGGCGACGCGGTCTCAGATCAGTCGAGCAACTCGCGCGCCACGCTCTCGATGCCCTCGGCATCCAGCTTGTAGTGGCGGTAGAGGTGAGTGGGCGGCGCGATCAGGCTGTACTCGTCGTAGATGCCATGGCGGCGGATGCGCGTGCCGATGCCGGCCTCGGCGATCACCTCGCACACCGCGCCGCCCAGGCCGCCGAGGATGTTGTGCTCCTCGACGGTGAGGAGCGCCCGGCTCTGGCGCGCCACGCGCAGCACCGCGTCGACGTCCAGCGGCTTCACCGTGGTCATGTCCAGCACGCCCACCGAGCGGCCTTGCGCATTCAGCGCGCGCGCCGCCTGCAGGGCCGGGTGCACGGTGGAGCCGGTGGCGATAATGGTCAGCTCCTCACCGCTCAGCAAGGTGGTGGCCTTGCCGAACTCGAACACCGGCTCCTGCTCGTACACCACCGGGTCGCGGCCGCGCTGGATACGGAAGTAGATCGGCTGCGGGTGGTTGGCCGAGGCCTTGATCGCGGCCTTGAGCTGGTTGGCATCGGCCGGGGCGACGATGGTGATGTCGGCGATCGCGCGCATGATCGCCAAGTCTTCGGTGGCGTGGTGCGAGGTGCCGTAGAAGCCCAGCGAGATACCGGCGTGGTGGCCGATCAGACGCACCGGCAGCGCCGAGTAGGCGACGTCCATGCGGATCTGTTCGCAGCACAGCAGCGGCAGGAACGAGGCGAAGGTGGCGATGAACGGCTTCATGCCCACCGCGGCCATGCCGGCGGCGCACGACACCATGTTCTGCTCGGAAATGCCGAATTGCACGAAGCGCTCCGGGCAGTGCTCGGCGAACTTGGCCAGGCCGTTGGAGTACTGGAGGTCCGCGGTGCCCGCCACCACCGGCTCGCCTTGCGCGACCAGGGCGAGCAAGGCGTCGGACAGCGCGTCCAGCCCCGGCGTCTGGGTGTTCAGCTCACGGTACTGCCAGGAGTTGGCGGACAGGGGTGCAGTGTTCATGGTCAGATCACCTTGCTCTTGATTTCGTCGATGGCGCGCTGCGCGTCTTCAGGGTCCAGGTAGCCCAGGTGCCAGCCTGGCTCGGTCTCCATGTAGGAGACGCCTTTGCCCTTGAGGGTCTGGGCGATGATGCACACCGGTTTCTCGCGGCCCTTCTCGGCCTTGATGCGGCGCAGCAGCGGGGTCAGCGCGGCGAGGTCGTGGCCGTCGACGTCGTAGACCTCCCAGCCGAACGCGCGCCATTTGTCGGCCAGCGGCTCGACGCCGATCACGTCGTCGACGCTGCCGTCGAGCTGGAAGCCGTTGCGGTCGACGATCGCCACCAGGCTGCCGACCTTGTGGTGCGAGGCGGCCATGGCCGCTTCCCACACCTGGCCTTCCTGCATTTCACCGTCGCCGAGCATGACGAAGGTGGTGAAGTCCTGCCCGAGCATGCGCCCGGCCATGGCCATGCCCAGCCCGCCCGACAAGGCGTGGCCGATGGAGCCTGAGGAAAAGTCCACGCCCGGCACCTTGCGCATGTCCGGGTGGTCGCCCAGCGGGTTGCCCAGGCGGGTGTAGCCATCGAGGATCTCTTTTTCGAAGAAGCCCCACTCCACCAGCACCGGGAACAGGCCCACGGCGGCGTGGCCCTTGCCCATCATGAAGCGGTCGCGCAGCGGCCACTTCGGCTCGCCGTGACGCAGCGCCATCACGTCGTAGTACAGCGCCGCGAACAGCTCGGCGGCGGAGAACACCGAGGTGTAGTGGCCGACCTTGGCGATCTCGATCAGGCGGATGGTTTCCAGGCGGATGAATTGCGCCTTGTCCCGCAGCCGGGCAAGCTCGGCGGGGGTCAGGGCGAAGTCATCGGGGTGTTTTGCATCGACTGCTAGGGTCATGTTGCACCTTGGATCAGTAGGCTTTCCGGGTAAACGCGGCTCAGGCGAGGGCCGCCCGCGCGGCGTCCAGGCGTGGCTGCATGTACAGGTTCAGTTGCGGGATCACCTGGCGGGCGGTGAGCTCCATCGAGCGGCGCCACAGGGCTTCGTCGTCCCACTCGTGGAAGGTCGTCATCAGCGTGCCGAACGGGCCGGTCTGCTCGCTGAAGGCCACCAGTTGGTCGACCACGTTGTCGACGTCGCCGTAGATCACCATCTCGCGGATGCAGTGATCGACCGTGACTTCGGCGTCGGTCATGTCCGGCCGGGTCTTGAAGATCTGCATGTAGTTGTTGCTGGCGAGGTTGTCGATCATGTACTCGAAGTAGCGGCGCAGGGTGCAGTTCGGGTCGGCCAGGTAGTCCTCGGCCTGGGCCTGGGAATCGGCGACGAACACCGAGCGCGCCACCCGCCAGTTGCTCGGGTCGGCCGGGTGGCCGGCTTCCTGGGCGCCCTTGAGGTAGGCCTGCCAGTGCGAGGCGACGGTGGCGGTCGGGTTGAAGTTGGCCGACATCAGGTCCCAGTTCTTGCTGCCCGCCAGTTTCGCGGTGCTGGAGAACGGGCTCATGGCGGTGGTGGCCGGGCGTGGGAACGGCTTCTGGAACGGCTTGGGCATGTAGCCGATTTCCAGTGCATGGTTGACCGTGTCGACCAGGGAGACATCGAAGAACTCACCGGCGAACTGGTACGGCGCATCGCTGCCCCAGATCTTCTGGATCATCTCGAAACACTCGACCATCATCCGCCCACGGTCCTTGCCGTTGCTGCCGTACACCTCGAAGTCCGAGGCCAGGCCGCCCGGGCCGATGCCCATGATGAAGCGGCCACGGCTCATGTGGTCGAACATCGCGGCGTCGCCAGCGACGCGCGCCGGGTGGTGGTGCGGCAGGTTGAGCACGCCGGTGCACAGCTTGATGCGCTGGGTCAGCGGAATCAGCGCCGACATGAACTGCAGGGCGTTGGTGATCGGCTCGGTGCGCTGGGAGGTATGCTCGCCGATCCAGATTTCGTCGAAGCCGACCTTGTCGGCGTGCACCACACAGGCGATGTCCTGGTCGTACATCTCGTGGTAGTCCCAGCCCTTGTGGTGCAGGGGCTGCATGAACATTGCGAGTTTCATGGTGGTTCTCCTTGCAAATGGCTATCAGGCGATAGCGGTCCCGGGCGCCCACGCGGGCACCCGGGCAAAAGGTCGCGGGGTCAGCTGCCGTGCAGCAGCCAGCCGCCGTCGACCGTGATGTCGGTGCCCGTCAGGTAGGCGGCCATGGGCGAGGCCAGGAACAGCGCCACGTTGGCGATTTCCTCGGGCTCGCCGGGGCGCCCCAGCGGGATGTTTTCCAGCACCCGGTTGTGCTGGTGCTGGCGGAACAACTCAGGCTCCAGGTTGCCGGGCGTCGCCGTGAGCCCTGGCGAGATGGCGTTGACGCGGATGCCATGCCGGCTCAGGTCCTTGGCCAGGCTGCGGGTCATCGCCAGGAGCGCGCCCTTGCTGGTGTCGTAGGTCACGTGGTTGGCCATCGGCCGGTGCCCGCACACCGAGGCCAGGTTGATGATGCTGCCGCCCTCGCCGTGCTTGCGCATCTGCGCCTGGGCGCACTGGGCGCCGAAGAACGCCGCGCGGCAGTTGATCGCCTGCAGGCGGTCCCAGAACGCCTCGTCCACCTCGTCGATGGGCTTGAGCGGGTAGATGCCAGCGTTGTTCACCCAGATGCGCAGCCGGCCCTGCCCGCCCGCCTCCGCCGCCAGCCGCTCGATGTGCTCGCGGCGGCTGACGTCGGTGGCGACGAAGCGCGCCGCCAGGCCCTCCTCCAATAATGCGTCGGTGTGCTCGCGGGCCAGGCTGCCGATCACCACCCGGGCGCCGGCCTGGGCCAGGCGTCGGCTGATCGCCAGGCCGATGCCGGCGCTGCCGCCGGTGACCACCGCCACCTGGTCGCGCAGGTCGAGCAAAGCGTCGAAGGGCGTGGCCGGCAGGTGCTGGTAGTGGATCGCGTCCATCGGCATCTCCTCAGGCGGTGGCCAGGGCCATGATCTGTTGCGGCGCGACCTGCTCGCCGTCGAGGATGCCCTGGCAGGTGCCACGGGCCATGACCATCACCCGGTGCGACAGGCCGATCACCTCGTCCAGGTCCGAGCTCACCACCACCACCGACGCGCCGCTGGCGGCGAGGTCGGCGATCAGCTGGTAGATGGCCGCGCGGGCGCCCATGTCGATGCCGCGGGTTGGCTCGTCGAGGATGATCACCTTGGGGTTGCGGGCGATCCACTTGGCGATCACCACCTTCTGTTGGTTGCCGCCGGAGAGTTTGTCCAGCGGCTTGCCGGGCTCGCCCTTGACGCCCAGGGTGGCGATGCGTTCGCTGGCGAAGGCATCGATGCGCTTGCGCGTCAGCAGCCCCCGCGCGCCGAGGCGGTCGAGGTTGCAGTAGGCCAGGTTCTCGGCGATCGAGTGGTCCAGCACCACGCCCTCGGCCTTGCGGTCTTCGGGCACCAGCACCACCCCGGCGTCGATCGAGGCGCGCACGCCATCCAGGCGCAGGGGCTGGCCCTCGACGCGCACCTCACCACTGGCCACCGGGTCGACCCCGGCGATGGCGCGGATCACCTCGCTGCGCCCGGCGCCGACCATGCCGGCGATGCCAAACACTTCACCGGCACGGACCGAGAACGAAATGTCCTTGAAACGCTGGCTGCGGCAGGTCAGCTTGCGCACCTGCAACACCTCGCGCGGGCTCGGCGCGGGGATGGCCGGGAACAACCGCTCGATCGAGCGTCCGACCATCTGCGCCACCAGCACGTCGACCTCGACGTCGGCACGCTCATGGCGGGCCACCAGGTGGCCGTCGCGCATCACCACGATACGGTCGGCGATGCGCGCGATCTCTTCCATGCGGTGGCTGATGTAGATGAACGACACGCCCTCGCGCTTGAGCGCTTCGATCTGCCGGAACAGCAGCTCGGTCTCCTCCACGCCGAGCGCCGCGGTGGGCTCGTCGAGGATCAACAGGCGCGAATCCAGGGTCAGCGCCTTGGCGATCTCCACCAGTTGCTGCGCGGCGATGCGCAGCTCGCGCACCAGGGTGTCGGGCGAGATGTCCAGGCCCAGGCGTTCGAGCTGCACCTTGGCCTCGCGGCGCATGCGTTCACGGTCGACCATGCCGTGGCGGGTCGGCAGGTGGCCGAGGAAGATGTTCTCGGCCACGCTCAGCTCAGGCAGCAGTTGGATCTCCTGGTGGATCATGTTCACGCCCAGGGCGATGGCATCCTTCGGGCAGGTCGGCGCATAGGGCCGGCCGTCGATGCTCATGCTGCCGCGGGTCGGGCACAGGGCGCCGGCGATGATCGACGACAGGGTCGACTTGCCGGCGCCGTTCTCGCCCAGCAGCGCCACCACCTCGCCGCGGCCGATCTCCAAGCTGATGCTCTCCAGCACGCTGATGCTGTTGAACGACATGCCCAGATGCTCGGCGCGGAAGAACGGCGCGGGATTGCTTGCCATGCTCATGGTCAGCGTCCTTCGCTCAAGGGTGACGGGCGAGGAACGTGGCGACGTTCTCGCGAGTGGTGACGAACGCCGGCAGCGCCTGGTGCTTGTCGACCGGCTGGCCCGCCTTCAGCGCCAGCGCAGTGCGCAGGGCGGTGCGGCCCATCTCCACGGCTTGCTGGGTGATGGTCAGGTCCATCTTGCCGTCACGCACCGCTTCGAGCGCCGGGCGCAGGCCGTCGTAGCCGAAGATCCACACCTTGTGTTGCACGTTGGCCACCCGCACCGCTTGGGCGGCGCCCAGGGCCGGGGCGTCGGAGCGGCCGACGAACACGTCGATCTGCGGGTGCTTTTGCAGCATGTCCTGGGCGACCTTGAAGCCGTTGTCCTGCAGCCAGTCGGTGGGCTTGCGGTCGACGATGACCATCTCCGGGGTCTTGGCCAGTTCGACGTCGAAGCCATCGGCGCGGGTCTTCTCGGTGGTATCGCCGAGGGTGCCCTGGAGCAGGCCGATCTGCGCCTTGCCACCGGTCAGCTTGACCACCTGGCGCGCCAGCTCGGCAGCGGCGGCGGTGTTGTCGGTGGAGACGTAGGCGTCGCACTCGACGTTCTTCGGGAAGTTGTCGACGCACACCACCGGCACGCCCTGTTGCTTGGCCAGGCGCACCGGCACGGCGGACGCGGCGGAACCGGTGGCGGTGTACAGCAGCACGTCGATGCCCTTGCTCAAAAGGTCCTGGATCTGGCTGACCTGGCGCGCGGCATCGGCCTGCGCGTCGACCACCAGCACCTCGCCAATGCCGTCCTTGCCGGCCTGCTCGAGCACGCCGTCACGCACCATCAGGTAGAACTCCCATTGCAGGCTGGGGATCGACATGCCGACCTTCAGCGGCTTGTTCTCGGCGTTGGCCCAGGCGGGCAACAGCATCAGCAGGGCAAAACACACGCGCACGGGCACAGAGAAAACGTTCATGGACACGCCTCCAGAATTGTTCTGATTGTCAAAGGCTGAGTTGCGGGAGGGTTATGCGTTCTTGCGTTTCATGGCATCGAGCATCACGGCGGCGGCGATCACCGCGCCGATGATCACCTGCTGGACGAAGGGCGAGATGCCGGCCAGGTTCAGGCCGTTGCGCAGCACACCGATGATCAGCACGCCAACCAGGGTGCCGACCACGCTGCCGGCGCCGCCCTTGAGGCTGCCGCCACCGATCACCACGGCGGCGATCACGTCCAGCTCGTAGCCGACCCCGGCACCGGCGCCGGCGGTGTCCAGGCGCGAGGTGAGGATCACCCCGCCGAGCGCGGCGGTGACGCCGCAGATCACATAGACGATCGCGGTGTGGGTCTTGACCCGGATGCCCGAGAGCTTGGCCACCTTGGCGCTGCCGCCGATGGCATAGAGGCTGCGCCCGGCCACGGTGAAGCGCAGGACGAACCAGAACAGCAGCGCCAGCACCACGAAGCAGGCCACGGTCAGCGACACCACCCCGGCGTAGCGGATGATCGAGAGGTTGCCGAACCATTCGGGGAAGCCGCTGATCTGGGTGCCGTCGGTGACCATGTAGGCCAGGCCGCGGGCCACCGACATCATCGCCAGGGTGGCGATGAACGACGGCAGGCCGGCGCGCACCACCAGGGCCGCGGTGACACCGCCGCAGGCCGCGCCAGTGAGCAGCGCCGCGGCGATCGCCAGGCCCATCGGCAGGCCCATGACATGCTCGGCCCAGCTCATGACCATGATCGACACGGCCAGCACCGCGCCCACCGAAAGGTCGATGCCGCCGATCAGGATCACCAGGGTCATGCCCAGGGCCATGATGCCCAGCACGGTCACCTGGTCGAGGATATTGAGGAGGTTGCTCAAGGTGAGGAAGGCGTCGGTGGTGAGGCTGAGCACCACGCACAGCAGGACCAGGCCGAGCAGCGGGCCGGTGATGCCCGACGCTTGCGCGTTGAGCTTGAGGGCAGGCGGAATCAGGCGCGCCTTGGAACTGAAGCCATACATACGAACACCACTTCTTGTATTTATTGGAGGGTACGAACTTGTGTTGCGATCAGGCCGCCAGCCCCCTGAAGCGCCCGCCCATGTAGACGAGCGGCGACTCCAGCGACTGGGTGATGACATTGACGACGTTGCCGATGAAGATCGTGTGCGAGCCGTACTCCACTTCCTGGGCGACTTCGCAGAAGATCGAGGCTTGCGCATCGGCCAGGTAGCGCAGGCCATGCACGCCTACCGCCCAGTCGCCGTCGACGAAACGCCGGTCGCGCAGCTCGGGCTTGCTGAAGATGGCGCACAAGGCTTCGTGCTCCTGCTGCAGCATGTTCACGCAGAAAAGACCGGAGCGTTTGATGATCGGTGACGCACTGGAGCTGCGGTTGACGCAGACCAGCGCGGAGGCTGGGTCCATCGACACCGAGGAGAACGCGGTGGCGGCCAGGCCGTGCGGGGCGCACTGCTCGTCGAGCGTGGTGACCAGCGTCACCGAGGCGGCGAAGCGGCCCATGGCGCTGCGGAACAGGTCGGTGACTTGCGGATTGCCGATGGTGGCTTGACTCGATATGACAGACATTCTTGCAACTCCTCTTACCGTTGAGCCTGCCTCCATGGTAAGTAGCGCCGCCCCCGCCAGGTATTCGATTTTTCCGAGATGACTTTTCAGCGGACGTGAAAACCCGACCCTTCGTTTGCGTGGTTTATTGGTAAATGAATTGCCAAGCTTTCAGCTGACCTGAAGAATGGCCCCATCACCCACAACCACGGGAGGGCCGTGCGATGGCCGACAGACTCCAGGATCTGCGCCTGTTCAGGCTGGTGGTGCAAAGCGGTTCGTTGTCGATGGCCGGGCGCCAGCTGGGCCTGTCGCCGGCGGCCATGAGCGGCCGACTCAAGGCGATGGAGGAGTTCTATGGGCTGCGCCTGGTCAAGCGCAACACGCGCGGGCTGAGCCCCACCGCCGAGGGCCTGTACCTGTTCGAGGCGGCGCAGAAGATCCTTGAAGACGTCGAGGCGCTGGACAGCGTGATCCGTGGCGGCAGCGCGCAGTTGCGCGGCACCATCGGCGTCACCTGCCCCACCGACCTGGGCCGCCAGTGGGTGAGCCAGTTGGTGGACGCCTTTGTCGAGGAGCACCCGCATGTCACGGTGCGGCTGTTCTTCACCGACCGCTTGCTGGATTTCGTCGAATCCGGCTCGGACATCGCCATTCGCTACGGCAACCTGCCCGACAGCACCCTGGTGGCGCGCTCATTGGGCGGCGACCGGCGCATCGTCTGCTGCTCGCCACAGTACCTGGCGCGCCATGGCGCGCCGCAGAGCCCGGAGCAATTGCTGGAGCACAACTGCCTGATCCACTTGCAGGCGGATTTTCCCCAGGACAAGTGGCGGTTCTGCCGCGAGGGCGAGACGTTCTCGGTGCAGGTGCGGGGCAACCGTCTGGTGAACGATGGGTTCACCTTGCGCCAGTGGGCGTTGCAGGGGCTGGGGATTGCCTGGAAGTCGGTGTGGGAAGTGGCCGAGGACCTGCACGAGCAGCGCTTGGTGCCGTTGCTGGAGGACTTCAGTTGCCCGGCGACGGGGTTTCACCTGCTGACCGAGGGGGGCAAGAAGCTGCCGCAGCGGGTGCGCGCGTTCGTGGATTTCGCGGTGCGCTATTTCAATGAGCTGGAGACGCCGGCGCGGCATTTGTTGAGGCCGGTGGGCCTGTGAACCCATCGCTCCAGAGTGGCACCGTAGCGCTGGGAGCGACTGCCTTTGCTGTGTCAGTGCCGGCCCCGCGATAGGGCCAGGAAAGCCAGCCAATCACCTGAAATTGCCGCTGCCAACGAAAACACCGCCCCGAAGGGCGGTGCTTGTCTGCGCCAGCCGAATCAGCTCGCCGTGGCCAACCGCGACACCGGCACCACCCGCGCCTGCTCCCGCGCCCGGCCATGCTCGTACAGCGAGGCGGCGATCTCGTCGGCCCGAATCGGCAGCACCGACAGCAACGTATCGCTCAAGCCATGGCTGGCCTGGCTGAACCCCTGCATGTACAGCCCCGCCTTGCAGCGCTCGTCGGTCAGCAAGCGGTACGCACGGTCCACCTCGTAGTCGCGCAGGTACTCCTGCACCGGTGCCAGCAGCTCACGGTGCAGTTGCCGCTCGTACCCAGTGGCCAGCACCACCGCGTCATACCCCAGCACCCGCGCCTCGCCCGTGGCGTTGCTACGCAGCCCCAGCTCCACGCCCTGGGCCGTGCCACGGGCGTGCTCGACGTTAGTCAGGGTATGGAACGCATGCCGCGCCACCCCGGAAACCTTCTGCCGGTAGAAGATCCCGTAGATGCGCTCGATCAGGTCCAGGTCCACCACCGAATAGTTGGTGTTGTGGTACTCGTTGATCAACCGCTCGCGCTCACCCGCCGGCTGCTGGAACACCAGGTCGGTGAACTCCGGCGAGAACACCTCGTTGACGAACGGGCTGTCGTCGGCGGGTTTCAGCGCCGAGCCACGGATGATCCAGTCGACCTGCACCGACGGATAGCTGTCGTTGAGGTCGATGAACGCCTCCGCCGCGCTCTGCCCACCGCCAATGATGGCGATGCGCATCGGCTTGCCGTCCACACAGGCCTGCTGGGCCATGCGCGCCAGGTACTGCGAATGGTGGAACACCCGCGCATCGTCCTTGAGCCCGGCGAAGGTCGCCGGAATGCGCGGCGTGCCGCCCGGGCTGACCACCACCGAACGGGTGGTGCGGGCGAACTCCACGCCCTGGGCATCCCGCGAGATCACCCGCAACGCCTCGACCTGCTGACCCACCAGCACCGGCTCCACGCGCAGCACCTGCTCGCCGTAGCGGCTCTGGCTGTCGAAGTGCGAGGCCACCCAGCGCAGGTAGTCGTTGAACTCCATGCGGCAGGGGTAGAAGGTGCCCAGGTTGATGAAGTCCACCAGGCGCCCGTGCTGCTTGAGGTAGTTGACGAACGAATACGGGCTGGTGGGGTTGCGCAGGGTCACCAGGTCCTTCAGGAAGGAAATCTGCAATTCGCTCTGGGTCACCAGGGTGTTGCCGTGCCAGCGGTAGTCGGCCTGCTTGTCGAGGAACAGCACGTCCAGCGGGCCATGGGCCTGGCCGCGTTCCTCCAGGGCGATGGCCAAAGCCAGGTTCGACGGGCCGAAGCCTATGCCGATCAGGTCGTGTACGACCGCCGATGCCAGTGCCTGCGTCATATCCAGTGTCCTCTAGATAAGCCCCGGTGACGGGGAGGAAAAGTGACCCTGTCGGCCATTGGCGAGGCAGCAGGTCGTCTGTTGACTTGAACGAGGGCTCTGCACGGAAATTTAACCCCCACTGCCCCGCTCCCCTGCCCCACATACGCCACAGCCCGCAGCCTTGGGCCTTGCCTTGGCCACGCTAAATTTCCGCGCGCGCGGCTCGTCCATCCCACACGGCAGGACCGCCCCTGCGTCGATGGCGACCCCAGAGAAGGCTATGATTCGACCCCGTTGGAAATCCGCCCTGCGCCTCGGCCTGCCGGTGCTGCTGGCGCTCGGCGCAGGCGCCGGCGCGCTCACCGCCTGGCAGCAGTTCTACCGCGACAACCCCGGCTACAGCCTGTCGGTGATCCGCCAGGCCAACGACCTGCAACGCCACCTGCTGACCTTCGACGGCCATATCAGCATCCCACCGACCCTGGGCAGCGCCGGCAACCCGTTCGCCGGCGACAGCCACGGCCAGTTCGACCTGCCCAAGCTCGAACGCGGCGGCCTGAGCGGCGCGGCCCTGACGGTGTTCGGCTGGCCGCCGATCTGGGAAGGCGAAGGCGCGCCGCACCGCCCCAGCGCCGACTTCGTCGCCCAGGCCCGCCAGCAGCAGGAAACCCGCTACCGGATCATCACCGACATCGTCCGCGAGCACCCCGACCGCGCCGCCATCGCCTACAGCCCCGAGGACCTGCGGCGCCTGCAAGGCGAAGGCAAGTTCGCGGTGTTCATCAGCCTGCTCAACGCCTACCCGCTGGGCACCGACCTCGGCCAGCTCGACCTGTGGGCCGCGCGCGGCATGCGCATGTTCGCCTTCAACTACGTGGGCAACAACGCCTGGGCCGACTCGTCGCGGCCGATGCCGTTCTTCGGCGACCGCGCCGACGCCCTCGGCGGGCTGTCGGAGCTTGGCCGCGATGCGGTGCGCCGGCTCAACACGCTGGGCGTGATCATCGACGTGTCGCAGCTGTCCGACCGCGCCCTGGCCCAGGTCGCCGAACTCAGCCGCGCGCCGCTGGTGGCCTCGCACTCAGGGCCTCGGGCGCTGGTGGACATCCCGCGCAACCTCAGCGACGACGGCATGCGCCTGGTGGCGCGCAGCGGCGGCGTGGTGATGATCCCCACCTACGGCGACTACCTGCGCCCGATCAGCCAGGCCACCCGCGAGCGCCTGGAGCAGTTGCGCCAGCGCTTCGATCTGCCGCCGCTGCCGAACCAGGCCTGGGCGCTGATGCCGGGCGACCCGCAGATCGCCGACTGGCCCGAACAACGCTTCGGCGAATACGCCAAGGCGCTCTACGCGATTCTCGCCGACGAACCACAGGCCACCCTGCAGGACTTCGGCAACGCCATCGACCACGCCGTCAGGACGATTGGCATCGACCACGTCGGGATCAGCTCCGACTTCAACGACGGAGGCGGCCTCAAGGGATTCGAGGATGTCAGCCAGGTGCGCAACGTCAGCGCCGAACTGCTGGCCCGCGGCTACTCGGAAGCGGACATCGCCAAGCTCTGGGGCGGCAACTTCCTCAGGGCCTGGGCGCAGGTCCGGCACACCTCACAAACCCTTGGCGCGCGCTGATGCCGCCTCTTGTCGAAGCCTGAACATGACCGACCGCAGAACCTTTCTGAAACAGGCGGGCCTGCTCGCCGCCGCGCTGCCCCTGGGCGGCACCCTGGCCGCCGATGCCCTGGCCGCGGTCCCCGCCAGCGGCGGGAGCAAATGGCAGCAGCTGCGCCAACTGTTCGGCCAGGACCCCAGCTACCTCCACTTCGCCAATTTCCTGGTCACCTCGCACCCGCGCCCGGTGCGCGAGGCCATCGCCCGCCACCGCGCCCACCTGGACCGCAACCCCGGCCTGGCGATGGATTGGGACCGCGAGGAAACCTGGCAGAACGAGGCGCGCGTGCGTGAATGGGCCGGGCGCTACCTCAACGCCCGCCCGGCGCAGATCGCCCTGACCGGCAGCACCACCGAGGGCCTGGCGATGATCTTCGGCGGCATCCATGTGCGCCCCGACCAGGAAATCCTCATCACCCGCCACGAGCACTATTCCACCCAGCTGACCCTGAACTTCCGCGCCGAGCGCGAGGGCACGCAGGTGCGCCGCATCGAGTTGTTCAAGGCGCCGCACACGGTGTCCAAGGACGAGATCCTCGGCAACATCGCCGCCAGCCTGCGCGACAACACCCGCGTGCTGGGCATGACCTGGGTGCACTCGGGCAGCGGCGTGAAGCTGCCGATCGGCGAGATCGGCCAACTGGTCGCCGAGCGCAACCGCAACCGCGACGAGAAGGACCGCATCCTCTACGTGGTCGACGGCGTGCACGGCTTCGGCGTGGAGAACCTGGCCTTCCCCGACATGCACTGCGACTACTTCATCGCCGGCACCCACAAGTGGCTGTTCGGCCCGCGCGGCACCGGGATCATCTGTGCCCGCTCCGAGCAGCTCAGCGACGTCACCCCGCTGGTGCCGACCTTTTCCCAGGACAAGGACTTCGCCACCCGCATGACCCCCGGCGGCTACCACGCCTTCGAGCACCGCTGGGCGCTGGACGAAGCCTTCAAGCTGCACCTGGAACTGGGCAAGGCCGATGTGCAAGCGCGCATCCACCAGCTCAATGCCGTGCTGCGCCAGCGCCTGCAAGCATTGCCGGGGGTCGAGCTGGTGACGCCGAGCAGCCCCGAACTGTCCTCGGGCTTCAGTTTCTTCCGGGTCGCGGGGCGCGATGGCGACCAGCTCGCCGCCCAACTGATGCGCCAGCGCGTGGTGCTCGACGCGGTCAACCGCGACGTCGGCCCGGTGGTGCGCACCGCGCCCGGCCTGCTCAACGACGAAGCCGAGATCGACCGCTTCATGGCCCTGCTGGCCAAGGCCGTGTAGCGCTCCCCTTTTCACCTTCCGCAACCGAGAGACCCATGACAGCGATCAGCAAACCCATCACCGGCCTCGCCCTCGCCGCCCTGCTCGCCCCCGCCCTGGCCAGTGCCGCCAGCGTGCCCAAGGCCGGCGAGGTGTTCACCGACTGCAAGCCCGGCTGCCCGGAAATGGTGGTGCTGCCGGCCGGCAGCTTCATCATGGGCACCCCCGAGGACGAACAGGGCCGCGAGGAAGACGAAGGCCCGCAGCACCCGGTGACCTTCGCCAAGCCGTTCGCCGTCAGCCGCTTCCAGGTGCTCAATGGCGAATGGCAGGCGTACCTGAAGGCCACGGGCTACCAGATGCCCAGCGGCGACGACCGCCCGGGCCGCGAATGCATCGCCGGCGTGCCACGCTACAGCGAGACCAAGGAATACAAGAGCCACGACGCCGCGCGCTATCCGGCGGTGTGCCTGAACTACCACGAGGCCGAGGCCTATGCGGCGTGGCTGTCGAAGAAGACCGGCCAGCACTACCGCCTGCTCAGCGAGGCCGAGCGCGAGTACGCCGCACGCGGCGGCAGCACCGGCCCGCAGCCGTTCCCACGGGACGAGGGCAAGGCCTACAGCATCGCCCAGCATGCCAACACCTATGGCCCGGAAGACGGTTTCAGCTACATCGCCCCGGCGGGCAGCTACACGCCGAACGCGTTCGGCATCTACGATGCGCACGGCAACGTGTACGAGTGGACGGCCGACTGCCAGAACGACAGCTACGTCGGCGCGCCGGCCGATGGCAGTGCGTGGAAGAGCGGCGATTGCGTGGTGCGGATGATCCGCGGCAACGACTGGACCGAGGCGCCGATCTTCTCGCGCTCGGGGAACCGCAATTACCGGCACACCGAGCGGCGCGGCGACTGGCTGGGGTTCCGTGTGGCCCGAGAGCTGTGATCGCCTGAACCAGCCCTATCGCGGGACAAGCCCGCGCCCACAGGTGCCGCACCGCGCTCAAGGCCGGCGCAGTAACTGTGGGAGCGGCTTGCCCCACGATAGGGCCGCCATTGACACCCCCACCGCTAAATCCCTCCCCCGCCAGCTCGTCTTCCATCACACGCCAGCCAACAAAGGCCGGCCCCCGCCTCACAACCCGTTGCGAACGAGGTAGTTTCATGACCGCAGCACCGCGTAGCGCCACCCGCGATCTCTTGAGCCTGCTCAAGCCGTATCGCCTGCTGGTGGTTTCCTCCATCGTGCTGGGCATCCTCGGCGGCCTGGCCGTCACCGCCCTGCTCGCCACCGTCAACCAGGGCCTGCACAACGCCGACGGCCTGGGCCGTGGCGTGGTCATGGCGTTCGTCGGCCTGTGCGTGCTGGCCCTGGTCAGCAGCATCGTCGCCGACATCGGCACCAACTACGTCGGCCAGCACGTGATCGCGCGCCTGCGCAAGGACCTCGGCGCCAAGGTGCTGTCGGCGCCGATCGAGCAGATCGAACGCTACCGCACCCACCGCCTGATCCCCGTGCTGACCCACGACGTCGACACCATCAGCGACTTCGCCTTCGCCTTCGCCCCGCTGGCCATCTCGCTGACCGTGGTGCTCGGCTGCCTGGGCTACCTGGCCAGCCTGTCGCTGCCGATCTTCGCCCTGACCCTGGCCGCCATCGGCATCGGCTCGGTGGTGCAGTACATCGCCCAGCGCAAGGGCGTGCAGGGCTTTCTCGCCGCCCGTGAAAGCGAGGACGAGCTGCAAAAGCACTACCAGGCCATCTCCGAAGGCGCCAAGGAGCTGCGCATCCATCGCCCGCGCCGCCACGCCATGCTGACCCGCAACATCCATGGCACCGCCAACCGCATCCGCGACACCAATGTGCGCGCGATCAGCATCTACGTGGTCGCCAAGAGCCTCGGCTCGATGCTGTTCTTCGTGGTCATCGGCCTGGCGCTGACGATGCAATCGCTGTGGCCGAGCAACGACCCGGCGGTGATCAGCGGCTTCGTGCTGGTGCTGCTGTACATGAAAGGCCCGCTGGAAAGCCTGATCGGCAACCTGCCGATCATCAGCCGCGCGCAGATCGCCTTCCGCCGCATCGCCGACCTGGCCGAGCGTTTCTCCTCGCCCGAGCCGCACCTGCTGCTGAGCGCCGACGAAAAACCGCAAGCCCCCCTGCAACGCCTGGAACTGCGCAACGTGCAGTACAGCTTCCCGACCGTCGAGGGCAGCCAGCCGTTCACCCTGGGCCCGGTCAACCTCAGCGTCGCCCCTGGCGAAATCCTGTTCATCGCCGGCGAGAACGGCTCGGGCAAGACCACCCTGATCAAGCTCCTGCTGGGCCTGTATACCCCGCACCAGGGGCAGATCCTGGTCAACGGCAAGGCGATCGACGCGCAGACCCTGGACGACTACCGCCAGCACTTCACGACGATCTTCGCCGACTACTTCCTGTTCGAAGACCTGATCCAGGACGGCCGCACCCTGCCCGCCGACGCCGGGCAGTACCTGGAGCGCCTGGAAATCGCCCACAAGGTCAGCGTGCGCGACGGCGCCTTCACCACCACCGACCTGTCCACCGGCCAGCGCAAGCGCCTGGCGCTGGTCAATGCCTGGCTCGACGAGCGCCCGGTGCTGGTGTTCGACGAATGGGCCGCCGACCAGGACCCGGCTTTCCGCCGGGTGTTCTACACCGAGCTGCTGCCGGACCTCAAACGCCTGGGCAAGACCATCATCGTCATCTCCCACGACGACCGTTACTTCGACATCGCCGACCACCTGGTGCGCATGCACGCCGGCAAGGTCGTCGAAGCGCCCGCCCTGGCCTGAGCCACAGGCGGCGAACGCCCGTCGTTCGCCGCCTGCACCTGTAAATCCGCCCCCCCGTCCTTCGTCTTCCTTCGGTAAGCACCATTCCTCTGCCGACGGCGACGAAACCGATGACGATTCCTCAGCTCCCCCTTTCCGACGACGACCTGCTGGCCCTGCTGATGGCCGACCAGGCAGGCGCCCCGGAAGCCATCGCAGCCAAGGCCGGCCAGGCGCCGCAGCCTTTGTCCTTCGCCCAGCAGCGCCTGTGGTTCCTGCAACAGTTCGCCCCGCACAGCTCGGCCTACAACCTGCCGCGCGCGCTGCTGCTCGAAGGCGCGCTGTCGGCCGATGCACTGGAAACCGCACTGCAACGGGTCATCGAACGCCACGACATCCTGCGCACCCGTTTCGAGGAAATCGACGGCCAGCCACGCCAGGTCATCGACCCCGACGCGCGCCTGGCCCTGCAGCGCCACGACCTGTCCTCACTGGATGACGCCGCCCGCGAACAACGCCTGCAACAACTGATGATCACCGAGGCCGGCACGCCCTTCGACCTGGGCCAGGCGCCGCTGATCCGCGCCAGCCTGATCGCCCTCGGCGGCCAGCGCCAGGTGCTGCTGCTGAACATGCACCACATCGTTTCCGACGCCTGGTCCAACCCGATCCTGATGCAGGACCTGGCCCACGCCTACCAAGGCCAGGCACTGCCACGCCCGGCGATCCAGTACGCCGACTACGCCCGCTGGCAGCGCGAGGACTACCCGCAAACGCCGCGCCACGACGAGGCCGCCCGCTACTGGCGCGACTACCTGGGCGACGCCATCACCCCGCTGCTGCTGCCCACCGACCACCCGCGCGACGACGAGCGCGTGCCGCGGGCCGCCACCTTCGAGCTGCGCCTGCCCGGCGCGCTGGTCGAGCGCCTGAACGCCTTCTGCCAGGCCCAGGGGCTGACCCCGTTCGGCGTGCTGCTCGGTGCCTGGCAACTGCTGCTGGGGCGCCATGCCGGCCAGGACGACTTCACCGTCGGCGTGCCCAACGCCAGCCGCAACCAGGCGCAGACCCAGGAACTGGTCGGCTACTTCGTCAGCAGCCAGATCTACCGCGCACGCCTGGACCCTACCCAATCGGCGCTGACCTTCCTGCACGGCCTGCGCGAGCACGCGCTGGCCGCGCTGGAGCACGCCGACCACCCGGTGGAGCTGGTCCTCGAAGCCCTGCAACTGCAACGTAGCACCCAGGCCAACCCGCTGTTCCAGACCCTGTTCAACTGGCGCGTGGCCGGCCCCGAGCAAGGCCCGCTGCGCTTCGCCGACCTGGCGCTGGACTTCCTGGCGCTGGGCCAGCAACAGGCCAAGTTCGACCTGTCCCTGGATGTCGCCTACAGCCCGCGCAGCCTCGAGGCGCGCTTCGAGTACGACGCCACGCTGTTCGAAGCCACGCGCATCGCCCAGTTGGCCAGCCACTGGCAGCAACTGCTGGAAGCCCTGCTGAGCCACCCGCAGCAAGCCCTGGGCGAGCTGGCGATGTTCAACGCCGACGAACAGCACGCCCTGCTGGCCGCCGCCCGCCACCCCGGCATCGCCCGCCCCGACCTGCCCGCCGTGCACCAGCAGGTCGCCGCGCAAGCCGCCCGCACCCCCGAGCGCCTGGCCGTCAGTTGCGCCGGCGAACCACTGAGCTACGCCGAGCTCGACCAGCAGGCCAACCAACTGGCCCACCGCCTGATCGAACTGGGCGTCGGCCCCGACGTATTCGTCGGCGTGGCGTTGGAGCGCAGCGTCGAGCTGGTGGTCGGCCTGCTGGCGATCCTCAAGGCCGGCGGCGCCTACCTGCCGTTGGACCCGAGCTACCCGCGCGAGCGCCTGGACTACATGATGCGCGACAGCGGCATCGCCCTGGTGCTGCTGCAACCGGCCCAGGCCGCCCGCTTCAACGTGCCGCAGGGCGTACAGGCCGTGGCCGTCGAACACCTCGAACGCTACAGCGCGCTGCCGCCGCAGGTCGCCGTCGAGCCCGAGCACCTGGCCTACATGATCTACACCTCCGGCTCCACCGGGCAGCCGAAAGGCGTGCAGGTGCGCCATGGCGCGCTGGCCAACCACATGGCCTGGATGCAGGACGAACTGCGGCTGGGCTGCGACGACCGCGTCCTGCAAAAGACCGCCTTCAGCTTCGACGCCTCGGTGTGGGAGTTCTGGCTGCCGCTGCAAACCGGCGCCCAACTGGTGCTGGCCAGCCCCGCCCTGAGCCAGGACCTGTCGCTGCTGTGGCAGGAGGTGCAAGCCGAGCGCATCAGCGTGCTGCAGATGGCCCCGTCGCTGCTGCAAGCCCTGCTGGCCCAGGCCGACTCCGCGCAACTGGCCAGCCTGCGCCTGTTGCTGCTGGGTGGCGAAGCCCTCGGCGCGGCGCTGGTGGGCCAGCTCCAGGCGCTGTTCGACGGCCGTATCGTCAACCTCTACGGCCCCACCGAAGCGACCATCGACACCTGCCACTTCACCGTCGCCGACGCCCTCGACAACGCCATCGCGCCGATCGGCCAGCCCATCGACAACGTGCGCGCGCTGGTGCTCGACAGCCAGTTGCAACCGTGCCCCACCGGCACCCCCGGCGAGCTGTACATCGGCGGCGCGGGCCTGGCCCGTGGCTACCACCAACGCCCGGCACTGACCGCCGAACGCTTCGTGCCCGACCCGTTCGCCGCCGACGGTTCGCGCCTGTACCGCAGCGGCGACCTCACCCGGCGACGCGCCGACGCGGGCCTGGACTACCTCAGCCGCATCGATCACCAGGTGAAGATCCGCGGCCTGCGCATCGAGCTGGGCGAGATCGAAAGCCAACTGCTGCAACAGCCGGGCATCGCCGAAGCCGCCGTATTGGCCCAGGACACCCCGCACGGCCGCCAACTGGTGGCCTACCTCGCCCCGCGTGACGCACAGACCGCCGCTCCCTTGCGCGAGGCCCTGCAACAGGTGCTGCCGGACTACATGGTCCCGGCCCACTACCTGTTCCTCGACACCCTGCCGCTGACCCCCAACGGCAAGCTCGACCGCCGCGCCCTGCCCGCCGCCGACAGCCAGCACGCCCAGCGCGACTACCAAGCCCCGCGCGATGCGCTGGAGCAAGGCATCGCCGGCATCTGGCAGGACGTGCTCAAGCTCGAGCGCATCGGCATCGACGACAACTTCTTCGAACTGGGCGGCGACTCGATCCTGTCGATCCAGGTGGTCAGCCGCGCGCGCCAGGCCGGTATCCTGTTCACCCCGAAAGACCTGTTCAAGCACCAGACCATCCAGGCCCTGGCCCAGGTCGCGGCGTTCGGCCACAGCGCGCCCCAGGCCGACCAGGGCCCGGTCAGCGGTGAGGCGCCGTTGTTGCCGATCCAGCAGGCGTTCTTCGCCAGCGCCATCGACAACCGCGCGCACTGGAACCAATCGGTGATGCTCAAGCCCAACGTCGCCCTCGACGCCGAGCTGCTGGCCCGCGCCCTGGCCGCGCTGGTCACTCACCATGACGCCCTGCGCCTGCGTTTCAACGAGCACGCTGACGGCTGGCACGCCGAGCACGCCGCCATAGGCGATGACGCAAGCCTGCTGTGGCAGCGCGAAGTGGCCGACGCCCAGGCTCAGCAAGCCTTGGCCAACGAAGCGCAGCGCAGCCTGGACCTGGCCGACGGCCCGCTGCTGCGCGCGGTGCTGATGCACCTGGCCGATGGCAGCCAGCGCCTGCTGCTGGTGATCCACCACCTGGCGGTCGACGGTGTGTCGTGGCGCATCCTGTTCGACGACCTGCAGCGCGTCTACCGCCAGTTGCAAGCCGGCGAAACGCCCAAGCCGCACCCCAAGACCAGCGCGTTCAAGGCCTGGGGCGAGCGCCTGGGCGAACACGCACGCAGCGACGCCGCCCGCGCCGAGCTGGACTATTGGCAAACGCAACTGGCCGGCATCGACGCCGACCTGCCCGGCGCCGACCCCGGGGCCAGCCTGCTCGGTCGCCACGCCCGCAGCGTCGGCGTGCAACTGAGCCCGGCACACACCCGCCAACTGTTGCAAAGCGCGCCCGCCGCCTACCGCACGCGCATCAACGACCTGCTGCTGACCGCCCTGGCGCGCGCGGTGCGGCACTGGAGCGGCCTGCCCGAGGTGCTGGTGCAGCTCGAAGGCCATGGCCGCGAGGCGCTGTTCGACGACCTCGACCTGACCCGCACGGTCGGCTGGTTCACCAGCCTGTTCCCGGTGCGCCTGTCGCCCCAGGCGGACCTTGCCGCCTCGATCAAGACCATCAAGGAACAACTGCGCGCCGTGCCGGACAACGGCCTCGGCCATGGCGCCCTGCGCTACCTGGGCGCGCCCGAGGTGCGCGAGCAGTTGCGCGCGCTGCCGACCCCGCGCATCACCTTCAACTACCTGGGCCAGTTCGACGGCAGCTTCGATGCCGACGCTGGCGCCTTGTTCGCCCCCTGCGGCGAGCCCGTGGGCGAAGAGAAGAGCGCCGACACGCCGCTGGGCAACTGGCTGACGGTCAACAGCCAGGTCTACAACGGCCAACTGAACATGGCCTGGAACTTCAGCGAGGCGATGTTCGACCCGGCGCACATCGAGCGCTTGGCCCAGCGCTGCCAGGCCGAGCTGGAACAGTTGATCGAGCACTGCAGCAGCGGCGAGCACCTGGGCGTGACACCGTCGGACTTCCCCCTCGCCCGCCTCACCCAGCAGCAGCTCGACGCCCTGCCGATGCCGGCGCGCACGATCGACGACATCTTCCCGCTCTCGCCCATGCAGGAAGGCCTGCTGGTGCACACCCTGCTGGAAAAGCACTCGGGCATCTACTTCATGCAAGAGTGCTACACCATTCGCGAGCCGCTCGACTACGCGCTGTTCGACGCCGCCTGGCAGCAGGTGGTGCAGCGCTACGAAGCGGTGCGCGCGTCATTCCTGTGGAACACCGGCGGCGAGCTGTTGCAGGTGATCCACCGCGACACGCAAGTGAAGGTCGAGTTGCTCGACCTGAGCGACCTGACCTTGGAGCAGGCCGAGCCGCGCATCCTCGACCTGCTGCGCGAGGAGCGCGAAGCGGGCTTCGACCTCGGCAAGGAACCGCCGATCCGCTTCAAGCTGATCAAGCTGTGCGACGACAGCCACCGCTTCGTCATGAGCAACCACCATATCCTCATCGACGCCTGGTGCCGTTCGCTGCTGATGTCGGACTTCTTCGAGCTGTACCACGCCGCCCGCGAAAACCGCGCCAGCCAGCTGCGCACGCCGTACCGCTTCCGCAACTTCATCGAGTGGCTGCAACAGCAAGACCCGCAAGCCGCCGAAGCCTTCTGGCGCGAGCAACTGGCGGGCCTTGAGCAGGCCACCCCGCTGCCCACCGACCGTCCGCAGGTGGCCGGCCAGTCGCATTCGGCGATCGACGACAACTACACCTGGCTGAGCAGCGAGCAAAGCGCGCAGTTGCTGGAGTCGGCCAACCAGCACCGCCTGACCGTCAACACCTTCGTGCAGGCGGCCTGGGCGCTGACCCTGCACCACCACAGCCGCTCGCGCGACATCGTCTTCGGCGTGACCGTGTCCGGGCGCCCGGCGCACATCCCCGAGATGCAGGACACCGTCGGCCTGTTCATCAACAGCGTGCCGCTGCGCATCCAGCTGCCCACCCCGGACCAGCGCGCCAGCACCCTGGATTGGCTGCACGGCATCCTCGACACCAACGTCTCGCTGCGTGAGTACGACTACCTGCCGCTGGTGCGCATCCAGGCGTGCAGCGCGCTGCAAAAGGGCCAGCAGCTGTTCGACAGCCTGTTCGTGTTCGAGAACGCGCCGATGGACGCCTCGGTCGGCAGCGACGCCCGCGACATGGGCGTGGTCTCGGAGTCGTCGCGCACCCACACCAACTACCCGATCACCGTGGTGGTGTACCCCGGCGAGCAACTGGGCCTGCACCTGTCCTACGACACCCGCTACTTCGACCGCGCGACCATGGACACCCTGCTGGCGCAGTTCCAGCAATTCCTGGTGAGCCTGCCCGGCCAGCTGCGCGCGCCGTTGGAGCAGGTGGCGCAACTGGAGGCCGGCGACAGCCGCGAGTGGGTCCTGCAACACAACCAGACCGAAGTGGCGCATGCCCTGGACCGCGCCTTCGTCGAGCTGTTCGAGGCCCAGGTCGAGCGCCGCGCCGAGGCCATCGCCGCCACCTGCGAGGGCGAGCGCTGGACCTACGCCGAACTCGACCGCCAGGCCAACCGCGTCGGCCATGCCCTGCTCGCCCACGGCGTGGCCCAGGACCAGCCGGTGGCGCTGCTCGCCGACCGTGGCCTGGACCTGCTGGCGAGCATCGTCGGCGCGTTCAAGGCCGGCGCCGGCTACCTGCCGCTGGACCCCAGCCACCCCGACGAGCGCATCGGCAACATCCTCGCGCTGAGCCGCACCCCGGCGCTGCTCTGCACCGCGCGCTACCAGGCGCGTGCCCAGGCGCTGCTGGCGGGCCTGGCGCACCCGGTGCAACTGCTGGTGTGGGAAGACCTGCTCGCTGGCGCCTACAGCGACACCCGCCCCGGCATCCACAGCGCGCCGAACAGCCTGGCCTACGTGATCTTCACCTCCGGCTCCACCGGCCTGCCCAAGGGCGTGATGGTCGAGCAGGCCGGCATGCTCAACAACCAGTTGAGCAAGCTGCCGTACCTGGGCCTCAGCGAGCACGACATCATTGCCCAGACCGCCTCGCAGTCGTTCGACATCTCGGTGTGGCAGTTCCTCACCGCGCTGCTGTGCGGCGCCCAGGTGCGGATCTTCCCGGACGCGGTGTCCAAGCACCCGACCCACCTGCTGCGCGAGGTGCGCGAGCAGCGCGTCAGCGTGCTGGAGATCGTCCCGGCGCTGATCCAGGCCCTGCTCGAAGAGCAGCACGCCGAGCTGCCCGACCTGCGCTGGCTGCTGCCCACTGGCGAAGCGTTGCCGGCCGAGACCGCCGCCGCCTGGCTGCAACGCTACCCGCGCATTCCCCTGGTCAACGCCTACGGCCCGGCCGAATGCTCGGACGACGTGGCCTTCTATCAAATCGACGAAGCCGCGACCCAGCGCACCCACATCCCCATCGGCTACCCCACCGACAACAACCGCTTGTACCTGCTCGACGACTACCTGAGCCCGGTGCCGGACGGCGCGGTGGGTGAGATCTGCATCGCCGGCACCGGGGTGGGCCGTGGCTACTGCGGCGACCCGGGCAAGACCGTCGCGGTGTTCGTGCCCAACCCCTTCGCCCTGCTGCCGGGCGAGCGCCTGTACAAGACCGGCGACCTGGCGCGCCGGCGCAAGGAAGACGGCGCCCTGGAGTACCTGGGCCGGGTCGACCAGCAGGTGAAGGTCAACGGCTTCCGTATCGAGCTGGGCGAGATCGAGGCGCAGATCAGCCAGTTCGACGGCATCCGCGAAGTCGCCGTGCTGGTGGCCGAGCATGCCCTGGGCAAGCAGCTGGTGGCCTTCCTCACCCTGGAAGGCGACGCCCCCGCCGACGGCATGGGCCTGGATGCGCTGCGCGAGTTCCTCAAGGCGCGCCTGCCGGCCTACATGACCCCGGCCCTGTACCAGGTGCTGGAGCAGATGCCGCGCAACCCCAACGGCAAGCTCGACCGCAAGGCCCTGGCGCGCCTCGACATCGGCGGCCCGGAGCAGGTGTTCCGCGCCCCCGAGAGCGAACTGCAGCAGGCGCTGGCGGCGATCTGGCAGGCGGTGCTCAAGACCGAGCGGGTGGGCCTGGACGACAACTTCTTCGCTCTGGGCGGCAACTCGTTGCTGGCTACCCAGGTGACCTCGCGCATCCACCTGCAACTGGCCATCGAGGCGCCGCTGGCGGCGTTGTTCGAAAGCGCAAGCCTGGAGGACTTCGCCCGGCGTCTGCCGGCTGCGGCCGCGCCCACTTCTGAAACCGAATTGACCGACCTGTTCGATCTGCTCGACGCGCTGGAGACTCAATGATGCAAAGCAAAGCCCTGTCCGACTTGATCGAGCGTTTCATCAAGTTGCCAACAGCCCAGCGCAAAACGCTGTACCCGCAGCTGCTCGGCAAGGGCATCAACGTCGCGCGCCTGCCGATCCCGGTGACCCGCGAGGCCTTCGCGCGCCTTCCGTTGTCGTTCGCCCAGGAGCGCCAGTGGTTCCTGTGGGAGCTGGACCCGACCAGCACCGCCTACAACCTGCCCACCGCCCTGCGCCTGCGCGGCGCGCTGGACCGCCAGGCCCTGCAAGCGGCCTTCGATGCGCTGGTGGCGCGGCATGAAAGCCTGCGCACGCGCTTCGTCGAGAGCGACGGGCAGCGTCACCAGGTGGTCGACGCTGCGGCCACCCTGCACCTTGAGCCGGTGGCCTTGCCCGCGGGCGACGACAGCCTCGAGGCGCGCCTGCAAGCCTACGTCAACGCGCAGGTGGCGCGGCCCTTCGACCTGCTGGGCGAGCCGCTGCTGCGGGTTCAACTGGTGGCCCTGGGCGCGCACGACCATGCGCTGCTGCTGGTGCAGCACCATATCGTCTCCGATGCCTGGTCGATGCAGGTGATGGTCGAGGAGCTGGTGCACCTGTACCACGCCGCCAGCCTCGGGCAGCCGGCCAGCTTGCCGGCGTTGCCGATCCAGTACGCCGACTACGCGGTGTGGCAGCGCCACTGGATGGAAGCGGGCGAGCGCGAACGCCAGTTGGAATACTGGACCCAGCAGCTGGGCAGCGGCCAGAGCGTGCTGGAGCTGCCCACCGACCACCCGCGCCCGCCCACCCAGAGCGGCCGTGGCGCGCGCCTGGACCTGGCGCTGGACGCCGAACTGGCCGAGCGCCTCAAGCAACTGGCCAAGGCGCAGAACGTCACCTTGTTCATGCTGTTGCTGGCCTCGTTCCAGACCCTGCTGCACCGCTACAGCGGCCAGGACGATATCCGCGTCGGCGTGCCCATCGCCAACCGCAACCGGGTGGAAACCGAACGGCTGATCGGCTTCTTCGTCAACACCCAGGTGCTCAAGGCCGGGTTCAGCGCGCGGCAGTCGTTCGTGGCGCTGCTGGAGCAGGTCAAGGCCGCCTCGCTGGGCGCGCAGGAGCACCAGGAACTGCCGTTCGAGCAACTAGTCGAGGCGCTGCAACCGGAGCGCAGCTTGAGCATCCACCCGTTGTTCCAGGTGATGTTCAACCACCTGGGCGCGCAGCCTTCGCAAGGGGGCGCGGCGCCTGGGGCGGCGTTGCAGGTTGAAGGGTTGACGTGGGAAACGCAGAGCGCGCAGTTCGACCTGACGCTGAACACCAGCGAGACGCAGACCGGGTTGGTCGCGACGCTGACCTATGCGCGGGATCTGTTCGAACATGCCAGCATCGAGCGCATGGGACGGCACTGGATCAACCTGCTGCACGGCATCGTCGCCAATCCTGAAGCGAACGTGGCGGAGCTGCCGTTGCTGGACGCCGAGGAACAGGCGCTGATCGTCGAGCAGTGGAACGACACGGCGGTGACCGATTACCCGCTCGATACCCCGGTGCATCACCTGATCGAACAGCAAGTGCTGGCCACCCCGAATGCCCCGGCCTTGCGCTTTGGCGCGCAGGAACTGAGCTACGTCGAACTCAACCAGCGCGCCAACCAACTGGCGCACCAGTTGATCGCGCTGGGCGTTGGTCCCGAGGTGCTGGTCGGTATCGCCGTCGAGCGCAGCCTGGAAATGGTCGTCGGCCTGCTGGCGATCCTCAAGGCCGGGGGCGCCTATGTGCCGC
>NZ_JARGCS010000007.1 GCF_029193575.1 Pseudomonas entomophila | reverse complement strand
GCTGACGACAAGGTGCTGAACGTCTACAACTGGTCGGACTACATCGCGCCGGACACCATCGCCAAGTTCGAGAAGCAGACCGGCATCAAGGTCAAGTACGACGTCTTCGACAGCAACGAAACCCTGGAAGCCAAGCTGCTGGCCGGCAAGTCGGGCTACGACATCGTCGTGCCGTCGAACAACTTCCTGGCCAAGCAGATCAAGGCCGGTGTCTATGAGGAGCTCGACCGCTCCAAGCTGCCGAACTGGAAGAACCTCGACGAAGACCTGCTCAAGGCTGTCGGCGACGCCAGCGACAAAGGCAACAAGCACGCCTTCCCGTACATGTGGGGCTCCATCGGCATCGGCTACAACCCGGCGAAGGTCAAGGCCGCGCTGGGCGTGGACAAGATCGACTCGTGGGACGCCGTGTTCAAGCCGGAGAACATCGCCAAGCTCAAGAGCTGCGGCGTGAGCTTCCTCGACGCGCCGACCGAAATGCTTCCGGCTGCGCTGCACTACCTGGGCCTGCCGAGCGACAGCACCAAGAAGGAAGACCTGGCCGCCGCCGAGGCGCTGTTCCTGAAGGTCCGTCCTTCGATCACCTACTTCCACTCCTCCAAGTACATCGGTGACCTGGCCAACGGCAACATCTGCGTGGCCGTTGGCTACTCGGGCGACCTGGAGCAGTCCAAGGCCCGCGCCCACGAAGCCGGCGACAAGGTCAAGCTGGACTACGTCATTCCGAAAGAAGGCGCTGGTACCTTCTACGACATGGTCGCCATCCCCAAGGATGCCGAGCACAAGGAAGCCGCCTACCAGTTCATGGACTTCCTGATGCAGCCTGAAGTCATGGCCGAGATCACCAACGCCGTGCGCTTCCCGAACGGCAACAAGGCCGCGACCCCGTTCGTCGACAAGGACATCACCAGCGACCCGAGCATCTACCCGCCGGCCGAGGTGAAGAAGCAGCTGTACGCGATCGCCGCGCCTGAGGCAGCCGCCCAGCGCGCGATCACCCGCAGCTGGACCAAGATCAAGTCGGGCAAGTAACAGCCCGACGCCGGACCCTCTGGGCCGGGCCTTCCGGCCCAGGGGCATGAACGACAATTGTTGATTGCGGCATCGTAGCGACGCAGGTAAGTTGCGCGCCGGTTTTGCGTGTACGGCTGCACCCAGCCGCCACCGGAGGCACTGATTGTGAGGACCACCCACTTGTCTATTTCTGTATTTCGCAAGGCCTTGATGGCTGGAGCGGGTCTGACGCTGGCGGCCAGCGTCCAAGCGGCGCCCACGGTGCACATCTACAACTGGTCGGACTACATCGGCCCGACCACCCTCGTCGACTTCGAGAAAGAGACCGGCATCAAGCCGGTGCAAGATGTCTTCGATTCCAATGAAACCCTGGAAGGCAAGCTGCTGGCCGGCAAGACCGGCTATGACGTGGTAGTGCCGTCCAACCATTTCCTCGGCAAGCAGATCAAGGCGGGCGCGTTCCAGAAGCTCGACAAGGCCCTGCTGCCCAATTATTCCAACCTTGACCCGGCCCTGATGAAGCGCCTGGAAAAGAACGACCCGGGCAACCAGTACGCCGTGCCCTACCTGTGGGGCACCAACGGCATCGGCTACAACGTCGAAAAGGTCAAGGCGGCGCTGGGCGTGGAGACCATCGACTCCTGGTCGGTGCTGTTCGAACCCGAGAACATGAAGAAGCTGTCCAAGTGCGGCGTGGCCTTCCTCGACTCGGCGGACGAGATGCTGCCCGCGGTGCTCAACTACCTGGGGCTGGACCCCAACAGCACCGACCCCAAGGATTACGCCAAGGCCGAGCAGAAGCTGCTGGCCGTGCGCCCGTACGTGACCTACTTCCACTCGTCCAAGTACATCACCGACCTGGCCAACGGCGACATCTGCGTCGCCGCCGGCTTCTCGGGCGACATCTTCCAGGCCAAGGCCCGCGCCGAAGAGGCGAAGAAAGGCGTGAACCTGGCCTACGCCATTCCCAAGGAAGGCGGCAACCTCTGGTTCGACGTGCTGGCGGTCCCCAAGGACGCCAAGAACGTCAAGGAGGCCCACGCCTTCATCAACTATTTGCTGAAGCCTGAGGTTATCGCCCAGGTCAGTGATTATGTCGGTTATGCCAACCCCAACCCCAAGGCTGGCGACCTGATGGACCAGGCTGTGAGAACTGACGCCGCGGTTTACCCACCGCAGGAAGTGCTGGACAAGATGTTCGTCAACGCGGAGTTGCCCCCCAAGGTGCAACGTCTGATGACCCGCAGCTGGACCAAGGTCAAGTCGGGCAAGTAACTAACCAGGCCCGTCACGGCAGCGGCGGGCATCAAAATCTTGTTGGGAGTTTCACTCATGGCAGTTGCCTCCGGTGCCTATAAGAAAGCCCTCGAGGGTGGCCAGCAACCCAAGCAGGTGCTGGTCAAGATCGACCGGGTCACGAAGAAGTTCGACGAAACCATCGCCGTGGACGATGTGTCCCTGGAAATCCGCAAGGGCGAGATCTTCGCCCTGCTGGGTGGTTCCGGTTCGGGCAAGTCGACCCTGCTGCGCATGCTGGCCGGCTTCGAGCGTCCGACCGAGGGTCGGATCTTCCTCGACGGTGTCGACATCACCGACATGCCGCCCTACGAGCGGCCGATCAACATGATGTTCCAGTCCTACGCACTGTTCCCGCACATGACCGTGGCGCAGAACATCGCCTTCGGCCTGCAGCAGGACAAGATGCCCAAGGCCGAGATCGAGGCCCGCGTGGCCGAGATGCTCAAGCTGGTGCACATGACCCAGTACGCCAAGCGCAAGCCGCACCAGCTGTCCGGTGGCCAGCGCCAGCGCGTGGCCCTGGCCCGTTCCCTGGCCAAGCGCCCCAAGCTGCTGCTGCTCGACGAGCCGATGGGCGCGCTGGACAAGAAACTGCGTTCGCAGATGCAGCTGGAACTGGTGGAGATCATCGAGCGCGTGGGCGTGACCTGCGTGATGGTGACCCATGACCAGGAAGAGGCCATGACCATGGCCCAGCGCATCGCCATCATGCACTTGGGCTGGATCGCCCAGATCGGCAGCCCGATCGACGTCTACGAGACCCCGACCAGCCGCCTGGTCTGCGAGTTCATCGGCAACGTCAACCTGTTCGAGGGTGAGGTGGTCGACGACGCCGAAGGCCACGCGATCATCGCCAGCCCCGAGCTTGAGCGCAGCATCTACGTTGGCCACGGCGTGACCACGTCGGTGGAAGACAAGCACATCACCTACGCCCTGCGCCCGGAGAAACTGCTGGTCACCACCGAGCAGCCGACCTGCGAGCACAACTGGTCGCGCGGCAAGGTCCACGACATCGCCTACCTGGGCGGCCACTCGGTGTTCTACGTCGAGCTGCCGAGCGGCAAGGTGGTCCAGTCGTTCGTCGCCAACGCCGAGCGCCAGGGCACCCGGCCGACCTGGGGTGACGAAGTGTACGTGTGGTGGGAAGACGACAGCGGCGTGGTATTGCGCTCATGAAACCACGAAAGCTCAAGCGAGCCCTCCAGCGCATCATCCCTGAAGGACGGCACCTGGTCATCGGCGTGCCGTTCATCTGGTTGTTCCTGTTCTTCATGCTGCCGTTCTTCATCGTCCTGAAGATCAGCTTCGCCGAAGCCGACGTGGCGATCCCGCCGTACACGCAGATCTACACCTACGTCGAGGACAAGATCCAACTGGTGCTGAACCTGGCCAACTACGGCCTGTTGACCCAGGACGAGCTGTACATCTCGGCCTACCTGGGTTCGCTGAAGGTCGCGTTCTTCAGCACCTTGCTGTGCCTGCTGATCGGCTACCCGATGGCCTACGCCATCGCCAACGCGCGCAAGGACATCCAGACCGTGCTGCTGTTGCTGATCATGATGCCGACCTGGACCGCGATCCTGATCCGCGTCTATGCGTGGATGGGCATCCTCAGCAATAACGGCCTGCTCAACAGCTTCCTGCTGTGGCTGGGCCTGATCGATCAGCCGCTGCAGATTCTCAACACCAACCTGGCGGTGTACATCGGCGTGGTCTATTCGTACCTGCCGTTCATGATCCTGCCGCTGTACGCGAACCTGGTGAAGCACGACCAGAGCCTGCTGGAGGCCGCCTCCGACCTGGGGTCGAGCACCTTCAACAGCTTCTGGAAGATCACCGTGCCGCTGTCGAAGAACGGCATCATCGCCGGCTGCATGCTGGTGTTCATCCCGGTGGTGGGCGAGTTCGTGATTCCTGAACTGCTCGGCGGCCCGGAAACCCTGATGATCGGCAAGGTGCTGTGGCAGGAATTCTTCAACAACCGTGACTGGCCGGTGGCATCCGCCCTGGCGGTGGTGATGCTGGCGATCCTGATCGTGCCCATCCTGCTGTTCAACCGCAGCCAGGCCAAAGAAATGGAGGGCAGGGCATGAAGCGCTTCGGTTTCTCCAAGCTGATGCTGGTGCTCGGCTTGCTGTTCATCTACCTGCCGATGCTGATCCTGGTGATCTACTCGTTCAACGCCTCGAAGCTGGTGACGGTGTGGGGTGGCTGGTCGGTGAAGTGGTACGTCGGCCTGCTCGACAACACCCAGCTGATGGGTTCGGTGATGCGCTCGCTGGAGATCGCCTGCTACACCGCGATCGCCGCAGTGGCGCTGGGCACCCTGGCGGCCTTCGTGCTGACCCGGGTGACCCGCTTCAAGGGCCGCACGCTGTTCGGTGGCCTGGTCACCGCGCCGCTGGTGATGCCCGAGGTGATCACCGGCCTGTCGCTGTTGCTGCTGTTCGTGGCCATGGCGCAGATGATCGGCTGGCCGCAGGAGCGCGGCATCGTCACCATCTGGATCGCCCACACCACCTTCTGCGCGGCCTACGTGGCGGTGGTGGTGTCGGCGCGGCTGCGTGAGCTGGACCTGTCGATCGAGGAAGCGGCGATGGACCTGGGCGCCAAGCCGTGGAAGGTGTTCTTCCTGATCACCATCCCGATGATCGCGCCGTCGCTGGCGGCCGGTGGCATGATGTCGTTCGCCCTGTCGCTGGACGACCTGGTGCTGGCCAGCTTCGTCTCCGGCCCGGGTTCGACCACCCTGCCGATGGAAGTGTTCTCGGCCGTGCGCCTGGGCGTGAAACCGGAGATCAACGCCGTGGCCAGCCTGATCCTGCTGTCGGTGTCGCTGGTGACCTTCCTGGTCTGGTACTTCAGCCGCCAGGCCGAAGAACGCCGTCGCCGGGCGATCCAGCAGGCGATCGAGGAAGGCGCGGCAGCGAGCGTTTCGCAGCCGCAGGTTCGGCGCCCGGCGCAGGCTGCCGCCTCGGCTTGAGCCACCCTGCACGAGCAACCTGGCGCTGCGTCGCGCGAGGTTGCTCGTGCAGGCCGCTCCTCATTCCGGCCAGTGCCAGGCCGGCTCGTCCAGCATCCCCTGGCCGACGATCGCCGTTTGCCCCAGGTGCTTGTCCAGGCGTATCGAGTTGCACGCTGGGTCCTGCTCCAGCGCCGCCACCAGGCGCGGGGCGTGAGACACCACCCAGACCTGGCAATGCCGCGAAACCGCCACGATCAAGCGCGCCAGTGCCGGCAGCAGGTCTGGATGCAGGCTGGTTTCCGGCTCGTTGAGCACCATCATGCTCGGAGGCCTGGGGGTCAGCAGCGCGGCCACCAGCAACAGGTAACGCAAGGTGCCGTCGGACAGCTCCGCCGCGCTCAAGGGGCGGAGCAGCCCGGCCTGCTGGAAGCTCAGGCTGAACAGGCCGCCCGGGGTGGCGTCGATGCCGACCCGCGAACCGGGAAAGGCATCGTTGACCGCAGCCTGCAAGGCCTCGAAGTCGCCGATCTCCTTGATGGTCTGCAGCGCCGCCGCCAGGTCGCGGCCGTCGTGGTGCAACACCGGGGTACGGGTGCCCAGGCGTGGATGGCGCGCCGGCGCGTCGGCGTCGGTGCGCAAGTGGTCGTAAAAGCGCCAGCCGCGGATGCGCTCGCGCAGGTGCAGCACCTCGGGCGAGCCCTGCAGGCTGCCCACGTGGTCGAACAGGCTGTCGAACTCGCTCATGCGCTGGCTCAGCACCTGCCATTGCCGCCCCTCGCGTGCCCGTACCATGGCCGCGCTGCGCTCCACCAGCAGGCTGGCCGGGCGGCACAGCGGGCCTGCCCAGATCGCCTCGTGCTTGATCTGCGGGTCGAGGGCGAACATCGAGCGGCTCGGCTCCGGCAGGCCAAGGCTGATGGCGTAGCCGAAATCCTCGTCGGCAAAGCCCATCTTCAGGCGCCTGACCTGCTGGCGCGGCCCGCCCTGCACTGGCACCACGCCCTGGCGCATGCCTCGGCTGAGCGTCTCGGGCCCGGCATGAAAGGCCGACTCCAGCCCACCTTCGGCGGCCAGCGCGTTGACCACGCCACCGCGCGCTGTCTCCGCCAACAGGCGCAGGGCCTTGTACAGGTTCGACTTGCCACTGCCGTTGGCTCCGGTGATCACGTTCAAGCGGCCAAGCGGCAGGACCAGTTTGTTCATGGATCGGTAGTTGGCGACGGCCAGGGTGGTGAGCATGGCTGCAATCCTTTGGCGATGTGGCCAGACAGTATGGCGCGCCGGGTCATCCACCGGGGCAGGGACTTTGATGCCGATTGTTGAACCCTGGACTACGCTGACAGTCGCATCCCTCGAATCATTAGCGCGCAAGCAAGGAGCCTGCATGACGTGGAAGCGTCTGCTGTCGGTCGTTTGCCTGGGGGGGCTGTTCACGCTTTCGGGTTGCAAGGATGAAGTTTCCAGCCCGGAACTGCCCAGGGTCGGCGTACTGCAAGTCCAGCCCACCGATTTCGCCGCCAGGGTCACCCTGACCGGTGACGTGCAGGCGCGCGTCCAGACCGACCTGTCGTTTCGCGTGGGTGGCAAGATCATCGCCCGCAGCGTCGACGTGGGCGACCACGTCAAGGCCAACCAGGTGCTCGCGCGTCTCGACCCCAAGGACCTGCAGAACAACGTCGACTCGGCCAAGGCCGCCGTGTTCGCCGAGCAGGCGCGGGTCACCCAGAGCAGCGCGGCGTTCGTCCGCCAGCAAAAGCTGCTGCCCAAGGGCTACACCAGCCAGAGCGAGTACGACGCCGCAGAAGCCGCCCTGCGCAGTAGCCAGAGCGCGCTCAAGGCCGCCCAGGCGCAACTGGCCAATGCCAAGGAGCAACTGGGCTACACCGCCTTGGTCTCCGAGGCCGATGGGGTGATCACCGCGCGCCAGGCCGAGGTCGGCCAGGTGGTGCAGGCGACCATGCCGATCTTCAGCCTGGCCGTCGACGGCGACCGCGACGCGGTGTTCAACGTCTACGAAGCCCTGCTGGTGACGCCGCCGAGCAATGAAAGCGTGCTGGTCAGCCTGCTCGACGACCCACAGGTCAAGGCCGAAGGCCGGGTGCGCGAGGTCACCCCCACGGTGTCCGCCGAGAGCGGCACGGTGCAGGTCAAGGTGGCCCTGCGCAACGTGCCGGCGGGCATGCAACTGGGCTCGCCGGTGACCGCCACCGGCAATACCCAGGGGCGGCCGAGCATCGAGCTGCCGTGGTCGGCGCTGACCAAGGCGCTGAAGGACCCGGCGGTATGGGTGGTGGGCGAGGGTGACCAGGTCGAGCTGCGCCCGGTGCAGGTGGCGCGCTACCTCACCGGCAAGGTGGTAATCGCCGAAGGCATCAAGGGCGGCGAGACCGTGGTGGTCAGCGGCGGGCAGTTGCTGCACCCGGGCATGCAGGTCGAGAAGGTCGACACCCAGGACGGAGGGGCCGCGCCATGAAACGCCTGCTGATGCTCTGCGCCAGCCTGCTGCTTGGCGCCTGCGGCAGCGACGAGGCGCCGCCCGAGGTGGTGCGCCCGGTGCTCTCCACATTGGTCGAACCGCAGGTGCAGGCGCAGTTGGGGCGCTTCGCCGGCACCATCCAGGCGCGCTATGAAAGCACCCTCGGCTTTCGCGTGTCCGGGCGCATCGCCCGGCGCTGGCTGGACGTCGGCGCGCGGGTCGAGCCGGGCGACACCCTGGCCACCCTCGACCCCACCGACCAGCAGAACCAGCTGCGCGCCGCCGAAGGCGACCTGGCGCGGGTCCAGGCGCAGTGGATCAACGCCCAGGCCAACGCCCGCCGGCAACAGCAGCTGTATGACCGCGGCGTCGGCGCCCAGGCCCAGCTGGACATCGCCCAGACCGACCTGAAGACCACCGGCGCTTCGCTGGAGCAGGCGCGCTCGGCCCTCAGCCAGGCCCGCGACCAGCTCGACTACAGCACCCTGCGCAGCGACCACGCCGCCGTGGTCACCGCCTGGAAGGCCGAGGCCGGGCAGACCGTCAGCGCCGGCCAGGCGGTGGTCACCCTGGCCCGCCCCGACGTCAAGGAAGCGGTGATCGACCTGCCGATCCCGTTGGCCGAGCAGTTGAGCAAGGGCCTGACGTTCACCGTCGCCTCCCAGCTCGAACCGCACATCAACACCACCGCCAGCTTGCGCGAACTGGAGCCCCAGGCCGATGCCACTACCCGCACTCGCCGCGCTCGGCTGAGCCTGGCCAGCACCCCCGACGCCTTCCACCTGGGCACGGCGGTCAGCGTCACCCTGACCTCGGCGGTCACCCCGCGCAGCGAGCTGCCGCCCACCGCGTTGCTGGAGCGCGACGGCAAGACCCAGGTGTGGGTGGTCGACCCGCAGCAGAAGACCGTCGCCACCCGCGACGTCACCCTGATCGAGCGCAACCCCGAGCGCATCGTCCTGGCCTCCGGCGTGCGGCCCGGCGAGCGGGTGGTCACCGCTGGCGTCAACAGCCTCAAGCCCGGGCAGAAGGTCTCATTCGACGAGGACGCGCGATGAAAGGAAGCTTCAACCTCTCCGAATGGGCGCTGCGGCACCAGTCGTTCGTCTGGTACCTGATGTTCGTCGGGCTGCTGATGGGCGTGTTCTCCTACTTCAACCTCGGCCGCGAGGAAGACCCGTCGTTCACCATCAAGACCATGGTGATCCAGACCCGCTGGCCCGGCGCGACCCAGGACGAGACCCTGTACCAGGTCACCGACCGCATCGAGAAGAAACTCGAAGAGCTGGACTCGCTGGACTACGTGAAGAGCTACACCCGCCCGGGCGAGTCCACCGTGTACGTGTACCTGCGCGACACCACCAAGGCCGCCGACATCCCGCAGATCTGGTACCAGGTGCGCAAGAAGATCGACGACATCCGCGGCCAGTTCCCCCAGGGCATCCAGGGCCCTGGCTTCAACGACGAGTTCGGTGACGTATTCGGCTCGATCTACGCCTTCACCGCCGACGGCCTGACCTTGCGGCAGTTGCGCGACTACGTGGAACAGGCCCGCGCCGAAGTGCGCGAGGTGCCCAACATCGGCAAGATCGAGCTGATCGGCACCCAGGACGAAGTGCTCTACCTGAATTTCTCCACCCGCAAGCTGGCCGCCCTGGGCATCGACCAACGCCAGGTCATGCAGGCCCTGCAATCGCAGAACGCGGTGACCCCCGCCGGGGTGATCGAGGCCGGCCCCGAGCGCATCTCGGTGCGCACCACCGGGCAGTTCGCCTCGGAGAAAGACCTGGAAACCGTCAACCTGCGCATCAACGACCGCTTCTTCCGCCTGGCCGACATCGCCGACATCGAGCGCGGCTACAGTGACCCGCCGTCACCGATGTTCCGCTACAACGGCCAGACCGCCATCGGCCTGGCCATCGGCATGAAGGCCGGCGGCAACATCCAGGTGTTCGGCCAGTTGCTCAAGGAAAAGATGGACCGCATCGTCACCGAGTTGCCGGTGGGCGTCGGCGTGCACACGGTGTCCGACCAGGCGGTGGTGGTGAAGCAGGCGGTCGGCGGCTTCACCAGCGCGCTGTTCGAGGCGGTGGTGATCGTGCTGGCGGTGAGTTTCGTCAGCCTCGGCGTGCGCGCCGGGCTGGTGGTGGCGTGCTCGATCCCGTTGGTGCTGGCGATGGTGTTCGTGTTCATGGAGTACAGCGGCATCACCATGCAGCGGATTTCCCTGGGGGCGCTGATCATCGCCCTGGGGCTGCTGGTGGACGATGCGATGATCACCGTGGAGGTGATGGTCACGCGCCTGGAAATGGGCGAGAGCAAGGAGCAGGCCGCCACCTTCGCCTACACCTCGACGGCCTTCCCCATGCTCACCGGCACCCTGGTGACGGTGGCCGGCTTCGTGCCCATCGGCCTCAACGCCAGTTCCGCGGGCGAATACACCTACACGTTGTTCGCGGTGATCGCCGTGGCGCTGCTCGTGTCATGGGTGGTGGCGGTGTTCTTCGCCCCGGTGCTGGGCGTGCACATCCTCGACAGCGGCAAGCTCAAGGCCCACGAGGCCGAGCCGGGCAGGGTCGGGCGCGCCTTCGAGGGCGGGCTGCTGTGGTGCATGCGCCATCGCTGGCTGACCATCATCGGCACCGTGGTGCTGTTCGCCCTGTCGCTGTTCAGCATGCGTTTCGTGCAGAACCAGTTCTTCCCGTCCTCGGACCGCCCGGAAATCCTCGTCGACCTCAACCTGCCGCAAAACGCCTCGATCGAGGAGACGCGCAAGGCGGTCGACCGGCTGGAGGCGAAGATCAAGGACGACCCCGACCTGGTGCGCTGGAGCACCTACATCGGCCAGGGCGCGATCCGCTTCTACCTGCCCCTGGACCAGCAGTTGCAGAACCCCTATTACGCGCAGTTGGTGATCGTCAGCAAGGGCTTCGAGGAGCGCGCCGGGATGATCGAGCGCTTGCAGAAGCTGCTGCGCGAGGACTTCGTCGGCATCGGCAGCAACGTGCAGTCGCTGGAGATGGGCCCGCCGGTGGGGCGGCCGATCCAGTACCGGGTCAGCGGCAAGGACATCGACCTGGTGCGCAAGCACGCCATCGAACTGGCGACGCTGCTCGACAGCAACGAGCATATCGGCGAGATGATCTACGACTGGAACGAACCGGGTAAGGTGCTGCGGGTGGAGATCGCCCAGGACAAGGCACGCCAGCTGGGCTTGTCGTCCGAGGACGTGGCCAACGTGATGAACAGCATCGTCAGCGGCGTGCCGGTCACCCAGGTCAACGACAACATCTACCTGGTGGACGTGATCGCCCGCGCCGAGGACAGCGAGCGCGGCTCGCCCGACACCTTGCAGAACTTGCAGATCCTCACGCCCAACGGCACGTCGATCCCGCTGCTGTCGTTCGCCACCGTGCGCTATGAGCTGGAGCAACCGCTGGTGTGGCGCCGCGACCGCAAGCCGACCATCACCCTCAAGGCCTCGGTGGCCGGCGAAATCCAGCCCACCGACCTGGTGGCGCAGCTCAAGCCGAAGATCGATGCATTCGCCGCCCAGTTGCCGCCCGGCTACGACGTGGCCACCGGTGGCACGGTGGAGGAGAGCGGCAAGGCCCAGGGGCCGATCGCCAAGGTGATCCCGCTGATGCTGTTCCTGATGGCGACCTTCCTGATGATCCAGCTGCACAGCGTGCAGAAGCTGTTCCTGGTGGTCAGCGTGGCGCCGCTGGGGTTGATCGGCGTGGTGCTGGCGCTGGTGCCGACGGGCACGCCGATGGGCTTCGTGGCGATCCTGGGGATTCTCGCGCTGGCGGGGATCATCATCCGCAACTCGGTGATCCTGGTGACGCAGATCGACGAGTTCGAGGCCCAGGGCTATTCGCCGTGGGAGGCGGTGGTGGAGGCGACCAACCACCGGCGCCGGCCAATCCTGCTGACCGCCGCCGCGGCGAGCCTGGGCATGATCCCGATCGCCCGCGAGGTGTTCTGGGGGCCGATGGCCTACGCGATGATCGGCGGCATCATCAGCGCAACGCTGCTGACGTTGCTGTTCCTGCCGGCGCTGTACGTGGCCTGGTACAAGATCCGCGAGCCGGAAAAGCAATCCTGAACCTCGACACCGGCCCTTAGGGGTGGGTGTTTTCGTTGTGCCCGTGCCGACCCCATCGCGGGGCAAGCCCGCGCCGATAGGTTCACCGCCGATGCCCAGAACGGCACGGTGCCTGTGGGAGCGGGCTCGCTCCGCGATGAGGCCTGCCCAAGCACCGCTGCTGTCACAGGCGCTCCCTCAACGCCTCGTTCAAGATGGTTATATAAACATTCTTAAACAGTATTTTTAAGAATATCCGCGCCTCACTACTATTGCCTTCAAGCCAGGCACCCATCCCCTTCAATTCCCTGCCCGGCACCCAAACTCTCAGGAGAACGAGCATGAGTGCATCGCTGCGTAGCATCGACGGTCAGGACGAAGCCACCATTCTGCGTGAGATCCAGAGCGCCCTGCGCGACCTGCGTTTCGGCGCGGTGGAGATCACCGTGCACAACGCGCAGGTGGTGCAGATCGAGCGCAAGGAGAAGTTCCGCCTGCAGCAGCCGGGCAACAAGTCCGGCTGATCACCGAACACTTCACAACTAGAAAAATGCCAATCGGGAGCTTCACCATGTCCATCCGCCGTTATGCGCTCGCCGCCCTGGCCAGTGCCGTCTTTGCCGGTTCCGCAGTTGCCAAGGACTACGAACTGCTCAACGTCTCCTACGACCCGACCCGTGAGCTGTACCAGCAGTACAACGCCGAGTTCATCAAGCACTGGCAGCAGAGCCACCCGGACGACAAGGTGAAGATCCAGCAATCCCACGGCGGCTCGGGCAAGCAGGGCCGCGCGGTGATCGACGGCCTGCGCGCCGACGTGGTGACCCTGGCCCTGGCCGGCGACATCGACGAGATCGCCAAGCTCGGCAAGACCCTGCCCGAGGACTGGCAGAAGCGCCTGCCGCAGGCCAGCACCCCGTACACCTCGACCATCGTGTTCCTGGTGCGCAAGGGCAACCCCAAGAACATCAAGGACTGGGGCGACCTGGTCAAGAAAGACGTCTCGGTCATCACCCCGAACCCGAAGACCTCCGGCGGTGCGCGCTGGAACTTCCTCGCCGCCTGGGCCTACGGCCTGAAGACCGGCGGTAGCGAAGACAAGGCCAAGGCCTACGTGCAGGAACTGTTCAAGCACGTACCGGTGCTCGACACCGGCGCCCGTGGCTCGACCATCACCTTCGTCAACAACGGCCAGGGCGACGTGCTGCTGGCCTGGGAAAACGAGGCCTTCCTGGCGCTGAAGGAAGACGGCGGCGCCGACAAGTTCGAGATCGTCGTGCCTTCGCTGTCGATCCTCGCCGAGCCACCGGTGGCCGTGGTCGACAAGAACGCCGAGAAGAAGGGCAATACCGAGATCGCCACCGAATACCTCAAGCACCTGTACAGCCCGGCGGGTCAGAAGATCGCCGCAGAGAACTTCTACCGCCCGCGTGACGAGAAGGTTGCCGCCGAATTCGGCAAGCAATTCCCGAAACTGGAGCTGGTGACCATCGACAAGGACTTCGGCGGCTGGAAGACTGCGCAACCGAAGTTCTTCAACGACGGCGGTGTGTTCGACCAGATCTACCAGGCGCAATGAGAACGCTGGGGCCGCGTCGCGGCCTCGAATGCAACACCCTTCAGTAGCCTGCACCGGCCCGGGAGCGCTCCCGGGCCTCGTGCGTTCAACCAGGGACCTTTATGTCACGTCGCATCTCCCCCGTCATACCCGGCTTCGGGCTGACACTGGGCTACACGCTGGTGTACCTCAGCCTGATTGTGCTCATACCGCTGGCCGCCATGTTCGTGCATGCCGCGCAGCTCACCTGGGAGCAGTTCTGGAACATCGTCAGCGCGCCACGGGTGCTCGCCGCCCTGAAGCTGAGTTTCGGCACCGCCCTGTTCGCCGCCATCATCAATGGCGTGATCGGCACCCTGCTGGCCTGGGTGCTGGTGCGCTACACCTTCCCCGGGCGCAAGGTCATCGATGCGATGATCGACCTGCCGTTCGCCCTGCCCACCGCCGTCGCCGGTATCGCCCTGACCGCCCTGTACGCCCCTGCGGGCTGGGTCGGCCAGTTCGCCACCGACCTGGGCTTCAAGATCGCCTACACCCCGCTGGGCATCACCCTGGCCCTGACCTTCGTCACCCTGCCGTTCGTGGTGCGCACGGTGCAGCCGGTGTTGGCCGACATCCCGCGCGAGGTCGAGGAGGCCGCCGCCTGCCTTGGCGCCAAGCCGTTGCAGGTGTTCCGCCACGTGCTCGCGCCGGCGCTGCTGCCGGCCTGGCTGACCGGCTTCGCCCTGGCCTTCGCCCGAGGCGTGGGTGAGTACGGTTCGGTGATCTTCATCGCCGGCAACATGCCGATGAAGACCGAGATCCTGCCGCTGCTGATCATGGTCAAGCTCGACCAGTACGACTACACCGGCGCCACGGCCATCGGCGTGCTGATGCTGGTGGTTTCCTTCATCCTGCTGCTGCTGATCAACTTGCTGCAGCGGCGCATCGAAACCCCTTGAAGGAGGCCTGGCCCATGTCTTCGACTTCTATCGGCGCCACCGCCGCCGCCAACGCCGCCCGGCGTGGCAGCCCGACCGCGCGCCGCGTGCTGATCGGCCTTGGCTGGCTGGTGTTCGCGTTGTTCCTCCTGCTGCCGTTGGTGATCGTGGTGTCGCAGGCGCTGAAGAACGGCTTCGGCACGTTCTTCGAGGCGATCTTCGAGCCCGATGCCCTGTCGGCCCTGAAGCTGACCCTGCTCGCCGTGGTCATCTCGGTGCCGCTGAACCTGGTGTTCGGCGTCAGCGCCGCCTGGTGCGTGAGCAAGTACACCTTCCGTGGCAAGAGCGTGCTGGTGACGCTGATCGACTTGCCGTTCTCGGTCTCGCCGGTGATCGCCGGCCTGGTCTACGTGTTGATGTTCGGCGCCCAGGGCCTGCTCGGGCCGTGGTTGCAGGACCACGACATCCAGATCGTCTTCGCCCTGCCAGGCATCGTCCTGGCGACCATCTTCGTCACCGTGCCCTTCGTCGCCCGCGAGCTGATCCCGCTGATGCAGGAGCAGGGCACCCAGGAGGAGGAAGCCGCGCGCCTGCTGGGCGCCAACGGCTGGCAGATGTTCTGGCACGTGACCCTGCCGAACATCAAGTGGGGCCTGATCTACGGCGTGGTGCTGTGCACCGCGCGGGCGATGGGAGAGTTCGGCGCGGTGTCGGTGGTGTCCGGGCACATCCGTGGCGTCACCAACACCTTGCCGCTGCACGTGGAGATCCTCTACAACGAGTACAACCACGTCGCGGCCTTCAGCGTGGCCAGCCTGCTGCTGATCCTGGCGCTCTTCATCCTGCTGCTCAAGCAGTGGAGCGAGAACCGTATCAACCGTCTGCGCCATGGCGCGGCCGAGGAATAATTCATGTCGATCGAAGTTCGTAACGTCAGCAAGCGTTTCAACGCCTTCCAGGCACTGGACAACATCAACCTGGATATCCACAGCGGCGAACTGGTGGCCCTGCTCGGCCCGTCCGGCTGCGGCAAGACCACCCTGCTGCGCATCATCGCCGGCCTGGAAACCCCGGACGACGGCACTATCGTGTTCCACGGCGAAGACGTTTCCGGCCACGATGTGCGTGACCGCAACGTCGGTTTCGTGTTCCAGCACTACGCGCTGTTCCGCCACATGAGCGTGTTCGACAACGTCGCTTTCGGCCTGCGCATGAAGCCCAAGGGCGAGCGCCCGAGCGAAAGCAAGATCGCCGAGAAGGTCCATGAACTGCTGAACATGGTCCAGCTCGACTGGCTCTCCGACCGCTACCCCGAGCAGCTCTCCGGTGGCCAGCGCCAGCGTATCGCCCTGGCCCGCGCCCTGGCGGTGGAGCCCAAGGTGCTGCTGCTCGACGAGCCGTTCGGCGCCCTCGACGCCAAGGTGCGCAAGGAGCTGCGCCGCTGGCTGGCGCGCCTGCACGAGGATATCAACCTGACGTCGGTGTTCGTGACCCACGACCAGGAAGAAGCCATGGAAGTGGCCGACCGTATCGTGGTGATGAACAAGGGCGTGATCGAGCAGATCGGCTCACCGGGCGAGGTGTACGAGAAGCCGGCCAACGACTTCGTCTACCACTTCCTCGGCGACTCCAACCGCCTGAGCCTGAGCGAGGGCCACCACGTGCTGTTCCGCCCGCACGAGGTGTCGCTGTCGCGCCATGAAACCGAAGGCCACCATGCCGCCGAAGTCCGCGACATCCGCCCGCTGGGCGCGACCACGCGGGTGACACTGAAGGTGGAAGGGCAGAGCGAGCTGATCGAGGCCGAGGTGGTCAAGGACCACGACAGCCTGAGCGGGCTGGCGCGCGGGGAGACGTTGTTCTTCCGGCCGAAGGTGTGGCAGAAGGTGGCGGATATCTAAGCTGCCGTGTGCATGAAGAACCCGGGTTCGCCGCCCGGGTTTTTTATTGCCTGGGCGACGCTGTGCGGCTCGTCGCGGTCTGAGCGGGCTCGCTCCGCGATCGGGGGCGCAGCCCTCGCCGAATTTTGATGCCTTTCACGAATATTTTGCATGCCGGCCATGCATGACTTTCCGCCCCTACCGCTACAGCCCTTGCCCCACGGGGCTTTGCGGTAATCTCCAAAATCCGATATTCGATAAAGATATAGCTTTAATTTTAAACATTACTTTCAGAGATAAGCGTCTGGCACCGATGATTCAGCCACAGACCTGAATCAACACCCCAGGAGTTTCAATCAATGGGTAATGTCCAGACGGCCGTCAGGGCCTACGACCAGCCATGGCGCCCGGCCTCGGGCGACCTGGTCGAGCTTGGACGGACGCTTCGCCTGCCCCTGGCGCAACTGCGCCTGCAACGCACCCCGGTCAGCGGCCTGAAGCGCCGCGACAAACTGCTGCTGGGTTTGCTGGTGCTGGTGCTGCACGGTGCCGCCGCCTACTGGGTCAGCCAGAAGCCGACGCCTGAGCTGCCGGTGATCCCGCCGAAGATCCCACCCATGACCATCGAATTCGCCGCACCGGCCCCACCCGTAGTGGAGCCGCCGCCCCCGGTGCCCGTGGTCGAGCCACCGCCGCCACCGCCTCCGGTGGTCGACGAGCTGGCCGCCAAGCCCGCACCCAAGCCCGTGCCGAAACCCAAGCCAGTGCCCAAGCCCGTGGCCAAGCCGCAGCCCAAGCCCGTCGAAGCGCCGCCGCCCCAACCTGTGGCTGCCCCCGCGCCACCCGCGCCACCGCCACCTGCGCCGGCGCCAGTGACGCCGGCATCGGCCAACGCCGCCTACCTGAAGAACCCGGCGCCGGAGTACCCGCAACTGGCCCAACGCCGGGGTTGGGAAGGCACCGTGCTGTTGCGGGTCGAGGTGCTGCCCAGCGGCAAGCCGGGGCAGATCCAGATCCAGACGAGCAGTGGTCGCCAGGCCTTGGACGACGCCGCGCTGGCCGCAGTGAAGCGCTGGAGCTTCGTGCCGGCCAAGCAGGGCGACGTGGCCCAGACCGGCTGGGTCAGCGTACCCATCGATTTCAAGCTGCGTTGATGCGCGCCTTCGACTGAACAGAACCGAACAGAACATAGGAAGACTTCATCATGAGCCTGTTGGCATCCCCCCTCGAATCCGTTGAAAGCGCGGTCATCTGGCTGCTGGTTGGTTTCTCCGTGGTCACCTGGGCGCTGGCCCTGGCCAAGGTCGTGCAGTTCGTGCGCCTGAAGAACCAGGACAAACGCTTCCACGCCCAGTTCTGGGCCGCTTCGAGCCTCGACTCGGCCGCGCAGATCAGCCACGAGCAACCCGGCCCTGCCGCTCGCGTCGCCCAAGCCGGCTACGCCGCCATCGCCGTCGGCGAGCCGGGCCAGGCCAGCGACCTGAGCCACGCGATCAACCACCAGGACCGCCTCGAACGCGCCCTGCGCCAGCAGATCGTGCGTGAGCGCCGTTCGCTGGAGACCGGCCTGGCGGTGGTCGCCAGTATCGGCAGCACCTCACCGTTCATCGGCCTGTTCGGCACCGTGTGGGGCATCATGGAAGCGCTCAAGGGCATCAGCGCGGCGGGCTCGGCGAGCCTTGAAACCGTGGCCGGCCCGATCGGCGCGGCGCTGGTCGCCACCGGCGTGGGTATCGCCGTCGCGGTGCCAGCGGTGCTGGTCTACAACTACTTCCTGCGCCGCCTCAAGCTCACCGCCGCCGACCTCGACGACTTCGCCCACGACTTCTACAGCCTGGCGCAGAAGAGTGCCTTCCGCGTGCTGGTGCACCCCGCCGTGCACAAGCAGCAGGCCGGTTTCACCCAGCCGGTGAAGGAGGCGTCCTGAAATGGCTTTCTCGACCCAGGACAGCGACGAAGTCCTTAGCGAAATCAACGTCACGCCGTTGGTGGACGTCATGCTGGTGCTGCTGGTGGTGTTCATCGTCACCGCGCCGCTGCTGACCAACGCTATTCCGATCAACCTGCCCAAGACCGAGGCCGTGGCCCCGGTGGAGCAGAAGGACCCGCTGGTGGTGAGCATCGATGGCGGCGGCAAGCTGTTCATCAACAAGGACGAGATCCAGCCGGATTTGCTGGAGACCAACCTCAAGGCCGCGAAGGACAAGGACGCCGAGCTGCGCGTGCAGTTGCAGGCCGACGATGGCGTGAACTACGGCGAAGTGGCGCGGGCGATGGCCGCCATCGAACGCGCCGGCATCACCAAGCTGGCGGTGATCACCGCCCGCTGACTGGCTACATCCTCTTCAGGCAAGTGCTTCAGGGCCATTTTCCTTGGCAGGGGATGGCCCTTTTTTTATGGGCATCAGCCACGATACGCCCCCTTGCAGGAGCGAAGCGGGCTTGCCCCGCGATGGCGTCCGTCTGGACAACATGGTGGTCTGCGCGGACGCCATCGCGGGGCAAGCCGCTCCTATTAAGGGGGCGTGCAATCAGCTTAAATACGGTTATTAATAAATAGCTTCTTATTCCTTTACGAATATAACCGCCTCCCTATACTTGGACCCCAAGCACGCAAACTTCCAAGGAGGCGTCCCCATGCGCAATGAGTCGATTCGTTACCTGATTGTGCCGGGCTGGCAAGGATCGCCAGACAACCATTGGCAAAGCCACTGGCAGCGCAGCCTGCCCAACAGCGCCCGGGTCGAGCAGCACGACTGGCTCACCCCGCAGCGGCGCGACTGGGTGCAGGCGCTGGAGCAGGCGGTCGCCGCCGAGTCTTCGCCGGTGATCCTCATCGCCCACAGCCTGGGTTGCATCACCATCGCCCACTGGGCCGCGCAGGCCAGCCCGGCCTTGCTGCGCCGGGTGCGTGGCGCATTGCTGGTGGCGCCGGCCGACGTCGAGCGCCCCACCTGCGCGCCAGCCCTGCGCAACTTCGCGCCGATCCCGCAGCAGGTGTTGCCGTTCCCCAGCCAGGTGGTCAGCTCCGACAACGACCCCGCCGTGAGCGTGCCGCGCGCGCTGTCCCTGGCCAAGGCCTGGGGCGCGGAGGCCGGCTTGCTGGCCAATGCCGGGCACATCAACGTCAAGTCCGGGCACGAACGCTGGGAACAGGGTTTCGCCTACCTGTACCGCCTGCAAGGTCGGATCGAACAGCGCGCCCTGCGTCGCGCCTGATCCGGCGGCCTTTCATCGAGTTACCTGGATCCTCGGCCGGCAGCGGTCGGGGCGGGAGTTTTCCATGACCTTTCACACCCCCTTCGGCCAGCCGCTGCTGACCTTCCCTGAACTGGACAAGAGCCCGCTGAGCATCCGCGCCAAGGCGCTGGTGTTCGTCGACCCGCGTTCGCAGCAACTGCGCCAGGCCCTCGAGCGCCTCGCGCCGCAACCGCTGCCGGTGCTGATCCGTGGCGCGACCGGCACCGGCAAGGAGCTGCTGGCCCGGCAAATCCACCGCGCCAGTGACCGTGGCGGGCTGTTCGTCTCGGTCAACTGCGCGGCCATCAGCCCCACCTACGCCGACGCCGAGCTGTTCGGCTACAGCGCCGGCAGCCATGGCGGCACCGCGAGCAGCCGCGCTGGCTGGTTTGGCTCGGCCAACGGCGGCACGTTGTACCTGGACGAGATCGCCGACCTGCCGCTGGCGATCCAGGGCAAGTTGCTGGCGGCGCTGGAGAACCGCGAGGTCACCCGGGTTGGTGCCCAGCACCCGCAGGCGGTGGACGTGCGCCTGGTCGCTGCGTCCAGCATCGACCTGGCCCAGGCGGTGCGCGCCGGGCGGTTCAACGAGCGGCTTTATCACTACCTGCACGAGGGTGAGCTGGAGTTGCCGGCGCTGCGCGAGCGGGTCGGCGACATTCTGCCGCTGGCCGAATACTTCGTCGGCATCTACAGCGTGCGCCTGGACCGCCCTGTGCCGTTGATCAGCGAAGCGGCGCAGCAGGCTCTGGAGGCTCATGCCTGGCCGGGTAATACGCGCGAGCTGGAGAACGTCATCCACTTCGCCCTGCTGTTGGCCGAGGGCGAGCAGATCCTGCCTGAACACCTCGACCTGCCAGACCCCTCGCCCCTGGCCAGCATCGCCGCGCAACTGGCGCAGTTGGCCGGCAGCCGCGAGCCGGAAACCCTCACTGCGTTGCGCGAGGTGTTGCAGGCCACACTGGCGCAACTGGATGGAACGGGCGTACTAGAGCGCTCATAAGCAAATGCCCTGATGGCGATTTGTTTTTGGAATAAGAACTGAAGCAAAAGATATTGTTACGGAATAAAAAATCTCGGTATCGTCCGTTTCACGCCCACCGGCCTCTGCCGGTCGGCACCTGACTTTGCCATCGCCGATGGCCCCAGCTTGATAACAAGGATTGCCATGAAAAAAACGCTGCTGACCACTGCCCTGGCTGCCGCCCTGTCGCTGTCCGGCCTGGCCCACGCCGCCGAGAAACTGGTGGTGGCCGCCACCCCGGTGCCGCACGCCGAGATTCTCGAGTTGATCAAACCGACCCTGGCCAAGGAAGGTGTGGACCTGCAGATCAAGGTGTTCACCGACTACGTCCAGCCCAACGTGCAGGTTGACCAGAAGCGTCTGGATGCCAACTACTTCCAGACCCTGCCGTACCTGAAGAACTTCAACGAAGGCAAGGGCACCCACCTGGAAACCGTGATCGGCGTGCATGTCGAGCCGTTCGGTGGCTACTCGAAGAAGGTCAAGAGCCTGAGCGAGCTGAAGGAAGGCGCCACCGTTGCCATCCCTAACGAGGGCAGCAACAGCGGCCGCGCCCTGCTGCTGTTGCAGAAGGCTGGCCTGATCACCCTGAAGGACCCGAAGAACGCCTTGGCCACGCCGAAGGACATCGCCGAGAACCCGAAGAAGCTGAAGTTCAAGGAGCTTGAGTCGGCCATGCTGCCGCGTGTGCTGGACCAGGTCGACCTGGACCTGATCAACACCAACTACGCCCTGGAAGCCGGCCTGAACCCGGCCAAGGATGCGCTGGTGATCGAAGGCAGCGACTCGCCTTACGTGAACTTCCTGGTCGCCCGCCCGGACAACAAGGACAGCGACGCCATCCAGAAGCTGGCCAAGGCGCTGACCAGCCCCGAGGTGAAGGCCTTCATCGAGAAGAAGTACGAAGGCGCGGTGCTGCCGGCGTTCTGATTCGCGGCTGAGACGAAAAACGCCGACGCATTTGCGTCGGCGTTTTTGTTTGTGGGTGTCTGTGCCGGCCCTATCACAGGGCCTTCCGCCTTCAACGCTGCCCGGCCAGCGCCTTGCGCAAGGCGAGCAACCACTGAAGCTGTTCGTTCGAAGCCGGTGAGGGGCTGTACATCGTTGTTGTCCTTGTGGGGTGTGATGGAACGGCAGTCACTTTCTGCAGGGTTTGAGGCTTTTCATGTAGGAAAGATCCCGACGCAAGCAGGGAAATCTCCGCGTCAGCTGTCAGGTGATATCAATATGCAATAAAGGTATTTAGAGAAAATTTCTTATGCCTTTAGAGTCTACTCATCGTGCTTACCCGCACTGCCGCACATCTTCGAGACCGACGCCGAGCCACCCTCGCGCCGCCCTGAGAGCCTTGCCATGCCGTACCCCCGCATTTGCACGTCGTGGAGCCGTCCATGACCTTCGACAGCGCTTTCATGCTCAGCACCTTGCCCGCCTTCTTCAAGGCCGTGGGTGTGACCCTGCAGGTGGGCCTGCTCGCCATCGCCACCTCGCTGCTGGTCGCCGTGATCAACGCCACCGTGCTGGTGCTGCGTACCCCCTACCTGTGGCGCGCGGTGAAAGGCTACGTGGAACTGGCCCGCAACACCCCGCTGCTGATCCAGCTGTTCTTCGTCTACTTCGCCCTGCCGACCCTTGGCATCAAGGTCTCCGGCTTCGCCGCCGCGATCATCACCATGACCTTCATGGGCGGCGCCTACCTCACCGAGGTGCTGCGCGCTGGGGTCGAGGCGGTGCCGCGCGCGCAGCTCGAGTCCGGCCGCTCCATCGGCTTGTCCGAAGGCCAGTTGCTGCGCCATGTGATCCTGCCCCAGGCCGGCATCCTCAGCCTGCCGGCGCTGTTCGCCAACTTCATCTTCCTGCTCAAGGAGACCACTGTGGTCTCCGCCGTGGCGGTGCCGGAAATCCTCTACACCACCAAGAACTACATCGCCCTGTACTACAAGACCTACGAGATGCTGGCCGTGCTGACGCTGCTGTGCGTGCTGCTGTTCCTGCCACTCTCCTTGCTGCTGCGCTACCTGGAAAGGAGGCTGCAACATGGCCAGTTCGGCAATTGAGCTGCTGCTGATCTCGCTGCCGCAACTGGCCAAGGGCGCCGGGCAGACCCTGGCCATCTCGGCGCTGGGCATCGTCTTCGCCACCCTCGGCGGGGTGCTCTACGGGGTGCTGGCAAGCCTCGGCAAGCGCGCGTTGAACCTGGCGCTGCTGGTGTACCTGGAGCTGTTTCGCGCGATCCCGGTGTTGGTGTGGCTGTACCTGGTGTTCTTCGGCCTGCCGATCTTCTTCTCGCTGAGCATCCCCAGCTTCTGGTGCGCGGTGCTGGTGCTGAGCCTGTGGGGCGCCAGCGAAGTGGGCGAGGTGGTGCGCGGTGCGCTGCGTTCGCTGCCGCGCGGGCAGCGCGAGGCGGGGCTGTCGATCGGGCTGTCGGGCTGGCAACTGTATGTGCATGTGCTGCTGCCCCAGGCGCTCAAGCGCATGACCCCGCCGACCATCAACCTCTACACGCGAATCATCAAGACCAGCTCGCTGGCGGTGCTGATCGGCGTGGTCGAGGTGATCAAGGCCGGCCAGCAGATCATCGAGCGCACCTACGAATCGGTGCTGATCTACGGCGCGCTGTTCCTGTTCTTCTTCTTCGTCTGCTACCCGCTTTCCGCCGCCTCGCGCGCGCTGGAACGCCGCTGGGCCCACTCATGAGCGCACTGATCGAATTCCAGGGTTTCAACAAATGCTTCGGCGAGCACCCGGTGCTCAAGGACATCGACCTGCACGTGCAGGCCGGCGAGGTGGTGGTGATCCTCGGCCCCAGCGGCTGTGGCAAAAGCACCCTGCTGCGTTGCCTGAACGGCCTTGAGGAGGCGCACAGCGGCCATCTGCGTCTCGAGGGCCAGGAGCTGTTGAGCGCGGCCACCGACTGGCGCCAGGTGCGTCAGCGGGTGGGCATGGTGTTCCAGAGCTACCACCTGTTCGGCCACATGACCGTGCTCGACAACGTGCTGCTCGGCCCGCTCAAGGTGCAGAAGCGCCAGCGCGCCGAAGCCCAGGCGCAGGCCGAGGCGCTGCTGGCGCGGGTGGGCCTGGCGGACAAGCGCGACGCTTACCCGCGGCAGTTGTCCGGTGGCCAGCAGCAGCGCATCGCCATCGTCCGCTCGCTGTGCATGAACCCCCAGGTGATGCTGTTCGACGAAGTCACCGCGGCCCTGGACCCGGAGATGGTCAAGGAAGTGCTGCAGGTGATCCAGGGCCTGGCCCGCGACGGCATGACCCTGCTCATCGTCACCCACGAAATGGCCTTCGCCCGCGCGGTGGCCGACCGCATCGTGTTCATGGAGGCCGGCAGGATCCTTGAACAAAACGACCCCGAGAGTTTCTTCACCCAACCGCGGACCGCACGCGCGCAGCAGTTCCTGGAGAAATTCTCCTACGTCGAAAGCCTGCCGAAGACATTGATAAAGGAACTGTCATGAAAACTGCCCACTTCACCAAACTGCTGGCGCCGCTGCTCGGCCTGGCCTTGCTGGCTGGTTGCGACAAGCCCCAGGACGCGGCCAAGCCGTCCTCGACCAGCCCCGCCACCAGCTACCTGGAAACCATCAAGGCGCGCGACAAGCTGATCGTCGGCGTGTTCACCGACAAGCCGCCGTTTGGCTTCGTCGATGCCAGCGGCCGCTATGTCGGCTTCGACACCGACATCGGCCGACGCTTCGCCAAGGACCTGCTGGGCGATGAGAACAAGGTCGAGTTCGTCGCCGTGGAGCCGGCCAGCCGCATTCCGTTCCTGCAAAGCGACAAGGTCGACCTGATCCTCGCCAACATGACCGTGACCCCCGAGCGCAAGGAAGCGGTGGACTTCACCAACCCCAACCTGCGCGTGGCAGTGCAGGCGATCGTCGCCGAGGGCAGCGCGGTGCAGAAGCTCGACGACCTGGCCGACAAGACCATCATCGTCACCACCGGCACCACCGCCGACATCTGGCTGACCAAGAACCACCCGGACTGGAAGCTGCTGAAGTTCGAGAAGAACAGCGAATCGTTGCAGGCGCTGGCCAATGGCCGGGGCGATGCCTATGCCCAGGACAACCTGATCCTGTTCAGCTGGGCCAAGCAGAACCCGGGCTACCGCGTGCTGCCGGAGTTGCTGGGGGATGAAGCGCCGATCGCGCCGGCGGTGAAGAAGGGCAATACCGAGCTGCGTGACTGGGTGAATGCCGAGCTGGCCAAGCTGGGCGAGGAGAAGTTCCTGCTCAAGCTGTACGACCAGTACGTGCGCAAGGAGCTGAGCGACGAGACCAAGCCGGAGAGCGTGATCGTCGAAGGCGGCAAGTGGCAGGGTTGAGCTGAGGGCCCATCGCGCGGCGAGCCCGCTCCGGCAAGGGTCGCGCGATCCTTGCAGGAGCGGGCTTGCCCCGCGATAGGGCCATCAGCCGTTACGCGGCAACCAGTTCAACAGGAACTCGTTCACCACCTTGGGGTTCTCCAGGCTGGAGATATGCCCTGCGTAGGGAATCTGCGCCGCCAGGCAGCCGATGATCCGCGCCATCTCATTCGCCTCGCTCGGCGGTCGCGGAATGTCCTGGTCGCCACACACCACGATGGTCCGCTCCGCCGCCAGGTCGCCCAGGCGCGCCAGCAGGTCGGGCCGGCCGAAGATCACCCGGCCCATCGGGGCGAGGCTTTCGCGGATGGTTTCGGCGCTGCTGGCCTTGAGTTGTGCGCGGAAGCGCTCGCGTACCTGCGGCACGGTCTGGCCTTCGGCATGGAAGAAGATCGGCACCACGATGTCCAGCAACGGGTCGGGGAAGAACCCCGCCGCCTTGGCCGCGTCCAGCAGGCCGAAGTACTTCAGGCGGGTGGCGTCGGGCTCGGCGCCGAGGTAGGTGTCCATCAGCACCAGGCGATCGACCCGCTCCGGGTGCTCCACCGCCAGCTGCGCGCCCCACATGCCGCCGACCGACAGGCCGACCAGGTGGCAGCGCGGGATGTCCAGGGCATCGAGGAACGCCAGGTGTTGGCGCGCCAAAGCGCTCATGTCGGTGGTGCTCGCCGGTGGCGCGTCGGAGTCGCCGTGGCCCCAGAGCTCGGGCACCAGCACACGGAAGTGTCGCGACAGGGCATCGATCTGCGGTTGCCACATGGCCGCGTCCCACAGGTAGCTATGGCCCAGCAGCACAGGGAAACCCTGGCCTTGGTCGACATAGCTCATCCGTGCGCCGTCGATCTCGATGAAATGCTTTTGCATGAGAGGGCCTCATGGAAAAAAGAGGGGGCGTCAGGGTAACCGGATTGGCTGTGAAAGGTTGTGAAACCTATCGCGGGGCAAGCCTGCTCCTTGGTGCCTCGCCGTCCTCAGGGGCAGCGGGGTAACTGGAGCGGGCTTGCCCCGCGATAGGCCCTCATTGCGTCACGGCACCAAGCGCAGCGTGCTTTGCGCCGGAATCACTCCCATCTGCGCCTTTTGGTAGCGCCCTTCGATGTAGTCCCGCGCTTGGTCGGCATAGTGCTTGTCGAACGGCACGCCGCTCTGCCCGACCGGGTTGATGCTCAGCGCCTGCCCGGCATCGGCGAAGTCGATCAGGCGCCGGGTCGACGGCCCGTAGTTGACCGCCCACGGCGCCGGGCCGATCGGCGCGGACAGGTTGTTCGGCACCTCATGGGTGCCCGGCGCCGGGAACGGGCCGACGTTGAAGATCAGGTTCAGCGGCTTCTGCTGCCCCAGCGGGTGGTTGTGGGTCAGGGTGTGGGCCTTGCCCCACTGCCAGCTGGCCGGGTCGTCGCCGAAGGCCTCGCGCAGGTTCGCCAGGGTCCGCTGCCAGGCCAGGCGCACGACGCTGGTGCGGTCGGTGCGTTCGTGGCTGCCGCGCACGTTCCACCATGGCGAGTCGGGGTCGGCGGTCAGGCGCGGCAGGGCGGCGTCGATCACCCGCGTGCTGGTCAGCACCGGGAACCAGGTGTCGCCCAGCTCGTCGTGCAACGCGGCGAAGGTCAACTCGTCGACGAACTGGTTGAACAGCGTGGCGCTGGTCGAGTCCAGCGGGTAGTCGCCGCGCCAGGCCGCGAGTTGCTCGACCAGCTCCTTCTGTTGGTCGCCCTCGGCCACCTCGCGCAGCGTCGCCAGCAGCGGCGCCAGGGTGCGTGGGCCGTAGTCGGTGCTGGTGTCCAGTTGCAGCGCCTGGCTGTTGTGCACGTCCCACTTCACCTGCGGGTCGGCGAGCTGGCGGTCGAGCTGGCGGCCACGGTCGGGCAGGTTGTAGTAGCCGGGGATGGGCATCGCCGCTGGCGGCTGGTAGTTGGCCGAGACGATGTAGCCGCTGGGCGGGTTCTCCTGCTGCGGGTTGGCGCTGAACGGGTAGAAGCCGGTCTTTTCGGCCTGGCCGCTGCTGCCGTCGAGGATGAACGTCGGGTTGACCCCGGCCGGGCGGATCGGCAGCTGCGCCGCCGCCCACCAGCCGATGTCGCCACGGGCGTTGGCCCACACCAGGTTCAGGCCCGGCGCCTGGATCTTCGCCGCCGCCTCGCGCATCTTGCCCAGGGTGTCGGCGCGGTTGACCTGGTAGAAGGCATCGAGGATCGGGTTCTCGGTTTCCAGGAACGCCCACCACATGGCGATCGGCGTGGCGCCAGCGGTCTGGCCCAGCACCTCGTTGACGATCGGGCCGTGGGGCGAGCGGCGCAAGGTGATGGTCACCGGGTCTTCGCCCTTGACCGCGATTTGCTGCTCGGTCTTTTCCAGTGCCTGCCATTGGCCGTTGATCATCACCTGGTCGGGGTTGGCTGGGTTGGTCTTTTCTGCGACCAGGTCGACGTCATCGTTCTGGAACATGGTCAGGCTCCAGCCGAAATCGCGGTTATGACCGAGCAGGGCGAAGGGGTTCAGGGCCTGGAAGTAGCCATAGAGGTTGAAGCCCGGTGCCGACAGCTCGGCCTCGTACCACACCGCCGGCACGGCGAAGCCGATGTGCGGGTCGCCGGCCAGCAGCGGCTTGCCGCTGCGTGTGCGGCTGCCGGCCACGGCCCAGGCGTTGCTGCCCTCGAACTGCGGGATGCCGGCATCGCCCAGCGCCTGGTGGCTCAGTTGCGCCAGGCCTTCCAGGCTGCGCCAGTCGGCCTCGGCCAGGGCCGGGCGCAGGGCGCCGTCGGGCTGCCAGTCGAGGTCGAAGATCTTCAGGTACTCCGGGCCGAGCTGGTCGCGGATATAGGTCATCACCGGCTCGGTGCGGAACGCGGCGGCGAAGCTGTAGGCCAGGTAGCCGGCGATGCTCAGGGTGTCTTCGGCGGTGAACGGGCGTTCGGGGATGCCGAGGATGTCGAACTCCACCGGCTTGGGGTGGCTGGCCTGCCAGGCGTTCACCCCGTCAAGGTAGGCTTGCAGGGCCTGCCAGGCGGGCGATTGGTGATCCAGGCGCTGGGCCATCTGTGCGGCCTGCTCGCGGATGCGCAGGCTGCGGAACAGGGTGTCGGTGGGCACCAGCTTCTTGCCCAGCACCTCGGCCAGCTCGCCGCGCGCCAGGCGGCGCACCAGTTCCATCTGGAACAGGCGGTCCTGGGCGTGCACGTAGCCCAGGGCGCGGTACAGGTCCGGTTCGTTCTGCGCTTGCAGGTGCGGCACGCCGCGGGCGTCATAGCGCACGCTGACCGGCGCCGACAGGCCGGTGATCTTCACCTCGCCCTCGCGCTGCGGCAGCTTGCTGTGCACGTACCAGTATCCGGCGCCAGCGGCCACGGCGACGACGATGGCCAGCAGGGTCAGGCTGCGCTTCATAGGGCTCCTCTTGTGCATTCGCGGAAGAAATGTGGTCCGATCATCGGTGTAAAAACGAATTGAGAGTAGCCCTCATTAAGGAGTTTCCATGTCTTTGAGCGAAAAACAGAAAATGCTGGCGGGTCAGCTCTACCACGCCGCCTGCCCCGAGCTGCAAGCGGAGCAGATCGCCAACAAGCATTGGATGCAGCGCTACAACCACAGCGCCGAGCTGCTCAACGACGGTCGCCATGCACTGCTGGCCGAGCATTTCGCCAGCGTCGGCGAGGGCGTGGTGATCCGCCCGCCGTTCTTCTGCGACTACGGCTACAACATCAGCGTTGGCAAGAACACCTTCATGAACTTCAACGTGGTGATCCTCGACGTGCTGCCGGTGCACATCGGCGAGGACTGCCAGATCGCCCCGGCGGTGCAGATCTACACCGCCGACCACCCGATGGACCCTGAAGTGCGGCGCACGGGGCTGGAAAGCGGGCGGCCGGTGACGATTGGCAATAACGTGTGGATCGGCGGCGGGGCGATCATCCTGCCGGGGGTGACCATTGGCGACAACGCGGTGGTCGGCGCCGGCAGCGTGGTGACCCGCGATGTGCCGGCCGGGGCGGTGGTGGTGGGCAACCCGGCGCGGGTGAGGGGATAAGCAAAAGCCCTGCGGTGGAGGCCGCAGGGCTTTTCTTCAAGCAGGCTTGAAGCCGGGTTTGCCGTTGGCGGCGCGCCATTGCTTGACGCGCTCTAGCACGCCTGCTGGGCTGTCGTCGGCCCCTTCGCCTGGGTAGTAGATGAGGTCGGAACCGAGCGGGTTTTCCGTGATTTCTTCAAACCGAAACACCAAGTCGTCAAGATATCGCCCGAATGCGTCGCCTGTCAGAGTGGTTCGATTTTCGAAGAACTCTCTAATGAGCTCCAGAAATTCGACTTCGGTGAATTCCTCCAGTCTATGTTTATCGGTCATTCGGAAGTCCTCTTGCTGTGATGATCAATGTGCTTGCGGGGGGTCATAACGACAATATTGTCTAAGTCGTACACCGCTCCGCCATTGGCCACTGCGTTGATATGGTGCAACTCAAATGAGGTACGTTTTCCCACGCGCTCGGCGCCTGGTGACCGTGGAGCCAGGCCAGCCCCCATTCTCGCAAGATTACCTTGGGTGAAATGCATACTGAACGCTGAATCCGCCGCCACTTCCTTCCAAAACGCCTCCCTGAGCCTATCGAACTCCGCATACCACCGCCCGGTTAGCTTTTCCGCAATGCGTGAAGGAATCGGCGCCCCTTCCGGTGTGATTGCGCCCTCCAGGAATCGATCCGAGGTCAGTTGCCCTGCGCCACTGCTGTACCCGGGGATCTTCCGCGGATTGCGCAGCATCACGTAGATCGGCGCCAACCCCGAATCGGCCGGGAAGATGATGACGTAGTCGTCGATGTCCGCGTCAGGGGTGGCCGGGAAGGTGCGGATCTCCGGCTCGCGGGGCACTTGGATGCTGCCGGGGTAGTGTTTCTGCAGGTCTTCCACGATGGGCAGCGCCGGGATGGCGTTACCGGTTTCGGGGTCGTAGGTGTCCAGGCTGCTGGGCGGTGTTGCCGGGTGCCAGAGCAGGGTCGCGCCGCCAGGCCCTTCGGTGGTGAAGCGATACGCGCCTTGCCCTGGGTCCCACTGGGCTTGGCGCACACGGACATCGCGCAGCACGCCACTGCCGTCGGTCGCCGCGAGGTAGACCTCCGTCTCCTCGCCCGCAGGTACCGCATTCATGCGTAGCGGCAATTCGAGGGTTTGCCCGGCCCGGCGGTTGGCGTCGTGGGTGAGGTCGGCGCCCGGCGTCATCGACGCCAGAGGTACGCTCACACCCATGCGTTCGCCGTCACCCAGGCGGGCGGAGTAAAGCATCAGCGGGGCGTACCTCATGGCCCCCAGTGCGGCCTGGCTCAGCAGGGTCAGCGCGGCCTTGCCCAGGCTCTGGGCAAAGGCGGCCCAGATCGCTTCGAAGTGCGTCACCGCGCCCCGTGTGGTCGCCAGGATCAGGGGGTGGGTGGTGCTGGCGCTCCAGGCATTGAAGGTGACGGGGGTATTGCTGGGGGTGCGCCCGGAAAGCGTGGACAGGTACAGCTGCTCTTCGAACGCCGCACTGATGGCTTGCCTGGCCTGCGCTTCGAGGATGTCGCTGGAGGCTTTCTCCGAGGGCCAGGTGGTTCGATGCTGGTTGCTGTAGTCACTGATCCGATGCTTGAGCTGGATCAGCTCACCCTTGCGCTCGATCGGGGCGTAGGGCTTTTCGAAGCGCAGCGCGTGATCCAGGCTGGCCGGGGTCGACTGGAGAAGCTTGGCGTTGAGGTCCGTCAGGAAGGTCTGCTTACGCAGCGCTGCGCGTGCCCGAATCAGGTCGGACGTTTCCGTCTCGAGCGCCTGTGAGTGGGCAAGTGCGGCGGGTTCAGCGACATCGTCTTGGGCATGACGCTGGAAGGCAGTCAGGAGCTGACTCATCGCTTCCTTGCTGGCCTGGTAGTCGTGTCGGTTTTCAAGCGACTGGTTGAGTCTCGATTCGACTTGGTTGATCAGTCGGTTGATGCTGTCGCGCTGGCGGGATCGATACTTGGCGTTGGAATGCTCGGTTTGCAGCTTGGCGCGTCTGCCGGTCAGCTTGGCCACCGTCAGCTTCAGTCGCTTGGCCTCGAATGCCGCGCGATAGGAAGCCAGCCAGGCCTGGCGAGGGTCGGCGGCGGCGTTGGTTTGTCGAGTGATGGCCACGAAGTCTTCGAAGCTGCGATGCACGGGGTCGCCGCCGAAGAAGTGGTTGGCCTGCTGTGACACGCTCTGCTGGCGAACCTGATACTCGCTGCGCAATTGCTCGACCGCCGTGATCCGGCGCTCCAGGCCGGTGATCTCGCTGAGCCCCGCCAGGGAGCCCGCTCGGGCAGCGATCGCGTGCTCCAGCTGTGCATCCAGGCCAGCCAGGAGCTGCTCGTGCTCCTGCTGGACCTGTTGCTTGTCCCCCTCGATCCGGGGGACCAGGTCGATCACCAGGTGACCGGGGCGAAACGTCGAGGTCAGGTAGTGCGGGGGGATCCGGTTATGGCTCCAGAAGATATTGGGGCCGAAATGCAGGGTGGTGGGCGGTCTTGGGAACGTGTCCCTTACATGGGACTGGGGTAGATCCAATGGGGTTCTTTGCGACATACAGGGTCTCCTTTTCTGTATGTCGCCACCCTAGGGATCCTCGCCTGGGCGTCTGCTGTAGCTATCTATGGCAGGCTGGTTTGCCTCCAGGGGCAATAACACCCGATGGCCAACGTGTTGGAGACCTGCACCCGGCGGCCATCGAGCAGGGCCTTGAGGACTGGTTCGATGAAGCTGTTGCTGGAATTGCACACCGCGCCTTCGCTGTAGGGGCCGAAGTAGGCGAGATCGCCGTTGCGGTCCCAGATGGCCACGGCGGGGGTGGCGGGCAGGTGTTCGCTGCCGGGGAGCGCGGCCAGGGGCTGGAGCGCGGTGAGGTTGGCCGGGAGCTGGCCGTGGCTGCCGGGTTTTTGCAGCACGTGGAAGGTCACGCCGAGCGGGGCGAAATGTTCGAGCAGCTCGCCCAGGTGCTGCTGGTTGCCGACGTTGCACGGGCAGGCGGGGTCCCAGAAGTGCACCACGCGGATCGGGCCGGGGCCGGCGAGGTCGGCGGGCAGGCGCAGCTGGCTGCCGTCGAACAGCGTGGCCTGGTCGTCGAACGGGCGCAGGTAGCGGGCCTGGAAACTGTCGTAGGCCCACCACAGGGCGGCGGCGCAGAGCAGGGTGGCGAGCAGTGTGGTGACGATTCGCATGGTGATTCCACTGAAAACGACGCAACCCCTCAGGCGCGGGGTCAGCCCGCTCCTGCAAGGGACGCCAGCTTGCCATGGCTGGGCGCAGAGCTGAATATCGCAGATCAATGCTTGTGACACTCTGGATGTATCGATGCCTGCACCCTTTCACCCCGACCTGCTGCGCGCCAGCCTCGCACCGCTGGCGGCTCGCCAGCCGTTGTCGGCCCAGGCCCGCGACTACCAGCGCTTCTACGGCCTCGACCTGCCCGCCAGCAGCTGGCTGGGCGGCTTCCAGGCGGCGGGGTTCGCGCTGGTCGGGCAGGTGTGGCTGCCGCCTGCGCCGGTGGCCACCCTGTTCCTGCTGCACGGCTACTACGACCACATGGGGCTGTACCGGCACTTGGTCGAATGGGCCCTGGGCCAGCGCTTCGCAGTGGTCGCCTGCGACCTGCCGGGTCATGGCCTGTCCAGCGGCGAGCGCGCCAGCATCACCGACTTCGCCGCCTACCAGCACACCCTCGAGGCGCTGTTCGAACAGGCCCGCGCGCTAGACCTGCCACGCCGCTGGCATTTGTGTGGGCAGAGCACGGGCGGCGCGATCGCCGTCGACCACCTGCTGCACGCCGGCAGCCACAGCCCGGTGGATGGCCAGGTGATCCTGCTGGCACCACTGGTGCGGCCGCGAGATTGGCACTGGTCGAAACTCAGCTATTGGGTGCTGCGCCATTTCGTCGATGGCATCGAGCGGCGTTTCAGCGAGAACAGCAACGACCCGGCGTTCCTGCCGTTCCTGCAGGCCGACCCGCTGCAACCGCGGCGCCTGCCGACGGCCTGGGTGGGGGCGCTGGTGGAATGGATCAAGCGTATCGAGGCGGCGCCGCGCAGTTCGCGCCAGCCGCTGATCGTGCAAGGCGAGGCCGACGGCACGGTGGATTGGCGCTACAACCTCGAGGTGCTCAAGGCCAAGTTCGCCGAGCCGCAGATCCTGATGCTGCCCGAAGCCCGCCACCACCTGGCCAACGAGCTGCCGGGCATCCGCGAGCGTTACCTGGCGTTCATCGACCAGCGTCTGGCCTGATCACTGCTTGAGGTCGCTGCCGCTTTGGCCGACCGCCAGGCCCGCGCGCACGGCGGCCACGGCGGCCTTGTAGTAGGCCTGGCCTTCCGGCGACTCGGCGAAGGTGGCGAACTCCTCCAGCTCGGCGTCGGAGAGGTCGCGGTAGACGTACAGCAGGGTGTTGTTCAGGTCTTCGCCGATCTGCTCCATCAGGCGCTGGCGCTGGCCATCCACCAGGCCCTGGGCCTGGCCAGCGCCGAGCAGGCCGGGCAGCATCGAGCTGAGGCTGTCGGCGGCCACCCCGGCGATCGCCAGGCTGACCTCGGCGCCCGCCTCACGGGCGGGCAGGGCCTGGGCCAGGTGGCCGATGATCAACTGGCGGGTGTCGCTGGCCGGGACCTTCGGCAGGCCCTTGGCGTTCTTCGCCAACTGGTCCTTGCGCGTGGCCAGCAGCTCGGCGGCCACTACCTTGCGCCCCAGCGGCGACTGGAAGAACGCCAGCGCCGGTGCCGGGTTCTTCAGGTTGGCGCGCAGTTGCGCCTGGGCACGGCGGTCCATGGCCTGGGCTTCGAAGCGCTGGCTGCTGTTGTTGACCAAGGCCTGGTACACCGACGGCGGCAGGCTATTGCGGTAGCGCTGCTGCGCGGCACCGATGGCATCGTTGAAGTGGGCGCGCTGGTCGGGCCAGCCGGCGGCCTTGTAGAGCTGGTCGAGGCTGTCTGCCCAGACAGGCATGGTGCAGATCATCAGCAGAAGCAGGGAAAACAAACGGCGCATTCAGGACTCCTGTCGGCAGGCCGCTATTGTCTTGGCGTGGCGGGGCTTTGTCGAGCCGCCAGTGACGGTTGGCGGCCAGGCGGCGCTGTTGGTTTCATCAACGAGTGGCTACTATGCGCGCCATGCACACCTCACCTGAAGATTCGATGCACGCGCGCATCGTCGACGACCTCGCCGAGCGTGGCTGGACGCAGCAGTCGCTGTTTCTGCCCGTCGAGCTGCTGCGCACCCTCGCGGACGAATGCCGCCTGCGCGCCATCCGCCCCGCCAGCGTGGGGCGCGGTGATGGCCAGGAGGTGCGCGAGGCGATCCGCGGCGACCGCATCCAGTGGCTCGAACCCGGCCAGTCCGTAGCCTGCGACCAGTACCTGGCGGCGATGGACGGCTTGCGCCAGGCGCTCAACCAAGGCCTGTACCTGGGGTTGGAAGACTACGAGTGCCACTTCGCCTTGTACCCGCCGGGGGCCTTCTACCGCCGCCACCTGGACCGTTTTCGCGACGACGACCGGCGCGCGGTGTCGGTGATCCTCTACCTCAACGAAGACTGGCAGCCGGAAGACGGCGGCCAACTGCGCATGTTCCTCGACGGTGACGTGGCCCACGATGTGCAGCCGCTGGCCGGCTGCCTGGTCGCGTTCCTCTCGGCTGACATTCCCCACGAAGTGCTGGCGGCCGGGCGTGAACGCCTGTCGCTGACCGGCTGGTTCCGCCGTCGTGGCAACGACCCGTTCTGAATTGCCCAAGGTGCTGGTCAGCGCCTGCCTGCTGGGCCAGCCGGTGCGCTACGACGGGCGCGCCAGTGGCCACCCCGACCTGTTGCAACGCTGGCAGGCCGAAGGGCGGGTCGTGCCGTTGTGCCCGGAGGTGGCCGGTGGGCTGCCGACGCCGCGCCCGCCTGCGGAGATTCCGGGTGGGCAGGGCGGGGCGGTGCTCGATGGCCAGGCGCAGGTGCTGACGGTCGGCGGCGAGGATGTCAGCGCGGCGTTTCTCGCCGGCGCGCGGCAGGCACTGGCGCTGGTGCGTCGGCACGGCATCCGCGTCGCGGTGCTCAAGGCGGGCAGCCCGTCGTGCGGTAATCGGGTGACCTATGACGGCACGTTCGGTGGGGTGAAGGTGGCGGGGGAAGGGGTGACCACGGCGCTGCTGCGGCGCGAGGGGGTGCTGGTGTTCAGTGAGCTGGAGCTGGAAGAGGCGAGGGTGGCGCTGGACGGCGGGGTGTAGCGCGGGGGCCGCACAGCGGCCCCGGCATCACTGGCCCTCGGCGGCCTGCTGCTCGGCCTTGAGCCACTTGTCTTCCAGTGCGGCCATGCGCCCGTCGTCCTTGATCCGCTGCAGGGCGTTGTTGACCGCGCTCTCGAACGCCGGGTTGTCCTTCTGGAACGGAATCACCCGGGCATCGCGGCCATAGGCTTCGCTCATGTCCAGGGCCGCATCCAGCTGCTTGTCGCCTTCGAACGGGTCCAGGGCGATATCGTACTTGCCGCTTTCCACGCCAGGCAGCAGCTCGGCGGCGGGGGCTTCGATGAATTCGGCGCGCAGGTCCAGTTCCTTGGCCAGCGCCTGGCCCAGCTCGATGTCGAAGCCGGTCAGGTGCTCGTTTTCCTTGAAGGCGTAGGGCGCGGTGTCGGCCTGCACGGCAATGCGCAGTTCGCCGCGGTCGTTGATTTCGTCGATCAGCTCGGCCTGGGCCAATGGACTGAGCAGTACCCCCAGTAGTACGCCAATGGTCAAACGCATGAGTGCCCCTTTCTTCTTTGGCAGGTGAATGTCATTCGCCGTGGCTTTTTCCTCTGCCCGGTCGAACGCAGCCTATGACCCCAGGACCTTACTAAGGTTTGCGCCGTGGCAGAAATTTTTCTGCCCGCGCGGGTGAACCTCGGGCGCCGCATCTGGACTATGGTGAAGTACCCCCGGCGCGGTTTTGCGCGGGTGGGGCAACTGCCATGGAATACAGGAGAAGTGAATGAAAAGCCTCGTTTCGCGTGCCGCCGTCGCCGGCCTGCTGATGGGCGTGTCGCTGGTCGCCAGCGCCGCGGATGCACTGAAGAGCCAGCAGCCACCGGAGGGCGCCAAGGTCTTCATCGTTTCCCCCGCCGATGGCGCGACGGTCGACAAGACCTTCACGGTCAAGTTCGGCATCGAGGGCATGGCGCTCAAGCCTGCGGGTGACCAGACCCCGCATACCGGCCACCACCACCTGCTGGTGGACGTCGACAAGGCCCCGGCCGCTGACCAGCCGCTGCCCACCAGCCTGCTGCCCGAGGGCAACCAGCCGCTGCCGGCGGGGCCGCAGGTGCTGCACTTCGGCAAGGCGCAGACCGAAGTGAGCCTGACCCTGACCCCGGGCAAGCACACCCTGCAACTGGTGCTGGGTGACCAGTATCACGTGCCGTTCAAGCCGAGCGTCGAGTCGAAGACCATCACCGTGAATGTGCAGTGATGCCTAGGGCTGCAACGCAGCCCCCTCAACCCCCGCGTTGTGCCTGACGCAGCAGCTTCTTGAACTTCGGGCATTGCATATGGCTGGGTGCCGGGCACTCGGCCACATGCCGCAGCGTGTCGCGCAGCGCGGCCAGGCGGGCGATCTGCTGGTCCAGCGCGTCGGCCCGCGCCAGCAGCGTTGGGCGTGGCAGGTCCGGCGCGCCATGCTCGCCGAACATGCCCTTGATCTCCTCCAGCGAGAACCCCGCCGCCTTGCCCAGGGCGATCAGCGCCAGCTGGGTGGGTGTCTCTTCGCCGTATTGCCGACGCAGCCCGTGCCGACCGCGCGAGCGGATCAACCCCACGGCCTCGTAGTAGCGCAGCGCCGATGGCGGGACGCCACTGAGCCTGGACAGCTCGCCAATGTCGATGAGTGGCATGGCTTGACCTCAAGTTGACTTCAAGTTGCATAGTAGGTGCCACCCCGTATTTCCGGCAAGGGAGCACGCTATGGCCACCTCGTTGCAAGACACCTCCTCACCCGCCCTCGGCGCACTGGCAGCGGCGACGTTGCTGGCGTCGTTGGGCATCAGCATCGTCACTGTCACCCTGCCGACCTTGGCACAGGCGTTCAGCGCACCGGTCGACGCGGTGCAGTGGGTGGTGCTGGCGTACCTAGTGTCGATCACCGTCACCATCGTGCTCGCCGGTCGGCTCGGCGACATGCATGGCCACCGCCGGGTGCTGCTGGCTGGCCTGGCGCTGTTCGGCCTCGCCTCGCTGCTTTGCGCGGCGGCGCCGACGCTGGGCGTGTTGATCGCCGGCCGCGCGGTGCAGGGTGTTGGCGGCGCGATCCTGATGGCCCTGCCGCTGTCGATGGCGCGGGAGGTGGTGGGCCAGGCGCGGACCGGTTCGGCGATGGGGCTGTTCGCCACGATGTCGGCCCTGGGCACCGCGTTGGGCCCTTCGCTGGGCGGCCTGTTGATCGAGGGGGTGGGCTGGCGGGCGGCGTTCGTGCTGCTGGGCGGGTTGGGCGCCGGGGTCGGGTTGCTGGTGGCGTGGGCCGTGCCGGTCGCGACGCGCCAGGCAGCGCCCGGGCCGCTGTTGTCCCTGGCGCCTTTGCGCGATGGGCAGCTGCGCAGGTTGTTGATGATGAACCTGCTGTTGTCGACGGTGATGATGACCACCTTGGTGGTGGGGCCGTTCTTCCTGACCTTCGGGCTGGGTCTGAAGGTCGCCCTGACCGGGCTGGTGATGGCGGTGGGGCCGTTGGTCGCGGCGCTGTCGGGGGTGCCGGCGGGGCGCCTGGTGGACCGCCTCGGCGCCCGTCGTGCGCTGCTGTTGGGCCTGGTGCAGACGATCGTCGGCCTGGTGTGCCTGGCCAGCCTGCCGCGTGGGCTCGGGGTGGCGGGTTACGTGCTCGGGCTGGTGCTGTTGACGCCGGGGTTCCAGCTGTTCCTGACGGCGAACAACACGGCGGTGATGCTGGGGGCGGCGGATGCGCAGCGGGGCGTGCTGTCGGGGTTGCTGGGGTTGTCGCGCAACCTCGGGTTCATGGCCGGTGCGTCGTTGATGCCATGGTTGTTCTCGGTCGCATTGGGCTCGCGGGAGGTGGCGCACGCGGGGAGTGGGCAGGTGGCGGCGGCGTTCAGCCTGACTTTCCTGGTGGCGGCGGGGTTGGTGGTTGTGGCTGTCGGGCTGGCGGGGTGGGGTGGGTTTCGGCGCAAGACCGCCGGATCTTGGGGGTATTGACCGGCCCTACCGCAGGGCAAGCCCGTTCCTACAGGTTCACCGCCAACGTGCAGAACGGCGCCGTACCTGTAGGCGCGGGCTTGTCCCGCGATGAGGCCCGCCCAGACAAAAAAGGGAGGCCACCCGGGCCTCCCTCTTTCACACTGCAATCAAGCTCAGAACAGCACGCGCGAACGAATGGTGCCCTTCACGTGTTGCAGTTTCTCCTGGGCCAGGTCCGAGTACTCGGCGTCGACGTCGATCACCACGTAACCGACTTTCTCGTCGGTCTGCAGGAACTGACCGGAGATGTTGATACCGTTCTCGGCGAACACCTTGTTGATCTCGCTGAGCACGCCTGGGATGTTTTCGTGGATGTGCAGCAGGCGGTGCTTGCCCGGGTGCGCCGGCAGGGCCACTTCCGGGAAGTTGACCGACGACACGGAGGTGCCGTTGTCGCTGTACTTGACCAGCTTCTCGGCCACTTCCAGGCCGATGTTGGCCTGGGCCTCGGCGGTGGAGCCGCCGATGTGCGGGGTCAGGATCACGTTGTCCAGGCCGCGCAGCGGGCTTTCGAACTCTTCGTCGTTGGAGCGCGGCTCGACCGGGAACACGTCGATGGCGGCGCCGATCAGGTGCTTGTCCTTGATCGCGTTGGCCAGGTGGTCCAGCTCGACCACGGTGCCACGGGCGGCGTTGATCAGGATCGAGCCCTTCTTCATCGCGCGGATTTCCTTCTCGCCGATCATCCACTGGGTGGATGGCAGCTCAGGCACGTGCAGCGAGACGATGTCGGCCAGGCCCAGCAGTTCGTTCAGGCTGGTGACCTGGGTGGCGTTGCCCAGCGGCAGCTTGGTCAGCGGGTCGAAGAAGTAGACCTGCATGCCCACGCTTTCGGCCAGCACCGACAGCTGGGTGCCGATCGAGCCGTAGCCGACGATGCCCAGCTTCTTGCCACGGATCTCGAACGAGTTGGCCGCGCTCTTGATCCAGCCGCCACGGTGGCAGGAGGCGTTTTTCTCGGGGATGCCGCGCAGCAGCAGGATGGCTTCGGCCAGCACCAGCTCGGCCACCGAGCGGGTGTTGGAGTACGGTGCGTTGAACACCGCGATGCCGCGCTCGCGGGCCGCGTTCAGGTCGACCTGGTTGGTGCCGATGCAGAAACAGCCGACCGCGACCAGTTTCTTCGCGCAATCAAAGACCTCTTCGGTCAGTTGGGTGCGCGAGCGGATGCCGATGAAGTGGGCATCTGCGATCTTTTCCTTCAGTTCTGCGTCCGGCAGTGAGCCAGTGAGGTACTCGATGTTGGTGTACCCGGCAGCCTTGAGGGTATCCACCGCGTTCTGGTGGACGCCTTCGAGAAGAAGGAACCTGATCTTGCTCTTGTCGAGAGAAGTCTTGCTCATCTGCGTAAACCTGTATCCCGGAGAAAAAATGGCGAGGGGGGCAAAGCGGCGCGGCGTCGGGCCTTAGCACGAACGACGGGAGGGCTATGCTAGCATACGCGACACCGTCTGAGCTTATCCCGACAGGTGAAGAGTGCTCAGGGTGACTATGAATAGTTCGAGAGTTCTGCCGATGACCCACTCCGCGGTAATTGATGAGCTGATGACCTTGGTCGACCCTGGCAAGGTCCTCACCGACCCCGCCTCCCTGGAGGCCTACGGCAAGGACTGGACCAAGCACTACCCACCCGCCCCCAGCGCCATCGTGTTCCCCAAGACCGTCGAGCAGGTCCAGGCCATCGTCGCCTGGGCCAACCGCCACAAGGTCGCGCTGGTGCCGTCCGGCGGGCGCACCGGGCTGTCTGGCGCGGCGGTGGCCGCCCACGGCGAGGTGGTGGTGGCCTTCGACTACATGAACCAGATTCTCGGCTTCAACGCCTTCGACCGCACCGTGACCTGCCAGCCGGGGGTGGTCACCCGCCAGTTGCAACAGTTCGCCGAAGAGCAGGGCCTGTATTACCCGGTGGACTTCGCCTCGTCCGGCTCCAGCCAGGTTGGCGGCAATATCGGCACCAACGCCGGCGGGATCAAGGTGATTCGCTATGGCATGACGCGCAACTGGGTGGCCGGCCTGAAGGTGGTCACCGGCAAGGGCGAGCTGCTCGAACTGAACCGCGACCTGATCAAGAACGCCACCGGCTACGACCTGCGCCAGCTGTTCATCGGCGCCGAGGGCACCCTGGGCTTCGTGGTCGAGGCGACCATGCGCCTGGACCGCGCCCCGCGCAACCTCACCGCGATGGTGCTGGGCACGCCGGATTTCGACTCGATCATGCCGGTGCTGCACGCCTTCCAGGGCCAACTCGACCTGACGGCCTTCGAGTTCTTCTCCGACAAGGGCCTGGCCAAGATCATGGGCCGTGGCGACGTGCCGCCGCCGTTCGACACCCCGTGCCCGTTCTACGCCCTGCTGGAATTCGAGGCCAGCACTGAGGAAGTGGCCAACCAGGCGCTGGCGCTGTTCGAGCATTGCGTCGAGCAGGGCTGGGTGCTCGATGGCGTGATGAGCCAGAGCGAGACCCAGCTGAAGAACCTGTGGAAGCTGCGCGAGTACCTGTCCGAGACCATCTCGCACTGGACACCCTACAAGAACGACATCTCCGTCACCGTCTCCAAGGTGCCGGCGTTCCTGCGCGACATCGACGCCGTGGTCACCGCCCATTACCCGGACTACGAAGTGGTCTGGTACGGGCATATCGGCGACGGCAACCTGCACCTGAACATCCTCAAGCCCGAGCACATGGGCAAGGACGAGTTCTTCGCCTCGTGCGCCAAGGTCAACAAGTGGGTGTTCGAGATCGTCGAACGTTACAACGGCTCGATCTCCGCCGAGCACGGCGTGGGCATGACCAAGCGCGACTACCTGGGCTACAGCCGCTCGGCGGATGAAATCGCCTGCATGAAGGCGATAAAGGCGGTGTTCGACCCGAACGGCATCATGAATCCGGGTAAGATCTTCGCACCTGAATAAGCCAAGCAGTATCCAGAGGAGTCGGCCCCATGAGTTACCAGCACCAGTACGTAGACGGCACGCGCATCCACTTCCCGCTGGGCAAAGTGGTGTGCATCGGCCGCAACTATGCCGAGCATGCCAAGGAACTGAACAACCCCATCCCCAGCGAGCCTTTGCTGTTCATCAAGCCGGGTAGCTGCGTGGTGCCACTGGAAGGCGGCTTCAAGATCCCGAGCGAGCGTGGTTCGGTGCACTACGAGGCGGAAATCGCCGTGTTGCTGGGCAAACCGCTGTCGACCTCGCCCTCCGAGGAAGAAGTGCTCGACGCCATCTCCGGCTTCGCGCCGGCCCTGGACCTGACCCTGCGCGACCTTCAGGCCAAGCTCAAGGAGAAGGGCCTGCCGTGGGAACTGGCCAAGAGCTTCGACGGCGCCTGCGTGCTGCCGCCGTTCGTCTCCGCCGCCAGTTTCGAAGACCTGACCGATATCGGCATCCGCCTGACCATCAACGGCGAAGTGCGCCAGGACGGTAACAGCGCGCTGATGCTCAACCCGATCGTGCCGATCATCCAGCACATCGCCGCGCACTTCTCGCTGCAGGCGGGCGATGTGATCCTCACTGGCACCCCGGCCGGCGTCGGCCCGTTCAACGCGGGTGATGAACTGGTGCTGGAACTTCCGGGCGTCAGCCGGTTCGAAAGCCGCGTGCTCTGACCCCTGCGACGATGGCGACCGAGGTCGCCATCGTTTTGCCACCGTTTGGCGGATTTACCGTTTTTTTCACAAGCGATGCGGATAATGGGCGAAATAACATTTATTTTGCCGGTGTCATGGATAACTCGGCATGTTCCGAGGAACCTTCATGGCTGTCCCGTCCAGTGCTTCCCTCCCGCCTGAAACCAAGAAACGCCGTACTTTTCTGCGCAGGAGGACCTGGCTGGGCCTCGCCGCCGTGGCCGCCTATGGCCTGTCGGTGGCCATGCACTGGGACGACCGTGGGCTGCTGTGGATAAAGGAACGCTTCGAAAGCAGCGCCGAGCGCCAGGAGAGCATCTGGCTGCCGGACTACGTGGTGGATATCGACGCCAAGCGCCTGCCGGGCATGGAGGATGACGAAGCCTCCGACGTGACCTTCAACCCGCAGACCCGCACCCTGTTCGCGGTCATGGGCAAGAACCCCTTCCTGGTCGAGCTGACCCTCGATGGCGACGTGCTGCGCAAGATGCCCCTGGTCGGCTGGGATAACCCCGAGGGCGTCGCCGCGCTGGAGAACGGCCAGTTGGCGATCGTCGACGAGCGCAGGCATGACCTGACGCTGGTCAAGGTCGATGCCGCCACCACTTCGCTGAACCATGCCGACTTCAAGCACTATGACCTGGGCGCGTCGGTCAAGAGCAACAAGGGCTTCGAGGCGGTGGCCTGGGACCCGCTGCGCCAGCGGCTGATCATCGGCGAGGAGCGCCCGCCGAAGCTGTTCACCTGGAGCACCGATGGCCGTGGCCCGTTGACGGGCGACAAGCAACTGCTGCCCAACGATGAACTCGACCTGCGCAACCTGTCCGCACTGGGCGTTGACCCGCGCACCGGGCACCTGCTGGCGTTGTCGGCGGATTCCAACCTGCTGCTGGAGCTGGACGAGAATGGCGAGCAAGTGAGCTTCATGACCCTGCTGGGCGGCTTCAACGGCCTGGAGGACCGGGTTCCACGCGCCGAGGGCGTGGCCATCGACGACGAGGGCAACCTGTACATGGTCAGTGAGCCGGACCTGTTCTATCGGTTCAAGAAGCAGTGATGGGCTGGCGGGCCTCATCGCGGGGCGAGCCCCCGCGATGAACCCACCCCAATCCCAAACATGATGGCATTAAGCTTTACTTCAGCTGTCCATGCTTAGATTCGTCACCCCCACGTCGAGTCTCCCCCATGCGCCGCTACCTCCGCCTGCCTTTGCTGCTGCTGTTCCTCGGCCTCTCCACGGTGCTCGCGCTCGGCATCGCCGGCCACGAATTCCGCCTGTTCGAGCGCGGCTGGTTCAACCTCAAGACCTGGTGGCAGCCGGCCGAGCAAAGCATCGGCCTGGACCGCTACCAGGTGGTGATCGAAGCCCTGCCCATCGAAGGCCTGGACGACGACATCTCGGCGCTGACCTACGACCCTGACCGCAAGACCCTGTTCACCGTCACCAACGCCCGCTCCGAGCTGATCGAGCTGTCGCTGGACGGGCGCATCCTGCGCCGCGTGCCGCTGACCGGTTTCGGCGACCCCGAGGCGGTGGAATACGTCGGCCCCAACAGCTACGTGATCACCGACGAGCGCCAGCAGCGGTTGATTCGCGTGCGCCTGGACGACGACACGCTGTTCCTCGATGCCCACGATGCCGAACAGCTCACCCTGGGCATCGGCCTGAACGGCAACAAGGGTTTCGAGGGCCTGGCCTATGATTCGGCGGGCAAGCGCCTGTTCGTGGCCAAGGAGCGCGACCCGATGCTGATCTACGAGGTGCACGGCTTCCCCCACGACAACCCTGAGCAACCCTACGCGGTGCATGTGGTGCAGGACCAGAAGCGCGATTCGCGGCTGTTCGTGCGCGACCTGTCGAGCTTGCAGTTCGATGAGCGCACCGGGCACTTGCTGGCGCTGTCGGATGAATCGCGCCTGGTGCTGGAGCTGGATGTGAAGGGCAGGCCGCTGAGCACCCTGTCGCTGCGCAAGGGGTTTCAGGGCTTGAAGCAGACGGTGCCGCAGGCGGAAGGGATTGCGATGGACGATGCGGGGACCATCTACCTGGTGAGTGAGCCGAACCTGTTCTATGTGTTCAAGCAGCCGGTTGAGTAGCTGAATTGCAGGGCCCTGTCGCGGGGCAAGCCCGCTCCTGCAGATGCAGGAGCGGGCTTGCCCCGCGATTGCGTCAGGCCTGCTTATTCGACCTTCAGCGTCTTCACCCCTTCAGCCGTCCCCAGCAACAGCAAGTCCGCCGGCCGCGCCGCGAACAGGCCATTGGTGACCACGCCCACGATCGCATTGATCTGGCTTTCCAGCTCCACCGGGTTGGTGATCTGCAGGTTGTGCACGTCGAGAATCACGTTGCCGTTGTCGGTCACCACGCCTTCGCGGTACACCGGGTCGCCACCCAGCTTGACCAACTGGCGCGCCACGTGGCTGCGGGCCATGGGGATCACCTCGACCGGCAGTGGGAAGGCGCCGAGCACCGGCACCAGCTTGCTGGCGTCGGCGATGCAGATGAAGGTGCGGGCCACTGCCGCGACGATCTTCTCGCGGGTCAAGGCCGCGCCGCCGCCCTTGATCAGATTCAGGTGCGCATCGCTCTCGTCGGCGCCGTCCACGTAGAACTCCAGCTCGCTGACGCTGTTCAGCTCGTAGACCGGGATGCCATGCGCCTTCAGGCGCGCGGCGGTGGCCTCGGAGCTGGCGACCGCGCCGTCGAAGGCGGTCTTGTGCTGGGCCAGCGCGTCGATGAAGAAGTTGGCGGTCGAGCCGGTGCCGACGCCGACGACGCTTTTCTCACCCAGCTTGGGCAGAATGAAGTCGACGGCGGCCTGGGCGACGGCCTGTTTGAGTTGGTCCTGGGACATGCGGGCTCCGAGAGGGGCGGGGGAGGTTTCAAAGTTGCGTAGTATACCCAGTCGCGCGGCTTTGCTGTGGTCGCCCGACATAGCGCTGCGGTAGACTCCCAGGCCTTGTCCCCCGGCCCTGCGATGTTTCCCTGATGCTCGAACAGTACGTCAAGAAGATCCTCACCTCGCGCGTCTACGACGTCGCGGTCGAAACCCCGCTGCACAGCGCCGGGCAGTTGAGCAAGCGCCTGGGCAACCAGGTCCTGCTCAAGCGCGAGGACCTGCAGCCGGTGTTCTCCTTCAAGATCCGCGGCGCGTACAACAAGCTGGCGCAGCTCAGCCCCGAGGAGCTGGCCCGTGGCGTGGTCACCGCGTCGGCCGGCAACCACGCCCAGGGCGTGGCGCTGGCGGCGCGCGAACTGGGCATCAAGGCGACCATCGTGATGCCCAAGACCACCCCGGAGATCAAGGTCGAGGGCGTGCGCTCGCGTGGCGGCAAGGTGGTGCTGCACGGCGACTCGTTTCCCGAGGCGCTGGCCTATTCGCTGAAGCTGGTGGACGAGAAGGGCTACGTCTATATCCACCCCTACGACGACCCGCACACCATTGCCGGGCAGGGCACCGTGGCCATGGAGATCCTGCGCCAGCACCCGGGCCGGCTGGATGCGATCTTCGTGCCGGTCGGCGGCGGCGGGCTGATCGCCGGCATCGCCGCCTATGTGAAGTACCTGCGCCCGGAGATCAAGGTGATCGGCGTCGAGCCGGACGACTCCAACTGCCTGCAGGCCGCCATGGCCGCCGGTGAGCGCGTGGTGCTGCCGCAGGTGGGGCTGTTCGCCGATGGCGTGGCGGTGGCGCAGATCGGCCAGCACACCTTTGACATCTGCAAGCTGCACGTGGATGAGGTGGTGACCGTGAGTACCGACGAAATCTGTGCGGCAATCAAGGATATCTACGACGATACCCGCTCGATCACCGAGCCTGCCGGCGCCTTGGGCGTGGCGGGCATCAAGAAGTACGTCGAGCTGTACGGGGTTTCGGGGCAGACCCTGGTGGCCATCGACTCTGGCGCCAACGTCAACTTCGACCGCCTGCGCCACGTGGCCGAGCGCTCCGAGCTGGGCGAGAAGCGCGAGGCGATCATCGCCGTGACCATTCCCGAGCGCCCGGGCAGCTTCAAGGCCTTCTGCGAAGCCATCGGCAAGCGCCAGATCACCGAGTTCAACTACCGCTACCACGCCGACAAGGAAGCGCACATCTTCGTCGGCGTGCAGACCCACCCGGAAACCGACCCGCGCGCCGCGCTGGTGCAGCAATTGACCGAGCAGGGCTTCCCGGTCACCGACCTGACCGACAACGAACTGGCCAAAATGCATATCCGTCACATGGTCGGTGGCCATTCGGTAGGCGTCAGCGATGAACTGGTGCTGCGCTTCGAGTTCCCCGAGCGGCCGGGGGCGCTGTTCAATTTCCTCAACAAGCTGGGTGGGCGCTGGAACATCTCGATGTTCCACTACCGCAACCATGGCGCGGCCGATGGCCGGGTGGTCGCGGGGTTGCAGGTGCCGGACGACGAGCGTCACCTGGTGCCGGAGGCGCTGGCCAAGATTGGCTACCCGTATTGGGACGAGACCGAAAACCCGGCGTACAAGCTGTTCCTGGGTTGAGCGGCTACGCTTGCTTCAGTGCCGGCCTCATCGCGGGGCGAGCCCGCTCCCACAGGTACAGTGGCGTCCTCAGGGGCGGCGCTGAACTTGTGGGGCGTGCCCCGCGATAGGGCCGGTAATGTCACCACCGCTGCGCGAGGAACCCAATGGACCACCTCACCACCCTGAAAACCCTGCACATCCTCGCCACCGCCCTGCTGCTGCTGGGCGCTCTGGGCCTGGCCATCTGGACCTGGCGCACACGCCGCCAGGGCGACGCCAAGGCCTACGCCAAGCTGCTGCGTCGGCCGCGGGTGTTCGTCTGGCTGTTGATGGGGCTGTGCCTGGTGAGCATGCCGTTCACCGGCTGGTGGCTGGTGCACCTGGTGGGTTGGCCGCTGGGTCAGGCCTGGGTGCTGGCCTCCAGCATCCTGTATACCTTCGGCGCGCTGGCCGTCTGGTGGTTGCTGGTGCGCCTGAACCGGCTGCGCAAGGCCGAGGTGGTCGGCTTGCGGTTTACCCTGGCGCTGGCGGTGTTCAGCGGCGTGTGTTTCCTGTCCATCGCCGGGTTGATGGGCGCCAAACCGGTTTGAGGGTGTCGCCACTGACGCCATCGCGGGGCAAGCCTGCCTTCACGCGTACCGCGCAATCCCGGCAGGCGCGGGCTTGCCCCGCGCCAGGGCCTTGAAAGGCGCCTCAATCCCGTAGCGAAATGACCTTCCACCCCCGGCGCCCCGCCTCTTCACGCAGCTTCGGGTCCGGGTCCACCGCCACCGGGTGCGCCACCTGCTCCAGCAGCGGCACATCGTTCAGCGAATCGCTATAGAAGTAGCTGCCTTCCAGGCCGTACCCATTCTCCAGCATCCAACGCTGCAGCCGCGTCACCTTGCCTTCACGGAAGCAGGGTATATCGGTGCTACGGCCCGTGTAGCGCTCGCCATCACGCTCGCACTCGGTCGCCAGCAACGTGCGCACCCCTAGACGGCGGGCGATCGGCGCGGTGACGAAGCGGTTGGTGGCGGTGATGATCACCAGCTTGTCGCCGGCCTCGCGGTGTTGACGCAGCAAGGCCTCGGCCTTGGGCAGGATGATCGGCTCGATGCAGTCGCGCATGAAGTCGCGGTGCCACTGGTCGAGCTGGGCGGGTTCGGTGGCCGCGAGGATTTCCATCGAGAAGGCCAGGTAGGCCTGCAGATCCAGGGTGCCGTTGAGGTAGTCCTGGTAGAAGGCGTCGTTGCGGTTCTTGTAGGCGACCGGGTCGAGGATGCCCCGCTCGCACAGGTAGTCACCCCAGGCATGGTCGCTGTCGCCGCCGAGGAGGGTATTGTCCAGGTCGAATAAAGCCAGGCGCATCGCAGTCACTCGAATCAGCAATCGGAAGCCCCGCAGAATACGGAGTTTTCACCTCGCTGCACATAAGCTTGGCGGGGCGCGTTGCTGCGCTCGCAGGCTTTGTGGAACAATGCGGTGACATGCGTTTTCGAGGTTGCTGCCGTGATCGACCCGGATGGTTTTCGCCCCAATGTCGGGATCATTCTCACGAATGATGCCGGGCAGGTGCTATGGGCTCGGCGGATCAACCAGGATGCCTGGCAGTTTCCCCAGGGTGGCATCAACCCTGACGAAACGCCGGAAGATGCCCTGTACCGCGAGCTGAACGAAGAAGTTGGCCTGGAGCGCGAGGACGTGGAAATTCTTGCCTGTACCCGCGGCTGGTTGCGTTATCGTTTACCCCAGCGCCTGGTCCGTACCCACAGCCAACCGCTGTGCATCGGCCAGAAGCAGAAGTGGTTCCTGTTGCGCCTGGTGAGTAATGAGCAGCGGGTGCGCATGGACCTCACCGGCAAACCGGAATTCGATGGCTGGCGCTGGGTCAGCTACTGGTATCCGCTGGGCCAGGTGGTGACATTCAAGCGCGAGGTGTACCGCCGCGCCCTGAAAGAGCTAGCCCCGCGCCTGCTGACGCGCGACTGACGACGGAGTCCGACCCCGAGCCATGCTCAATACGCTGCGCAAGATCGTCCAGGAAGTGAACTCCGCCAAAGATCTCAAGACGGCGTTGGGGATCATTGTCTTGCGCGTCAAGGAAGCCATGGGCAGCCAGGTCTGCTCGGTCTACCTGCTCGACCCGGAGACCAACCGCTTCGTGCTGATGGCCTCCGAAGGCCTGAACAAGCGCTCCATCGGCAAGGTCAGCATGGCGCCCAACGAGGGCCTGGTCGGCCTGGTCGGCACCCGCGAAGAACCGCTGAACCTGGAGAACGCCGCCGACCACCCGCGCTACCGCTACTTCGCCGAAACCGGCGAGGAGCGCTTCGCGTCTTTCCTCGGCGCGCCGATCATCCACCACCGCCGCGTGGTCGGGGTGTTGGTCATCCAGCAGAAGGAACGCCGCCAGTTCGACGAAGGCGAGGAAGCCTTCCTGGTGACCATGAGCGCGCAGCTCGCCGGGGTCATCGCCCACGCCGAGGCCACCGGCTCCATTCGTGGCCTGGGCCGCCAGGGCAAGGGCATCCAGGAGGCACGCTTCGTCGGCGTGCCGGGCTCGCCGGGCGCCGCCGTCGGCCGTGCCGTGGTGATGCTGCCGCCCGCCGACCTCGAGGTGGTGCCGGAGAAGACCGTCGATGACATCGACGCCGAACTGAAACTCTTCAACAACGCCCTCGAAGGCGTGCGCGCCGACATGCGCAAGCTCTCGGCCAAGCTCGCCACGCAGCTGCGCCCGGAAGAGCGCGCGCTGTTCGATGTGTACCTGATGATGCTCGAAGACGCCGCCTTGGGTGGCGAGGTGGTCGAGGTCATCAAGACCGGCCAGTGGGCCCAGGGTGCCCTGCGCCAGGTGGTTGGCGAACACGTCAGCCGCTTCGAGCTGATGGACGACGACTACCTGCGCGAGCGCGCTTCCGACGTCAAGGACCTCGGCCGCCGCCTGCTCGCCTACCTGCAGGAAGCCCGCTCGCAATCGCTGGTGTATGCCGACAACACCATCCTGGTCAGCGAAGAACTGACCCCGGCCATGCTCGGCGAAGTGCCGGAAGGCAAGCTGGTGGGCCTGGTCTCGGTGCTCGGTTCGGGCAACTCCCACGTGGCGATCCTGGCCCGGGCCATGGGCATCCCGACGGTGATGGGCCTGGTCGACCTGCCGTACTCGAAGGTCGACGGCATCGAGATGATCGTCGACGGCTACAAGGGCGAGGTGTTCACCAACCCCAGCGACGTGCTGCGCAAGCAGTACAGCGACGTGGTCGAGGAGGAGCGCCAGCTGGCCCAGGGCCTGGACGCCCTGCGCGAGCTGCCCTGCGTGACCCCGGACGGCCACCGCATGCCGCTGTGGGTCAACACCGGCCTGCTCGCCGACGTCGCCCGCGCCCAGCAGCGCGGCGCCGAGGGCGTGGGCCTGTACCGCACCGAAGTGCCGTTCATGATCAACCAGCGCTTCCCCAGCGAGAAGGAACAGCTGGCGATCTACCGCGAGCAACTGGCGGCCTTCCACCCGCTGCCGGTGACCATGCGCACCCTCGACATCGGCGGCGACAAGGCGCTGTCGTACTTCCCGATCAAGGAAGAGAACCCGTTCCTCGGCTGGCGCGGCATCCGCGTCACCCTCGACCACCCGGAAATCTTCCTGGTGCAGACCCGCGCCATGCTCAAGGCCAGCGAGGGGCTGAACAACCTGCGCATCCTGTTGCCGATGATCTCCGGCATCCACGAGCTGGAGGAGGCGCTGCACCTGATCCACCGCGCCTGGGGCGAGGTGCGCGACGAAGGCACCGACGTGCCGATGCCGCCGGTCGGTGTGATGGTGGAGATTCCCGCCGCCGTGTACCAGACCAAGGAGCTGGCGCGCCAGGTGGACTTCCTCTCGGTCGGCTCCAACGACCTGACCCAGTACCTGCTGGCGGTCGACCGCAACAACCCGCGCGTCGCCGACCTCTACGACTACCTCCACCCGGCAGTGCTGCAGGCCTTGCAGACCGTGGTGCGCGATGCCCATGCCGAAGGCAAGCCGGTGAGCATCTGCGGCGAGATGGCCGGTGACCCGGCGGCGGCGATCCTGCTCATGGCCATGGGCTTCGACAGCCTGTCGATGAACGCCACCAACCTTCCGAAGGTCAAGTGGATGCTGCGCCAGATCAACATGAGCAAGGCCCGCGAGCTGCTGACCGAGGCCATGGGGCATGACAACCCGCAGGTGATCCACAGCGCGTTGCAACTGGCGCTGAAGAACCTCGGGCTGGCGCGGATGATCGGGCCGAATAAAACGCTCTGACACACGCACGCCCTTTGTAGGAGCGGGCTTGCAAGGGTGTCAGAGTCGTAGTTCGACTTCGCCGAGGTGACCGCCAAACGGCCCGAAACTGCGCTCGATCATGCGCCTCTGGCCGCGATCGTCGACGATCAACACGGTACTCGCCCGCGTCCCATAGCTCTGGCTGGCAATGAACACGCTCGACAGCAAGCGCTCGGTGGCCAGCCCCACGCCCGTGTCCGGCAACTCCCCATCCGCCGCCGTCGCGCCATCGGCGAGCAGTGCCAGCAAACGCTGCGGGTCGGCTAACGGCAGTTCCGCCTCCAGTGCCCGCCGCGCCTTGACCAGCTTTGGCCACGGCGTGTCCAGCCCGGCGTTCGATACCCCGTACACCCCAGGCGCCAACAGCCGCGGCGCCGGCTCGTGGGCATGCAGGTAGCCGAGCTGGCGCCCATCCCCCACCAGCAGGTTGAACCCCGAATACTGCGCACTGTGGCTGGCGACCTGGTCCAGGTAGGCCTCCACCCCGAGATCGCCACGCAGGTACGCGGCCACCAGCTCGCCGCGCGAGCGTGGGCCCTGTGGCTGCTGCGGGTCGCGGATATTGGTCAGCGCGGCGAAACGCCCGCCGGGGCCGACCCCAAGCCAACTGCCGCCGGCTTCCAGGTCACGCCCGGCGTGCACCCCGGGGGCATCGTCCCAGGCCGCCAAGGCCTGGGTGGGCCGGGCATAGAATTCGTCGCGGTTGGCCGCGACCACCAGCGGCAGGGCGTGCCCAGGCCGCCAGGCGAATACGATCAGGCACATAGGTTGGCCTCTGTGTTTTCCGCCACTCTACCCACTGCGCCTGTGGCTAGCCATCACCTGACACAGAGTTCACTAGAGCGCCGGGGCTGGCATCCGTTACCATGCCGGATTGATTTCCACTGGGGCGGCGAATGGAATTCGTTCTCTATCTGCTGTTGGGCGCGTGCGCCGGCGTGCTCGCTGGCCTGTTCGGCGTGGGCGGCGGCATCATCATCGTGCCGGTGCTGGTGTTCAGCTTCACCCTGCAAGGCTTCGACCCTTCGGTATTGACCCACCTGGCGGTCGGCACCTCCCTGGCGACCATCGTCTTCACCTCGGTCAACGCCGTGCTCGAGCACCAGCGCAAGGGCGCGGTGCGCTGGCCGATCTTCCTGTGGATGACCGTCGGCATCCTCATCGGTGCCGGCATCGGCGCCAAGACCGCCTCGTTGATCCAAGGCCCGATGCTGCAGAAGATCATCGGCACCTTCGCCTTGCTGGTCTCGCTGCAGATGGCCCTGGACCTCAAACCCAAGGCCAGCCGCGGCATCCCCGGCCAGCCGGGGCTGATCGGCGCCGGTGGCTTCATTGGCTGGGCCTCGGCGATCTTCGGCATCGGTGGCGGCTCGCTGACCGTGCCGTTCCTGACCTGGCGCAGCTTGCCCATGCAGCAGGCGGTGGCCACCTCTTCGGCCTGCGGCCTGCCCATCGCCGCGGCCAGTGCCCTGAGTTTCATCGTCCTGGGTTGGCACGAGGCGCATCTGCCCGAGCACAGCCTGGGCTACGTGTACCTGCCGGCGCTGGTCGGCATTGCCCTGACCAGCATGTTCTTCGCCCGCTTCGGCGCGCGGCTGGCGCACACGCTGTCGCCGCGCCTGCTCAAGCGCCTGTTCGCCGCGCTGCTGTTCTGCGTCGGCCTTAGTTTTTTGATCTAGAGGACCCACCATGCTGCCTTACCCGCAGATCGACCCCGTGGCCCTGGCCATCGGGCCGCTGAAAATCCACTGGTACGGCCTGATGTACCTGATTGGCATCGGCGGCGCCTGGCTGCTCGCCTCGCGCCGGTTGCACCGCTTCGACCCCACCTGGACGCGCGAGAAACTCTCCGACCTGGTGTTCTGGCTGTCGATGGGGGTGATCGTCGGTGGGCGCCTGGGCTACGTGCTGTTCTACGACCTGCACCAGTACCTGAGCAACCCGACGCTGATCTTCGAGGTGTGGAAGGGCGGCATGTCGTTCCACGGCGGCTTCATCGGCGTGATGCTGGCGGCGGTATGGTTCGGCAAGCGCAACAACAAGTCGTTCTTCGAGCTGATGGACTTCGTCGCGCCGATGGTGCCGATCGGCCTGGGCGCCGGGCGTATCGGCAACTTCATCAACGCCGAGCTGTGGGGCAAGGCCACCGACGTGCCGTGGGCCATGGTGTTCCCACCGTTCAGCGACCCGGCCCAGCTGCCGCGCCACCCGTCGCAGCTGTACCAGTTCGCCCTGGAAGGCGTGGCGCTGTTCGTCATCCTCTGGCTGTATTCGCGCAAGCCGCGGCCGACCATGGCGGTGTCGGGCATGTTCGCGCTGTTCTACGGCATCTTCCGCTTCATCGTCGAGTTCGTCCGCGTGCCGGACGCCCAGCTCGGCTACCTGGCCTGGGGTTGGCTGACCATGGGTCAGATTCTCTGCGTGCCGATGATCGTCGGTGGGCTCGCCTTGATCTGGTGGGCTTATAATCGCAAGCCCACGGCGACACCCGCCCACTGAATCCCACGGCAGGGGTGATCCCCCTGCCGTTCTCGTTACAGGTAAGCCATGAAACAGTACCTAGACCTGGTCCGTGAGGTCATCGACAACGGCACGCTGCAGCAGAATCGCACCGGCGTGCGCACCATCAGCCTGCCGGGCGCCATGCTGCGCTTCGACCTGCAGAAGGGCTTCCCCGCGGTGACCACGCGCAAGCTGGCGTTCAAGTCGGCGATCGGCGAGATGGTCGGCTTCCTGCGTGGCGTGAAGAACGCCGGCGAGTTCCGCGAGCTGGGCTGCAAGGTCTGGGACCAGAACGCCAACGAGAACGCCCAGTGGCTGGCCAACCCGTTCCGCCAGGGCCACGACGACCTTGGTGAGATCTACGGCGTGCAGTGGCGCCAATGGCCGGGCTACAAGCGCGTCGCGCTGAGCAACCCGGCGGCCATCGCGATGGCCGAGCAGGCCGGTTTCCGCCAGATCGCCCGCGACGAGGAAGATGGCCAGGCGTTCGTCATCCTGTACAAGGCCATCGACCAGGTGCGCCAGTGCCTGGACACCATCGCCCACGACCCGGGCAGCCGGCGCATCCTGTTCCACGGCTGGAACTGCGCCCAGCTCGATGAAATGGCCCTGCCGCCGTGCCACCTGCTGTACCAGTTCCACCCGAATGTCGAGACCAGGGAAATCTCCCTGACCCTCTACATCCGCTCCAACGACCTGGGCTTGGGCACGCCGTTCAACCTCACCGAGGGCGCGGCGCTGCTGTCGTTGTTCGGCCGCCTGACCGGCTACACCCCGCGCTGGTTCACCTACTTCATCGGCGATGCGCACGTGTACGAGAACCACCTCGACATGCTGGGCGAGCAGATGAAGCGCGAGCCGCTGGCGGCACCGAAGCTGGTGATCAGTGACCGGGTGCCGGCGTTCGCCGAGACGGGCAAGTACGAGCCAGAGTGGCTGGAGAAGATCGAGCCGAGCGATTTCTGGCTGGAAGGCTACGAGCACCATGCGCCGCTGACGGCGCCGATGGCGGTCTGAGCCAGGATCGCGTCTCCTTTCGCGGGCACCTTCGCTAACGATCAGTGCCCGTGGCTGCGCCCCACATGGGAATGCTCGGTGTCCGGCACCGATACCGCCCCATTGACCTCCAACTGTTGCAGGATCGCGCACTCCGCCCCCTGCGCGCTGCACTGTCGGCGCAGGTCCACCAACTGCGCCTGCAACGCCACCAGCCCATCGATCCGCGCCTGCACATGGGCGATATGTTCATCGATCAACGCATTGACGCTACCGCATTGCCCCTCCGGGCTGTCGCGCAGGCTTAGCAGGCTGCGGATTTCGTCCAGGGTCATGTCCAGCGTGCGGCAGTTGCGGATGAACGTCAGGCGCTCGACGTGTGCCTGGGTGTACAGCCGGTAGTTGCCATCGCTGCGGGCCGGTTCCGGCAGCAGCTGTTCGCGTTCGTAGTAGCGGATGGTTTCCACGGCGCAATCGGTGGCCTTGGCCAGTTCTCCGATCTTCATGACGAAATCTCCGAAAGGATGCTTGACCCTATAGTGGCTACAGGGTGTTCACTTGGCAACATCCACCTGACCCGCCCCCTGTGCGGGGCGACAGGCGTGCTCTTGATTAAGGATGAGCCCATGAACCAGCCCGTCAGCCATGACCACGAACACAAGCATGACCACGACCACAGCGGCAAAAGCCCTTGCCACGACACCCATGCCCACAGCTGCTGCGGCTCCAGCGCCGTTGCGCCGGCCTTCGTGCAGCTGACCGAGAAGGCCAGTGCCGGCGCGCGGCTGAGCCGCTTCCGCATCCAGGCCATGGACTGCCCGACCGAGCAGAACCTGATCCAGGACAAGCTGGGCAAGCTCGCCGGCATCGAGCAGTTGGAGTTCAACCTGATCAACCGCGTGCTCGGCGTGCGTCACACCCACGATGGCACCACGCAGATCGAACGGGCCATCGACAGCCTCGGCATGAAGGCCGAGCCCTTGGCCGACGAGGACGACGGCACGGCCAGCGCGCCCGCCGCCAGCCCCACCCGCTGGTGGCCACTGGCGTTGTCCGGCGTGGCGGCCATCGCCGCCGAGGTCGTGCACTTCGCCACCCTGGCGCCGGAGTGGCTGGTGGCGCTGCTGGCGCTGGCGGCCATCCTGGGTTGTGGCCTGGGCACCTACAAGAAGGGCTGGATCGCCCTGAAGAACCGCAACCTCAACATCAACGCACTGATGAGCATCGCCGTGACCGGCGCCGTATTGATCGGCCAGTGGCCGGAAGCGGCGATGGTCATGGTGCTGTTCACGATCGCCGAGTTGATCGAGGCCCGCTCCCTGGACCGCGCGCGCAATGCCATCAGCGGCCTGATGCAACTGACCCCGGACATGGCCACGGTGCAGCAGGCCGACGGCCAATGGCGCGAGGTGGAAGTGCGCGAGGTGGCCATCGGCGCCCTGGCGCGGGTACGGCCCGGTGAGCGCATCGGCCTGGACGGCGAAGTGGTCAATGGGCAATCCAGCGTCGATCAGGCGCCGATCACCGGCGAAAGCCTGCCCGTCGAAAAGGCCCCGGGCGACAAGCTGTTCGCCGGCACCATCAACCAGGCCGGCGCCCTGGAGTACCGGGTGAGCGCCGCCGCCGGCCAGTCGACCCTGGCGCGGATCATCAAGGCCGTGGAGGAAGCCCAGGGCGCACGGGCGCCGACCCAGCGCTTCGTCGATCAGTTCTCGCGCATCTACACCCCCGCGGTGTTCGCCGTGGCCCTGCTGGTGGCGGTGATTCCGCCGCTGTTCATGGCCGGCGCCTGGTTCGACTGGGTCTACCGCGCCTTGGTGCTGCTGGTGGTGGCCTGCCCGTGCGCACTGGTGATCTCCACCCCGGTGACCATCGTCAGCGGCCTGGCTGCGGCGGCGCGCAAGGGCATTCTGATCAAGGGCGGGGTGTACCTCGAAGGCGGTCGCAAGCTGGACTTCCTGGCCCTGGACAAGACCGGCACCATCACCCACGGCAAGCCTGTGCAAACCGACTTCAAGGTGCTCGACCCGCTGTTCGAAGGCCGCGCCCAAGCCTTGGCCGCCAGCCTTGGCGAGCGCTCCGACCACCCGGTGTCGCGCGCCATCGCCCAGCAGGCTGGCGAGCAAGGCGTCGCCCTGGCCGAGGTCAAGGAATTCGTGGCGTTGGCCGGTCGTGGCGTGCGTGGCGAGATCGACGGTGAGGCCTACCATTTGGGCAACCACCGCCTGGTCGAGGAATTGGGCCTTTGCTCGCCGCAATTGGAAGCCGAACTGGACCAGTTGGAGCGCCAGGGCAAGACCGTGGTGTTGTTGCTCGACCGCTCAGGCCCGCTGGCATTGTTCGCCGTGGCCGACACGGTCAAGGACAGCAGCCGCCAAGCCATCGCCGAGCTTCACGAACTGGGCATCAAGACCGTGATGCTCACCGGCGACAACCCGCATACCGCCCAGGCCATCGCCGCCCAGGTGGGCATCGACCGCGCCGAGGGCAACCTGCTGCCAGCCGACAAGCTCAAGAGCATCGAGGCCCTGTATGCCCAGGGTCACCGAGTGGGCATGGTCGGCGACGGCATCAACGACGCGCCGGCCCTGGCCCGCGCCGAGATTGGCTTCGCCATGGCCGCCGCCGGCACCGACACCGCCATCGAGACAGCCGACGTGGCGTTGATGGACGACGATTTGCGCAAGATCCCGGCGTTCGTCAGGCTGTCGCGCCAAAGCGCCGCAGTCCTGATCCAGAACATCGTCCTGGCGTTGGGGGTCAAGGCGATATTCCTGGCGATCACCTTCGCCGGCATGGCCACCCTGTGGATGGCGGTGTTCGCCGACATGGGCGTGAGCCTGCTGGTGGTGTTCAATGGCTTGCGCCTGTTGCGCAAATAGCCATGGCGAGCTTCAAGCTTCGAGCTAATCGAGGGAGACAGTAGGGCCCGTGATTACACGTAACCCCGCTGTTCTCTTGCAGCTCGCAGCTTGAGGCTCGTGCCTGCCGCGACCGGCAGGCGGCGAAAACCTACAACCCCACCAGCAACGCCCGATAATCCTCGACTGCCGCGAACTCCTGGGTATCGCGCAGCCCGGCCCGGCTATCCGGCTGACGCACCGCCAGCAAATGCCCTACGCCAAACCTGCGCGCACTGCGCAAGATCGCCAGCGTATCGTCGATGAACAGGCTCCGGCTCGGCTCGAAGCCGATATCCGCCTGCAACGCCTCCCAGAACTGCGCGCTTTCCTTTGGGTAGCCATAGTCGTGCGAGCTGATCAGCCGCTCGAAATAGCGCGCCAGCTCCACCCGCTCCAGCTTCAGCGACAGCGAATCGCGGTGGGCGTTGGTGATCATCACCACACGTTTGCCGGCACGGCGGAGCGCGGCGAGGAAGGTGTCGGCGTCGGGCTTGAGGGCGATCAGCTCGGCGATCTCGCGCTTGAGCTCGCGGATCGGCAGGCGCAGCTCGCGGCTCCAGAAGTCCAGGCAGTACCAGTTGAGGGTGCCGGCGTGCTGCTCGAACAGCGGCCGTAGTTCCAGTTCGGCCATGGCCCGGCTCACACCATGCAGCTCGGCGTAGCGCTGGGGCAGGTGCTCCAGCCAGAAGCGGTTGTCGTAGTGCAGGTCGAGCAGGGTGCCGTCCATGTCCAGCAGGACGGTATCGATGGCGGACCAGGGAAGCGCAGGCATTGGAAATTCTCGATCGGCGGCAAGCCACGGTATAGTAACCCGTTCACGCCCAGGAGCCGCCCCCATGCGCCAGAAACCCACCGTCCTCAGCCGCGAGATTGTCGCCAGCAGCCGCTTGTTCCGGGTCGAGGCCGTGCAGTTGCGCTTCGCCAACGGCAACGAGCGCACCTACGAGCGCCTGGTCGGGCGCGGCAACGGCTACGGCGCGGTGATGATCGTGGCGATGCTCGACGCCGAGCACGCGGTGCTGGTCGAGGAATACTGCGGCGGCACCGACGAGTACGAGCTGTCGCTGCCCAAGGGGCTGATCGAGCCGGGCGAGGACGTGCTGGCGGCGGCGGACCGCGAGCTCAAGGAAGAGGCCGGCTTCGGCGCGCGCCAGTTGGAGCACCTGACCGAGTTGTCGCTGTCGCCGGGCTACATGAGCCAGAAGATCCAGGTGGTGCTGGCCTCGGACCTCTATGAAGAGCGCCTGGAGGGCGACGAGCCCGAGCCCATGCGTGTCGACAAGGTCAACCTGCGCGAGCTGTCGGCCCTGGCCATGCACCCGCAGTTCAGCGAGGGCCGGGCGCTGGCGGCGCTGTACCTGGCGCGCGACCTGCTGATCCAGCGCGGGCTGCTGAGCGTATGAGCGACCTGGGGCTGATGCACGAGGTGGTGAAGCTGGCGCGCCTGGCGGGCGAGGCCACGCTGCCGTTCTGGCGCGCCGACGTGGTGGTGACCAACAAGGCCGACGACTCGCCAGTGACCGCCGCCGACCTCGCCGCTCACCGCATCATCGCCGATGGCTTGCAGGCGCTGGCGCCGCAGATTCCGGTGCTGTCGGAGGAAGACTGCGATATCGCCCTGGCCGAGCGTGAAACCTGGACGCGCTGGTGGCTGGTCGACCCGCTGGACGGCACCAAGGAGTTCATCGCCGGCAGCGAGGAGTTCACCGTCAACATCGCGCTGATCGAAGCGGGCGAGGTGGTGTTCGGCGTGGTGGCGATGCCGACCAATGGCCGCTGCTACTTCGGCGGCCGCGCCCTGGGCGCGTGGCGTGCCGAGGCGGGTGGGCAGGCCGAGCCGATTCGCGTGCGTAACGCGCCGCCAGCGCAAGGGCGCTTTACCGTGGTTGCCAGCCGTCGACACACCAGCCCGGAGCAGGAAGCCTTGCTGGCGGGGCTGGGGGCGACGGTGGGGGAGCTGGAGCTGGCGAATATCGGCAGCTCGCTGAAGTTCTGCCTGTTGGCCGAGGGGGCCGCTGATTGCTACCCGCGGCTGGCGCCGACCTCGCAGTGGGATACCGCGGCGGCCCAGGGCGTGCTCGAAGGGGCAGGGGGCGAGGTGATCGAGGTGGATGGCCAGCCGTTCCGTTATCCGGCGCGGGCGTCGTTGCTCAATCCGTTTTTCCTGGCCCTGCCGGCGGCGGCTGTTTGGCGGCAGGCGTTCCTGGCGCAAACCATCGGTCAGTGACGGCAGGGCCGCCCCTATCGCGGGGCAAGCCCGCGCCTACAGGGGGCGGCGGCGTCAGCGGTGCAGCACGTACTGCCCGGTGAACTGCACAGCGGCTGCCTCGCTCCCGGCATTGCTCACCACCGTCTCCAGCGCCAACCGCGCCCGCCCGCGGCGCTGGTACATCGTCACGAAGCGCGCCCACGCCTTCTCGTCTGGCGCCGCGCAGCGGGCCACCGCCGTGCCGGTGACCGGCAGCGGATAACTGATCTGCCCTTCCTGAATGACGATATGCCCGTCATCGATACCCAGCTCGCGCAGGCGCAAATGCAGCCAGCCCCAGCCCACCAGCACCGCCGCGCAATACAGGCTGCCGCCGAACATGGTGCTCTTGTGGTTGACGTTGGCCGCCAGCGGCAGTTGCAGGCGCAGGCATTGACGGTGCCAGTCGATCACCTCCAGGCCCATCTCGCGGGTCAGGGGAATGTCGCTGTGCAGCACCCCTTGCAAGTAGTGGCTGGCATCATCGCTCATGGCCGTTGCTCCTCATGTTCGTCGTGGCCGCCGGCGAAGCTCAGGCCATGCTTGCGCAGCTTGTCGTGCAGCGTCTTGCGCGGAATGCCCAGTGCCTCGGCGAGGCTGCGCATGGAACTGTGCGGCTGGGCCAGCTCGGCGGCGATCAGCGAGCGCTCGAAGTGCTCGACCTGTTCGCTGAGGTTGCCGCCGTGCGCGGGTTCGGCGCTGTCAGGGTTGGCTGGCACCTGGCCATCGAGGGCCAGCTCCAGGCCCAGGGCGAAGCGTTCGGCGGCATTCTGCAGTTCACGCACGTTGCCCGGCCAGTCGTGACGCAGCAGCAGCGCCCGCTGCGCCGGTTGCAGGGCGTGCGGCGACAGGCCATGGCGCTGGCTGGCGGCATCGGCGAAGTGCTGGAACAGCACCAGAATATCGTCGCCGCGCTCGCGCAGCGCCGGGATGCGCAGCGGGGCGACGTTCAGGCGGTAGTAGAGGTCGGCACGGAAACGCCCTTGGTCGGCCGCCTGGCGCAGGTCTTCCTTGGTCGCGGCGATCACCCGGATGTCCAGGGGGATCAGCTGGTTGCCGCCCAGGCGCTCGACCACCCGCTCCTGCAACAGGCGCAGCAGCTTCACCTGAACGTCCAGGCTCATGCTCTCGATCTCATCGAGGAACAGCGTGCCGCCGTTGGCGAACTCGAACTTGCCGATGCGGCGTTTCTGCGCGCCGGTGAAGGCGCCGGGCTCATGGCCGAACAGCTCGCTCTCGACCACCGATTCGGCCAGGGCGCCGGCGTTGATCGCCACGAACGGCCCTTCACGGCGGCTGGAAAGGTCGTGCAGCGCGCGTGCCACCACTTCCTTGCCGGCGCCGGTCTCGCCGAGGATCAGCACATCGGCGCGGGTGCCGGCCAGGGCGCCGATCTGTTCGCGCAGGCGCTGCATCGACGGCGAGTGGCCGACCAGGCGGGTGGACAGCTCCTGGCGGTCGCTCAGGGCCAGGCGCAGGCTGCGGTTGTCCAGCACCAGGCGGCGCAGGGCCAGGGCGCGGCGCACGCTGTCGAGCAGGGCATCGCTGGCGAACGGTTTCTCCAGGAAGTCATAGGCGCCAGCGCGCATGGCCTGCACCGCCAGCGGCACGTCGCCGTGGCCGGTGATCAGCAGCACCGGCAGCTCGTTGTCGCGCCCGTGCAGTTGCTCCAGCAGTTGCAGGCCGTCGATCCCGGGCATGCGGATATCGCTGACCACCACCCCCGGCCAGTCCGGCTCGATGCGCTCGGCCAGGCCCTGGGCATCGGCCAGGGTGGTGACCTTCAGGCCCGCCAGGTCGAGGGTCTGGCTCAGGGCCTGGCGCAGGTGTGGGTCGTCGTCGACCAGGATCACCTGGGTGTGGCTGTCGATCAGTGTCTCGGTCATGCCGAGGGGTCCTCCGAAGGTTGCAGGTTGGCACCGGGCGTGGCCACGCGCAGCTGCAGGGTGAGCAGGGCGCCGCCTTCCGGGTGGTTGCCCAGCAGCAGCTCGCCGCCCAGCGCACGCATCAGGCTTTCGCAGATCGCCAGGCCCAGCCCCAGGCCCTGGGTCCGGGTCTTGGTGGTGAAGAACGGCTCCTTGGCGTGCGCCAGCGCTTGCCGGGTGAAGCCTGGGCCGTTGTCACGGATGTACAGGTAGACGCAGTCCTCGCGCTTTTCGGCACTCAGCCACAGCTTGCGCGGGTTGGCCTTTTCGGTGAGGGCGTCGAGGGCGTTGGCCAGCAGGTTGCCCAGCACCTGGCGCAGGCGCGTTTCACCGGCCTGCACCCACAGGGTGGCGTCGGGAATGTCGCGCACCAGTTCCACCGCCATGGCCCGGCGACGCTTGGCCAGCAGTGCCAGGGCATCGTCCAGCGCCGGTTGCAGGGCCACGCTTTCCGGGGCGTGGCGGTCGCGCCGGGCGAAGGCGCGCAGGTGGGCGATGATCGAGGCCATGCGCCCGGTCAGTTCGCCGATCAGCTTGAGGTTGCCACGGGCATCGTCGGTGCGTTGGTGGTCGAGGAGGATCTCGGCGTTCTCGGCGTAGCTGCGGATCGCCGCCAGCGGCTGGTTGAGCTCGTGGCTGATGCTCGCGGACATGGTGCCGAGCACCGACAGCTTGCCGGCCTGCACCAGTTCGTCCTGGGCGCGCACCAGCTCCTGCTGGGCCTGCTCGCGCTCCAGCACCTCGTTCTTCAGGCGGTTGTTCAGCCATTCGAGGTCGGAGGTGCGTTCGACCACGCGCTTTTCCAGGTCATGGCGGGCATGGGCCTCGAACTCGATGCGGTCGATGTAGTGGCGTCTGCGCTGCATCACCAGGCCCGCCAGCAGCATGGCCACCAGCAGCGCACCCGCGCCGATGGCCATCACCGTCTGCACCGAGCGGTCGACCAGGATGCGCGGGGCGAGGATGTTCACCTGCCAGCCGGTCTCAGGGATATCGCGGGTTTGCGTCAGCCAGGCTTCCGGTTCCAGGTTCAGCGGCTGTGGCGCCTGGGTCGGGTAGGGCTGGATGGCGATCATCGCCTTGCGCTCCTGCTCGGTCAGCGGACGCGTGGCGCGGAAGCGCCACTCGGCGCGCGAGGTCAGCACCACCACGCCGTTCTGGTCGGTCAGCAGCAACTGCTCCGGGGTGCGGCCCCAGAGGGTTTCGGTGTGGTCGAGGTCGACCTTGACCACCAGCACACCCACCACCCGGTCGCGGTCACGCACGGCGGCGGCGAAGAAGTAGCCGCGCTTGGCCGAGGTGGTGCCCTGGCCGAAGAAGCGCCCCAGGCGGCCCTCCATGGCTTCGATGAAGTACGGGCGGAAGGCGAAGTTGCGGCCCACGAAGCTGTCGCGCTTGTCCCAGTTGGAGGCGGCCAGGGTGTTGCCGCTGACGTCCATCAGGTACATCACCTCGGCCCCGGTCTGCTGGACGATCGTCTTGAGCAGGCGGTTGGCGTTGGTCACCGACTCCAGGCGGAAGGGGTCGGCCAGCACGCCGCGCAGGGCGGGCAAGTCGCCGAGTATCTGCGGCAGGGTCTCGTAGCGGTGCAGGGTGCCGAGCAGGTTGGCCACGTACAGGTCGAGGGTCTGGCGGTTCTGCGAGGCCAACTGGTCCTGGTAGTAGCGCTCGGCCAGGTGGTGCAGCGGCCACAGCAGCGGTGCCAGGCAGACGGCCAACAGGGCCAGGCTGCGCCAGCGGGGGCGTCGTGAAACGAGGGGAGTCGAGGTCATCACCGGTTGCGCCAGAAAAGTCTGGCGCAATTATGCGCTACTTCAGGCAGTCGATCAGCGCCTGGCGCCATTGCGGCAGGCTGAGGTGCCACTCGCTGGCCAGGCGTGTGCAGTCCAGGCGCGAGTTTAGCGGGCGGCGGGCCGGGGTCGGGTACTCGCTGGACGTGATCGGCAGCAGCTCGGCGCAGGGCAGGCCCTGGGCCTTCAGGTGGGCGCCGATGGCCTCGGCGAAACCGAACCACGAGGTCTCGCCTTGGGCCGTGAAATGGTAGGTGCCCCAGGCCCCGGCCTCGCCCGCGCACCAGCGCTCGACCAGGGCGCGGGTGCCGGCGGCGATGCTGCCGGCCCAGGTGGGCGCGCCGAACTGGTCGGCCACCACGCGCACCTGCGGGCGCTCCTGCAGCAGGCGCTGCAGGGTCAGCAGGAAGTTGCGGCCATGGCGCGAATAGACCCAGCTGGTACGCAGAATCAGGTGCTGGCCGCCAACCGCGGTGATCGCCTGCTCGCCGGCCAGCTTGCTGGCGCCGTAGACACCCAGTGGGCCGGTGGCGTCGTCTTCGGTGTAGGGCGTGGATTTGCTGCCATCGAACACGTAGTCGGTGGAGTAGTGGATCAGCGGCACGCCCCGCCGCGCGGCTTCCTCGGCCAGCACGCGCGGGCTTTCGGCGTTGATCGCGAAGGCCAGCGCCGGCTCGCTTTCGGCCTGGTCCACCGCCGTGTGCGCGGCGGCGTTGATGATCAGGTCGGGCGCCAGCTGGCGCAGCGGCGCGCGCAGCTGCTCGGGGTGCGCCAGGTCGAGCTGTTCGCGGCCTAGCGCATGCACCTCGCCCAGGCCGGCTAGGTGCGCTTGCAGGGCGTGCGCCACCTGGCCGTTGCGGCCACACACGAGGATCTTCATGGGAACAGCTCGGCATCGCGCAGGCACACGCCGGCCTGGTCCTTGGCCGACAGTTGCGGCGGTTCGCGCAGGCCCCAGTCGATGGCCAGGTCCGGGTCGTCCCAGCGGATGCAGCGCTCGGCGGCGGGGTTGTAGTAGTCGGTGGTCTTGTAGAGGAAATCGGCGCTCTCGCTGAGCACCAGGAAACCGTGGGCAAAGCCTGGCGGAATCCATAGCTGGCGGTGGTCGTCGGCGTTCAGGCGCACCACCACCGACTGGCCGAAGCTCGGCGAGCTGCGGCGGATGTCCACGGCCACGTCCAGCACCTCGCCCTGGGTGACGCGCACCAGCTTGCCCTGGGGGTTGTCGACCTGGTAGTGCAGGCCACGCAGCACGCCGCGCTGGGAGCGCGAGTGGTTGTCCTGGACGAAGCTTGCACCGAGGCCGGTCTGCGCCGCGAAGTCGCGGGCATTGAAGCTTTCGAGGAAGAAGCCGCGGCTGTCGCCGAACACCTTGGGTTCGACGATCAGCACGTCAGGGATCGTGGTGGGGATGATCTTCATGGCGTCTCTTCGGCCAGTTTGCCCAGGTATTGGCCATAGCCGGTCTTTTTCAACTCAGCGGCCTTGGCCAGCAGTTGGTCACGGCTGATCCAGCCTTTCTGGAAAGCGATTTCCTCCAGGCAGGCGACCTTCAGGCCCTGCCGGTGCTCGATGGTCTGCACGTATTGCGAGGCTTCCAGCAGGCTGTCGTGGGTGCCGGTGTCGAGCCAGGCGAAGCCACGGCCGAAGCGCTCCACGCGCAGGTCGCCGCGCTGCAGGTAGGCGTTGGTGACGTCGGTGATCTCCAGCTCGCCGCGCGGCGAGGGGCGAATGGTCTTGGCGATCTCGACCACGTCGTTGTCGTAGAAGTACAGGCCGGTGACGGCGTAGCTGGACTTCGGCTGCGCGGGCTTTTCCTCGATCGACAGGGCACGGCCATGGACGTCGAACTCGACCACGCCGAAGCGCTCCGGGTCCTTGACCCAGTAACCGAACACCGTGGCGCCCGAGGGGTGGGCGACTGCCCGCTGCAACTGCTCGCTGAAGCCCTGGCCGTGGAAGATGTTGTCGCCGAGGATCAGGCACACCGCGTCGTCGCCGATGAAGTCCTCACCGATCAGGAACGCCTGGGCCAGGCCATCGGGTGAAGGCTGCTCGGCATAGCTGACGTTGATGCCGAACGCGCTGCCGTCGCCGAACAGCTGGCGGTACTGCGGCAGGTCCTGGGGCGTGGAGATCAGCAGGATGTCACGGATGCCAGCAAGCATCAGCACCGAGATCGGGTAGTAGATCATCGGCTTGTCGTAGATCGGCAGCAACTGCTTGGAGACCCCGAGGGTGATGGGGTGCAGGCGGGTGCCGGAGCCCCCGGCGAGGACGATGCCCTTGGTCATGCGATCAGGTCCTTGAAGTCGGAGTGGCCCAGGCGCTCGCCCTGGTAGGTGCCATCTTGCACGTGACGGCACCACGGGAGGTTGTCCAGGTACCACTGCACGGTCTTGCGCAGTCCGGATTCGAAGGTTTCGGCGGGTACCCAGCCCAGTTCGCGTTCGATCTTGCCGGCGTCGATGGCGTAGCGCAGGTCGTGGCCAGGGCGGTCCTGGACGAAGGTGATCAGGTCGGCGTAATGGGCGACGCCGGCCGGGCGCTGGGGCGCCAGCTCTTCGAGCAGGGCGCAGAGGGTGCGTACAACATCGATGTTCTTCTGCTCGTTATGGCCGCCGATGTTGTAGGTTTCGCCGACCTTGCCCTCGGTCACCACCGTCAGCAGGGCGCGGGCGTGGTCTTCGACGAACAGCCAGTCGCGCACCTGCTGGCCATCGCCGTACACCGGCAGTGGCTTGCCGGCCAGGGCATTGAGGATCATCAACGGGATCAGCTTTTCCGGGAAGTGGAACGGGCCGTAGTTGTTAGAGCAGTTGGTCAGCAGTACCGGCAAGCCATAGGTGCGGTGCCACGCACGCACCAGGTGGTCGGAGGCTGCCTTGCTCGCGGAGTAGGGCGAACTCGGGGCGTAGGGCGTGGTTTCGGTGAACAGCGCGTCGGCGCCGTGCAGGTCGCCGTACACCTCGTCGGTAGAGATGTGGTGGAAGCGAAACGCGGCGCGCTCGGTGGCGGGCAGTTCCAGCCAGTAGGCGCGGGTGGCTTCCAGCAGCGTGTAAGTGCCAACCACATTGGTCTCGATGAACGCGGCGGGGCCATCGATGGAGCGGTCCACATGGGACTCTGCCGCCAGGTGCATGATCGCCTGCGGGGCGAAGCGTTGCAGCACGGCATCCAGCGCAGCGCGGTCACAGATGTCGGCCTGGACGAATTCATAGCGGGCGTCGCTGGCGATGCCTTGCAGCGATTCCAGGTTGCCGGCGTAGGTCAGTTTGTCGAGGTTCAGGACCTCGTGCTCGGTGCTGCCGATCAGGTGGCGGATCAGCGCCGAGCCGATGAAGCCGGCGCCGCCAGTGACAAGAATGCGCATGTTGGAATGGCCTTGCAGCTAGTCAGTGAATTATTCAGGGCTCGGACAGGTACCGCTCGACAGGTCATCCTTGCACCTGCGGCACATGATACATGTTGTGTCTTACCACTGGTGGCTGCTGTGATCGAGTGCCCGCTGCACAGGCTACGAGCACCCTCGTTCCTGCTTCGGCGAGTTGGTCGCGCCCCTCTTGCTTCCGAGCAGAGGTAATGGCGAGATATAGGCAAAAAGAGGCCGAGGTTTCGCACCATGCCGTTGCACACCCTGATCCACCGTTCCAGCCTTCCCCGTCCCGAGGTTTCCGAGCAGCAGGCCAGCCAGGCCGCCCAGGCCTACTACGGCCTGCACGGCGCCCTGGTGCCCCTCGGCAGCCAACAGGACGTGAACTTCCGGCTGGACAGCGACCAGGGCCGCTTCGTGCTCAAGCTGTGCCATGGCAGTTATGCCCAGGTCGAGCTGGAGGCCCAGCACGCGGCCTTGGCCTACCTGCGTGCCCAGGGGCTGCCGGTGCCGGCCGTGCGCCCGGCGCTCGATGGCGAGCACCTGCTGGCGCTGGACATCGCCGGCCAGCCGTTGCGCGCACGCCTGCTCGAATACATCGATGGCCAGCCACTGACCCGCCTGAAGCACTTGCCGGCGTGCGTGATGGCCGAGCTCGGCGCGCTCTGCGCGCGGCTCGACAAGGCCCTGGCCGGCTTCGACCACCCGGGCCTGGAGCGCACCTTGCAATGGGACCCGCGCCACGCCGAGGCGCTGATCGAGCACCTGCTGCCGGTGCTCAAAGACCCGGCGCGGCGCGCGCGCCTGCAAAAGACTGCGCGCCAAGCCCGCGAACGCCTGCAACCGCTGGTCGAGAAACTGCCGAGCCAGGCGGTGCACCTGGACATCACCGACGACAACGTGGTCTGGGCCCGCGATGCCCAGCGCGAATGGCAACTGCAAGGGGTCATCGATTTCGGCGACCTCTCGCGCACCTGGCGCATCGCCGACCTGTCGGTCACCTGCGCGGCCTTGCTGCACCACGCCGAGGGCGACCCGCTGCGCATCCTCCCGGCGGTCAGTGCCTACCAGGCCGTCAACCCGCTGACCGAAGCCGAGCTGCGCGCCCTGTGGCCGCTGGTGCTGAACCGCGCCGCCGTGCTGGTGCTGAGCAGTGAGCAGCAATTGAGTGTCGACCCGCACAACCAGTACACCCGCGACAACATCGCCCATGAATGGGAAATCTTCGACACCGCCACCGCGGTGCCCGCCGCGTTGATGGAGGCGGCGATCCTGCAGGCGGCGCGCCTTGTGCCGCAGGCGCCCGACCTGAGCGGCTGCGCGCCGCTGCTGCCGGGCCTGGACGGCGCCTCGGTACGCCGTGTCGACCTCGGCGTGCTCAGCCCGCATTGCGAGGCCGGCAACTGGGAGCAGCCCGGCTTCGACCAGCAACTGCTGGCCGCGCAGCCGGCGCCGGCCAGCAGCCTCTATGGGCAGTACCGCCTGTCGCAGACGCACATCGATCGCCCTGAAGAACCGGCGACCTGCGCCTTGGGCGTGGAATTGAGCCTGCTGCCCGGCACGGCGTTGCAGGCCCCGCAAGCCGGTGTCTGGGAGCGCACCGGCGACGCGCGCGGCTGCCTGCGCACCGCGCACTGGAGCCTGTGGCTCGATGGCCTGGAGGTCGCGCCGCAGGATGGCCAACTGGTCGCCAAGGGCCAGACGCTGGGCGCCGCCTGCGGTTTGCTGCGCGTGCAGCTGTGCCTGGAGGCGGCCAGCCAGCCGCCGTTCTTCGCCACGCCGTCCCACGCCAAGGCCTGGCTGGCGCTGTGCCCGTCGCCCGCGGCGCTGCTGGGCTTCGACTGCGACGCCGCACCGCTGGTGGACGCCGAGGCGTTGTTGGCGCGCCGCGACGCCAGCTTCGCCCGTTCGCAGAAGCACTACTATGCGCAGCCGCCGCACATCGAGCGCGGCTGGCGCAACTACCTGATCGACATGCAGGGCCGCGCGTACCTGGACATGCTCAACAACGTCGCGGTGCTCGGCCACGGCCACCCGCGCATGGCCGCCGAGTCGGCGCGCCAGTGGTCGCTGGTGAACACCAACTCGCGCTTCCACTACGCGGCCATCGCCGAGTTCTCCGAGCGCCTGCTGGAAGTCGCGCCCGAGGGCTTCGACCGGGTGTTCCTGGTCAACAGCGGCACCGAGGCCAACGACCTGGCGATCCGCCTGGCCTGGGCCTACAGCGGTGGGCGCGACCTGCTCAGCGTGCTGGAGGCCTACCACGGCTGGTCGGTGGCCACCGACGCCATCTCCACCTCGATCGCCGACAACCCCCAGGCCCTGGAAACCCGCCCGGACTGGGTGCATCCGGTGGAGGCGCCGAACACCTTCCGCGGCCGCTACCGTGGGGCCGACAGCGCCGCCGACTACCTGCGCGATGTCGAGGCCAAGCTCGCTGATCTCGACACCCGTGGCCGCCAGCTGGCCGGCATGATCTGCGAGCCGGTGTACGGCAACGCCGGGGGCATCTCGTTGCCGCCGGGCTACCTGCGCGAGGCCTACGCCAAGGTGCGTGCCCGTGGCGGGGTGTGCATCGCCGACGAGGTGCAGGTCGGCTATGGCCGCCTGGGCGAGTATTTCTGGGGCTTCGAAGAGCAGGGCGTGGTGCCGGACATCATCACCATGGCCAAGGGCATGGGCAACGGCCAGCCGTTGGGTGCGGTCATCACCCGCCGCGAAATCGCCGAGGCGCTGGAGGCCGAGGGCTACTTCTTTTCCTCGGCCGGCGGCAGCCCGGTGAGCTGCCGCATCGGCATGGCGGTGCTGGACGTGATGCGCGACGAGGGGCTGTGGGACAACGCCCGTGACGTGGGGCGCTATTTCAAGGCGCGCTTGCAGGCGTTGGTCGATAAACATCCGCTTGCGGGTGCGGCGCATGGATCAGGCTTCTACCTGGGGCTGGAACTGGTGCGCGATCGACAAACCCTGGAGCCGGCCAGCGAGGAGACCATGGCCCTGTGCAACCGTTTGAGGGAGCTGGGGATCTTCATGCAGCCGACCGGTGACTACCTGAACATCCTGAAGATCAAGCCGCCGATGTGCACCACGCGAGCGAGTGTGGATTATTTCGTCGACAGTGTGGATCGGGTGCTGGCGGAAGGGCTTTGATTCGATTCGTATCGAGTTAAATGTGATCGTTATGCTTTATTGGTCTCTGTTGTTGCTTTTAAAGTCGATATATATCGGTTAGATTTATTACATTCGGCGGCCCTATCGCGGGGCAAGCCCGCTCCTACAGGGGACAGCATTGTCGTTGTAGGAGCGGGCTTGCCCCGCGATAGGGCCCGCACAGACACCCACATCCCCAACCCCCTGGCACACACCCCCGCCGGGCCACCCAGAGGTTACCCATGAAAACCCTCAACTCGACTCCCCGCGCCGACGGCTTCCACATGCCCGCCGAGTGGGCGCCGCAGACCCAGGTGTGGATGGTCTGGCCGGAGCGCCCGGACAACTGGCGCCTGGGCGGCAAGCCGGCCCAGGCCGCGCACGTGACCCTGGCCAAGGCCATCGCCCGGTTCGAGCCGGTCACCGTGGCCGTGTCCGCCGGCCAGTACGAGAATGCCCGCCGCCAGTTGGACCTGCCGAACATCCGCGTGGTCGAGATCAGCAGCGACGACGCCTGGGTGCGCGACACCGGCCCGACCTTCGTGATCAACGACCACGGCGAAGTGCGCGGCGTGGACTGGGGCTTCAATGCCTGGGGCGGCTTCGACGGCGGCCTGTACGCGCCGTGGAACCGTGACGAGGAAGTGGCGACCAAGATCCTCGAGATGGAGCGCAGCCAGCGCTACCGCACCGAAGGTTTCGTGCTCGAAGGCGGTTCGATCCACGTCGACGGCGAAGGCACCCTGATCACCACCGAGGAATGCCTGCTCAATCGCAACCGCAACCCGCACCTGAACCGCGAGCAGATCGAGGCGATCCTGCGTGACCACCTGGCCGTCGACACCATCGTCTGGCTGCCCGATGGCCTGTACAACGACGAAACCGATGGCCACGTCGACAACTTCTGCTGTTACGTCAGCCCGGGCGAAGTGTTACTGGCCTGGACCGATGATTCCAACGACCCCAATTACGCGCGTTGCCACGCCGCCTACGAGGTGCTGAAAAACAGCCGTGACGCCAAGGGACGCGAGTTCGTGGTGCACAAGATGCCCATTCCTGGGCCGTTGTACGCCACCGAGGAAGAATGTGCCGGCGTCGACCAAGTGGTCGGCAGCCAGGAGCGCGACCCGTCGGTGCGCCTGGCCGGCTCCTATGTGAACTTCCTGATCGTCAACGGCGGGATCATCGCGCCGAGCTTCGATGACCCGGCGGATGCCCAGGCTAGAGCGATTCTGGCCAAGGTCTTCCCGGACCACGAAGTGGTGATGATCCCCGGTCGCGAGCTGCTGTTGGGCGGCGGCAACATCCACTGCCTGACCCAGCAGCAACCGGCACCGGCCAAGCGCTGATTTTCCTGTGTTCGCATAAGCCCCTCATTTGAGGGGCTTTTTTATGCCGGATGACGACCGGTGGGCTTTGCTGGCATAGCTCTTGTATTAATTTTCCATTGCGTTTCAAGCGGATACGAAAAAGCCGTTCTGTAACAAAACCCAAGTAATTTAGCCGCTCACGGCCCGGGGAGTACGTGTAAATGAATGCAATTAGTGAGTCGGCATTGCCCCCATCGGGAATGAATCACGAATCGCTCAAGGTATTGGCGCAGTGGTTGAAGCACCATGGAAGCGAGCGGGTCAGGATGACCGACACACGTCGATTGCTGGACGGGCGATACCCGCAGGGGTTGATCAGTGACGCGGAGCTGGAGGCCTTGATGGCTGTCTGGCACTGATTGTCAGCGTGCAGTACGCCACCGCGAATGCGGTGGCGTTTTTGTTTGTGGGGTGTCTGTGCCGGCCTCATCGCGGGGCCGCGCCGTCCCTGGAGCGGGCTTGCCCCGCGATGAGGCCCGCGAATCAGAAACTGTAGGTCCCGGTGACCACCAGGCTGCGCGGGTCGCCGAACTGGATCTGCGCCGCGCTGGTCGCCGAGGTGTAGTAGGTCTTGTCGGCGATGTTGTTCAGCGCCGCGCGCACGTCCCAGTCACGGGTGCGCAAACCCGCCAGCGCATCCCAGCGCCCGTACCCTGGCAGCACCGTGGTGTTCTGCGTGTCGGCATAGCGGTCGCCGACCAGCGTCAGCCCGGTCTCGGCGTACCAGCCCAGTTCCGGCTTCCAGGTCACGAACAGGCTGGCGTTGCGCCGGGCGACGTTGTTCACCCGGTTGCCTTCCTGACCGTTGTTGTCCTCGACGATGGTCGCGTCCTGAATACCGATGCCCCCGCGCACGTACCAGTTGCCCACCACATTGCCGGTGGCGGTCAGCTCGACGCCACGCGAGCGCTGCAGGCCGGTCAGCAGGGTGATGGTCGGGTTGTTCGGGTCGCTGGTGCGGCGGTTGTACAGCTCCAGCTCGTACACCGCCAGGGTGGTGCTCAGGCGCTCGTCGAACCAGTCGCTCTTGACCCCGATCTCCTTCTGCCGAGTCTGCTCCGGGGCGGTTTCGTTGGCATTGCCCGTGGCGCCCGGGGTGATGCCGATCAGGCCACCGCCCACCGGCGAGAAGGTGCGGCTCCACGAGGCGTAGAACGAATGCTCGCGCCAGGGCGAGTAGACCACGCCCAGGCGTGGGCTGGTGCTGTTGTCGTCCTGTTTCTCGCGCAGGCCGCGCAGCTTGTTGGTGGTCTCGACCTCGAACTGGTCGAAGCGCACGCCGGCCAGCAGCTGCCACTGCTCGTTCAGGCGGATCTGGTCCTGCAGGTAGATGCCGCGGCTGTCGACCACGGTGTGGTTGTTGCTCGACACCACCATGCGCCCGTTGTGCTGCTGGCTGCGGTCGGGGTTGTCGAGGTCCAGGCTCGGCACCGGCTGGAAGCCCGCGCCGCTGGTGGCGGCGGTGTAGAGGATCGGGTCGCGGCGCTGGTTGCCGAACTCCAGGCCCACCAGCAGCTTGTGCTCCAGGCCCCAGGTGCTGACGTCGCCCTCGGCCTCGAGGTTGTTGAACAGGTTGCGGGTGTTCAAGTCCTGCTGCCAGCGCTGGCGGGTGACGCGGTTGGTGCTCGGGGTGTAGCCGGTCAGGTAGGTGTTGTCGAAGTCGCTGTTGAGCTTGAACAGGCCCAGGGTGTGGCGCAGTTGCCAGTTGTCGCTGAGCTGGTAGTTCAGGCGCGAGCGCAGCGACTGCGCCTTGTCGTCGATGAAGTCGCGCTGGGTGTCGCCGTAGGTGGTGTCGCGGCCCACGTCGGCCGGGCGGCCGCCCACGCCAGGAATGCCACGGTCGGGGGTGCGGTTGTAACGGCTGTATTCGTACTGCACCAGCCAGTTCAGGTCTGGGGTCAGCTGCCAGCTCATGGACGGTGCGAACAGTTGGCGGTTGCCGTCGACGCCGTCGCGGAAGCTGTTGTTGTCCTGATTGCCCAGGTTCAGCCGCAGGCTGACGTCGTCGCTGGGGTCGGCGCTGAGGTCGGCGTACAGGCTGCGCAGGTCTTCGCTGCCGCCCTGGGCTTCGATCGTCGAGCGGCGACCGTGCTCCGGCGCCTTGCTCACACGGTTGACGATGCCGCCCTGGCTGCCACGGCCATACAGCACCGCCGCCGGGCCCTTGAGCACCTCGATGCGCTCGATGTTGTGGATATCGCGCACGTACTGGCTGTCGTCGCGAACGCCGTCCAGGTAGAAGTCGTTGCTCGCGTCGAAGCCACGGATGCGCACGCTGTCGAAGCGCGTGTCGGCGCCGCTGCTGACGTTGGGGATGCCTTCCAGCGCCTTGCCCAGGGTGTTGCTGCCGTAGTCCAGCACGTTGCTGGTCTTCACCGCGTCGATCGCTTGTGGCACGTAGCGAGCTGGGGTCGAGGTGCGGGTGGCGGTGCTGACATCCTTGACCCGCGGGTTGTCGCGTTCACGCTCGGCGTCGGCGGTCACCGAGGTTTCCGGCAGGGTGGTGGTGGCGGCGCTGGCCAGGCCTGCGCTGAACAACAGCGACAGGCCCAGGGTCAGGGGAGACAGGCGGCAGGGAGCATGCATGACAGGCATCCGAAAGTAGGGTGGGCAGAAAAGGATGCGAATGGTAATGCTTGCTATTTGCTCTTGCTTGCCTGTTTGTCAGGGAGTTCCTTTACGTTTGTTTCAGCTTGTAACTGATTCTTGTTTGCTTGTGTGCGCTCGAATTTGGCAAGAATCCGCAGCGTGCGGGATCGGTACGAAAGTCCCGAAAAGAGAAGGATTATCTAGTCAATTGGCCAAGGGCATGGAATTGCACTAGGCCAAAGCGTTAATTTGGTTATATCAACCTTCATTTCACGATTTTTTGACATTCGAAAGCGCACGCGGCTAGGATTCGGCCCAACGCCTGCTGGCCACGATCTGGCCATGCTGCTGCACAGGCCCGCTGTTACCCACAGCGGGTCTTTCAGTTTGGATCCGCATAGCGTCGAACCTACGAAGGGGCGTTGGTTTCCTGGCGTTTTAAATCGCAGAGCGTTCTGATTGGAAATAAGGAAAGCAAAATGCTGAACACCCGGATCAGCCTGGTCGCCCTGGCACTGATTGCCGCGACCCAGGCCCAGGCCAATGAGCAGGCCGAAAGCAAAGGCTTCATCGAGGACAGCCACGCCAGCGTCCTCCTGCGCAACGCCTACATCAACCGCGACCAGAAGCACGGCACCAAAGACCGCGCCCAATGGGGCCAAGGTTTCATCGGCACCTTCTCCTCCGGCTTCACCCAGGGCACCGTTGGTGTCGGCGTCGACGCCTTCGGCCTGTACGCCATTCGCCTGGACGGCGGCAAGGGCCGCAACAGTGGCGCGGGCATCGACTTCTTCAAGCGTGAGAACACCACCGACGCCCAAGGCCGCAGCGCCGCGGCGAACGACCTGGCGCGTGCCGGTGGCGCGATCAAGTTCCGCGTCTCCAACACCGTGCTCAAGTACGGTGACATGATGCCGGCCCTGCCCGTGCTGCAGTACGACGACTCGCGCCTGCTGCCGGAAAGCTTCACCGGCGCGCTGATCACCTCCAAGGAGATCAAGGGCCTGGAGCTGAACGCCGGCCGCTTCACCCAGGAAGCGCGCAAGAGCGCCGAAGGCCGCGACAGCGGCGTGCTGAAGTCGATCAACGTCTTCGGCGGCAGCTACAAGGTCACCGACAACTTCACCGCGTCGCTGTACACCGCCGACAACGAAGACGTGATGAAGAAGCACTACCTGGGCCTGAACTACGTCTTCCCGATCGCCGCCGACCAGTCCCTGACCCTGGACTTCAACGGCTACAAGTCGGACCTGGACAAGAAGTTCGTCGAGCGTGCCAGCCTCAACGGTGACCGCAATACCATCTGGAGCCTGGCGGCCACCTACGCCTTCGGCCCGCACTCGATCACCCTGGCCCACCAGCGCAACACCGGCAGCGCTGGCTACAACTACGGCAGCTACCAGAACCAATCGTGGGGCGTGGGTGACGGTGGTTCGACCATCTACCTGGCCAACTCTTACTGGTCGGACTTCAACGCCGAGGACGAGCGTTCCTGGCAGTTGGGCTACGGCCTGGACTTCGGTGCCTTCGGCATTCCGGGCCTGACCTACAAGATCGCCTACGTGGTGGGTGACAACATCAACACCCGCAACCCGGATAACCCGCAAGGCTTCGGCGAAGGCAAGGAGCGCGAGATCTTCAACCAGCTGCGCTACGTGGTGCAGGACGGCCCGGCCAAGGACCTGTCGGTCAAGCTGCGCGGTTCGTGGGTACGCACCAACAACGCCGTGCAACAGAACAGCTACAACGACGACGGCAACGAAGTGCGCGTGTTCGTCGAGTATCCGATCAGCATCTTCTGATATCGATTGGGTGTGACCAGCAGCCCCGGCCTATGCCGGGGCTGTTGCGTTTTGGGGTGTCTGTGCTGCCCGCGCTGCGCCGAATGGGGGGCGTCGGCATTTCAGGTGAACTGAATGAAGAAGAAGCCAGCTTCGTCACCTTGCTTTCCTCGACGTGCTTGCCGATCAACGTAAAGGTAACCGATGCCTTCAGCCAGTATTCCCTCATGCTCAGGGCTGGATTGCGCCAGGTCGGCATCCAGTAACTGCATCAGGAACAAGTAGCGCTTAGGCTCGTAGATCGGATCCTGGAGCCAGGATGGGCGTCCAACGGGCTTGCTGAGTTCAATACCGCTGTCTTCGTCTTCCAGCTCTTCAGTGATTTCGTCTTCGGTCAATGGCTCGAAGTTGATAAAGCTGGGTTTCAGCAGCAACACCGGTTCGTTCGGCACGAGCGCTTCATCGGTCAGCGTGTGCAGGATGACCCGGGTATAGCCGTTGCCCAGTTTTTCCTTCAGGTCGGATTGTTGATGCACCGTATATTGCCGTTGGGTCGTGCGACTGAACTCGCCATTTCCCTTGCGGGTGGTGATAAACACAGTCAGGCCCATTCCGGGAGGCACGAAGGTGACCGGGAGAAACCGTTCAGTCAATGTGGCCAGCGGTGTCATCAGTTCGCCAGTGTCCGGCGCGCGTGGCCAGAGCGATGAGTCATCCAGGTACGGAGCTCCGCCCACCTGGCCAAACCCTTGGTTCTGGGTAGCAAGAATGATCTTCTGTGATTTCATGTTCAATAACATCCTTTGCCTTTGGCGAACGACTTGGCGTAGCGTCGAGCGGTCCTGAGTTGTTGTTGGCTGATCTTGCCCTTTACGACCAGGGAGTTGTAAATAGCTTCGGACATCAGACGGATCTCCAGCTTGCCGCGTTTGAGCATCTGGTTCGGCTTTAGCCCCATCTGCTTGCGTAAACGATTTTCCTCTCGGTGAACCTCGTCATGGTTTTCCGGGCTCAACGCAATGGATGGGTTGCCTTTCATGCGACGTTTTTTCTTAGCGAGTCCCTTGTCCTGAAGGAACTTGTTACGCATGAGCTCATGGGCTTCCAATCCATCGCCTCGGTGGGCCTTGGCTCCATATCCCGCAACCTCACCCTCGTTGAGCAACCCCCAAGGATCGATCCACGTAAATGGGTTCGGCGCATATTGATACTGGTTGACCCCACCCGCCAACCCGATTGGATCCGGCTGCGTGAAACGCCCGATATCCGGATCATAGAAACGGAACAGGTTGTAGTGCAGCCCGGTTTCGCGGTCTAGATACTGCCCTTGGAAGCGCAGGTTCTGCTCTTCCACGAATCCTGGCACGCGCCACTCTTCCCACGTGTTGCCCCACGTCAAGTAGCGCGCGGACCAGAGCGTCTCTCCCTGCGCATCGGTCAGCGACTCGGGCAAGCCGTTCATGTCGTTGTGATAGTGATGTAGCTGCGCATGGCCTCCGTGGCCATCCAACCGCGCCAGCGGCTCGTGGCCGTCGTCCGCATACAGATAGAGGGTCTGTAAGCCATGACGTTGCTCGCCCAGCAGGCGCAGGCCTTCCCAGGTAAAGCGCGTGCACGACAGTACTTGGCCATCCAGCGTGGACTCGATCTTCTCGATTCGCCGCCCCATCGGGTCGTAGCGCATGTCGATGATCCGCTCCCGCCCTGGCTGTAGGTTGCGCACCTGGGCCAGGCGGTGCTCGGCGTCGTAGCGAAACTGCTGAAGGCCGCGTCGGCGGCTGCGTTTTTCCACGAGGCGGCCGAAACCGTCGTAGCGATAGCGCTTGTCCTGGTAGGTCAGCACCCGGTTGTGACGTACCAGCCCGGTGCCTGAGTGGGGTGTGTCGAGCAGGTTCGCGGCGCGGTCGTAGCGGAACGCTTCGTGGTAGCCGGCTGGATGGTCTTCGCTGGCGACGACCCTTCCACCGCCATCGTGGTGCAGCACCTGCCGGTGATCCACACCTGGGCGCTGAGTGTGGCGCACGGCGAGGTTGTCCAGTAGGTCATAGTCGAAGCGCTGCTGAGCCGGTGCCGGCAGGATGTCCAGATTGGACGCCGACCGGCGCAGTCGTGCGCGCAGGCGTCCTGTTCGGTCGTACTCACTGCGGGTGCGCAATGCCCCTTGCTGACGCAGTGTTTCTCGGTGCAGTCGGTCCCGCTCGAAGTCGCAGACGATCTTGCCGTCGAGGTTGACCTGGTGCAGGTGGCCGCTACCGTAGTACAGGCGGTTGACCCAGCGGCCATCGGTCAGGCGCGTGCGGGTCAGATTTCCAAGCGGATCATACTGGTGTCGCAACGTGCCGGCGGGCCCCTGCTCCTCGCATAGCTGGCCCAGAGCGTCATGGACAAAGGCCAGGCGATGGCGCTCACCGTGCAGGTCGGTGAAGAGCATCTCGGTGGGCAGGTCCTGGTCATCGTAGCTGTAGTCGGTCTGACCGTCGTCGGTCTGCTTGAGTCGCAGCCGGCCGACCGCATCGTAGGCCATGCAGTGGACGATCGACTGTTCATGACTGCCCGGGGTAGGCACGAATTCGACCCGGGCGAGGTTGTCCAGTGGGTCGTAGGCATAGCAGCGGGCACTGCCATCCAAGTTGCGCTCCCGCACCAGGCGGTCGCTGTCATCCCAGTCGAAACCGTAGGCTTCACCGTTCTCGTTGCGCAGTTCAAGTTCCCGGCCGTAGTCGTCATGACGGTATTCCAAGCGCCGACCATGCGGGTCGGTGCGTGCCGTCAACTGGCCTCGGCGGTTGTAGCTGTATTGAGTGGTGTTGCCCGCAGGGTCGATATGACGCGTGGGCATGCCGTTGGCACCGCGCTCGACCTGCTCGGTGCGCCCGTCCGGCAGCACCGTCAGTAGCAGGCGGCCGTGCACGTCGTGCCGATATTCGGTCTGTTCACCCAGGGCATCGGTGATGGCTTGCAGGTGCCCCCGGCGGTCGTAGGTGAAACGTGTCCGGTAGCCGGAGCAGTCTGTTTGCTCCACAAGCAGGCCCTGGTCGTTCCAGCGCAAGTACCGGCTCCGTCCGGTGGCATCGATGATTTCCGCCGGGCAGCCATGCGCGTCATAGCGGTAGCGGGTCTGTTGCCCGAGTGGGTCGGTTTCGCGGATGCAGTTACCGCGAGCGTCATAGGTGAAGCTCCAGCGGTTTCCCGCCAGATCGCTCTGGCTCCTGGGGAGTGACCAGTGCTCAAGCCACTGGGTGGACTCGCTGCGGCCTAGCGGGTCGATCGTTTGCGTGATGTTGCCGGAGTCATCGTAAAAGTACTGCCAGCGGCCACCCTGGGGGTCGATAGCCGCCAGTAGCTGGCGTTCGTCGTTCCATTCGAAATGCCACACATGGCCCAGTGCGTCGGTGTAGCGCGTAATCTGGAACTGCCGATTCCACTGTCGGGTGCTAACCCGACGCAGGCCGTCGGTGACCTGGGTGAGACCTGCGGCGACATCGTAGTCGAACTGATAGGTATCCCCAGCATCGGTCCAGTGGCGCGTCACCCGCGAGCCATCCTCGAAGCGATCCCATGCGTAGAAACAGCGCAGGCCACTCGGCGTTTGGTGCTCCACCATGCGTCGGGCATCATCGTAGACGAAGCGTCGCAGCACGTTGCTGTCAGCGTCGCGCACCAGCGCCAGATCGCCGTGGCTGTCATAGTCGTAGCTGACCAGCACCTCGGTCTCGCCAGTGGGGTAGCAGCGCTCCAGATGATCGATACGTTGGGGCCAGCGCTGGCTGTAGTGCACCCGCACCTGGAGCCGCTCACTGGTGCCTCGCAGGTGGCTCAGCCGGCCTTGCTCGTCGTAATCGAGGTAGATCCGGTTGTCGTTGCGGTCGCCGACTTGACTCAGGCGCAGCTGGCTCGGTCGCCCTGGGGTGGGCTGGAACAGCCGGTACTGGCCTTCGCGGCTTTCCGTGAGCAGCTCGCCATTTTCCGCGCGTCGCACGCTCAATCCTTCGCCGACACTGAAAACGGCATCGCCGGGCGGGATGGCGCCTATCTCCACCACGCGTCCCTGCTCATCCGTGAGCGACAGCGATTCGCAACCCTCGGCGTCCGTGCCGATGCGCACGCAGGCTTCGTAGGGTACGCTCCAGCCCGCGCCGAACAGGCCGTCCTGGCGTTCGTCACGGCTGTTATAGATACGCTGCCATTCAAGTGGGACGTGTGCGGGCAGGGTGAAGTCCAGCTCGTCATCGCCACACAGGATCTTTGCGCCGGTGGGGGCGTGGACCGGGTTTGGCGAACCCGCCATGGCGCGGGTCAGCGCCCCGATGGCCTGGCCGGTGGCAAAGTTCGCCACCCCCCCCACCAACATGCACCCAAACTTGCTATAAAACTTCCCCCCCCGTCCCCGCAACATCATCAACGCGGTGATCGCCAAGCCGATCCCCGGCGTCTTGCCGCTGCGAATCTCCTGCACCACGATCGGTTCGCCACCGATGCGCACGTTGTTCGACACCAGCCCGCCATCGACGATCACCGCCTCGCAGGTGCTGCGGTCGCCACTGCGGCACGCTGGCTGGCCGTTGATCAGCACCTTGCTGGAGCCCTCGGCGAGGAACTGCGGCGGCATTGGCGGGTGCTTGCTGCAGATGACCTTGTCGTCGGTCGCCGGCAGGGTGTTGGGCGCAGGCGAGGCGACCGTGGGGCGCCACATCTGCGAGAAGAAACCCTTGGCCATGTCGAGGAAGGTCTCTTCCTGTTCCTCGCCCGCCTCACCCTCGGCGCCACCCTCCAGCGGCGCCATCGGGCCCAGCACCACCCCGGCGGCGCGGGCCGCGCGCATGCCGTTGGTGCGGGTGTCGGGCGAGCCGCTGGCGATGGTGGCCTGCACCGTGGGCGGGAAGAGGAAGTTGCCGATGCCCTCGCATAATCGACTGAGCCCGGTGTCCGCGCCGGTCTTGGCCATCACCACGCCGACCACCAGGCCGACCACCGCGCCGAGCACGAAGCAACCCAGCCCGCCGGTGGCCACGGTGAGGCCCAGCGCGGCGGCCACCGCGGCAGTGGCCAGCGCGCCGATGGCGACGTTGGCGGCGACTTCCAGCACGCCGCCGATGATGTCGGCCATCACCGAGGTGTGCAGCAGCGCGTCGCCTTCGCGGGCGGCCCAGAGCGCGTCGGACATGGCGCTGGGTCAGCCCAGGTTGTCGAAATCGAGCGACTGCTTGAGCGCCGCCCAGTGCGCCGCCTCGGCCTCACCCAAGGGCTGCGCCTTGACGTAGCTCAGGGCGAACATCTTGCGGGTGCCGGGCAGCACCAGCGCCAGTTGGTACTGGAACACCTTCTCGCTGCCCTTGCTGAACTGGCTGGACAGCTCGATGGCATCCACGCCCTGGCCCACGCGCACGGCCTGCGCCGGCTGGAAGCGCAAATCCTTGACCTGCTGCTGCAGGCGCTGCAACTGGCCGTCGAAGTTGCTTTGCAGGGTCTCGCCCTCGGCCAGCAGGCTGCGGCTGACGATCAGCGAAGTGCCCAGCGCCTCGAAGCGCAGGATGTTGATGCTGGTGTCGTGCAGCCCTGTGTCGGGCAGGGCGAAGCGGAATTCGTTGAGGCGGTAGCTCATGGGGGCGTCTCGTTTACTGGCCTTTGTCGGAGAAGATCGCCTTCACCGAGTCGTCGATGGTGGTTTTCACGCCCTGGTCGTCGGGCGCGGTCTGCGCGCCGCTGCCGACGTTCAGGTCGAGGGTGCCGTCGGTGTTGATCTCGGCGTCTTGGCTTGCGTGAAAGCTGAACTGCACGCAGCTGAGGTTGATCTGCCCGCTGGCGTTGAGCTCGATCACGCTCTTGCCGCAGACCAGGCGCAGGTTGTCGCCGACTTCGATCAGGTAACTGGTGCTGATGCTGTCGGTCTTGCTCGCGCCGACCAGCAGCATGTCGTCGCGGCGCACCGCGCGGATGCGGTCCTGGCCGATGGTGATGGTTTCCAGCAGGCCCACGGTCTGCACCCGGCTGGCGCCCACCGACAGGGTTTCGTTCTGCTCCACCACGGTGTCCATGTTGCGTTCGGCGTGCACGTACAACTGCTCGGCGCCCTTCTTGTCCTCCATGCGGATTTCATTGAAGTTGGCCGGGCTGCCGCCCTTGCTGGAGCGGCTTTTCATGCCGCTCTGGGTGGCGCCGGCGGGCAGGTCGTAGGGCACCGCCTGCTCGGCGTTGTACACGCGCCCGGTGATGATCGGCCGGTCCGGGTCGCCTTCGAGGAAGCTGACGATCACCTCCTGGCCGATCCGCGGCACCTGCATCGAGCCCCAGTTCTTGCCGGCCCAGGCTTGCGACACGCGGATCCAGCACGAGCTGTTCTCGTTGGACTGGTCGTGGCGGTCCCAGTGGAAGTGCACCTTCACCCGGCCGTACTGGTCGGTCCAGATCTCCTCGCCGGCGGGGCCGACCACCACGGCGGTCTGCGGGCCCTTGACGATCGGCCGCAGGGTGCTGGCGACCGGGCGGTAGCTCTGCTGCGCGTCGATGCAGCTAAGGTTGCTTTCGAACTGCGGCGCGCCGCCGCCGCTGCCGGTTTCCAGACGCTCCTGGAGCACGTGGTAGCGCGCGCTGACGATCAGGTATTCGCGGTTCTGGTCCTGGCGTGCGAAGCCTTCGAGGTTGAACAGGTGGCCACTGCCAAGGCCGCGCGCGTTGCCGCGCAGCTCGATGCGCTCGTGCAGGCTTTGCAGCGACTCCAGGCGCGTGCGCGCGTAGTGCTCGCCGTCCTGGGTCTGGCTGTAGGCGCCGGGGTAGTCGTACAGCGGGTAGTCGCCGGCCTGGTGCGGGCGCGGCAGGGTCGAGCGCACGTCGATGCGCGCGCTGGGGCGCTGGAAGTCGTAGTCGTTGAGCTCCAGCGAACCGGGCTGCACCTCCTGGGCCAGGTACCAGTCGTTGATGTGGTCGCGCTCGCGGTGCTGGCCGTCGGGCGGGTAGAACGGCACCGTCTCGTAGCCGGGCGCCTTCTGGTGCGCGCCGTAGGCGTCGGCCAGCACCAGCACGTGGCGTTCAGCCTCGTGGCGGAAGAAGTAGTAGATGCCTTCTTCCTCCATCAGCCGGCTGACGAAGTCGAAGCTGGTCTCGCGGTACTGCACGCAGTATTCACGTTCGCGGTAGCCGCGGCTCAGGGCGTCCTCGAAATCGGAGAAACCCAGGTCGCGGAACACCTGCTTGATGATCTGCGGCGCGGTCTGGTGCTGGAAGATCCGGCAGTCGCTGGTGCGCGTCAGCAGCCACAGCCAGGGCCGCAGGGTGACCCTGTAGCTGGCGAACTGGCCACGCTGCACCGACTGGCTGCAACGCGCGACGATGCCATGGAAGTGGCGGCTGTTGCCGACGTTCAACTGCACCGACAGGCTCATCGGCTTGCCCAGCAACTGGTTGAGGTCGATGGCCGGATCGTCGCTGGTCAGCTGCAGCTCGTAGTCGAACAGGCGGCCGAGCTCCTCGCCGCCGGCCATCTCCTCGAGGATCAGCACGTCCGGGCCCAGGGGGCTGTTGATCTGCGCCAGGCGCGTGAGTTGCTTGAACAGCATGGTCGGTTCCGTCAGCCCGTGGCGCCGAAGTCATAGTGCAGGTCGTTGTCGCGGCGGCTGATGCGCACGCTGGCCAACGGCTGGCCTTCGAGCAGGCGGGTGAGGAACTCGCGGCTCATGTCCGGCAGCAGGCCGTTGGTGAGGATCGCGTCGATCATTCGCCCGCCGCTCTCGGTCTCGGTGCAGCGCGAAACGATCAGCTCGACCACGCCATCGTCATAGGCGAAGCCGACCTTGTGGGTGGCCTCCACGCGCTTGCGGATGCGCTCCAGTTGCAGGCGGGTGATGGCCTGCAGCATGGCGTCGCTGAGCGGGTAGTAGGGGATGGTCACCAGGCGCCCGAGCAGGGCCGGCGGGAAGATCTCCAGCAGCGGCTTGCGCAGTTGCGTGGCCACCGCATCGGGCTCGGGCAGCGCCTCGGGGTGCTTGCAGATGTCGGCGATCAGCTCGGTGCCGGCGTTGGTGGTGAGCAGGATCAGCGTGTTGCGAAAATCGATCTGGCGGCCTTCGCCGTCTTCCATCACGCCCTTGTCGAACACCTGGAAGAAAATCTCGTGCACGTCGGGGTGGGCCTTTTCCACCTCGTCCAGCAGCACCACGCTGTAGGGCCGACGGCGCACCGCCTCGGTCAGCACGCCGCCTTCGCCATAGCCGACGTAGCCGGGGGGCGCGCCCTTGAGGGTGGAGACGGTGTGCGCTTCCTGGAACTCGCTCATGTTGATGGTGATCAGGTTCTGCTCGCCGCCGTACAGGGCCTCGGCCAGGGCCAGCGCGGTCTCGGTCTTGCCCACGCCGGAGGTGCCGGCGAGCATGAACACGCCGATCGGCTTGTTCGGGTTGTCGAGCCCGGCGCGGGAGGTCTGGATGCGCTTGGCGATCATCTTCAGCGCGTGGTCCTGGCCGATGATGCGCTTGGCCAGGTGGCTGTCGAGGTTGAGCACGGTCTCGATCTCGTTGCGCGCCATGCGGCCCACCGGGATGCCGGTCCAGTCAGCGACCACCGAGGCCACCGCCTGGTAGTCGACGGTCGGCAGAATCAGCGGCGCTTCGCCTTGCAGCGCGGCCAGGCGCTGTTGCAGGTCGACCAGTTGCTCGCGCAGCGCATGGCTGCCCTCGACCTCGTGGTCGACCACGCCCACCTGCTCGCGCAACTGCGCGCGGGTGGCCAGCAGTTCGTCCACCAAGGCTTTCTCATCGGCCCAGCGGCTTTCCAGTTCGGCCAGGCGCTGGCGCTCCTCGCCCAGCAGGGTCTCGGCCTGGGCCTGGCGCTGCCCGATGGCCACGCCGATGGCGGCCTCGCGGGCGATGATCCGCAACTCGACCTCCAGCGCCTCGATGCGCCGGCGGCTGTCGTCGACCTCGGCCGGCACGGCGTGCAGGCTGATCGCTACCCGTGCGCAGGCGGTGTCGAGCAGGCTCACCGACTTGTCCGGCAACTGGCGCGCCGGGATGTAGCGGTGCGACAGCTTCACCGCCGCCTCCAGCGCCTCGTCGAGCACCTGCACCTGGTGGTGCTTCTCCATGGTCGAGGCCACGCCACGCATCATCAGCAAGGCCTTGGCCTCGCCCGGCTCGTCCACCTGCACCACCTGGAAGCGGCGGGTCAGGGCCGGGTCTTTCTCGATGTGCTTCTTGTACTCGGCCCAGGTGGTCGCCGCCACCGTGCGCAGGCTGCCGCGGGCCAGGGCCGGCTTGAGCAGGTTGGCGGCGTCACCGGTGCCCGCCGCGCCACCGGCGCCGACCAGGGTGTGGGCCTCGTCGATGAACAGGATGATCGGCTTGGGCGAGGCCTGCACGTCCTCGATCACCTGGCGCAGGCGCTGCTCGAACTCGCCCTTCATGCTGGCGCCGGCCTGCAGCAGGCCGACGTCCAGGCTGCGCAGCTCGACGTCCTTGAGCGCGGGCGGCACGTCACCGGCGACGATGCGCAGGGCGAAGCCTTCGACCACGGCGGTCTTGCCGACGCCGGCCTCGCCGGTGAGGATCGGGTTGTTCTGCCGACGGCGCATGAGGATGTCGACCAACTGACGGATCTCCTCGTCACGGCCGACGATGGGGTCGAGCTTGCCGCTGCGCGCCTGCTCGGTGAGGTCGACGGTGAAGCGCTTGAGCGCCTCCTGCTTGCCCATCGCCGCCGGCGCAACGGCACCGCTGGCTTCGCCCGGCACCCCGGCGTTGAAGCCGTCGCTGGCCGCCAGGTGGTTTTCCGGCGAGTCGCCGACGTACTCGTCGAAGCGTTCGCTCAGGGCCTCGACCTTGAGCTTGGCGAACTCGCCGCAGAGGCTCAGCAGGGCGTTGCGCAGGCTTGGGGTCTTGAGGATGCCCACCAGCAGGTAGCCGGTGCGCACCTGGCTTTCGCCGAACATCAGGCTGCCGTACACCCAGCCGCGCTCCACCGCCTCCTCCACTTGCGAGGACAGGTCGGTGATCGAGGTCGAGCCACGCGGCAGGCGGTCCAGGGCGTCGGTGAGGTCACGCGCCAGGCGCGCCGGCTCGACGTTGAACTGGCGCACGATGCGGTGCAGGTCGCTGTCTTGCAGTTGCAGCAACTGGTGCAGCCAGTGCGCCAGTTCCACGTAGGGGTTGCCACGCAGTTTGCAGAACACCGTGGCGGCCTCGATGGCCTTGTAGGCGACGCTGTTGAGTTTGCCGAACAGCGCGGCGCGGCTGATTTCACCCATGGTCCATGCTCCTTGTGGCAGGCGATTCGACCGGTTGCCCGGCGTAGTAGCGGGCCAGCGACAGGTCGTTGGCGTCGTGTGGCGGGCGCCCCAGCCAGGTGTCGAAACCCAGGCGGCGGCCGCTGTCGGTGCGCAGGGCGGGCACTTCGCCCTGCTTGAGGATCAGGTTGAGGTCCCAGTCCAGCTCGTGGCCCAGGTATTCGGCGACCCACGCGGCCAGCTCGACGAACGCCTGCCCACCGGGCAGCAGGGCGTGGTACTGGTCCAGGGTCAGCGGGCCGAGGCACAGGCGGAACTTGTGCTGGCGGTCCCAGGTGTAGCGGCCCAGGCACAGGTCATGGCCCAGGCGGTTGGCGCGCACGCCGAGCTGGCTGCGTTCAGGCAGTTCCAGCCACTGGCCGACGTACTCCTCCAGGCGCACCGGCACGCCGAAGTAGCCGGCGAGGATGCTGCACAGGCCGTCCGGGTAGCGGGTCTGCGCCGCCAGGTGGCCGGCGTAGTGCAGCTTGGCGGTGTCGGCCAGCGGCCCCTGGCCGAGCAGCGCGGGCTGCCCGCGCCCGCTCAGCGCGGCCAGGCGCGCGGCCCAGTAGTCATCGCCCGGGCGGTCATGGCTGACGGTCGGCCGGGCCTCGGCCCAGGCGCGGTAGAACAGGCTCAGCAGGCGGTGGTGGAAGATGTCGAGGAAGCGCTTGCTGGTGGCGTCGGCGTGGTTGCGCTGGCGCTCGCGCATGTACTCGGTCAGGTGCAGCGGCAGCGGGCCGTTGGGGCCGCCGAGGCCGAAGAAGAACTGCTCCAGGCGCGCCGGGCCCTGGTCTTCGGCGGGGGTGACCGAGGCCAGCGTGGCCGGGGCGAAGGCGCAGTCCAGGCGCTGGCCCAGGCGCACCGGCTCATCGGCCAGGCGCAGCGAATGGCCGAAGCGCGGTAGCTCGGGGTGTTCGGCCTCGAGGCGGCGCAGGGCCTGGAAGAAGTCGTACTGCCAGGGCTCGGCCTGCATCGCTTCGAGCGTGTTCACAGGGTCGGCCTGCGTCCGGGCTTGGCTTTCCATCGCATGATCTCGCCGCGTTCGGTGGTGCGCAGCACGGTTTCGGTGAAGCTGTTGATGGACACGTAGCGGGTCAGGAAGCGCTCGAACACCGCGCCGAGCAGGAACACGCCGGTGCCGCGGAAGGCGTTCTCGTCGAACTCCAGGGTGATCTCCAGGCCCCGGCCGAAGACGATCGGCCCGGGCATCGGCAGGCGCCGCGTGCAGGGCTGGCTGCTGACTTCGCGCAGGCCGTCGATCTGCAATTGCAGGGCGCTGTCCTGGCTGTCGCCGTACAGGCGCAGCAGTTCGCGCAGGGCGGCAGCGCCCTGGCCGCGTTCGGCCAGCGACAGGTAGTTCAGCGACAGTTGGCTGATCAGCCGCCAGGCGCGGTTGTCGTGGGCGTGGCTGGCGCGCGGGCGGCTGGGGCCGGCCAGGCAACGCACGGCCGATACGGGCGCGCTGTCGGCCAGGCTGAAGTCGCTGCGCCCGTCGCCGACGGTCATGAACAGTGGCAGGTCGCGGTTGCTGCACAGCGCGCTGATGCCCAGCTGGCGCAGGTCGTGGCGGTACGGCGCCTGCTGGCCGTCGACCAGGCTGACGAAGGTCTCGCTGCCCATGTAGCTCGAGCGCGTGCCGTTGCGCCGCTGCTCGCTGGATAGCACGCGCGGCTCGCGGCGCACGATGTAGTAGGCCTGGTCGCGGCCATAGCGCGACGGGTCGCGCACCGCGTAGAACGGCAGGAACGCCTGGTCGGCGCCGGTGCCGTGGCCGGTCACCTGCTGCAGCGAGTGCACCTCGAAGTCGGTGGGCCGGGTGCGGTCGGCGATCACATGGTGCTCGTTGACCTTGTCGCTCAGGTGAATGCGGTCGACCCGGCGCGGGAACAGGTTGATCGCCGGGGTGCAGAAGGGCACGAAGCGCTGCGGGCCGACGCTGCCTTCCAGGCTCGGGTCGAAGCGCTCGAACAGCACCAGCAATTCGAGCTCCTGGCCGTCGCAGCGTTTTACCGCGCGCTCCAGGCCGGCGAAGTCGACGAACAGGAAGCGCTGCGGCAGGGCGAAGTATTCCTGCAGCAGGCGGTAGCCCTGGAACGCCTGCGGCACCACCGGCAGCGCCGCCTCGCGGTCGTCGAAACCGCACGGGCGCAGGGCGTCCTCGACGGCGATGCGCTCGACCCAGTCGCCGCCGGGCTGGCGCGCGAACACCGCGCAGGCGTTGCCCAGCAGTTGCTCGTAGAGGCGGAACGGCGTTTCGTCGGCGCCGTTGAGGTACAGCGGCAGGTGCGTCAGTGGCAGGCTGGCGAAGGGCGTTTCGGCGCCGCTGCGCAGGGTCAGGCGCAGTGCGGCGCGGGCCTTCGGCTCGCTGGCGGCGAGGCGCCCGAGCACCGCGCCGGGGTTGCCGAAGTAGTCGGCGCGGGCCACTTGCAAGGGCCACAGGGTGACGTCCTGGGTGGTGCGGAATTCGCACGGGGTTTGCGCGTCGCGGCCCAGGTTGGCGCGCAGCACGCTGTCGCGCGGCAGGGCGAAGCCTGCGCTGAGCGAGCCTTCGTCGGGGTCGGTCTGCAATTGCACCACGGTCATCGACGGGGTCGGCGCCAAGTAGTGCGGGTAGGCGATTTCCAGCAGGTTATGGGTGAAGGTCGGGTATTCGGCGTCGAGCTTGAGCTGCACCCGCGCGGTGAGGTAGGCGAAGCCTTCGAGCAGGCGCTCGACATAGGGGTCGGCGCAGTCGATGCCCGACAGGGTCAGGCGCCCGGCGATCTTCGGGTATTCCTTGGCGAACTCGGCGGCGCTCTCGCGGATGTGCCGCAATTCCTGGTTGTACAGCTCGAGCAGGCGCGGGTTCATGCCCGCCTCCGGCGCTCGGCAGGGGCCACGCGCACATGGCCGGACTCCAGGTCCAGGTCGGTGTGCAGCAGCAGCGGCAGCGCCGCCGGCTGGGCCCACAGGTCGCCTTCGATCTCGAAGCTCAGGGCGTTGGCGTTCATCTCGCCGGGGGCGGCCTGGGCGCGCACCTTGAGGGTGTGGGCGAGGATGCGCGGCTCGTAGGTGGCGATCGCCTGGTGGATGATGCGTTCCAGCGCGCCGAGGTCGATGTTCGAGGCGCTGTTGCCGGCCAGCGCCGGCAGGCCGTAGTTGAGCACCGAGGCGCCGGCAGGCGTGCCCAGGGTGGCGGCGGCGTCGAGCAGCGAGGTGGTGTTGAGCAGCCAGGCCAGGTCGCGCAGCACCGAGGCCTTGAGCTGGTGCAGCGACAGCACGCGTTTGTCCGGGGCTTCCTGTGGGTTGCCGGGGTCGTCGTCGGTCAGGCGGTCGAGCAACGAGGGTTGCAGGCGATCGCGGGCGGCGATGTCGGCTACCACGTGAACAGCCCCACGAAGTCTTTCTGGTCCACCGGGCCGGTCGAGCAGCTTGCGCCGGTTGCCAGGATGGAGGGCTCGAGCCGGGTCTTCATCAGCCGCACGGCCTGGTACTGGCTATTGCATCGGCCTGGCTGCGACGGGTCGGCTGCCACATGGCTCACGATGATGATCTGTGCGCCATTGAACCGCTCCACGCGAGGCTTGCCGCTGTTGCGCTCCGGGCTCAACTGGCAGGGCCATGGCATTTGCAGCTCGAGCAATGACTGATCGGCCTTTTGCAGCGCGCAGCGGCCTTGGTGATTCACCAGCGCAAGCCGGTGTTCGCCAAGCCTGACCTGTAGGCCGGGCGGCGAAGATGACGGGGCTGGTTGGGCACACGCATTCAGGGCCAGCGCGATCAGCAGGCCAGGCGCCGCTTTGAGCAGTCTGTTCATTTCAGCTCCCAGAACCACACCGCCTTGGAGCGATGGGCTTGGTCGGCGAAGTAGCCTGTCACCCGGCCTCGGTCCCACAGGTCGATGTGGTCGCCGGTACGGTTTTCGAAGGACTGCCCCGCACGGGCGAAGCAATCCTTGAAGAAGATGATGCCGCGCTTCTCGCTGAGCTTGCGCCGGTCTGCGGCGCTGCCGCTCAGTTGCAGTGGCGCGCCGAGGTGGTGTTTCCACAGCCAGTTGGCCAATGACTCGGCGCCCCTGGCGTGGTCATGGGCGCAACGCGGCTCGCTGTAGGTCCTGGCATTGACCTTGATCGTATGCTCGCCGTTGAGCGCGATGCTCATGCGAATTGCGCATTGGTTGTCCCACGGGCCATCGCAAGGCGAGGCGTCGGTGGGGTAGGCATTCCACAGGTTGATGAAGGCAGGCTTGGCCATGGGGGCACCTTGCGCGGGTCAGGCGTGGGGAGGGCGCTGGCGCCTTGGCGCCAGCGCGGCCGGTCAGATCTTGACGTTCTGGCGCACGTTCCAGCCGTACTTGATGGCGCCGCCGTCCTTGGTGCCGTCGGCCTTCTGCGGCTGGTAGTCGACGGTGACCTTGGCGAAGTTCAGGCTGACGTTCTCGGTCAGGCGGTCGTCGCTGCCCGAGCCGCCGGTGCTCAGCGAACTGATGATCACCTCTTCGAGGTTGATGATCATGTACTCGATCTGGCTCTCGCCGCCGGCCTTGCGCACGGTGAGCTTGACCTTGTCGATGTGCTTGCCGCTGGAGCAGTGGGCCATCAGGTTGGGGCTGGACTTGTCGACGTACTTGGTGATCGACAGGTCCTGGATGCTGACCTTGCCCGAGCCACCGCCGGTGCCCATGTGCATGTTGCCGGACTGGGACATGCCCCAGCTCCAGTTGAGCACGTCGATTTCGTCCTTGTGGGTCTTGTCCATGGACTCGCCCTTGATGTCGCCGATCTTGATGAAAATATCTACAGCCATGATGTCCTCGGAGTTTCGCGTCGGTTGGCGGTTCTATCGGGGCTGCTGCGCAGCCCATCGCGGGCTTGCCCCGCGAAGGCGCGCGCGGCGGCCCCCGTTCAGGCTCAGGCCCCTTTGGCCGAAGGCAGCTTCGACACCAGGCGCAGCGACACCGTCAGCCCTTCGAGCTGGTAGTGCGGGCGCAGGTAGAAGCGCGAGTTGTAGTACCCCGGGTTGCCTTCGACCTCCTCGACCACCACCTCGGCGGCCGCCAAGGGATGCTGGGCCTTGGTGGTCTCGGTGGAGTGCGCCGGGTCGCCGTCGACGTAGTTGAGGATCCAGTCCTGCAGCCAGCGCTGCATCTCGTCCTTCTCCTTGAACGAGCCGATCTTGTCGCGAACGATGCACTTCAGGTAATGGGCGAAGCGGCAGGTGGCGAACAGGTACGGCAGGCGCGCGGCCAGGTTGGCGTTGGCGGTGGCGTCCGGGTCGTCGTACTCGGCCGGCTTCTGCAGCGACTGGGCGCCGATGAACGCGGCGAAGTCGGTGTTCTTCTTGTGCAGTAGCGGCATGAAACCGTTCTTCGCCAGCTCCGCCTCGCGACGGTCGGAAATGGCGATCTCGGTCGGACACTTCATGTCCACGCCACCGTCGTCGGTGGGGAAGGTGTGCGCCGGCAGGCCCTGCACCTCACCGCCCGACTCCACGCCACGAATGCGCGAGCACCAGCCGTAGTGCTTGAACGAACGGTTGATGTTCACCGCCATGGCGTAGGCGGCGTTGGCCCAGGTGTACTTGCTGCTGTCGGCGCCGTCGGTGTCTTCCTCGAAGGCGAAGGCCTCCACCGGGTCGGTCTTGGCGCCGTAGGGCAGGCGCGCCAGGAAACGCGGCATGGTCAGGCCGATGTAGCGCGAATCCTCCGACTCGCGCAGCGAGCGCCAGCCGGCGTATTCCGGGGTGGTGAAGATCTTGGTCAGGTCGCGCGGGTTGGACAGCTCCTGCCACGAGCCCATGCCCATCACCGTGGGCGAGGCGGCGGAGATGAACGGCGCGTGCATCGATGCGCAGACCTTCGACACCTCGCCCAGCAGCTCGACGTCGGGGGGCGACTGGTCGAAGTAGTAGTCGCCGACCAGGCAACCGTAGGGCTCGCCGCCGAACTGGCCGTATTCCTCTTCGTAGAGCTTCTTGAAGATCGGGCTCTGGTCCCAGGCGGTGCCCTTGAACTTCTTCAGGGTCTTGTGCAGGTCAGTCTTGGAGATGTTGAGCACGCGGATCTTCAGCTGCTCGTCGCTCTCGGTGTTGTTGACCAGGTAGTGCAGGCCGCGCCAGGCGCTTTCCAGCTTCTGGAAGTCATCGTGGTGGATGATCTGGTTGACCTGGGCGGTGAGCTTGGCGTCGATGGCGGCGATGATCTGCTCGATCGAGCCGATGGCGTCGTTGGACACCAGGCTGGTCTGCGCCAGGGCCTGCTCGGCGAGGGTGCGCACGGCGCTTTCCACCGCTTCCTTGGCGCGCTCGGTCTTGGGCTTGAATTCCTGAAGCAGCAGCGCGGCGAACTCGCTCGGGTCCTGGGTGGCGGCCGTGGCGGCCTGGGTATCGCGCAATGGGTCGGTCATGACGGGTTCCTCAGGCACTCGGCTCGGTGTCGGCGGGTTTCGGCGCGCTGGCCAGGGCCTGCAGCAGGGCGGGGTCCTTGATGGCTTTCAGGATGATGTCTTCGGCGCCGGTCTTGCCGTCCATGTAGGTCAGCAGGTTGGCCAACTGGGTGCGGGCCTCCAGCAGCTGGTTCAGCGCGTCGACCTTGCGCGCCACGGCGGCGGGGCTGAAGTCGTCCATGCTCTCGAAGGTGATGTCCAGGCTCAGGTTGCCGTCGCCGGTCAGCTCGTTGGGCACGTTGAACGCCACGCGTGGCTTCATGGCCTTCAGGCGCGAGTCGAAGTTGTCGACGTCGATTTCCAGGAACTTGCGCTCGGCCACTGCCGGCAGCGGTTCGGCGGGCTTGCCGGCGAGGTCGGAGAGCACGCCCATGACGAAGGGCAACTGGACCTTCTTCTCGGCGCCGTACAGTTCGACGTCGTACTCGATCTGCACCCGTGGCGCGCGGTTGCGCGCGATGAATTTCTGGGAGCTGTCTTTGGCCACGTGGTTCCTCCTGGGCGCCGCTCGGGCGGCGTCGTTCGTTGCGGCTGGCGGTGGTGTCAGTCGGCCTCGGGCCCGCGCAGGTTCTCGAACTGCGAAAGGCCGTCGGGGATCAGGTCGCGGACGATGGTCGCGAAGTCGGCATCGACCAGGTTCTTCGCCCGGCGCAGCAGTACCGGCAGCGGGCTGGAAGGCTCATGGCGGGCGTAGTACTGGAGCAGGCGGTCGAGGCTCTGGCGCACGTCTTCGCGGCTGTTCACCTCGCCGGGGCGGGCCGCCGGACGCGAGCTGGCCTGGGGCGCCTCGGACGCGGGCTGGGGGCTGTCAGGGCTGGCGGCCTCGGCGCTGTCTCCGGCCGGCGCCGCGCCGCCGGGGGCGTAGTCTGCGAGCACCTGCAAGGCCAGGCGCAGCGGCTGCTTGAGCTCGCCGAGGTCGACGCCGCTGGCCGAGCCGACCTGGTCGCTGACCCGCCGCTCGATGGCCTCGCAGGCCTCGCGCGCCAGCTTCAGCGCCTCGCGGGTCTGCGCCAGTTGCTCGGGGTCTGCGTCGCGCAGGGCGGCGGCCAGTTCCTCGACGCTCAGGTGCTCGCTGGCGAAGGTTTGCAGGCCGGCGGCGTGCAGCGCGGCGCGCAGCGTCACCGGGCCGAAGGCGCGCGAGCGGGCCAGCACGGCGTCGCGCAGCAGGGCGATATTGGTGTCGCAGGTCAGCCCGCCGAGGGCGTTGATGCGCACGGTCGGGTCGTTGTCGTCGGAGGCGTCGAGCTGTGGGTGCAGGTGCAGCCAGTACTCGCCGAGCAGGTCGCGGATCAGCTCGAGGCTGGCGGCCAGGCCTGGCAAGCCATGCAGCGCCAGGTTGGCCTGGACCAGGAAGTGGGTGATGCGCAGGTCCTTGCTGCGTTGCAGCAGGGTCGTGCTGGTTTGCTCGATGGCGCGCCACGCGGGTGGTTCGGCGGCCTGCACGGCATCGCCCATGACCCGTTCCGGGCGCCCTTGGGCGTCGCGCTCGAGTTGCAGGAAGTCGGCGTCGTACTCGAGGTCTTCACCACAGGGAAAGTCCGCGGAAACAGCGGCGAGCAGCAACGGTGAGTTCACCAGAATCGATCTCCGTATCGTCCCGTGGCGAGGGTGTTTAATGCGCTAAGTTGTTTTTGTGAACTGGCGCACAAACTTAAGAAACAATATAAAGCTGATATCAGGGTGATATCACATTGGCATTCAGAAGTTGCGCATTTATGGTTTATTTCCAAAACGCTGTCAAGGTAAGCTAGCCGCCCTGCAGTGGAGCTGTGATCGAGTTTGCAGGTTGGACAACCCATTTGTCGGCCGCTATCAAAGTGCCTTATCGATGGCGTTAAAATCCTCGTCCACACGCTGAAATTATTGATGAAGCTACTGATTTTTAAGGGTTTTATGGTTTTCTGAGCGCGGCTTTAAAAAAGCACTCGATTGAATGGATGCGTGTTTCATATATATGCAGGAGGCGTGATGGCACTTTGCCTAACTATCACCAGTTATCACAAGATTACGCCGGGTCAATGCCCGGAGAAGATTGTCGAAAACGGTGCCATCACTATTGGCCGTGGCGCGGACAATGATTGGGTATTGCCCGATCCAGAGCGCTTGGTATCGTCTTCGCACTGTGTGGTGCAGTTTCGCGACGGGCGGTATTACTTGACCGATAACAGCACCAACGGCGTGGAGTTAGTGCATGCCGGTGTACGCCTGCGGCGCGGTAACAGCGAGCCGTTGATGGACGGCGAAGTTATTCGGATTGGCGATTACGAAATCCAGGCGCGCATCGATTCGGGCTTTTCCCTGGCTTCGGCCAGTGCGCCAGGCGCGCAGAGCTTCGAGGCCCTGATGGCCAACCAGGCCGCGCCAGCGACACCCACCCTGGGTGCGGCGCCGGCGGCCTTCCTGCAAGGCGCTTCCAGCCACGACACGCTGCCCGACCTGTTCGATTTCCTTGGCCCGTCCAGCACCCCGCCGGCCAGCCAGCCGGACCACGTGCCGGCCCAGCAGCACGACTTCCGCCCGCCAACCCCCGTGGCCCCGACGCCACCGCCCCAGGCTGCGCCGCCCGCCGCCCCGGGGGTGATCCCGATGGACTGGAACCTGCTCGACGACACCTCGCCACTGGCGCCGCCGCCTCAAGCCACCCCGCCGCGGGAGGTCGCGCCTGCGCCCCTCCCAAGCCCTGCGCCCACGCCCGTCGCGCCGCCCACCGCCGCCACGGGCGATGCGCTGTTGCAGGCGTATCTGCGCGGCGCCGGCATCGAGCACCTGCGCATCGACGCGGGCGACGCCGCCGCGCAGATGGAAGCGCTGGGGCGCAGCTACCGGCTGATGGTCGAGGGCCTGATCGACGTGCTGCGCGCGCGCAGCAGCCTCAAGGGCGAGTTCCGCATGCAGCAGACCACCATCGCCCCGGTGCAGAACAACCCGCTCAAGTTCGCGCCGAATGCCGACGAGGCGCTGCTGTTGCTGCTGCGCCACGGCAACCCGGCGTTCATGGCCCCCGACCAGGCCGTGCGCGACAGCTTCGACGACCTGCGTGCCCACCAATTGGCGGTGATGGCCGGTGTCGAGGCGGCCATCAAGCAGTTGCTGGCGCGCTTCGAGCCGGGCCTGCTGGAGGCCCGCCTGGCTCCCGCCGCAGGGCTGGCCAAGCTATTCGGCGGTTCGCGCCAGGCCCATTGCTGGCAGCAGTTCACCGCGTTGTACCAGCAGATTTCCCAGGAAGCCGAGGACGATTTCCAGGACCTGTTCGGCCGCGAGTTCAGTCGCGCCTACGAGGCCCACAACGCCCGTTTGCAACGCGCCTGAGGGCCGGCACCCCGGCAGGAAGAACACCAATACGTCATGAGGACGAGGATGAGTGCAACAAGACTGATCGCAGCCGTGGCCTTCGTGCTGCTCAGTGGCTGCGGCAAGGACGCGGCGGTCGCCCCGGCGCCCGCGCCAGACGCCCAGGCGCCCGCCGTCACCCTGTACTTCAGCGCCGCCGCCGGCCTCAACCCCGGTGCGACCGGCAGCCCCGCCCCCGTGCGGGTGCGTCTCTACGAACTGAAGAACACCGCCACCTTCGCCCGCGCCGACTACTTCGCCCTGGCCGAGCGCGCCCAGGCCACGCTGGGCGCCGACCTGCTCGACCTGGACGAGGTGCTGCTGCACCCCGGCGAGCAACTGCGCCTCGAGCGTCCGCTGCACCCGGCCACGCGCCAGGTCGGCCTGGTGGTCGGCTACCGCGAGGTCGACCAGGCGCAATGGCGCAGCGTGCTGCCGGTGCCGCCGCGCGACTACCAGATCAGCCTCGATGTGCGCGCCGTGCGCAGCGCCGTGGCCGCCCCGCAACCTGAGCCTGCCCGCTAGGCAATCGGAGAATTCATGTCCTGGAACAATCGTGTGGTCTGGTCGGAAGGCATGTTCATCACCACCCAGCACTTCCAGCAGCACGACCGCTACCTGGAGAACTTCATCGACGCCCGCAGCCGCCCGTTGTCGACGGCGGCCTGGGGGTTCTCCGAGCTGTTGATCGACCAGGGCCTGCTGGCCCAGGGCAAGCTGGCGATCCTCAGCGCCCGCGGCCTGTTGCCTGACGGCACGCCGTTCGACATCCCCCGCGACGACCTGCCGCCGCCGCCGCTGGAAATCCCCGACGACTTGCGTGACGCGGTGATCCACCTGGGCCTGCCGCTCAAGCGCGCCGGCGCCCGCGACACGGTCGACGACGGTGAGCTGCCCGACGGTGCGCGCTACGTGGCGCGGGTCAGTGAGGTGCGCGACGACAACGCGCCGTTCGAGAACCGCGCGCCGCTGGCCCTGGGCAGCCGCGCCCTGCGCCTGCTGCGCAGCGAGGACGGCCTGGGCGACCACGCCGCGCTCGGCGTGGTGCGCATCCGCGAGAAGCGCGCCGACCGCGCCCTGGTGCTGGACGACAGCTACATCCCGCCGCTGCTCGACGTGGCCGCCAGCAACCCGTTGTCGGGTTTTCGCAGCGAGCTGCTGGGCTTGCTGCACCAGCGCGGCGAGGCCCTGGCCGGGCGCGTGGTGGCCTCGGCCAACGGTGGCGCCTCGGAGATCGCCGACTTCATGCTGCTGCAACTGGTCAACCGCGCCCAGCCGCTGGTCGAGCACCTGGGCCAGTTGAGCCCGCTGCACCCGGAGCGCCTGTACAGCGAACTGGTGGCCCTGGCCGGCGAATTCGCCACCTTCACCCGCGAAGGCCGGCGCCCGGAAAGCTACCCGGTGTACCAGCACGACGACCTGGCGGCGACCTTCCAGCCGGTGCTGGGCGCGCTGCGCGAGGCGCTGTCGACGTTGATCGACAGCAAGGCGGTGGCCATCCCGATCGTCGAGAAGGCCTATGGCGTGCACGTTGCCCAACTGGCCGACCGCAGCCTGCTGGACAGCGCCAGCTTCATCCTGGTGGTGCGCGCCGACGTGCCCAGCGAGACCCTGCGCAGCCGCTTCGGCCAGCAGAGCAAGATCGGCTCGGTGGAGCACATCCGCGACCTGGTCAACCTGCAACTGCCGGGCATCGGCCTGCTGCCGCTGCCGGTCGCGCCCCGGCAGATCCCGTTCCATGCCGGCTCCACCTACTTCGAGCTGGACCGTGGCAGCGAGCACTGGAAGCAGTTGCAGCACTCCGGCGGCTTCGCGTTCTACGTCGCCGGCGAATTCCCTGGCCTGAACCTGGCCTTCTGGGCCATTCGAGGATAAGCCGCGATGCAACCCGACGACCCGCAGGCCTTCGACCGTACCCAGTTCATGCCGCGCCCTGGTGGCCGTGGCCCGCAGCCGGCGAGCCCGGCCCAGGCCGCGCCCGCGCCGCAGCCCCAGGTGCCCGCCGAGCCGCTGGCGCCCGGCCAGGGCCAGGGCCTCAACCCCCTGGAGCAGGCCGCCGGCCCCTTGCTGGCGCTGCTGACCCGCCTGCGCAACACCCTGGCCCACCCGGCGCCGGCCAGCCTGCGCGCGCAACTGCTGGCCTACCTGCGCCAGTTCGAGGAACGCGCCGAAGCCGCTGGCGTGCCGCGCAACGAGGTGTTGCTGGCGCGCTACGCGCTGTGCACCGCTCTCGATGAAGCGGTGCTCAGCACGCCTTGGGGCAGTGCCAGCGACTGGGGCAAGCAGAGCCTGCTGATCACCGTGCACAACGAGGCCTGGGGCGGCGAGAAGGTGTTCCAGCTGCTCGAGCATTGCCTGCAAAGCCCGCGTGAGCGGCTGAACCTGCTGGAGCTGCTGTACCTGTGCACCAGCCTCGGTTTCGAGGGCCGTTACCGGGTGATGAACGGCGGCCGCGCGCAGCTCGAGGCGCTGCGCGAACGCACCGCGGCGACCCTGCGCGCCACCCGTGGCGAGATCGAGCGCGAGCTGTCGCCGCACTGGCGCGGCGTCAGCGTCAGCCGCGACCGCCTGGCGCAGTTCGTGCCGCCGTGGGTCGGCCTGGCCATCGCCCTGGCGCTGTTGCTGCTGGTGCTGTTCGGCCTGCGCCTGAAGCTGGCCGCTGATGCCGAGCCGATATTCCGTGGCATCCACGCCCTGGGCGAGATCCCGGTGCAGGCCATGGACCGCCCGGTGGTGCAGCCCAAGCCCGTGGAGCGCCCGCGCCTGGCAGGCTTGCTGGCCGAAGACATCAAGGCCGGGCGGGTCGCCGTGGAAGACGCGGTGGACCGTTCGGTGGTGACCATTCGCGGCGACGAGCTGTTCGCCTCCGCCAGCGCCAGCATCAAGGGCGACTTCCAGCCGCTGATGCTGCGCATCGCCGAAGCGCTGGCCAAGGTCAAGGGCAACGTGCGGGTGACCGGCCACAGCGACAACCAGCGCATCGCGACCCTCCGTTTCCCCTCCAACTGGGCACTGTCCCAGGCCCGCGCCGAAGAAGTGCGCGACCTCCTCGCCGCGCGCACCGGCCAGCCCGTGCGCTTCACCGCGCAGGGCTTGAGCGACACCGAACCGCTGGCGTCGAACGACAGCGCCCAGGGCCGGGCGAAGAATCGCCGGGTTGAAATCACCGTATTGGCGGAGGGCGTCGAGTGAAGGCGTTTTTCGGTTTTCTCGTGCGCTGGGTGATCCCGGTGCTGGGCCTCATCGCCCTGAGCCTGATCATCTGGTTCGTCGGCCCGCTGCTCGACTGGCTGGCGCCGCCGACGCCGCGCTGGCTGTTGATCGCGCTGCTGTTCCTGGCCTGGGGCGGCTATCGCGCCTGGCGCATCGTCCAGGCCCGGCGCCAGGCCGCCCAAGTGATGGCAAACCTGGCCGCCGAGACCGCGCCAGACCCTGCCAGCGTGGCCACCGCCGAAGAGCTGGCGACCCTGCGCCAGCGCATGGACGAAGCCCTGGCGCTGCTGAAGAAAGCGCGCCTGGGCGGTGACGAGCGGCGCAACCTGTACGAGCTGCCCTGGTACGTGATCATCGGCCCGCCCGGCTCGGGCAAGACCACCGCGCTGGTGAATTCCGGCCTGCACTTCCCGCTGGCCGCGCAGATGGGCGAGGGCGCCATCCGCGGCGTCGGCGGCACGCGCAACTGCGACTGGTGGTTCACCGACCAGGCCGTGCTGCTCGACACCGCTGGCCGCTACACCACCCAGGACAGCCACGCCGAGGTCGACAAGGCCGCCTGGCTGGGCTTCCTCGACCTGCTCAAGCGCCAGCGCGCGCGCCGCCCCATCGACGGCGCGTTCATCGCCATCAGCCTGTCCGACCTGCTGCTGGGCAGCGACGCCGAGCGCGCCGCGCACGCGCAGGCCATCCGCAAGCGCATCCAGGAGCTGTACACCCAGCTGGGCGTGCGCTTCCCGATCTACCTGATGCTGACCAAGCTCGACCTGGTGCCGGGCTTCATGGAGTACTTCGACAACCTGGGCAAGGAAGAACGCGCGCAGGTGTGGGGCATGACCTTCCCGCTCGACGACGGCCAGCACGGCGACGGCCCGCTGGCGCAGTTCGACGCCGAGTTCGCGCTGCTCGAACAGCGCCTGAGCCAGCGCCTGGTCGAACGTCTGCAACAGGAGCGCGACCCGGCGCGGCGCGACCTGGTGTACGGCTTCGTGCAGCAGTTCGCCGCCCTGCGCGGCAACCTCAAGGCCTTCCTCGATGGCGTGTTCAAGCCCAATGCCTATGAAGACCGCGCCCTGCTGCGTGGCGTGTACTTCACCAGCGGCACCCAAGAAGGCAGCCCCATCGACCGGCTGATCGGCAGCATGGCGCAGAGCATGGGCCTGGACCGCGCGCACCTGGCGCGGCAGAACGGCAGCGGGCGCAGCTACTTCATCGAGCGGCTGTTCAGCGCCGTGGCCTTCGCCGAACGCGGGCTGGTCGGCAGCGACCCCAAGGTCGAGCGGCGGCGCAAGTGGCTGGCCCGTGGCGCCCTGGCGCTGAGCGTCGCCCTGGTGCTGGTGGTCGGCACCCTGTGGACCCTCAGCTACCGCGCCAACCAGCAGTACATCGCCGAGGTCGACAGCCGCCTCAAGCCCCTGGGCAAGCGCGTGCAGGAACTGAGCCCGGCCCAGCGCGAGGTGATCGAGGTGCTGCCGCTGCTCAACGCCGTGCGCCGCCTGGCCGACGACCCGCCGGCCTGGGCCGAGGGCCTGGGGCTGTACCAGGGCGACATGCTCGAGGGGGAATCCAGCAGCGTGTACCGCAAGCTGCTGATCGCCATCTTCGCGCCGCGCCTGGTCACCCGCATCGAGGAGCAGCTGTATGCCGGCGGCCCTTCGGACTACCTCTACGAGGGCCTGAAGGCCTACCTGATGCTGGCCGACAACGCGCACTACGACGCGGACTTCATCAAGGCCTGGATCAGCCTGGATTGGGAGCGCCACCTGCCGCGCGACCTGGCCCCCGAGCAGCGCCAGGCCCTGGAGCAGCACCTGGCGGCGCTGTTCGACAAGCGCCCGCCCAACGCCCGCCTGGACCAACGCCTGATCGACGACACCCGCCGCCAGTTGCAGCAACTGCCGGTGGCGCAGCGCGTGTACGACCGGGTCAAGCGCCAGAAGCTGCCCGCCGGGGTCAGTGACTTCCGTATCAGCGACGCCGCTGGCCGCGATGGCACGCTGGTGTTCCAGCGCAAGAGCGGCAAGCCGCTGACCGAGCCATTGCCGGGCATCTTCACTGTCGACGGCTACCGCAAGGCGTTTCTCGCCGCGAGCCTGGCCCATAGCGAGACCTTGGCCGAAGAGCGCTGGGTGCTGGGCCGCGAGCTGGGCGAGTCGGGCGATGCCAAGCGCCTGGCCGACGACGTGCGCCAGCTCTACTACCAGGACTACATCCGCCACTGGGACGCGCTGCTGGCCGACCTCGACTTCGTGCCGATCACCAGCGTCGGCCAGGCCGCCGACGTGCTGCGCGTGCTTTCCGGGGCGGCCTCGCCGCTGAAGAAGCTGCTCCAGGCCGTGGCCAAGGAAACCGACCTGCAACAGCCCAGCGTGCTCGACAAGGCCCAGGCCAAGGTCGAGCAGGCCGGCGTCGATCAACTGCGCCAGCGCCTCGGCGGCTTGCTCGGCGATACCCCGCTGGCCAGCGACAGCCAGGCCGCGCGCGAGGTGGACCCGGTGACCGCGCACTTCGCCGACCTGGCGGCGCTGGTTGCCAGCGGCGAAGGCCAGCCGGCCGCGCTCGATGGCCTGCTCAGCGACCTCAACGCCCTGTACGTGCAGGTCAGCGGCATGGTCGGCGCCAGTGGCGAGGCGCTGCTCGGCGAGGCCAAGAACCAGGCCCAGGCCGCCGCGCAGCGCGTGGCGCTGGGGGCGGCGCGCCAGCCCAAGGTGGTGCAGGAACTGGTCGGCTCGGTGGTCGGCTCGACCAACGCCATCGTCATGGGCGGTGTGCGCAACCAGCTCAACGCCGCCTGGGCCAGCGAGGTGCTCAACGTCTACCGCCAGTCGCTGAGCGGGCGCTACCCGCTCAGCGCCGGCAGCCCGCGCGATGCCACCTTGGAGGACTTCGGCCAGTTCTTCGGCGTCGGCGGGGTGATGGACAACTACTTCCGCAAATACCTGCAACCCTACGTCAACACCGCCACCACGCCGTGGAGCTGGCAGCCGGGTGCGGCGCAGAAACTGGGCATCAACGCCAGCGTGCTGGGCACCTTCCAGCGCGCGGCGAACATCCGCGATGCGTACTTCCGCAACAGCGCTGGCCTGCAACCGGGGGTGCGTTTCGAGCTCAAGCCGGTGGCGATGGATGCCTCGATCACCCAGTTCCTGCTCGACCTCGATGGCCAGCAGGTCAGCTACGACCACGGGCCGAGCCGGCCGGTATCGTTGCAGTGGCCCAACCCCAACAGCATTGGCGTGGTGCGCCTGTCGATCTCGCCGCCCTCTGGCACGGGCCGCTCCGGGCTGACGCTGGAAGGGCCGTGGGCGTGGTTCCGCCTGCTCGACCAGTCCGACCTGATCGCCGGCAGCACGCCGGAGCGCTTCAGCCTGCGCCTGCGCGTGGATGGCGCCAGTGTGTCCTACGAGCTGCGCGCCAGCAGCGCCTTCAACCCGTTCCGCAGCCGAGTGGTCAGCGGTTTCAGCCTGCCGGAGCGCCTGTGAACGACGTCGGTTTCTATGGAAAGTTGGCCAGCCGTGGCGATTTCGTCAGCCGTGGGTTGCCGCAAAGCTTCATTCAGCCGTGGGACCGCTGGTTGGCCGCAGGGTTGCAGGCCAGCCAGCGGCAACTGGGCGAGCAGTGGTTGCAAGCGTACCTGGTGAGCCCGCTGTGGCGCTTCGCGCTGGCGCCGGGGGTGTGTGGCGCGGAGGCGGTGGTGGGGGTGGTGATGCCGAGCATTGACCGGGTCGGGCGGTATTTTCCGTTGACCGTGGCGCAGGTGTTGGCGCCGGGGGAGTCGTTGGCGGGGGTGGTTGCCGGGGGCGATGCGTGGTTCGAGGGGGTTGAGGATGTGTTGTTGGCAACCCTCGAAAGCGATGCCTCCTTCGAGGCCTTCGAGGCTGCGGTGCAGCCTTTTCGCGACGCAAGGCCGCTCCCACAGGGGGCGCGCCTGGCCATCGGTGGCTTGCAACGCTTCGAAGTGACTTCCGCCGAGGGGCGGGGGGGGGCGTTGGCCGAGTGTGGGTGCGAGGGCATGAGCCTGTGGTGGGGGCGCGGGTCGGAGCGCATCGCGCCGGGGTTGATGCGCTGTGCCGGGTTGCCACGCAGCGAGGACTTCGCCGGGTTCATGCTCGGCAGCGAGGCTGTGGCCGTATGAGTGGCGTGATGTATTCGGCAGCCAGCCACAGCCATGTCGGCATGGTGCGCAAGATCAACGAAGACGCCTGCCTGGAGCTGACCGCCGAGGGCCTGTGGGCCGTGGCCGATGGCATGGGTGGGCATGCGGCGGGCGACTACGTGGCCAGCCTGACCGTCGACAGCCTGCGCCAGTTGCCCCCGCTCGCCGGGCTGGACGACTGCGCCGAGGCCGTGCGCGAGACGCTGGTGCGGGTCAACCGGGCGGTGCGCGAGGAAACCCGTCGCCGCGGCGTGGCGCTGATGGGCAGCACCGTGGTGGTGCTGGCCGTGCGCGGCGACCGGGGCATCGGCCTGTGGGCCGGTGACAGTCGCCTGTACCGCCTGCGCGACGGGCGCCTCGAGCGCCTGTCGCACGACCACAGCTACGTCCAGGAGCTGCAGGACAGCGGCCTGCTCAGCGAGGCCGAGGCGCGGGTGCACCCGCGCGGCAACATCGTCACCCGCGCCATCGGCGTCGAGGACCACCTCGAGCTGCAAAGCGTGGCCCTGCAGGTGCTGCCCGGCGACACCTTCCTGTTGTGCAGCGACGGCCTGACCAAGACCGCCGAAGACCACGAACTGGGCGAGGTGCTCGGCCACGCCGACCCTTACCAGATGGTGCGCGGGCTGGTCCACCTGGGCCTGACCCGGGGCGCCCCCGACAACATCACCGCCGTGGTCGTCAAGGCCGAGTGAAGAGCACCCGCATGGACATGCAGATCCCCGGTTTCGACATCGACAGCGAGCTTGGCCAAGGCGCCATGGCCAGCGTCTACCTGGCCACCCAGCGCTCGCTGCAGCGCAAGGTGGCGCTCAAGGTCATGGCCGCCAGCCTGGCCGCCGACCCCACCTTCTGCGAGCGCTTCCTGCGCGAGGGCCGCACCCTGGCGCGCCTGGCGCACCCGAACATCGCCACCATCCACGACATCGGCAATGTCGGCGCGCTGTACTACATGGCCATGGAGTACCTGCCCGCCGGCACGCTCAAGGAGCGCATCGCCGCGGGGCTGAGCCCCGAGCAGGGCGTGCTGTACGTGCGCCAGATGGCCCAGGCGCTGGGCTACGCGCATGCCCAGGGCCTGGTGCACCGCGACGTCAAGCCGGCCAACATCCTGTTCCGCGCCGACGGCACGGCGGTGCTGTCGGACTTCGGCATCGCCAAGTCGCTGGACGACCGCACCCAGTTCACCCAGGCCGGTTTCGCCGTCGGCACGCCCAGCTACATGAGCCCGGAGCAGGCGCGCGGCCAGGAGATCGATGGCCGCGCCGACCTGTACGCGCTGGGCGTGGTGCTGTACGAGATCCTGGTCGGCAAGCTGCCCTACAGCGGCACCGACGCGCTGTCCACGGCGCTGGCGCACCTGACCGAGCCGCTGCCGGAGCTGCCCATCGAGCATGGGCGCTACCAGGACATCCTGCGCGGGCTGCTGGCCAAGGACCCCAACGAGCGTTTCGCCGATGCCGCCGCGCTGCTCGCCGCGCTCGACCGGCTGCCGGCGGAGGAGGCCGGTGGCACGCTGGTCCGCCCGCTGCCGTTGCCCCCGGCGCAGCCGGACCTTGGCGGCCTGACGCCGGTGTCGGTGGAGATCCCCAAGGCCGCGCCGCGCCCGGAGCCCACGCCGACACCGCCTGCGCCGCCTACGGCAAAGAAAAAGCCCGCCGTGGCGCTGCTCGCCGTGGCCATCGCCGCGGCCCTCGGCCTGGGTGGCGCGGGCTACTGGCTGCTGCGCGGTGACGACCAGCCCGCGCCCGAAGCGCCGTTCGTGCTGCAAACGCCGGTCGATGTGCCGGCCCAACCCGAAGCCTCGCCGCCGCCCGTGGACGACCAGCGTCCGCTGCTGATGCCCGGCAAGAAGACCCTGTTCCAGCGCGTGCTGAGCAAGCCCGGCGCGCTGCTCGCCGACAACCCCGGCGCGGCGGCGGGCCAGGCGTTGCCGGCGTTCTCGGTGCTGTACGTGTACCAGCGCAAGGCGGTGGCGGGCGAGACCTGGGTGCAGGTCGGCGCCGCCAGCGATGGCCAGCGCGAGGGCTGGGTGCCGGCCGCGCAGCTCAGCGACTGGAAGCAGAGCCTGGTGCTCAAGTTCACCGAACGCTCCGGGCGTTCACCGGTGATGTTCCTGCGCCAGCCCGACGACGTGCAGCGCCTGCTGGAGGATGCCGGCAAGGCCCGCGCCGACCTGCTCGCCGCGCAGAACGACCCGGCCAAGGTGCCGCAGGTGATGGCTCTGGAGCCGACGGCCAACGCCGTGCCCCTGGAGCAGTTCTACCTGATGCCGATCTTCGACTACCGCGAAAGCTTCGACGCCGATGGCCAGCCAGTGCAACTGCTCAACATCGCCTCCATCGACCCCGGCGCCAGCGCCAACGCGCCCACGGCGGCGGGGGTGGCCACCGCGCGCGACGACGGTTTCCGCACTGGCATCGTGCTGGTGGTCGACACCTCGGTGTCGATGCAGCCCTACATCGACCGGGTGCGCCAGGTGGTCAGCGAGTTGCAGCAGCAACTGGCGGCGCGCGGCGAGCTGGGCAGCGTCAGCTTCGGCCTGGTGGGCTTTCGCAACAGCATCAAGCGCACCCCAGGCCTGGACTACCTGAGCAAGACCCTGGTGACCCTGGACGAAGGCCGCGACCCGGCGCGCTTCCTCAAGGCGGCCTCGCAGGTCAAGGCCACCACGGTGTCGAGCCATTCGTTCAACGAGGACGCCTTCGCCGGGATCATGCAGGCGGTCGAGGGCATGGACTGGTCCGGCTACGGCGGGCGCTTGATCCTGCTGGTCAGCGACGCGGGCGCGCTGCGCAAGAACGACCCGTTCAGCAGCACCCAGATGAACGAGGCCGAGGTGCGCCAGGCGGCGCTGAGCAAGCAGATCAAGCTCTACGCCCTGCACCTGCGCACCCCGGCCGGGGTCAACAACCATGGCTCGGCCGAGCAGCAGTACCGGGTGCTCACCGCCGACGCCAACCCGCGCATCGGCGACCTGTACGTGGGCGTGCCGGGTGGCGAGGTCGGGGCGTTCGGCGAGCGTGTGCGGGAGATCGGCGCGACCTTCGCCGAGCTGGTGCACCAGGTGCGCAACCAGCAGCCGCAACCGGTGCCGCTGCTGGCCGGCGGCGCCAGCCTGGCGGCCAAGTCGCAGGCGGTGGGCTACGCCATGCACATGGACTTCCTCGGCCGGCGCAGCGCCAGCCAGGCGCCGCAGCTGGTCAGCGCCTGGACCGCCGACCGCGACCTGACCAACCCGGCGCTGCCGACCCTGCAGGTGTGCGTGATGCTCACCAAGCTGCAACTCAACGACCTGCAGCAATCGCTGAAGCTGATCGTCGACGCCGCGCGCAAGACCCGCAGCTCGCCCGGCGACTTCTTCAACGAGATCGCCAGCGCCAGCGCCTACATGAGCCGCGACCCCGGCGCGCTGCGCAAGGGCGCCAACCTGGCCCAGGGCGGGGTGCTCGGCGAATACCTTGACGGCCTGCCGTACCGCAGCAAGTCCCTGAGCATGACCCAGGACCTGTGGCTGTCGCTGTCGGTGGCCGAGCAGGAGGACTTCATCGACGAGCTCGACTCGAAGGTGCGGCTCTACGAAACCTTCCACAACGACATGGCCAACTGGGTGCGCTTCGGCAACGCCGAACCGGGCGACGCCCTGTACCGTGTGCCGCTGTCGACGCTGCCGTGATGGTGCGCCTGGACGTGGTGCGCAAATCGCGCGGGCAGGGTGCCCAGCGTTACAGCCTGGAGGTCGACCGGCTGCACCTGGCCGTGGGCGAGCGGGTGGCCTTGGTCGGCCCCAGCGGCTGCGGCAAGAGCACCTTGCTCGACCTGCTGGCGCTGGTGCTGGCGCCGGATGCCGCCGAGGGCTTCAGCCTCGAACTGGGCGGGGCGGCGCAGGACATCGCCGGGCTTTGGCGCGGGCGCCAGCTCGACCGCCTGGCGGCGCTGCGCAGCCGCCACCTGGGCTACGTGCTGCAAGCCGGCGGGCTGCTGGGCTTTCTCGATGTGCGTGGCAATATCGGCCTGCCGCGCCAACTGCTGGGCCTGGGCGACGATGGCAGCGTCACGCGTCTGGCCGAGGCGCTGGACGTGCAGGACCAGTTGCGCAAGCGCCCGGCGGCGCTGTCGCTGGGCCAGCGCCAGCGGGTCAGCTGCGCCCGCGCCCTGGCCCATGCGCCGTCGCTGCTGCTGGCCGACGAACCGACCGCCGCGCTCGACCCGGTGAATGCCGGGCGGGTGATGCAACTGCTGCTGCGCGAGGCCCAGGCGCGCCAGGTGACCTGTGTGGTCGCCACCCACGACGAGGCGCTGGCGCGCTCGGCGGGCCTGACGGTGTGGCGCATGCACTGCCGCCGCGACGCCGACGGTGGCGTCACCGCGCGCCTGGAGAGGGCGGCCTGATGCGCCCGCTGCTGATCGCCGGGCTGGCCTGGCAGGACTACCGCCACGACGCGCGCCTGTCGGCCTGCGCGGTGCTGGCGCTGGTGGCGGTGATCGCCCCCTTGCTGGTGCTGTTCGGCCTGAAGTTCGGCCTGGTCGGTAGCCTGACCGAGCGCCTGCAACGCGACCCCGGCGTGCGTGAGGTCATCCCGCTGGGCGGCGGGCGCTTCAGCGCCGATTTCGTCGCCAGCCTCGCGGCCCGCCCGGACGTCGCCTTCGCCATGCCCCGCACCCGGCAGATCGCCGCCACCGCCGAGCTGCTGGCGCCCGAGCAAGGGCGCGGGGTGACCGTGGAGATGCTGCCCACCGCCGTGGGCGACCCGCTGCTGGACGGCGTGGCGGTGCCGCAGGCGCTGCGGCAGGTGGTGCTGAGTTTCACTGCGGCGGAAAAGCTCGGGGCCAAGGCCGGGGACACGTTGCAGGCCAGTTTCAGCCGCCAGCAGGCCGGCCAGTTGCAATGGCGCCAGGCGCCCGTGCAGGTGCTGGCGGTGTTGCCGCTGGCGGCGTTCGAGCGCGATGCACTGTTCGCCCCGCTGGCGCTGCTGGAAGCCGCCGAAGACTACCGCGATGGCCGCGCCGTGCCCGCGCTGGGCTGGCCCGGCGAGGCCGCTGGCGCGGCGCGGGTGTACCCGGCGTTTCGCCTGTACGCCCGCGCGCTCGACGACGTGGAGCCGCTGCGCGAGTACTTCGCCGAGCGCAAGTTGCTGGTCTCGACCCAGGCCGCGCAGATCGCCCAGGTGCGTTCGCTGAGCCGCAACCTCGACCTGGTGTTCTGGATCATCGCCGCGCTGGCCGTGGCCGGTGCGCTGGCCGCTATAGCCGCGGGCGCGGTGGCGGCGGTCGAGCGCAAGCAGCGCGAGCTGGCGGTGCTGCGCCTGCTTGGCTTCGGCAGCGCCGCGCTGCTGCTGTTCGTGGTCTTGCAGGCACTCTACAGCGGCCTGCTGGCGGCGGCCCTGGCGGCGCTGCTGTATGCCTTGGCCGAGCAAGGCCTGAACCGCTTGTTCATGCAGGTGCCTGGCGAGTACGCCAGCCAGCTGCTGCCCTCGCACTATTTCGTCGCGCTGCTCGGCGTGCTGCTGGCCAGCACCGGCGCCGCCGCCCTGGGCGGCTGGCGGGTGGCGCGGATCGACGCTTCGCAAGGAATTCGTGATGTCTGATGCCCGCTCAATCCCTTGGGGCCGCTGCAAAGCCATCGCCCTGTCCATCGCCTTCACCGGCCTGGCCGCCTGCTCCCAGGCCGACGGCGACGAACCCAAGGCCCCCGCCGTCGCCGACAGCAAGCTGGACAACCCCAAGCCGCTGCCCGACGACGTCAGCCTGCCGCTGCCGTGCGGCGGCGAGATCGTCTTCCGCCATGTCTACGTGCTGGCCCAGGGCAGCCTGGACGACCGTGAGGTCAACCTCGGCTACCCCTTCAGCGAGGGCGATGCCGGCTACAAGCAGTCGTTCATCTCGGGCTACCGGCGTGATTTCATCAACGGCCAATTCAGCCTCCAGGACCTGTCGCCCGCCTGGCAGAAACAGGTGGCGCCCAGCTTGCCCAAGGCCGAGGCCGGCAGCCCGCTCAAGCCGATGATGTACTTCATCGGCAAGTACGAGGTGACCGCTCGCCAATACGCCCAGGTGATGGCCCAGGCCCAATCGCTGGCCAGCGGTGAGGCGCCGCCCGCCTGCGCGCCGGTCACCGAGGCGGCGGGGCGCCTGCCCAAGGTCAAGCTGTCGCGCTTCGAGGCCGAGCGCTTCGCCGCGGTGTACAGCGCCTGGCTGATGAAGCACCACCGCGAGCTGTTGCCGGTCAGTGGCCGGGGCAGCAAGCCCGAGGACGGCGGCATCGGCTTCGTGCGGCTGCCCACCGAGGTCGAGTGGGAGTTCGCCGCCCGTGGCGGTTCGGCGGTCAGCCGCCAGGAGCTGGACGGGCGGCTGTTCCCGCGCAAGGTCGAGGGCGCCGAGGGCGACGGCCCGCTGGGCGACTGGGCGGTGTTCAACCAGGTCGCCGGCGGCACCGGGCAGGCCGCGCGGTTGATGCCGATCGGCACCAAGCTGGCGAACCCGCTGGGGTTGTTCGATGTGCTCGGCAACGCCGCCGAGATGGTCCAGGAGTCGTTCCAGCTGGTGCACGCGGGACGGCGCCAGGGTGCCTACGGCGGCTTCGTGGTCAAGGGCGGCAACTACCTGGAAGGCGAGGGCACGCTGTTCACTGGCATGCGCCGCGAATACCCGCTGTTCGGCGCCGACGGCACCGAGCAGCGCAACGAGACCACCGGCTTCCGGGTGGCCATCGGCGCGCTGTCGGCGCCGCGCTCGCGCTACCAGGAGCTGTTCGAGCAGTGGCAGAAGGAGGGCCGCCTGGCCAACCTCACCGACGACATCGCCGCCGCCAACGACCCCACCCAGCGCCTGGACGGCATCATCGCCGGCACCGCCGACCCGCGCTTGCAGGCCGAACTCGGGCTGGTCAACGAAGAGCTCAAGCGCAACGTCTCGCTGATCGCCCGCCAGCGCGAGGACGCGGCTGGCAACCTGATCCAGTCCGCCGCGTTGGTGGCCGAGACCATCAACAACTACAACATTCGCCTGACCAACCTGCAGGCCACCCAGGCCAAGGCCGAGGCCTCTGGCGACCAGGCCAGCGCGCGCCTGTACGGCGCCGCCATCGGCAACGGCCGCAGCGCCCTGGACGGCGCCCTGGCGATCTACATCGACAACCTGGCCAGCGGCACGCGCTACACCGACGCGGTGATCCAGGCGCAGTTCCAGCGGGTCAAGCAAGAGCTCGAGCGCAAGCCGGTGCTGGGCAAGAGCCTGGAGGCGCGCGCCACCCTGTTCGTCCGCCACGTCGGGGAGTACCGCCAGAACCGGCGGGCCGACCCGGCGACGATCCTCAAGGAGCTGCTGGCCTCCGCTGCCGCGCCCCGACCCTGAAAACCCGAAGTCGACCCCGGCGGGCATGAGGCCCGCCGGATGCGTACAACCCCAAGAGAGAACCTGACCATGCGCCTTACTCGCAAGCCCCTGATCACCGCCTCCAAGGCCCGTGCCGCCCTGCTGCTGGCCGCCGGTTTCAGCAGCGTGCTGCTGGCTGGCTGCGCCGGCTCGCCGGTGTCGAAGATCGGCGCCAGCACCAAGGTGGAGTACTACCCCAACTGCTACGAGCCGGTGCAGCACCTGCGCTCCACCGACGGCGACATGACCCGCTCGGTGGCCACTGGCGCGCTGCTCGGCGCGGTCGGCGGCGCCCTCACCGGGGCCTTGGTCGACGGTGACAACCGTGGCCGCAACGCCGCCATCGGCGCGGCGGGTGGCGCCTTGGTCGGTGGTGCGGCGGGCTACTACACCGAGCGCCAGAAGCAGATCAGCGACGACAAGCAGCGCATCGCCTCCTACGCCAGCGACATCGACAAGAGCGCCGCCGACATGGACCGCACCACCCAGTACGCCAAGGCTTCCCAGGCCTGCTACCAGCGCGAGTTCGCCAGCCTGATCCAGAACCGCAAGGCCAACCGCATCAACGACACCGAGGGGCGCAAGCGCCTGGCCGAGATCGTCGCCGGCCTGCAGGAGTCGAACAACCTGATCACCGCGGTCAACGGCCGCCTGGGTGAGAACCTGGACAACTACACCCAGGCCTACGAGCAGGACCTCAAGCAGGTGGGTGTGCAGCGCACCGACGTGGCGGTGGTGGCCAAGGCCGACACCAGCAAGGTGGCCAGCGCCAGCGGCGGCAAGAAGACCGGTGGCAAGGCCAGCAAGGCCAAGCTGCCCGTGGTGCCACAGGAAGCCGTGGCCACCGAGAAGACCCTGCAGAACGCCTCCGGCAAGAAGACCGAGGCACAGCAGGTGGCCAAGGCTGGCCAGGACCAGGTGAACAGCATGTGCCGCAACCCGGACATGGGTGACTGGGCGCCGGTGCCTTGCCCGAACGTGTGATCGAAGTCTCGCCCATGGGCTGCCCGTGGGCGTGATGGTTTTGCAGGGGCTGTGCCGGCCCTATCGCGGGGTAAGCCCGCGATAGGGCCGGCACAGCCCCACAAAACCCCCTGGCGATAAGGAATCCCCATGACCACCCCCTTGCCCCTGGGCAACGCCTCGCAGTTCCTCGCCCGCCAACGCCTCCAGGCGCGCATCGACCAGCAGAAGCTGTTCAAGGCCATCGACGCCGACCCCGGCATCGTCGGCGCGGGCGTCGTGTACATCGACGCCGACTACAACGTGATCGTGCTGCGCGAGTTCCAGCCGATCTGCAGCATCAAGCCCAAGCGCATCATCCTGCGCGAGGCGCCTCGCTACACCTCGCCCGAGCAGTTCATGAGCCAAGTGCAGACCAACCCGCGCGAGTCGCGATTGGTGAAGGAGGCGGTCAATACGACACTCTCATGCGCAGGCGCGATCATCGGTTGGGTCGTCATGTTCAGTGGAACGGTTGCCGTGCCGTTTTCCGGTGGGACGAGTGCCGTACTCACCGTTGCGGGCTATGCCGCGGCAACGGCGGGCACCGCCCAGTGTTTCATTGGCATCGCCAGAACGATGAACGAGGCGAACGACCCGTCAGCTAACGACGCGATGGACCAGGAAGCCTGGTACAAGGCCGCGTCACCCGTGCTGGACGCCGTTTCGCTGCTGGGCGTTGGCGCATCAGGGTTGAGCACGCTTCGATTGCTTCAGGTACGAAAGGCGGCGACTGGCTCCAGTTGGTATGAGCTGACGCGATCGCTGAGCAGGCAGCAGCGCAAGGCGCTGACCAAAGAACTGCTGTTGATCAAGCATCCGTCCCTGACGGCGAAGCAACTCAAACTCCGGCAAAGTGCGGGCGAAATGGTGAAGCGCTATTCACCGACGCAGATTCAACATGCCACCCAGACCTTGATGAAGGATGCATTGGGGGCAACGATAGGATTCGCCGGGAGCGGCACCGTGCAGAACATTGCGGTGGGCCTGTACGAGGAGTTGGAAGAATGAGCCGTCATCCTGAACTGCAGCAATTCCTCAATCGCTACTTTACGGTGTTTCTTTCGGCTTACTTTCTTTCCATCTATGCGGCCGCAGGGACATTTTCCCTGGTCTGGAGCACTTATTGCCGAGTGTGCGCGAGAGAGAATACCTACCCCTTGAGCTTGGCGGTGGTCGTTCTGGCATTCGTGACGGCCCATGCAGCGGTAGTGCGTGGGCGGCGTTGGGGAACATGGGGCGTGGCGCTTATCTGTATCGGTTGTGTTCTGATGGTGCTGCCCACCTACGGTTATCGGCCGCATCTGTTCGTTTACGCAAGTGTGCTGCTGACCGCCCTCCTGGCATTGCTGGTGCTCAACAGCCAGCGCTACCGAGAAATGTGCGAACGCTTGGCGCACTACAGGCGGCAGCGAAACGTTGAGAGAGCCGCAAAGGCCAAACGATGAGCGTCTTTCAGACAGCACGGAGGTGGCGGGAACCATGATGGAGTTCGAAGCATTCATCGCCTTCATGCGTCGCTACTTCCCAATCTTCGCCTTGGGTTTCTTCACGTCTTTGCTGTCGATCGCGATGGCCGTGGTGGTGTGGGTCGACCACCACTGGCGCCGCGATCCCGACTATTTGTCGTACAGCATGGCCGTGGGCGGGGTGTTGGTGCTGGTGCTGTGCGTCGGCCACTTCGTGATGATCCGGGGCCTGGGTTGGGCGATATGGGCCGTATTGCCCGTACCCATAGCGACATTGCTGATGGCATTGAGCGTATTTGGCAGTGGCGTGAACGCTGTGCTGCTAGCGAGCGCCTTGGCTTTGCCGCTGCTGGCATTGCTGGCGTTCAACAGTATGCGGCATCGGCAGATGCGCCAGCGCTTGGTGGCATTGCGTCGAGAACGAAAGAGCGTTTAGAACACGCCATTGGTCTTGGGAAAAACCCGCGTGCGCCTCGCCTGGCGCACGCTTCGGTGATGGGCATGGGCTCAACCGCGTTGCTGATGATCGTGCAACCGGTCCGAACCGCCTTCGGCGACGCGCAGCATGCCTGGGGTACGTTCGGAACCGTTCTCGGCAACACGCTGGCCCGCTGGGGTTCGCTCGAAACCACCTTCGGCAACACGCTGGCCCGCTGGGGTGCGTTCGAAACCACCTTCAGCTACACGCTGCCCAGCCGGGGTGCGCTCGAAGCCCCCCTCGGCGACGACCGGTTGCTGGGGTTTGCTCGGCACGGCGAAAGCGCTGGCGCTGGTGGCGATCAGGGTGGCGCTGAGGATGAGGGTAGTGATCGATTTCATGGCGGCGACTCCTATCAAGTTGGGGTGAGTCGGGCGAGGCAGCCATCGTGGTTCGCTGCTGGACCCGGTGCAGTGGGGTAGCCCTTGCTGCATGGGTCCAGATTACGGAGTCGCTGTGCTCGGCGTTATCGGATGAATGTCCGGTTCTTGCCTGTTTCTGCCTGGGTGACGTTGCCGTCGGTCATCGCTCAGGCACTTGGCAGGTACAGGCTGGCGCGCAGGCCGCCGCCGTCGCGGTTGGCCAAGCGCAGCGCGCCGCCATGGCTGGCGGCGATGCGCTGGACGATGCTCAGGCCCAGCCCGTAGCCGCCCGAGGCCTGGTTGCGCGAGCCTTCGCCGCGCACGAAGGGGTCGGTGATGGTCGCCAGCAGGGCCGGCTCGATGCCCGGCCCACGGTCCTCCACCGCGATGCGCACCCCGGCGTCATCACGGGTGAGCGCCACCGTCACCTCCCGCCCATAGCGCAAGGCATTCACCAGCAGGTTCTGCAGGCAGCGTTGCAGCAGCAGCGCATCGACCCGCGCCTGCCCCGCCTGGCCGTGCACCGGCAGCGGCTCGCTGGCGCTGGCCAGGTCGGCGCAGGCGCGCGCCACCAGGTGGTCGATATCCACCGCTTCGAGGTTCAATTGCTCCCCCGCGCGCAGGTAGTCCAGCACCTGGCCGATCATGCCGTCCATCTGCGCGATGTTGTGCCGCAGGCGCTCCTTGTGTTCGCCGTCCTCCAGCCGCTCCAGGCGCAGGCGCATGCGCGTCAGCGGGGTGCGCAGGTCGTGGGAGACGGCGGCGAGGAAGTAGGCCTTGTCGTTGACCATGGCAATCAACCGCTGCTGCATGGCGTTGAACGCCTGCGCCGCCTGGCGCACCTCCTCGGGGCCTTCCAGCGGCAGCGCCGGCTGCTCCAGGTTGCGGCCCAGGCCGCGCGCGGCGTCGGCCAGGCGGCGCAGCGGGCGCAGGCACAGGCGCACGGCCAGCAGGCACACCAACAGCACCGCGACGATGCGCAGGGCATAGACGCGCAGCAGGTAGTCGCTGATCAGCACCCAGGCCGACTCGCCGCTCCAGCCTTGCAGTTCCTGGCCGTCGACCAGCAGCCAATGGCCGTCGGCGCGGGGCACGGCGAACTGGATATGCGCCTGCGCGGTGCGCAGGCCGAACAGGCTGCGCCAGACGATCGGCTGGCCCAGCTCGTCGCTCAGTTGCACCTTGAGCAGGCGCGCCTGCGAGGGCTCGCCCAGCTCGTAGGCCAGGGCCTGGTGCAACAGCAACTCGACCCGGTGGCGCCCACGACGGTCATCCTGCTGGGCCTTGGGCAGGGTCTCGACGCAGCGCGCCTGGTAATGCGCCGGCACCGGCACGCTGCCAGCATGGCAATCGGCCTGGGCGAGCAGCGGGGCGCTGCGGGCGGCGATCAGCCGCACCGGCGCCTCCAGCACCTGGGCGAAGCGCACGTCGAACCAGATGCTGCTGGACATCAGCTGGATCAGCAGCGTGCCGCTGACCATGATCAGCAGCAACTGGCCGAACAGCGTGCGGGGCCACAAGCGGCGCAGCAGGCGCACCTCAGGCGCCCGGGCCGCTGCGGGTAAGGGTCAGCAGGTAGCCTTCGTTGCGGATGGTGAGGATCTGCACCGCGCCGGGCGCGCTGCGCAGTTGCTGGCGCAGGCGGCTGATGCACATGTCCACCGAGCGGTCGTCGGGCAAGTGGTCGCGGCCAAACGCGCTGCGCGTCAGGTGGTCGCGCGAGACCACGCGGTTGTTGGCGTCGAGCAACTCGCGCAGGACCCGGTAGTCCGAGCGCGGCAGGGTCAGCACCTGGCCGTCGGGGTGGGTGAGCAGGCGTTTGACGTGGTCCAGGTGGAAGCCAGCGAACAGCTGCGGTTCGAGGGTGGGTTCGTCTGCTGGCGTGTCCAGGCGCTGGGGGCGGCGCAGCACGGCCTTGATGCGGGCGATCAGTTCGCGCGGCTCGAAGGGCTTGGCCAGGTAGTCGTCGGCGCCGACCTCAAGACCGATGATGCGGTCCAGGGTGCTGCCCTTGGCCGACAGCATGATCACCGCCAACCCCGGCTGCGCCTGCAACTGGCGGCACAGGCTCAGGCCGTCCTCGCCGGGCAGCATCAGGTCGAGCACCACCAGGTCGACCTTGCGCCGCGCCAGTTGCTGGCGCATTTCCTCGCCATCGGCGGCAGCCAGCACCTGGTAACCGGCATCGCTCAAGTAGTCGCAGAGAAGTTCGCGGATCTCGTCGTCATCGTCGACGACCAGCAGGGTCGTGCTCATTGGGAAACACCTGTTCGGCAGGGCCCGCGCGGGCCGTTACGTTCAATTACATGCCCGTACAAGCCGGCCATGGAGCCCCGGGGGCGGATGCCTAGAATCGTAACAAAAAATCATCTGCGAATACGAAGCCTTCCCAAATGACTCGACAGATTTTACCCAGCGACTGCGCACGCCTGCGTCTCTCGCCGCTCGCCCTGTGCCTGGCCCTCGCCGCGCCCGGCCTCGCCCTGGCCGACCCTCTGGAGCTGGGCGCCACCACCATCGAGGACAGCGCCCTGCCCAGCGCCGACGACACCGGCCAGCTCGGCTACACCGTCGAAAGCACGCGCAGCGCCACGGGCCTCGAGCTCACCCCCCGGCAGACCCCGCAGTCGGTCACCACTATCACCCGCCAGCAGATGGACGACCGCGACATCCACAGCATCGAGCAGGCGCTGGACACCACCCCCGGTGTGAGCATGAGCAAGATGGAGGTCGGCGGGCGCACCGATTTCCGCGCCCGGGGCTACTCGATCACCAATTGGAAGATCGACGGCTTGCAGTTCCCCGGCGCCTCGGACTTCAGCGGCGGCGGCAACGCGCTGAACCTCGACCTGTACGAACGCATCGACATCGTTCGCGGCGCCAACGGCCTGCTTGGCGGCACCGGCGACCCGTCGGCCACCGTCAACCTGGTGCGCAAGGCCCCGACCCGCACCTTCGGCGGCAGCGCCTACGCCACCTACGGCAGCTGGGACAAACGCCGCCTGGGCGCCGACCTCAACCTGCCGCTGTCCGAAGACGGCCGCCTGCGCTCGCGCTTCGTGGTCACCCAGCAGGACGCTGGCTCGTTCCGCGACAACCAGTCCGAACGCTCGCGCGCCGCCCTGGCCAACTTCGCCTTCGACCTGGACGACGCCACCACCATTGGCGCCGGCTACCAGTACGAGTACGACAAGGCGGTCGGCGCCGGGTGGGGCGCCAACATCCCGATCTGGTATGGCGACGGCAGCAAGACCGACTTGCCGCGCAGCACCAACCTGGCGCCGAGCTGGAGTTTCGGCGAATACCTCACCCGCACCGCCTTCGGTTCCCTGGAGCACCGTTTCGACAACGACTGGACCCTCGACCTCAAGGCCGCCCAGAGCACCGGCGAAGCCCTCAACCACCGCGGCCTGGCCAAGGTCAACTCGTCGGGGCGCAACGTCTACGGCGGCTACTGGAACCAGGACGGCAGCGGTGCGGTGCTCAACGGCCTGCACAGCTCCACCGACACCACCCAGCAGTCGGCGCAGTTCGACCTCTCCGGCCCGTTCCAACTGCTCGGCCGCAGCCACCAGGCGATGTTCGGCTACAGCGACAGCCGCACGGTGGCCTGGTCGCCGCAGTACACCTGCACCATGGTTGGCGGCGGCCGCGTCAGCACGCCGTCGCTGGGTTGCCAGTTCCGCGCCAACAACGGCCTGCCGTTGAGCAACTGGCTCGACGGCGTGGACGACGACTACGACATGCTGGCCTCGAAGACCGGCCTGCACAGCAAGACCACCACCCGCCTGCAAGGCCTGTACGCCGCCACCCGCCTGAGCATCACCGACCCGCTGTCGCTGATCCTCGGCGTGCGCAGCAGCGACTACTCGGCGATCACCCGCGGCACCGACGGCAGCCGTTCCAGCCAGGCCGAGAACGGCGTGGTCACCCCGTACCTGGGCGCGGTCTACGACCTGAACGACACCTACTCGCTGTATGCCAGCTACACCGACATCTTCACCCCCCAGTCCGAGGAAACCCGCACTGGCGGCAAGGTCGAGCCGATTCGTGGGCAGAGCTATGAAACGGGGATCAAGGGGGCGTGGTTCGATGGCCGGCTGAACGCCTCGGCGGCGTATTTCCGCACCAAGCAAGAGAACAAGGCGGTCACCGACGGCGACCTGCTGACCCCGACCGGCGCCACCGCCTACAAGGCCGGGTCCGGGCAGGCAACCGACGGCATCGACCTGGAGTTGGCCGGTGCGTTGAGCGAGAGCTGGAACGTCTACGGCGGCTATACCTACCTGCACTTCCGCCGTATCGACAGCGACGGGCGCAGCGACCCGTCGCACCTGTTCAAGGCATCGACAACCTATCGGTTGTCTGGCCCGCTGGAGCGCCTGACGATTGGTGCCGGCGTGACCGCGCAGAGCAACATCCGCGCCGTTTCCACCCCGGCGGGGCAGCCGAGCAATGGCGTGAGCCGCCGCGCCAGTGATGTGAACTGGTCGGGGTATGCGATTTGGAACGCCATGGCGAAGTATCAGCTGACCGAGGATACGACGGTGAGCCTCAATGCCAATAACCTGTTCGACAAGCATTACTACACGCGGTATGGGTTCTATGCGGGGGCGATTTATGGGGACCCGCGGAATTTGGCGGTGACGGTGAGTACGGCGTTCTAGAGAGGGCAGACGCCGCATTGCAACCCCATCGTTGGGTGCTGGCAGGTGGTTTGGAGAGGCGAGTAACGAAAAGGGCCACGCGTTTGCGGGGCCATTTTTTCGGCGCCAGGCGTACGGTTTCTTGCTGCAATGGCAGGGAGTTCGCGGCGCTGGAATTTGGCTATTTATGGAATCGAATCGGCGTCCACTGGCTTTGTCCTTCGTCGGCGAGTGCCCCTAAGCCACTTGTCTGGTGCCCGGAATTACATCACTGTAAAGACAAACGTCATTACAGTGGGCAATTCATCATGGCATCCATCAATGTTCGTATCGACGACGATCTCAAAATCCGAGCCTATCGTGAGCTTGAGCGGTTGGGTGTTACGCCCTCCGAGTTCATGCGCCAAGCATTGCAGTACGTCGCCGAGCGCGGGCAGTTGCCTTTCAAACCTGTGCTCATGACCGATGAGGATGAGGCGCTGCTAGCGACCGTTCGCGAGCGCCTTGCTGATCCTCAGCGAGTGAAGGTTTCGCTGGATGACCTATAGCCTTGAGTTCGATGCGCGAGCGCTAAAGGAATGGCAAAAGCTGGGGGATACGGTCCGGCAGCAACTCAAGAAAAAACTCGTCTCGGTTTTGCTGAATCCGAGGGTCGAGGCGAACCGGCTGCACAGCTTGCCAGACTGCTACAAGATCAAGCTGCGCAGTAGCGGCTACCGATTGGTCTACCAGGTGATCGATCAGGAGGTTGTTGTTTTTGTGGTGGCTGTGGATAAGCGCGAGCGAGAACAGGCTTATCGCAAGGCGGCAGAGCGAGTGGTAGGTACAACGTCATAACCGACAACCCGCCGTAGGGCGGTCGTAGTGGCCTTGAAATTATTCGTTGGTATGCAGCTGAGGTAGGTGCGGCACTAGGCTCTGTCTGAAATCCCAAGAAACTCAAATGTGGCCCTGGAGCAGCTTGGGTTCTGTACATTCGCCGACCATCTACGGAAAGGAATTCTGTGATGGCAAAGCGGTACGAACTCTCGGATGAAGCGTGGGCAGTGGTCGCTGATCTCTTTACGGCAGTCCACGTCAGGGGCCGGCCGCGCAGCAGTGATCGCTTGATGCTCGATGGTGTGCTCTGGGTGCTCTGCTCAGGAGCAGCCTGGCGAGATATGCCCGAGCGTTTCGGATCTTGGGCGACTGTCTATCACCGCTTCCGAGTCTGGCGAAACCGCGGAACATTCGATCAGATGCTCAGACGATTGCACCTCAGACTTAATGACAAAGGCTTGATCGATCCCCACACCTGGATGATTGATTCGACCGCTGTGAGAGCAACCCGTGCTTCATCTGGAGCGCGGAAAAAAGGGGGCCTGACGAGCCTGCCGATCACGCTCTAGGCCGCAGCCGTGGCGGCCTGACAACCAAAATCCACATGCTCTGCGACGCCAACGGAACACCGCTGCGCTTTCTCCTCTCTGGCGGTCAAGCCAGTGACATCAGCTACGCACAACCACTGTTGGACGAGGTCAGCATTCCATCGAGTCAGCGTGGCCGCCCGCGCAAGCGCTGCAAATGGCTGCTCGCCGACAAGGGCTACGACGCCGAAGCGCTACGACGCTACTGCGACCAGTATCGAATGCAACCCGTCATCCCGCTGCGCTCGATGAAGCGCAAACCCAAGCCTGGCTTACCCAGACTGTTCGACCGGCCCAAATACCGACAGCGCAACATCATCGAACGCATGTTTGGCTGGCTGAAAGAGAACCGCCGAATCGTCACGCGCTTCGACAAGCTCGCGAAAAGTTATGCCGCGATGGTCTCGCTGGCTTGTGTCATGCGGTGTATGCGACGGCTTTTTTCAGACAGAGCCTAGGAGTCGAAAATACGTATAATAGTATGATTCTAAATGGATTTATTATTTTTCATATAGGCCGCTATCCCTAAAAATATCCTTTGGTGCTCGCACGATCCCTTACGCTTTCAGATCCTCCTCTCCGAAAAAGCACCGAAATTACACACCAAGCGTGCGTCGTGTTTTCGTAGGTGATACCGAGGACGAATGATGGCATTCTGTACATCTCCTTAGCGCCACCCCGACATTTACTATGGGGACCTGGATGGAGTTGCAGCAGAATGACCACTGAAAAAAGGATTTTGTGAATGAGCCTTCCTCTTGTAAACACTTTTTCGCCCCCCTACGAAAAATGGGAAACAAGGTATCCCACCGTTGAGGAGATGCTGGCGGCCAGCAATTTCCATATGCGCGTAAAGGTCAGACTAGAGGCAACAGTTGCGAACGCTTACGACGCAGCTGTCTATATGGGCCGCGTCGGAGCCGACAACGGCCTCGGAAACTTCATCAACGCAGCGCTGGATGACAGTTCCGCCCACAAGCAGTGGCGACAAGCTATGCCATCCAAAACTCCTGATGCGCTGGCGCGGTATCAGAAGTCATATCCGAATTGTGACTTTGCCAAGGTATCGGCAGAGATAAATGAAATCGCAAAGGTGCTGAGTGAGGGCCAGTGCCTTTTTCATGCAGGGCTGTGGCCTGACTGTGCCACGTTAGTCACGGATCGTCCTTTATCTACATCATTTTGTCCCCAGGTAGCCCTGCGAAATGCAGACCACCGAAGCAAAGCATACGACGCAGGCCGCATTGATTTGTTCGTGCTAAAAGTAACTAGCCCAAAAACGAATGTCTTTGCTTATAAGCGCAATGGTACAAACTTGGGCCATGAAAATGAGGTTCTGTTCGCCGAAGGTGCCAATTTGAAGCTGGTGTCGTCCGAAGTTGTTAATACCGATTACCTAGCCGCGAAACCGGGATTTCCTGATAAACGAATTTCGGTTCGCGTAATCACCGTTAACGTCTCATAGTTGAGATTTTCAGCTGATGTGCTCAGCGTAGTGCCACGCACGAAATAATATGCGCGTGGCATTCTCAGTTTGTATGATCTAACCCGACATACGAAATCAACCAGGGCAGGGCAAGGTCTGTGAAAAAAATTCTATGGGTGAAGTTCGGCTGGTCGGAATATTATCGCGGCGGCCCGGTCGACGGTAATTTTGGGTGGATCAACGAAAACAAGGGCAAAAAAAACGAAGGACGGGGGCACGAGGCTTTTAACTTTAACCCTGGGCCTGATGGAACCTATTATTGTTATGTTCCGCCCCAAGCAAGCGAGTATGCACCGTCAAACGATGATCCAAATGGTTGGACAGTGATTTGCCTCGCGAAAAATCCAAAGCACACTGGCGTCCATATTGTCGGTTGGTACGAAAATGCCACCCTTCATGGTGAATGGCTTGAACCTCCAGAGAGTCTGGTCAAAAAGCGAGGTGATGCTGTGCACCCGGCCTATGACTGGTCGTACTGCATCTCTAGCAATACCGCATACTTCGTTCCGCCTGAGTATCGAACTATGCCCTTTTCGGATCCGTCCGTGAGGCAGGGCAAATATTCCTTCCTAGAAGGACCAGGCATAGACATTAATAAGAACAAAACGCGCGTACTGAAACTTCTCAACAGTCGTCTGAAAGCGATGACCCGATTCGCTATCCAGAACCCTAACGAAGGATCGTTACCCGATCCCGAACTCGACGCAGCCGATCCTCTAAAAGGATTCGGTACACCAGAGCATCGAAAAAAGGTGGAACTGGCAGCAGAGTGCGCCGTTATTGAGTACTACAAAGCAAAAGGATATGCCTGCGAACGCGTTACGCATCTACCCTGTGGGTATGACTTTGCTTTTACCAAAGGTAAATCAGTGCTGCACGTCGAGGTCAAAGGTACATCAAGTCCCACTCCTCAATTCTTTATTACTCGGAATGAGTATGGAAAGGGTGTATTAGCCAACCCAGCATGGCGTCTTGCTATGGTTACTTCTGCCCTGTCCGAAACTCCTAGCATAACTGAATACGATGCTCTCGGGCTGAAGCAAGCGTTTGATCTAGAACCCTATGTATACATCGGAAAGTTTATCCCGAAGTCGGAGAGTCAAACAGTCTGACTAATATAGCCATTCGCTATATTAGTGAGGAGCCTATAATAGTTCAATAATTTTCTTGACTGAGTATCCCGATACCATGTCAGCATTCCTCACCTTAACATGGTATCGACGTACTGTTTCCAGTGAGCGTGACGGCTTGGCTTGCGAAGCGTGAAGGTTGGGCAGCCACGTAAAGATGAATGAGTACAGAGTATCGACGAAAAGACTACCCACCCCAATGCCCAGTTAACCCCAACATAGCAAGAGCAGTCCGACGCTCGTGAGTCGTAAGGGTAAGGCGCTTGGGGCTTCCGTAGCATTGCTCTCCTCCAGGCGAGAAATGGAACGCGACTGGTTAGGCTGCTCATCCTAGCGCCGAGCAAGCATTAGTTTATGCGCAGCCTTTCATGTTGGCGTATCCTTAGCCTTAGGTACGTGCTGGCCATCTTGCACTGGTAGAAACACCCTGTATGCTGCTCGCGGGTGCTGCACCCAGCGTATTTTGGCTAGCGTAGAAATGAAAATAGCACCGTCTGTCGGAAAGATGCCAAGCAAGGGTCTGACGATCGCTGACGTAGTGTAAGAGGTCTAAAAGTGTTCACTACAAGAGATGCAGCGAGACTGTTCTCCAGCAAGCGGCTCACGGAAGTAGCATCCGGAAATTTCGACTTTCTCTTGAAGGTGGCAACCCATTTCAGAGGTGGCCTCAGAGAAGAATTTACCGCCGCAGAAGTATTTGAACACTCATATTCAGCTCTTTCAAAAGAATATAGGGCTGAGTATTTTTTTAAAAACATTGTCGCCGAGAGATTGCTTTTAGGGAGACATTCCCTTAATACAGCAACCGTATTGCCTGAATTCAGAGTTGGCCGAAACAAGGCCGATTGCGTTATTTTAAACGGCACTTCTACATGCTACGAAATAAAATCAGACTTTGACAATCTGGATCGTCTTCCCGAGCAACTAGCTTCCTACAAGAAGTTATTTGATAAAGTTTATGTTGTTGTAGGTAAGTCACACTTATCGAAAGTTTTGAACTCTTGCGATAATGACGTAGGGATTCTGGAGTTAACCCCCAGGAAAAATCTCCGGACAATCCGAGAAGCAGTGATATCAACAGAGCCTGTTGATATCTCAATTCTAATGCGCTCTCTTCGCGTACACGAATATCGAGATATTGTAATGGCACTTTCAGATCAAAATGTAGACTACCCAAACACAGAAATTTTTTCTGCATGCGAAAGCATTTTACAAGAATTACCCTCTGCAGATGTTCGGAAAGCATTTTGTACAATTCTAAAAAAAAGCAGAAAAATCGAAAAAGATTTTATCCTTTCCCTTCCGCGCTCTTTATTGATGGCGGGGATTGGATTTAAACTACGAGCTGGCCACAGACGAAGCCTGGCAGAAAACTTAAACAAAACTTTTAGTAAGGACACTGCATGTACTACCCAATATTACGAGGCAAGCAGTTCGAACTGATAGCTCTGAGAGAACTAGCAGAAACAATCTCTCCTGACCTCATTCGTCCTGTTATTGAGCCCGTACGGGGGAATCTGGCTCCCCTACATAAAACAATTGAGGTATTACGCAATTCAGGTATCAAACCACTTGTAATTATCAATCCTAGCATCGGGGACTTCTCTAAAAGCGAAAAGATCTTGCTTAAAATCGCAGGCGATCGAGACTCCTATGTTCCCTGCATCAAAGCAAAAAGTATAGCAGACCTCTCTCTCTTACCAGATCTTGGCTTCTCCCTATCTGATAGCGCGATTTTGATAGACGGGGGTATCGATAAAGAGTTTGTCGAGAAACTTAGTGCCGCGTCTTGCGTTCTCGTTAACAAAGAGAGAATCCATCCTGGTGCGCTATCTCTGTTGAAAAATGTTGTTCTATTTGGCGATTTTTTTGATAAGAAAGTTCGAAATGCCGACTATGAGGAAAAGTCCTTCTACTCATCATTGCATACCGAATGGAAATCCTACTCAAATGCCATTGGCTTTGGTGATTACACAATATTAAGCGAGGAATATAGTGAGGCCGGCGGCCCTGCATATGTGGTAACTATCCACCTGAGCTATATTAATCGAATCGAATTTGACGCTATGTACGTTCGTCATTTTTCTTCCTTCAACGATGACTCACCCGCCAACCCTGGCGGCAAGTTTAAGTCGGCGCTCGAAAAACTCTGGGAATTCTCCGACGCAAACCCTGGCATATTCAATAAAACTCAAGGTTTTCAAGAACTTGTTTCATTAAGAGGCAGTCCGTTTCCTGGACTAGGCCAAGTGAAGAAGTACTCAATAAAGCATCATATTGAAACCACTTGCGATTTCGTCAGAGGTGAATGATGCCTAGATGCTGCGTTCAGTGTTTTCATGATTCTGTGATAGTTGCCAAAATAAACGCAGAGGGCGAGATAAGCCGATGCAGTTACTGCGGTACGAGTCAGGTTTCATGCATCGATCCCGCTGGCCTAGCTGACAAGTTGGAACTTTTCACCTACGGTTTGCGCGAGGATGAAAATGGGATTCCTTTCTCTGAAGTCTTAAAATCCTATGGCGTTTTGAGTAACGGGATTCGGCAGACAGAGGTGCTCGTTAATGATATTTTTGGGAAGAACACAGCAGAAAAGCGATTTTCGTTTGATTTTGACGTCGCTAGCTATACCGATCAGTGGGACGATTTCAAGATCGAGCTGAAGCACAAGAATCGGTTTTTCCCAAAGGCCACTATACACTCGTCCTTATTTAGCAGATTAACACCCGATAGTAATGAAGGTGTGTTATTTCAACTATTAGAGCAACTTAAAATCCCAGTTGATGTAAGGGAAAGCTTCTTCCGAGCTCGAATATCAGAAAAACCCTTGGATGCCAACCAGATGGGCTGCCCGCCATGCGAGATAGTTACCGGAGGACGGGCAAATCCGTTGGGGATCCCATATTTATATGTGGCGGACAGTTTGATTACTTGCATAAGCGAGGTCCGCCCAAGCAATTCAAGCGGTGTATATGTTGCGCAGATGACTCCTGTGCGCGAGCTCTCAGTCCTTGACTTAACATCGCCAAGAAAACACTGCTCTGCCTCAGCTTTCGGGGAGGAACAACTATCAGCTGTATTAGGATTTCTTGGGCTACTTGAGCTGTTCTCCGACGAACTTTCTAAGCCTATCAGACCTGAAAACAGCAATCTAGACTATATCCCCACTCAATTTTTATGCGAGTTCATCAAAAGCGAAGCGAAATTTGATGGCATTGTCTTTAACAGCTCGTTCGGCCAAGGCAAGAACTATGTATTCTTTGATGGAGACTCATTAACTCCAGCGGCCCCAATAAAGTACATCGTAAACAAGACTGTCCATGAGTACGAGCAGGCTTAATCGCGAAGCATGTGAGTTATTAAAAAGCCCGCTGCTGCGGGCTTTTGGGCATTAGTCAAAGTCTAAGCGTCACATAAAGCCACAAAGCGCGCAATATTTACATAAGTAAGCAGTGATATCTCTAGCTCTGTATGAGCGGCCTGTGACAGCCGATTGGTGCCGTTCGTTACCACCAGCATTAGGTCCGAATCAGAGATTAAAGACCCATGATTTTTCAAGGCGTCGAGCGAGCAGCCGGACCGTCAGCACGTAGTAATACCGCGTCGCTTCACTGCGCTGGCTCATACGATGATCGAGAAACCACGCGACATGCTTTCTCTGTAAGCGCTCCATAAACCCCACATTCAAAGCGCTCACCTGATTGTCGATGCTGTGCTCCCGATTTCTTTCAGGAGCCCGCACGCCATGATGCGTCCCGACGCCAAAGTCGAAAAAGTGTATCTCTACCCCAAGCCCGTCGACTTCCGAAAATCCATTGATGGCTTGGCGGCGTTGGTCGAGTTGGACATCAAGGTGGCGGTTTTCGACCCGGTGCTTTTCGTGTTTCTCAACAAGCCGCGCAACCGCGTGAAGATCTTGTACTGGGAGCGCAACGGCTTTTGCCTTTGGCTCAAACGCCTGGAATCCGAGCGATTCAAAACATCACCTGACGCGACCGACGAAGCGATTGTCCTCACCGTCCTGGAACTGAACTGGTTACTCGACGGTTTTGACCTCTGGCGCAATCGCCCGCATCAGGTTTTGACGCCGCGATTCGTCGCCTGATTCGGTATAATCCGCGGCATGATTTCCATGCCCGAAGACCTTCCTGATGACCCGGTACTGCTCAAGCAGATGCTTGCGCAGTTGTTGATGGAGCGCACGGTCGATAAGGGTCAAATAGTTGATCTCCAAGAGCAGATCAAGCTACTGCGCGACCGCCTGTTTAGTCGCAAATCCGAGCAGACCGTTGAGCCCAACACGCCGCAACTCGCGTTGTTCAATGAGGCGGAAAGCGTGTCGATACCTCAGCTCGATGAAGACGAGGAAGTGGTTGCCCCGAGCCCGCGTCGCGGCAAACGCAAACCGCTGTCCGCTGACCTGCCGCGCATTGAAGTCATCCACGAACTGCCCGAACACGAGCTGACCTGTGCCTGCGGTTGCCGCAAACACGTGATCGGTGACGAAACCAGCGAGCAGCTGGATATCGTTCCGATGCAGATTCGCGTGATCAAACACATCCGTAAAGTTTACGGCTGCCGTGGTTGCGAAACCGCTCCGGTCATCGCTGACAAACCCGCTCAGTTGATCGAAAAGAGCATGGCCAGCCCGAGCGTCCTGGCGATGCTGCTGACGACCAAGTATGTCGATGGTTTACCGCTGCACCGTTTCGAAACAGTGCTGAGCCGACACGGTATCGAGATTCCGCGTCAGACCTTGGCGCGTTGGGTGATTCAGTGCGGCGAGCACCTGCAACCGCTGCTGAATCTGATGCGCGACCGGTTGCTGGAAAGCCCGGTCATCCATTGCGATGAAACGCACGTTCAGGTCCTTAAAGAACCGGATCGAGACCCGACCAGTCAATCCTGGATGTGGGTGCAAGCCAGTGGGCCACCGGATCGAAAAGTCGTGCTGTTCGACTACACCTCCAGCCGTGCGCAGGAAGTGCCGCTGCGCTTGTTGGAAAATTATCGCGGCTATGTGATGACGGACGATTACGCCGGCTATAACGCCTTGGCGTTACAGCCGGGTGTCGAACGATTGGCGTGCATGGCGCATGCG
>NZ_JARGCS010000061.1 GCF_029193575.1 Pseudomonas entomophila | reverse complement strand
GGCGAATCAGGCGTCGTCACCGCGGATCGAGAAGTTGGCCATGTGCTCCAGGCCCTTGATCAGCGCCGAGTGGTCCCAGTTGCCGCCGCCCAGCGCCACGCAGGTGCTGAACACCTGCTGGGCGTTGGAGGTGTTCGGCAGGTTGATGCCCAGTTCCTTGGCCCCTTGCAGCGCCAGGTTCAAATCCTTCTGGTGCAGGTTGATGCGGAAGCCCGGGTCGAAGGTGCCCTTGATCATGCGCTCGGCATGCACTTCGAGGATCTTCGACGAGGCGAAGCCGCCCATCAGCGCCTCGCGCACCTTGGCCGGGTCGGCGCCGTTCTTGGCGGCGAACAGCAGCGCTTCGCCAACGGCCTGGATGTTCAGGGCGACGATGATCTGGTTGGCCACCTTGGCGGTCTGGCCGTCGCCGTTGCCGCCGACGCGGGTGATGTTCTTGCCCATGGACTGGAACAGCGGCAGGGCGCGCTCGAAGGCGTTCGGGCAGCCGCCGACCATGATGCTCAGGGTCGCGGCCTTGGCGCCGACTTCGCCGCCGGAGACCGGGGCGTCGAGGTAGGTGGCGCCGGTGGCCTTGATCTTCTCGGCAAAGGCCTTGGTGGCGGTGGGGGAGATCGAGCTCATGTCGATCACCACCTTGTTCGGGCCCACGCCTTCGGCGACGCCGTTGGCATCGAACAGGACGGCTTCGACCTGCGGGGTGTCGGGGACCATGACGATGATGAACTCGGCCTCCTGGGCAACCTCTTTAGGGGTGGCCAGGGCCACTGCGCCGGCGGCGATCAAGTCCGCCGGGGCGGCGTCGTGGTGGGTGGAAACGAAGATGCTGTGACCTGCCTTTTGCAGGTTCTGGGCCATGGGCTTGCCCATGATGCCGGTGCCGATGAAACCGATTTTAGCCATGAGAATGTGCCTCTCTTCTTATAGGGTGCGCGGACCCTGTGGGAGCGCCGCACCGCCGCTCCTACAGGGGCCGCGGTGTTCGTTAAATTGCGTTATGGGTCTTCAGCCAGCCGAGGCCCGCCTCGGTGGTGGTCTTGGGCTTGTACTCCGCGCCCACCCAGCCCTGGTAGCCGATGCGGTCCAGGTGCTCGAACAGGAAGCGGTAGTTGATCTCGCCCGTGCCCGGCTCGTGGCGGCCGGGGTTGTCGGCCAGCTGGATGTGGTTGATCCGCTCGAGGTTGGCTTCCAGGGTCCGCGCCAGGTCACCTTCCATGATTTGCATGTGGTAGATGTCGTACTGCAGGAACAGGTTGTCGCTGCCCACCTCGGCCTGGATCTCCAGCGCCTGTTTCGTGGTGTTCAGGTAGAAGCCTGGGATGTCGCGGGTATTGATCATTTCCATGACCAGGCGGATGCCCGCGCCCTTTAGCTTCTCTGCGGCGTAGCGCAGGTTGTCGACGAAGGTCTTGCGCACGGTGGCGCAATCCGGGCCCTGCGGGCGGATGCCGGCGAGGGCGTTGACCTGGGTGTTGCCCAGCACCTTGGCGTATTCGATGGCCTTGTCGACACCGGCGCGGAATTCCTCGACGCGGTCGGGGTGGCAGGTGATGCCGCGCTCACCCTTGGCCCAGTCGCCAGCGGGCAGGTTGAACAGCACCTGGGTCAGGCCGTGGGCGTCGAGCTGCTGCTTGATCTGGGCAGCGCTGTAGTCGTACGGGAAGAGGTATTCGACACCGCTGAAACCGGCGTCGGCGGCGGCCTTGAAGCGAGCGAGGAAGTCCTGCTCGGTGAACAGCATGGACAGGTTGGCGGCGAAGCGAGGCATGGGAGTCTCCTTGCATTGAATGCCCCCACGCACGCGGGGGCGTCAGGCGATCAGTCCAGCAGCGAGATGGCAGTCGGCGCGTCGTTGCCGACCAACGCCAGGTCTTCGAATTCGTTGACCGCGTTGATCTCGGTGCCCATGGAAATGTTGGTGACACGCTCGAGAATGACCTCGACCACCACCGGTACGCGGAACGCCTCGGCCATCTGCTGCGCCTTGAGCAGGGCAGGGGCGATGTCGCCGGGCTCGAACACCCGCAGCGCCTTGCAACCCAGGCCCTCGACCACGGCGACGTGGTCGACGCCGTAGTTGCCGGCTTCGGTGGCGTTGATGTTCTCGAACGCCAGTTGTACACAGTAATCCATGTCGAAGCCACGCTGCGCCTGGCGGATCAGGCCCAGGTAGGCGTTGTTCACCAGCACATGGACGTAGGGCAGGTTGAACTGCGCGCCCACCGCCAGCTCTTCGATCATGAACTGGAAGTCGTAGTCACCGGACAGCGCGACGACTTTGCGTTTCGGGTCGGCCTTGACCACGCCCAGCGCTGCCGGGATGGTCCAGCCCAGCGGGCCGGCCTGGCCGCAGTTGATCCAGTGGCGTGGCTTGTACACGTGCAGGAACTGCGCACCGGCGATCTGCGACAGGCCGATGGTGCTGACGTAGCAGGTGTCCTTGCCGAACACCTGGTTCATCTCTTCGTACACGCGCTGCGGCTTGACCGGCACGTTGTCGAAATGGGTCTTGCGCTGCAGGCTCGCCTTGCGCTGCTGGCAGTCTTCCAGCCAGGCCTTGCGGCACTTGAGCTTGCCGGCGGCCTGCCACTCGCGGGCGACTTCCAGGAACACCTCCAGGGCGGCGCCGGCGTCGGAGACGATGCCCAGGTCCGGGGTGAACACACGGCCGATCTGGGTCGGTTCGATGTCCACGTGCACGAACTTGCGGCCTTCGGTGTAGACCTCGACGGAGCCAGTGTGGCGGTTGGCCCAGCGGTTGCCGATGCCGAACACCAGGTCGGACTTGAGCAGGGTGGCGTTGCCATAGCGATGCGAGGTTTGCAGGCCGACCATGCCGACCATTTGCGGATGGTCGTCGGGGAGGGTGCCCCAGCCCATCAGGGTCGGGATCACCGGCACGCCGGTCAGTTCGGCGAATTCGACCAGCTTGTCGCTGGCGTCGGCGTTGATGATGCCGCCACCGGCCACCAGCAGCGGGCGCTCGGCGGCGTTGAGCAGGGCCAGGGCTTTTTCGGCCTGCACGCGGCTGGCCTGGGGCTTGTGCACCGGCAGCGGCGCGTAGGCGTCGATGTCGAACTCGATCTCGGCCATCTGCACGTCGAATGGCAGGTCGATCAGCACCGGGCCCGGGCGGCCGCTGCGCATTTCAAAGAAGGCCTTCTGGAAGGCGTAGGGCACCTGGCCCGGCTCCAGCACGGTGGTGGCCCACTTGGTCACTGGCTTGACGATGCTGGTGATGTCGACAGCCTGGAAGTCTTCCTTGTGCAGGCGGGCGCGCGGCGCTTGGCCGGTGATGCAGAGGATCGGGATGGAGTCGGCAGAGGCGCTGTACAGGCCGGTGACCATGTCGGTGCCGGCCGGGCCCGAGGTGCCGATGCACACGCCGATGTTGCCCGGGTTGGCGCGGGTATAGCCCTCGGCCATGTGCGAGGCGCCTTCGACGTGACGAGCGAGGACATGATCGATGCCACCGACTTTCTTCAGGGCCGAGTACAGCGGGTTGATGGCGGCCCCGGGAATGCCGAATGCAGTCTCTACACCTTCACGGCGCATGACCAGAACGGCTGCATCGATTGCTCTCATTTTGCTCATGATTTGTGCCTCATCGATTTTGTAATTGTATACAACTTGATTTTCGCCAGAGTGTATTCACGCTCTGCGGCTCAGGTCAATGCATTTCATCGGAGGAGATGGCTTTCGCTGTGAGCCCCTAGAAAAGGGCAGTCTGTCGGGTGGTGCGTAACTGAACAAAAATGTTGTATACAAAAAATAACTACGTTGTGTTCTATTGTTCTGTCGTTTTCAACCTGCCCTCAGGGCTTCTCACAACAAGAAGAGGACCTTTTCCATGAACGCATTGACCTTGAAAGTCGCTGTCAGCCTGGTGAACGCGGCGCTGGCGGCGGGGCGCAAGATCGACGCCGCGCCCTTGACCGTGGCGGTGCTCGATGCCGGCGGGCACCTGTTGGCCTTGCAGCGTGAGGATGGCGCCAGCCTGCTGCGGCCGCAGGTGGCCACGGGCAAGGCCTGGGGGGCTATCGCCCTGGGCAAGGGCTCGCGCCTGCTGGCGCTGGATGCGCAGCAGCGGCCGGCGTTCTTCGCGGCGTTGAACGGGTTGGGCGAGCGGCCGGTGGTGCCGGCGCCGGGTGGGGTGCTGGTGCGCGATCAGGATGGCAAGGTGCTGGGTGCGGTGGGGATCAGCGGGGATACGTCGGATATCGACGAGCAGTGCGCAATCAGCGCCATCGAGGCGCTTGGGTTGATGGCGGATGCTGGGGTGGCTGCCTGACGAGGGGTTTCAATACCGGCCTCGTCGCGGGCTTGCCCCGCGATGAGGCCCGCCCAAACTCAGGCCACTTCCGGCTCACACCCCTTGAGCACCAGGCGGATGATGGTCTCGGCCGCCGCGTCATAGTCACTTTCGGCCAGCTTGGCCTTGCCGGTGACCACCGCGATCTGCCAGTCGAAATCGGCGTAGGTCTGGGTCGCCGCCCAGATGCTGAACATCAGGTGGTGCGGGTCGACCGGGGCGATCAGCCCGCGGTCGATCCAGCGCTGGATGCACTCGATGTTGTGCCGCGCCTGCTCGTTCAACTGCTGCACCTGGTTGGACGAGAGGTGCGGGGCGCCGTGCATGATCTCGCTGGCGAACACCTTGGAGGCATGCGGCAGGTCGCGGGAAATGCGGATCTTCGAGCGGATGTAGCCGCTGAGCACGTCCTTGGGGTCGCCCTCGGCATTGAACGGCGTGGAGGCCTGCATGATCGGCGCGATGATGCTTTCCAGCACTTCGCGGTAGAGGTTTTCCTTCGACTTGAAGTAGTAGTAGACGTTGGGCTTGGGCAGGCCAGCCTTGGCGGCGATGTCGCTGGTCTTGGTGGCGGCGAAGCCCTTGTCGGCGAATTCCTCGCTGGCCGCGCGCAGGATCAGCTCCTTGTTGCGCTCGCGAATCGTGCTCATGGTCTGCGGATCTTCCTCGTGTCTGGTCGCTTGTGGAGCGATCGGGCATGGTAGCACCGGCCCGGACGGCGGCTCAAGGCGGCGACTTTGCGCTAGAATTCGACCCTCCAACCCACGGGAAACAGGCAAACATGGCAGGAAGCAGTCTACTGGTGCTGATCGACGATATCGCCACGGTGCTGGACGATGTCTCGGTGATGACCAAGGTCGCGGCGAAGAAGACCGCAGGGGTGCTGGGCGATGACCTGGCGCTGAACGCCCAGCAGGTCACCGGCGTGCGCGCCGAGCGGGAGATCCCGGTGGTGTGGGCGGTGGCCAAGGGCTCGTTCGTCAACAAACTGATCCTGGTGCCGGCGGCACTGTTGATCAGCGCGTTCATACCCTGGGCGGTGGTACCGCTGCTGATGCTGGGCGGCGCCTACCTGTGCTTCGAGGGCTTCGAGAAGCTGGCGCACAAGTTCCTGCACAGCCAGGAAGAGGACGCCGCCGAACACAGCGCGCGGGCCGAGGCGGTGGCCGACCCGGCCGTCGACCTGGTGGCTTATGAGAAGACCAAGATCAAGGGCGCGGTGCGCACCGACTTCATCCTGTCGGCGGAAATCATCGCCATCACCCTCGGCACCGTGGCCGATGCGCCACTGACCCAGCAGATCATCGTGCTGTCGGGCATCGCCATCGTCATGACCATCGGCGTGTATGGGCTGGTGGGGGGCATCGTCAAGCTCGATGACCTGGGCTTGTGGTTGACGAAGAAGGGCTCGGGGCTGGCGCGGGGGATCGGCAACGGCATCCTGCGGGCGGCGCCGTACATGATGAAGAGCCTGTCGGTGATCGGCACCGCGGCGATGTTCCTGGTCGGCGGCGGGATCCTGGTGCATGGCATCGAACCGTTGCATCACGCGATCGAAGCGTTCAGTGCCGGGCGCGGCGGTGCGCTGACCGGGGCGCTGCTCAATGGCCTGGCGGGTGTGGTGGCCGGGGCGGTGGTGCTGGCGGTGGTGGGCCTGGCCGGGAAGGTGTGGCGGGTGTTGCGGCCGGCGGCTTGATCGCTGGGGGGGGGCCGGGGCAGAACCCCGGATCGCGGGGCAAGCCCGCGCCTACAGGTATTGCGCTGAACCTGTAGGAGCGGGCCTGTCCCGCGATTGGGCTGCACAGCAGCCCCCGCCTCAACTCAGAAATGCACCTTGACCAGGAGGCTTGCGGTGTTCTGGTCGGTGGTGAACGCATCGCTGTCCTTGATGCCGTACTTGTTCTTCCAGTAGTCGTACTCGAAGCCCACGTACAACTGCTTCTCACCCAGGTGCAACGCCTTGCCCAGGTCGTACTTGACCTGTGGGTTGAAGTGCAGGTTGGCCTGGTAGGTGCCGCGACGGTTCTCGTCGTTGTCCACCACCCAGTCCATGAACCCATCGATCAGGATGTCGGACGAACCCACCGGGATGGTGTACGACCACACCGGGGTGATCTGCCAGACATTGTCACCTGGGCGGCTGCCGTCGGTGGTGCGCTGGTAGAAGTTCAACTGGAAGTAGTCGAAGCCAGGGATGTCCAGGTCGAAGCCTGGGCCGATCAGGTATGACTCGGTATCCCCCTCGCCGAACTCGTAGGTCATCGCCAGCAGCACGTCCTTGACCGGGCCGAAGGCCAGTTTCTGGTCGAAGATCTTGCCGAACGACAGGCGCGGGCTGATTTCGCCGTAGTAGGTGTTCGGACCGTTGTTGGCGTCCTTCTTGCCCTGGTAGAAGATCTTGTCGACGAAGATGAAGTTGTCGCCGTACTTCCACGCATCGGCGTGCTCGAAGGTCACGGTTTGCTGGATCTCGGGGTTGACCTTGAAGTTCTTGCCCCACAGGTAGGTCAGGCTGTTGTTCTGCCATTGCAGCAGGTCGCCGGCGAAGGTGGTGCCGCAGGCCAGCAGGCCGCCGGCGAGGATCAGGCTGTTGATGGTACGCATTGCTCAAGTCGCTCCCTTTGATTGGATCAGTCGTCAGCGCTCGTGGTGGCGCTTTTGTTGTCTTTAAAGTCAGCTTTTTTCGATTGGCCACAGCTGTTTGGCAAGAGCTGCGCCAACTTTTCCGGGTTGGTCACAACCATCCTGCTCGACGTCTTTCTGAACGGATGAAAAGGGTGTTTCAGGCTGCCAACACGTTGGCCAACCGCCCGTATTCATTGACTGAGCGGTCAGTAAACGCGGGCCGGATCCGTCCGGCCCTGATCGAGGGGGCGCGCAGATTACTCACTTGCGCGCCGGTCCTCAAGTGCTCCGTCCTGGAGCACCGTGCTGCAAAATTGGTCGTTCGGTCAGGTTTTCAGAAGTGCACTTTCACCAGGGCGCTGAACACGTTCTGGTTGCTCTGCACGTTGCCTCGGCTGTCGATGCCGTACTTGTCTTTCCAGTAGCTGTACTCGAAGCCCACGTACAGTTGCTTGGCCCCCAGGTTCAGGGCCTTGCCCAGGTCGTACTTGACCTGCGGGTTGAACTGCAGGTTGGCGTGGTAGGTGCCACGGCGGGTCTGGTCGTTGTCCACCACCCAGTCCATGTAGCCGTCGATGAGGACATCGGACTTGCCTGCCGGGAGGGTGTAGGAGAATGCCGGGGTGATCTGCCAGACGTTGTCACCGGGGCGGCTGCCTTCGGTGTTGCGCAGGTAGACGTTCAGGGTGAAGTAGTTGAAGCCGGGAACGTTCAGGTCGAAGCCAGGACCAATCAGGTAAGCCTCGTTGTCGCCCTCGCCGCGCTCGTAGGTCATCGCCAGCAGCACGTCCTTGATCGGGCCGAAGGCGAATGACTTGCCGGTGATCTTGCCCAGCGACAGGCGCGGGCTGAATTCGCCGTAGTAGGTGGTCACGCCTTTGCCCGGGTCGGCCTTGCCGTTGTAGAAGATCTTGTCGACGAACAGGAACGTGTCGCCGTACTTCCACTTGTTGGCGTGCTCGAAGGTGAGGGTCTGCTGGATGTCGGGGTTGACCTTGAAATCCTTGCCGTACAGGTAGGTCAGGCTTTCGCCGTGCCATTGCAGCCATTCGCCGGCAGTGGCGGGGAGGGTGGCCAGCAAGCTGCTGCCCAGCAGCAGGGTTGATGCGACGCGCTTCATGTTGTGATTCCCGGACTTATTGTTTTTGTTGGGTTTTTTCGGCGCGCAGGCGCCCCGAGCGGCCCATTCCGGCGGGCCGACGGCACAAGGGTGAAGGTGAGCAACAGGGCGGCAAGAGCGCCGCCCTTTGTGCCTCAGTGGCCGTGGCAGGCGGCGTTGTGCGCCGCGCGTTCCTTGCCGCCGAGGATGTTGAACAGCAGGTTCAGCACCAGGGCGCTGAGCGTGGCCATGGCGATGCCGCTATGGGTGATCGGCTCCATCCAGTGCGGCATCTGCGAGAAGAACTCCGGCTTGACCACCGGGATCAAGCCGAAACCGACGCTGACCGCCACCAGCAACTGGTTGCGACGGTCGGCGATGTCCGCTTCCTGGAGAATCTTGATCCCGGTGGCGGTGACCATGCCGAACATGGCGATGGACGCCCCGCCCAGCACTGCGGGCGGGATCGAGGCGATCAGGAAGGCCGCCTTGGGCAGCAGGCTGAGCAGGATCAGCAGCCCGCCGGCCACCACGGTGACGTAGCGGCAGCGTACCCCGGTCATCTGCACCAGGCCGATGTTCTGGGCGAACGAGGAGTGGGTGAAGGTGTTGAAGAAACCGGCGACGAACGAGGCGCCGGCATCGCACAGCAAGCCACGGCGCAGCATGCCCGGGGTGACCTCGCGGTCGGTGACCTTGCCCAGGGCCAGGAACATGCCGGTGGACTCGACGAAGATGATCACCACCACCAGGCACATGGAGAGGATCGGCGCCAGGCTGAAGGTCGGCATGCCGAAGTGCAGCGGGGTGACCACCTGCAACCATGGCGCCTCGCCCAGCCCCGAGAGGTCGACCATGCCGATGGCGCCGGCCAGGAGGTAGCCCAGGCCCATGCCCACCAGCACCGACACGTTGACCCAGAAGCCACGCATGAAACGGTTGATCAGCAGGATCACCGCCAGCACCAGGCCGGCGACCATCAGGTAGATCGGCGAGCCGAAGGTGCTGGCGTCCTGGCCGCCGCCGGCCCAGTTGACCGCGACTGGGAACAGCGACAGGCCGATGGAGGTGATCACCGTGCCGGTGACCAGCGGCGGGAAGAAGCGCACCACCTTGGACATGAACGGCGCGATCAGCATGCCGAAGAACCCGGCGGCGATGGTCGCGCCGAAGATCCCTTGCAGGCCCACGCCGGGCATGCCGGCCATGGCCACCATGCTGCCGACCGCGGCGAAGCTGGCGCCCATCATCACTGGCATGCGGATGCCCACCGGGCCGATGCCGAACGACTGGATGAGGGTGGCGACGCCGGCGACCAGCAGGTCGGCGTTGATCAGGAAGGCGACTTCTTCTCGGGACAACCCAGCGGCCTGGCCGATGATCAGCGGCACGGCGATAGCGCCGCCGTACATCAGCAGGACGTGTTGCAGGCCCACCAGGATCAGCTGGAACAAGGGCAGGGGCTGTCGTGGCGGCGCAACGGGGATGTACGCCTTGGGTGACTCGGACATGCAGCACCTCGAGTTTTGTTTTTATTCTCGGATCCAAGCGCGCGGCCTCGGGCGGCGGGCCCTTTGAATGAAGGGCCCGGGGTTCCCGCCTGGGGCGCACGCTCGATGCTTGCTTGTTGCGGTGTTTCCTTGGAGTCGAGGCCGGCCATGCCGGCCTCATCGCGGGGCAAGCCCGCTCCCACAGGGTGGGGTGCTGTCAGTTGACCGGGGCGCCCTTGGCGATCCAGTCACCGACCAGCTTGCGTTCCTCGACGGTCATCTGGGTGATGTTGCCCAACGGCATGATCTGGCTGGCGACGGCCTGCGCCTGGATGCGCGCGGCCTGGGCCTGGATCTGCTGCGGGGTGTCGAAGGTCACGCCGCCCGGGGCGGTGCTGAACAGCGGGCTGGTCGGCTTGGCCGAATGGCACACGGTGCAGCGTTCCTGGATGACGCTGTGGATCTTCTCGAAGTTGCCCGGGGCGGCCTGGGCCACTGCCTGTGCCTCGGCCGGGGCGGTTGGGGCTTCGACGGCCTTGGTGGCTTGCTCGGCACGTAGCTCGGCAGCGGTCTTGCCACCCACGGCGCTGGCCGGCAGCGGCTGGTACTCGACCTTCGCGGCGGCCTGCTCGGGGGCGGTTGGCAGCGGCTTCGGGCCGGTCACGTAGGCCAGGCAGATCATCGCCAGGGCGCCGACGGGCAGGGCCCAGGCGTACTTGTTGCTGTCGTGGCGGGTGTTGAAGTAGTGACGGATCAGCACCGCGGCCACCGCGATCCCGGCCAGGATCAGCCAGTTGTACTGGCTGCCGTAGGTGCTCGGGAAGTGGTTGCTGATCATGATGAACAGCACCGGCAGGGTGAAGTAGTTGTTGTGGCGCGAACGCAGCAGGCCCTTGGCCGGCAGCACCGGGTCGGGGGTTTCGTTCTTCTCGATCGCCGCCACCAGCTGGCGCTGGGCCGGCATGATGATGCGGAACACGTTGCCGACCATGATGGTGCCGATGATCGCGCCGGTGTGCAGGTAGGCGCCACGGCCGCTGAACACCAGGCTGAAGCCCCAGCAGGCGGCGATGATCAGCACGAACAGCACGCCGCCGAGCAGGGCGGGTTTCTTGCCCAGGGGCGAGTCGCAGAGGACGTCGTAGATGAACCAGCCGGCGACCAGCGAGCCGATGCCGATGGCCACGCCCTCGGCACCGCTCAGGTTGCTGCCGGGGGCCAGCAGGTACAGGGTCGGGTTCCAGTAGAACACCACGCACAGCAGGGCGATGCCCGACATCCAGGTGAAGTAGGCTTCCCATTTGAACCAGTGCAGGTTCTCGGGCATCTTCGGTGGCGCCAGCTTGTACTTCTCCAGGTGGTAGATACCACCGCCGTGGATGGCCCAGAGGTCACCCGACAGCCCCTCGCGCGGGTTGCTCCGGTTGAGGTTGTTTTCCAGCCAGACGAAGTAGAACGATGCACCGATCCAGGCGACACCGGTGATCATGTGAACCCAGCGAATGCTCAGGTTCAGCCATTCGTGAAGGTGTGCTTCCACAGTATGTACCTCTGCCGACCACCTGGTTCGGATGGTCGACCTTTTCTTATTGGTGGGGATTGAGGATCAGCATCTGTTCCTCGGTGAAGTAATGCTCATCGCAGTTGTTGCCGGAACCACTGCGATCAACCACCAGGAAGTCATCCCGCTTTTCGATCGTCAGCACCGGGTGGTGCCAAACGCCGCGATGGTAATTAACGCCCTGCCTGCCATTACTGCGGAAGGCTCGGACCAAGCCTGATACAGGTGCATCGCCAACAGGCGCGACCACGATCAGAAAGGGGTTGCCGAGCAGCGGGATGAAAGCCTGGCTGCCCAGCGGGTGGCGCTCCAGCATGCGTACGGTCAGTGGCATCTCCAGGGCGTCGGCGCGGAAGATGCTGATGATCGCCTTGTCTTCAGGCTCGGCGGTTTCGACCGTGGCGAGCTTGTGGAAGCGCATGGTCGAGCCGTTGTTGATCATGAAGTGGGCGCTGCCATCGGTTTCGATCACGTCACCGAACGGGGCGAAGGCTTCTTTGGTCAGGGGCTCGATCATCAGGGTACGCATGCGGTTATCTCTTCTAGGTTCGTTGTTCTTCAATAGGGTGGACCTGGTCACGGCAGGCCCTGGGTGCGGTCGCGTCACGCACTCGGGCCAGTTCCGGGTTCGGTCCTCAAAGCTGCAGCAGGCGGAACAGGGCGATCAAGTTGATCTGCGCCAGGGCTTCCTTGAATTCGGCATCGACGTCGTTGTGGATGCGTTTTTCGAAGGCGGCGAGGATCTGGTGCCGGTTGCTGCCCTTGACCGCCATGATGAACGGAAACTGGAACTTTGCCTTGTAGGCGTCGTTGAGCTCGGTGAAACGGGCGAACTCTTCGGCGGTGCACTGGTGGATACCGGCGCCGGCCTGTTCGTGGGTGCTCGATTCGGTCAGCTCGCCCTGGATCGCCGCCTTGCCGGCCAGGTCCGGGTGGGCGTTGATCAACGCCAGTTGCTCGGCGTGGCTGGCGCTGAGGAGCAGGTCGCTCATGCGCTGGTGCAGCGCCTCGATCTCGTCCAGCTCGGCCAGGTTGCCCAGGTCATAGGCTTTTTCGGCGACCCACGGTGAATGCTCGTAGATGTCGGCGAAGGCCGCGACGAAGGCGTCGCGGCTCAGGGTCGAGGGCTTGAGGGTGTTGAAGGCGGTCATCAGGCGTTCTCTTTCTGGTACGGATGGGTGGCGTGCCAGTGGCGGGCGATGTCCGCGCGACGGGCGAACCAGACCTGGTCGTGGCCCTTGGCGTAGTCGATGAAGCGCTTGAGCGCGGCCAGGCGCGCCGGGCGGCCGACCAGGCGGCAGTGCAGGCCGATGGAGAGCATCTTCGGTGCCTCGGCGCCTTCTTCGTAGAGCACGTCGAAGGCGTCCTTGAGGTACTGGAAGAACTGCTCGCCGCAGTTGAAGCCCTGCACCTGGGTGAAGCGCATGTCGTTGGTGTCCAGGGTGTAGGGGATCACCAGGTGCGGCTTGTCGGTGGGGTTGTTCGGTTCCCAGTAGGGCAGGTCGTCGTCGTAGGTGTCGCTGTCGTAGAGGAAGCCGCCTTCCTCCATCACCAGGCGCCGGGTATTCGGGCCGGTGCGGCCGGTGTACCAGCCGACCGGGCGCTCGCCGGTCAGTTCGGTGAGGATGCGGATGGCCTCGAGCATGTGCTCGCGCTCCTGGGCCTCGTCCATGTTCTGGTAGTCGATCCAGCGGTAGCCGTGGCTGCAGATCTCGTGGCCGGCCTCGACCATGGCGCGGATCACCTCGGGGTGGCGCTGGGCGGCCATGGCCACGGCGAACACGGTCAGTGGCACGCCGCTGTCCTTGAACAGCTTGAGCAGGCGCCAGACACCGGCGCGGCTGCCGTATTCGTAGAGCGACTCCATGCACATGTTGCGCTGACCCTGCAGGGGCTGGGCGGCGACCATTTCGGAGAGGAAGGCTTCGGACTCCTTGTCGCCGTGCAGGATGTTGCGTTCGCCGCCTTCTTCGTAGTTGAGGACGAAAGACAGGGCGATGCGGGCATTGCCCGGCCAGCGCGGGTGAGGAGGGTTGTTGCCGTAACCGATCAGGTCGCGTGGGTAGTCAGCGCTCACTGCAGTCTTCCTTCTTGTACGTTAGTGCGGGTGGTGGGCGAACCGCGTCGAGATGTCGCACGCACCGGATGGGCTGATTGTATACAACTTTTGAAACCGTTTGTAAGCCTGTTTTTCCGCATTTCTTCCCTTTTGTCGGCGCTGAAGGCACTGCAAGAAACCTGCCTGCTTGGTCAGCTAATGGAGTTGATGTTGGCTCAGGGCCTGCATTTCGACTGAGGGTGCATGTGCAGGGTGCGGCAAATGCGCGCCAGAGAAGGGTTTAGAAAATTGTGTACAATTTATTGTGAAAGTGTCTTAATGCTCCCATCCCCGGATGCGGCATGCACCGCCGTGGTGCCTGCCGTGTATTTTCTGCCCACGATTAGCACAAGAGGCGACACGCACATGGGACGTTTGACCACACACGTACTGGATGCCGCGCATGGCTGCCCGGGCAGCTCGATCAAGGTCGAGCTGTACCGTGTCGAAGGCCAGCAGCTGGAGCTGGTGAACACTGCCCTGACCAACAGCGATGGCCGCGTCGACGCGCCGCTGCTGCAGGGCGACGACTACCGTACCGGGGTCTACCAGTTGCAGTTCAGCGCAGGCGACTACTACCGTGCCCGGGGCGTGCAACTGCCGGACCAGGCGTTCCTGGACGTGGTGGTGCTGCGCTTTGGCATCGACGAGGGGCAGGAGCACTACCACGTACCGCTGCTGATCTCGCCTTACAGTTATTCGACCTATCGTGGAAGCTAGTTGGTCGCTAGAAGAATCTTCGTAGGTCCTTGCCCGCTATCACACTGGCGGGCTTTTTTTTGTCTGGCGTTTTTGTCGGGTTGTGCCGGCCCTATCGCGGGACAACCCCCGAAAAACCGAGGCACAAAAAAAGGCTGCGCACTTGCGCAGCCCCTGTAACCACCGGCGCCAGACGGCCGGATCAGAGAAACACGAACTTGGCGATGAAGATCACGCACAGCACCCACAGGCTCGCCGAGATTTCCTTGTATTTACCGGTCCCTGCCTTCAACGCCACGTAGCTGATGAAGCCCAAGGCAATACCGTCCGCCACCGAGAAGGTCAGCGGCATCATGATCACCGTGACGATCGCCGGAATGCTGTCGGTGGCCTCGTCCCAGTTGATGTGCGCCATGCTGCCCATCATCAGCATCGCCACGTAGATCAGCGCGCCGGCGGTGGCGTAGGCGGGGATCATTCCGGCCAGCGGGGCGAAGAACATCGCCGCGACGAACAGCAGCCCTACCACCACGGCGGTCAGGCCGGTGCGCCCGCCCGCTGCCACGCCTGCGGCACTCTCTACATAGCTGGTCACCGGCGGCACGCCCACCGCCGCACCGAACACGCTGGAGGCGCTGTCGGCCTTCAGCGCGCGCGACAGGTTCTCGATGCGCCCGTCCGGCGCCACCAGGTTGGCGCGCTGGGCCACGCCCATCAAGGTGCCGGCGGTGTCGAACATATGCACGAAGAGGAACGCCAGCACCACGCTGATCATACTGACGTTGAACACCCCGGCCACGTCCATGGCCATCCAGGTCGGCGCCAGGCTCGGTGGCATCGACAGCACGCCGCCGAACTGCACCAGCCCCAGGCCCCAGCCGGCGAGGGTGACGCCGATGATGCTGATCAGAATCGCGCCGAACACTCGGTGGTAGCTCAGCACCGCGATCAGCAGGAAGCACACCGCTGCCAGCAACGGGCCAGGTTCGTGCAGCGAGCCGAGCTTGATCAGCGTGGCCGGGCTGTCGACCACGATCCCCGCGGTTTTAAGGCCGATCAGTCCGAGAAACAGTCCGACGCCGGCCCCCATGGCATGCCGCAGGCTCACCGGGATGCTGTTGAGCAGCCACTCGCGCACCCGCGACAAGGTCAGGAACATGAACAGCACGCCCGAGACGAATACCGCGCCCAGTGCCGCTTCCCAGGTGTAGCCCATGGTGCCGACCACGGTATAGGTGAAGAAGGCATTGAGCCCCATGCCCGGCGCCAGGCCCACCGGCCAGTTGGCGTACAGGCCCATCAGCAGGCAGCCCAGGGCGGCGGCGATGCAGGTGGCGACGAACGCCGCGCCGTGATCGATGCCGGCGTCGGCCATGATGTTGGGGTTGACGAAGATGATGTAGGCCATGGTGATGAACGTCGTCACCCCGGCGATCAGCTCGGTCCTGACGGTGGTGCCATGTCGCTTGAGTTTGAAAATCCGCTCCAGCCAGCTCGTTTCGAGCGGTGGGGCGAGATCCAGCGTAGGGGCGTCGGATTTGCGGCTTTCCACAGCGAGTACTCCTCAAGTCTTTCTTGTTGTTCGAAGCCTGGTTCCTGCGCAATGCACTTGGGGGCTCCGCGAGGGGGTTGGCAGACGTCTGACCAGTTTGTTGACTTATGGGTCAAGAAGTTGCTCGCTGGATTATGCTTTTGTGTACAAAGAATGCAAATAATGTTTTATCTTTTGTGCGCACAATCCCCGGCTCGGTAGCTATATGGGAAAAGGCCACCTGCAGAAACGGCTCAGCCTGTGTACAATGCGCCGATACCTTGGTCCCTTTTTTCCACCAGGACTTGCCAGCGCCCCTCTGACAGGTATTACAGTCAAGGTCCGACTGGCCGATCCCTTGCGCTCGAGAGCCCATGAACGAACAGCTGCAACCTCTGAAGAAACCTGCGCGCAACGGCAAGGCCGGGCGCAGCGGTACCCAGGACGATATCGTCTACGCGCATATTTTCGAGGCGATTCTCGAACAGCGCCTCGCGCCGGGCACCAAGTTGAGCGAGGAAGCGCTGGGCGAGATCTTTGGCGTCAGCCGCACCATCATCCGCCGCGCCTTGTCGCGCCTGGCCCATGAAAGCGTGGTGCTGCTGCGGCCCAACCGTGGCGCCGTGGTGGCCAGCCCGACGGTCGAAGAAGCGCGCCAGGTGTTCTTCTCCCGGCGCATGGTCGAGCGCGCCATCACCGAGCTTGCGGTGCAGCACGCCACCGCCGAGCAACTCAACGAACTGCGCCAGATGGTCCGCGAGGAACGCGACAGTTTCTCCCGTGGCGACCGCGGCGCGGGCATCCGCCTCTCCGGCGAATTCCATCTCAAGCTCGCCGAAGCCGCAGGCAATGCGCCGCTGGTGAGCTTCCAGCGCAGCCTGGTGTCGCAGACTTCGCTGATCATCGCCCAATACGAAAGCGGCAACCGCTCGCACTGCTCCTACGACGAGCACATGCAGCTGATCGACGCCATCGAGGCGCGTGATGCCGGGCAGGCGGTGGAGCTGATGATGCATCACATGGACCACATCGACAGCAAGCTGAACCTGGACGAGGAGAGCGCTTCGGACGACCTGCATGCAGTGTTCTCCCACCTGTTGCAGAAAAAGCCCAAGGCTTCGGCGAAGGGTTGATCGTTTGCCAGGTCGACACGCGACATGTCCTCCCCGCAGGGTGTTAGATAACTAACGCCCGTCCGCTTTACGTCTCTCTATCTTCCACGGCTCTTCACCAAAGGAGCCGTCAGCATGAATTCACTCGATCGCCTGATCGAAGTACTCCCGACGAGCCAGCGCCCCGAGCAGTCGACAGTGTCGCCTGAGCTCGGGCAGGCCAACTATCAATTGCAGTGCGTGCTCGCAGCGTGCGCCGAGCCGATCGCTTGCCTCAACCAACTGGCCGTTGCCCTGGACGTAGCGGCGCAGTCGGACGACCAATGGCTTCAGGCCTTGCCCAGCGAATTTCGTAACCGTAGCCAGGCCATTGCCCAAGGGCTGGAGCACTGGCGCCAGGCCGTGGCCAGCGCCAGTGCACAGCAAGCTGACGACTACGCAGACCTGCTCGACCTGGGCAGCCAGCCATCGCGCTACCCACGGCAATTGCTCGAGCAACGCCGCAACGCCCTGCTGCAACGGCTGTTCGACCGTTTCGGCCAGGGCGTGCCGAGCGCCACGCTGTTAGCGCCTTGGCGGACGTTGCTCTCGGGCCGGCAGGGCGCGTGGAAACGCGTTCAGGAAATCCTGCTCGGCGAGCAGGCGGGTTGGCGCGCATCCGTGGCCAGGCTGCGTGAGGCCACACTCGACGCAATGCGGGCGGAAGCAGGCCTGCAAGCGGAAGAGGGCCTGCTGGCGGTGGGACATGCTCAGCGCCTGCTGGCGCCAGAGGCTGCGCCGTCCAGGCTTTGGTTGGCAGCCCAGGTGGGCGAGCAAACGCTGCCGGGGGTATGGGTATTGACCGAGCGGCAGGCCTGGTCGTCCGGCCGTCGTGATATCCCGCTGTTGTTGTGGGTGCAGGGCGAAGGGGGAGGGATGGCATGCCTTGACGACAGGCAACGGCTGAGCGATCGCCTGGCCTTCACCCTGCGCGAAGGGGGGCTGCCGGCCGCCCTGGCATTGCCGGACGAGGACCGCGAACTGCAGTGGCTGCCAGCCGAGGAAGGGCTGGAGGGGTTGTGGGATGCAATGCTTTCCTATTGGCAGGGCGATTCCGCCGACGAAACCGCCGAAGCCCGTGAGCGCCACCTGATGCTGGCGCGCGCTGCGCTGGCCATCCCCGGTGACACCTGCCGCCAGGCAGCGCTGGCGCTGGCCGAGCGGCAGTGGCAAGCCGATGCGCTGATTGAGCACATGCCGACGTGGATACTGTCGCGCAGCGACGCCGAACGCATTGCCTATGCGCACATGCTGCGCGATTACCATGCCGCCGCACTCGCCCTGGAGTGCCACCTGCGTGCTGAAGTGCCGCTGTTTCCGGTGTGGGCAGGCAGGCTGCTCAAGGCGCGTATTTTCGAGGACCTTGCGATCGAAGTGGGCATCGACGAGATTCTGCTATGGCGCCCCGATCATTCGCTGGACTTCTCGCTCCCGTACCTGCCCAGCACCGTCTCGGAGGTCGCCTGCGAAAGTTTCGACCCGCGCAACGACGATGAATACACCCGGCTGGATCGTGCGCGATGGCATGTGCAAGGTATCGACCATGACTACCTTGCCCAGGTATTGCCCGACCTCGACCCGCTCAGGCGTTACGAAGAGAAGCTGCGCAAGGAATTCGACCCGGGACAGGCAGGCGACCCTGAGCGGCTGCGCCAGCCGTTTCTGCTAGAACTGAAATTGCTGGCCACCACCGAACGCTGGCGCGCTCACCTGAGCGAGCAAGGTGCCCGGATGCTCGAACAGGCCGCCGAGGCACCGTCGAGGCAGGCGCTGGAGGAGGCTGGGCTGCGCTTGCACTGGGTGCTGGTGCATTCGACCCAGGAACTGGGGCAGACGGTCGAGGGCGCGGCGGCGTTGGTCAATGACGACGGTCACGCGCTGATCTACCTGCCTGGGGCCATGGCGTCGGTGCGCCTGATCGAGCGAGAAAGCCTCGAGGAAGCCGTGGCCTACCTGGCCTCTTGCATTCGCAGCATGCCGCAACTGGCCCTCTACATCGCCCAGCGTTGCAGTGACGAGCCGAGCGTCTTGCTCGGCTACCTGCACCAGGCGGCGTTGCGCAACTACACCGGCTACCTCAGGACGGTCCCCTGCCTCGACCAGACCCTGGTAGGCCTGCAACTGGCCGGGCGATGCAACTTGATGGTGGCCCAGGCCCGCGAAGAAGGGCGCAGCCAGGCGGGTATTCGCAAGAGCAACGTGCACGCCAGCCACCTGCGACATGTGGGCTACCTGTGGCTCGCGCTCGGGGTGATCCCTGGGCTGGGGACCTGGCAGAGCGTGATGGCGATCCATGATGGGGCCCTGGAGGTGGCCGAGTCCTGGCGCACGGGTGACAGCATCCAGATGATCCGTGGAACCTTGAGCGTGGCCATGGGCGTCATCGACATCTTCCTCACGGCCCTCCCGGTGGGGGCGTCGCTCTCGACCCTGCGCCGTGTAGTGCGCCAGGTGGTGCAGCAACGCGCGGCGCGCCAGCCGTGGCGGGGCTATGCCAGCGGACAACTGCTCGACGGTGCCGAGCCGTTGGGTGGCATGGACGCGAACACCTGGCGCCAGCACGGCAGGCAGTACATCTGGCAGGACGGGCTGGCCTACGAGGTCTATCGGCGCAGCGATGAGGCCACCCTGCGCCTGCGTGCCACGGCCGCGCGGTTGTATGAAGCGCCGGTACGCCAGGAGGGCGCGCGTTGGGTGATGCATGCCGAAGTCGGTCTGCGCGGTGGGGGTGGCAAGCTCACCGAAGCCGAACGGCTGTTCGCCGACTGGGGGCCGCGCAGCCAGCATCCGCCCCTGAGGAACACCACGCGGGTACAGGCGCTGGCCCGGGGACGACGGGAGCTGGCACGGTACGATTTGCGTGATAACCAGCAGCAAGTCGAGTTCGCCTACTCGTTCCTGCAGGATGGCGTAGCGCCAGGGTGGTCTACCCAATACCTGCGCGAGGGCGCGCACCTGCGGCCGGTGCCGGTGGGCGACAGTTGGCAGGCGGTGCGCTGGAATCTCAGCCAGGGCGATGGGATCTCGACACTAAGTGACGGTCGGGTCTACGTCACCTTCGCCGGCGCGAGGCAAGTGCGCTTGCCTGGCGTGCGCTTGGACGGGCACTACTACCCCATCCTGGAGGGCATGCAGCCTCGCAACGTCGCTTATGTGCGCCCGAATGCTGCGATGCCGGGCACGCTCGCCGAGCTCGATGCGTTGATCGAGCGCGGCGCAGGGCCTGTGCGCATCGCCCTTGGCGACACCCCCGTGGATACGCCCAGGGTCCTGGGAGGCTTCACCGAGACCTTCCAGCAACGCCTGGCCGCCCGTTTCCCATCGTTGAGCCAGAGCAGCCGCCGTGCGCTTGGCGAGACCCTTTACCGGCGTGCCGATACTGCCGGGCAGTCGCTCACCGACACACGCCTCATACGCTTGCAAGAGCGCTTGGCCGATCCCCATTTGGAGCCGCTGCAGGAAATGACCGCGATAGCCGTGCATGCGCACGTGCGGCACCTGGCCATAGAGGCCCAGGATGGGCCTTTGCGGCAATTGTGCTGGTATTTGCAGCCACACGAGCACCGAGCGTTGCGTGATGCCATGGGCAGCCTCGACCCCGAACCGTTGACCAGCGCACTGCGCAGCGTGGTGACAGCGCGTGGCTACCAAGTGCTGGAGGCCGCTGGCACGGGCCAGAGCCAGTTGATGGTGTTGCGCAGGCGCGGCTTGCCCGAGGTTTATGTGCTGGTGCAGGCGCATACCCTGGGGCAGGTATCGTTGCAGGATGCCAATGGCATGCTGTTGTTGAGCGACCCCTGGCTGGACACGCTGATCGCCACCGTCACGGACCTGCGCTTGGCCGCCCTGCTGCGCAATGCCCGACGCCAAGGGGTGTTGCACCCGATTCTGGGGGGTGTGCAGTTGGAGGGCCAGCGTCGCGGGCTGCTGCTGTGGGAGCGGGTGAACATTGCCGCGGGCGACCACGCACCCTTGCCGAACCTGAGGAACTGGCGCCACGAACTACGCCCCCTGGGCGCCAGTGACATCGAGCTGGGCGCGGGCACGGGCCTGTACGGTGTGCAGGGCCAGGCCAGCGTGCGGGGCGCGCTCGTCAGCAGGCAGTTCCTGCCGGTATTTCCCGCCGAGCCTGGCAGCCAGGTGCTGCTCAGTCGTTCTTCGAGCCTGAGCAGTGCCTTGAGCTTCGATGACCTGGAGCGCTGCCTGCGTGAGCGCTTCAATGAGCAGCCTTGGCTCGTGGCGAGGGACAGTGGCGGCTGGGCCGTGCGCCGTCCGTTGTTCACTGCGCCGCTGGACAGCCAGGTGAGTGGCGCACGCACCGGCCTGACCCGGCAAAGCGCCTTGAACGCGGCGCGACACGTCTTCGAGCGGGCCCAGGGCAGTGACCACGAGCGCCTGCTTTACCTCGAGAACGTGAGTGGCGGTTGGGCGTATGGCAGCCGTCCGGTCGATGAACTCGCCGACCCCCTGCTGTTGCTTCGCGAGCAAACCCCCGCCGGGTTGGACAGCGGTGCGGCGTGGCGCCTGCCACTGATGGTGGATGAGGCCACCGCGACACCGTCGCTGTATTACCTGAGGGCCGCCGGCAGCCACAGCCAGAACCTGCTGGCGGCGGTCAGCGGTGCGCGCATGCGTCATCTTGCGCTGAACCTGGTCGATGACATGCTGGTGCAGTATGGCCTGACCCAGCGCCACCGCGCCGGCAGCGTGGTGTTGTACCACCAGGCTGCGAGCGAACGCAGCTACCTGGTGGCGATGGCGACCAGCGAGCAAGCGGGGGTCGAGTTCGCGCTCCAGGAAGGCCGCGCGCTGCTGTCCGACGCCTGGCTGCAACACTGGCGCCAGCAGTTGCCGACGGAGGCCGAGCAACTGCTGCAGCAGTCGCAGGCGCGTGGCCGGCTGGTGCGCCTGGTAGCCGTTCTGCGTCTGGAGCAGGGGCCTCACGCGGGCGAGGTCGCGGTGTTGCGACTGGCCTACTTCTGACGCTCAGCGCTGGTGTACGCGTCGACCGGCCGCATAGGTTTCGCGCACGGTCCGGTCGTCGCCCAGGGTGGTGAGCACGAACAGGGTTTCCTCGATGCTGTTGGATTGCTGGAGACGGTAGTCCAGCAGCGGCGTGGCCTTGTAGTCGAGCACCACGAAATCGGCATCGTTGCCCGGGCGCAGGCTGCCGATGCGGTCGTCCAGGCGCAGTGCGCGGGCGCCGCCGAGGGTGGCCAGGTACAGCGATTTGTATGGGTGCAGGCGCGCGCCTTGCAGCTGCATCACCTTGTAGGCTTCGTTCAAGGTGTTGAGCAGCGAGAAGCTGGTGCCGGCCCCCACGTCGGTGCCCAGGCCCACATTGACCTTGAAGCGCTCGGCCTGGGGCAGGTTGAACAGGCCGCTGCCGAGGAACAGGTTGGAGGTCGGGCAGAACGCGATAGCAGAGCCTGTGTCCGACAGGCGCTGGCATTCCTCGTCGCACAGGTGTACGCCATGGGCGAACACCGAGCGCTCGCCGAGCAGTTCGAAGTGGTCGTAGACGTCCAGGTAGCCCTTGCGCTCGGGGAACAGGTCCTTGACCCAGTCGATCTCCTTGAGGTTCTCCGACAGGTGCGTGTGCAGGTACACGCCTGGGTGCTCCTTGAGCAGTTGCCCGGCCAGCGCCAGTTGCTCGGGGGTGCTGGTGGGGGCGAAGCGTGGGGTCACCGCGTAGTGCAGGCGGCCCTTGCCGTGCCAGCGCTCGATCAGTTGTTTGCTTTGGCTGTAGCTGGTCTCGGCGGTATCGGTCAGGTAGTCGGGGGCATTGCGGTCCATCATCACCTTGCCGGCGATCAGGCGCAGGTCCAGGCGCTCGGCCTCCTCGAACAGCGCGTTGACCGACTCGGGGTGCACGCTGCCGAATACCAGCGCGGTGGTGGTGCCGTTACGCAGCAGTTCCCCGAGGAAGATCTTTGCGACCTTGTCGGCATGGGCCTTGTCGGCGAACTGCTGTTCGCAGGGGAAGGTGTAGGTGTTCAGCCAATCCAGCAGTTGCTCGCCGTACGAGCCGATCATGCCGGTCTGTGGGAAGTGGATGTGGGTGTCGATGAAGCCGGGGGTGATCAGCGCGTCCTGGTAGTGGACCACCTCGATGTCGGCGGCCAGGGTCGGCAACAGCTCGCTGGCATGGCCGAGGGCGCTGATGCGGCCCTCGTCGATCACCAGCAGGCCGTCCTCGTAGTATTCATGGGAGGCTTGCAGGCCGACTTCGGCCGGGTCGGCGATGCTGTGCAGGAGGGCGGCGCGGTAGGCTTTGCGGGTTGTGCTCATGTAGGGCTCGTCAGATAGCTTGGCTGCGCCGGGAGGGCGGCAGCAACTGGGCAATGGGGCCGGCGTTGACGGCAGCGTCATGCTGGCCGAAGCAGGCGTTGTAGGTGGCGATGATTTCCGCGGCGATCGACACGGCGATCTCGATCGGCAGCTTGCCCTTGACCTCGGCCAGGCCCATCGGGCAGCGCATGCGCGCCAGCAGCGCATCGTCATAGCCACGCTCGCGCAGGCGGTGCTCGAACTTCACGCGCTTGGTCTTCGAGCCGATCAGGCCGAACCAGGTGAAGTCGTTGCGTTTCAGGATCGCGGCGCTGAGTTCAAGGTCCAGCTGATGGTTGTGGGTCATGACGATGCAGTAGCTGCCGGCGGGCAGTTCGGCGACTTCGTCGACCGGCTCTTCGTTGACCACCTGGGTCACCCCCTCGGGGATCACCTGCGGGAATTCCTGCTCGCGCGAATCGATCCAGCGCACCCGGCAGGGCAGCGCGGCGAGCAAGGGTACCAGAGCGCGGCCGACGTGGCCTGCGCCGAACACGGCGATTTGCGCCTGCACCGCGGCCATCGGTTCGAACAGCAGCACGGTGGCGCCGCCGCAGCACTGGCCGAGGCTGGCGCCGAGGCTGAAGCGCTCCAGGTGCGGCGTGCCGCGTTGTTCCGCGAGCATCTGCCGGGCGATGTGCAGCGCCTTGTATTCCAGGTGCCCTCCGCCGATGGTGTCGAACAGGCCGGTGGCGCTGACCACCATCTTCGAGCCGGCGTTGCGCGGGGTCGAGCCGCGCTCCTCGATGATGGTCACCAGCACGCAGGCTTCGCCACGGGCTTGGTGGTCGGCGAGGGCGTTGATCCATTGGTGCATGATTCAACCTCTCCAGGTCTTGCTGCTGACCTTGCAGGAGGGGCTTGTCCCGCGATTGCGATGGTGGCTTCACATCGCGGGGCGAGCCCCCTCCCACAGGGGGCGGCGTCAGTGGGTTACCGGTTCCGGGCGTGTTTCGGCGGGCTGTGCGGTGGCCACGGCCTGGCGCATCTGCTCGCAGCCCCACAGCACCCGTTCCGGTGTGGACGGCGCGTCGATGTTCGGCTGCACGCGGTAGTCGGCAAGGCTCGCCACCGCGTCCTTGATCGCGCACCACGCCGCGATGCCGAGCATGAACGGCGGCTCGCCCACGGCCTTGGAGTGGAACACCGTGTCTTCCGGGTTCTTGCGGTTCTCCACCAGCCTCACCCGCAGGTCGATCGGCATGTCGGCGACCGCCGGGATCTTGTAGCTGGCCGGGCCGTTGGTCATCAGCTTGCCCTTGGCGTTCCACACCAGTTCCTCGGTGGTCAGCCAGCCCATGCCCTGGATGAAGCCGCCTTCCACCTGGCCGATGTCGATGGCCGGGTTCAGCGAGTCACCCACGTCGTGCAGGATGTCGGCGCGCAGCATCTTGTACTCGCCGGTCAGGGTATCGACGATCACCTCCACGCAAGCGGCACCGAAGGCGAAGTAGTAGAACGGCCGGCCACGCGCCTGGCTGCGGTCGTAGAAGATCTTCGGCGTGCGGTAGAAACCGGTGCTCGACAGCGATACCTGGGCGAAGTAGGCCTGCTGCACCAGTTGCTCGAAGCTGACGATCTCATCGCGAACGCGCACGTGACCGTTGCGGAACTCCACGTCTTCTTCGGTGACCTTGTACTGGCGCGCGGCGAACTCGGTCAGGCGTTTCTTGAGGATCTCGGCGGCGTTCTGCGCGGCCTTGCCATTCAGGTCGGCGCCACTGGAGGCGGCGGTCGGCGAGGTGTTGGGCACTTTGTCGGTGTTGGTGGCGGTGATCTGGATGCGGCTGAAATCCACCTGGAAAATCTCGGCCACCACCTGCGCCACCTTGGTGTTCAGGCCCTGGCCCATCTCGGTGCCGCCATGGTTCAGGTGAATGCTGCCGTCGGTGTAGATGTGGATCAACGCACCGGCCTGGTTGAGGAAGGTGGCGGTGAACGAGATGCCGAACTTCACCGGCGTCAGCGCCAGGCCTTTCTTCAGCACCGGGCTGTGCTCGTTGAAGTGACGGATCGACTTGCGCCGCTCGGCGTAGTCGCTGCTGGCTTCGAGCTCGGCGGTCATCTCCTCGAGCATGTTGTGCTCGACGGTCTGGTAGTAGTGGGTGACGTTGCGTTCGGTCTTGCCGTAGTAGTTGGCCTTGCGCACCGCCAGCGGGTCGCGCCCCAGGTGGCGGGCGATGTGGTCCATCACCTGTTCGATGGCGACCATGCCCTGCGGGCCGCCGAAGCCGCGGTAGGCGGTGTTGGAGGCGGTGTTGGTCTTGCAGCGGTGGCCGTGCACCGTGGCGTCGCCCAGGTAGTAGGCGTTGTCGGAGTGGAACATGGCGCGGTCGACGATCGAGCCGGAAAGGTCTGGCGAATAGCCGCAGTTGCCGGCCAGATCGAACTCGATGCCGTGCAGCCGACCGTTGTCGTCGAAGCCGACGTCGTACTCGACGTAGAACGGGTGACGCTTGCCGGTCATGGTCATGTCTTCGACGCGCGGCAGGCGCATCTTGGTCGGCTGGCCGGTCAGGCGCGCGATCACCGCGCACAGGCAGGCGGGGCTCGCAGCCTGGGTTTCCTTGCCGCCGAAACCGCCGCCCATGCGGCGCATGTCCAGCACCACCTTGTTCATCGGCACGTCCAGCACCTCGGCCACCAGCTTCTGCACCTCGGTGGGGTTCTGGGTGGAGCAGTAGACGATCATGCCGCCGTCCTCGGTGGGCATCACCGAGGAGATTTGCGTCTCCAGGTAGAAGTGTTCCTGGCCGCCGATGTGCAGGGTGCCTTGCAGGCGGTGCGGGGCACTGGCCAGCGCGGCGGCCGAGTCGCCGCGCTGGTGGGTGTGGCTGTCGAGCACGAAGTGCTTTTTACGCAGCGCTTCGACCACGTCCAGCACGGGCTCCAGGTCTTCGTACTCGACGATCGCCGCCATCGCCGCACGGCGCGCGGTTTCCAGGTCGCGGGCGGCCACGGCGAGCACCGGCTGGCCGAAGAACTCGACCTTGTCGATGGCCAGCAACGGGTCGCCGGCGACCACTGGGCCGATGTCCTTCAGGCCGGGGATGTCTTCGTGGGTGATGGCGATGCGCACGCCCTCGAACGTGTAGCACGGGGCGGTGTCGATGCGCAGGATGCGCGCGTGCGCGCGGTCCGAGGTGCGGGCATAGACGTGCAACTGGTTGGGGAATTCCAGGCGGTCGTCGATGTACACCGCCTCGCCCGAGACGTGCTTGTCGGCGCTGTCGTGCTTGACGCTGCGGCCGACCCCGGTGGTCAGGTCCTGGCGGAACAGTTCGGCCATCTCGGCCTGGCTCTTGACGGCGTGATGGTTAGACATAGGCGGTCACCCGGGTTTCGATGTACGGCGATTGCAGTTCGATGAAGTACTTGCGCAGCAGGTTCTGCGCGGTCAGCAGACGGTATTCCTTGCTGGCGCGGAAGTCCGACAGCGGGGTGAAGTCCTCGGCCAGGGCCTGGCAAGCGCGCTCCACGGTCGCCTGGCTCCAAGGCTTGCCCAGCAGTGCCGCTTCACAGGCGCGGGCGCGCTTGGGGATCGCCGCCATGCCGCCGAAGGCGATGCGCACGCCGCTGACCACGCCGTCCTCGATGCTCAGGTTGAAGGCGCCGCACACCGCCGAGATGTCGTCGTCCAGGCGCTTGGAGACCTTGTAGGCCCGGAATGCCCAATCCTGGCGGGCGCGCGGCACGATGATCTTCTCGATGAACTCGCTGTCCTGGCGCGCGGTGATGCGGTAATCGATGAAGTAATCCTCCAGCGCCAAGGTGCGCTGGCGCTGGCCCTGGCGCAGGACGATCTGCGCGTCCAGGGCGATCAGCAAGGGCGGTGAGTCGCCGATCGGCGAGGCGTTGCCGATGTTGCCGCCCAAGGTGCCCTGGTTGCGGATCTGCAGCGAGGCGAAGCGGTGCAGCAGGTCGCCGAAGTCGGGGTATTCCTCGTTGAGCGCGCCGTAGCAGTCGGTGAGCGGGGTGGCGGCACCGATCTCCAGGTGGCTGGCGGTCTTGTCGATGCGCTTGAGTGCGGCCACGTGGCCGACGTAGATCATCACCGGCAGGGTCTTGTGGAACTGGGTGACCTCCAATGCAAGGTCGGTGCCGCCGGCCAGCAGGCGCGCCTCGGGGTGCGAGCTGTACAGGTCGGCCAGATCCGCCACGGTCAGTGGCACCAGGCAGCGCTTGTCGCCGCTGTTGAGCTCGCCGGTTTGCTGCGGGGCGATGGCCTTGAGGCGGGCGATGGTCTGTGCCTGCTGGGCGTCGAACTGGTCGCGGCAGGGGCGGGCGCAGCTTTGCTCGGCGGCATCGAGGATCGGCCGGTAGCCGGTGCAGCGGCACAGGTTGCCGGCCAGGGCCTCCTGGGCCTGGTGCAGGTCGTGGCCGGCGCTGTTCTTCTGCAGGGCGAACAGCGACATGACGAAGCCTGGGGTGCAGAAGCCGCACTGCGAGCCATGGCAGTCGGCCATCGCGCGCTGCACGCTGTGCAACTCGCCCTGGTGCTTGAGGCCTTCGACGCTGATCAACTGCTTGCCGTGCAGGGCGCAAACGAAGGTCAGGCAGGCGTTGAGGCTGCGGTAGCGCAGGGTGTCGGCGCCCTGGTCGTCTTGGGTCAGCTCGCCGACGACCACGGTGCACGCGCCGCAGTCGCCGCTGGCGCAGCCTTCCTTGGTGCCGGGTTTGCCCAGGTGCTCGCGCAGGTATTGCAGCACCGTCATGTTCGGGTCCAGGGCGTGCTCGCTGCGCAGCTCCTGGTTGACGAGAAACTGGATCACGGGGGTGGGCCTCGCAAGGGTTTTATTGTTGTTGGGCGGACTCTAAGCAAGGGCTGACCTTCAGGTCAATATTTTTCTGACTCAAAGGTCAAGATTTAGCCCGTGCCACGACTTCACCGCCCAAACGTGCCTTGTTACAAGCATAGATCGCGCCGGCCAGGGCGCCTGACCGGCGGGTCGCACAAAGCCGCTCGGCGCTATGCGCGGGCAGTGGGCAAGTGCGCTACAATCGCGCCTTTGTGCTTCGTTCTCGATTCTGAAGGAAAACCATGACGTTCAAGGCGCCGGACAGCCTCTCCGAGCAGATTGCCCACTACCTGGCCGAGCGGATCATTCGCGGCGAACTGGCGCCGGGCGAGCGCATCCAGGAGCAGAAGGTCACCCAGGCGCTGAATGTCAGCCGCGGCTCGGTGCGTGAGGCGCTGCTGATCCTCGAACGTCGCCACCTGGTGGCTATCTTGCCGCGCCGTGGCGCCCACGTGACCGAACTGGACGAGCACAGTGCACGCAGCCTCTGCAGCCTGATGGCCGAGTTGTACATCCTGCTGGGCAACGCGGTTGCCCAACGCTGGCGCGGCGATGCCGACCTGCGCCCGTTCCTGGACATCCAGCAGCGCCTGCAACAGGCCCGCAACGCCCAGGACATCAAGGCCTTCGTTGCCGAGAGCTTCGCGGTGATGCGTGCCGCGTATCCGTTCGCCGACAACCCCTACCTTCAGGAAACGGTCGAGAATCTTCAGCCGGCCATGAGTCGCGCCTACTACCTGGCCCTGGACCAGCGCCAGGCCAGCATGGACGACTACCTGGAACTGTTCGCCCGCCTGCTCGAGGGCGTGGTCGCCCGTGACCTGGCGCGCATCCGCGAAGTGCTGGTCGCCTATTGCCAGCGCAGTTGCGAGCTGGTGCTGGCCGCGTTGGCGCAGGCCTGACCGATGCGCCTCAAGTGCATTCGTCTGGCTGGGTTCAAGTCGTTCGTCGACCCCACCACGGTCAACTTCCCCAGCAACATGGCGGCAGTGGTCGGGCCCAACGGCTGCGGCAAGTCCAACATCATCGACGCGGTGCGCTGGGTGATGGGCGAGAGTTCGGCGAAGAACCTGCGCGGCGAGTCGATGACCGACGTCATCTTCAATGGCTCGTCGGGGCGCAAGCCGGTGAGCCAGGCGAGCATCGAGCTGGTGTTCGACAACAGCGACAACACCCTGGTCGGTGAGTACGCCGCCTACGCCGAAATCTCCATCCGCCGCAAGGTCACCCGCGACGCGCAGAACACCTATTACCTGAACGGCGCCAAGTGCCGTCGACGCGACATTACCGACATCTTCCTCGGCACGGGCCTGGGGCCACGCAGCTACTCGATCATCGAGCAGGGCATGATCTCCAAGCTGATCGAAGCCAAGCCCGAGGAGCTGCGCAATTTCATCGAGGAAGCGGCGGGCATCTCCAAGTACAAGGAGCGCCGCCGCGAGACCGAGAACCGCATCCGCCGCACCCACGAGAACCTGGCGCGCCTGACCGACCTGCGCGAGGAGCTGGAGCGCCAGCTCGAGCGCCTGCACCGCCAGGCCCAGGCCGCCGAGAAGTACAAGGAATACAAGGCCCAGGAGCGCCAGCTCAAGGCGCGCCTGTCGGCCCTGCGCTGGCGCGCCCTGGACGAGCGCGTGCGCCAGCGCGAGACGATCATCGGCGACCAGGAGGTGGCCTTCGAGGCGCTGGTGGCCGAGCAGCGCAACGCCGATGCCAGCATCGAGCGCCTGCGCGATGGCCATCACGAGCTGTCCGAACGATTCAACCAGGTGCAGGGGCGCTTCTACTCGGTGGCTGGCGACATCGCCCGGGTCGAGCAGAGCATCCAGCATGGCCAGCAGCGCCTGCGCCAGTTGCAGGACGACCTCAAGGAAGCCGAGCGCACGCGCCTGGAGACCGAATCGCACCTTGGCCACGACCGCACCTTGCTGGCGACCCTCGGTGAAGAATTGGCGATGCTCGAGCCCGAGCAGGAGATGACCCTGGCCGCCGCCGAGGAGGCCGCCGCTGCCCTTGAGGAGGCCGAGCTGGGCATGCACGGCTGGCAGGAGCAGTGGGACGGCTTCAATACCCGCTCCGCCGAGCCCCGCCGCCAGGCTGAGGTCCAGCAGGCGCGCTTGCAGCAGTTGGAAAGCAGCCTGGAGCGCCTGGCCGAGCGCCAGCGCAAGCTGGGCGAGGAGAGCGAGCAGTTGGGCGCAGACCCGCAGGATGCGGCGATGCTCGAACTGGCCGAGCAGGTCGCCAGCAGCGAGATGCTCCTTGAAGACCTGCACCTGCAGGAGCAGCAGGTGGTCGAGCGCCTGGAGGCTTTGCGCGAGCAATTGCAGCAGACGACCCACGCCCAGCAACAGGCGCAGGGCGAGTTACAGCGCCTCGGCGGCCGCTTGGCTTCGCTGGAAGCCTTGCAGCAAGCGGCCCTGGAGCCGGGCGCCGGGGCCGGCGAATGGCTGCGTGGCCAAGGGCTGGAGCAGCGCCCACGGCTGGCCGAAGGGCTGCGCGTCGAGCCGGGCTGGGAACTGGCGGTGGAAACCGTGCTTGGCGCCGATTTGCAAGCCGTGCTGGTGGATGACTTCGCCAGCCTGGATTTCACCGCGCTGGAGCAGGGCGAGTTGCGCCTGCTGCTGGCCGCTGGCGAAGACGCGCGGTTGCCCGGCAGCCTGCTCGACAAGGTCGAGGGACGCACCGACCTTGCGCCCTGGCTGGGCCAGGTGCGCCCCGTCGACAGCCTCGAGCAGGCGCTGGCGCAACGCGCGTCACTGGCCGAGGGGCAGAGCCTGGTCAGCCGTGACGGCTACTGGGTCGGCCGGCATTTCCTGCGGGTCAGCCGCGGTGGCGAGTCCCAGGGCGGCGTGTTGGCCCGCGGCCAGGAGATCGAGCGCCTGGGCCAGGAGCAGCGCGAAGGCGAGGCACGGTTGCAGCAGTTGCAGGCGCAACTCCAGGCCCAGCGCGAACAGCAGCAGGAGCAGGAGGAGCAGCGCGAGCAACTGCGTCGTCGCAGCCAGGACGAAAACCGTCAGCTCGGTGAGTACAAGGCCAGCCTCTCGGCCAGCCGTGCCCGCGCCGAGCAGCTGGAACTGCGTCGCCGCCGCTTGCACGAAGAGCTCGCCGAGCTTCAGGAGCAACGCGCCCTGGAGCACGAGCAACTGGGCGAATCGCGCCTGCTGTTGCAGGACGCCCTGGAATTGATGGCCCAGGACACCGAGCAACGCGAGCAGTTGATGGCCCGCCGCGACACCCTGCGCGAGGGCCTTGACCGCATCCGCCAGGAAGCCCGCCAGCACAAGGACCACGCCCACCAGTTGGCCGTGCGCCTGGGGTCGCTGCGCGCCCAGCACGACTCCACCCGCCAGGCTCTGGAGCGCCTCGAACAGCAGGCTGCGCGCCTGAGCGAGCGTCAGGAGCAGTTGAGCCTGAACCTGGAGGAGGGCGAGGCGCCGCTGGAGGAGTTGCGCCTGAAGCTGGAAGAATTGCTCGAGCGGCGCATGAGCGTCGACGAGGAGATGCGCCAGGCGCGCCTGCACATGGACGATGCCGACCGCCAGTTGCGCGACGCCGAGAAGCGCCGTACCCAGGCCGAGCAGCAGTCGCAATTGCTGCGTGGCCAGTTGGAGCAGTCGCGCCTGGAGTCCCAAGGGCTGGACGTGCGCCGCAAGACCCTGCAGGAGCAACTGCTGGCCGACGGCTACGACTTGCAAGGCGTGCTCGCCACCCTGGAGGCCGAGGCCAGTGAGCAGGGCACCGAACAGGAGCTGGAGCAGATCGAGGCACGCATCCAGCGCCTGGGCGCGATCAACCTGGCCGCCATCGAGGAGTACGAACAGCAGTCCGAGCGCAAGCGCTACCTCGACGCCCAGGACGCCGACCTGGTCGAGGCACTGGAGACGCTGGAGAATGTTATCCGCAAGATCGACAAGGAAACCCGCAACCGCTTCAAGGATACCTTTGATCAGATAAATGCCGGTTTGCAGGCGCTTTTTCCGAAAGTTTTCGGTGGCGGCAGCGCTTATCTGGAACTGACGGGCGAAGATCTACTCGATACAGGGGTGACGATCATGGCGCGCCCACCGGGCAAGAAGAACAGCACCATCCATCTGTTGTCCGGTGGCGAGAAAGCGTTGACCGCCCTCGCTCTGGTGTTCGCCATCTTCAAACTCAACCCCGCACCGTTCTGCATGCTCGACGAAGTCGATGCGCCGCTGGACGATGCCAACGTCGGGCGTTACGCCCGGCTGGTGAAGGAAATGAGCGAAACCGTGCAGTTCATCTATATCACGCATAACAAGATTGCCATGGAAATGGCCGATCAGTTGATGGGCGTTACCATGCATGAGCCGGGCTGTTCACGTCTTGTTGCAGTTGACGTCGAGGAGGCGATGGCCATGGTGGACGCCTGATGAAGGAAGATAAAGCAAGATCTGTGGGCAATTGCTCCCTTGCATGTGCGACAGACGGTGTAAAGTTGTCGAATGTCGTGCTAGCTTAATGTCACTTGTTTTTTTGCGTGGGTAAAACGCCTGTCAGAACATAGAGTTGGCGCCACGTGTTAAAGGGCTTTGAACCCTTTGTTTTCAAGCATATTTTTATAGAGGCACGGGATTACATGGAAATCGGTCTGCGCGAGTGGCTGATCGTCATCGGCATCATTGTCATCGCCGGTATTCTTTTCGACGGCTGGCGCCGCATGCGCGGCGGCAAGGGCAAGTTGAAATTCCGTCTGGACCGCAGCTATTCCAACCTGCCGGACGACGAAGGCAGCGCCGAGGTGCTTGGCCCGGCGCGCGTATTGGAAACCCAGAAAGAACCCGAGCTGGATGAAAGCGACCTGCCGTCGCTGAGCGCCCCGGCGCGTGAGCGCGAGCGCGAAGCCAAACCGGCCAAGGCCTCCAAGCGCGGCAAGCGCAACAGCGAACCGCAGCAGGGTGACCTGAACCTGGCTGCCGAGCCGCGCGAGCCCGACCTGTTCGCCGACGCCGATGACGACTACGCCGACGAGCAACGCAGCAGCGGTTTCGCGGCCACCAGCAACGCCGCCAAGGAGCTGCCGCCGGTGGAAGAGGTGCTGGTGATCAGCGTCATCTCCCGTGATGAGGGTGGCTTCAAGGGGCCTGCGTTGCTGCAGAACATCCTCGAGAGCGGCCTGCGCTTCGGCGAGATGGACATCTTCCATCGTCACGAGAGCATGGCCGGCCACGGCGAGGTGCTGTTCTCCATGGCCAACGCGGTCAAGCCTGGCGTGTTCGACCTGGACGACATCGACCACTTCAGCACGCGCGCGGTGAGCTTCTTCCTCGGTCTGCCTGGCCCGCGTCACCCGAAGCAGGCCTTCGACGTGATGGTCGCCGCTGCGCGCAAGTTGGCCCACGAGCTCAATGGCGAGCTCAAGGATGACCAGCGCAGCGTGCTCACCGCCCAGACCATCGAGCATTACCGTCAGCGCATCGTCGAGTTCGAGCGCCGTGCGCTGACCCAGAAACGCTGATTGACCGTGTGGGCGCGTTGCCCACCCTGATTCAAGTGAAAGAGCAGCCTTGAGGGCGATGCTGTCAGGCCGGGGATAGGGTGTTGCCTGTTCCGGCCCGCAGCCCCCCAAGGCTGCTCTTTTGCGTTGCAAGAGAAGACCGCCGATGAACGCCGAAAACCGCATCCACGCACTGCGTGCCGAACTCGACCAGCACAACTACCGCTACTACGTGCTCGACGAGCCCAGTGTGCCCGACGCCGAATATGACCGCCTGTTCAATGAACTCAAGGCGCTGGAGGCCGAGCACCCGCACCTGGTTACCCCGGACTCCCCCACCCAGCGCGTCGGCGGTGAGGCCCTGGCGGCGTTCAGCCAGGTGCGCCACGAAGTCCCCATGCTCAGCCTGGGCAACGCCTTCGAGGAAAACGACCTGCGCGAATTCGACCGCCGCGTGGTCGAGGGCCTGGACCAGCCGATGGCCGTCGACTACAGCTGCGAGCCCAAGCTCGATGGCCTGGCCGTCAGCCTGCTGTACCGCGACGGTCTGCTGGTGCAGGGCGCCACCCGCGGCGACGGCACCACCGGCGAAGACATCAGCACCAACGTGCGCACCGTGCGCAACATTCCGCTGAAGCTCCAGGGCAAGGGCTGGCCCGCCGTACTGGAAGTGCGCGGCGAGGTGTACATGAGCAAGGCCGGTTTCGAGAGGCTCAATGCCGCCCAGGCCGAAAGTGGCGGCAAGACCTTCGCCAACCCGCGCAACGCCGCCGCCGGCAGTCTGCGCCAGCTCGATTCGAAGATCACCGCCAGCCGCCCGCTGGAATTCTGCTGCTACGGCCTGGGCCAGGTGTCGGAGGCCGTCGACGACACCCACATCGGCATCCTCGAGAAACTCAAGGCCTGGGGCCTGCCCATCAGCCGCGAGCTCAAGCACGCCGCCGGGGTCGAGGAGTGCCTGGCCTACTACCGCGACATCGGCGCACGGCGCAACGGCCTGGCCTACGAGATCGACGGCGTGGTGTTCAAGGTCAACAGTCTGGCGGCGCAGCGCGAGCTGGGTTTCCGCGCCCGCGAACCGCGCTGGGCGATCGCCCATAAGTTTCCAGCCATGGAAGAGCTCACCGAAGTGCTCGACGTGGAGTTCCAGGTGGGCCGCACGGGCGCCGTGACCCCTGTGGCGCGCCTGAAGCCGGTCAAGGTGGCCGGGGTCACCGTGTCCAATGCCACCCTGCATAACATGGACGAGATCGCCCGCCTGGGCCTGATGATTGGCGACAGCGTGATCATCCGCCGCGCCGGCGACGTGATCCCGCAGGTCATGCAGGTGGTCGTCGAGCGCCGCCCCGACGATGCCCGTCCGGTCGCGGTGCCCAGCGCCTGCCCGGTGTGCGGTTCGCAGGTCGAGCGCACCCAGTTGGTCAAGCGCAGCAAGGGCAAGGAGACCACCAGCGAAGGCGCGGTGTACCGCTGCGTTGGCCGTTTGAGCTGCGCTGCGCAGCTCAAGCAGGCGATCATCCACTACGTGTCGCGCCGGGCCATGGACATCGACGGCTTGGGTGAAAAGAGCGTCGAGCAGTTGGTGGACGAGGGGTTGATCCGCTCCCCGGCCGATTTGTACAACCTCAAGTTCGAGCAGATCGTCGACCTTGAAGGCTTCGCCGAGGTGTCCAGCAACAAGCTGCTGGAGGCCATCCAGGCCAGCAAGCGCCCGAGCCTGGCGCGCTTCATCTTCGCCCTGGGCATCCCTGATGTCGGCGAGGAGACCGCCAAGGTGCTGGCCCGTTCGCTCGGTAGCCTGGCGCGGGTGCAGGTGGCCTTGCCGCAGGTGCTGACCTACCTGCCGGACATTGGCCTGGAAGTCGCCCACGAGATCCACAACTTCTTCGAGGACGCGCACAACCGCGAGGTCATCCAGCAACTGCTCGACAGTGGCATACAGCTACAGGACGAAGGCGGACTGGCCGCCGAGTTCGCCGCCAGCACCACCTTGGCCGGGATGATCGCCAAGCTCGACATCGCCTCGGTCGGCCCAACCGGCGCCGAGAAGCTGGTGGACAAGCTGGGCACCCTGGACAAGATCATCGCCGCCGACGGCATCGACTTGCGCCAGGCATTGAACACCAAGCAGGCCGAGGCGGTGCGCGAGTTCTTCCGCGACGAAGCCAACCAGCGCTTGGCCCGCGACATCGAGGCGCAGCTGCTGGCATTCGGCATGCACTGGCGCAGCGAGAAGAAGGCCGCCGAAGGGCTGCCACTGGCGGGGCAAACCTGGGTGCTGACCGGCACCCTGGAGCGCATGAGCCGGGATGTCGCCAAGGAGAAGCTGGAAAGCCTGGGGGCCAAGGTGGCCGGCTCGGTGTCGGGTAAGACCCACTGCGTGGTGGCCGGCCCTGGGGCAGGGTCGAAGCTGGCCAAGGCCAGTGAGCTGGGGGTCGAGGTGATGGATGAGGACGCGTTCGTCGGCTTCCTCGGTGGTCACGGGATCGTGGTCTGAGCGGATGGCGTCATCGCGGCAAGCCCGTTCCCACAGGCGCTCCGGCGCCCTTCAGGACGGCGCTGCCCCCTGTAGGAGCGGGCTCGCTCCGCGATGAGGCCCCCCAAGTCCTTGAGAAATGATGCTTTTTTCTCACCCAAAGGTTGTAACTTGGCCCCGGCACTGTACAATGGCGCGGCTCGTCACCTGACGAGTTCTGTCGTGGTGGCCCCATCGGTCCCCCCGCATTGATTACCCGTTTACCTGGTCAGGTCCGGAAGGAAGCAGCCAAGGCGGGGACATTGAGTGCCGGGGTGTGGCTGGTGGGGCCGCCTCCATTTCTGGCGTCCGCCAAGCGTTTTTCCTTCCGCTCACCCTCACCGATCTGCGCATTTTCCGCGCGGCGGCTTATCATGCAGTCCATCCCGTCCGTTCATGCAGGCCCGGAGGTAACGACCTTGGATCAGGTTGACGATCACACCCGACAACGCATTCGCGACTGGCAGGCCCGCCGCCTGGAAATCAAGGACCTCATGGCCGCCCACCCCGAGCGCGTGCTGGAGTTGTCCAAGGTGCTCGATGCGATGGAGGAAGAGCATGAGCGTATCCTCGGCGAGGCCGTCTCGGTAGAGGCCACCATCGAGGCGCCGGCCGACGGCCTGGACTTTCGCCTGAGCCTCTCGGCGCGCAACGCCCAGGACCTGCGCAAGCTGCTGGAAATGGCCTTGCATGAACTGGACGGCGCCTTGGCGGCCGACGCCCAGGCCGAAGAAGATGGCCCGCGCGTCTATCCAGGTGGCATGTCCGGGAGCCTGGGCGCTTACGCCTATGAACTTGAATCGAACGTGCCACGGCACTGACCGCCCATGCAGCCTGAACACTACGACTTTTCCAGCTCGGTGTTTCTCCCGGTCAGCCACGAGACCTGCCAGGCGTTGCTCGACGACGCGTCCCTTCTCGACAGCTTGAGCGATGCGCAACTGGCCGCGGTGCTGGTGGTCCAGAACCTGGCCCAGGCCCGCGAGCAGGTGCTCGACCCCGGCGCGGCCGAGAAGGTGCTGGCCAAGCTGCTGGCTTGGGCGGTCGGCAAGGGGCTGCAGGCCGAGGCGCGGCGCCTGTTCGATGCGCGCAAACTGTATTTCGGCCTGGAGGTCATCAAGGGTTCGCGCCTGCAACTGTTGAGTGCCGAAGAGGTGGCCGCCGCCGACTACCTGCTGGCGGACGGCACCTGGGACACCCAGTTCAGGGTGCGCCGCCATCATGCCCACAACCCCTTCAGCCAGCAGACGCAAACCGGCTTCGACAAGGAGCGCTGGCTGACCCGCGAGCAGGACAAGCTGTTGCGGGTGCTGCGCGCCAACCCCGACGAAGACCTGCACGTGCAGGGCTATGCCGGTATCGGCAAGAGCTACCTGCTGGGTGCGCTGATGGACAGCTTGCCGCGTGGCCGTGTGCTGCCACTGGCGCGCACGCCGGCCAAGCTGGAAACCTTGCGTCGACGCATCGGCAGCGACGCTGGCAAGGCCGGCCGCACCTTCGGCGCCTTCGCCCGCGAGCTGCTCGAGGGCCCGCACCGCCAACCGAACCGCGCCGCGCCAAGGTTGCCGGGCAAGGGGGCGGTGGCCGAGACCCTGGGCATCGTCGGGTTCCGCCAGTACGGCGCGGAAAAGACCCTGGACATCTGCCTGGAACTGCTCGCCAGCTACTGCGAGTCGCGTGACCATAGCCTGTCGGCCTGGCATCTGCCGCACTTCGAGCAGCCGCTGTCGCGTGTCGACGGGCAGGTGCTGGTCGAATACGCCAGCCGCCTCTGGACCTGGCTGCAGGCCAACCCCGCCTGGGACCGTCACACCGGCTTCCCGGCGTTGCTGCTGCTCAAGCGGGCCTGCCTGGCCGGGTGCAGCGTGCCGGCGCGCTACAGCCATGTGATCGTCGACGAAAGCCAGGACATGCCTGGCCCGTTGCTGCAGATCATCGAGCGTGGCCGTCAGGTGCTGATCACCCTGGGTGACGAATACCAGCGCGCCAAGGGGCCCGGCCCGCGCCGTCAGCGCCAGGTGCGTCAGCGCGACATCGCCCTGTCGGTGCGCTGCGGGCCGAAGGTCGAGCGGCTGATCAATCCGCTGATCGGCGTGCACTCGCAGAAGTCCAAGATCGCCTTCGAAGGCGCCGGCAGCGTGGATGTCGGCATCGAGCACTACCCGCTCGACTTCGTCCCGCCGGAAGGTTGCGTGGTGCTCACGGCAACGCCTTGGGACTCGATGAAATGGGCCCTGCAGCTGGCTGGCAACGCTTGTGCCTTTGGCTTTCCTGACAACCCGGACATGCTGCGCTTCATGCTCACCGCGGTGCAGTTGTTCCGCGCCGACTTCTACGGCGCGGGCGACAGCGGGCCTGATGCCCACCCGTACTTCGCGCACACCGTCGACTGGCGGCAGGTGCGCGAGGCCAACCGCTTCGACGAGGCCTTCCTGTGGGTCGAGGCGCGCTTGCAGGAGGGCCTCAAGGTCGCCGATCTCAACGGCCTCGGTGCGCGCCTCGGCAATGCGCCGGGCAGTCTGCTGCTGATGGTCGCCGAGGATGCCGGCGGGCTGGAGTTCGACCAGGTGCTGCTCACCGCCGAGTTGATGAGCCTGGGCAAGTTCAAGGACGCCTATGCGTTCGACAGCCGGGTCTGTGCGGTGTACATCGCGCTGTCACGGGCGCGTCGACAGCTTTACCTGCCGTACGCGGTGGATGAATGGGTGGCGTACCACAAGGGCCAGCAGTTCCGCGAAAGCCACGGTTATTGAGGTGAGCTAGGGCAGGGCGCTGGTGTTGCGGGGGTTGGTGTAGCGCTCGACGATACGCTCGATCTCGCCGGACTGCTTGAGTCGCAGCAGCGCGCGCAGCACGCCCTGGGCGGGTATTGACGGGTCGTTGCGCACCATGCAGCCAAGGTCCTGCTCCTCCAGCACGGTCAGCGGGCGCAGGCGTTGCTCGCTCGGCAGTTGGCGGTTGAACCACTGCAGCGACAATTGGTTGCTCACGGCCAGGCGATAGCGTCCGGCCAGCAGCTTCTGCAGGGCCAATTGCTGGTTGCGGCTGTCTTCGCGGCGCAGGTGGCCGTCGGCGAGCAGCGGTTGCAGGGTCGGGTAGGCATAGCCGAGCACGGTGCCGACGGCTTGCGGCGGCAGTTGTTGCAGACCGCCAGGCACGCTTTCACCGGGGCGGCCGACCAGCAGGTCGCGCTGGCGGATCAACGGCACGCTCCAGATGAACTCGCCAGGCCGGTCATTGAGCCAGTTGGTGGCGACATAACAGCGCACGTCGATATCGCCGTCGGCCATGGCCTGCTCCAGGCGCAGGCGAGCCATCACGTGGTATTGCGGGGTGATGCCGGCCTCGCGGGCCAGGGTCTCGATCAGCTCGAAGAGGATGCCTTCGACCGGCGCCTCGCCTTCGGTGCGCATCAGCGGCATGCTCCAGCTTTCGGCGACGGAAAAGCGCAACACCGGCTGCGCTGCCAGGCTGTGGCTGGTCCACAACAACAGGATGGCGAGAAGTCGCCGCACGTCTGTCCTCCTTGGATGTTACTGCGCGTGCCTGACCCTTAGCTTAGCCAAGTTGCGCAGGGTGCAATTTTGCCCCCGCTCCGCTAGCATTAGCGATCTTCCGCTCGATCAGGCTACGATGGTTTTTTGATGAGTTATCAGGTTCTTGCACGAAAATGGCGCCCGCGCTCGTTCCGCGAAATGGTCGGCCAGACCCATGTGCTCAAGGCTTTGATCAACGCCCTGGACAACCAGCGCCTGCATCACGCCTACCTGTTCACCGGCACCCGCGGGGTCGGCAAGACTACCATCGCGCGGATCATCGCCAAATGCCTGAACTGTGAAACAGGTATCACCTCCACGCCATGTGGTACCTGTTCGGTGTGTCGGGAGATCGACGAGGGCCGATTCGTCGACCTGATCGAGATCGACGCCGCCAGCCGGACCAAGGTCGAGGACACCCGCGAACTGCTCGACAACGTGCAGTACGCCCCCAGCCGCGGGCGCTTCAAGGTCTACCTGATCGACGAAGTGCACATGCTCTCCACGCACTCGTTCAACGCCTTGCTCAAGACGCTGGAAGAGCCACCGCCCTACGTCAAGTTCATCCTCGCCACCACCGACCCGCAGAAGCTGCCAGCGACCATCCTGTCGCGCTGCTTGCAATTCTCGCTGAAGAACATGAGCCCGGAGCGGGTCGTCGAGCACCTGAGCCACGTGCTGGGCGCCGAGAACGTGCCGTTCGAGGAAGACGCCCTGTGGCTGCTCGGCCGCGCCGCCGACGGTTCCATGCGCGATGCCATGAGCCTGACCGACCAGGCCATCGCCTTTGGCGAGGGCAAGGTGCTGGCGGCCGATGTGCGCGCGATGCTTGGCACCCTCGATCACGGCCAGGTCTACGGCGTGTTGCAGGCCCTGCTCGAAGGCGATGCCCGGGCGCTGCTGGAAGCGGTGCGCGACTTGGCCGAACAAGGGCCGGACTGGAACGGCGTGCTGTCGGAAATGCTCAACGTGCTGCACCGCGTGGCCATCGCCCAGGCGCTGCCCGAAGCGGTCGACAACGGCCACGGTGATCGCGATCGGGTGCTGGCGCTGGCTGGCGCGCTGCCGGCCGAGGATGTGCAGTTCTATTACCAGATGGGCTTGATCGGCCGACGCGACCTGCCCCTGGCGCCGGACCCGCGCGGTGGCTTCGAGATGGTCCTGCTGCGCATGCTGGCGTTCCGTCCGGCCGATGCCGACGATGCGCCGAAGCCGGTACTAAAGCCGGTGGGGATCAGCCAGGCCACAGCTGATCCTGCCAGGCCGGTGGCAGCGACGGCGCCGGCTGTCGTGCCAGCCGTCGCCGCGACGCCGGTGGTCGAGGCGCCGGCCGAAGTTGAAACGCCGGTGCAAGCGCCCGAGCCGGAGCCCGAGGTGGCCGCACCTGCGCCTATGCCCGAACCTGAGCCTGAAGTGCTCGCAGCCGCGCCTGAGCCGACGGTGGAAGAGGCGGTCATCGACCTGCCCTGGGAGGCACCCGCCGCGCCGGTCGCCGTTGCGCCCGCACCTGTCGCCGCCGCGCCGCAAAACACCCCGCAGCCCGAGCCCCAGGGTGGCATGCCGGACTACGACGAGCCGCCGTTCGACCCCTCGGCGTACGGTGCGGTGGCCATGGACCGCGACGACGACATTCCGCCGGACGAGGACTACTACGCACCAGAGGCCGACCCTGCGGGCTTCAGCTACCTGGACGAGTTGGCTGAGCACGTGCACGAGGCAGAGCCCGCGCCGGCACCCGAGCCGCTGCCCGCAGCCCAGCCGGCCACCGGCCTGGCACTGCAATGGCTGGAATTATTCCCACAGTTGCCTGTCTCCGGTATGACAGGCAACATCGCCGCGAACTGTACGTTGATCGCCGTCGATGGCGACCAATGGCTGCTGCACCTGGACCCAGGGCAAGGCGCGTTGTTCAACTCGACCCAGCAGCGCCGCCTGAACGAGGCGCTCAACCAGCACCTGGGGCGTACCCTGCAGCTGAAGATCGAGCTGGTCCGCCCGGAGCAGGAAACCCCGGCCCAGGCCGCCGCGCGCAAGCGCGCCGAGCGCCAGCGCGAGGCCGAGGTGTCGATCGAGCAGGACCCGCTGATCCAGCAGATGGTCCGCCAGTTCGGCGCGACCGTGCGGCACGATACTATTGAACCTGTAGAGAGCGCCCTGGCCAGCCAGGGCCAATGACGGATAACCATGCGCCCGGCATCGCGCCGGCCGCATCACATGACCCAATCGAGGTGTACCCCCATGATGAAAGGTGGCATGGCCGGCCTGATGAAGCAGGCCCAGCAGATGCAGGAAAAGATGGCCAAGATGCAGGAAGAACTGGCCAACGCCGAAGTCACCGGCCAGGCCGGTGGTGGCCTGGTCAGCGTGGTGATGACCGGTCGCCACGACGTCAAGCGCGTGAGCATCGATGACAGCCTGATGTCGACCGACAAGGACGACAAGGAAGTCCTCGAGGACCTGATCGCCGCTGCGCTGAACGACGCCGTGCGCAAGGTCGAGCAGAACAGCCAGGAGAAGATGGGCAGCATGACGGCTGGCATGCAACTGCCGCCAGGCTTCAAGATGCCGTTCTAAGCGGTACCCTGTTGCAAATTGGGGAGCAACGACCCTGCGGTCGTTGCTCCCTTGTTCATTCTGTTTCCTGAATTGGCAGGCCTGCACCCATGAGCTTCAGCCCCTTGATCCGCCAACTGATCGACGCCCTGCGCATCCTGCCCGGGGTCGGCCAGAAAACCGCCCAGCGCATGGCCCTGCAATTGCTCGAGCGTGACCGCAGTGGCGGGCAGCGTCTGGCCCAGGCCCTGAGCCAGGCCATGGACGGCGTTGGCCATTGCCGCCAGTGCCGCACCTTGACCGAGCAGGAGCTGTGCCCGCAATGCGCCGACCCGCGCCGTGACGACACGCAACTGTGCGTGGTCGAAGGGCCGATGGATGTGTACGCGGTGGAGCAGACCGGCTATCGCGGTCGTTACTTCGTGCTCAAGGGCCACCTGTCGCCGTTGGACGGGCTGGGGCCGGAGGCGATCGGCATTCCGCAACTGATGGCGCGGATCGAGGAGCAAGGCACCTTCACCGAGGTGATCCTGGCCACCAACCCGACCGTGGAAGGCGAGGCGACGGCGCATTACATCGCGCAGTTGCTGGCGGAGAAGGGGCTGACGGCGTCACGCATCGCCCATGGCGTGCCGTTGGGGGGAGAGCTGGAACTGGTGGATGGCGGCACGTTGGCCCATGCGTTCGCGGGACGCCGGCCGATCTCGTTGTAGCTGCCCACAAAGGCCAGCACCGTCCCTGTAGGGGCGGGCTGCCCCGCGATTGGGCCGCACAGCGGCCCTGGAGCCCCACTCAATACTCGTTGAGGGAAAACTCGGTCAGGCAGAATGTCGGCACCCCGGCTGCCTGCAGCCGCCGCGACCCTTCAAGCTCCGGCAGGTCGATGATCGCCGCCGCCTCGAATACCTGGGCCCCGGTACGACGTACCAGGTTGGCCGCCGCCAGCAGGGTGCCGCCTGTGGCGATCAGGTCATCGAAGATCAGTACCGAATCGCCATCGCACAGGCTGTCGGCATGCACTTCCAGGAAGGCCTCGCCGTACTCGGTCTGGTAACCCTCCGACAGCACGTCGGCCGGCAGCTTGCCTTGTTTGCGGAACAGGATCAGCGGCTTGTTCAACTGGTGGGCGATGATCGAGCCGATCAGGAAGCCCCGCGCGTCCATCGCGCCGATGTGGCTGAACTCGGCCTCGACGTAGCGCTCGATGAACTGGTCGGCGACATAGCGCAGCCCGCGCGGTGATTGGAACAGCGGGGTGATATCGCGGAAGATCACACCCGGCTTGGGGAAGTCCACCACCGGGCGGATCAGGGCTTTGAGGTCGAAAGTGTCGCTGTGCATGAGACGGGTATCCTGAAAAACCAAGCCGTCAGTATACCCGCTTGCGCCGGGCTCAGGCTTCCATCGCCCCACCCGCCAGGGCACACAGTTGGATCGGGTCGAGGATGTGCACCTCCTTGCCCTCGGCCTTGAGCAGGCCGTTCTGCTGGAAGCGCGTGAACACCCGCGACACGGTTTCCACCGCCAGGCCGAGATAATTGCCGATCTCGTTGCGCGACATGCTCAGGCGGAACTGGTTGGCCGAATAGCCACGGGCGCGGAAGCGTGCGGAGAGGTTGACCAGGAAGGTGGCGATGCGCTCGTCGGCGGTCTTCTTCGACAACAGCAGCATCATCTGCTGGTCGTCGCGAATCTCGCGGCTCATCACGCGCATCAGCTGGCGGCGCAGTTGTGGCAGTTGCACCGACAGCTCGTCGAGGCGCTCGAAGGGGATCTCGCACACCGACGTGGTCTCTTGAGCCTGGGCAGACACCGGGTAGGCTTCGGTGTCCATGCCCGACAGGCCGACCAGCTCGCTGGGCAGGTGGAAACCGGTGATCTGCTCCTCGCCGGCGTCGCTCAGGCTGAAGGTCTTCAGGGCGCCGGAACGTACCGCATAGACCGAGCCGAAATCGTCACCCTGTCGGAACAGGAACTCGCCCTTTTTCAGCGGGCGGCCGCGCTTGACGATTTCATCCAGTGCATCCATGTCCTCCAGGTTCAGGGACAGGGGCAGGCACAGGGGGGCCAGGCTGCAATCCTTGCAATGGGCCTGGCTGTGGGGGCGCAGTTTAACTGGCTCGGACATTTCATCAATCCTTGTGGAAAACACACATAAGCCGTAAGGGTAACCCACGGCAAGGGCGGTAGGCCAGCGCGCGCTATTTTGGTGCGCCGTGGCGTCGACCCACGCAGGTGGGCGTCGGTCGTGTCGACTGTCCATAGTGTGCCTGGCAAGGCAGGCTGTCCATTGGGCGTTCGTAGGTTCAGATCACCCGGGAAAAGCGTTGACGATTGTGCAGTGCCAGGTAGGCATCGAACACCATGCACACCGAGCGCACCAACAGGCGCCCGGCGGGCAGCACCTCGATGCCTTGGTCGTCCAGGCGGATCAGCCCGTCGCGTTGCATGGCTTGCAGTTGTGGCCATTGCTCCTTGAAGTAGGCGAGGAAGTCGATGTTGAAGGCTTGCTCGATGGCGGCGAAGTCCAGCTCGAAATGGCAGATCAACTGCTGGATCACTGCCCGGCGCAGGCGGTCGTCGGCATTGCACACGAGGCCCCGATGGGTGGCCAACTGGGCGTTGGAGAGCGTGTCCTGGTAGGTGTTCAGGTCGCTGCTGTTCTGGCAGTAGAGGTCGCCGATCTGGCTGATCGCCGAGACCCCGAGGCCAATCAGGTCGCAGTGGCCATGGGTGGTGTAGCCCTGGAAGTTGCGTTGCAGGGTGCCTTCTTCCTGGGCGATGGCCAGTTCGTCGTCGGGCAGGGCGAAGTGATCCATGCCAATGTAGCGGTAGCCGGCACCGGTCAGTTGCTCGATGGTGTTGCGCAGCATCTCCAGCTTGGCCCCCGCAGCCGGCAGTTCGCTGGCGTCTATGCGCCGTTGGGGCATGAAGCGCTCGGGCAGGTGTGCGTAGTTGAATACCGACAGGCGGTCGGGTTGCAGGCGGATCACCTCGTCGACGGTGCGTGCGAAACGGTCTGGGGTCTGACGCGGCAGGCCGTAGATCAGGTCGAGGTTCACCGAGCGGAATTGCAGGGTGCGTGCGGCCTCGATCAGTGTTCGGGTCTGCTCCAGGCTTTGCAGGCGGTTGACCGCACGTTGCACGGCCGGGTCCAGGTCCTGCACGCCGAGGCTGACGCGGTTGAAGCCCAGTTCGCGCAGCAGGCCCATGGTCGACCAGTCGGCCTCGCGCGGGTCGAGTTCGATGCCGTAGTCGCCGGAGTCGTCGTCGAGCAAGGTGAAATGTTGGCGCAGGCTGGCCATCAGACCGCGCAGTTCCGCATGGCTGAGGAAGGTCGGGGTGCCGCCCCCGAAGTGCAATTGCTCGACGCGCTGCTTCGGTTCCAAGTGGCAGGCGATCAGCTGGATTTCCTGCGCCAGGCGTTGCAGGTAGGGCTGGGCCCGGGCGCGGTCCTTGGTGATAACCTTGTTGCAGGCGCAGTAGTAGCAGATGTTGGCGCAGAACGGCACGTGCACGTACAACGATAGCGGGCGCGCAGCGCGGCGGCTCTCGCGCAGGGCGTGGAGCAGGTCGAAGGAACCCACTTCGCCGTGCAGTTGCACGGCAGTCGGGTAGGAGGTGTAGCGTGGGCCGGCCAGATCGTAGCGACGGATCAGGTCAGGGTCCCAGTGTAGGTCGGCGAGCATGTGGGCAGTCCCCGGATAGAGCGGCAGTGTCCGGAGTCTAGATAGGTCTGTAGGAAACGGTGTTGACTTGTATCAAGCCAAGTCAGCGGTCACCTTTCCTTACACATGCGCCAATCAATGGCCCATCAGCCAATGCTGGTGCGGGCCGGGCAGGGTCCACAGGCCGAACAGCATCACCATCACGCCGCCCGCCACGCGCACGCTGCGCCGGCGCAGCAGGGCATTGGCCCGCTCTGCCGCCAGCCCGGTGGCGAGCAGCACCGGCCAGGTGCCGACACCGAACGCCAGCATCAGCGCTGCGCTGTGGCTGGCGTCTCCTTGGCTGGCGGCCCACAGCAGGGTGCTGTAGACCAGCCCGCACGGCAGCCAGCCCCATAGCGCGCCGAGCAGTAGGGCGCGCGGCAGGCTCGACACCGGCAGCAGCCGTGTCGCGACCGGCTGGATATGCCGCCATAGCCCGCGCCCGAGCGCTTCGATACGGGTCAGCCCGCTCCACCAGCCCGCCAGGTACAGGCCCATGGCGATCAGCAGCAGCGCCGCCAGCACCCGCAGCGCCTGCGCTGCGGGGCTGCTGGCCAGCGCCCAGCCGGCCAGGCCCAGCAGCAGGCCGGCGGCGGCGTAGCTGAGGATGCGCCCGAGGTTGTAGGCCAGCAGCAATTGCAGGCGGCGGCCGCGTTGTTCGGGGGGGATGGCCAGGGTCAGCGCGCCCATCAGGCCGCCGCACATGCCCAGGCAGTGGCCGCCGCCGAGCAGGCCGAGCACCAGCGCCGAGCCGAGCAGGGGAAGCAGTTCAGGCACGCGGGGCAGGGTCCTTGTCGTCGGTGGGTTCGTCGTCCTTCACCGCCGCCTCGTGGCGTGGATCCTGGTCGTCGAACAGGATGCTGTGGGCGGGGCCGTCGAGGTCGTCGTACTGGCCGCTGTCCACGGCCCAGAAGAAGATGTACACCGCCGCACCGACCAACAGCAGGGCGGCGGGGATCATCACGTAGAGGGCGGGCATACAGGCCTCCTTCCAAGCGGCGCCGGGCCTTTGGCGGGCGAGCCCGGGTCGCTGGGCAGCCGCGTCAGGCGCAGGGCGTTGAGCACTACGATCAGTGAACTGACCGACATGCCGACCGCCGCCCATACCGGGGTGATCCAGCCGAGGGCGGCGAACGGCAGCATGAGGCCATTGTACAGCGTCGCCCACAACAGGTTCTCGACGATGTTGCGCCGGGTGCGGCGCGCCAGGTCGAAGGCTTGCGCCAGCGCCAGCAGGCGATTGGACAGCAGCACGGCGTCGGCGCAGGTCTTGGCCAGGTCGGTGGCCGAGCCCATGGCGATACTGATGTCGGCGGCGGCCAGTACCGGCACGTCGTTGACCCCATCACCCAGCATCAATACCTTGCGCCCCTCGGCTTGCAACGCCTTGAGCCGGGCCAGCTTGTCATCCGGGCGCAGGCCGCCCACGGCCTGGTCGATCTCCAGCTGCGCAGCCACCTCGCCGACCATCGGCGAACTGTCGCCCGACAACAGCAGCGTGTGCCAGCCACGGGCCTTGCACGCCGCCAGCAGGTCGGCGGCGTCGTCGCGCAGGCGGTCGTCCAGGCCGAACCAGGCCAACGGCCCACGTCGGTCGCCGAGCAGCAGCCACTGGCCACGGGGTTCGGGCACGGTGGGCACCTCGGCGCCGCTCAGGGCGCAGACGAACGTGGCCTGGCCGATACGCAGGCGTTGCCCGTCGACCTGGCCTTCCAGGCCCAGGCCCGGCACGGCCTGTACCTCTTCGGCTGGGTGGGCGCTGCTGCCAAAGGCGCGGGCGATGGGGTGTTCGGAGCGGTTCTCCAGCGCGGCGGCCAGGGCCAGGCAGTCCTCGGCGGCGAGGGTGCCCAGCGGGCGAATGCTGCGCAGCGCCAGGCGGCCTTCGGTGAGCGTGCCGGTTTTGTCGAAGATCACCGTGTCTATCTGTTCCAGCCCTTCGAGCACGTGCCCACGGGTGACCAGCAGGCCGAGCCTGTGCAGGGTGCCGGTCGCGGCGGTGAGCGCGGTGGGGGTGGCCAGCGACAGGGCGCAGGGGCAAGTGGCCACGAGCATGGCCAAGACGATCCAGAACGCCCGTGAGGCGTCCAGGTGCCACCACCACAGGCCGATAGCCAGCGCCGCTAGCAGGGAGAACAGCAGGAAGCACTGCGAGGCGCGGTCGGCGAGCTCGGCCAGGCGCGGCTTCTCCGACTGCGCGCGTTCCAGCAGGCGGACGATGGCCGACAGTCGCGAGTCCTGGCCGAGGGCTTCGACCACAACGGTCAGCGGGCTCTCGACGTTCAGCGTGCCGCCGGTGACGCGCTCGCCCGTGCGGCGTGCCTGGGGCAGGTATTCGCCGGTCAGCAACGATTCGTCGACGCTGGAGCGGCCCTCGACGATGCGTCCGTCGGCGGGAATCACCGCGCCGGGCGGCACCTGCACGTGATCGCCGCACTGCAGCTCTGCGAGCAGGATGCGTTCGGCACGGCCATCGCCATCCAGACGCAGGCACGAGGCCGGCAGCACGTTGACCAACTGCGCGGTGGCTGCGGCGGTGCGCTCGCGGGCGCGGCGTTCGAGGTAGCGGCCGGTGAGCAGGAACAGCGCGAACATGCCCACGGTGTCGAAGTACAGCTCGCCACTGCCGGTGATCGCGGTCCAGATGCCGGCGCCATAGGCCAGCGCGATGGCCAGCGACACCGAGAGGTCCATGGTCAGGTGGCGGGTGCGCAGGTCGCGGGCGGCGCCCTTGAAGAATGGCGCGCAGCTGTAGAACACGATCGGCGTGGTGAGAAACAGCGCCACCCAGCGCAGGATGGTGTGCAGTTCGGGCGACAGGTCGATGTTGAATTCCGGCCAGGTGGCCATGGTCGCCATCATCGCCTGGAACCACAGCAAGCCCGCTACGCCAAGGCGGCGCAGGGCGCTGCGGTTGTCCTGGGCCAGTTGCTCGGCGGCCTGGTCGGGTTGGTAGGGGTGGGCGGCGTAGCCGATATGGCGCAGCTCGGCCATCAGGCGTGAGAGCGGCAGTTGGCGGTCGTCCCAGCTGAGCAGCAGGCGGTGATTGGACAGGTTCAGTCGCGCCTCGGCGACACCCGTCAGTTTGCGCAGGTGCTTCTCGATCAGCCAGCCGCAGGCGGCGCAGCTGATGCCCTCGACCAGCAGGGTGGTTTCGGCCAGCTCGCCCTGGTGGCGGACGAAGCCCTGCTGCACGTCGCTGCGGTCGAACAGGGCCAGTTCATCCTGCAATTGGCGGGGCAAGGCTTCGGGGTTGGCGCTGGTTTCGCTGCGGTGCTGGTAGTAGTGGGCCAGGCCACCTGCGACGATGGATTCGGCCACCGCCTGGCAACCGGGGCAGCAGAACGCGCGCGGCTCGCCGAGGACCACGGCGGTGAAGCGACTGCCGGCGGGGACTGGGAGGGCGCAGTGGTAGCAGGGGGTGGGTTGGCTCATCAGCGTCCGCCGTCCCTGCAGGCGCGGGCTCGCTCCGCGATGAGGCCGTCAGCGACAACCTTGTTGTCCGCGCGGACGCCATCGCGGGGCAAGCCCGCTCCCACAGGGTTCGTGGCGGTACGGCCGTTCATTGGTGATGCTCGGCGCCCTGCAGGGCTTCGTCGCCCAGTTCGAGGGTCACGCCGTGCTCGACCTTCTCTTCCTCGAACAACCGCCACACCTGGCCACCTTCGCTGCCCAGCAGCTCGACGAAGCGCCGACCCTCGACCTTGTCGTCGAGTTGACCGACATAATGCCCAGCCTCGCTGCGGCTGAGTCGCACCTTGCGGTCCTTGTCCGGCTGGGTGGGGGAGATCAGGTTCAGTTCCAGGGTCTGCGGCTCGCTGTCGCCGCTCAGGCGCAGCGCCACTTCGCCGGTGAGCTCGTCCAGGTGCACGCTGGCCTTGAGCTTCAGCGTCTGGGCCAGCAGTTCGCGGTCCAGCGAGCGGTTGATGCCCTTGCCGGCCTCGTAGTAGTTGTCGTTGACCAGGTTGTCCGGGTTGCGCACGGCGATGCTGACCATGGTCAGGCTCAGGCACACCGAGGTGGTGAGGATGCCGATGATGATCCAGGGCCAGAGGTGCTTGTACCAAGGGCTGGTGGCGGTGGCAGCGGGCATTGTCGAAAGTCTCTCTCAGCGGATCTGTGGGCCGATGAAGCGGCTCTTGGCTTCGACCTCGGAGGCGCTGTCGTCGGCGTCCTTGAGGATGAAGGTGATTTCGTTGGTGGTCGAGGGCAACTGTTCGGGGGCCACCGACAGTTGCACCGGCAGGCTGACGATGTCGCCGGCGGCCACGCGGATCTCGCGCCGGCCTTCGAGCTGCAAGCCCGGCAGGCCAGTGGCGTCGAGCACGTAGACGTGGTCGCGCTGATCCTTGTTCATGACCTTCAGGCTGTACACGTTCTCGATCCGTCCTTGCGCGTTCTCGCGGTACAGCACGCGGTCCTTGCTGACGTCGAAGCCCACCAGCGAGCGGGTGGCGAAGGCGGTGGCCAGCGCCCCGATCATCACCAGCAGCACCAGGGCGTAGCCAATCAGACGTGGGCGCAGCAGGTGGGTCTTCTGTCCCGAGAGGTTGTGCTCGGTGGTGTAGCTGATCAGGCCCTTGGGGTAGTCCATCTTGTCCATGATGCCGTCGCAGGCGTCGATGCACGCGGCGCAGCCGATGCATTCGATCTGCAGGCCGTCGCGGATATCGATGCCGGTGGGGCAGACCTGCACGCACATCGTGCAGTCGATGCAGTCACCCAGGCCCTGGGCCTTGTAGTCGATGCCTTTCTTGCGCGGGCCACGGGCTTCGCCACGGCGCGGGTCGTAGGAGACGATCAGGGTATCCTTGTCGAACATCACGCTCTGGAAGCGCGCGTAGGGGCACATGTACACGCACACCTGTTCGCGCAGCCAGCCGGCGTTGCCGTAGGTGGCCAGGGTGAAGAAGCCGACCCAGAAGTAGGCCCAGCCATCCGCTTGCCCGGTGAAGAACTCGATGGCCAGTTCGCGAATCGGCGAGAAGTAGCCGACGAAGGTCATGCCGGTGACGAAGCCGATCAGCAGCCACAGGCTGTGCTTGGCGAACTTGCGCAGGAACTTGTTGGCGCCCATCGGCGCCTTGTCCAGCTTCATGCGTTGGTTGCGGTCGCCCTCGGTGACTTTCTCGCACCACATGAAGATCCATGTCCATACGCTTTGCGGGCAGGTGTAGCCACACCACACGCGGCCAGCGAACACGGTGATGAAGAACAGGCCGAAGGCGGCGACGATGAGGATGCCCGAGAGCAGGATGAAGTCCTGCGGCCAGATGGTGGCGCCGAAGATGTAGAACTTGCGCTCGGGCAGGTTCCACCACACCGCTTGGTGCCCGCCCCAGTTCAGCCACACGGTGCCGAAGTACAGCAGGAACAACACCGCGCCGCCGACCATGCGCAGCCTGCGGAACAGGCCGGTGAAAGCGCGGGTGTAGATTTTCTCGCGGGAGGCGTAGAGGTCGACGGAATCCTTTCCCTTGTTGGCAGGCGGGGTGACGTCATGTACCGGTATCTGCTTGCTCATCATCATGTCCCACGGCAGTGGAGAAGTGCCGCGACCCGTGCGTGCCGGTCGTGGTCGTGCGCGCTCTGCTGGCGCTCTGCGGCCCATGATACGCCTGTGATGGCGGGGTGGGGCTGGGTTGCGACATTTAGTCGCGTTGGGTTGGTGGTGTGAAACGTGTTATGGCGGGTGTCAATTGATCCAGGTCATGCGCCGAGCTTTTAACTGGGCCTCGAACCTGTAGGCGCGGGCTTGCCCCGCGATTGCGGTGCTGGCCACACCGACGCAATCGCGGGGCAAGCCCGCTCCTACAGGGGGGTGTCACTCAGTCTTTTCCGGCTGCTCCTGGTGCGACAGGCTGTACACATACGCCGCCAGCAGGTGCACCTTGTCATTGCCCTGCAACTGCGCCTGCGCCGGCATCTGGCCCTGGCGGCCATAGCGGATGGTCTGCTGCAACTGGGCGAAGCTCGAACCGTAGATGAACGCTTGCGGGTGTGTCAGGTTCGGCGCGCCCATGGCCGGGGTGCCCTTGCCTTCGGGGCCATGGCAGGCCACGCAGTTGGTGGCGAACAGCTTCTGGCCATTGGCGACGTCGGCCTTCACCCCTTCCGGCAGGCTGCGGCCATCAAGGTTGGTCAGCACGAACGCGGCCACGTCGGCCACGCCCTGCTCGCCGATCACCTCGGCCCAGGCCGGCATTACGCCGTGACGGCCGTTCATGATGGTGGTCTTGATGGTCTCGGGCTCCCCGCCCCAGCGCCAGTCGTTGTCGGTCAGGTTGGGGAAACCGTAAGCGCCGCGGGCGTCGGAGCCGTGGCACACCGAGCAGTTGGAGGCGAACAGCCGAGCGCCCATCTTCAGCGCCTGCGGGTCCTTGGCCACGTCCTCGATGGGCATGGCGGCGAACTTGGCGAAGATCGGCCCGAAGCGGGCGTCGGCCTTGGCCATTTCCTTTTCCCACTCGTGCACGCCGGTCCAGCCCGGTTGGCCATTGGCGAACTCGGTCTGCTTGTCGTTATCCAGGTACGAGTAGCCCGGCAGGATGCCTTTCCAGTTGCCCAGGCCCGGGTACAGCACCAGGTAGCCGAGGGCGAAGATGATGGTGCCTACGAACAGCCAGAACCACCATTTCGGCAGGGGGTTGTCGTATTCCTCGATGCCATCGAAGGCATGCCCGACGGTCTCGTCGGTGACCTCCTCACGCTGGCCCTTGCGGGTCGACAGCAGCAGCCAGGTCAGTGCGAAGATGGTGCCCAGGGTCAGGACGGTGACGTACAGACTCCAGAAGGTTGTCATTCTTTTTTGCTCCCAGAAGCTTTTGCTTGCTCGACGTGCCGGGTGGCTTCGGGGTCATCCGCGAAGGGCAACCGGGTGGCCTCGTCGAAATCCTTCTTGCGACGGGGGCTGAACACCCACAGGGCCAGGCCCACGAAGGCCACCAGCACCACCACGGTGCCCAGGCCGCGAATCATCCCGATGTCCATCGACGTCACCGTTTGCTCTTGATGATGGTGCCAAGGCCTTGCAGGTACGCGACGATCGCGTCCATCTCGGTCTTGCCCTTGACCGCGTCGCGGGCGCCGGCGATGTCTTCGTCGGTGTAGGGCACGCCGAGGGTGCGCAGCACTTCCATCTTCTTCGCGGTGTCCTTGCCATCGAGCTTGTTCTCGACCAGCCAGGGGTAGGACGGCATCTTCGATTCCGGCACCACGTTGCGCGGGTTGTACAGGTGCGCGCGGTGCCAGTCGTCCGAGTAGCGGCCGCCGACGCGGGCGAGGTCGGGGCCTGTGCGCTTGGAGCCCCACAGGAACGGGTGGTCCCACACGCTCTCGCCGGCCACCGAGTAGTGGCCGTAGCGCTCGGTCTCGGCGCGGAACGGGCGGATCATCTGCGAGTGGCAGCCCACGCAGCCTTCGCGGATGTAGATGTCGCGGCCTTCGAGTTCCAGCGCGGTGCGCGGCTTCATGCCTTCGACCGGCTTGTTGGTGACGTCCTGGAAGAACAGCGGGACGATCTGGGTCAGGCCACCGACGCTCACGGCGATGACCATGAAGAAGGCCAGCAGGCCAATGTTCTTCTCGACTGCTTCGTGCTTCATCAGTGCGCTCCCACGACGACGATCTTGGCTGCGTCCTCAGCCTGCGCCGGGTTGGCGGCGCGAACGGTGCGCAACACGTTGTAGGCCATCAGCAGCATGCCCGAGGCGAAGAACGCACCGCCCAGGGCGCGGACGATGTAGCCCGGGTGGCTGGCCTGCAGGGCCTCGACGAAGGAGTAGGTGAGGGTGCCGTCGTCGTTGATCGCGCGCCACATCAGGCCTTGGGTGATGCCGTTGACCCACATCGAGGCGATGTACAGCACGGTGCCGATGGTCGCCAGCCAGAAGTGCGCGTTGATCAGGCCGACGCTGTGCATCTGCTGGCGGCCATAGAGTTTCGGGATCATGTGGTACACCGCGCCGATCGAGATCATCGCCACCCAGCCGAGGGCGCCGGCGTGCACGTGGCCGATGGTCCAGTCGGTGTAGTGCGACAGCGAGTTCACGGTCTTGATGGCCATCATCGGGCCTTCGAAGGTGGACATGCCGTAGAACGCCAGCGACACCACCAAGAAGCGCAGGATCGGGTCGGTGCGCAGCTTATGCCAGGCCCCGGAGAGGGTCATCATGCCGTTGATCATGCCGCCCCAGCTCGGGGCCAGGAGGATGATCGACATCACCATGCCCAGTGACTGCGCCCAGTCGGGCAGGGCGGTGTAGTGCAGGTGGTGGGGCCCGGCCCAGATGTACAGGGTGATCAGCGCCCAGAAGTGGACGATGGACAGGCGGTAGGAATAGATCGGGCGCTCGGCCTGCTTGGGCACGAAGTAGTACATCATCCCCAGGAAGCCCGTGGTCAGGAAGAAGCCTACGGCGTTGTGCCCGTACCACCACTGGATCATCGCGTCGGTGGCGCCGGCATAGGCCGAATACGACTTGAACAGGCTGACCGGCAGGGAGATGTGGTTGACGATGTGCAGCATCGCGGTGACCACGATGAAGGCGCCGTAGAACCAGTTGCCGACGTAGATGTGCTTGGTCTTGCGCTTGACGATGGTGCCGAAGAACACCAGCCCGTAGGTGACCCAGACGATGGCCAGGAGAATCGCGATCGGCCATTCCAGCTCGGCGTACTCCTTGGTGGTGGTGTAGCCCATCGGCAGGGTGATCAGCGCGCCGACGATCACCGCCTGCCAGCCCCAGAAGGTGAAGGCGGCCATGCTGTCGGAGATCAGACGGGTCTGGCAGGTGCGCTGCACCACGTAGTAGCTGGTGGCGAACAGTGCGCAACCGCCGAAGGCGAAGATCACCAGGTTGGTGTGCAATGGGCGCAGGCGTCCGAAGCTCGTCCATGGCAGGTCCAGGTTCAGCTGGGGCCATACCAGTTGCGAGGCGATGAAGACGCCGAGCCCCATGCCAAGGATCCCCCAGACCACCGTCATGATGGCGAACTGGCGGACGACCTTATAGTTATAAGCAGTCGGACTGATTGCTGTGCTCATTCTAAGGTTCCACGGTTTGGGTGTTCTTGTTAGTCGTAAAAATCGGCGCCAGTATCGATAACCACCAGGGTTATGGCAACGCAGCGATCTTGCGCCGACCCGTGTCCGGACCCTGTGCACCACCGTCCCGTGGCGTGTTGGGTCGAACGATTGTACACAAATAAATATTTGTAATGTGTACCGTTTTTCACCTTTTTCTGATCGATCGGTCAAGCTTTATTTCAGGGGCCGGGTCTTCGCGCGGCGTCAGGCTGTGCGCCGCGTCGGTGACCCTGCGCAGAGCGGGGCCACTGAGGCAACAAGCTTAGTTGTGTTCGGAGGGGGTGCAAGCAGGTGATAACGACGCGGCCCCCTGTAGGGGCGGGCTTGCCCCGCGATGGCGTCAGCTGCGACAACGGTGTTGTCCGGTCTGGCGTCATCGCGGGGCAAGCCCGCTCCACAGGGGGCCGCGTCGTTACTGGGGGGTTACTGGGCGGTCAGGTTCTCGGCGGTTTCATCCTGCGACAGGCTATACACATAGGCTGCCAGCAGGTGCACCTTGTCGTTGCCCTGGATCTCGGCCTGCGCCGGCATCTGGCCCTGGCGGCCATAGCGGATGGTCTGCTGCAACTGCGCGAAGCTCGAGCCATAGATGAACGCCTGCGGGTGGTTCAGGTTCGGCGCGCCCATGGCCGGGGTGCCGTTGCCTTCCGGCCCATGGCAGGCCACGCAGTTGCTGGCGAACAGCTCGCGGCCCTTGGCGACGTCGGCATTGACGCCGTCAGGCAGGCTGCGCCCATCGAGGTTGCTCAGCACGTAGGCGGCCACATCGGCCACGCCTTGCTCGCCGATCACCTCGGCCCAGGCCGGCATCACGCCGTGGCGGCCGTTCATGATCGAGGCCTTGATGGTCTGCGGCTCGCCGCCCCAACGCCAGTCCTTGTCGGTGAGGTTAGGGAAGCCGTACGCGCCCTTGGCGTCCGAGCCGTGGCACACCGAGCAGTTGGAGGCGAACAGCCGAGCGCCCATCTTCAGCGCCTGCGGGTCCTTGGCCACGTCCTCCACCGGCATGGCGGCGAACTTGGCGAAGATCGGGCCGAAGCGGGCGTCGGCGCGGTCCATTTCCTTCTGCCATTCGTTGACCTGGGTCCAGCCGTCCTCGTAGCCGGGCAGGATGCCTTTCCAGTTGCCCAGGCCCGGGTACAGCACCAGGTAGCCAGCACCGAATGCCAGGGTGCCGACGAACAGCCAGAACCACCACTTGGGCAGCGGGTTGTCGTACTCCTCGATGCCATCGAAGCTGTGGCCCATGGTCTGGTCGGTGGTGTCGCTGCTCTGGCCCTTGCGCGTGGCGAGCAGCAGCCAGGTCAGGCCGACCAGGCTGCCGAGGGTCAGTACGCTGATGTAGGTACTCCAGAAGGTGGTCATTGCCGGGGGTTCCTCATGGCAGGCTCCTGCCCGGCGGGGGGCAGGCGGTCGTCGACGAAGGGCAGCAGGCGCGCTTCGGCGAAATCACGGTCGCGGCGACGGTTGAACACCCACAGCGAGAGGCCGATGAAGGCGATCATCACCACCAGGGTGCCCAGGCCGCGGATCAGGCCGATGTCCAGTTCCATCGTGCTTACCTCTTGTTCTTGATCGCGGTGCCCAGCACCTGCAGGTAGGCGACCAGGGCGTCCATCTCGGTCTTGCCCTTGACCGCGTCGCGGGCGCCGGCGATGTCCTCGTCGGTGTAGGGCACGCCGAGCGTGCGCAGGGTGCGCATCTTGGTATCGGTGTGGCTGTTGTCGACCTGGTCGGCGACCAGCCAGGGGTAGGACGGCATCTTCGATTCCGGCACCACGTTGCGCGGGTTGTACAGGTGCGCGCGGTGCCAGTCGTCCGAGTAGCGGCC
>NZ_JARGCS010000060.1 GCF_029193575.1 Pseudomonas entomophila | reverse complement strand
GGCCGTAGCGCTCGGTCTCGGCGCGGAACGGGCGGATCATCTGCGAGTGGCAGCCCACGCAGCCTTCGCGGATGTAGATGTCGCGGCCTTCGAGCTGCAGGGCGGTGTAAGGCTTCATGCCCTCGACCGGCTTGTTGGTGACGTCCTGGAAGAACAGCGGGACGATCTGGGTCAGGCCGCCGATGCTGACGGCGAACACCATCAGCAGGGCCAGCAGGCCTACGTTTTTCTCGATGACTTCGTGTTTCATCAGGCGTGTCTCCTCAGGCCAGCTGGGCGTTCGTGGGGGCAGGCTCGAGCGCTGGGGCGCGCACCGTGCGCCAGGTGTTCCAGGCCATCAGGAACATGCCGCTGAGGAAGATCGCGCCGCCGACGAAGCGCACGATGAAGCCGGGGTGGCTGGCCACCAGGGTTTCGACGAACGAGTAAGTGAGCGTGCCGTCGCTGTTCACCGCACGCCACATCAGGCCCTGGGCGATGCCGTTGACCCACATCGAGGCGATGTACAGCACGGTGCCGATGGTCGCCAGCCAGAAATGCGCGTTGATCAGGCCCAGGCTGTGCATCTGCTGCTTGCCGAAGATTTTCGGGATGGTGTGGTACAGCGCGCCGATGGAGATCATCGCCACCCAGCCGAGCGCGCCGGCGTGCACGTGGCCGATGGTCCAGTCGGTGTAGTGGGAGAGGGCGTTGACCGTCTTGATGGCCATCATCGGGCCTTCGAAGGTGGACATGCCGTAGAACGCCAGCGAGACCACGAGGAAGCGCAGGATCGGGTCGCTGCGCAGCTTATGCCAGGCCCCGGAGAGGGTCATCATGCCGTTGATCATGCCGCCCCAGCTCGGTGCCAGGAGGATCAGCGACATGATCATGCCCAGCGACTGCGCCCAGTCAGGCAGTGCGGTGTAGTGCAAGTGGTGCGGGCCGGCCCAGATGTACAGGGTGATCAGCGCCCAGAAGTGCACGATCGACAGCCGGTACGAATACACCGGGCGCTCGGCCTGCTTGGGCACGTAGTAGTACATCATCCCCAGGAAGCCCGCGGTCAGGAAGAAGCCCACCGCGTTGTGGCCGTACCACCACTGCACCATGGCGTCGGTGGCGCCGGCGTACACCGAGTACGACTTGGTCAGGCTCACCGGCAGTTCCAGGTTGTTGACGATGTGCAGGATCGCCACGGTGAGGATGAACGCACCGAAGAACCAGTTGCCCACATAGATGTGCTTGGTGTTGCGCTTGAGCAGGGTGCCGAAGAACACCACGGCGTAGGCCACCCAGACGATGGTGATGAGGATGTCGATCGGCCATTCCAGCTCGGCGTATTCCTTGGAGCTGGTGTAGCCCAGCGGCAGGCTGATGGCCGCCAGCAGGATCACCAGTTGCCAGCCCCAGAAGGTGAACGCGGCCAGGCGTGGCGCGAACAGGTTGGTCTGGCAGGTGCGTTGCACCGAATAATAGGAGGTGGCGAACAGGGCGCAGCCGCCGAAGGCGAAGATCACCGCGTTGGTGTGCAGCGGCCGCAGGCGGCCGAAGCTGGTCCACGGCAGGTCGAGGTTCAGGGAGGGCCAGACGAGTTGCGCGGCGATGAATACGCCGAGCCCCATCCCGACGATTCCCCACACCACCGTCATGATGGCGAATTGGCGGACCACCTGATAGTTATAGGCGGTACTGCTGGTTGTGTTCATGTATGGGTTCCCATCCACGGTTATAGGCAGGCTAAACAGCGAGGCAAGCATGAGTAATGGGCAAGTGGCCGGTATTGACGGGGATCAATGGGCGCAGGTGGGAAATATCCCAGGCTTGCGCGTCGATCCCCCGCGAGCCGGGGGGGAGCAGGGCGCTCGCGGTGCCCTGATCCTGGCCCACGGCGCGGGCGCGCCGATGGACAGCGGGTTCATGGAGGACATCGCGCAAAGACTGGCGGGGCTTGGGGTGGGGGTGATCCGCTTCGAATTTCCCTACATGGCAGAGCGCCGATTAAACGGCGGCAAGCGTCCGCCCAACCCGCAGAAGGTGCTGCTCGAATGCTGGCGCGAGGTGTACCGGCAGGTGCGACCTTTGGTCACGGGAACGCTGGCCATCGGCGGCAAGTCCATGGGCGGGCGCATGGCCAGCCTGCTGGCCGACGAATTGGGGGCGGATGCGCTGGTGTGCCTGGGGTATCCGTTCTATGCGGTCGGCAAGCCGGAGAAGCCACGGGTCGAACACTTGGCTGGGTTGCGTACGCCAACCTTGATCGTGCAGGGCGAGCGGGATGCGCTGGGTAACCGAGAGGCGGTGGCGGGGTATGCGTTAGCGCCGGCGATCGAGGTGCACTGGCTGCTGGCGGCGGATCATGACCTCAAGCCCTTGAAGGCGTCGGGGGTGACCCATGAGCGGCATATGCAGGCGGCGGCGGAGCGGGTGGCGGGGTTTCTGCGCGGGTAGCAGGGTGTCGCTGATGGCCCTGTCGCGGGGCAAGCCCGCTCCACAGTGCCTCCGTTGTTCCTGAGGATGGCGGGGGGCTTGTGGGCGCGACGGTGCGGCGATCCGACTCGCCCCGCGATGGCGTCAGGCCTGGCGCCGCATCAGTCGCGGTATTCGCACAGGTAAGCGGTGTCCACCGCCACCTTCAGCTGGAACTTGCTGTCGGCCGGCACGTTGAACTGGCTGCCAGCGGCGAAGGTGTCCCAGCTGTCGCTACCCGGCAGTTTCACGGTCAGGGCGCCAGCCACCACGTGCATGATCTCGCGCTTGGCGGTGCCGAACTCGTATTCGCCCGGGGCCATCACGCCGACGGTGGCCGGGCCTTCCTCGCCGTTGAAGCCGATCGACTTGACGGTGCCATCGAAGTATTCGTTGACCTTGAACATGGGGCGACTCCTGAACGGGGATGAAAAAAGGCTGGCCAGTATGCCCAAGGCCCTGGCCTGCGTCATCTGCTTTCAGGGCCCCCCCGCCGGCAGGCTCAACGGCAGCAGCCGCGCGGTGTTGCGGGCATCTTCCAGGGCCCGGTGCTGTTGCCCGTTGAACTGCATGCCGGCCAGTTGCAGGGCGCCGTTCAGGCCGGTCGGGCGCTGCAGGTGGCGGGCCTTGGCGAAACGCTGCTTGAGGTTGATGTGCGGCAGTTGTTCGAGCAGGCTGCGCACCTTGTGCTGCTGCCACTCCTGGAGCAACTGCTGGCGGTCGTAGTCGCCCCAACTGACCCACGCCTGTAGTTGGGCATGGTGATGGCCAAGCCAGCGCTCGAACTGCGCCCACACCTCGGGGAAGGCGGCGGCCCCGTCGACGTTGGCCTGGGTGATGTGCGTGAGTTCGCGGCAGAACGGCGTCAGTTGCGGCCGCCGCCTGGGCCGCACGAAGCGCTGGAAATGGTCGACCTCGCGGCCATCGCGGGTCACCAGGCTTGCGCCGATTTCAATGATTTCCATCTCCGTGACCGGCCAGCCGCCCTCGTCGGTCGTCGCTTCCAGGTCGATCACCAACCAATGGCCCATACCAGGCTCCCTTGCAAGAGGCAGTCGCCGCGCCTGTCATGACACGCGGGCTTGTAGAGGGTAGCCAATGTCGCGCCGCGCGACACCCCCTGGCAGATTGCCCCTACTTTGGCATAACCGGCGGTTGTGCCCTGAAGGGAAAACGCCTAGCTTAGGCGGATCCAGGTCCGCCCCGTGACGAGTGTCCCTCTTGACTCCACTGCCCGGCCTCAAGGCCTTGCCCTCCCTGATGCTGCTCGCCGCGCTGTGGCTGGCTACCCCGGTTCATGCCGTCGAACCACTGGAAGTGCGGATCGGTGCCGCGCATTTCCCGCCCTACACCGTGCGCCCCGAACAAGGGGCCGACAGTGGGCTCCTGCCGCAGTTGGCCGAGGCGCTGAACCGCCTGCAGAGTGACTACCGCTTCGTCCTGGTACCCACCTCGATTCCGCGGCGCTTCGGTGACTTCCAGCAGGGGCGCACCGACATGGCGATCTTCGAGAACCCGCAATGGGGCTGGGAGCAGATTCCCCATGTGGCGGTGGACATGGGCCTGGAGGACGCCGAGGTGTTCGTCGCCCACCAGCAGCCCGGGCGCGACCAGCACTACTTCGACGAATTGCGCGGCAAGCGCCTGGCGCTGTTCAACGGCTACCACTACGCCTTCGCCGACTTCAACGCCGACCCGCGCTACCTGGCCGAGGCCTTCAAGGCAACCCTGACCTACTCCCATGACAGCAACCTGTTCATGGTCCAGCGCGGGCGCGCCGACATCGCCCTGGTGACCCGCTCGTACCTCAGCGACTTCCTCAAGCGTCACCCGGACAGCGCCGCGTTGCTGATGGCCTCCGAGCGTGTCGACCAGGTCTACCACCACTACGCGCTGTTGCGCCCGGGCGCGCCGATCAGTGGGCCGGCGTTCGCCGGGCTGCTGCGGCGCCTGCATGACGACGGCGCGTTGCTGCGCATCTTCTCGCCTTACCAGATCACCGTCGAGCGTACGCCGGCCCCTTAAATTTCCCTGGCCTGGCGACGTTTTTTGAAGTGAGCCTCTTCTTCAACTTCCGTGAGCCAAGACCATGTCGTTCGACGCTGCCTCAATGCCCCAGTTCCTGCCGCGCTGGCCAAACCTCAGCGCTGACGAGGGCGACCATCGGCTGACCTTGAGCCTGGAGGGCCGCCCACTGATCCAGGTGCGCCTGGTGCCGGCCGAGCCCCTCGAAGTGCATCTCGAGCAACTGTGTCCGGAGCGGGGCCAGCACGCGTTGTGGGCCGCTTGCTACTGGTTGCTGTCACGCGACCCGGCGCGCCAGCGCCTGGCCTGGCACCTGCCGCAGCCGACGGGCGACAGCCTGGCCAGTGGCTTGTTGCTGGCCAGCGAGCAGCCGGGTGTGTACGTCTGCGAGCGCACCTTGTTCTGGCAATTGCCGCAACCGTGGCTGGGCCAGTCGGCCAGTGGCGCCTACCCGCAGCAGATGCAGCTCAGCAACGGCAAGCGCCACCCGCGCCGTGCACCGAAGCCGCGGGGCGAGGTGTACCGGCGCTTCGATGCGCGCCTGGGGGCCTGGGTGTCGTTGCGCACCTTGGAGATCGAGCAGGACCTGGCCCGCTTCAACCGCTGGCAGAACAACCCGCGGGTGCTGCAGTTCTGGCAGGAGGGCGGCAGCCTGGAACAGCACCGCGAGTACCTGGCCAAGCTCGACGCCGACCCGCATACCCTGACCTTGATCGGGTGCTTCGACGATGAGCCGTTCGCCTATTTCGAGGCTTACTGGGCCAAGGAAGACCGTATCGCGCCGTTCTACGCCGTCGACGACTACGACCGGGGCATCCACATGCTGGTGGGGGAGGAGGGGCATCGCGGCCCGCACAAGGTGGCCAGCTGGTTGCCGGCGCTGGTGCACTACCTGTTCCTGGACGACCCGCGCACCCAGCGGGTGGTGGCTGAACCGCGGGCCGATAACGGCAAGATGATCGGCTACATGCAGGACCAATGCTTCCACTGCGAGAAGGCATTCGATTTCCCGCACAAGCGGGCGGCGTTGATGATCCTGGGGCGGGAGCGGTTTTTCGATCGGTGTGGGCTGGTTTGATGGGTGTGTTGGGGCTCAGAGGTGCGTGCCTTTAGGTTTTTAGCGCCCTGACGATCGAGCGCCACCCGCGCGGCGCTCGATTTCAACTGCGCCAGAAGGCCCCAGCGCACACCTCGCGCAGCCCCTGGCTCACCCTTGCTTGCTCGACTTGCGGCAGTGGATCAACGCATCCCGAATCATGAAATTCACCAGCGTCGGCGACACCCCCAGCTCCTTGGCGATGTCCTTCTGCGGCACGCCATGCAGGCGGTACATCTCGAAGGCATAGCGGGTGCGCTGGGGCAGCTCGTTGAGCGCGTCGGCGATGTGCTCGAGGGTGGCGAGGTTGATATGGGTGGCTTCGGGCGATGCGTTCTGGATCACCACATTCAAGCCTTCCTCTTCGCTACCGGAGTACTTCAACTCCATCGCCTGCTTGCGGTAGTGGTCGATGGCCAGGTTGCGCACGATCTGGAACAGATAGCTCAACTGGGCCTTGAACGAAGAGGTGATCTGCGGCGCGGAACTGAGCCGGAAGAAAGCATCCTGCACCACGTCCTCGGCGCGCGAGCGGCAACCGGTGATGCGCGCGGCGATCTTTACCAAGATGCTGCGGTTGTCGACGAATGCCTGGAGCAGTGGTGAATCACACTTACTTGTGGATAGTTGTTCCGCCATGGAAATCACCTTGTCTTTGTAGGGATAAGGAGCACACCAGAGGGGATGCTGCCTACGACGTGCGACAAACTATTCAGAATGATAATGATTGTCAAATACGAAAGTGATTGAGTCTCCCTACGGCTCCGTTCTAAGCGCAGACCCGGTAGCGAGGTCATCGCAGGGCGAGCCTGTTCCTACAAGGGCTCAGGCTTCGTTCCTACCGGTCGGAGGTTTCTAATTATTTCCCCCGCCCATCCGTTCCCCTGTGTACATCCGGCCGCCGAGCACTGCCCGCCCTTTGCGTGAGGCACCGCTCCGGCCCGACTTCACCAGACACTGGCAGGAACACCCCATGACGGACGCCTTCGAACTCCCGCTCACGCTGGTCCAGGCCCTGGCGCAACGCGCCGCGCAGACCCCGGACCGGATCGCCTTGCGCTTTCTGGCCGACGATCCCCGCGAGCAGGCGGTGCTCAGCTACCGGCAGCTCGACCAGCGCGCCCGCGTCATCGCCGCCGCTTTGCAGGCCCGCGCCGACTTCGGCGACCGTGCGGTGTTGCTGTTCCCCAGTGGCCCGGACTACGTCGCGGCGTTCTTCGGCTGCCTGTATGCCGGCGTGATCGCCGTGCCGGCCTACCCACCGGAGTCTTCGCGCCAGCACCACCAGGAACGCCTGCTGTCGATCATCGCCGACGCCGAACCGCGCCTGCTGCTGACGGTAGAAGCGCTTCGTGACAGTTTGCAGGGCCTCGACGCCCTGGCGACCGGTGACGGCCCGCAACTGCTCGCGGTCGACGGCCTGGACGCGACCCTCGCCGATGCCTGGCGCGAACCGGCATTGGCCGGCGAGCACATCGCCTTCCTGCAATACACCTCCGGCTCCACCGCGCTGCCCAAGGGCGTGCAGGTCAGCCATGGCAACCTGGTGGCCAACGAGCAATTGATTCGCCAGGGCTTCGGCATCGACCTGAACCCCGACGACGTGATCGTCAGCTGGCTGCCGCTGTACCACGACATGGGCCTGATCGGCGGCTTGTTGCAGCCGATCTTCAGTGGCGTGCCCTGCGTATTGATGTCGCCGGGCTACTTCCTCGCCCGACCGCTGCGCTGGTTGCAGGCGATCAGCGAATACGGCGGCACCATCAGCGGCGGCCCGGACTTCGCCTACCGCCTGTGCAGCGAGCGGGTCAGCGAGGCCGCGCTGGCCGGGCTCGACCTGAGCCGCTGGCGCGTGGCCTATTCCGGCTCCGAGCCGATCCGCCAGGACAGCCTCGCCACCTTCGCCGAGAAATTCGCCGCCGCCGGCTTCGACGCCAACAGCTTCTTCGCCAGCTACGGCCTGGCCGAGGCCACCCTGTTCGTCAGCGGCAGCCGCCGCGGGCAGGGCATCGGCGCCCTGGAGCTGGACGCCGAGGCCTTTGCCGCCAACCGCGCCCAGGACGGCAAGGGCAGCGTGCTGATGAGCTGCGGCTACCCGCAGCCGGGCCACGCCGTGCGCATCGTCGAGCCGCAGCGCCTGGCGGTGCTGGGCGACAACCAGGTGGGCGAGATCTGGGCCGGCGGCCCAAGCATCGCCCTGGGCTACTGGCGCAACCCCGAGGCCAGCGCGCGCACCTTCGTCGAGCAGGACGGCCAGACCTGGCTGCGCACTGGCGACCTGGGCTTCATGCGTGAGGGCGAGGTGTTCGTCACCGGCCGCCTGAAGGACATGCTCATCGTCCGTGGCCAGAACCTCTATCCGCAGGATCTGGAGAAGACCCTGGAGCGCGAGGTCGACCTGTTGCGCAAAGGCCGCGTGGCAGTGTTCGCCGTGGACGACCAGGGCGAGGAGGGCATCGGCGTGGCGGTGGAGATCAGCCGCAACGTGCAGAAGGCGGTCAAGCCGCAGGAGCTGATCAAGACCCTGCGCCAGGTCATCGCCGACGCCTGCCGCCAGGCCCCGGCCGTGGTGCTGCTGCTCAACCCCGGCGCGCTGCCCAAGACCTCCAGCGGCAAGCTGCAACGCGCGGCCTGCCGTCTGCGCATGAACGACGGCAGCCTGGACTGCTACGCGCGCTTCCCCGACGCCGAGGCCAAGCCCGCCGAGGCCGTCGTCGATGGCTTGCAAGCGCGCATCGCGGCGGTGTGGCGCGAGCTGCTGAAGGTCGAGTCGGTGGCCCCGGACGACCATTTCCTACTACTGGGCGGCAACTCCATCGCTGCCACCCAGGTGACCGCACGGCTGGCCGATGAGCTGGGCGTGGACCTGACCCTGCGCACCCTGTTCGAAGCGCCGACCCTGGCCGACTACAGCGCCGCGGTGGCCGCCGTGCTGGCCGAGGGCGGCAGCGGCGCCAGCGCCATCGCCATCGCCAGCCTTGAGCGCGGCCAGGCGTTGCCCCAGTCGCTGGCGCAGAACCGCCTGTGGCTGCTGTGGCAGTTGGAGCCACAGTCGGCCGCCTACAACATTCCCGCCGGCCTGCACCTGCGTGGCGAGCTTGACGAGGCGGCGCTCGAAGCCAGCTTCCAGGCCTTGGTGGCGCGCCATGAATCCCTGCGCACGCGGTTCAGCGAGGTCGATGGCCAGGCCCTGCAGCATGTGTTGCCGTCCCAGCCCTTCACCTTGCAGCGCCTCGACGTGGAAGGCCTGGACGTCGCCGAAGTTGGCGCTCGCCGCGAATACGAGGCGCAGAAGCCGTTCGACTTGCGCCAGGGTCCGTTGCTGCGGGTGACCCTCGCGCGCTTGGACGATGAGGAACACCAACTGTGGGTGACCCTGCACCACATCGTCGCCGACGGCTGGTCGCTGAATATCCTGCTCGACGAATTCGCCCGCCTGTATGCCGCCCACTGCCAGGGCCAACAGGCCGCGCTGGCTCCTCTGGCCCTGGGCTATGCCGACTACGGCACCTGGCAGCGCCAGTGGCTGGCCGACGGTGAGGCCGCCCGCCAGCTCGACTACTGGAAGGCCCAGTTGGGCGATGAATCGCCAGTGCTCGACCTGCACGCCGACCAGCCGCGTTCGGCTCAGCGCGACAAGCGCGCCGCACGCCTGAACCTGAAGGTGCCGGCCAAGCTCGCCGAGGCCCTGCGCAGCCTGGCCCGCGACCAGCAGGCCAGCCTGTTCATGGTGTTGCTGGCCGGTTGGCAAGGCCTGTTGCATCGCTACACCGGCCAAGGTGAAATCCGCGTCGGCGTGCCCAACGCCAACCGCCCACGCCTGGAAACCCAGGGCCTGGTCGGCTTCTTCATCAACACCCAGGTGCTGCGCGCCGAGCTGGACGGGCGCACCCCGTTCGATCAGTTGCTGGCCCAGGTGCGTGGCGCCACCCTCGGCGCCCAGGCGCACCAGGACCTGCCGTTCGAGCAGCTGCTCGAGGCCCTGCCCGAGGCACGCGAACAGGGCCTGTTCCAGGTCATGTTCAACCACCAGCAGCGCGACCTGTCGGCCCTGCGCCGTCTGCCCGGCCTGCTGGCCGAAGAGCTGCCGTGGCACAGCCGCGAGGCCAAGTTCGACCTGCAACTGCACAGCGAGGAGGACCACCAGGGCCGCCTGAGCCTGGCCTTCGACTACGCCGCCGAGCTGTTCGAAGCCAACACGGTCAAGCGCCTGGCCAACCACCTGCTGGCGCTGCTGGAGCAGGTCTGCGCCCAGCCGCGCCTGGCCTTGGGCGACGTGCAGCTGCTCGATGAGCAAAGCCGCGCGCAACTGCTCGGTTGGGGGCAGGCCCCGGCGCCCGCGCCCGCTCGCCTGCTGGTCGAGCAACTCAACGAGCAGGCGCGCCTGACCCCCGAGCGCACCGCGCTGGTGTGGGAGGGCGGCCAGTACGACTACGCCGCCTTGCACCAGCAGGCCAACCGCCTGGCCCATTACCTGCGCGACAAGGGCGTCGGCCCCGACACCCGCGTGGCCATCGCCGTGGAGCGTTCGCCGCAGTTGCTGGTCGGCCTGCTGGCCATCCTCAAGGCCGGCGGCGCCTACGTGCCGCTGGACATCGACTACCCGGCCGAGCGTCTGGCCTACATGCTCGCCGACTGCGGCGCCGAACTGTTGCTCAGCCACAGCGCGCTGCTCGGCGGCCTGCCCCAGGTGCCGGGCGTGAGCACCATCGCCCTCGACCAACTGCACCTGGACAGCTGGCCGACCCAGGCCCCGGGCCTGCACCTCGAAGGCGACAACCTCGCCTACGTAATCTACACCTCCGGCTCCACCGGCCAGCCCAAGGGCGTGGGCAACACCCACGCGGCCCTGGCCGAGCGCCTGCAATGGATGCAGGCCACCTACGCCCTGGACGGCAGCGACGTGCTGATGCAGAAGGCGCCGATCAGCTTCGACGTGTCGGTGTGGGAGTGCTTCTGGCCGCTGGTCACCGGCTGCCGCCTGGTGCTGGCCGGCCCTGGCGAGCACCGCGACCCGCAACGCATCGCCGAGCTCGTGCAACAGCACGGGGTGACCACGCTGCACTTCGTGCCAGCGCTGTTGCAGGTGTTCGTTCAGGAGCCGCGCGCCGCAGGTTGCGCCAGCCTGCGCCGGGTGTTCTCCGGCGGCGAGGCGCTGCCTGCGCAACTGCGCGATCGCGTGCTGCAATGGCTGCCGCAGGTGCAACTGCACAACCGCTACGGCCCGACCGAAACCGCGATCAACGTCACCCACTGGCACTGCCAGGCCGAAGATGGCGAGCGCTCGCCCATCGGCCGCCCGCTGGGCAACGTGCTGTGCCGCGTGTTGGACGCTGAACTCGAACTGACCGCGCCCGGCGTGCCGGGCGAACTGTGCCTCGGCGGCGCGGGCCTGGCCCGCGGCTACCTGGGCCGCCCGGGGCTGACCGCCGAACGCTTCGTGCCGCAACCCGATGGCAACGGTGCGCGTCTGTACCGCAGTGGCGACCGCGCGCGCTGGCTGGTGCGTGGCGAGGCGCTGGAGTACCTCGGCCGCCTCGACCAGCAGGTCAAGGTGCGCGGTTTCCGCGTCGAGCCCGAGGAGGTGCAGGCCGTGCTGCTGGCCCAGGCGGGTGTCGAGCAGGCGCTGGTACTGGTCCATAAGGACGCCGTCGGTGCCCAACTGGTCGGCTACTACAGCGGCGTCGAGCAGAGCGACGCGCTGCTGGCGACCTTGGCCGCGCAACTGCCGGCCTACATGGTGCCAGCGCAGCTGATCCACCTGGCGCAGATGCCCCTGGGCCCGAGCGGCAAGGTCGAGCGCAAGGCCCTGCCGGCGCCCACGTGGCAACAACGTGAACACGTCGCGCCCCAGACCGAACTGCAACACCAGGTCGCAGCGATCTGGCGTGAGGTGCTGAACCTGCCGCGCGTGGGCCTGACCGACGACTTCTTCGCCCTCGGCGGCCACTCGTTGCTGGCCACCCAGATCGTCTCGCGCGCCCGCCAGACCTGCGACGTCGAGCTGCCGCTCAAGGTGCTGTTCGAGGCCAGTGAGCTGGGCGCGTTCTGCGCCGAGATCGAACGTCTGCGTGACAGCGGCGAACGCAACCTGCAAGGCGCCATCGCCCGCGTCGACCGACGCCAGGCCGTGCCGCTGTCGTACTCGCAGCAGCGCATGTGGTTCCTCTGGCAGATGGAGCCGGACAGCCCGGCGTATAACGTCGGTGGCATGGCGCGCCTGAAGGGCGTGCTGCACGTCGATGCCTTCGAGCGTGCCCTGCAAGCGCTGATCGTGCGTCACGAAACCCTGCGCACCACCTTCCCGAGCATTGGCGGCGTGCCATACCAGTGCGTGGCCGACGACGGCAACCTGCAACTGGCCTGGCACGACTTCAGCGCGTTGCCGGCCGAAGCCCGCCAGCAACGCCTGCAACAGCTGGCCGACGAACAGGCGCACCAGCCCTTCGACCTGGAGCGCGGCCCCCTGCTGCGCGCCTGCCTGGTCAAGGCCGATGAGCGCGAGCACTACTTCGTCCTGACCCTGCACCACATCGTCACCGAAGGCTGGGCCATGGATATCTTCGCCCGTGAGCTGGGCGAGCTGTACGAGGCCTTCGTCGATGAGCGCGAGTCGCCGTTGGCGCCGCTGCCGGTGCAGTACCTGGACTACAGCGTGTGGCAGCGCCAGTGGCTCGAAGGCGGCGAGGGCGCGCGCCAGCTGGCCTACTGGAAGGCCCGCCTGGGCGACGAGCACCCGGTGCTGGCCTTGCCCGCCGACCGCCCACGCCCGGCCGTGCAGAGCCACCGCGGCGGGCTGTACCGCTTCGACCTCGACCCGGCGCTGGTCGAGCGCGTGCACGCCTTCAATCGCCAGCGCGGGCTGACGATGTTCATGACCATGACCGCCACCCTGGCCGCGCTGCTGCACCGCTACAGCGGCCAGCGCGACCTGCGCATCGGCGCGCCGGTGGCAGGCCGCATCCGCCCGGAAAGCGAAGGGCTGATCGGGGCCTTCCTCAACACCCAGGTGCTGCGCTGCGAGCTGGACGGGCAGATGCGCGCCGCCGAGTTGCTCGAACAGCTGCGCCAGACCGCCATCGAAGGCCAGTCGCACCAGGACCTGCCGTTCGACCAGTTGGTCGAGGCCCTGCAACCGCCGCGCTCCAGCGCCTACAACCCGCTGTTCCAGGTGATGTGCAACGTGCAGCGCTGGGCCTTCCAGCAAAGCCGTGAACTGGCTGGCATGCAGGTGGACTACCTGGTCAACGACGCCAGCGCCACCAAGTTCGACCTGTACCTGGAAGTCACCGACCTCGACGGCCGCCTGGGCTGCTGCCTGACCTACAGCCGCGACCTGTTCGACGAACCGCGCATCGCGCGCATGGCCGAGCACTGGCAGCAGTTGCTGGTGGGCCTGCTCGACGACCCGCAGCAACGCCTGTGCGAGCTGCCGATGCTCAGCGGCGCCGAACAGCAGGTGCTGGTCGGCCAGTTGCAGGGCGAGCAGGACTTCGACCTCGACCAGACGATTCACGGCCTGTTCGCCGCCCAAGCCGAACGCAGCCCCGAAGCCGTGGCGCTGACCTTCGCCGGGCAGCACCTGAGCTACGCCGAGTTGGACCAGCAAGCCAATCGCCTTGCCCGCGCCCTGCGCGAGCGTGGGGTGGGGCCGCAGGTACGGGTGGGCCTGGCGCTGGAGCGCTCGCTGGAGATGGTGATCGGCCTGCTGGCCATTCTCAAGGCCGGTGGCGCCTATGTGCCGCTGGACCCGGAATACCCGCTCGACCGCCTGCGCTACATGATCGAGGACAGCCGCCTGGGCCTGTTGATTGGCCAGCGCGCGCTGCTCGATACCTTGGGCGAACTGCCCGAGGGCGTGGCCAGCTGGTGCCTGGAGGACGACGCGGCCAAGCTCTCGGCCTACAGCGCCGCGCCGCTGGACAACCTCAACCTGCCGCAGCACCAGGCGTACCTGATCTACACCTCCGGCTCCACCGGCAAGCCCAAGGGCGTGGTGGTCAGCCACGGCGAGATCGCCATGCATTGCCAGGCGGTGATCGCCGACTTCGGCATGCGCAGCGATGACTGCGAGCTGCACTTCTATTCGATCAACTTCGACGCCGCCAGCGAGCGCCTGTTGACGCCGCTGCTGTGCGGCGCCCGCGTGGTGCTGCGTGGCCAGGGCCAGTGGGGCGCCGAGGAAATCTGCGAACTGGTGCGCGAGCAAGGGGTGAGCATCCTCGGCTTCACCCCCAGCTACGGCAGCCAGCTGGCCCAGCACCTGGCCGGGCGTGGCGAGCAACTGCCGGTGCGCCTGGTGATCACCGGCGGCGAGGCGCTGACCGGCGAGCACCTGCAACGCATCCGCGAAGCCTTCGCGCCACGGCAGTTCTTCAATGCCTACGGCCCGACCGAAACCGTGGTCATGCCGCTGGCCTGCCTGGCCCCCGAGACCTTGCCGAGCGACGCCGGCAGTGTGCCGATCGGCCGGGTGGTCGGCGCGCGCGCCGCATACATCCTCGACGAAGACCTGGCGCTGCTGCCCCAGGGCGGTATCGGCGAGCTGTACGTCGGTGGCGCCGGGCTCGCCCAGGGTTACCACGACCGCCCGGGGCTTAGCGCCGAGCGTTTCGTCGCCGACCCATTCAGCCATGACGGTGGGCGTCTGTACCGCACCGGCGATCTGGTGCGCCTGCGCGCCGACGGCTTGGTGGAATACATCGGGCGTGCCGACCAGCAGGTGAAGATCCGTGGCTTCCGCATCGAGCTGGGCGAGATCGAAAGCCGCTTGCAGGAGCATGCCGAGGTCACCGAAGCGGTGGTCGTGGCGCTCGACTTGCCGGGTGGCAAGCAACTGGTCGGCTACCTCGTGTGCGCCCAGGCCGAGGCTGACGCGGATGCCCAGGCGGCGCTGCGCGAAGCGGTCAAGGCCCACGCCCGCCAGCACCTGCCGGACTACATGGTGCCAGCGCACCTGGTGCTGCTGCAGCGCTTGCCGCTGATGGGCAACGGCAAGCTCGACCGCCGCGCGCTGCCGGCGCCGGACCTGGAGCAGGCGCGCCAGCACTACCAGGCGCCGGCCAATGCGCTGGAAGAGCAACTGGCGCAGGTTTGGCGCGAGGTGCTCAACCTGGCGCGGGTCGGCGTGCAGGACAACTTCTTCGAACTGGGCGGCGACTCGATCCTGTCGATCCAGGTGGTCAGCCGCGCCCGCCAGCTGGGCCTGCAATTCACCCCGCGCGACCTGTTCCAGCACCAGACCATCCAGACCCTGGCCGCCGTGGTGCGCCAGGAGGCGGCGCCGAGCGGCGTCGAGCAGGGCGCGCGCACCGGCCGCATCGGCCTCACGTCGATCCAGCACTGGTTCTTCGACAGCGACGTGACCCAGCCCCAGCACTGGAACCAGGCGGTGCTGATGCACGTGCGCCAGCCGCTGCAGGCCGCCGAACTGGAGCGCGCGCTGGCGGCGCTGGCGCAGCACCACGACAGCCTGCGTCTGCGCTTCGCCCAAGCGGGCGGGCGTTGGCACGCCGAGTACGACCAGGCGGGCGCGCAACCGCTGCTGTGGAGCGCCACGGTGACCGACCTGGACGACTGCCAGGCGTTGTACACCGACGTGCAGCGCAGCCTCGACCTGGCCGATGGCCCGCTGCTGCGCGGCCTGCTGGTGAGCGATGGCAGCGGCGCGCAACGCCTGCTGCTGGCGATCCACCACCTGGTGGTCGACGGCGTGTCCTGGCGTGTGCTGCTCGAAGACCTGCAAGCGCTCTACCGTGGCGAAACCCTGGCTGCCAAGACCCACGCCCTGGGCGACTGGGCCGCGCGCCTGGCCAGCTACGCCGGCAGCGATTCGCTGCGCGATGAACTCGGCTGGTGGGCAGCGCAACTGGGTGGCGTGCGCCACGAACTGCCGTGCGACCACCCGCAAGGCGGCAACCTGCACCGCCATGCCCGTACCCTGGCGATCGGGCTGGACGTGGAGCAGACCCGGCAACTGCTGCAACAGGCGCCCGCGGCCTACCACACCCAGGTCAATGACCTGTTGCTGACCGCGCTGGCCCGCACTTTGGCCCAGTGGAGCGGCGACCGCGAGGTGCTGGTGCAGCTTGAAGGCCATGGCCGCGAAGGGCTGTTCGAGGACATCGACCTGACCCGCAGCGTCGGCTGGTTCACCAACGCCTACCCGCTGCGCCTGAGCGCGGTCGTTGGCGACGACGCCGCCGCCCGCGCCGCGTCGATCAAGGGCATCAAGGAGCAACTGCGCCAGGTGCCGCACAAGGGCCTGGGCTATGGCGTGCTGCGCTACCTGGCCGACGACGCCCTGCGCGAACGCATGGCCGCGTTGCCGCAGGCACGCATCACCTTCAACTACCTGGGCCAGTTCGACCAGCAGTTCGACGCCAAGACGCTGTTCCAGCCGCTGGACGCCCCCACGGGCCAGGCCCACGACCTCGACGCGCCGCTGCCCAACTGGCTCAGTGTCGATGGCCAGGTGTATGGCGGCGCCCTGCAACTGCGCTGGACCTTCAGCGCCGAGCGCTACGAGGCGCAGACCATCGCCGCGCTGGCCGAGACCTACCGCCAGGAACTGCTGGCGTTGGTCGACCACTGCCTGGCCGACGGCAACGGCAGCTTCACGCCGTCGGACTTCCCGCTGGCGCAACTGACCCAGGAACAGATCGATGCCTTGCCGGTGCCCGCCGCGCGGATCGAGGACGTCTACCCGCTGACCCCGATGCAGGAGGGCCTGCTGCTGCACACGCTGCTTGAGCCTGGCACCGGCATCTACTACATGCAGGACCGCTACCGCATCAACAGCGCCCTCGACCCGCAACGCTTCGCCGCCGCCTGGCAGGCAGTGGTCGCGCGCCACGAAGCCCTGCGCGCCTCGTTCAGCTGGAACGCCGGCGAAGCGATGCTGCAGATCATCCACAAGCCGGGCCACACCCCGGTGGACTACCAGGACTGGCGCGACCTCGACGACGCCGCCCAGGAGGACCGCCTGCAAGCGCTGCACAAGGCCGAGCGCGAGGCCGGCTTCGAGCTGCTGCGCGAGGCGCCGTTCCACCTGCGTCTGGTGCGCGTGGCCGACGAGCGCTACTGGTTCATGATGAGCAACCACCACATCCTCATCGATGCCTGGTGCCGCTCGCTGCTGATGAACGACTTCTTCGAGATCTACCAGGCCCTCGGCGAGGGCCGCCAGGCGCAGTTGCCGGTGCCGCCGCGCTACCGCGACTACATCGGCTGGCTGCAGCGCCAGGACCTGAACGAAGCGCGCCAGTGGTGGCAGGCTAACCTGGCCGGCTTCGAGCGCGCCACGGCGATCCCCAGCGACCGTCCGCTGCGCCATGACCACGCCGGCGACGGCATGCTGGTCGGCGACTGCCACACCCGTCTCGACGTGCGTGAAGGCGTGCGCCTGCGTGAACTGGCCCAGGCTCACCAGCTGACCATCAACACTTTCGCCCAGGCGGCCTGGGCCCTGGTGCTGGCGCGCTACAGCGGGGAGCGCGACGTGGTGTTCGGCGTCACCGTGGCGGGGCGCCCGGTGAGCCTGCCGCAGATGCAGCGCACCGTCGGGTTGTTCATCAACAGCATCGCGCTGCGCGTGCAATTGCCCGAGCCGGGCCAGCCGCGCAGCGTGCGCCAGTGGCTGCAAGGCCTGCTGGAGCGCAACATGCAGCTGCGCGAGTACGAGTACCTGCCGTTGGTGGCGATTCAGGAATGCAGCGAGCTGCCCAAGGGCCAGGCGCTGTTCGACAGCCTGTTCGTGTTCGAGAACGCCCCGGTGGAAACGGCGGTGCTCGACCATGCCCAGCACCTGAACGCCAGCTCTGACTCGGGCCGCACCCACACCAACTTCCCGCTGACTGCGGTGTGCTACCCCGGCGATGACCTGGGCCTGCACCTGTCGTTCGACCAGCGCTACTTCGACTACCCGACCGTCGAGCGCCTGCTGGCCGAGTTCAAGCGCCTGCTGTTGGCGCTGGTGGACGGCTTCGAAGGTGACATGGCCGCGTTGCCGCTGCTGGGCGCCGAGGAGCAGCGCTTCCTGCTGGAGGACTGCAACCACACCGCGCACGCCTACAGCCTGGAGCAGAGCTACGTGTCGCTGTTCGAGGCGCGGGTCGCGGCGCATCCGCAGCGGGTCGTCGCCCGTTGCCTGGAGGCGTCGTTCGACTACGCCGGGCTGAACCTTGCCGCCAACCGCCTGGGCCATGCCCTGGCGGCGGCGGGGGTGGCGATCGACCAGCCGGTGGCGCTGCTCGCCGAGCGTGGCCTGCCGCTGCTGGGCATGATCGTCGGCAGCTTCAAGGCCGGCGCCGGCTACCTGCCGCTGGACCCTGGCCTGCCAACGGCGCGCCTGCAACGCATCGTCGAACTGAGCCGCACGCCGGTGCTGGTATGCAGCGCCGCGACGTTGGAACAGGGCCGTCAGTTGCTCGACGAGCTCGCTGGCGCCGTGCGGCCGAAGCTGTTGGTGTGGGAAGAGGTGCAGGGCAGCGACGTGGCCAGCCATAACCCCGGCATCCATAGCGCGCCGGACAACCTTGCCTACGTGATCTACACCTCCGGCTCGACCGGCCTGCCCAAGGGCGTGATGGTCGAGCAGCGCGGCATGCTCAACAACCAGCTGAGCAAGGTGCCGTACCTGGCGCTGGGCGAACAGGACGTGATCGCCCAGACCGCCTCGCAGAGCTTCGACATCTCGGTCTGGCAGTTCCTCGCCGCCCCGCTGTTCGGCGCCCGTGTGGAGATCGTGCCGAACGCCATCGCCCATGACCCGCAGGGCCTGCTGGCGCATGTGCAAGCCACCGGCATCACCGTGCTGGAGAGTGTGCCGTCGCTGATCCAGGGCATGCTGGCCAACGAGCACCAGGCGCTGGAGGGCCTGCGCTGGATGTTGCCGACCGGCGAGGCGATGCCGCCTGAGCTGGCCGCGCAATGGTTGCAGCGCTACCCGCGAATCGGCCTGGTGAACGCCTACGGCCCGGCGGAATGCTCGGACGACGTGGCGTTCTTCCGCGTCGACGTCGAGTCGACCCAGGGCAGCTACCTGCCGATCGGCACGCCGACCGACAACAACCGCCTGTACCTGTATGGCGAGGAGCAGACGTTAGTGCCGCTGGGCGCGGTGGGCGAGCTGTGCGTGGCCGGCACCGGCGTGGGCCGTGGCTACGTGGGCGACCCGGTGCGTACCGCGCTGGCGTTCATCCCGCACCCGCACGGCGCGCCGGGCGAGCGCCTGTACCGTACCGGCGACCTGGCCCGCCGTCGCGCCGATGGCGTGCTCGAATACGTGGGCCGCATCGACCACCAGGTGAAGATCCGCGGCTACCGCATCGAGCTGGGCGAGATCGAGGCGCGCCTGCACGAGCAGGCGCAAATCCGCGATGCCGCAGTGGGGGTGCAGGAGGGCGTCAACGGCAAGCATCTGGTGGGCTACCTGGTGGCGCACCAAGGCGTGGTCGCCGATGCCGGCCTGCTCGACCAGCTCAAGCAGCGCCTGCGCGCGGAGCTTCCGGAGTACATGGTGCCGCTGCACTGGGGCTGGTTCGACAGCCTGCCGCACAACGCCAACGGCAAGCTCGACCGCAAGGCGCTGCCGGCCATCGACATCGGTGGCCAGCACAGCCAGGCCTACCTGGCGCCGCGCAACGAGCTGGAGGAAACCCTGGCTGGCATCTGGGCCGATGTGCTCAAGGCCGAGCGGGTAGGGGTGCGTGACAACTTCTTCGAACTGGGCGGGCATTCGCTGCTGGCGACGCAGATCGCCTCGCGTGTGCAGAAGCGCCTGCAACTGAACGTGCCGCTGCGGGCGATGTTCGAGTGCAGCACGGTGGAGGCGTTGGCGGTGTACGTGGAGGGCTTGCAGGGGAGTGCGCTGGATGACGACAAGGTCGACCGACTGAGCGACCTGATGGCGGAGCTGGAGGCGTTGTAGGTTCGCGGGCCTTATCGCGGGGCAAGCCCGCTCAGGCACCCGATTGTCCTGGAGGGCAACGGGGTGCCTGTGGGCTTGCCCCGCGATAGCGACCTGAATCAATCACCGCTTGCCGAGGATCTTCCCCAGCATCTCCGGCCGCGGTGCCCCTTGTTGGTTCTGCAGCCGGCCTTGGTCATCCAGGTAGAAGATCGCCGGTGTCGCCCCCAAGCCCATCTCTTCCATCAGTGCCAGGTTGCCATCCAAGCGCTGCTGCACGGCTTCGGGGATCTTCTCCAGCGGCTTGAGCGTGCTGCCCTTGCCGGCCTGCTCATGCTGCTCCAGCGCCTTGGCCGGGTCTTTCGCTGCCAGCAGCGCGGCGGACTTGCCCGGGCTGTCGGCGCGGATGATGCCGACCATGATATGGCGCAGTTGCACCTTGCCCGACTCCACCCATGGCCGGGCCTGCTGCCAGAACATATTGCAGTACGGGCAGTTGGGGTCGCTGAACAGGTAGACCGTGCGCGGCGCGTCGGGCTTGCCGTCGGCGATCCAGGCGCTCTTTTCCATCTTCGCCCAGATTTCCTGGCTCATCGGCGCATACACCAGCTTCCCCAGCGGCTCGGCGCTGAGGTCCTGGCCTTTCTCGTCGAACAGGCTGCCGACCAGCACGTGCTTGCCGTCGGGGGTCAGGTACAGGGCGATGCCGTTGTTCTGGTATTCGGCTGCGTAACCGCGCAGGCCGTCGGGCGCGTCGAAGCTGCCCTTGATCTTCGCGCCCTTGGCTTGCAGTTGCTGGATCGCCTGGGGCAACTCCTCGGCCTGCAATACCGGCGCGGCCAGCAGGGCCAGGGTGAGGGGCAGCAGTGCATTCAATCGCATGTCAGTTTCCTTGTACGGCGGGGGCGGGCGCGCTGGCCCGTTCGAGGGGTTCCAGGGCGCTGCGCAGGCTGGCCCGCGACAACTCGCCCAGGTGGCTGCCGACCAGTTGCCCCTCGGCGTTGTAGAACAGCGTGGTGGGGAGGGCCATCGAACCGACCCGCTGGGCCAGTTGGCCGGTGCCGTCGAACAGCACATGGGTCAAGCTCAGGCCGGTGGTGGCGAGGAAGGTGCTGACCGTCTCCGGGGTTTCGCCCTGGTTGACGAACAGGAACGTCACATGGGGGTATTCGTGCTGGGCCTTTTGCAGCACCGGCATCTCGCGCCGGCACGGCGGGCACCAGGTCGCCCAGATATTGATGACCAGCGGCTTGCCCCGGTAAGCCTGCAACGCCACCGATTGACCAGCGGCGTTGCGCAGGCTCATGTCCGGCAGTTCGCTGCCCTTGCTGTAGAGATGGCTGCCCAGGCTGCCGAGCCCCCAGAACAGCGCACCACTGAACAGTGCCCAGCCCAGTGGCCGGCGCAGGCCCGGGCGACGCCAGCCTTGCCAGAGCGCGGCGGCAACGATGCCCACCAGGCCGCCCCAGAGCTGGAAGCCGCCGTCGCGGATATCGATGACCTGCAACGGGTCGTCGCGGTACATGCCCCAGTACTCGATGACGAACCCGATGCGCGCGCACAGCAGCCCGACCAGGAACAGGTTGAACAGCGCCGACTCGGGGCTTTCGCCGCCACGCCGGGCCACCCGCCAGCCAACCAGGCTGGCGATAGCCAGGGCGGCCAACAGCAGCAGGTGGTTCAGGGCCATGGTCAATGGCCCCAGGGTTACGGTCAGCATCAGCCTTGGCTCCTGGTCTGTGCCCAATGTTGCAGGAAACCGACGGCGTCGATTTCACCGGTGATGCGCCGGGCGCGGCGTTCCTCGCCTTCCGGGCCGACCCAGATCAGGCTGGGCGGGCCGGGTACTTGATAGCGTTGCAGCAGTTCGCGGCTGGCCGGGGTGTCGGCGGTGACATCCAGGCGCAGCAGGTGCACGTCGGCCAGGCTGGCCTGCACGTCGCCACGGGCGAACACCTGTTTTTCCATGACCTTGCATGAGGTGCACCAGTCGGCATAGTAGTCGACCAGCACCCACTGGCCACGGGCCTTGGCGGCGTCCAGCTCGCGTTGCAGGTCTTGCGGGTTGTCGACCGTGACCGCGCCAGCGTGGGCGGCGCGGGTGGCCACGGCCCCCCCTGCACCGGTGAACGGTTGCAGCGGTTGCCACAGGTCGCTGCCACCGGCGGCGGCGCCGACCAGCAGCAGGCCGCCCCACAGGGCGCCGAGCAGCGGCACCGCACGCAGGGCCGGCAGGCGTTGCAGCGCTGGCCATGCCGCCCAGGCCAGGGCGATCAGCCAGGCGCCGGCCAGGGCCAGCAGCAGCGGCTCGGGCAGCAGGCTGCGCACGGTGTACAGGGCCATGGCCAGGAACACGAAGCCGAACACGCCCTTGACCCGGTTCATCCACGCGCCGGGGCGCGGCAGGAAGCGGTTGCCCAGGGTCACCAGCAACAGCAGCGGCACGCCCATGCCCAGCCCGAGGCTGAACAGCACCAGCGCGCCTTGCAGCACGTCGCCACTCTGCGCGATGTACAGCAGGGCGCCAGCCAGCGGCGCGGTCATGCACGGCCCCAGCAGCAGGCCGGACAGCGCGCCGAGCAGCGCCGCGCCGTACAGGTTGCCACCGCGGGTGCCGTGGCCGGCGCGGTCCAAACGGTCACGCACGGCCGCCGGCAGTTGCAGCTCGAAGGCGCCGAACATCGGCAGTGCCAGGATCACGAACAGCGCCGCCAGGCTGCCGAGCAGCCACGGCTGTTGCAGCCAGGCCTGCAGGCTGGCGCCGAGCAGCGCCGCGACCACCCCGAGGGCGGCATAGACCAGCGCCATGCTCAGCGCATAGACCCCGGCCAGCAGCCAGCCGCGCCGGGCGCTGGCGCCGTTGCCCAGGACCAGCCCGGCGAGGATCGGCAGCATCGGCAACGAACAGGGGGTGAAGGCCAGCAACAGCCCCAGGCCGAAGAACGCCAGCAGGCTCCAGGCCAGGCCGGTGCTTTGCAGGCCGCTGGCCAGGGCTTGGTCGGCGGCCTGGTCGGACGCGGCGGATGGCGTGGCCTTGGCCCCCCCCAGATCGATCACGGTGGTCTGCGGCGGGTAGCACAACCCGGCATCGGCGCAGCCTTGCCAGCCGAGGCGCAGTTGGCCACTGGCGTTGGCCGGTAGCAGCAGTTCGAGCTCGGTGCGGTACACCGCGCTGTCGCCGAAGAACTCGTCGTGATGGCTCTCGGCGGCCGGAAGTCGCGGCTGCTGTTCGGCGGGAATGCCGTCGAACTTCAGGCGTTTCTGGTAAAGGTAGTAGCCGTCCTTGATCTGGAAATACAGGCGCATCTGCCCGTCCGGCAGGCGGTCGTGGCTGAGCACGAAGGCCTGGTTCACCGGCAGGAAGTCCGGCTTGGTGGCGAATGGATTGGCCTGGAGCGGGCCGGCGAGCAGGAATGTCAGGAAAAGCAGGAGAACACGCATGTCGACGCCTTGGGCAGTGCAATGAGTGCACCATGCTGGAGCGGGCTGATTAACCGAAAGTTAACCCCATCTTACAAGGCTTTGTAGGAAGGCCGTGCAATGGCGGGCCTAGGCCGGGGTTATGGTTCATAATCCTCGCTTAATCACCCCGTGGTGCACTGCCCGAATCCCGAACCTGGAGACCCACCCCCATGCACGTACTGCTCTGCGAGGACGATGACCTGATCGCCAGTGGCATCTGCGCCGGCCTCACGGCCCAGGGCCTGACCGTGGACCGGGTGGCCAGCGCCTCGGCGGCCCACGCATTGCTCAAGGCCGCGCAGTTCGACGTGATGATCCTCGATCGCGGCCTGCCCGACGAGGATGGGCTGAAGCTGCTGCGCCGCCTGCGCCAGCAGGGTTCGGAACTGCCGGTGCTGGTGCTGACCGCGCGCGACGCGGTCACCGACCGGGTCGACGGCCTGCACGCCGGCGCCGACGACTACCTGCTCAAGCCCTTCGACCTGCGTGAGCTGTCGGCCCGCCTGCACACCTTGCTGCGCCGCGCCGCCGGGCGCGCGGTCAATGCCATCGAGCACGGCCCGCTGCGCTACGACCCGAGCAGTTGCGAGGCGACCCTGGCCGGGCGCCCGGTGGACCTGTCGCGGCGCGAGCAGGCGCTGCTCCAGGCCCTGTTGCAGAACCCTGGGCGGGTGCTCTCCAGCGAGCAGCTCAAGGATTGCGTGTACGGCTTCAGCGACGAGGTCGAGAGCAACGCCCTGAACGTGCACATCCACCACTTGCGGCGCAAGCTCGGCAACAGCATCGTCGAGACCGTGCGCGGGCTGGGCTACCGCCTGGGGCCGGCCCAGGCACCGGAGGAGGTTTCGCCATGAGCCTGCGCGTGCGCTTGTCGCTGATCCTCGGCAGCGCCTTCATCCTTATCTGGATACTCGCCGCGGCGTGGATGCTGCGCGACCTGCGCCAGCAGATGATGTTTTCCCTCGACCAGCGCCTGGTGGCGTCGGCGCGGATGGTCGCCGGGCTGGTCGACCAGTTGCCCCAGCCCTTGGGCGCCAAGGGCCGCGAGGCGCATTTCGCCGCCGACCAGTTCAGCGTGCCGGATGGCATGGCCTGCCAGGTCAGTTCGCTGCGTGGCGAGATCCTCGCCAGCAACCACAAGCACGACGGCAGCATGGACGACGAGCGCAGCGGCTTCCGCGACCAGATCATCGACGGCGCCTCATGGCGCACCTTCACCTACAGCCACGGTGACGTGCGCATCACCACCGCCGACCGCCACCAGGAGCGCGAGGCGCTCAACCAGTCGATCCTGCTGGCCGCCTCGGCGCCGGTGCTGATGGCCCTGCTCGGCAGCCTGGGGCTGCTGTGGATCGGCCTGGGCAAGGGCCTGGAGCCGCTCAACCGCATGCGTGACGCCCTGCGTCGGCGTCGCGCCGACAGCGTCGAGCCGTTGCAGGTGGCGGGCATGCCCAGCGAGTTGCAACCGCTGCTGGAAACCCAGAACCAGCTGTTCCTGCGCATTGCCCAGACCCTCGAGCGCGAGCGGCGCCTGACCGACGACGCTGCCCACGAGCTGCGCAGCCCATTGACCGCGATCAAGACCCACCTGCAGGTGGCGCGCATGACCGATGGCGCGGTGCGCGAGCAAGCGCTGGAGCATGCCGAGCAGGGCACCGACCGCATGCACCGGACGTTGGAGCAGTTGCTGATGCTGGCACGGGTCGAAGGCAGCCTGTCGTTCGACGACGGCGTGCAGTGCAGCGCCGAGCAGGTGGCCCAGCAGGCGGTGCAGGATGCCGGCGGTGGCGACAACCGGCGCATCGTCCTGCGCCTGCCGCCGGAGGCCACCCAGGTCTACCTGGGCATGCCCGGGCCGCTGGCGGTGGCGGCGCTGCGCAACCTGCTGGACAACGCCCTGCGCCATGGCGGCGACGCCGCGGTCGAGCTGGAGGTGCAGATGGCCGACGGCCAGGTGGGCTTCCTGGTGCGCGACCATGGGCCGGGGATCGCCGAGCAAGACCTGCAGCACCTGACCGAGCGTTTCTGGCGCACCAGCAAGAGCGGCGGCTGTGGCCTGGGGCTGGCGATCGTGCAGGCGATCGTGCAGCGCTGCGCCGGCAGCCTGCGCTTCGACAGCCGCAGCGACGGCCTGCGCGTATGGCTGCAAGTCCCGGTGCGCCACGCCGGCGCCTGACCCCAAGCCCATTAGGCACCGCCCGCTCCCTGCCGGAGCGGGCTTGCCCGGCGATGAGGCCACTACAAATCCGCGATCAACCGCTAAATCCTCGCCTCACTCAAGCGTTTTTCAAGCGATGACTCACCCGACACACATCCGGTTACAGGGACGTGGCGGGCATTCTTTCTTGCTTGCGAGGATCTTCCGATGTCTAACGCTTCCAGCCTTGCCCAGGCCTTCCCGGCGGTCGCGCCGGAGCCCCTGTACCACTTCGAGGACTCGGCCCTGCTGCTGCGCCAGCAGCAACAGGAATCCAACGCCCGCAGCTACCCACGGCGCATCCCGCTGGCGCTCAAGCGCGCTCGCGGCATCCATGTCGAGGACGTCGAAGGCCGTCAATTCATCGACTGCCTGGCCGGGGCCGGCACCCTGGCGCTGGGCCACAACCACCCGGTGGTGATCGAGGCGATCCAGCGCGTGCTGGCGGATGAGCTGCCGCTGCACACCCTCGACCTGACCACCCCGGTCAAGGACCAGTTCGTCCAGGACCTGTTCGGCGTGCTGCCCGAGGCGCTGCGCCGTGAAGCGAAGATCCAGTTCTGCGGCCCCACCGGCACCGACGCGGTGGAAGCCGCGCTGAAGCTGGCCCGCACCGCCACCGGGCGCAGCACCGTGCTGGCCTTTCAGGGCGCCTACCATGGCATGACCCAGGGCGCCCTGAGCCTGATGGGCAGCCTGGGACCGAAGAAGCCGCTGGGCGCGCTGCTCAACAGCGGCGTGCAGTTCATGCCGTACCCCTACGACTACCGCTGCCCGTTCGGCCTGGGCGGCGAGGCGGGCGTGCGCGCCAACCTGCATTACCTGGAAAACCTGCTGCTCGACCCGGAAGGCGGCGTGCAACTGCCGGCGGCGGTGATCCTCGAGGTGGTGCAGGGCGAGGGTGGGGTGATCCCGGCCGATATCGAGTGGCTGCGCGGTGTGCGACGGATCACCGAGAAGGCTGGCGTGGCGATGATCGTCGACGAGATCCAGAGCGGCTTCGCCCGTACCGGGCGGATGTTCGCCTTCGAGCACGCCGGCATCGTGCCGGACGCGGTCACCCTGTCCAAGGCCATTGGTGGCAGCCTGCCGCTGGCGGTGGTGGTGTACCGCGAGTGGCTGGACAAGTGGACCCCTGGCGCCCACGCCGGCACGTTCCGTGGCAACCAGATGGCCATGGCGGCAGGCTCGGCGGTGATCAACTACCTGGTCGAGCACGACATCGGCCAGCACGCCGAAGCCATGGGGCAGCGCCTGCGCGGGCATTTGCAGCGCCTGCAGCGGGACTTCCCGCAGTTGGGTGATATTCGTGGGCGTGGGTTGATGCTCGGGGTGGAGCTGATCGACCCCACGGGCAAGGTCGATGCGCTGGGGCACCCGCCGGCATCGCGTGAGCTGGCGCCGAAGGTGCAACGTGAATGCCTCAAGCGCGGGCTGATCCTGGAACTGGGTGGGCGCCACGGCGCGGTGGTGCGGTTCCTGCCGCCGTTGATCATCAGCGCCGAGCAGGTGGACGAGGTGGCGGATCGCTTCGCCCGGGCGGTTCAGGCGGCGGTGGCTGCGCTGTAAGGCGCGGTGGCCAAGCTCCACACACAGGTACCCCGCTGGTTTCAGTTGGAGTCAGCGGGGTACCTGTGTGGGGCTTGCCCCGCGGTTGGGGCGCACAGCGGCCCCCGTGCGGCTCATTCGAAACTACGCCCCGCACGCCAATACCCCATCAGCGTCAAACTTTCCCGCTCCAACCCCCTTTCCTTGATCAGGTAACGGCGAATCTCCATCACCGTCGCCGACTCCCCCGCGACCCAGGCATGAAACTCCGTCGCCTGGCTGCTGGCCAGCTCCCAGAGAATGCGCTGGTCGATATCCACCTCCTCAAGCTCCACCGCCCCGCGTGCGCGCAGGCTTGGCAGGGTGGCCAACTCACGCACGGCGTGCAGCATGCCCTGGCCGTGGCCCGAGCGCAGCAGGTCGCGCGGCAACCAATGCAGGCGGGTCGCCGGGCTGTGGCGCAGGGCCAGGCAGTCGGGCTCCAACGGCACCTCGATGAACGCCTCGACCGACAACTGTGGGCGCGTGTCGGCCAACTGCTCGAGAATCCCGGCGATCGCCGGCAGGGCGGTTTCGTCGCCTACCAGCAACACCTTGCGGGCATTCTGCGGGGGCTTCCATTCATAGCCGCCGGGGTCGCCGTCATAGGCCAGGTTCGGCGCGACCATCTGCAAGCGATCGCCGACCCGGGCGTGGGTCGCCCAGGTCGAAGCTGGGCCGTTGACCCCATGCAGCACGAAGTCCACGTCCACCTCGCGCTGTTCGCGGCGCAGGTGGCGAAGGGTGTAGGTGCGCATCGGCGGTGTCTGCGCCGGTGGCAGGTTGCGCCGCGCCTGTTGCCACTGCGCGTGCAGGGGCAGGCTCGGCGCCTGGCCGTCGGGGGAGGGGAAGAACAGCTTGATGCGCTGGTCTGGCGCCAGGGTGGTCATCTGCGCCACATCCTCGCCGGTGAAGACGAAGCGGCACAGCGACGGCCCCAGGCGCTCGATGGCCTTGAGCTGGACATCGAAGATCCGGTAGGCGTTGGCCTTGGCCGGGCGGATCAGGCGGGAGAGGAACGAGGTCATCGGCGGGCCTCCGCTGGCAGGGGAATTACCAGAAGGAACGAGCGCGGCCGGTGGTGAATTAGCCGGGGTACGGTAACGGTAAATTTCCAGCGTCAGGTTACGTCCTAGCTTGGATAGAGGCCGCCGCATGGCTGGAACGGATTAGAGGCGCAATGACCATTTCCCGACGAGGATTCATCGCAGGCCTGGCAGTGGCGGGCGCCGCAGGTACGGCCGCCTACTACGCGCACAAGGAACTGACCCATGATCCCGAGGACGACGTCGTGACGCCGGGCGAGGCCAGCGTTGAACTGGCCGATTACGCCGGCCAGGTGCTGGCCGACAACCTGCGCGGGGTCTGGGACATCCGTTTCGAAGGCCATGATGCCGGGCTCGAGGGCCTGCCGTTGGCGGGCGTCGAGGTGTTCTTCGACGTCGCCACCAAGGGCCGTGGCCTGCGCGGTTTCGTCGACACCGGCGAGCGCCTGCGTGGTGACGGGCCAGCGGCCTACCGGGTGCTTGGCGATCTGGTCGGCGCCACCTCCGCCGAGGTGCGCTGGCGTCTGTTGGGCAGCAACGGCGGCCCCGGCTACGAATGCGTGGCCAGCCTCGACGAGGTGTGGGGCACCTTCGCCAACGCGGGCAGCGGCACCCTGAGTGGCCGCTTCCAGCGCCTGGACCGGCCCTTGACCTTGGCCCTGGCCGATAGCCGCTTCGTCGCCGTCAAGCGGCTGTTCCCCGAAGCCCGCGACCGCCTGCCGTACACACCGCAGATGCACGAATGGGTGCTCAGCGCCGAACACCGCTTGTTCCACCAGCTCTGGCACGCCACGCGCGACCAATGGCACAAGATCCCCGAAGACAAGCGCAACGCCCTGCGCGGCCTGGGCTGGCAGCCCGGCCCGCGCGAGCGCGAGCGCGACGCCCGCGGCCCGCGCAAGCACCGCAACGGCTCGGGCATCGACTTCCTTTATATGCACCGGCATATGCTCGGCACCGCGCGCGGCTTCCAGCCACTGCCGTCGTGGCAGCATTTTCCATTGCCGCAGCCGAACGTGGAGTTCGACCGCGTGGGCTTTGCCCGCTACTACGACAACCACGACGGTTGCTGCGTGCCGCCCAGCTGGCAGGCGCCGGGTGACGACGCCTACGGCCAGTGGGTCTCGGCGATCAAGGCCGGCGAGACGTTCAGCAGCAATTTCCAGGTCTGGGAGTCGCAGTACCAGGACCCGTTGTACCTGTCGAAACTGAGCCTGGGCGCGTTCGGCTCGGAACTGGAGATGAACCTGCACGACTGGCTGCACATGTGCTGGGCCTCGGTGCCGCGTGACCCGTCCAACGGCATCCCGGTGCCGTTCGCCCGGCCACCGTCGGATTTCGCCGCGCGTTGGTTCGGCGCGCAGAACGATTTTCTCGGCGACCCATTCTCGTCCCATGTGCACCCGGTGTTCTGGGGGTTCCATGGCTGGATCGACGACCGCATCGAGGACTGGTACCGCGCCCATGAGCGGTATCACCCCGGCCAGGTGCGGCGCCTGGAGGTCAACGGTGTGCAGTGGTTCGCGCCGGGGCCGTGGGTGGAGGTCGACGACCCGTGGCTGGGGCCGGATACCCACGGCTGCAGCACGGTGCCGGGCACCCGGCCGGGCAAGTCGGTGGAAATGGACGTGGAGGTGATGAAGCTGGCGTTGCGCATCACCTTTGGCGATGAGGACGGTATTGGCGAGCTGCTCAATCGGGTGCCGCGACGGCCTTGGTATGCACGGAACCTTTCGTTGAAGAATATCGTGTCCTGAGGGTGTCGGGGCGGGCCCTATCGCGGGGCGAGCCCGCTCCTGCAGCAGGCCGCGCAATGCCTGCCCCGCGACAGGACCGGTGCTTACAACCGGGAAACCTGCCAGCCCCCTCCCAGCGCCTTGTACAACGCCACGCTCCCCTGCAACCGTGCCAAGCGCAGCTGAGCCTGCTGGTCCTGCGCCTGGTACAACGTGCGCTGGGTCTCCAGCACCGTCAGCAAGGTTTCGGCACCCGCCGCATAACGCTGCTCGGCCAGGTCGAAGGCGATGCGCGCCTGGCGCACTTCCTCATCCTGCCATTGACGCTGGCGGTCCACGCCGCTGATGGCGTTCAGCGCCTTCTCCACATCGGCAAACCCCGCCAGGATACTGCTGCGATAGTCCTCCAGCAGTTCGTGCTGGCGTGCCTGGGCCAGGTCGCGCCCCGCACGTCGCGCGCCGGCGTCGAAGATCGGCGCGGTGAGCCCGGCGGTCAGGGTGTAGAAGGGGCTATCGAGGATATTGGGGAAGGCGCGGGCGCCACTGCCCAGGTCGGCGCCCAGCACCACCCGCGGCAGCATCGCCGCCCGTGCCACCTGCACGTCGGCGCTGGCCGCGGCCAGACGCGCCTCGGCGGTGGCGATGTCCGGGCGGCGGCTGAGCAGGTCGCTGGGCACGCCGCTGCCGATCTGCGGCCAGTTCAGGCCGTCGATCGACTCCTGGGCGGTGCTCAGCGACTGCACCGGCTCGCCCAGTAACGTGGCGAGGGTGACGCGGTTGTCTTGCCACTGCTGCTCCAGCAGCGGTACCTGGCGCTCCTGGGCGGCCACCAGGCTGCGCTGCTGGGCCAGCTCCAGGCGGGTCGAGGAGCCCGCGTTGGTGCGGGTTTCGACCAGGGCGAGGATATCGCGGGCGTTGTTCAGGTTGAGGCGGGCGATGCGCAGCTGCTCTTCCAGGGCCAGGCCCTGCAGGTAGCTGTCGGCCACCGCGCTGGTGAGCGTGAGCTCGACCGTCTGGCGGTCGAAGCGGCTGGCGTCGAGGGTGTGCAGGGCGCTGTCGCGGCTGGCGCGCAGGCCGCCCCAGAAATCGAGCTCGTAGCTGGCGCTCAGGCGTGTGCCGAAGGCGGTGCTGGTGCGTTCGCTGCTGCTGGCGTCGAGCTGGCTGTTGCCGTCGCCGCGCAACAGGCGCTGGCGGCTGCCGTCCACGCCCAACCGCAACTCCGGCAGCAGCGGCGCACCGGCGATGATGGCGTTGGCCTGGGCCTGGCGCACACGGGCGGTGGCGGCGGCCAGGTCGTGGCTGTTGCTGCGCGCGCGTTCGACCAGGCGGTCCAGCTCGCGGCTGGCGAACCCCTGCCACCAGGCGCTGTCCGGCAGCGCCTGGTGGCGTTCGGCGGGGCCCTGCCAGGCGGGCGGCGAGACGATACCGGCCGCGGGCGTGGGCGCACCGTTGCAGGCGGCGAGGCTGATGCTCAGGGTCAGCAGGCTGATGCGTATTGGAAGGTTCATGGGCTACACGCTGGTAAGGGCTTTGACCGGGTCGAGGCGCGCGGCCTTGCGCGCCGGCATGAAGCCGAACACCACGCCAGTGATCACCGCGCAGGCGAAGGCGCCGAGGATGGCGGGCAGGGCGAAGGCTACGGCGATGCCGGCCAGCAGCAGGCCGCCGCCGATGGTCAGGGCCAGGATGATGCCGGTGACGCCGCCGACCATCGACAGCATCACCGCCTCGGTGAGGAACTGGCGCAGGATGTCGCGCTGGCGCGCACCGGTGGCCATGCGAATGCCGATCTCGCGGGTACGTTCGCGCACGGTCATGAGCATGATGTTCATCACGCCGATGCCGCCGACCAGCAGCGAGATGGCGGCAATCGCCCCGAGCATCAGCGACAGGCTGTTCTGGGTGCGCGCCTCGGCCTGGATCAGCGCCGCGTCGTTGGTCAGTTCGAAATCGTGCTTGCCCTGGTGGCGCTGGCGCATCAGGTGGTCGATGGCCGCCTCGGTCTCGGCCACGCGGCTGGAGTCGGCGGCGGCGATGATCACGTATTCGGGGTCGTGCTTGCCGTACAGGCGCGTGGAGGCGGCGGAGTAGGGCACCACGATGCGCTCGTCGGCATTCTCCGAGCCGGAGCTGGCGCCCTTGGCGGCGAGGATGCCGACCACCTGGAAGGGTACGTTTTCGATCAGCAGGTACTGGCCGATGGGGTTGCCGCCGGGCGGCAGGAGTTTCTCCCGGACTTTCTGGCCGATCACCGCCACGGCGGCGCCGGCGCGCTCGTCGGCCTCGGTGTAGAGGCTGCCCTCGACCACTGGCCAGTTGAGGATCCGCGGGAAATCGGTGTTGTTGCCACCGACGTAGAACTGCTGGTTGTTGTTGCCATGGCGCACCATCAGCTCGCCGCCGATCACCGGCATGATCAGCTTGACCTGGGGCAGCCCGGCGATGGCGGCGACATCGTCGAGGGTGACGATGCCGGCCGGTTCCCGCGCCGTGGCGTGCTTGCCGTTGAGGTAGAGGATGTTCGAGCCGAACGCGGCCATCTGCGCCATCACCTGGCGCTTGCTGCCTTCGCCCACGGCCAGCATCACCACCACTGAAGCCACGCCGATGACGATGCCCAGCAGGGTCAGGGCGGTGCGGAAGCGGTTGATCCACATCACGCGCCACGCCGCTTGCAAGGCTTCGACCAGCTCACCCTTCCAGGCACCGCGCAGGCTGGCGCCACGGTCCAGGCGCTGGCGCAGGTCGTCGGCCTGCACGCCGGGCGGTGGCTCGGCGGCGGGCGGGTTGGCGGCCGAGTCGCTGACCATCTGCCCGTCACGGATCTCGATGACCCGCCGCGCACGGGCCGCCACTTCGCGGTCGTGGGTGATGAGGATGATCACGTGGCCCTGGCTGGCCAGTTCGTCGAGCAGGGTCATCACCTCGGCGCCGCTATGGCTGTCGAGGGCGCCGGTGGGTTCGTCGGCAAGGATGATATGGCCGCCGTTCATCAGGGCGCGGGCGATCGACACCCGCTGCTGCTGGCCGCCGGAGAGCTGGTGCGGACGGTTGCCGGTGCGGCTGGCCAGGCCCAGGCGCTCGAGCAGGGCGGCGGCGCGGGCGTGGCGCTCGTTGGCGGGCGTGCCGGCGTAGATGGCCGGCATCTCGACGTTCTCCTGGGCCGAGCCCGAGGGGATCAGGTGATAGCCCTGGAACACGAAGCCGAACGCCTCGCGGCGCAGCCAGGCCAGCTCGTCGCTGTCCAGCTCGGCGACATCGCGGCCGGCGAAACGGTAGGTGCCGGAGGAAGGGCGGTCGAGGCAGCCGAGGATGTTCATCAGCGTCGACTTGCCCGAGCCCGAGGCGCCGACGATGGCGACGAACTCGCCGGGGCGGATGCTCAGGCTGATGCCACGCAGTACCTGGACTTCGGGCGAGTCGATACCGCCATAGACCTTGTGGATGTCTTCGAGCTGGATCAGCGGCGCGCTCATTCAGCCTCCCCGGGCGCTGGGCGCGCCGATGACCAGTTGCTCGCCTTCGCTCAGGCCATCGAGGATCTGCACCCGCAGGCGGTCGCTCAGGCCCGTGCGCACCTGGCGCTGTTCGATCTTGCCGTCGCGGGTCAGCACCTGGGCCAGGCGCAGGCCGCCGCTGGGCGCGTCATCCAGGGCGGCCAGCGGCGCGGTGAGCACCTGGCTGGCCTGGCCGGCGACGAAGAACACCTGGGTGGTCATCTCGGCCATCAGTGCGCCATCGGGGTTGTCGACGTCGAGCAGCACGGTGTACTGCACCACCTTGCTGGTGTTGCCGCCGCTGGTGCTGCTGCTCGGGCTGCCGCCGCCCTGGGTGGTCTGGTCCAAGGGCTTGGGCGGGATCGGCAGGATCTGCCGCACGGTGCTGGTCCAGCGCCGCTTGCCACCGGCCAGGGTGGTGAAGTAGGCGGTCATGCCAGGCTTGACCTGGCTGATGTCGGCCTCCGAGACCTGGGCCCAGACGGTCATCGGCGAGAGCTTGGCGATGCGCAGGATCAACGGCGTCTGCTGCTGGGCGTTGAGGGTCTGGCCTTCGCGGGCGTCCACCGCGACCACGGTGCCGCTCATCGGCGCATAGATGCGCGTGTAGCCGAGTTCGGCCTCGTCGCTGCGCAGGCTGGCCTGGGCCTGGAGGATCTGCGCCTGGTACATGTCGATGCGCGCTTGGGTGACTTTGAGCTGGGCCTGGGCTTCTTGCACGTCCTCTTCGCGGGTCGCGCCGCCCTTGGCCAGGTCGCGTTGGCGCTGCACCTGCTGTTGGGCCAACTGGTACTGGGCGCGTTGCTCGGCGAGCTGGGCCTTGAGGTTCTCGATCGAGTAGCGGCCGGCGTCGAGCCGGGCCTGCTGGGTCGAAGGGTCGATTTCCACCAGCAACTGGCCCTGGCGCACTTCGTCGCCCACTTCCACGTGCAGCTTGCGGATCTGCCCCGAGGCCTGGGCGCCGACATCGACGTAGCGCCGCGGTTGCAGGGTGCCCAGGGCGGTGACGCTGCTTTCGATGTCGGCGCGGGTGACCTGCACGGTGCTCACCGGTTGACTGCCCAGTGGCAGGGTCTTCCAGGCCAGCAGGCTGCCCAGGCCAAGCAGGCCCAGGCCACCGATGAGGAGGCGGCGGCGGGTGTTGGATGTGCGTCTCATGCGGACTTCCAGCCAGGGGTGAGGGGCGCGCGGTACCACGCTCGGCACGCACGGAGGTCACAGTTAGACGAAAGCTGGCGAGGGGGATTTAGCGGGGCCTGTCACCGGGCAGTGTTTCGATTGTAAGATGCCACGCTGACATCACTGGCCGCCGCCCCTTGGCTGGTCAGTGCACGCAGAGGCGACCACCGTGGTGGAACGACATTATCGTGAACTGGTGAATTTTCTGGTTTCGCGCCTGGGCAACCGCCAGGCGGCGGAGGACGTCGCCCACGATGCCTGCGTGCGTATGCTCGAACGTGGTGATGCGCCACCCATCGAGCGGCCTCGTGCGTTTCTTTATCGGGTGGCGCAGAACCTGTTGGTCGACCGCCACCGTCGATTACTGGTACGCAAGGCTGAACCCCTGGAGGCACTCGACGACGATGCCCAGCCCCATAGCCCCGCGCCGGCCGAGCTGATGCAGGCGCAAGAGCGCCTGGCGCTGATGCAGCGGGCCCTGGCGGAGTTGAGCGCGCCGTGCCGGGAAAGCTTCCTGTTGCGCAAGCTCGACGGCCTTTCGCACCCGCAGATTGCCGAGCGCCTGGGTATTTCCCGCAGCCTGGTGGAGAAGCACATCGTCACCGCGATGAAGCACTGCCGCCTGCGCATGCGCCAATGGGAGCAGTGAAAAGCCCGTGAAACAGGGGTGAAAATTCCCTGTGCTGGCCCCTTGATTTCTGCTTGTTTCAAGACAACTATCAAGAAAGACCCCAGCCAGGCGAAGCCCCGGCAATCGCCGCATTCTGGCGCAGTATGGTCAAGGAGCGTTTGCCAACCCCTTGCTGCCCAGGTGCGGATCATGCCGAACAAATCCTTGCGGATCCTCATCGCCGACGAGCACCCCCAGCAGCGCCTGCAGTTGGAGAAGATGCTCAATGGCCTGGGCTATTACCGCATCGCCCCCGTGGACAGCTTCGACGACCTGCAACGCCTGGTGCAGTGCGCCCTGCAACCGTTCCACCTGTTGCTGGGCAATATCGAGCTGGGTAGTCATGCCGGTGTCGATCTGGCGCGTTTCTGCCGGGTCAATGCGCAAATCCAGCACGCCTTGCTCTACCACTCCCAGCACCTGAAGGTGCCCAGCGTGCCGCAGACCGAGCGCCAGGCAGTGAGCATCAGCCTGCCGAAGGTGCCAGACAGCGAGGCGCTGGAGTCGTTCATGGCCATCATCGATGCGCCGCAACTGCTCGGCCAATTGGCGCTGCCGCCAGGGCTCGCGGGCGAAGCGAGCTACCCCAGGCGGCGGATGAACTTCGCCCAGACCGTGTTCAGCCGCTCCAACTGACGCGCAGCGGGCACCGTTCGGCGGGCATTTGCTATCCTCTCGCCCTTTGCCGATGTTCGGACCTGCCATGACAGCCATCGATACCCCTCGCGCGCCGCGCTTCAGCCGTGGCGATCACCGGACCCTGGGCCTGGCGGCGCTGGGTGGTGCGCTGGAGATCTACGATTTCATCATCTTCGTGTTCTTCGCCCTGACCCTCAGCCAGCTGTTCTTCCCGCCGCAGATGCCCGAATGGCTGCGCCTGCTGCAGAGCTTCGGGATTTTCGTCACCGGCTATCTGGCGCGCCCCCTGGGCGGGATCCTGATGGCGCACTTCGCCGACCATCTGGGGCGCAAGCGGGTATTCAGCCTGAGCATCCTGATGATGGCCTTGCCCTGCCTGCTGATCGGTCTGATGCCGACCTACGCCGACATCGGCTATGCCGCGCCACTGCTGCTGCTGGGTTTGCGCATTCTCCAGGGGGCGGCGGTCGGTGGCGAGGTGCCCAGCGCCTGGACCTTCGTCGCCGAGCACGCCCCCGCTGGCCGGCGCGGCTATGCCCTGGGCTTCCTGCAGGCGGGGCTGACCTTCGGCTACCTGCTCGGCGCGCTCACCGCGACCCTGCTGGCGCGGCTGTATACCCCACAGGAGATCCTCGACTATGCCTGGCGCTATCCGTTCTTGCTGGGTGGGGTGTTCGGGGTCATCGGCGTGTGGTTGCGCCGCTGGCTGAGCGAGACTCCGGTGTTCCTCGCCCTGCGTGCGCAGCAGGCGCCGCCGGTGGCCTTCCCGCTGCGCAGCGTGCTTGGCGAGCACCGCCGCACGCTGTTGCCGGCGGCGCTGTTGACCTGCGTGCTGACGTCGGCGGTGGTGGTGCTGGTGGTGATCACGCCGACGGTGATGCAGCAGCGCTTCGGCATCGATGCCGCGCACACCTTCGCCCTGAGCAGCGTGGGCATCGTGTTCCTGAACATCGGCTGCGTGTTGGCCGGGCTGCTGGTGGACCGCATTGGTGCCTGGCGCGCGCTGATGCTCTACAGCCTGCTGCTGCCGCTGGGGATCGGCGCGCTGTACGCGAGCCTGGTGGGGCAGTGGGGCTGGACCTGGGTCGCCTATGCGCTGGCCGGTTTGTCGTGTGGGGTGGTGGGGGTGGTGCCGTCGGTGATGGTCGGGCTGTTCCCGGCGCAGATCCGCGTATCGGGGATCTCCTTCACCTACAACATCGCCTACGCCCTGTGGGCGAGCATCACGCCATTGGCGCTGATTGCGCTGATGCCTTGGAGCCCGTGGGTGTGCGTGGGGTTCTGCGCGATCATGGGGGTGGTGGGGGTGATGACGGCGATGGTGTATGCCGAGTCTGCGCCGTTGTGTGTCGAGGAGCGGGCCGTTGGGTGTTGAGGGCGAGGCAAAGGGGCTGCGCAACGCCTGTAGGAGCGGGCTTGCCCCGCGATGAGGCCATCCCGGACCCACGAAAAAGCCCCCAGACCTCACGGCCTGGGGGCTTTTTCATACCGCGGCGCAATCACATGTTGGGGTAGTTCGGCCCACCCGCGCCTTCAGGGGTGACCCAGGTGATGTTCTGGGCCGGGTCCTTGATGTCGCAGGTCTTGCAGTGCACGCAGTTCTGCGCGTTGATCTGGAAACGCTTGGCGCCGTCTTCCTGGGTGACCACTTCATATACGCCCGCCGGGCAGTAGCGCTGGGCCGGCTCGTCGTACAGCGGCAGGTTGCTGGCGATCGGCACGTTCGGGTCGCTCAGCTTCAGGTGGCAGGGTTGCTCCTCTTCATGGTTGGTGCTGGAGAGGAATACCGAGCTGAGCTTGTCGAAGCTGAGCTTGCCGTCCGGTTTCGGGTAGTCGATCTTTTTCGCCTCGGCGGCCAGCTTCAGGCAGGCGTGGTCCGGCTTGGTGTCGTGCAGGGTGAACGGCAGCTTGCCGCCGAACCCGTTCTGGTCGACGTAGTTGAAGGCCGCGCCGAAGATCGGCCCGAACTTGTGCATGGCCGGGCCGAAGTTGCGGCTGGCGTACAACTCGTCATACAGCCAGCTGGCCTTGAACGCGTCGACGTAGCGGTTCAGCGCATCGCCGCCCTCGCTGCCGGCGAGCAGCGCCTCGGCCACCGCGTCGGCGGCGAGCATGCCGGATTTCATCGCCGTGTGACTGCCCTTGATCTTGGCGAAGTTCAGGGTGCCCAGGTCGCAGCCGATCAGCGCGCCGCCGTTGAACACCATCTTCGGCAGCGAGTTCAGGCCGCCCTTGCAGATGGCGCGGGCGCCGTAGCTGATGCGCTTGCCGCCTTCGAGGTACTGGCTGA
>NZ_JARGCS010000006.1 GCF_029193575.1 Pseudomonas entomophila | reverse complement strand
GCCTGGGCCTTGGCGACACCGTGCTGCAAAAGACCCCGTTCAGCTTCGACGTCTCGGTCTGGGAGTTCTTCTGGCCGCTGATGACCGGCGCCCGCCTGGCCGTCGCCGGTCCTGGCGACCACCGCGACCCACGCCGTCTGGTCGAGCTGATCAACGAGCACCAGGTCAGCACGCTGCACTTCGTGCCGTCGATGCTGCAGATGTTCCTGCTCGATGAGCAGGTCGCCTCCTGCACCAGCCTGCGCCGCATCGTGTGCAGCGGTGAAGCGCTGCCGGTGGATGCCCAGGACCAGGTCCTGGCTCGCTTGCCGAACGCGGGCTTGTACAACCTCTACGGCCCAACCGAAGCCGCCATCGACGTCACCCACTGGACCTGCCGCGACGAAGGCCGCGATGCCGTGCCGATCGGCCAACCGATCGCCAACCTGCAAACCTACGTGCTCGACGCTGAGCTGCAACCCGTTCCGGCGGGCGTGGTCGGTGAGCTGTACCTGGGCGGCGAAGGCCTCGCCCGTGGCTACCATCGCCGCCCGGCGCTGACCGCCGAGCGCTTCGTCACCAGCCCGTTCGGCAGCGGCCAGCGCCTGTACCGCACCGGCGACCTGGCCAGCCAGCGCGCCGACGGCGTGATCGAGTACCGGGGCCGTATCGACCACCAGGTGAAGATTCGTGGCCTGCGGATCGAGCTGGGCGAAATCGAAGCCCGTTTGATGGAGCAGGACGCGGTGCGTGAAGCCGTGGTGCTGGCCATCGATGGCGCCCTGGTGGGTTACGTGGTGCCGAGCGAATGGCAGCCTGAATCGCAAGAAACCCTGCGCGAAGCCCTCCGCGAACCGCTGCGCCAAGCCCTGCCGGACTACATGGTCCCGGCCCAGTTGCTGTTCATCGAGCGCATGCCGCTGAGCCCCAACGGCAAGCTGGAGCGCAAGGCGCTGCCCAAGCCCGACGCCAGCCACGCGCAGAAGGCCTACGTCGCCCCGCGCAGCGCACTGGAGCAACGCATCGCCGCCATCTGGCAAGACGTGCTCAAGCTCGACCGCGTGGGCCTGAACGACAACTTCTTCGAGCTGGGCGGCGACTCGATCATCTCGATCCAGGTGGTCAGCCGCGCCCGCCAGGCCGGCATCCGCTTCACCCCGAAGGACCTGTTCCAGCACCAGACCGTGCGCGACCTGGCCCACATCGCCCGCCTCGACGACAGCGCCCCGCTGCTCGACCAGGCCCCCGCCCGCGGCGAGACGCCTTTGCTGCCGATCCAGCGGCGCTTCTTCGCCGAAATCGGCGAGGACCGCCACCACTGGAACCAGTCGGTGCTGCTCAAGCCCAACCGCCCGCTGGACGTCGAAGCCCTGGCCCAGGCCCTGCAAGCCCTGGTGCAGCACCACGATGCCCTGCGCCTGGTGTTCAGCGAGCAGGCCGGCGCCTGGACCGCGCGCTTCCTCGACGCGCCCACCGCCCCCGTGCTGGAGCAACGCCAGGCCACCTTCGCCACCCTGCGCGACCTGGCCAACCAGACCCAGCGCAGCCTCGACCTCGCCCAGGGCCCGCTGCTGCGCGCCGTGCTGGTCACCCTGGAAGACCACAGCCAGCGCCTGCTGCTGGTGATCCACCACCTGGCGGTCGACGGCGTGTCCTGGCGCATCCTCTTCGACGACCTGCAAGCCGCCTACACCCAGGCCACGAACGGCCAGCCCCCGCGCCTGCCGGCGCGCACCACCTCGGTGAAGGCCTGGGCCGAGCGCCTGGCGCAACACGCCGCCAGCACGGCGATGCGGGAGGCGTTGCCCTACTGGCAAGCCCAGCTCGACGGCCTGGTCACCGACCTGCCCGCCGAGCGCCCGCACGGCAGCCTGCAAAACCAGCATGCCCAGGCCCTGCAAGTGCGCCTGGACCGCGCCAGCACCAAGCGCCTGCTGCAGGAGGCGCCGCAGGCCTACCGCACGCAGATCAACGACCTGCTGCTGACCGCCCTGGCCCGCGCCGTCGCGCGCTGGACCGGCCAGCCGGAGGTGGCCGTGCAGCTCGAAGGCCATGGCCGCGAGGCACTGTTCGACGACTGCGACCTGACCCGCACCGTCGGCTGGTTCACCAGCCTGTTCCCAGTGCGCTTGAGCCCCCACGCCGACCTCGGCGCCAGCCTGCGTGGCATCAAGGAGCAACTGCGCGCCGTGCCCGCCAAGGGCGTCGGCTACAGCGTGCTGCGCGAATTGGGCCAGGGCCTCGACGGCCTGCCCGAGCCGCGCATCACCTTCAACTACCTGGGCCAGTTCGACACCAGCTTCAGCGCCGATGAAGGCGCCCTGTTCAGCCCCGCCGCCGAAGGCAGCGGCGAGGAACAGAGCCGCGCGGCGCGCCTGGGCAACTGGCTGACCCTCAACGGCCAGGTCTACGACGGCGAACTGAGCCTGAGCTGGCTGTTCAGCGACGCCATGTTCGATACCGCCACCGTGCAGGCCCTGGCCGACGACTACCAGCGTGAGCTGCAAGCGCTCATCGCCCACTGCTGCGACCCGCGCAACCGTGGCTTCACCCCGTCGGACTTCCCCCTGGCGCGCCTGGCCCCGGCGCAGTTGCAAGCGCTGCCGCTGCCCGCCGAGCAGGTCGAAGACCTCTACCCACTGTCGCCCATGCAGCAAGGCATGCTGTTCCACACCCTGGAAGCCGGCGAGGCGGGCCTGTACATCAACCAGATGGCGGTGGATGTCGAAGGCCTGGACATCGCGCGCTTCCGCGCCGCCTGGGACAGCGTGATCGCCCGCCACGAGATCCTGCGCACCGGCTTCTGGAGCGACAGCCAACTGGTCGAGCCGTTGCAGATCGTCCAGCGCCAGGCGCAGATGCCGGTGAGCGTGCTGGACTGGCGCGACCGTGCGGTGAGCACCGAAGACCTCGCGCAACTCGCCGCCCAGGACTACACCCAGGGCTTCGACCTGCTGCGCGCCCCGCTGATGCGCCTGACCCTGGTGCGCCTGAGCGATGAGCGCGCGCACCTGCTGTGGTCCGGCCACCACATCCTGGTCGACGGCTGGAGCAATTCGCGCCTGCTGGGCGAGGTGCTGCAGGCCTACCACGGCCACCCGGCGCCAGCCAGCGGCGGGCGTTACCGCGACTACATCCAGTGGCTGGCGCGCCAGCCGCAGGAGGCCCTGGAGCAGTTCTGGCGCAACCAGCTCGGCGACTTCGACAGCCCTACGCACCTGGCCAGCACCCTCGGCCCGCGCCCGGACGCCGGCCTCGACGGCCACGCCGCGCTGTACCTGGACTGGGACGCGGCGCGCACCGCACGCCTGCGCGAGCAGGCCCAAGCGCTGCGGGTCACCCCCAACACGCTGATCCAGGCCACCTGGCTGTTGCTGTTGCAGCGCTACACCGGCCAGGCCAGCGTGTGCTTCGGCGCCACCGTCGCCGGTCGCCCGGCCAGCCTGCCGGGGGCCAACGACATGCTCGGGCTGTTCATCAACACCCTGCCGGTGATCCAGCGTCCGCAACCGGACGCGTCGCTACAACAGTGGCTGTTGCAATTGCAGGCCTACAACCTGGACATCCGCGACCACGAGCACGCCTCGCTGGCGGATATCCAGCGCTGGGCGGGCCTGGGTGGCCAGGCGATGTTCGACAGCATCATCGTGTTCGAGAACTACCCGGTGGACGAGCGCCTGCGCGAAGCCCACGACGACGCGCTGCGCTTCGGCGAGGTGCAGGGCCGCGACGTCACCAACTTCGCCATGGACCTGGCGGTGAACCTCGGCTCGACCCTGAGCATCGAGTTCCTGTACCTGAGAAACCGCTTCAGCGAGGCCGCCGTGGCGCAGCTGCGCGCCAGCTTCGAGCGCCTGTTGCAGGCCATGCTCGAGCAGCCCGACGCACGCCTGGGCAACCTGCCGCTGCTCAGCGATGCCCAGCAACAGCGCCTGGCGCGCGACAACCACATGACCCCGGCCAGCGGCCGTGAACCGCTGCTGGTCGAGCAACTGCGCCAGCAGGCCGAGGCGCGCCCGCAGGCCATTGCCGTGACCTGCGCCGACCGCCAGTTGACCTGGGCCGAGCTGGAGAGCCGCGCCAACCGCCTGGCCCACCACCTGATCGCCCAGGGCGTGGCCCCAGAGATGCGCGTGGGCGTGGCCCTGGAGCGCTCGGTGGACGTGATCGTGGCGTTCTACGCGGTGATGAAGGCCGGCGCCGCCTACGTGCCGCTGGACATCGACTACCCGCAGGAGCGCCTGAAGTGGATCGTCGAGGACTCCGGCATGGCCCTGATGCTCAGCCAGGCCAGCCTGCGCGAGCGCTTCGACTGGCCGGGCGCCGCGCCGCAGGTGCTGCTCGACGAGCTGGCGCTCGATGGCCTGCCAGCGACCTGCCCGCCCGCACGGGCGTTGGGCGACAACCTGGCGTACCTGATCTACACCTCCGGCTCCACCGGCAAGCCCAAGGGCGTGGCGGTGGCCAACGCGCCGATCCGCATGCACTGCGCGGCCATCGCCGAGCGCTATGGCATGACCCGCGACACCCGCGAGCTGCTGTTCATGTCGTTCGCCTTCGACGGCGCCCAGGAGCGCTGGCTGACCACCCTTTCCTGCGGCGGCCAGCTGGTGCTGCGCGACAACCGCCTGTGGACCCCGGAAGAAACCTGGCACGCCCTGCACCAGCACGGTATCAGCGTGGCCTGCTTCCCGCCGGCCTACCTGCAACAGTTGGCCGAGTTCGCCCAGACCCAGGAGCAGGCGCCACCACCGGTGTCGATCTACTGCTTCGGCGGCGACGCGGTGGCCGAGGCCAACTTCGAACTGGTCAAGCAGGCGCTGCGCCCGCAATGGCTGACCAACGGCTACGGCCCCACCGAAACCGTAGTCACCCCCTTGCTGTGGAAGGTCGCGGCCGACGGCGAGTGCGGCGCGGTGTACGCGCCGATCGGCAGCCGCGTCGGCGAGCGCACCCTGTACGTGCTCGACGACGCCCTCAACCCGCTGCCGCCTGGTGTGGCCGGCGAGCTGTACCTCGGCGGCCAGGGCGTGGCGCGCGGTTACCACCAGCGCCCGGGCCTGAGCGCCGAACGCTTCGTCGCCGACCCGTTCAGCCGCGATGGCGGCCGCCTGTACCGCACCGGCGACCTGGTGCGCCAGCGCGAAGACGGCACCTTCGACTACCTGGGCCGGCTGGACAACCAGGTGAAGATCCGCGGCTTCCGTATCGAGCTGGGCGAGATCGAGGCGCGCCTGCGCGACCTGCCCCAGGTGCAGGACGCCGTGGTGGTGGCCCGTGAGCATGGCGGCGGCAAGCAACTGGTCGGCTACGTGGTGGCCGAAGCCGACAGCAGCCTCGGCGAGCGCCTGCGCGCGGCCCTGTTGGAGGAGCTGCCCGACTACATGGTGCCGGCCCAGGTGGTGGTGCTCGACGCGCTGCCGCTCAACCCCAACGGCAAGGTCGACCGCAACGCCCTGCCCGACCCGCAGTTCAAGGGCCGCGCCTTCGTCGCCCCACGCAATGCCCTGGAGCGGGCGCTGGCGGCGATCTGGCAGGAGGTGCTGGAGGTCGAGCAAGTGGGCGTGACCGACAACTTTTTCGAGCTGGGCGGCGACTCGCTGCGCATCCTCAAGGTGCTTTCGAAGGTGCGCGCCCAGCCCGAGCTGGGCCTGAGCCTGAAGCTGCGCGACATGATCGGCAAGCCGACCATCGCCGAGCTTTCGGATTACGACGAGCAGCCGGCCAGCCTCGACCCGCTGCTGCTGCTCAACACCCCGGTCACCGAGACCCGGCCGCTGTTCTGCCTGCACGCGGGCTTCGGCACGGTGTTCGACTACGAGCCGCTGGCCCGTCGCCTGGACGGCCAGCGCAGCGTCTACGGCCTGCAATGCCGCATGCTGCTGGACCGCCAGTGGCAGGACGAATCGCTGGCCAGCATGGCCATCGACTACGCCCAGTACATCCGCCAGAAGCAGCCCGAAGGCCCGTACCACCTGCTCGGCTGGTCGCTCGGCGCGCCGCTGGCGGCCCTGGTGGCCCAGGAACTGGAGCGCCAGGGCCAGGCGCTGGCGTTCGTCGCCCTGGTCGACGCCTTCACCCCGAGCCAGGCGGCGCTGCCGCTGACGGCGGACTGGAGCGAAGACCTGCACGGCTTCCTGGCGGTGGTGCTGGGCATCGAGGGGCAACGCCTGCCGCTGCTGACGCTGGCCGAGGGCAGCGAGCAGGCCGTGGTCGAGCGCCTGATCGAGCAGGCCCGCACCGACCTCGACGGCGCCTCGGCGTTCGCCGCGATCAGCAGCGACGAGCTGGCCCATACCTTCCTCGTGGCCATGCGCCTGAAGGCGCTGTCGGTGCACCTGCGCAGCCTGCCGCCGGGCGACGACAACCGCCACAGCTGGTGGGCGCGCGGCAACGAGCACATGGACCAGGAGCTGGGCAACGTGGCCCGTCACGAACCGCTCGACGCCGGCCACTACGACCTGCTCAAGCACCCGGCCTTCCTGCATGCGCTGTGCCGCGAACTCGCCCGTGCCGAGGCACTGGTTTCCTGAACCTTCAAGCCGCCCAGGCACCTTGCCGGGCGGCTTCACTTGCTGACGAACAAGGAACTGCAATGCCCCTGGACCCCGATCTGGAAGCTTTCCTGGAACTGGCCGAACTGGGCCGCCTGACCGGCAAGAGCCAGCCAATGCACGCACTGAGCGTGGCCCAGGCCCGCCAGGAATTCGAGAAGACCTCGGCGGTGCTCGACCCGAGCCCGCCCGACACGCTGCACGTGCGCACCCTGCGGGTACCGGCGCGTGACGGTCATGCTCTGGACGCGCGCCTGTATGGCGGGGCGAAGGCCGACGGCGAGCCGCTGCCGGTGATTCTCTACCTGCACGGCGGCGGCTACGTGGTCGGCAGCCTGGATTCGCACGACAGCATCTGCCGGCGCCTGGCCGCCAGCGGCCGCCACGCGGTGTTCGCCCCGGCCTACCGGTTGGCGCCGGAGGCGCGCTTCCCCACGGCGGTGAACGATGTGCTGGACGCCGCCAACTGGCTGGCAGAGCAGGCCCACGGCCTGGGGTTGGACCCCAAACGCATCATCCTCGCCGGCGACAGCGTGGGCGCGAGCCTGGCCACGGTGCTGGCGATCAGTGCCGCGCGGGCGCCGAGCGAGCTGGCGTTCAAGCCGCTGGCGCAGTTGCTGTTCTACCCGGTCACCGACCTGAGCCAGCAGCGCGGCTCGCACACACGCTACGACGAGGGCTACCTGCTGGAAACAGCCACCCTGGAATGGTTCTACGACCACTACTGCACGGCTGCGCAGCGCAACGACTGGCGGGCCTCGCCACTGCTGGCCGAGCCGCTGCCGGCGCTGGCGCCGACCTACCTGAGCCTGGCCGAGTACGACCCACTGCATGACGAAGGCATCGCCTATGCCGAGCGGCTCAAGGCCAGCGGCACGGCGGTGACGCTACAGGTGGAGGAAGGGTTGACCCATGATTTCCTGCGCATGTCGGGGATCAGTGGGGCGGTTGCGCCGTTGTACCAGGCGGTGGAGCGCTGGTTGCTGACGGTTTGAGGGTGTCTTGAAGGGCCCTACTGTTGGAGCGGGCTCGTCCCGCAGTAGGGCCCTCAAGCCCACCCTGCACTTGTGAAAATTTCATTAACTTTCTGTCCCGCCTGCCTTTTTCAGCGCGACAAAACCTGACACACTTATTGCTAATCATTCTCGTAATCAATTGCATCATCGATTGGCAATGTTCAGGAACCCGTCCCCCATGTCGCCGCACACCCCGCTTGCCCGCAACCTCCTCGCCCTCGCCATCTGCACCGCCATCGCCGCCCCCGCCATCGCCGAGACGCCCGCCACCCTGGAACTGGGCGCCACGCAGATCAACGACACGCAACTGGGCCTGGGCAGCACCACCGAGGGGTCTGGCTCCTACACCACCGGCGCCATGGCCACCGCCACCAAACTGCCGCTGAGCATGCGCGAAACCCCACAGGCAGTGACCGTGATCACCCGCCAGCGCATGGACGACCAGGCCATGACCAGCGTCAACGACGTGGTCAAGGCCACCCCTGGGCTGTTCCTCAGCCAGTCCAGCGGCCCGGGCCGGCAGACCTACAAGGCCCGCGGCTTCGACATCGACAACCTGATGTACGACGGTATCCCCAGCCTCTACCAAGGCTGGACCGTCGGTGCCCAGCCGAACCTGGCCATGTTCGATCGAGTCGAGGTGATCCGCGGCGCCACCGGCCTGGTCACCGGCAGCGGCAACCCGTCGGCGGCGATCAACTTCGTGCGCAAGCGCCCGCTGGCCGAGCAAAAGGTCACCCTCACCGGTGCCGCCGGCAGCTGGGACAACTACCGTGGCGAGCTCGACGCCTCCAGCCCGCTGAACGACAGCGGCACCCTGCGCGGCCGGGTGGTGGCGTCCTACAACGATGCCAACAGCTTCCGCGACGACGTCGACGAACAGCACGGCCTCTTCTATGCCATCAGCGAAGCCGACCTCTCCGAAGACACCACGCTGACCTTGGGCTTCTCGCACCAGAAAGACCGCAACAACTTCTTCTGGGGCGGCCTGCCGATCGGCACCGACGGCCACCACCTGGACCTGCCGCGCTCGACCAACCCCGGCACCGACTGGGAAGACAAGGACCAGGAGATCAACACCCTGTTCGCCGAAGTCCGCCATCAACTGGCCAACGATTGGAAGCTGCAACTGACCGCCTCCCACGCCGAGCAGGACGGGCTATTTTCCGGCTCCTACCAGTCGCGCTACACCGGTAGCCTGGAGCGCACCGTCTACCAGTCGCGCCAAGAAGAGAACCAGACCGGCTTCGACGCCTTCGCCAGCGGCCCCTTCCAAGCGTTCGGCCGCACCCATGAACTGGTGGTCGGCACCAGCAAGCGCATCTTCGACATGACCACGCGCAACTACGCGCCCTATGACACCAGCTGGCCGCTCAACGCCGGCAAACCCGACTTCGCGCACACCGGCAAGGGTCGCGAAGTCACCACCCAGGACGGTGTGTACATGACCACTCGCCTGAGCTTGGCCGACCCGCTCAAGCTGATCCTCGGCGGGCGCCTGGACTGGTACGACTACGACAACCGCGATGGCGAAGGCGACTACAAGGTCACCCGCAACGTCACCCGCTATGCCGGGCTGATCTACGAGCTGGACGCCCACCACTCGGTGTACGCCAGCTACAGCGACATCTTCAACCCGCAGGACTCCAAGGACTTCTCCGGCAGCGTGCTCAAGCCGATCGAAGGCAAGAACTACGAAGTGGGCCTGAAGGGTGAATACTTCGACGGCGCGCTCAACGCGAGCCTGGCGGTGTTCCAGGTCGACCAGGAGAACCGCGCGACCCTCGCCGCGACCCAGCTCGGCTGCCCGCAGCTAGCGTGCTACGAGGCGTCGGGCCTGGTGCGCAGCCAGGGGATCGACCTCGAGCTGCAAGGCGCGCTGACCCCGCAATGGCAGGTCGGTGCCGGCTTCACCTACACCCGCGCGCGGGTGCTCAAGGACGACGCCAACCCGGCCAAGGAGCACAAACCGTTCGAGAGCGACACCCCGGAGCGGCTGTTCAAGCTCTCGACCGTCTACCGCTTCAAAGGCCCACTGGAGAAGCTGCGGGTCGGCGGCAACGTGTACTGGCAGAGCCGCCTGTACAACGACATCGACCTCGCCGATGGCGGCCGCTACCGCCTGGACCAGGGCGCCTACGCCGTCACCGACCTGATGGCCGGCTACCAGGTCAATCGCCACCTGGACCTGCAATTGAACGCCAACAATATCTTCGATCGCCGCTACTACTCGGCAATCGGCTCGGACGTGACCTGGGGCTCCACCGACACCTATGGCAACCCACGCAACCTGATGCTCACGGCCAAGTACAGCTTCTGATCGGCACAGGGCGTTTTCGAGGAAACGGGCTACCTTCATTGGAACCCCTCTTTCGTATGGAAACGCCCCATGAGCACGACGTTCGGCCCGGTCCTGAGTTTTCGCGGCATCGAAGAAGGCCTCTACTGGGTTTCGGCGCTCTGGGTGCAGCCGCTGGCCCTGCCTGCCCCACCCCATCAGGTACCTGCTGGCGTGCAGGCCACGCTGGTGGAAATCGCCAGCATTCCACTCAACGCGCCCACCCAGAAGGTCTGGCGCCTGGACATGCGCATCGCCCAGACCCGCGCCCGACAAATCATCGACTACCGCCTGGGCGATGGCGCCGGCAGCTTCCAGGTGCCGGAAAAGGGGCAGTCGCCACGCATTGCCTATGCCTCCTGCTCCGGCGTTTCCAGCTACAAGCACATCGGCCAGCTTGGCGCACGCTATGGCGAGCGTTGGGCGCACATGGCCAAGGCCCACCAGCAGGCGGCCTACCACCTGCTGGTGATGGGTGGCGACCAGGTCTACAGCGATGCCCTGCTCGAAGGCCCAGGCCCGTTGCACGAGTGGAGCAAGCAGTTCTCGTGGAACCGCCACAAGAACGCCTGGAGCCCGGCCATGGACCAGCAGGCCGATGCGTTTTTCGCCTCGGTCTACCAGGAGTACTGGGCCCGGCCGGAGATCTTGCACATGCTCAGCCACGTGCCGACGCTGATGATGTGGGACGACCACGACATCATCGATGGCTGGGGCTCCTACCCGCAGGCGCTGCACGAGTCGCCCGTGCACCAGAACCTGCTGCGCATCGCCACCGCCTACTTCCGCATCTTCCAGCAACAGCTGCGGGCGGACGAACGCCGCCCCGGCGCCCTGACCCCGGACGGTTTCACCTTCGGCTTCGCCAACCTGGGCAAGCTGGCGCTCCTGGTGCCGGACCTGCGCTCGGAGCGCCGCCCCGATATCACCACACGCAACGGCAACCTCAAGAGCCCGACCCAGGTGATGTCGCAAACCACCCACCGACATCTCCAGCAGTGGCTGGCCAACCTGGGCAAGGATGCCCATGCGCACCTGCTGTGCGTGTCCAGCATCCCGGTGGCGTTCGTCAACCTGGCCTTGCTGGAAACCCTGGTGGAGTGGATACCGGGCGAGATCGGCCCGGAAGACGACTTCCGCGACCACTGGCGCCACCAGCCCCACCGCAACGAACGCAAGCAGCTGCTCTATGGCCTGTTGGACTTCGCCGAGGCGAAGAACTGCAAGGTCACCCTGGTGTCGGGCGATGTGCACCTGGCGGCGGCCAGCGTGATCCGCAGCACCAGCCCGAAGTACGGCAACCGGGGCGCCGAGAGCATCCACCAGTTGATCTCCACCGGCATCGTCCATCCGCCGCTGGCAGCGTTGATGGTGCGCACGCTGGAGACGATCACCAGCACCACCGAGAAGATCGACACCGACCTCACCGCCGAGATGCAGGCCATCGGCTATGACGGGCGCTGCCTGGTGGCGCGGCGCAACTGGCTGTCGCTGGAACCGGATGGCAAGGATGAGCCGCGGCGGCGGTTATGGGTGAAGTGGCATGTGGAGGATCAGGTGCACCCGATCACCCGGGTGATCGAGCCGGTGCGCTGAGCGACTGTCTTTGGTGTGTCTGGGCCGCTGCGCCATCACCCGCGCAGCGCCGCCTCGATCGCCGCGACATCGATCTTGCCCATCTGCATCATCGCCTCGAATGCCCGCTTGGCCGCCGCGCGGTCGGGGTTGGCGATGGCCTCGGTCAGCACCCGCGGGGTGATCTGCCACGACAGGCCCCACTTGTCCCGACACCAACCACACACGCTGGCCTCGCCACCGTTGTCGACGATCGCGTTCCACAAACGGTCCGTCTCAGCCTGGTCGTCGGTCGCCACCTGGAACGAGAAGGCCTCGCTGTGCTTGAAGATCGGGCCGCCGTTCAAGCCCAGGCAGGGAATGCCCATCACCCGGAACGCCACGGTGATGACATCGCCCGCCTTGCCCGAGGGGTAGTCGCCCGGCGCCAGGTGCACAGCGGTCACCGCGCTGTCGGGGAAGGTCCGCGCATAGAACTCGGCGGCCTCCTGCGCGTCGCCGTTGAACCACAGGCAGATGGTGTTCTTGCTGGTCATCGCACTGCTCCACAGGTTCGGGGGAACACCTGGGCAGTCTAGTTACCGAGCCGTGCGGGGACGGCGCCGGCCGCCGAACGGGCGTCAGTGATGCTGGGCGAAGGCCAGCAAGTAGCCGTTGCAGTCACGCAGGCCGAATTCGCGCGAGCCGTAGGGCATGTCCTGCAATGGCCAGGCGATGTCAGCGTGGTCCTTGACCGTCGCGTGGTAGGCGTCGACGTCGGCGAGCACCAGGTAGAAGGTGCCACTGCAGCCTACCGGCTGCGGCCACAGGTCTTCCTGGGTGAACACCAGGTTGCAGTCCTGCAACCGCGCAGTGACGGTGCCCTGGACCGAGTCGGAGACCGAGAACCCCAGGTCGCGGTAGCAGGTGCGGGTCTCTTCCAGGTCATGGCAACGCAGGAGCACGGTCAAGGGCATGGTGGCCTCCACAGGCAAGGTTCGCTTCGCTGGCGATCATCACCTGTAAACCCGCGCCACGGCAACCGGCCTGTAGGGTGGCTTTTCCAGGCATCTGTATCTGTCGCGGGAGGGCATCGGCGCCTAGTATGAAGCCCACCGCCCAGGTACCGCCAATGAACGACCTCACACCCCGCACGCTGACGCCAGCCGACCACGCCATGATCTGCCGCCACCGCCAGGCGATGTTCCTGGAAGCCGGCGGCGACGCGGCGCAGCTGCACCTGATGACCGCACACTTCGCGCCCTGGCTGCGCCCGCGCCTGGAGGATGGCCGCTACTACGGTTTCGCCCTGATGGACGGTAGCCAGGCCGTCGCGGCGATCGGTCTGATGAGCCTCGACTGGCCACCGCACCCGGCGCACCCGACCCAGGATGCGCGGGGCTACGTGCTGAACGTTTACGTCGAGCCCAGCCATCGTCGCCAGGGCCTGGCCTCGGCGCTGATGAAGCTGGCCGAGGCCGAGTTCGCCCGGCGCGGCCTGGGGTTTGCCGTGTTGCACGCCACCGAGGCAGGAAGACCGGTTTACGCCGGGCTGGGCTGGGCGGCGACGGCCGAGATGGCCAAGCGGATTTGAAGCGACCGCTTGCGTCTATGCCGGCGCAGGCCCGGCAAACTTTTTCCACCGCTGGTTTTCCACCAAGGTGGAGCGATAGATGCGCAATTTGCTGCAGCCAGGTATCGCCTTCAAGGTCGTCTTGACGTGGTCGGCAACGCTGGCGGGAAGCCACGGACTCAAGGTGATGCGGCTGATGCAGTTCAGTGGGACCGACACGCGCATGACCGGCGGGCCCGCCTCAACCGAGCAATGGAACAGCCGAAACTCCTTTTCGTCGCCGAAGGCATGGCGCTTGATGAACGGCAACTCGTCCTGCTGCGGAGCACGGGCACTCAGGTCGGCCATTTTGCCGTACCTGACCTTCTCGGCCCGCAGGCCCTCGACCTTCAAGACCGCCGCCAGCAGCCGCTCCTGATGGAACTCGACGCACACACCGCTGCTGCCGTGGGAGAACACCCGCCAGTGATGGTAGGTCTCCGAGGCCTCGGCCAGGCACAGCGCGTAGGTGCGCTGGTAGCCCTTGAGGCGGGCGTACTGCTCGATGTAGTAGGCATCGTTGCGGTCGTCCCAGGTCGCCGGGTCGAGCAGCACCAGTTCGCGGGTTTGCAGATAGTCGATGAGGAACGGCAGTTCGGTGTAGCGGCGCAGGAAGGTGTCCATGGCAAGTCCTGGTGGCGCGGTGCGGTCCATGGTCAGCGAGCATAGGTGTGGCCCCATCGCGGGGCAAGCCCGCTTCACACACCCGCTTGCTGGTGCCGCCACTCCTGCGTGCGCCCGCCGTACCCATACGCCGCCGCCCGCGCATCGATCAGGTGGATGTACGACGCCTCGTGCAACCCCGGCAGCAACTGCGCCAGGGCCTGGTGCGCCTCACGCAGGAAGCGTGCTTTCTCGGCCTTGGTGTTGGTCTCGTCGGTGATACTGATCTCCAGGTAATACGCGCGCCCGCCCAACTCGGCGAGCGGCGTGCCGCCGATGTACCAATCCTCGTCGGCGATGTAGTGCACGGTGGTGGCCATGATCGGGCCAGGCTTGCCGAGCACGTCGGCGGTCAATTGGTTGATCCGTGCGACGGCCTGGCGACCCAGGTCGGTGTCGCGCGGGCCTGACAGTTGCAGGACGATATGCGGCATGGTGATGCTCCGGTTCAGTGGGGTGAGGCCAGTGTGCGACGCGGCCTTGAATCGTAAAAGCGGGAAGATATGATGTTATCCATCGTCATTACGGATGGCTGAACATGCGCGGATTCGACTTGGAACAGCTGCGTACCCTAGTGGCAGCGGTGGACGCCGGCAGCCTGTCGGCGGCCACGCGCCTGCGCAACCTGTCGCAGTCATCGCTGAGCGAGCAGTTGCGCAAGCTCGAAGAACGCGCCGGGCAGGCGCTGCTGGTGCGTAGCAAGGCCGGGGTACGGCCGACGCCGGCCGGCGAGCGGCTGCTGGAGCATGGCCGGCAGATCCTGGCGTTGTCAGATGCCGCCTGGCGTGACCTGCATGCGGTGCCCTTGGAGGGCGAGGTCCACCTGGGCATCACCGACTACTTCCGCACTGCCGAGCTGACCCGCCTGCTGGCACGCCTGGGCCTTGACTACCCTCGCCTGCGCCTACGCACCCTGGTGGGGCGCAGCGACGAGATCGAGGCCGCGCATCGCCAGGGTGCGCTGGATTTGGCGATCATCCTGCGCACCCAGCCGCTGGCAGCGCGCCAGGCCAGGGTGATCCGCAGCGAGGCGCTGCACTGGGTGGCAGCGCCGGGTGCGCGGCGGCTCGCGCCAGGGCAACCCATCCCGCTGGCCCTGTTGCCGGAGACCTGCGCACTGCACCGCCTGGCGCTGGGTCAACTGGAAGCGCAGGGCATTCCCCATGTGGTGAACCACGTGGCGTCCGGCGTGGCCGGTTTGCAGGCGGCAGTGGCCGCAGGGCTGGGCGTGGCCTGCCTGAACGCGGCGGCCCTGGCCGAGGGTGACATGGCGATACTGCGCGACGCACGGCTACCGGCGCTGCCGTCGGCGCAGTTCCTGCTGCTGCAGGGCGATGGCGACCCGCGCCTGGCCGAACTGGCCGAGGTGGTGATGCAGGCCCTCGCGCCCCAGGCCGCCCGACCGCAACTTTAGATTCGCGGGGCAAGCCCGCTCACAAGTACGGCGCAGCCCGTGAGGACGGTGGGGTACCTGCAGAAGCGGGCGTGCCCCGCAATGCGCTCCCCACAACAAACATCCCAACTTATATAAACAAAACCCTACAGCTGACAAACTTCCACACCACTGTCACCACCCCGTGACGAAATACTTGAAAACCCAATACACACCCGCCTTGACAGTTCCCCCCGACAAATCAAAACTGACCGCCACGTTACAGGCGCCCCCAGCGCCTGATAACGCCAAGGACGACAATAACAAATAAAGGGAACTTTCCCATGCCTCGCCACGCCCGCACTTCCCATTACCCGTCTTATTTATCCCGCCCTCGATAGTTCCAACTAGGCCGTCTCTCTGCGCCTATCTGGCCCACTTTCGCCCCGGGATACCCTTATGAAAATCGTCGACAGTTCCGTACTCAAACACTGGTACGAACGCGAATACAGCGCCTGCGCCAATGGCGTGCTGTTTGGTGAGCTGCGCCCCGAATTCCGCCAGTTCCTGGCCACCCTCGGCAACGGCCCGGGCCAGGCGCTGGAGCTTGGCTGCGGCGATGGCCGCAACCTCCTGGCCCTGGCCGACAAAGGCTTCGCCGTCACCGGCGTGGACATGATCGACAGCCGCGTGGTCGCCGGCCGCTTCGACTTCCAGCAGGCCGACATCCTGAACTACACGCCCGCAACCGGCGCCTATGACGTGGTGGTCTGTTCCGAAGTGCTGCACTTCTTCCCCCCCGCCGAACTGGAACAGGTAATGCCCAAGTTGCTGCAGGCGCTCACACCCGGCGGTCATTTGTTCGTCGACCTGCTCGCCGACCTCTCCCGGCACTTCCAGGCCAGCGGCGAGCCGTTCGTCTGGGACAAGGAAGCCGGCCTCGGCATCCAACAAGCCGAAGCCTTTTTCGACCGCTGGCTGAGCGGTTTCGAGATTATTCAGGTGCGACATTTGTTCGACCGGCAACATTGGCCGCTGAGCGACGCCGAACAACTTCCCATTGCGCCTTATACCTGGCAAGGCACCTATGTTTCGGTCTGTGCGCGCAAACGCCACGCCTGACCGCCCACGGCAAAAAGGAACTTCGCCATGCCCCAGTTGCACCAGGTCATCGCCCGCAACGCCGAGCGCCACCCGCACAAGGACGCCATCGTGCTGGATGGCCATGCCACCTGCTATCAAGCCCTGCAACGCAGCGTCGAGGCCACTGCCGCCCTGCTGGCCCGGCTGGGGGTCAAGCCCGGCGAGCGCATCGGGTTGTATGCGCCGATGTCCGTGCCCCTGCTCGCCGCCTACCTGGCGACCCTGCACTGCGGTGCGATCAGCGCCGCCACCCACCACACGCTGAGCCGCGCCAAGCTGGTCCACCAGTTGCGCCAGTCCGGCGCTCGGGTGCTGATCACCGACCGCACCGACGACCTGCCCGCATTGATCGAGCAGGCCGGGCTGACCCAGGTGATCGTCACCGAGCCCCTGGCCGACTGCCCGCCCGGAGTGGTCGAACTGGCCAGCGCCCTCGCCGCCCAGCCGCCGACAGCCCCACCCACGCTGCCCGCCGACCTCGAACGACCGACCTCGATCTTCTACACCTCCGGCTCGACCTTCGCGCCCAAGGGCGTGCTGGTGAACCACCGGATCATGCTGGCCGCCTGCGCCAGCGTCACCCGCTACCTGGAGATCACCCCCGAGGACCGCGTCCTCAGCTACTCGACCCTGGCCTCGGACTACGGCGTGTACAACACCCTGATGCCGCTGTACGTCGGCGCCACCAGCGTCATCGAACGGCGCGCCCCGAACGGCGCCGAGGACGTGCTGCGGGTGGTCGAGCGCGAACGGGTCAGCGGCATGCACGTGTTCCCGCCGGTGTTCTTCCTGCTCGCCGCCACCGACCCGCACTGGCAGGCGCGGGTGCCGAGCCTGCGCTACCTGTCCAGCAGCGGGCAAGCGCTGCATGTGCGGCATATCCAGCGCATCCGCCAGGCGCTGCCGCGGGTGCGGCTGTTCTCCAACTACGGCCTCACCGAGTGCAAGCGGGTCAGCTACCTGCCGCCGGAAGACATCGACACGCACCCGACCTCGGTGGGCAAGCCACTGCCAGGGGTCAGCGTGTACCTGGTCGACGAACACTTGCGCCCCGTGGAACGGCCCGGCCAGGTCGGCGAGTTGCTGGTGACCAGCGACTACCTGATGCTCGGCTACTGGCAACAACCCCAGGCCAACGCCGAGGCGTTCGTCGAAGACGCCTTCGGCCATGCGCGGCTGTACCGCACCGGCGACCTGTTCCGCATCGACGAACAGGGCTACCTGTACTACGTCGCCCGCAGGGACGACGTGTTCGCGCGCAATATCTGGAACGTCAACCCAAGGGAAATCGAGCAATGCCTGGCCGCCCATCCGGCCGTCGCCGAGGTACGCGTGGTGCCGGTGCCCGACGAGTCCGCCGGGCACGTGCCAAGGGCCTGCGTGGTCCTTGACCCCGCCCACGCCGACACCACCGAGCACGCCCTGCTCGCGCACTGTCAGGCACACCTGGACTGGCACATGGTGCCCACCGAGTGCGTGTTCCTGGCGGCGCTGCCGAAGACCGACTCGGGCAAATTCACCAGCAAGGGATTGATCTGACCCGCAGGAGCACCGTCATGCCCAGCCTTACCCCGGCCAACCCACTGGCCCACGACCTGCAACACAGCGCCATGCTCAAGCTGGCCGCGCACTTCCACAGCCTGGCAACTGGCGCCAGCCAGGTGCCGTCGCAATCGGTGGCCAGCCATTTGCGTGAGCAACTGCGCGACCCGCGCCTGCTCGACTACCACGACCGCCTGATCGCCGGCGCCGGGCCGTTGTTCACCCACTTCCTGGCCAGTGTGCCGTATATCCTCGAGGAGCTGTGCCGGGTCGGCGTGGCCCTGGCCGAGCTCGCCCGCCAGGCACCCGGCGCTTGCCGGCTGCTAGAGGTCGACGCCTTCGACGGCAGCCATGGCCGCGCCCTGGCCGGGCACAGCGAGGGCCGCGTGCACAGCCTGACCACCTCGCCCAACCCAGCCAACCAGGCGCCGTTCGAACGCCACGCCGACCCGCAACTGTCGCGCTTCTACCCGCACTCGTTCCTGACCCTGGAACCCGAGCCCGGCGCCGCCGGTTTCGACTTCATCTACGAGATGGCCGCGTTTCAGTTCTACAGCCAGGCCCGCCAGCAGCACGTGGCGCACCTCAAGCGCTTCCTCAAGCCGGGCGGCCTGGCGCTGTTTTTGGAAAAGCTCAACCACGACGACCCGCAGGAATACCTGCGCCGCGAGCGGGTCAAGGACGAAGGCTTCAAGACCCGCTATTTCAGCGCGCAGGAGATCGCCTGGAAACGCCAGCAGATGCTCGAACAGATGCACAACGGCCAGGTCACCCGCGCGGCCCTGCTCGAGGCTTTGCACGGGCAGTTCCGCCATGTGCGCCTGCTGTGGAACAGCAGCAACTTCTATGAGTTCGTCGCCTCGGACGACCGTGAGCGCCTCGACGCCTTCGTCGCCGCGCTGGGGCCGGTGGTCCAGCCCGACGGGTTCTGCTTCGAGGCGCCCGAGCAGCTCGGCGGCGCGCATGCCCATGCTTGAAGCCGCCACCTACCACGCTGCCGCCGCGCCAGGCCTGTGCCAGCGGGCGCTGGCCAACCTGCCCCGCTGGGCCGAGGACGCCGCCGCCAGCGAGCAGCGCGCGCGCCTGGGCGCCGAAGGCTTCGCCGCACTGTGGCAGGAGGGCTGGCTCGACCTGGTGTCGCCGCGCAGCCCGCTGCCCGGCGACAGCCGCTGGCCGACGCTGCTGGAAATCTCACGCATCGCCGCCCGCGCCTGCCCGTCCAGCGCCTGGATGATCGCCTTGGTCGGCGGCCACGCATCGATCGTCGGACGCCTGCCGCCGGCCCTGCGCCAGACCCTGTACGCCAGTGGCGCGCAGCAGCTGTTCGCCTCGGCCTCGGCCAGCGACAGCAGCCGCTTCACGTGGACCCCCGCGGGCATCCAAGTGGAGGGCCGCTGGCGCTTCAGCTCAGGCATCCAGGACGCCACCTGGCTGCTGCTCAACGCCCCGTGCGCCGGCCACCCCGACGCCGACCCGGCCACTCGCTGGCTGCTGCCGGTGCCGGTCGCGGCGCTGGAGGTGCTCGGCAACTGGGCGCCGTGCGGCATGGCCGCCACCGGCTCGCACGACGTGCGGGTGCGCGGCCTGTGCGTGCCTCACGAACAGGTCATGGCGCTGCCGGTGCTGTTCGGCCAGCGCCCGCAGCGCGGCGCCTCGGGCTACCTCGACCATGTGCCGCTGGTGCCCTACCTGACCACCTCGATCATCGGTCCGCTATTGGGCTGCGCCGAGGGTGCCTACGCGCGCCACCTCGACGGCTTCACCCGCCAGGGCCGGGCGCTGGATGCTCACGGCCTCGAGCAGACCGCCCACGCCGCGGCCGAACTGGCCTGCGCGCGCCTGCTGTACCAGGCGCTGCTGGCGCGGCTGCACGACGCCGGCGTGGCGGGCGAGCCTCTGGACGCCGCGCAGCAACTGGCCCTGCGCCGCGACCGCAGCTACCTGGCGCAACGCTGCGTCGGCGTGGTGCAGCGCCTGGTGCGCCAGCAAGGCGCCTCGTCGCTGTCGATGGGCGATGCGCTGCAACGCCACTGGCGCGATGTCCAGGCCATGGCCCTGCACCGCGACGTGGCCTGGGCCATGGCCTTGCAGGCCTGCGCCGACAGCCACCGGCAACAACCGACCTGACCAGACACCCTCTTCACCGGAGCACTTCACATGTTCGTTCGCAGCAAATCCGAAGTCGAAAACACCCCGCACTTCGTCGAATGGGGCGCCGGCACCAGCCATCGCCTGATCACCGCCCAGGACGCCATGGGTTTCACCGTGTGCCATACCGTGGTACGCGCCGGCAGCGAGTCGCTGCTGCACTATCGCAACCACCTCGAAGCGTGCTACTGCATCAGCGGCGAGGGCGAGGTCGAGGACATGCACGGCAACGTCTACCCGATCCGCCCCGGCGATGTGTACGTGCTCAACGACCACGACCGCCACTACCTGCGTGGTGGCAGGGACCAGGACCTGGTGCTGGTCAGCGTGTTCAACCCGCCGCTGCGCGGCGATGAGCGACACAACCTCAACGACCCACACGGCTCGGCCTACTGAAGGCCGGCCGTTCCCTGGACCCACGGTAACGGATACCTCTCATGCGCAAGGACTACCTGGCCTTCTTCCTCTCGCTGTTCCTGTCGCGGCTAGGCGACCAGGTGCTGCTGTTCATCGTGCCGTTGATCGTGTTCCAGAGCACCGGCAGCGCGGCCTGGGCGGGCCTGGCGTTCTTCGTCGAGTCGCTGCCGCGGTTCCTCGCCTTCCCGGTATGCGGCGCGCTGTGCGACCGCCTGTCGCCAGTGCGCCTGTTGCACATCAGCCAGGCCTGGCGGGCGCTGGTGTGCCTGGCGGCGGTGGGCCTGCACCTGGTGTTCGACAGCATCGCCTGGCTGGTGGCGCTGTCAGCCCTGTGCGGGGTGCTGACCACCCAGGGCATCATGGCCCGCGAAGTGCTGATGCCGAACATCTTCGCCCAGTACAGCTACACCCGTACCCTGTCCTACTCGCAGATCGCCGACCAGAGCGGCCTGGTGCTCGGCCCGGTGCTGGCGGCGCTGCTGCTGGAAGCCTGGGCCTGGCACTGGGTGGTGCTGGCCAGCGCCGGGGTGTTCCTGCTGGCAGACCTGGCGATGATCGCCTGGCAGCGCTGGAGCGCCATCGAGGTGCGGGTGCCGGCGCAGCACGCCGGCCTGGCGCGTTCGCTGGGCATCGCCATGGGGCACATCCGCGCGCAGGCGCCGCTGAAGAAGATCATCACCCTGGCGGTGGGGGTGAACCTGATCGTCGGCGTCACCCTGGCGACCTCGGCGGCGCTGGTGATCGGTGAGCACGGTGCCGACAAGGACGCCTACGCAGCCTTGCAGGTGGCGGGGGCGCTGACCACCATCGCCATCCTGTTCTTCCTCGCCCGGGTGAGCCTGCCGCTGGGGCTGATGGGCGTGGTCGGCTACCTGATGATCGCCAGCGGCGCCTTCGCCAGCGCCTGGAGCCCCGGACTAGCGGGGTATGTGGTGGGGTTCCTGCTGATCGTCGGCTTCGACAAGATGTTCAACGTGTACATGCGCAACGTGCGCCAGCAGGTGATTCCGCCGGCGGACTTCGGCAAGACGGTGGGGGTGATCACCTTGCTCAACAACCTGTCGCAGCCGTTGGCAGGCATGCTGGTGGCGGCGCTGGCGGCGCCGCTGGGGGTACGTGGGGTGATCCTGCTGCTGGCGGGGCTGACGGTGGCCCTGGGGGCGCTGGCGGTGTGGTTGTACCCGCAGCGGCGCGCGGGGCTGGCGACGCAACCAGGGGAAGGTTGAGGCCGGCATAGAGCAGCCACCGTCAAGAGGCCGCCCCTAGAGGTTCGGGGTCACCCGATCCACCAGGCGGATGCTGTCGCGTCCCCCGCGCTTGGACTCGTACAACGCCACGTCGCCCTGCTCGATCAACGCCGCCAGGCTCGCCGGTGGCTGGTCGAACAGCCCGGCACCGATACTCAGGGTCACCGCCTGGGGCGTGGCGAAGGTCTGCGCGGCGAAGTGCTGGAACTGCTCGCGCAGGCCACCGCCCAGCGTCACCACCCGCTCGCTGGACGCCTCGCCCAGCAGGATGACGAACTCGTCCCCGCCCAGCCGCGCCGCCAGCGCGCCCTCGGGCAGCGCCGCGCGGATCATGTCGCTGAGCGCCACCAGCAGGCGGTCGCCCGCCGTGTGCCCGTGCAGGTCGTTGACCGACTTGAAGTTGTCGATGTCGATCAACAGCACCGCCCCCGGCCTCGCGGGCGAGATGCCCTTGAGCAGGTGCCCGGCACGCAGCTCCAGGGCGCGGCGGTTGTACAGGGCGGTCAGCGGGTCGTGGGAGGCCAGGCGGGCGATGCGCTCCTCGCGCCGGTAGCGTTCGGTGCCGGTCATCGACAGGGCGATCAGCATGATCGCCATGGTGCCTTCGACCAGCGAGACCTGGATGATTTCGCCTCGAAAGGCCGCCAGGTCGATCAGCGTGCCCGGCACCAACGCCGGGATCATCTTGGCCAGGTAGAACACACCATGGGCCAACAGCACGTAGCGCAACTGCACCGCGCCAACGCTCAACGAGCGGCCGTGGGGCCGCAGCAGGAAGCTCGCGCGCAGCGACAACACAGCCACCGCCAGCGAGTTGGCCACCAGCATGACCTTCGACCACTGCGGCCCCTCCGGCAGCAGCAACAACCCGGCCCAGGCGGCGAACACCAGGTACCAGGCGCGCGATAGGCGAACCTCGGTGAATCGCGCCACCCCCAGCAGGAAACAGAAATGCGCCACGACCAACAAGCCGTTGGCGAACCAGATGCCCACCAGCAACAGGCCGTTCATGCGCAACAGGGCGAGGGTCGAGCCCACGGTGATGGTGGCGAAACCCGCGCTCCAGAACAGCAGAGAGGGTTCGCGGATGCTGCGCCACTCGATCGCCAGGTACAGCGCGGCGGCGGCCGCCAGGGCGACCGAGAGGGTCAGCATCGTGGGTGGATCGAGTGCCATAGGGCAAAAGGCCTGCATTGCGGGGAAAGGTGGCTGATTGTAAGCGTTCGCCGGGGTTTTCGCAGGGGGCGCGGCGGCCAATGGCGGGCGTTCTGTCGGGTTGCACAGGCCCTCTCGCGGGGCCAGCAAAGCCCCCTTCAGGCCCCGGACAGAAAACTCACCAACTGCCGCCCATGGGAACTCAACCCCTCCCAACTGCGAAAACAAAGGCGCAGCTCCAGCGTCGCCCAGCCCTCCTCCAGGTGCACCCGGCGCACCGCCAGCTCCTGCTCGGCGCGCACCGCGGCAACCTCCGGCAACATGGCGATGCCAGCGCGCTGCGCGACCAGCTGAGCGATAGCCTCGAAGCTCGGCGCACGCACGCGCACTTTCAGAGGCATGCCCAGGTTCATCGCCAGCTCCTCGACGAAGCGCTGCATCGCACGCTCAGCCGCCAGGCCGACGAAGGCATGGCCCAGGGCGTCGGCCAGGCGCACCTGTGCGCGCCCGGCCAGGGGGTGCTCGGCCGGCACCAGCAACACCAGGCGCTCATTGCGAAACGGCAACGACACCAAGCCGTCGTCGACCAGGTGACCGTCGAACACACCGATCTCGCAGTCACCCGCCAGCACCGCGCGCAACACGTCGATGCTGCGGTGCTCGACCAGTTGCAGGTCGACCTCCGGGTAGTCCGCCAGGAATGGCCCCAGCACCGTGGGCAGCAGCGTGCTGTTGGTCACCGTGGAGCCGGCAAGGCGCAGGTCGATACGGCGCTGCCCGGCCAGTTCCTTGAGCGTGTCATCCAGTTTCTGCGCCTCGCCCAGCACGCCACGCGCGGCTTCCAGCACCAAGCGCCCGGCCGGGGTCAGGTGCATACCATCGGCGCGCCGCACGAACAGCGTCACCCCGGCGCGCGCCTCGAACTGGCGCAGGCGGGTGCTGGCCGCCGACACCACCACCGGCATGGTGGCCGCCGCCTTGCTCAGGCTGCCGGTGCTGGCGATCGCCATGAGCAGGCGCAAGTCGGCCAGGTCGAAGTGCATGAGGGTTTCTCCAAAAACGAAAGCCATATTCAAGAAAAAGCGATTCTAGCGCAGCGGCCTTCTGCTCAGAATAAGCCTTCGTCATACTCTGTTACGGACTATCCATGAACCGCCTGCGCGCCTCCCTTCATCGCCAGTGCCAGAACGGCAGCCTCTATGCCGTGCTCGCCGCCCTCGGTTTCAGCTTCAAGGCCATCTTCGTCAAGCTGGCCTATGCCGCCGGACCGGTGGACGCAATCACCCTGCTCGCACTGCGCATGAGCCTGGCGCTGCCGCTGTTCGCCTGGCTGGTGTGGGCCAGTCGGCGCCAGGCGAGCACACCGCTGACCCTGGGCGACGGGCTGCGGGTGGCGATGCTCGGGTTGCTGGGTTACTACCTGTCGAGCCTGTTCGACTTCTACGGCCTGCAGTACATCAGCGCCGGCCTTGAGCGCCTGATCCTGTTCACCTACCCGACCCTGGTGCTGGTGTTCCAGGCCATCGCCCTGCGCGAGCGCCCCACGCCACGCACGCTGCTGGCCATGGGGCTGTGCTACCTGGGGCTGGGCATCGCCTTCGTGCATGACCTGGGCAACGCAGGGGCCGGCCAGCAGGTGCTGGTCGGCTCGTTGTGGGTGTTCGCCAGCGCGGTCACTTATGCCCTGTACTACGCCGGTAGCGGAGTGATGCTCAAGCGCATGGGCGGGATGCGCATGGCCGGGTTGTGCGGCACGGCGTCGTCGCTGATGGTGCTGGCGCATTACCTGTGGGTGGCGGACTTCAGCCAACTGGGGCAATTGCCGGTGGCGGTGTGGGCGAATGCCGGGTTGATGGCGCTGTTCTCCACGGTGCTGCCCATCTACTGGGTGGCGCTGGCGATCCAGCGGCTGGGGCCGACCCATACCGCGGCGGTGGGCAACCTGGGGCCGGTGCTGACCATGCTGGCGTCGTGGGCGATTCTCAGCGAGGCGGTGTCGGGGTACCAGGTGGCGGGGTTGGTGCTGGTGCTGCTGGGGGTGACGCGGTTGAAGCCGGCGAAGCCCGTGGTTGTAACAGGCAAGGAGGCGGCGGCCTGAGGCATCGTGCTGGCCTCATCGGGGCAAGCCCGCTCCCACAGGTACCGCGGTCCCCGAGGGAGGCCGGGGACCTGTGGGAGCGGGCTTGCCTCGCGAGGGGGCAACCCTATTGCAGGTCGAACCTATCCAACTCCATGACCTTCACCCAGGCGGCGACGAAGTCCTTGACGAACTTCTCCTTGGCATCGCTGCTGCCGTACACCTCGCTCAACGCCCGCAACTGGGCATGCGAGCCAAACACCAGGTCGACCCGGCTGCCGCTCCACTTCACCTGGCCGGTCTTGCGGTCGCGGCCTTCGAAGGTTTCGTTGTCGGCCGAGGTCGGCTTCCACTCCACGCTCATGTCCAGCAGGTTGCGGAAGAAGTCGTTGCTCAAGGTGCCGGGGTTGTCGGTGAACACGCCCAGCTTGCTGCCACCGTGGTTGGCCCCGAGCACTCGCAGGCCGCCGACCAGCACGGTCAGCTCCGGGGCGCTCAAGGTCAGCAACTGGGCCTTGTCCAACAGCAGCTTCTCGGCCTTGACGCTGTAGCGCGCCTTGCTGAAGTTACGCAAGCCATCGGCCAGCGGCTCGAGCACGGCGAACGACTCGACATCGGTCTGCGCCTGCGAAGCATCCACACGGCCAGGGCGGAACGCCACGCTGACGCTGTGCCCGGCATCCTTGGCCGCCTTCTCGACGGCAGCGGAACCGGCCAGCACGATCAGGTCGGCCAGGGAGATCTTCTTGCCGCCGCTGTTGAACTCGCCCTGGATCTTCTCCAGCGCCGCCAACACCTTGCCCAGTTGTTCAGGCTGGTTGGCCGCCCACGACTTCTGCGGCTCCAGGCGTAGACGCCCGCCGTTGGCCCCGCCGCGCTTGTCCGAACCGCGGAAGGTCGAAGCCGCGGCCCAGGCGGTGGACACCAGCTCGCCGACGCTCAGGCCCGAGGCCAGCACCTTGGTCTTGAGCGCCGCGATGTCCTGCTCGTTCACCAGCGGGTGGTCGACTTTCGGCAGCGGGTCTTGCCAGAGCAGTTCCTCCTGCGGCATTTCCGGGCCCAGGTAGCGCGCCAGCGGGCCCATGTCGCGGTGGATCAACTTGTACCAGGCGCGGGCGAAGGCGTCGGCGAGCTGGTCCGGGTTGTCCTTGAAGCGCCGGGCGATCGGTTCGTAGATCGGGTCGAAACGCAGCGCCAGGTCGGAGGTGAGCATCTTCGGCGAGTGGCGCTTGGCCGGGTCATGGGCATCGGGCACGGTATTCGCGCCCTTGCCATCCTTGGGCTGCCACTGGTGGGCGCCGGCGGGGCTCTTGGTCAACTCCCACTCGAAGTTGAACAGGTTGTTCAGGTACTCGTTGCTCCACCGGGTCGGCGTAGACGTCCAGGTCACTTCCAGGCCGCTGGTGATGGTGTCGCCGCCCTTGCCGCTGCCGTACTTGCTGGCCCAGCCAAAGCCTTGCAGCTCAAGGCCCGCGGCTTCCGGCTCGGCGCCGACGTTGTCGGCGGGGCCGGCACCGTGGGTCTTGCCGAAGGCGTGGCCACCGGCGATCAGCGCCACGGTTTCCTCGTCGTTCATGGCCATGCGGCCAAAGGTCTCGCGGATGTCCTTGCCCGAAGCCACCGGGTCGGGGTTGCCCTCCGGGCCTTCCGGGTTGACGTAGATCAGGCCCATCTGCACGGCGGCCAATGGGTTTTCCAGGTTGCGCTCACCGGCCAGTTCACGGCCCTCTTCCTCAGGCCGCTTGGCAGGCTCGGCGACCAGGTCGCCCTTGCCCGGCGGCTGGGCCTTGCCGTAGCGGGTGTCACCGCCCAGCCAGACCTTTTCCGAGCCCCAGTACACGTCCTCGTCCGGTTCCCACACGTCGGCCCGCCCGCCAGAGAAGCCGAAGGTCTTGAAGCCCATGGATTCCAGGGCGACGTTACCGGTGAGCACGATCAGGTCGGCCCAAGAGATCTTGTTGCCGTATTTCTGCTTGATCGGCCACAGCAAGCGCCGGGCCTTGTCCAGGCTGACGTTGTCCGGCCAACTGTTGAGCGGGGCGAAGCGCTGCTGGCCGGAGCCGGCGCCACCGCGGCCATCGCCGATGCGATAGGTGCCGGCGCTGTGCCAGGCCATGCGGATGAACAGCGGGCCGTAGTGGCCGAAGTCGGCGGGCCACCAGTCCTGGGAGTCGGTCATCAGCGCGGTGAGGTCTTTTTTCAGCGCCTGGAAGTCGAGGCTCTTGAACGCCTTGGCATAGTCGAAGCCAGGGTCCATCGGGTCCGACTTGCTCGAATGCTGGTGGAGGATGCGAAGGTTGAGCTGGTCAGGCCACCAGTCACGGTTGGTGGTGCCGCCACCTGCGGTTTGATGGAACGGGCATTTCGATTCGTTCGACATCTGCGGGTACCTTTTGGGTCGGTTATCCAGATTTCCGGTCTATGCCAGTTGTGCTCGGCCGGGCCGGTGGGCGCGGGCCGTCTCGTCATCAGGGCGTGTCGGTCTTTGCCGACAGGGGCTCGGGGCAGCGCCGGCGGCGGGGGCGGCAAATCCGGGCACGCCACCCGCGCGCGCTTTTCGCGAGGCCACAGGCAAGACTAGTCGAGCTTCAGCGCAGGTCTAATAGAAGGAGTGTTCAGGGGTGATAGAGCGAGACTGTCATCGCGGGCAACCCTCGACGCGGTCGACAGCCGCCCTGAACAGCGTCAAGTTCCGCCTCGCTCACGACGCCTGTCCACGGCTGACCCGCACGCCTACCCGCGCCGCTGCATCCACGCCGCGCCCAGGCCGCTCAGGCAGATGATGGCGATGCCCAGCAGGCTGGTGCTGTCCGGCGCATGGCCGAAGATCAGCAGGCCCAGCAACCCGGCGAAGACGATCTGGCAGTAGCTGAACGGCGCCAGCAAGGCGGGTGCGGCGTGGCGGAAGGCCTTGGTCAGCAGCAGGTGCGCGGTCATGCCGCAAGCCCCCAGGGCGACCATCGGCAGGGCATGCTCCCAGCGCGGGGTCTGCCAGAAGAATGGCACCAGCGCACTCATCGCCAGGGTGTTGCACAGGCCGGCGTAGAAGTTGCTGGTGGTCGGGCTGTCGTGGGCGGCGACCAGGCGCGTCAACAACTGGTAGAAGCAGAAGCCCAGGGCCGAGCCGAAGGGGAACAGGATGGCCGGGGTGAACATCGCCCCGCCCGGGTGCACCACCACCAGCACGCCGATGAAGCCCATCACCACCGCGGCCCACTGCCCGGCGGTCACCCGCTCCTTGAGCAACGGCGCCGACAGCGCGGTGACCAGCACCGGGGCGAGGAAGTTGACCGCGGTGGCTTCGGCCAGCGGCAGGTATTGCAGGCCGGCGGTGAACAGCAGGCTGGTGCTGAGCAGGCTCAGGGCACGCAAGGTCTGCAGCAAGGGGCGACGGGTGCGCAGCACGCGCAGCCCGGCCTGGGGCAGGAAGATGCCGGCCATCAGCAGCGTGTGCACCACGTAGCGCGCCCACACCACCATGATCACCGGGTACAGGCCGCCGAGGAATTTCGACAGGGCGTCGTGGCTGGCGAACAGGAAGGTGGCCATCACCACCAGGACGATGCCCCGCAGTGGCTGGTTGACGCCGGACAACGGGGTGCTGGTGGTCATGGAGGTCTCGAATCGGCGGGTTAGACGGATTCTAGAAGAGTTCGGGCGGGTTGAAAAACCGTGGTGCCCTCATCGCGGGGCAAGCCCCCTCCTACAGCTCCACCGCCACCACTTCCTTCAACCGCTCACTCGCCGGCGCCGGGCGACCATAGAGGTAGCCCTGGAAGTGCGAGCACCCTTCGGCCGCCAGGCGCTGCATCTGCTCGGCCGACTCCACCCCCTCGGCGGTGGTCTTGATCATCAGGCTGTTGGACAGCTCGGTGATGGCGCGGATGATCGACATCGCCTCGCGGCTTTCGCACATGTCGTGGACGAACGACTTGTCGATCTTGATCCGGTCGAAGGGGAACGAGCGCAGGTAGCCCAGCGACGAATAGCCCGTGCCGAAGTCGTCCAGGGAGATCGACACGCCCAGGTCCTTCAGCGCGCGCAGGGTGCGCACGTTCTCTTCGCTGTTGCCCAGCAGCACCGACTCGGTGATTTCCAGCTCCAGCCGCTGCGGCGCCAGGCCCGAGTCGGACAGGGCCAGGGCCACGGTGTGCACCAGCCCGGCGTTCTTGAACTGCACCGCCGAGAGGTTCACCGACACGGTCTGCTCGCTGCCCCAGCTGGCGGCTTCCTGGCACGCCAGGTTCAGCGCGCGTGCGCCCAGCTCATGGATCAGCCCGGTCTCTTCGGCAATGGGGATGAAGTCCATCGGCATGACCATGCCGCGGGTCGGGTGCTCCCAACGCAGCAGCGCTTCGTAGCCGGTGATCAGGTTGCTCTGCTGGTCCACCACCGGCTGGTAGTGCAGCTGCAACTGGCCCAGGTGCAGGGCGGTGCGCAGGTCGGTCTCGACCAGACGGCGCTGGCGCGCGGCGACGTCCAGCTCGACGTCGAAGCATTCGTAGCGGTTGCGCCCGTTGCGCTTGGCCTCGTACAGCGCCATGTCGGCATAGCCCAGCAATTGCTCGGCCTGCTCGTGGTCTTCAGGGGCGAAGGCGATGCCGATGCTCACCCCCACGCTGAACTGGTGGCCTTCGATGTGGAACGGGGGGCAGATCGCGTCGATCAGCCGGCGCGCGGTGTTGCAGGCCGACTCGCGGCTGTCCAGCCCGGCCAGCACCACGGCGAACTCGTCGCCGCCCAGGCGCGCCAGGGTGTCGTGCTCGCGCAGCTCGCGGCGCAGGCGCTTGCCCAGGGCACGCAGCAGCTTGTCGCCGAAGGCGTGGCCGAGCGAGTCGTTGATGTTCTTGAAGTTGTCCAGGTCCAGGCACAGGGTGGCGGTCAGCTTGTCGCCCTCCTCGCCCCGGCCCAGCGCCTGCTTGAGGCGTTCGTGGAACAGGGTGCGGTTGGGCAGGCCGGTGAGCGCGTCGTGGTGCGCCATGTGGTGGATCTGCGCGTGGGCGGCCAGCTCTTCGGTGGCGTCCTCGGCGATGAACAGCACGTAGTCGGCCTGGCCATCGCGGTTCTGGCTGAGCAGTGCGCGGCTGCGCAGGGTGCGTGGGCCGATGGCGGTGTCGACACGGGTTTCGTCCATGTAGCCTTTGCTGGTGCGGGCGCCACGGGCCAGCTGCTGCTCGAGGAACTCGGCGCTGGCGCGCACCAGGCATTCGCCGGGCAGCGTGCCAATCATGCTCGCGCCATGCCCGCCGAACAGCCGCTCGGCTTGCTGGTTGGCCAGGAGGATACGCTGGGTGGCGAGGTCCTGGACGATGACGCTGGCCGGGATATTGGCGATCACCGAGTCGAGGAAGCGCGACAGCGTGCTCATCTCCTGGCTGTACTGCTCGGCCAGCTCCTTGGCTTGGAGGAGTTCCTGCTCGTAGTGGTGGCGTTCGGAAATGTCGCGGGTGACCTTGGCGAAGCCCACCAGGTGGCCATTGTCGTCGTGTACCGCGTCGATCACCACATGGGCGCGGAACGCCGAGCCGTCCTTGCGCAGGCGCCAGCCCTGCTCCTCGAAACGGCCGGTGTGGCGCGCCTGTTCGAGGTTCTGCGCCGGTACCCCGGCTTCGCGCTCGGCGTCGCTGTAGAACAGCGAATAGTGCTGGCCGACGATCTCCCCCGCGCTGTAGCCCTTGGCCCGTTCGGCGCCGGGGTTCCAGTTGGCGACCACGCCCTCGGGCGTGAGCAGGTAGATGGCGTAGTCGGCCACACTCTGGATCAACAGCCGGTACATGATGTCGGGGCTTGTCACTAGCGACATGGGGTTTACCTGAACCTGCGGGACCAATCGAGTGCTGGCATTATGCCGTTGAGTTTCGCGTTTTTGTGAAGCGGCTCACAAAAATTCTCTTGCATCGACCGCAAAAACGTTTCAGTGGTTGGCCGGCGTGACCAGGAAATTCAGCAACTGTGGCTCGTCGGGCAGCGCCAGCGGGCGCACAGGGCGCGCCAGCCCCATGGTGACGGCGGTGCAGAACGCTACGGCGGGGGCATCCTGGCGGTAGCAGCGCAGCAACCAGGCGTCCTCCCCGCTGCACAGCAGTTGCTGTGCCACCGCCCGGCCGATGCCCTGGCGGCGGTAGCGCTTGAGGATGAACAGGTCGGCCAGCTCCAGGGCATCGAGGCCTGGCAGCTCGCTGCGCTCGACCAGCACGAAGCCGGCGATCAAGCCGTCGAGCAGCACCAGGCTGGCGCTCCAGCCCGGGCTTTGCCAATAGCGGTCCATATGGGCGTCGTGCAGGTAGAAGCGGCCGTCCGCCTCGACGTCTTCCTGTTCCCAATCGGAGGATTCGTAGGCGTAGAACTGGTAGAGGTTACGAATCACCTCGGCGTGTTCGACAGTGGTGGGGAACAGTTGCAGAACAGGGCTTGGCATGACGGGCTCGGCGGCGAAAGGGCCTGCGGATTCTACTCAATCGGACAGGTTCTTGTACGCGACCCCGCTGCCGCCCTCACACGTGCCTCAGCGGGGCCGGATGCAGGAGCCACGGTTCTGCTTACTTTCCCCACGAGAAAAAGTAAGTCGCCGTAAGGGCGAAAAGGGGCATTGGCGCCACCGCCCTGACTGGATATTCACGCGGTCGGCCTGCTGATCTGACAGGCTTTTGATCTTTGGCTTTGAAACAGCGTGATGATCCACTCCTTCGGGGTGGCGCTAGAGCATCACCAAGGCCCCCAGCAATTCAGCCGTATCGACGATAGCGTGGGCATAGGTCGGCCCATTGATCTGATGCGCGGCATGCATCGCCTCCTCACTGAACGCCGCCGTGGCATCGCGCACCAAGGTGACGTGATAGCCAAGCTCGGCGGCAAAGCGCCCAGTAGACTCCAAGCACGTATTGGCCAACATGCCCACCAGAATCACCTTCACCACCCCATGCTGCTTGAGCTGCAGATCCAGGTCGGTATTGGCGAAACCACTGCCGCCCCAATGCTCGTGCACCAGCACGTCACTCGCCTGCGGCACGAACGCAGGGTGCCATTCCCCACCCCAACTGCCCTCGGCGAACACCTGGGCGCGGCTGGCCCCCAGCTGATAAGGGCTCGGATGCTTCCAGCCGCTGAAATCACCTGGCCGGGCACGATGGTGCGGCACATAGAACACCTGGATGCCTGCCCGCCGCACCGCCGCAAGCACCGCCGTGAGGTTGGCCACGGTGCCGACCCGATCGGCCACGGCCTTGGCCAGGCCGTTGAGCTTGCCGCCCTCGCTGAGAAAGTCGTTGTATGGGTCGACCAGCAGCAGGCCGCTATCGCTGCGCGAATACAGGGTCTCGATCATGATCGGCACCTTTGTCGTGGTTCAGCGACGGGCTTGGCGCAGGTACTCGGCGGTGGAGATCACCGGCGCATAACCAAAGCGCAGCGCCGCCATGAACGCGGCATGCACCTGCTCGGCCGGTACCCGCACGCCCTCGAACTCCAGGTCCAGGGTTGCGCAGGCGTCGTGCAGCACCGTGGTCGGGTAGCCGAAATCCACGGCGGCGCGGGTGATGCCATCCACGCACATGTGGCTCATGTTGCCCACCACCACGACCTCATCGATGCCATGGCTGTCGAGCACTTCCTTGAGCCCGGTGTCGCGGAACGAGTTGATGTAGTGCTTGAGCACCACCGGCTCTTCCCCCTGGTTGATCACGCTCGGATGCAGGCGCGCACCCTCGCTGCCCGGGCGAAAGAACGGCGCGTCGGGGCTGGAGAACTCGTGGCGGATATGCACCACCAGGTCACCGCGCTCACGGAACGCGGCGATCACCTCGGCGGCCTTGGCCGCAGCCGCCTCGACCTTGCTCAGGGTCCACAGGCCGCCAGGGAAGTAGTCGTTCTGGATGTCCACCACGATCAGGGCTGTCTTGCTCATGCAGGTGTCCTCTGCCAGGTTCGGGGCGCCCCGGCGTCAGGCCAAGGCATCGGCCAGATGCTGGCAACCGCGGGCGACGACCGGCTACGTAAAATCGGCAAACCCGTCTGCCGGTGGCGTCGCTCGTCGGCTGCGCAGCGACTGCGAGGGCAGCTCGCCGAAGTGCCGCCGGTACACGCCGGCGAAGCGCCCGAAGTCCCACACGCCGAAGCGTGCGCAGATGTCGGTGATGGTCTCGCCCAGCCCCGCACGCAGAATCGCCGCGCGAATGGCATGCAGGCGGTGCAGCATCAGGTAGCGGTGCGGGCTCATGCCCAGGTGGCGGGTGAACAGGTTGCGCAAGGTGCGCTCGGAGGTATTGCACGCCTGGCACAGATCGGCCAGGTGCAGCGGCGTGTCGGCCGTCGCACGCACCAACTCCAGGGCCCGGCGCAAGATCCGTTGGTGGTGCTGGCCGAGGCTGGCGCCGCGAGCCGGGGCCAAGGGCAGCAGGCTGTGGAACACCTGGTCGAGCAGATCCCTGCTGGCAGCGCGCTCGCCGGCGGGCGTGTGCAGTTCCTGCGGTGCGCAGTGGTCGATGCGCAGCAGGCGCAAGGCCAGATCGATCAGCGGCGCCAGGTCCTGGCGCGCCGGGCACAGCAGGTTGCCCGCCAGCAACCCCAGGTCGAATTCGTCCTCATGGCGCTGCGCCCAACCCAGCACCTGCTCGCAGGACATCGCCACGGTCATCCAGCTGGCCGGCTGGCTGGCGTCGATATGGAACATCGCCTCGGGCACCATCCAGCCGACCAGCCGCGGGGTCATGGCTTGGCCGCCGAGCACCGTGCAGGCATGCCGGCTCAAGGGCAGGAAGACGTTGTAGAAACCCGGCAGGCCGACGCCGCTGTACACCGTGCCCGCGCCCTCACGGCCGAACATCAGCGCCACCTCGCCCAACTCGACCACGCGCAGGCGCCAATCGCGCTGCTGGCGCGAACGCAACACGTAGTGCCCCTGCACGCCGTAGAGGGCTTCCTGGAATTCGTCGAAATCCGCGCAGACCAGCCGGCCCATGGTGCGTCCTCGGCAAGGCGCCCCGGGATCGGACGAGCGCGCCTTGAGTCTAGATGCGCCTGCGGCCAGCGCTGGCCTACAGGACGGATGGCAGCGTCAGGCGGGTTCCGGCGGCTGGTGTTCGCGGCAGATCAGCGCCGCGTCGGGCGGGGCCAGCGCTTGCCGGGTCAGGCCGCAGAACGGCAGGCCGTCGACGCGCTGGTGGAAACGACAGCTGGCGCACAGGCCGAAGCCCGGCACATCGGTGCCGCGCTGCACCTCGCCAAGCAGGTCGCCGAGCAACGCCTGCAACTGCGCGCCGCGCTCACCCATGCGCGCCTGGCCAGTGGCGAGGAAGTCCGGCGGCAGCACCGCGTCGAGCAGGGCACGGGCACTGTCGGTCAGTTGCAGGTGCACGCTGCGCCGGTCGTGGGCGTCCTGGGTCTTGACCACCAGCCCCTTGGCCTCCAGCGCCTTGAGCGACTGCGACACGGTGCCCTTGGTCAGCCCCAGATAGTCGGTCACCCCCAGCGGCGTGTTGGAGTAGTGGTTGCAGCGCGCCAGGTACATCAGCGCGCTGAGTTGGATCGGCTGCAGCTCGGCCAGCAGCGGGTGCTGGCGGAACCAGGCGCGAGTGAGGCTGGAAAGGCGTTCGAGCAAGTCGAAGAGGGTCGTGTCGGTCATGTATCACTCCTGTCGAAATATAGTATCGACTAAAAACAATATTGACAAAGGCCGATCCAGGCGTAGCCTACACACAAGTATCGAATCGACACCAATATAACCCCAGGAGACCGATCATGAACTACGCCCCCCTCGCCTTCACCTTCGCCGCGCTGCTCGCCGGCTCCGCCTGGGCCCATGGCCCGGATGGCATCCACAGTGACCCGAACGCCAAGGTCGAAGCGGCCTTCGACCTGGTCCACACCCGCGTCTTCACGGAAGGCGAGCAACTGGTGTTCGAACAGTTGGTCGATGGCAAGGCCGGCAGCCGCGTACCGACCGCCAAAGGCAGCTTCGCCGGCGCCGAGGTGTACAGCTACGTGTGGCCCACCAGCCTGGACAGCGGCTCGGTCGGCTTCGAGCCCGGCTCGGGCATCCTCGCCCTGGCGCTGACCTCGCACCCGGATTTCGACGACACCCCGCAGCTCGATGAAAACCGCGACGGCGACAAGGCCAACGACGGTGGCCTGTGGCATTCGCACTGGGTGGTGCTGACCAAGGACGCCAGTTGCGGCCCGGCGGGCCTGAAGGTGCGCGACATCCCCGAGGGTGCCAAGCCCAAGCTGCCGGCCACCTGGCCGGGTGCGCCGATCTACATCGACTCGCCCGGCTATGACCTGAGCGTCAACCACGACGCCGCGCGGATCCGCGTGCCGCTGGCAGCCGTGGGCTTCCCGAAGCACTTCAACTACGACGGCGTGACCGCCGCCTTGCAGGTCAACGCCGACCTGCACAACCCGCTGCTGTGCGTGACCAGCGTGTGGGACGTGGCCTCGGGCGATCTGTCGTTGCCTGGCACCTGGAAACAGGGCAAGTGATGAACGTCGCTGTGCCCACGCCCCCGGTACACGCGTCGTGAGTCCTAGGGTGATATCAAGATCGAGCGCCGCCCGCGCGGCGCTCGTTCTTCACCCCCAACACAGGCAACGGCCTGCGTACCACTGAAAAACAGCGAGACTCCTGGCACTGGGTGGTGCTGGCCAGTGCCGGGGTGTTCCTGGCAGCACGGTGGCATGGTGCGTTCGCTGGGCATCGCCGTGGGGCATATTCGCGCCCAGGCGCCGCTGAAGAAGATCATCACCCTGGCGGTGGGGTGAACCTGATCGTCGGCGTTACCCTGGCCACCTCGGCGGCCCTGGTGATCGGCGAGCACGGCGCCGGCAAGGACGCTTACGCAGCCTTGCAGGTGGCCGGGGCACTGACCACGATCGCCATCCTGTTCTTCCTCGCCCGCGTGAGTTTGCTGTTGGGGCTGAGATGCTGATGGCGGTGCTGGCGGCGCGTTCAGGCTGTTTAATGCAAAAAACGCATTACCAAATAAAAATTCATTATTTCTTGTTCTAAAAAACTCCCCGTAGTCTCACCCCATGCCTACCGCGCAAGACAAGGATTCCCCCATGCCCTCCGCTCTCAATGTCACCGACCTCACCCTGTACCGCAAACGTAAACAAGCGCAGCACCTGGGCCGTTTGATGTGGGCGTTGTACGCGCAACAGGCAGGGTTCGCCGCCCACCCATGGCGCGAAGCCTCGCAGGTAGCCAAACCGCCCCGCCAGGCGTGACGTCATGTACACCCCCGGCCGCTTCCTGAGTACGTCCAGCGACCCCACGCTGGAGGTCATCGCCCACGCCGAAACGAACGACGACGACCTCATCGGCCACCGTGTCGCGCAGAACCTGCAACGTCTGCGCAGCAAACGCTTGTTGTCGCTGGACGGCCTGGCGCGAGTCTGCGGGGTCAGCCGGGCGATGCTTGCGCAGATCGAGTCTGGCCGCAGCGTGCCGTCGATCAAGGTGCTGTGCAAGATCGCCAAGGGCCTTCGGGTATCGGTGGCGGCGTTCCTCGAACACCGTGAGTGCGAGGGCGTGACGCTGATGCCAGCGCGCGCGAGCAAACGCCTGGTGAGTGCCAGCGGGGCCTTCGTCAGCCGCGCGCTGTACCCCTACGACACGGCGCGCCAGACCGAATTCTACGAGTTGCGCATCAGCCCGCTGGGGGAGGAGTTTTCCGAGGGGCACGGCCCGGGCGTGCAGGAGAACCTGGTGGTCGCCCAGGGCGCGCTGGAGATCAGTGTGAACGAGGAACGCTTCCTGCTCGCCACCGGTGACTCGATCGTGTTCTACGCCGACCAGCCCCACCGCTACCGCAACCCGGTAGACAGCGAGGCGGTGGCCTACCTGGTGGTCACCCACCCGGAACGCCGCGACTGACCACCTGCGTTCAGCAGGTGCAGCACATCATCGGCATGCCATTGCAGCTCATCATCATCGGCATGCTGCAGTCGTTCATCATCTTCGCCATCAGCATGCAGCAGTGATTCATCATCTCCATGCTCATGCCCGCCATCGGCATCATCTTGCAGGCCATGCCATCGGCCATGAGGGTGCATTCCATCATGCACTTCATCATCGGCATGGCCATGCCGCCCATCATCATCGGCATGCCCATCATCTGCATGTTCATGGCCATCGCGGCCTGGGACATGCCCATCATCGACAGGTTGGCGCACTGCATCATCACCGGCATGCCGCAGTTCATCATCATCTGCATCATTTCGGCGTTGTTGCGGAACATCGCCATGTCCATGCCGGTTGCAGGCTTCAGGGTGCAGAGCATGCCGTCCTCGACCATCGTGCAGGTCATGGTGGCCATCATCATCGGCATGCCCATCATGGGCATCATCGGCAGGGTGGCGTTCATCGGCATCTGCATTGCGTTCATCATGGGGAAATCCTCTTTCGAATCCGACGATAGGGTGTGGAACGGATGGGGGCGATTCTAGGCCCGCGCCGCAGGCGGGCAAGATGGCGGAACAGCAGCGTCGGCGGCTGCTGGGGCGTGCGGGAATGAGGGGATGGCCGAGGGTTTTCGGGCGATGGTGGCGTAATTGCTGCTATCGCGGAGGGTATCGATCAGGGAATGGCAGTATGGGCGCCATGGATATGCGGCCTGGTTACAAGCTAATAACCTAAATGCATATTTGATCTAAATGAGGGTGAGATTTTCCAGCCCTGTCGCGGGGCAAGCCCGCGCCCACAGGCTCACCCGCGTTCCCAGGAACAGCAGTGTACTTGTAGAAGCGGGCTTGCCCCGCGATGGGGCCGGCAAAGACCCTGCAAAACCTACCAGGCGTACGTCAGCTTCGCGTAGTAGAACGCCCCGCTGTACCCATACGGCGAGAACGTCGAGTACTTGAGGTTGCCCCCCGAACTGTTGGCGAAGTCCAGCTTGGCCGGCACCTGGTTGGTGACGTTGTCGCTGCCCACGGTGAACAGCCAGTTGTCGTGGCTGTAGTCCAGCGCCAGGTCCAGCACCCACTGCGCGGCGAAGGTCTGGTCGGGGAAGCTGGTGTCGTTCTGGTAGCTGGTGTAGCTGCCATAGCGCACCAGGTTGCTGCGCAGGGTCCAGTTGCCCAGGTTGAAGTCGTTGCCCAGGGTCAGCTTGTGCTCCGGCGTGGTGTCGCCGAGCAGGCCCAGGCGCTCGCGGCGCTCCAGCAGCGAGGTGGTGGCCAGGCCCAACTGGGCGAGGATGGCCGGGTCCGCCTGGGTGTCGGTGACCTTGGTGTGGTTGTAGTTGTAGCCGGTGGTGCTGGTCCAGCGCACGCCGTTGTCGAAGCGATGGTGGTAGCTGGCGACCAGGTCGAGGCCGGTGGTGCGGGTGTCGGCGCCATTGGTGAAGTAGCGCGCGCTGGTGTAGTTGATGTCGCCCACGCCCTGGCCGCGCAGGTAGTCGATGGCGGTGCGGTTCAGGCGCAGGTTGGACGACAGGGTGATGCGGTCGCGGATGTCGATGCGGTAGACGTCGGCGCTGATCTGCCAGTCATCGCTCGGGCGCAGCACCAGGCCCAGGCTGTAGTTGCGCGACTTCTCCGGCTTGAGGTCCTCGGCACCGAGCAGGCGCGAGACCGGCGCATCGACCGGGAAGATACCGGCCTCCTGGATCACCCCGTCGACCAGTTGCGAAGAGGTCGAGGCGAAGTGCTGCTGGGCCAGCGACGGCGCACGGAAGCCACTGGAGATACTGCCGCGCAGGGCCACCGCCGGGGTGAAGTCGTAGCGTGCCGAGAGCGCGCCGCTGACGTTGGAACCGAAGTCGCTGTAGTCCTCGTGGCGGGCGGCGGCAGACACACCGAACTGGTCGGTCAGGTTGGTCTCCAGGTCGATGTACTGCGCCCAGTTATGCCGGCTCCACTGGCCGGCGTCGGCCTCGCGAAAACCCGCGTAGCCTTGGCTGCCGCTCTTGTAGTACGAGCCCGGTTCGCCCGCGTTGACCTCGTAGCCTTGGTGCAGGTACTCGGCCCCCACCGCCACCGACAGCGGGTACGGCAGCCAGCCCAGGTCGAAGTCGCGGGCCAGGTCGAAGGCCAGTTGCTTCTGTTCGCTGGTCAGGCGGCCGTTGTCGAAGCTCAGCGGGGTGCTGCCGGTGTCGTCGAACAAGGCGCGGTTGAGGGTGCGGGTGGACAAGCCATAGTCGTTGCGGCCATAGCTGGCGGAAAGGTCGTAGCGCCAGTCGCCCGCCAACTCGCCGCGCAGCCCAGTGGTGAGCGAGGAATCCTCCAGGGTGCCGTTGATCAACGGCAGGTAGCCGTTGGGGTAGATCGACGGGACGTTGCCTGAGTTGTTGCTGGCGCGGTAGAAGGCAGCGGTCTGGCCGTGGGTCTTGCGGTAACCACCGAAGGCATAGAGCTGGGCCTGCTCGCTCAGGTCGAGCTGGCTGTTGAGGAACAGCTTGAGGTTGTCGTTGGCCGGCTCGCCCTGGCGGAACACTTGCTGGCCGTAGGTGGTGGAGCCGACGCTGCCGGGGCGCAAGTCGTCGCCTGCGCGGTTGGTGTAGTCGTTGTCGCTGGCCTCGGCCGAGAGGTTGAGCCAGCCGCTGCTGCCGATGGCCAGGCCGGTGTTGGCCGAGGCTAGACGCTGGATGCCATCGCCCTTGTTGTACTGACCGTAGCGGGTGCTCAGCGAGCCGCCGCTGGCGTCGTGCTTGAGGATCACGTTGATCACCCCGGCGATGGCGTCGGAGCCGTAGCGCGCCGAGGCGCCGTCGCGCAGCACCTCGATATGGTCGATGGCCGAGATCGGGATAGCGTTCAGGTCCACCGGCGCCGAGCCGCGCCCGGCGGCACCGCCGAGGTTGACGAAGGCCCCGCTGTGGCGGCGCTTGCCGTTGACCAGCACCAGCACCTGGTCGGGTGACAGCCCACGCAACTGCGCCGGGCGGGCCAGCTCGGCGCCGTCCACCAGGCTCGGGCGCGGGAAGCTGATCGACGGGATCAAGCGCGCCAGCACCGCGCCCAGCTCCTCGGAGCCGGTCGCGTTGAGGCTGTCGGCGGAGATGATGTCGATGGGCGACAGCGAGGCACTGGCGGTGCGCTCCTGGGCGCGCGTGCCGGTGACGATCACCTGTTCGAGGCGCACGTCCTGGGGACTGGGGGTGGCCTTGGGCACGGCCACGGCGTGTGCGGGTTGCGCGGCGATCACCACGCCGTCGGCGTCGTGCCGGTAGTCCAGGCCGCTGCCGCGCAGCACCTGCTCCAGCGCCTGGTCGCTGCTGTAGCGGCCTTGCAGGGCCGGGGCGCGCTGGCCACTGACACGCTGCGGGTCGAAGGCGATCGGCACGCCGCTGTGGCGGGAGATTTCCAGCAGGGTCTGGGCCAGGTCGCCGGCGGGGATGGCGTAGTCGAGCTGGGGTTCGGCGGCCTGGGCCGCTGAGCAGGCGATGGCAAGGGCCAGGCAGGTGTATCGGAAGGTGCTAGGGATCATGTGGGGACGTTCCGCGATGGGGTTTGCGTTAATGAGCAACCAGCGCGGGAAAACTGCAGAAAAGCCTTGGATCGATTGGTGCTGAGCTTATTACCTGGTGGGCGACAGCCTTGAGGCCGGCATGGATTCACACTGCCTCGATGCTCACCCACACCCCACCGTAACTGACCACCCTGACCGGCAACGTCGCGGCAATCAGGCGCAACGCCCGCGCGCTGTCATCCAGCGTGAACACGCCGCTGACCCGTAACCGCGCCGCCGCTGGCGACACCCTGAGCACCCCGTGGTGATAAGCCCGCAGCGCCTCCAGCACCTCCCCCAGCGGTCGCTCATGGGCCTGCAACAGGCCGCTGAGCCAGGCCGTGGCCGCCGGGTCGGCGCGCCCCACGCTTGGCGCCTGGGGCGGTTTTATCCACGCCTGCTGCCCAGCCTTGACCAGCACCCCATCACCCGCTTCGCCGCGCAACCGGGCCTGGCTGGCCAGCACCGTGAGCCTGGCCTCGCCCTCGCCCCGCCGCTCCAGCAGCAGACGCCCGCCCTGCCCGGTTTCGACCTGGGCCTGCGACGTCGCCAGGACCACCGGCGCGCCGACACACTCCAGTTGCACCGCGCCCTGGTGCAAGTACAACGCCTGCCGCCCCGGGCTCACCCGGGTCTGCGCATTGAGGGTCAGGCGGTTGCCGCCCTCCAGTTCGAACGTCCGCCGCTGCCCGGTGAGGGTCAGCAGGTCGCCCGGTGCCCAAACCTGAGCATCGATCACCTTCAACCCCACCCCGACGATGCCGACGGCGGCCAACGCCCCGAGGCTGCCTTTGAGGAATGCGCGCCGGCTGTGCGGCGCGCGCAACGCATCGATCACCTGGGTATCGGACAACCCCTGCAACCCCGGGCGTTTGGCTTGCCCCAGGCCGTGGCTCATGCGCTGGAACACCTGGGCATGCCGTGGATGGCTGTCGTGCCACTGCTGGAACGCCTTGGCCTCGGCCTCGCTGACCTGCCCCGAATGCAACCGCGCCATCCACTGCGCCGCCGCCTCCACCAGCGCCTGCTCGCTCATGCGTCCAACGCCAGGTAACACAGGCGGAACGCCTCGGTCATGTACTGCTGCACGCGGCTGACCGAAATGCCCAGGCGCTCGGCGATCGCGGCGTAGGTCAGGCCGCCCAGTTGGCTGTGGATGAACGCCGCCTTGCCCTGCCCTGGCAGGCGGTCGAGCACACGGTCCAGGTGCAGCAGGCTGTCGACCACAAGGTGCAGCTCCTCGGGCGAGGGCTGCGAAGGCGCGGGCAGCTCGCTCATCCAACGCACGTAGGCGCGTTCGAGGTCGCGGCGACGCCAGCTTTCCTGCAACAGGCGCTGGGCGATGGTGGTAAGCAGCGCGCGGGGTTCGCGGATGGTTTCCGGCTGCGGCAAGCCGAGGATGCGCACGAAGGCTTCGGCGGCGATGTCCTCGGCGCTGTGCGGGCAGTGCAGGCGGCTGCGCAGGCGAGCGCAGAGCCAGGCGTAGTTCTGGGCGAACAACTGGCCGAGGAGCTGCTGGGTGGGGGATGGTCTGAAGTCCATGTCCAACCTGGGGGCGCGGGGGAGGATCGCACTGTGCCTGAAAGGATTAAGCGCAAAAAGGAATATTAAATTTTATGGTTATTCGATTTTTATTTACCACTCACCCCTCTCTCCGAGCGAGCTTGCCCCGCGATAAGGCCGGCACGGACGCTGCATCACCCCACCCGCCCCACCAACCGCTCGAACGCCCGCCACACCTCCCCTGGCCGCTCCAGCATCAACTGGTGCCCACACTGCCCGAGCACCTCGAACGCCCCACCCGGCAGCTGCCGCGCCAATGCCTCCCCCGCCGTGGCCGGGGTCAAGCCATCGCGGTCCCCCGACACCACCTCGATCGGCAAGGTCAACCCGGCCAGCGCCTGCGCTTCAGGCCAGCCCGCGTTGTTCATCAGCGACTTGAACACATCCAGACGATTGCGCCGGGCGACCCCTTCCTCGTAGGCCACCAGCGCCCGGTCCGCCACCGGGTGCCAGGCGCGGTCGCGAAAATCGCGGGCCAGCAGCGGCCGTATGATCTGCAGCACCCAGGCCGGCAACTTCAATAACCCGCCACCCCGCTGCGGCCGGTGCAACAGGCTGCCCAGCAGCAAGGCGCCATCGATGCGCACCTGCGGCAAACGCCGGGGCTGCTCCAGCAGCGTGCTCATGGTCAGGCCCGTGCCATAGGAATGGGCCACCACCAGGTTGCGTGGCCCGGCGTAGCGCTCCAGCAACGCCAGCTGATCAGCCACCAGCGCCGTCCAGGCGTAGTGCTCGGTGCCGTGGGGCTTGTCGCTGTCGCCGTGGCCGAGCAGGTCCCAGGCCACGCGGCTGTAGCCCTGCTCGCCAAGGCGGCGCCACAGTTCACGCCATTGGTCCTTGTTGCCGCCACTGCCGTGGCCGAGGAACACCACGGTGTCGGCCCGCTGGTCACCCGGCTGGAAGGCCACGCTCAGGTGCCGCCCAGGGCGCACCTCGAGCCGCTCGCCGCGTACCTGCGGCAGGTCGGAGAAACGCTTGCTATCAGCCATTGGCACCCAGGGCCTCCTGATGAACGAATGAATCGGGCCGCCGACAGCCTCCAGCGAAGCGCAGGCGCGGGCTAGGGTTGTTGGCTTGGCATCCACGCCGGGGCACGCTCATGGCGTGACCTCCAGCGTACGCGCCTGAATGTCGAAGCCTTGCAGCAAGGTGCGCGTGTAGGCGTGGCGCGGTCGGGCCAGCAGCGTCGCCGTGGCGCCCTGCTCCACCACTTGCCCCGCCTGCATCACCGCGATGCGGTCGCACAACCGCGCGGCCACGCGCAGGTCATGGGTGATGAACACGATACTCAGTTTCAAGCGCCGCTGCAGGCTTTCGAGCAGCTCGAGCACCTGCACCTGGATCAACGCATCGAGGGCCGACACGCATTCGTCGGCGATCAGCACCTTCGGCTCCACCGCCAGGGCGCGGGCGATGCCGATACGTTGGCGCTGGCCACCGGAAAACTCGTGGGGGTAGCGCTGCAGGGCGCTCTCCGGCAGGCCGACCAGCGCCAGCGCCTCGCGCGCTTTGTCCGCCGCCTGCCGCGCGCTGCGACCCTGGGCCAACGGGCCGGCCATCAACTGCGTGACGATGGTTTGGCGCGGGTTGAGCGAGGCGAACGGGTCCTGGAAGATCATCTGCACACCACCTCGCAACGGGCGCAGGCGCGACTCGGCCAGTTGCGTGACGTCGTGCTCGTGCCAGTGCACGCTGCCAGCGTCGCTGCGCAGCAGGCGCACCAGGCAGCGGCCCAGGGTCGACTTGCCCGAGCCGGATTCGCCAACGATGCCCAGGGTCTCGCCTTCGCCCAGGTGCAGGTCGACACCGGCCAGCGCGCGGGTGGTGCGCCGCCCCCACCAGCCGATGCGCCGGCTGAAGTGTTTTTCCAACTGCCGCGCCTGCAACACCGGCGCGCCACCCTGCAACACCGGGCGCGGCTGCGCCGGCCTGGCGCTGACCGCGTCGAGCAGCCGCCGGGTATAGGCCGCACGCGGCTCACCCAGCACCTGGGCCGCGGTGCCCTGCTCCACCACCTGGCCCTTTTCCAGCACCAGCACACGGTCGGCGATGGCCTCGACCACGGCGAAGTCGTGGGTAATGAACAGCATCGCCATGCCCTGCTCACGCTGGATGCGCCGCAGCAGGTCGAGGATCTGCCGTTGGGTGCTGACGTCCAGCGCCGAGGTCGGCTCGTCGGCGATCAACAGCGCCGGGGCGAACGCCAGGGCCATGGCGATCACCACGCGCTGGCGCTGGCCACCGGACAGCTCGAACGGGTAGGCATGACGCAGGCGTTCGGGGTCGGGCAGGCCGACGTAGCCCAAGAGTTCGAGCACGCGCGCACGGCGCTGGGCAGCGTTCGCCACACCATGGGCTGCAAGGGTTTCGTCGATCTGTCGACCAACGCTGAGCAGCGGGTTGAGCGCGCTCATCGGCTCTTGGAAGACCATGCTGATGTCATGCCCGCGCAAGGCGCGCAGGGCGCTTTCATCGAATGTGGCAAGGTCCCGACCGCGCCAGCGCACCTGCCCGTCGCTCACCCGCAAAGGGTGCGGCAACAGGCGCAGCAGGGCCTTGGCCAGCATCGACTTGCCCGAGCCGGACTCGCCGACCACGCACAGGCACTCACCGGCACGCACCTGCAACGACAGGTCGTGCAGCGCATGGTGGCGCTCACCGCCCGCCGGCAGCGCGATGCTCAGGTGCTGGATATCGAGCAGGGCCTCGCTCATGGTTGTTCTCCTTGCCGGCGCACCGGCTCCAGGGCCACCCGCAGGCCCTCACCGACGCGGTTCACTGCCAGCACACTGAACAGGATCGCCAACCCCGGCAGCAGGCTCATCCACCACGCCTCGCGCAGCACGTTGCGCGAGGCATTGATCATGTAGCCCCAGCTCATCGCCTCCGGGTCGCCGAGGCCGAGAAAAGCCAGCGCCGCCTCGGTGAGGATCGCCGTGGCCATCACGAAACTCAGGGTCACCAGCAGCGGCGCGAGGGCGTTGGGCAGGATCTGCCGGCAGACGATCGCCAACGGCGACTGCCCCAGCACCCGCGCCGCCTGCACGAACTCGCGCTGGCGCAGGCTGAGGAACTCGCTGCGCACCAGGCGCGCCACGCCGGGCCAGGCCACCAGGGCGATGGCCAGGACGATGGTGCCCAGCGACGGCTCCAGCACCGCCACCAGGATCACCGCCAGCACCAGTTGCGGAATGACTTGGAAGAACTCGGCCACGCGCATCAGCACGGCATCGGCCCAGCCGCCGAAATAGCCGGCCACGGCACCGACCAGCAGCCCCACCAGCAGGGTCGCCAGGCTGGCCAGCAGGCCCACCGCCAGCGACACCCGCGCGCCGTACAGCAGCCCACTGGCCAGGTCGCGGCCCAACAGGTCGCTGCCCAGCCAGTGCGCCGCCTCATGCAAGGGCGCCAGCATGGGCGTGGCGTTCATTTCCCACGGCGAGGCCGGGCTGAGCCACGGCGCCGCCAGCGCCAGGGCGCCGAGCAGCAGCAGGAATGCCGCGCCGAGCACGGCCAGGCGTTGCTCGATAAAACGTTGCCACACGGTGTGACTCCTCATCGTGTCGGCTCCGCGGCGCCGATCCGTGGATCGAGGGCGCGGCAAGCCAGGTCGGTCAACAGGTTGAAGCCGACCACCAGTATCGAGATCAGCAAGAAGCCGCCCAGCAACACGCTGTAGTCGCGCTGGGCCAGGGCCTCGTACATCAACCGGCCGATGCCCGGCCAGGCGTACACCACCTCCACCAGCAACGCGCCACTGGCCAGTTGGCCCAGTTGCAGGCCAGCGAAGGTCACCACCGGCAGCAGCGCATTGCGCAACACGTGGGCGAACAGGATGCGCCCAGGGCGCAGGCCCTTGGCGCGGGCGGTGTACACGTGCTCCTGGCGCAGTACCTCGAGGGTCGCGGCGCGGGTCAGGTGCACGTACAGGGCCAGGAACAGGAAGCTCAGCGACAGGCATGGCAAAACCAGGTGGCGAGCCCGGTCGGCCAGCCAAGCGCCGCCGTGCAGGTCGGCGGCGACCGTCTGCATGCCGAACGCTGGCAGCCAGTCGAGGGTCACCGAGAACAGCACGATCAGCAGCAACGCCAGCCAGAACGGCGGCGTGGCATAGAGCAGCAGCGCGCCGTGGCTGATCAGGCCGTCGAGCCATCCCCGGCGTTCGCGGCTGAGTGCGGCGAGCACGCCCAAGGCCACGCCCAGCAGCGACGACAGCACGAAGGCCGTACCCATCAGGCCCAGGGTCGCCGGCAGGCGCTCGGCGAGCAGGTCCCACACCGGGGCCTGGTTGCGGTAGGAGTAGCCCAGGTCCAGGTGCGCGACCTGGCCCAGGTACAGCCACAGCTGGCGCGCCAGGGGCTGGTCCAGGCCCATGTCGTGGCGCAGGCTGGCGATGTACTGGGCATCGTCTACCCCGGCCTCGCCGGCCATCAGCAGCGCCGGGTCGCCGGGCGCCAGGCGCACCAGCAGGAAGCTCAGCACCAGCACGCCGACGATCATCAGCAACGCCCGGCCCAGGCGCGCGACGAGGAACCGCAGCGTGCTCATGGCGCCGGGGCGTCGAGGTAGACGCGCTCGTAGTCTTCGTTGAGGCTGGTGGCGGTCTGCAGCAGGTTCTGCACTTGGCCGTGGAACAGCGTCGGGTAGCGCATCTCGAAGATTGGCGCCACCGGCAGGTCATCGTTCAGGCGCTGCTCCAACTGGCTGTACAACTGCGTGCGCTGCGGGCCCTCGGCCGTGTCGGCGACCTGGTCCCACAAACGGTCGACCTCGGGGTTGCTGTAGCCACCGACGTTGGCGAACGGCGAGGTCTTGAGGATGTAGTCGGAGCGGTACAGGTAGGCGTTGACCAGGTACGGGTCGCCGATCTGGAAGATGAAGTTGTAGGTCATGTCGAAGTCCCAGTCGCTGACGCGCTGGAACCAGGTGGCCGCGTCCGAGGTCACCACCTGCACCTTGATGCCCAGGGGTTGCAGGGCCTGGCGGGTGTATTCGGCCAGGCGCTCCCAGGCCCCGCCCTTCTCGCCGTTGCGCAGACGCAGGCGCAGCGTGCTGAGGTCGACCCCGGCCTCGGCGATCAGCGCCTTGGCCTTGGCCAGGTCGTAGCCATACTGCGGCAACTGCGGGTCGTGGTAGGGCGAGCTGGAGGCGAATGGCCCGGGCGCGACCTTGCCGGCGCCGAAGAAGATGTTGTCAACGATGAACGGACGGTTCAGCGCATAAAGGATCGCCTGGCGCACCTTGGGGTTGTCCAGCGGCGGCTTGCGCGTGTTGAACTGCAGGAAGGCCAGGCCCGAGTACAGCTCCCAGCCCTGCTCCGAGGCCTGCACGCCAGGCAGCGCGCCGAGGCGCTTGAGGTCGGCGTAGTCGGCGTCGCCGCTGCGCAGCACCTGCACGTCGCCGCGCTCGAAGGCCGCGGCGCGCGAGGCAGCGTCGGGGATCACGTGGAAGACGATGGCGTCCAGGTGCGGCAGGCCCTTTTTCCAGTAGTCCGGGTTCTTCACCAGCTTGATGTAGGCGCCGCGTTTCCATTCCTGGAAGACGAACGGGCCGGTGCCGACGGGCTTGAGGTTGTAGGGGTTGGCGCGAAAGTCGGTGCCGGCGTAGAGGTGCTTGGGCACCACCGGGCGCAGGCCGCTGCCGAGCAGGGAGAGGAACGGCGCGAACGGTTTCTTCAGGTGGAAGGTCACTTGCAGCGGCGTGGGGGTGTCGATCGACGCCACGTACTCGCTGAACACGCTGCCGACGCGCTTGTCGACCTCGGGGTAGAAGGTCTGGAAGCTGAACTGCACGTCCTCGGCGCTGAACGGCTGGCCGTCGTGCCAGCGCACATCGGGTTGCAGCTCGAAGGTGTAGGCCAGGCCATCGGGCGAGACACTCCAGGCGCGCGCCAGCACCGGTTGCGGCTTGAGCGTGGTGTCGAAGGTCAGCAGGCCCTGGAGGATCTTGCCGCTGACGTACTGGGTGGAGACGTGGGTGACCACCCCGTGCATCAGCGACGGCGGCTCGGGCTGGGCGACCAGGTTCAGCACGCCGCCGTCGCGCGGGGCGGCGTGGGCGCCGGCGGCGAGCAGCGCGGCGCTGGCCAGCAGGCCCAGCCGTTTGAGGGCGTGGCGCAATGTCCCCGGGCGGGGTGGGTTGGCGGTGGGCATGGGAACTCCTTGGCAACGAATGCAGAGGGGATAGCAAGGCGTATGCCACGGGGCGCGTTGCGCCCCTCGCGGCGCAAGGCCGCTCCCACAGGGACCACGCACGGCCACGCTTGTACGCTGGGGGACAGGCGCTGTGGGAGCGCCCTTGCGCCGCGAGGGGCCGCAACGTGGCCTCCGCCCACTGGTGAAAAATCCACACCCCACGCCCCCGTCTGCGGAAAAAGCAACAGCGGCACTGCCCCACTCCCCGCCATCCGCGCGCTACGCGCCTGGCACAACCTTTGCCCTGCATGCTTGATCGACGAACCATCGGAACCGACCGCATGTCACTGGACTACCTGGGCAACCCCCTCGACACCGACACCCTCGACGCCCGCCAGGCCCTGGACGATTTCGTCTCGGGCTTTCTCGGCTACCACCCCCGCGCCGAGGCGATCCTGGCCAGCGCCGACCGCCACCCCGGCTCGGCGCTGAGCAACGCCCTGGCGGGCATCCTGATGATGTTCAGCGAGTCGCCCGAGGGCCCTGGGCTGGCTGAGCGCTACCGCCTGCGCGCCGCCCAGGTGCCTCAGCCACACCCGCGCGCGACGCTGTACCTGGCGCTGCTGCAAGCCTGGATCGACGATGACCTGGACCAGGTGCTGAGCGCCAGCGAGACCTTGCTCGCGCAGTACCCACGCGACCTGTTCGCCGCCAAGCTCAACCAGTACGTGGAGTTCAACCGTGGCAACTGGCCCGCGCTGCTGCGCATCGGCCTGAAGGCCGTCGAGGCCGCGCCCGACATCGCCCCGGCCCACGCCATGCTGGCGTTCGCCTACGAGCAATGCCACCTGCTGGAAGAGGCCGAGGCCAGCGCCCGCCAGGCCCTGGCGTTGCAGGCGAACGAGCCGTGGGCACAACACGCCCTGGCCCATGTGATGCTGACCCAGGGGCGCATCGAGGAAGGCATCGCGTTCCTGGAGGGTGTGACGCACCACTGGGATGGGCTCAACTCGTTCATGTACACCCACAACTGGTGGCACCTGGCGCTGTTCCAACTGGGGCGCGGCGACCACGCGCAGGTGCTGGCGATCTACGACCGGCATGTGTGGGGCATCCTGCCGGAATATTCCCAGGACCAGGTGGGTGCGGTGTCGCTGCTGGCGCGGCTGGAGCTGGCCGGGGTCGATGTCGGCGCACGCTGGCAAGCGCTGCTGCCGTACCTGCGCCAACGCCAGGGCGACACGGTGCAGCCACTCCTCAGCCTGCAGTACCTGTACGGCCTGGCCCGCGCCGACGCACCGCAGGCCGAACGGCTGCTCGCAGCATTGCGTGAGCGAGCTCACCAGGCACCGACGTTCAGCCGGGCGACCTGGGCCGAGGTGACCGTGCCGCTGGCCGAGGCGTTGCTGCACCATGCACGGGGCGAGCATGAGCGTGCGCTCGTATTGTTCGGCGGGGCGATGCCGCGGCTGAACGAGATCGGCGGCAGCCATGCGCAGCGCGACCTGTTCGCGCAGATCGAACTGGATGCGCGCCTGCGCGCTGGCGATTGGGTGGGCGCGCAGCAGGTGCTGGAGTTGCGGCGCCGTTATGACCCGTGGGACGTGCCGACCAATCGCCATTTGCAACGGGTGTATGCGGCGCTGGGGTTGCCGACGCTAGCGCGCCAGGCCGGCGAGCGCGTGGCCAAGATCCTGGGCTGAAGGCGCCTGGGCCGGCCCAGGCCCCTCCCATCATTGCCTTGCACACACCTCACCGCCCTCGCCGCGCCTCGAACACCCCACGGGCAATCGCCCGGGCCACGCAACTGGCCGCCGCCGCGCCGATCCGCCCGATGTCCACCTGCCGCCGCGCGCCCTCACTGAGCTCCACCGCGCCGCCGGCCAGGGCGAACACCGTGTCGCCATCGAACGGCAGGTGCGCCGGGCGCACCGCCATGGCAATACCGTCCTGGCCCATGATCGCCACCCGCTTGCACTCGGCGGTGCTCATTCGCGCGTTGCTCGCCACCACCACCAGCGTGGTGTTGGCCCCGGCCTGCAGACGCCCCATCGAATCCAGCCGCGACAACGCCGGCATCGGATCGCTGCAATCCTGCTCGCCCTGAGGGCGTGCGCCGCCCGCCTCGCCGCCGATCTCCCAAGGCCAGGCCCAGAAGGTGTGGCCATCGGGCATGTACACCGAGCCGATCGGGTTGGCCACCACCAGCGCGGCCACCACCAGGCCGTCACCGAGGTCCAGCGACGCCGAGCCCAGCCCACCTTGCAGCACTCCGGCCATGGCCCCGCGCCCGGCACCCACCGCGCCCAGGGCGAACTCGCCGGCGCAGTTGGCCAGCGCCTCGAAGCCCAGGTGCCGATATGGCGGCGCCAGGCCCCAGCGCTTGTCGCCCTCATTGGCCAGGTCGTGCAGTACGGCGGCAGGAACGATAGGGATGGCCGGCGCTCCGGCTTTCAGGTGCAACCCAACGCCTTCGGCGGAGAGCGCCGCCGCCACCGCGTCCGCCGCGCCCAGGCCGAACACCGAGCCGCCGGCGAACACCAAGGCGTGCAATTGGCCGACCATGTTCTGCGGCTCCAATGCCGCCGACTCTCGCCCGCCGGGGCCGCCGCCACGGATGTCGACGCTGGCGGTCCACGGTTGCTCGGTGCGGATCACCGTGACACCGGTGGCGACACGTTCATCGGTGGCATGACCGACCAAAAGCCCAGGGATGTCGGTGAGCAGGTTGCGGGGTCCGGGGTGAGGCATGAAAAAGCGTCCTGATTGTCGCGCGAAGGTGTGCCCCGGGTAGAGCAAGCCCTGTGCCAATCGATACGCGTCGAACCTTCTGGGCGCAGGCGTGCCCGCGATCGCGTCCGCCCCGGCAACGTTGTCGCCCATCCCGACGCGATCGCGGCCCCAGCCCGGCTGCGGAAAAACCAGCAGGCTGGATGGACGCTGCTTCAAAAACACCAGCCGGGCCCGCAACAAACTTGCAACACGCTGTTTTCAAAAGACTTTCACAGATGGCACAGCCCTTGCTCCAGGCAGCCGCACCAGAGCTTGAAACCTAACAAGCCGCGTACTCACTACTTAACCCGACAAGGTTGGCCACCCAGCAGGGCGCGAACCGGGGACCCTACTGGAGCGTTTCGAATCATGATCTCTTCCCCTCTCACCGACCTGCGCCGACCGCGCAAGGCCTTCGCCCACAGCCTGCTGTTCCTCGCCCTGTGCGAGGCGGCCAGCGCCGGCAGCCCGCTGCTGGCTGCCGAGGCCAAGAGCGACAACCCGCTGGACACCGTGGTGGTGGTCGGCAACCGTGGCCAGGCCCGCACCCTGGCCGAAAGTCCGGCCCCCGTCGACGTGATCTCCTCCAAGCAATTGCTGGCCACCGGGCAGCCAGACCTGACCCGCGCCCTGAGCCGCGTGCTGCCCTCGCTGAACCAGCCCGCCTCCTCCGGCTTCGGCTCCACCTCGGTGGTGCGCCCAATCAGCCTGCGTGGTTTGAACGGCGACCAGGTGCTGGTCTTGGTCAACGGCAAGCGCCGGCACAACAGCGCGCTGCTGAACAACGGCACCTACTTGAACTCCGGCTCCCAGCCGGTCGACCTGGACATGATCCCCACCGCCTTGGTCGACCACGTCGAAGTGCTGCGCGACGGCGCCTCCGCGCAGTACGGCTCGGACGCCATCGGCGGGGTGGTGAACATCGTCCTCAAGCAGACCGACCACGGCGGCAGCCTGGCCACCAGCTACGGGCAGAACTACGAGAACGGCGATGGCGAGACCTGGCGCCAGAGCGGCAACGTTGGCCTGGCCCTGCCCAACGACGGGTTCATCCACCTGGGCCTGGACGTCAAGCACCAGAAGGTTTCCGACCGGTCGGACAGCGCCCCCTACACCGACAGCGCCGGCAACACCAGCCTGCAGCACACCTACTACGGCACTGGCCTGCCCGAGGCGCGCAACTTCAGCCTGGGCTACAACGCCGAGTTGCCGGTCAGCGACGCGCTGACCCTGTACTCGTTCTCCACCTACACCCGGCGCAATTCCGAGAAGCCGCTGGCCTTCCACCAACCGCCGAGCTTCGACGGCATCGCCACGCCGTTCCCCGAGGGCATCGAAGACACCTTGCGCTTCATCGAGAACGACTTCCAGGTGGCCTTCGGCGGCAAGGGCACGGTGGGCGGCTGGGACTACGACCTGTCCAGCACCTACGGCCAGGACCACGCCGAGGCGACCCTGCGCCACACCTACAACCTCAGCTACGGCCCCGACTCGCCGACCTCGGTGGACACCGGCGTGAAGACCTTCAGCCAGTGGACCAACAACCTCGACCTGACCCGCGCCTTCGACCTCGGCCTGGCCAAGCCCACGCAGATTTCCTGGGGCCTGGAGCAGCGCTACGAGAACTACAAGATCGGCAAGGGCGACTACGCGTCCTATGCCAGCGGCCCCTTCACCACCGGCGCCAGCGGCAGCCCGATCCCGCCGGGCACCATCTCCGGGGCCGGCACCACGCCCGCCGACGCCGCCGAGAAAGGCCGCACCAGCCTGGCCGGCTACGGCGAGATCGGCCAGGACCTCACCGACAACTGGCACGTGGACCTCGCCGGGCGCTACGAGCACTACAACGACGGCTCCGGCACCACCACCAACGGCAAGCTCGCCACCCGCTACCAGCTCACGCCGATCCTCGCCGTGCGCGGCAGCTTCAGCACCGGTTTCCGCGCACCGTCGCTGGCCCAGCAGATCTACAGCGCGACCTCGCAGACCAACGTCAACGGCAACCTCTTCGACTACCGCAACGTGGCCGTGGACTCGACGGTGGCCAAGGCCCTCGGTGCAAGCACCCTCAAGCCGGAAAAGTCCACCAACTTCGGCCTGGGTCTGACCCTGCAACCGACCGACGCCACCAGCATCACCCTCGATGCCTACCAGATAAAGATCAAGGACCGCATCGCCCAGACCGGATACCTCGGCGGCACCCCGCAGATCGCCGCGATCCTCGCCGCCGCCGGGCTGCCGACCAACCAGTCGGTGACCTACTTCACCAACGCCCTGGACACCACCACCCGTGGCGTCGACCTGGTCGGCGACTACCGCCAGGCCCTGGGCGCCTACGGCAGCGTGCGCTACACCCTGGGCTTCAACTGGAACACCACCGAGATCGACGACATCCATGCCTCGCCCGTGGCCCAGCAGGCCCTCGGCCCCACCGGTGGCTATGACCGCCAGCGCCAGGGCAACCTCAAGCACGGCCTGCCGGAGTCCAAGCTGCTGCTCGGCGCCACCTGGAGCATCGACAAGTTCGAGGTCGCGCTGAACCTCACCCGCTACGGCGAGTACACCCAGTACGGCACGGTGGAGGCCTTCGACCGCACCTTCTCGCCGACCTGGATCACCGACCTGAACCTGGACTACCACGTCACCTCGGCCCTGACCCTGACGGCAGGGGCCAACAACCTGTTCAACGTCTACCCCGAGCGCACCCACCTGCCGAGCGCCTCCGGCGCCTTCCCCTACGGCAACTTCTCGCCGTACGGCACCACCGGCGGCTACTGGTACACCGGCCTGACCTACTCCTTCTGACCCGCCCACCGCCCCGCCAACCACTGGCGGGGCGGCCCAGCCCATGCGAGGCCGTCCATGACCCGTCGCACCGACCAACTCAAGCTGGGGGCCTTCCTGGCCAACAGTGGCCACCACGTCGCCGCCTGGCGCCATCCGCTGGCCCAGGCGGACGCCAGCCTCGATTTCGATCATTTCAAGGCCATCGCGCAGAGCGCCGAACGCGGCAAGTTCGACGCCCTGTTCGTCGCCGACGTGGTCGCCCTCTGGGGGCACCACCTCGATGCCCTGAGCCTCACCGCCCGTGCCGAGCACTTCGAACCCCTGACCCTGATGGCCGCGCTGGCGGCGGTCACCGAGCGCATCGGCCTGATCGCCACCGCCACCACCAGCTACAACGAGCCATACCATATCGCCCGCAAGTTCGCCTCCCTCGACCACCTGTCCAAGGGCCGCGCGGCCTGGAATCTGGTGACCTCGGTGGTGGCCGACGAAGCCTGGAACTTCGGCCGCGCGCAGCACATCGACCACGCCGACCGCTACCAGCGCGCCGAGGAATTCCACGATGTGGTCAAGGGCCTGTGGGACAGCTGGGACGACGATGCCTTCGTGCGCGACAAAGCCAGCGGCCAGTACTTCGACCCCGGCAAGCTGCACACCCTCGACCACCATGGCCCGCACTTCACGGTGCGCGGCCCGCTGAACGTGGCGCGCCCACCCCAGGGCCACCCGGTGCTGGTGCAGGCCGGCGCCTCCGAACCGGGACGGGCGCTGGCGGCGCGGGTCGCCGAGGTGATCTTCGCCTCACAGCATGACCTGCCCAGTGCCCAGGCGTTCTACCAGGACATCAAGGGCCGTGCCGCCGCGCTGGGGCGCGACCCGGAGCACATCAAGATTCTCCCAGGCATTACCCCATTCATCGGCCACACCCGCGAGCAGGCCCAGGCCCTGTTCGAGCAGTTCCAGGCGCTGATCGACCCGGTGCTGGGCCTGCGCCTGCTGGCCGACACCCTGGGCGAGGACATCGACCTTTCCGGCCACGACCTCGACGGCCCACTGCCCGACACCCCGGCGGGCCAGCGTGGCAGCCGCCGCGACCAAGTGCTGCAACTGGCCCGCCGCGACAACCTGAGCATCCGCCAGTTGTACCTGCGCCTGGCCGGCGGCAACCCGGTGATCGGTACGGCCGAAGACATCGCCGAGACCTTCGAGCAGTGGTTCCAGGCCCGGGCCTGCGACGGCTTCAACGTGTTCTTCCCATACTACCCCGGCGCCATCGACACCTTCGTCGACCACGTGGTCCCCTTGCTGCAGCAACGCGGGCTGTTCCGCCATGAGTACAGCGGCCACACCCTGCGCGAGCACCTGGGCCTGCCACGCCCGGCCAACCGCTTCACGCAGGCACGGCCATGAGGGCGCTGGCCTGCCTGCTGCTGGCCAGCAGCGCCCTCGCCTGCGCACCGGCGTTCGCCCTGAACATCCTCTTGAGCAATGACGACGGCTACACGCACCCCAACATCCGCGTGCTCTACACCACCCTCAAGGCCGCTGGGCACCAGGTGCGCATCGCCGCCCCGCAGAGCGAGCAGAGCGCGCGCGGCGGCGCGTTTTTCTATGGCCGGGAAGTCAGCATCGGCCGCGACAGCGACCCGGCCTACCCCGACAGCTACTACCTCGCCACCCACGAGACCGGCGTGTGCCAAAGCCCCGCCTGCGCCGGGCAGACGGTGAGCATCGAGATCAGCGCGACCCCTGTGATGGCCGTGTTGATGGGGTTGAACAAGGTGATGCCCGACCCGGACCTGGTGATCGTCGGCCCCAACCCCGGCAACAACCTGGGCGCCATCAACCTCGCCTCGGGGACGTTCAACGCCGCCAGCGCCGCCCTGCGCGCGGGCGTGCCGGCACTGGCGGTGAGCACCGACCTCAAGGACCAGGACGCGCAGCGCACGGCGCAGCGGGTGCTGCGCCTGGTGCAGGCGCTGGAGCAACACCGCCACCCTGGCGCCAGGCTGCTACCGCAGGGCCTGGGGCTCAACGTCAACCTGCCCGCCGGTGACATCCAAGGCGCACGCCTGACCCGCATCGGCCGCTACGTCGGCTTCGAGGCGCTGTACACCGACGACCTCGCCGGCCTCGACCCCGCGCTGGCCGGCAAGCCCGGCATCGGCTTTCGCCGCAGCCCGCCACCGCGTGCCGACGAACAGGACGACGAAGCCGTGTGGCTGGCCAAGGGCTACATGACCCTCAGCCCGTTCAACGGCCTGCTCCAATCCACTCGCCCGAACCCTGACCTGCAAGCCCTGGCGGCACGCGCGCAAGGAGGCACACCATGAATGAGCGATTCTCCCTGGGCTTTCTCACCCGGGTCTACCAGCCACGTTTCGATGCCCAGGTGTACCGCGACACCCTGGCGCTGTTTCGCGTCGCCGAGGAGTTGGGCTTCGACACCGGCTGGGTGGCCCAGCACCACTTCGCCAGCGAGCACGGGCGCCTGCCCTCGCCGCTGGTGCTGCTCGCGGCCATCGCCCAACGCACCCGGCGCATCGGCCTGGGCACCGGGATCATCGTCCTGCCCCAGGAGCCGCCCCTGCGCCTGGCCGAAGACGCCGGCGTACTCGACCTGCTCGCCGATGGCCGCCTGCAACTGGGCCTGGGCGCCGGTTTCGACCCGGATACGTTCAGTGCCTTCGGGGCCGAGCACGGTCAACGCCACGCCCACTACGAGACGCACTTGCAACACCTGCACACGGCGCTGGCCGGTGCGCCGCTGGACGACCAGGGGCGGCGCCTGCTGCCTGCGGCCACCGGGCTCGACCAGCGGCTGTGGGAAGCCACCTCGCGGGTCGAACAGGTCGCCACGCGCGGCAATGGCCTGATCATGGCGCCCAACCCGCTGCTGCCTGCCGAAGCGGCTGTGCAACTGGTGCAGCGCTACCGCCAGACCTGGAGCGACACCCACCCAACCCCGGCGCGGGTGGTACGGGTGCAAGGGGTGTTTCCCGCTGGCGGCGACGACCGCTACCTGCGCCAGGATATCCAGGCCTACGTGCGCCGCCAGCAAGGCATCGGCGTGCTCGACGAATCGCTGGGCAGCGACTTCCCCAGCGTGCTCCAGCGCCTCGGCGTGCTGCACGGCTCGCCCGCGCAGATCATCGACGGCCTGCGGGCCGGCCCCCAACTGGGTCCGCACGACCACCTGGTGGTGCAAGTGCAAACCACCAGCACCCCCTTGCGCGAAGCCATCCGCGCCCTGGAAACCCTCCGCGAACACATCGCCCCGGCCCTCGGCTGGCGCCCCAGAACGGAACCTCACCGAGCATGAGCAAACCTTTCAAACTGGGCTTTCTCAGCCACGCCTTCGGCACCGACCCGCGCCAGGCCTACCGTGACCTGCTGGAGCAGTTCGAGGTCGCCGAAGCCTTGGGCTTCGACGGCGGCTGGATCGCCCAGCACCACCTGAGCGGCGGCTTCGGCCAATTGCCCTCGCCCTTGGTGCTACTGGCCGCCGTGGCCGAGCGCACCCGGCATATCGAACTGGGCACCGGCGTCATCGTGCTGCCCTTCGAAGACCCGATCCGCCTGGCCGAAGACGCCAGTGTGCTCGACAGCCTCAGCGGCGGTCGGGTGCAACTGGGCCTGGGCAGCGGCGGCGCCAACCTGGACAACTTCAGTGCCTTTGGACGTGCCCCCCAGCACCGTCAAACGCAGTTCGAGCAGCACCAGCAACGCCTGCAACAATTGCTCGAAGGCGCCCCCCTGAGCGCTGGGCTGACCTTGCAGCCCCCGGCCCCAGGCCTGCGCCAGCGCCTCTGGCATTCCCACGGCAGCGTCGAAGGCGCCGCCTACGCCGCCCGCCACGGCAACGGCCTGCTGCTGGGCACCGCCACCCACGACCCGCTGACCGTGCAAAAACCCCTGGCCGACGCCTACCTGCAAGCCTGGCGCGACCCGCAGCAAGCCCCGCGCATCGGTGTGGTGCGCGCCGTGTTCCCCGCCCAGGACCGGACCAGCGCCCAGGCCGAGCTGGCGGTGGACATCGAGCGGCACATCCCGCGCCTGCAACGCGAAGGGTTGATCGACCAAGCCGTCGACCTGCAGGCGCACCTGCGCCTGATGAACGTGCACCACGGCCACCCCGACGAGGTGCTGCACAGCCTGCGCCACGACCCTGCCCTGCTGGGCTATGCCGATTACCTGATCGTCGTGACGCAGGCCGAAAGCTCGACCCAGGCCCAGGTGTTGCAGCGCCTGCGGGTCATCGCCGAAACCATCGCCCCGGGGTTGGGCTGGCGCCCGGCGCACGCGCGCGCTACTCAGCCGCAAGCGAGAGTGGGATGATGGAGCCGACCGCCCTTCCCTCCCCCACGGAGCCCCCGCATGGCGCTTGAGTTCAGCTGGCAATTGCCACTCTGCGGCCCTGCCGCCGCGCCCGCCTGGGCGGCCCGGCCAGGGCAGTGGATACAGCTGGCCCAGGCGGTCGAATACGCGGGGCTCGACGGCCTGTGGGTGCCTGGCGGCGCGCAGTGCGCCGACAGCCTCGGGGTGGCCGCGGCACTGTGCGCGCACACCCGTCGCGTGCACCTGACGGTCAGCGTGCCGCCGGAAGTGATGCTCCCCGCCGCGCTGGCCAGCACCGTGCAGAGCCTGCAATCGATCAGTGCCCAGCGCGTGCGCCTGCACCTGCCCGACAGCGAGCAGAGCAGCCTGCGCCACGCCTTCGGCGATTGGCTCAACCGCGACCAGCGCAGCGAACGCATTGGCGAATACCTGGAAATCCTCGGGCGCCTGCTGGGCCCCACAGACGAGGGGTTCACCTACAGCGGTCGCTACTTCCAACTGGAAAACGCCGGCTTCGGCCGCCGCGCCCTGCCCGCCCCACCGATCATCCTCGACGACAGTCAAAGCCCGCTGCTGATCGCCAGCCACGCCCAGGCCTGCCTGCTGCGCCCAGCGCCCCCGCCGTGGTTGCGTGAGGCGATGCAGCGCGTGCGCGATGCAGGCCCCGCGCCGACCTTTGCCTGCGCTTTCGGCCTGGCCCTGGGCGACACCGAGGCGCAGGCCTGGGAGGCTGCCGAGCGGCAACTGGGCGACGCCCCGGCCAACGCGCCGGCCAGCCACGACGCACTGCCCCGCCTGCAACGCGACAGCCACCCGCTGCGCCGCTTCGAAGTGCACCCCAACCTGCTGCAACTGCAGCCCGGCCAACCGCTGTACCTGGTCGGCACGGCCACGCAGCTCGCCACTCGCCTGCAAGAACTGCACGGGCTGGGCATCGACCATGTGGTCATCCACGGCCAGCCGGCGGTCGGCGAAGTGCTGCGCTTCGCCGAACAGGTCCTGCCGCTGTTGGGCCCCCTGCGCAAGGAGCGCCACTGACATGCCGATCGAGATCGACTGGTTCCTGCCCACCAACGGCGATGGCCATCACCTGACCAGCAGCGGCCTGCCCAAGGTTGGGCTGTTCCAGCAAGGCGAGCGCGCGCCGACCCTCGACTACCTGCGCCAGATCGTGCGCGCCGCCGAGCTGGCGGCGTTCGACGGCATCATGGTGCCCACCGCCAGCGGTTTCGAAGACCCTTGGCTGATCACCGCCGTGCTGGCCCAGGAGGTGCGCCGCCTGCGCTTCCTGCTGACCCTGCGGCCGGGGCTGGAGCTGCCGGCCTACAGCGCCCACCGCGCCGCCACCTTGCAGTTGCTCAGCGACGGACGCCTGGACCTGCATGTGGTCAGCGGTTCCAGCCGTTTCGAGCAGCGTTCGTTGGGCGACTTCCTCGAACACGACGAGCGCTATGCGCGCACCGCGGAGTTCCTCGAGGTGTTCCAGGCGGTGTGGCGCGGGCGCGGCCAACCGCACCATGGTCGCTACTACCGCAGCGGTGGCGGTGGCCCGATCGCGCCACAGGCGCCAGCACCGGCGATCTATTTCGGTGGCGCCTCGGACGCCGCCGAGCAGGTCGGTGCCGCGCACGCGCAGACCTACCTGATGTGGTGCGAGCCCCCGGCGATGATCGCCGAACGCATCCAGCGCATGCGCGCGCTGGCCGCCGCCAAGGGCCGCGCGCTGCGCTTCGGCCTGCGCCTGCACATCTTCGCCGCAGCGACCGATGACGCCGCCTGGTCGCATGTGGAGCGGCTGCTCGACGAGATCCCCAAGGACGCCATCGACCGCGCGCAATCGCAACTGGCCGCATACGAGTCGGTCGGCCAGTCGCGCCAGACCGGGCTGGTCAAGGGGCGTGGGCGACGGGCGCGGGAACTGGAGGTGTCGGCCAACCTGTGGGCAGGGGTCGGCCTGGTGCGCGGTGGCGCAGGAACAGCGCTGGTGGGCAGCTACCAGCAGGTGGCGCAACGGATCGAGGAGTATCACCAACTGGGGGTGGACTGCTTCATCCTCTCCGGTTTTCCGCACCTGGAAGAGGCCATTCACCTGGGGGCGGAGCTGGTGCCGATGTTGCGCAGGCTATGAAACCGAGGAGACCTTTTCGCGGGCTTCCCCGCGAAAAGGCCAGCGCGGTCAACCCTGGGTTCGCCCCTTGAGCAACCCATGGTTGACCAGCAAGGTGCGCATGGCATTGCGTGTGATGCCCAGCAACGCCGCCGTGCGCAACTGGTTGAACCCGCAATGGGCAAACGCCTCGCGCACGATCAAGTCTTCGATGTCATGCAGCAAGGACTCCCCCGGCACGTCGAACAGCCGCAGCAACTGCTCGCGAAGCACCTCCTGGGGCAAGCGGGTCAGCGCCACGGCGCTGCCGCGCGGCACGCCGATCCCGGCGGAGAACTTCAGGTGCTCGGGGCGCACCGGCTTGTCGCCCGCCACCAGCAGGGCCAGGTGCACGACGTTCTCCAATTCGCGGATATTGCCCGGCCACGGGTAGTCGAGCAGCGCCTGGGCCGCCGACTCCGACAGCATCGGCTCGGCGATCTTCAGCTTGGCGCTGTACACCCGGCGAAAGTGCTCGACCAGCGGCAGGATGTCCAACGGCCGCTCGCGCAGCGGCAACACCGCGACCTGGGCGACGTTGATCCGGTAGAACAGGTCGAGGCGAAAGTTTCCCGCCTCCACCGCCTGCTCCAGGTCGACGTTGGTGGCGGTGACCAAACGGATGTCGATCTTCACCGGTTTGCGCGAGCCGACCCGCACTACCTCCTGCTCCTGCAGCACGCGCAGCAGCTTGACCTGCAGGGGCAGCGGCAGGTCGCCGATCTCGTCGAGGAACAAGGTGCCGCCATCGGCCTCCTCGAACCAACCAACGCGCCGTCCCGTGGCACCGGAGAAGGCGCCGGCCTCATGGCCGAAGAACTCGCTCTCGGCAAGGGTTTCGCTGATGGCCCCGCAGTTCACCGCGACGAAGGCGCCACGGCGGCCGCTCAGCGCATGGATATGCCGCGCCACCAGCTCCTTGCCGGTGCCGGTTTCGCCGTTGATCAGCACCGGTACGTCGCTGGGGCCGACCCGCTCGAGGTAGTCCAGCAACTGGCGTGAGCGCGGGTCGGAGAAGACCAGGGCCTTGGCGCGGATCGACAGGGGGTCTTTTTCACCCTGGGGGAAAGTGAGGAGTGGGCTCGGGTGTGCCTGGGGGCCGGTCATGGCAGGCGGTTCCAGCGTGGGTGACGAAGAAGTGAGGCGTACTCTACCCAACGCTGGTTATAACCAGAAATATTAAAAAAGCATGAGTGCCAAACGTTTGGTTCCAGATGAACGGGGCTCTTACGCCAGCTGGATCTTCAACCACGCCGCCAGCGCCTGGGTTTCCCGTCGCCTGCCTTGCCCCTGGCGCATGCACACCGACAACGCATCCTGCAACGTGACCGACTGCGCGAACGGCGCCACCAACTCGCCACGGGCCAGCATCGGCTCGGCGGTGCGCCGCCAGCCCATGGCCAGGCCATGCCCCGCCACCGCCGCCTGCAACATCAGCGAATAGCTGTCGAAGGTCAGCGCCTTGCCACCCTGGGGCAGCGCCAGCCCATGGGCGGCCAGCCAGGTGTCCCACTCCAGCTCGTACTGCGGCACGGTCTGGTGGTGCAGCAAGGTGTGATGCGCCAGCCGGTCGAGCGCCAGCGCCTCGCCGGCATGGCGCGCCAAATACTGTGGGCCGCACACCGGGAAGACCTCGTCCGAGGCACTGAACAGCAAAGGGTGCGCGCCACGGTCACGGTTGCTGCTCTGCATCGCCACGTCGAAGTAGCCCTCGAACTCCGCCAACGGGCGCATCAGCGTGGTGACCTTGAGTTCGATTTCCGGGTGCTGCTGGTGAAAACTCGACAAGCGCGGCATCAGCCAATGGAAGGCCTCGCACATCTGGCACAGCAGCACGACCTGGTTGACGCCCGCCACCCCACGCAGCCGGTCGGCTTCACTGGCCAGCTCACCCAACGCATTACCCAGGGTAAAGGCCAGGCTGCGCCCCGACTCGGTCAGGTGGACGCCCCGGTTGCGCCGTTCGAAGAGCGTCACGCCGAGGTCGCTCTCGAGCGCGCGGATCTGCCGGCTCACCGCGGCCTGCGTGATGTGGAGCTCCTGCGCCGCACGCGAGACACTGCCCAGCCGGGCGGTCGCCTCGAACGGCAGCAGGGACGCCAGCGGCGGGAGCGACTTGCCAAGCCTATTCATAATCTTCAGTTAACCATTCGAGCTGAAAGATCATTTGTAGCACAGCCCGCGCCATCGCAGCATGAACGCCATCGCCCGCCCCTTCCAGGAGACGCCATGGCCACCGCACCATCAGACGCCCGCCGCGGCGTGCTCTTCGCCGTGATCGCCACGTTCTTCTGGGCAAGCAACTTCATCACCCCCTACGTCACCGGCGCCTACGGCATCCTCGACCTGCTACTGGTGCGCTACCTGTTCACTGGCGCCCTCGGCGTGTTCGGCCTGCTGCTGTGCCGTGAGCAACTGCGTGGCCTGGCGCCACGCCAATGGCTGACCGGCATGGCCCTTGGGGTGATCGGCTACCTGGCCTACAGCGCCAGCATCGCCGGCAGCGTGATCTTCGGCGGGCCGACGCTGATCGCCGCCTTCATCGGCTGTGTGCCGGTGCTGCAGGCGCTGCTAGGCAATGCCCGCGACCCACGGGTGCGCTGGGCGCAACTGGGCCTGCCGGTGAGCCTGCTCGGCCTGGGGCTCGGGCTGATCAACCTCGACGTGTTCGCCAGCCCTGCACCGCCCAGCAACGCCGCGCTGGGCGTGGCCTGCGCGGGGCTGGCGATCCTCTCATGGCTGGCCTTCAGCCTGATCAACCAGCAGGCCATCGCGCACCTGGACGCCCGCGCCACCCAGGCCTGGACCTGCCTGATGATGGTCGGCGCGGGCCTGGGCACCGTACTCATCGCGCCCATCGTCGCCGCCCAGGGCCTGCTGCGCTGGCCCCAGGCCCCCTGGCTCAGCGCCGACGCCATGCACCTGTACGGCTGGGCACTGCTGATCGGCGTGACCTCCTCGCTGATCGGCGCCGGCGCCTGGAACATCGCCACCCGCCACCTGCCCATGGTGCTGTCAGGGCAACTGATCGCCCTGGAATCGGTCTTCGCCACCCTGATGGGCCTGGCCTTCGTCGGCCGCCCGCCCAGCCTGTTCGAGTGCCTGGGCCTGGTACTGGTGGTTGCCGGTACCGTGCGCGCCATCCGCATCATCCTGGCGCCGGCCATCCCTGGCTCGGCGCCCACCCACCGCAGAGGAGTTGCACCGAAATGAATGCGATCGCCGACTACCGCCGGTTCCCGGTCATCAGCCCCTTGGCCGGCGCCGAGCGCTTTGCGGGCGGGGTGACGGTCACCTGGGCCGATGGCCGGGTCAGCCCGTTCCACAGCCTGTGGCTGCGCGACAACTGCCCGTGCGACGAATGCGTGTACACGGTCACCCGCGAGCAGGTGTTCCAGGTCGCCGATGTGCCCGAGGACACCCAGCCCCAAGCCGCGTCCATCGGTGACGACGGCCGCCTGCGGGTGCTCTGGGACGACGGCCACGCCAGCGCCTACGATCCCGGCTGGCTGCGCGCCCATGCCTACGACGCGCAAACCCTGGCCGAGCGCGAAGCCAGCCGGCCACGCAAGCACCGCTGGGTCGCCGACCTGGCACTGCCGGTGTTCGAGCACACCGCCGTGATGCACGACGACGCGGCGCTGCTGCATTGGCTGCTAGCCGTACGCGACACCGGGCTGACCCAGTTGCAGGGCGTGCCCACCGAGCCCGGCACCCTCCTCGCCCTGGCCCGGCGCATCTCGTTCATCCGCGAGAGCAACTTCGGCGTGCTGTTCGACGTGCGCTCCAAGGCCGATGCCGACAGCAACGCCTACACCGCCTTCAACCTGCCGCTGCACACCGACCTGCCGACCCGCGAGCTGCAACCGGGGTTGCAGTTCCTGCACTGCCTGGTCAACGACGCCACCGGTGGCGCCAGCACCTTCGTCGACGGTTTCGCCATCGCCGAGGCGCTGCGCACCGAGGCCCCCGAGGCCTACCGACTGCTGTGCGAGACCCCGGTGGAATTCCGCAACAAGGACCGCCACAGCGACTACCGCTGCCGCGCGCCGGTGATCGCGTTGGACAGTCATGGCGAGGTGCAGGAGATTCGCCTGGCCAACTTCTTGCGCGCACCGTTCCAGCTGGAGGCGGCGGTGATGCCGGCGTATTACCTGGCGTACCGGCGCTTCATCCAGATGACCCGCGAAGCGCGGTTCCGCTTTACCCAGCGCTTGGAGGCTGGCCAACTCTGGTGCTTCGACAACCGCCGGGTGCTGCATGCCCGCGATGCGTTCGACCCGGCCAGTGGCGCGCGGCATTTTCAGGGATGTTATGTGGATCGCGACGAGTTGTTGTCGCGGATTCTGGTGTTGCAGCGCTGAACGGCGCAGTACTCAGGAACGCTTGCCGCAGGCTTCGGCCCGCGGCTGGCGATGCGCGGGTCAGCGCAGCTGGATCCAGGTGGTCTTCAACTGGGTGTACTTGTCGAATGAATGCAGCGACAGGTCGCGACCGAAACCCGATTGCTTGTAGCCTCCGAACGGCGCTACGACATCGAGCGCATCGACGGTATTGACCGAGACGCTCCCCACCTTGAGTCGCCTGGCGACCCGATGCACGCGGTTCAGGTCATCGCTCCAGATCGATGCTGCCAGCCCGTAGACGCTGTCGTTCGCCAAGCCGATCGCCTCCTCTTCGCTGTCGAACGCCGTCACGGCGAGCACAGGGCCGAAGACTTCCTCACGCGACAGCGACGACTGCGGTTCGACGTTGGTGAAGATCGTCGGTTCGATGAAGTTGCTGGAACCGTTGAACGACAGTTGACGCCCACCGGTCACCAGGGACGCCCCTTCTTCATGTGCCTGGTGGATAGCCGCCATGATCCGGGCGGTCTGCTGGGCGTCGACAATCGCGCCGGCGCGGGCTGCCGGGTTCAACGGGTCGCCCGGCTGCCAGTCGCGGGCCTTGCCGATCAGACGCTCGACGAAATCATCATGGATCGAGCGATGCACGTAGAGCCGCGAGTTGGCCGAACAGAACTCACCCTGGTTGTAGAAGATGCCGAAGGCGGCTTTCTCCGCCGCCAGGTCCAGATCCTGGCAGTCGTCGAACACCAGGTTCGGGCTTTTCCCGCCGCATTCGAGCCACACCTGCTTCAGGTTCGACTGCGCCGAATACTGCATGAAGTACTTGCCCACTTGGGTGGAGCCGGTGAACACCAGGCAATCGACGTCGGGGTGCAGGCCCAGGGCCTTGCCGGCGGTCTCGCCCAGGCCCGGCACGACGTTGAACACGCCGGGCGGGACCCCGGCCTCCAGCGCGAGCTCGGCCAGGCGCAAGGCCGAAAGCGGTGACTGTTCGGCCGGCTTGAGCACCACGCTGTTGCCCGCCGCCAGCGCCGGCGCCAGCTTCCACGCGGCCATGTCCAGCGGGAAGTTCCACGGCACCACCGCGGCGACCACGCCGATCGCCTCACGGGTGATGGTCGCCACGGCATTCGGCGCGGTGGGCGCGACCTGGTCGTAGAGCTTGTCGAGCGCCTCGCCATACCAGGCGAAGACGTGGGCGGCGCCCGGCACATCGATGTTGTAGGCATCGATCACCGGCTTGCCCATGTTCAGCGACTCGAGCAGCGCCAACTCCTCGCGGTGAGCCATCATCAGCTCCGCCAGGCGCAGCAGCACGCGCTTGCGCTGCGTCGGCGCCATCCGTGTCCAGGGGCCGTGCTCGAAGGCCTCCCGGGCGCTGGCTACGGCGCGGTCGACGTCCTCGTCGGCGCAGGCGGCGATCCGCGCCAACAGCTGGTTGGTGGCAGGGTTGATCGCATCGAAGGTCGCACCGCTCGCGGCGGCCACGAAGCGGCCGCCGATCATGGCTTGGCTGGGAAGGGTCAGGTTGGCGGCTTTGCGCTGCCAGTAGGTTGAATCGTGCACGTTCTGCTCCTGGATGCCGTTGGACGGTCGTCGTTTGGGAAAGCTGCCGCAGACGGCCTCAAAGCTTGCCGAGGGCCTTGGCGGTGCGATCGACCGCCTTGCGGGTCTTTTCCACCAGTTCGTCCAGCTCGCTGTGATTGGCCACTAGCGCCGGCGCCATGATCATCCGCCCCAGGGTCGAGCGAATGATCACCCCCTCCTCGAAACCGAAGGTCCGGCACTGCCAGGCCAGATCGTTCTCGTTGGCGTAGCGCTTGCGGCTGGCCTTGTCCTCGGCGAACTGCAGCGCCGCCACCAGCCCTGCGCCTTGCACCTGACCGATCAACGGGTGATTGGCGAACACTTCACGCAGGATCCGCTGCAGGTACGGCCCCGTATCCTCCTTGACCTGGCGCACGATGCCTTCATCACACAACGCCTTGAGGTTGGCAATGGCCACCGCCGCCGCCACCGGGTGCCCGGAGTAGGTCAGGCCATGGGCGAACACCCCGCCGCGCTCGACCAGCGCTTCGGCGATGCGCTTGCTCAACACCAGGCCGCCCATGGGCACGTAGCCGGAGGTCAGGCCCTTGGCGATCGACAGGGTGTCAGGCTCGAAACCGAAGTATTCATGGGCGAACCATTCGCCGGTACGACCGAACCCACCAATCACCTCGTCGGCGCACAGCAGCACATCGTACTGACGGCAGATGCGCTGGATCTCCGGCCAGTAGCTTTCCGGCGGGAAGATCATCCCACCCGCGCCCTGGAAGGGCTCGGCGATGAAGCCGGCCACGTTCTCGGCGCCGAGCTCGAGGATCTTTTCTTCCAGTTGCAGCGCGCAGCGGCGACCGAACTCGGCCGGGCTCAGCTCGCCCCCTGCGGCATACCAGTAGGGCTCGTCGATGTGCGCCACATCCGGAATCAGCCCGCCCATCTCGTGCATGAACTTCATCCCACCCAGCGCCGTGGCCGCCAGGGTAGAGCCGTGGTAGCCGTTCCAGCGGCCGATCATGATCTTCTTCGACGGCTGGCCGACCACCTGCCAGTAGCGACGCACCGTGCGGATCAGCACTTCGTTGGCCTCGGAGCCGGAGTTGGTGTAGATCGCATGGCTGTAGTGACCCGGCAGCAGGCTGAACAACAGCTCGGACAACTCGATCACGGCCGGGTGGGTGGTGTGGAAGAACAGGTTGTAGTAGGCCAGCTGGTCCATCTGTGCGGCGGCAGCGGCCGTGAGGTCCTTGCGCCCGTAGCCGAGCTGGGTGCACCACAGGCCAGACATACCGTCCAGGTAACGCTTGCCTTCGCTGTCCCACAGATGCAGCCGCTCACCACCGACCATCACTCGCGGGCCTTCGGCGTTGAGCGCCTTCTGGTCGAGGAAGGCATGGATATGATGCGCGGCATCGGAGGCCTGGTAGTCACGGGTCTGGCGTTGGGGTACGAAAGGCGCGTTCATGGGTGGTTTTTCCTTGTTGATGTAGGACGCCCATGGAGCTTGACGCAGTGCCGACGCAGCCGAAATCCCCCGTTGGGGTGATATCCCGAACGCTGTATTCGGCTCACCCCAAGGGGTGATTTCGAAGCCTGGCCGGCTATGGGAGCATTCGCCCAAGGCCCCGAAACACGGCCTTCCTTTCGTGCCAGGTCAATAAAGAGAACAACGCCATGAACGCACGCTCGATCGCCCCACGCCGCACCCGTCCCCCTCCTCGCGACACCCACAGCGCTTGAACGAGGGCCCCAGGCCCAACACCCAGCCCAACCACCCTTCCCCCTCAACGGTATCGAGCCCACTCGCATACCGCGGTGTCCTGCATCCCACACCAGGAGTCAGCCATGCATACAACAACGACAACCGCTGCGCATTCCCCTGCACATTCGATTTCCAGTGCCCGCTTTCGCAAATCCATGGGCATGACCGCACTGGTGCTCTTCGGCCTGGCCTACATGGTGCCGCTGGCGGTCTTCTCCGCCTATGGGCTGGTCGCCCAGACCACCAGGGGCCACCTGCCGAGCGCCTACCTGCTGACCCTCGTGGCCATGCTTTTCACCGCCTACAGCTATGGCCGCATGGTCCAGGCACACCCGTATTCCGGCTCCGTCTACACCTACACCCGCAAGGCATTCGGCGCGCATGCCGGGTTCATGGCCGGCTGGACGCTGCTGCTCGACTACATCTTCCTTCCGCTGCTCAGCTACCTGTTGATCGGCATCTACATGTCCGAATACTTTCCGACCCTTCACGCCTGGGTGTGGGTGCTCGGCGCCATCGGCGCGGTGACCTTCCTCAACCTGATCGGCATCGAGTCGGTGACCCGCGTCAACGGTATCCTGGTGGTCGCCCAACTGGTATTCATCGTGGTGTTCGTGGCGTTGTCGATCAACAGCCTGTCCGCTCAGGCGCAGCCGGTATCGCTGACCGCGCCGTTCTACCACGAGGGTTTCAGTGCCTCGGCGATCATGGCCGGTGCCGCCGTGCTGTGCCTGTCGTTCGTGGGCTTCGACGCCGTGTCGACCCTGGCCGAGGAAACCGCCGATCCGACCCGTCGCATCCCCCGGGCGATCATGGCGGTATCGCTGACCGGCGGCCTGCTGTTTCTCGTGGTCTCCTACTTCGCACAACTGGTCCACCCGGACTGGAGCAGCTTCACCAACCCGGACTCGGCCCCAGTGGAAGTGATGAACAGCGCGGGCGGCCAGTTGCTGGCCAGCGCCTTCACCGCCACCTACGTGGCAGGCTGCTTCGCCTCGGCCATGGCGTCCCAGGCCAGTGTGTCGCGCGTGCTGTTCGCCATGGGGCGCGACGGCGCCCTGCCCCGCGCCTTTGGCCAGTTGGTGACGAAGAAGCGCGTGCCGGCATTCGCGATCGTGGTGGTCGGTATCGTCTCGTTGAGTGCGCTGTTCATCAGCCTGGACACCGTCGCCAACATGATCAGCTTCGGCGCCCTGTTCGCCTTCTCGGCGGTCAACCTGGCGGTGGTCAAGCACTACCTGGCCGACCAGAAGCTGCGAGGCACGGCAAACTGCCTGCGCTATGGCCTGATTCCCGGGTTGGGGTTCCTCAGCACCCTGTGGCTGTGGACCAGCCTGTCGAGCATGTCCTTCACCATCGGCCTGTGCTGGATGGGGTTGGGCGTGGCATTCCTGATCGGGCTTACCCGCGCATTCCGGGTGAAGCTGCCGGAGTTGCAGATGGCGGATTGATCAGCGCCGTGGTTGCCCTGAATGAAAACGCCGACGATGAATCGTCGGCGTTTTCGCTTAGCGAGGCTTGCCCATGTAGCTTTCCAGCGGATCACGCTCCAGCACCCCGTGGGCATTGGCCAAAGCATCGATGAACAGGGAAAACAGCTCGGACTGCGTGCCGATGTCAAGCTTGGCGTAGACGTGCTTGCGGTGCGACTTGATGGTGTCTTCCGAGACTTTGAGGCGCTCGGCCAGGGACTTGGTCGAATGACCGCGCAGGATGAGCTGGGCGATCCGACATTCGCGCTCGGTCAGCAACGAAGACCCGAAATTACTAAGGGCCGCATGCACACGCTGCTCCCAGACCTTCTCGACCCGTCCGCCGCGGCCCTGATAACCGTCGAAGTGCTTGGCCAGCACCGCCAGAACCCAAGGGCCGATCGACTTGAAGCGCGACTTCGCCGCTTCGTCGAGTTCATCGGTGAACGCCAGCGACACTGCCAGGCTCAAGCTCTCGTCCAACTGAAGGATGTAGTTGATCTCGTCCTCGAGGTGGGAGTGGCGGTAGAACGCCAGGTAGTACTCGCTGAGCTTGAAATGATCGGGCGCCACATCCGCCAGCGCATAGCATCCCGAATGGACGTTTTCGATGCAGACCTCGTAGAACGGGTCCAGCAGGTAGAAACCCGACAGGTAGCGCCGCACATTGCCTTCCGGCAGCCAGGGGCCTGGCCCGTCGCACTGCGACCAGGCCGACGGCAAACCCTCGCGGGGGTACAGGTATACCGTGCTGGCCTTGACCGGGCCAACGAGCGCGAGCGCATCGAACAGCGCCGTGGCGAACCCCTGCGCGCCCAAGGCGGCGGTGACTTTCGCCATTGCCTCGAAGTAATGGGCTGATGAGCGTTGATCGAATTGCACGTTTGTATTCCTGGGACTCCACTAGGCGGATGGTGCCATGGGTATGTGCATCGGTGAATCACCCGTTGGGGTGAGTGGTTCGTGGTCTGGGCCTGAAGCGGACGGCCGGTATCTTGAGGGCCAAGAAAATGGTGCGACTGATGGGCCGAAGAGCCTTTTCCGGCGTAAAGACAAACGCCCCGAACGAATCGGGGCGTTTGGTCCAAGGCTGTCAGCGTGTTTTCACACAGCCTGATCAGGCCTCTTTTTCCAGCCTCCAGGGCGCGTTACAGGGTTCGCTCCAGCGGTAGCCGGGCCTGCATCGTGCGGGGGGCCGGCTGCTGCAGCAGAGTGCGGGGCAGCCGGAAGCCCTTGAAGGGTTGCTGGGTGATGGGGTTGAAGGCTTTTTCGGAGTTCAGCCGGTAACGCATCACGCCATCGCCTGTCATGAAGCTCAGGTCCACGCTCGTAGCCGTCCGACCATTCAGCGCACCGCGGCTAAGCAGGCGGAACATCGACCAAGGGCCTCGGTACTCCAGGCTGCTGCTGTTGCCATTGAGCCTGAGCAAGGTCAGGTTGCTACGCACCTGTTGACCCAAGGTATTCGGCCAGACCACACCGGTGATCTGACGAGGGCCATGGGTATAGGAAAGCAACTGGCCGTCGAGGTCCAGCAGGCTGGTGCGCTGATTCGCACTGAGGCCCAACGGCTCGATGCTGAACTGCACGCTGAGATTGCCGCGCTGGTCGAAAAAGGTTTCGCGGATACGGTCTGCGGTGGCCAGTTGCTCGATCACCTCACGCCGAATCAGGGATCCTCCTTGCTGGTCCGACTGCAAGGCATCCAGGTTGTCCTTCAGAAAAATCTTCAGGTACTGATCGTGGAACTGCTGCAATCGCCCCTTGGGCCCGAAGAATGCCTCGAAGTCATCCAGGGAAGCGTCTGGCGCCCGAACGACGAAGGGATATCGCCCGGCCAGCCGCTGCTGAAAGAAGCCATATACCTCGACATCCCAACGCCGCTCCAACTCGCGTAGCGCTTCGACATTGAGCACTTGCGCGGTCTGGTCGGCAACTTTCTTGACCTGCTGCCGGACCGGCTCGGGTAGCCCGGTGGCAACTCGTTGCAGGGTGCTTATCGGATCGGGGCTGGTCATCGAAAAGCGTTGAAGCACCACCTGCAGGGCGGCCTTGCCGCGATCCGGGCTGTCCTGTACTGCCTTGGCGTAATCGTGCACGGCAGTAATCGCAGCAAGCGTTTCATCGTAATAGCTAGGTTTCTCGCCTTTTGCGTCCAGCATGCCATTCAAGCCCGCGAACGCACGGCGGATGCCCACGGCCTGCTGCTGCTCGGGCGTACCGGCAACCCCTTTCACAATCGCGGCAGCCTCCAGCTCCTGCTCTGTGGCCGAGGCGGGGTAAATGGACGTGTTATCGCGCACAGTCTCCAACAGCCGGTGCAAGGGGGCTGCCGGCCCAGTCAGCTGCTCCAGGATCGCGACAGCGTGGTTCAGGTCTTGAAAGTCGGTGACGGCGAACGCATTCAAGGCTCGTCGCCAGCTGTCGATGTAGTCCGCGCTGTACAGTGTGCGAACGCGTTCGGTCAGCGCTCCACGGTCAGCGTCCGAGTAGTCCAGATGGTCACGCTCGCCCAACGCCCACTGGTCGATCATTGCCATGTTGGCGAGGTGCTGGCTACGGGGTTCGAAATACTCCTTGAAACCTTTCGCCGTGACCAACGGAGCCAGCAGGATGCTTGCATTTCCTTGAGTCGCTCCGCTAGTTGATCGATAGACCACGTCAAACGCAGGACCAACCTGATTCCTGATGTCCAACCCCGCATGCAGTTGCTCATCAGCCTGCTGCTTGAGGCGCGCGTACACCCGCTGAGGCATCGGCACCTTACGCAGTATGTCCTGGACCTCACTGACTTGCTGGCGGAATTGCGCTAGGTCGGTATCAGCATAAGCCAAGGCGTACTTGAGGTGCCGCATCAGGTCACGTTGCAGTTGCCCCTGTCCGGGAAAGGTCTGCTGCCACTGCTGAGCCAGCCATTCCTCGACCCATTCAGGGCGACGGTTATTGCGATCTTCAAGCATGCGGTAAACCCGAAGCGCGGCCATTTGCTGCTCACTGCCGGCGGGGGAGGCGATCATCACGTCGACGACGCCACTGGCCAGTGCAGGCAGGAAACGGCGAGACAACAGGCTCAGGTACGCCTCATCAACCCTTGGCCCAATCGCACGGCCTTGATAGAGGCCGAAGTCGGCCAACAAAGGCCATGCGCCGCGGTAATCGCCGAACACGGAAACCGCCTCACGGATCTGGTCCAACGGGCCCAACAGATTCCGTCCAGTCGGGTCTAGTCGCTGATCCACTTCGTGATGGCGGTACTCCCGACTTTTGGCCAACACACTCGCTGCCTTGGCTTCGTTGATGTCGAAGTAGCGCTGCCAGGTGGCGACTGCGACCGCCAACGCCAGCACGCCGACACCCGAACTGACCCACAACAGCTGACGCTTATGACGGGCCACCCTGACATTGTCACCGGCCAACCCCGCCTCTTGATAAATGACCCGTTGAAACACCTGCTGTGCGAAATAGACCAGGCTCTGGCCTTGTGGCTTACCTTCCCTCAAGGGCAACTGCGTTTTATACGGCTGTGCCGCCTCGCGGATGAAGGCGTTGCTCATTTCGCCCTGCTGGAGCACCGAGGACCAGTACACACCCCGCACCAAGGCAGGCGTAGTGAAGCGGTCGCTCGCCAAGGCTTCACGCAGGAAGCCCATCAGTAATGGGCGTAACCCCGTCAACTGTGCATGCAGGGCGATCAAGCGCTCACGCGCTCGAGGTTGGTTCGGTAGGCTCAAGCCTTCCAGCATCTGCTCGTACAAGACGCGAGTCAGTTGGTCATAGTGGCTGGCAAACTCGTCCAACCAAGCATCGAAGGTATCGACGGATTCCAGTTTGAACGTGAAGCCCAACATCTGCTCGCGCTCAGACGTCGAAAGGCGCGCGAAGAATTGGTCGAACCCGTCCAGCAGGTCGAATTTGCTCATTACCACGTAGAGCGGCAAGCGCGAACCGAGCTGACTGCTCACTTCATACAACCGAGTCCGCAGGACATGGGCGAGCGCGATGCGTTGATCAGGCGTGGCATGTACCAAGGCGGGTAGATCGACAACCAGCAGCAGGCCATTGAGCGCCCGGCGACTGCGATTGCGTACCAGCCAACCCAGCAAGTGCTTCCACAGCCTCGCCTGGATACCGGCTGGAACATCGGGCTCTGCAACACCAACTTGGTCGGAGGTGCCAATGCCCGAAGCATCCTGGCTTATGAGGCCTCCCGGCGGGTCGATGATGACGGCGTCGTTACTGATCCACCACTCCACAGGGTAAGCACCCTCGTCAACCTGGCGCGCCCGTGTCTGGCTGTTGGCAATACGGGTCAATGAAAAGCTTTGGTTCGAGTGGTTGATGAAGCTGCTCTTGCCTGCGCCCTCCTCCCCCAGCACCAGATACCAAGGCAATTGATAGAGCGCTCTGCGCCCTCCGGCATTGTCGAGATAGCGCGAAAGCCCACTATTCAACGCGTTTTCCTGGGCTTGAATGAGCGGCAAACATGGGTCAGCGTCGGCAGCGATTTCCTGTCGCCGCTCAGCCTGCAGCCGCTGGAAGCGCGCACGCAGCACCCACAACCAGCACAGCAGCGGCACCATGACCAGCGCCAGACTGGCGACACCGCGGGACGCCACACTCTCCAGTGGCTGCTGTTCGCGCCAGGTCCAGTGCGGGCCCAACCACCAGATGGCGGCCAGTAGCAACAACGCTCCCAGTCCAAGCAATAGCGGCAGCGCCCCTCCAATACGCGTCGCCAGGGGCCAACCCCAGCGCTTCAATAGTTTCAGGAATTGGCTCATGAAGGCTCCTAGTCTTTGTTCTGATCAGTCAGTACCGAGGTGGCTCCGTACTGCCGAAGCCTCTGAAATGTCTCGGGCTCCCACATATCAGCCGTTGTCTTGCGCATGGTCTGGGCGACACTGGCGCAGAGGTCCTGTGCAAGCCAGGACACCCCACGGGTGGCAAGCAGGTCGGCGGCGATAACCGTGGAGTGACAGCGTTCACGGGGTGAGCGGTAATCTGCATGCAACCCCTGTAGGGTCAACAGCACCGACTCGATGCCATCGGTTTCCAACTGGCTGGCCAGCCCCTCACGCAGGCTGCGAAACTCATGGGTGTGCGCCTCTTGTGCCGGTTGCGCCCCGCCCCCTTTGAGCCAGACTAGGCACTGCTCGTCGAGGAACGACGAGCCATCGCTGAAACACAGTTGCTGCAATGACGGCAAGCGCTGCACGAACCGAGCGGTTGCGCCACGGATCGCTTCGGCAACCTCCCCCATCGCCAAACGCGTGGCAATGTTCGCGGCGAGGAAGCTGCCGCGAATCCAGTAGGGCGAGGCCGTAACGCTTTTTTCCACTCGCAGCAACAAGGCAGGGTCAATGGCGGTGCTGGCAATTGCCTCTTCGTACCCTGTCGCAATATCCAGCGGAACGGCCATCAACTCCGTGCGGTACCCCTGCTTGGCCACGGGTGCAGCCTGAATGTGTGCCCACATACCGAAACGCCGCAGTTGATAGCCGGTCGGGTCATAGAGGTCCTGCTGGTTAATGAACTCGGCCATGCTCAGGACGGCTCGTCGTGTCTCACGCTCATTACCCAGGGACATTACCGGTTTGCTGGAGAGAAACGCTTCGGCCAATGGCGCTGCGGTTACTTTGGGCACGGCCGCTTCGCAGGCTGGTGTCTGCGCCCCCCCCATGGCTTCTTTCGAGTGCTTGAGCAGCAGGCGTTGCAGCTCAGCCACCAACGCCGGGTCCAACCTCGCCGGCTCTACCTGCTGCTGCAGACACGAGAGCGCATGCTGCGCAGCAGCTGCGATGGTGGGGGTATGACTGAAGCGGTCCAGTCTGGGTAACGCATCGCTGAGGCGCTTGAACATCACATCGACCCATTTGCGTTTGCCAAGGTAGCCTTTGGGGCCTGGTTTGGGGTGCGCCGTCTCCCAATAGCGCTCAATCATCCCGGCCAAGAGCTCCAGCGTGAAGCACCAGTGCTCCCAACTGCCGCCACGTAGCCAGGCAACACTCAAGTGCCCAACGATACGCAGCTGTTTGCACTGTCGACTGAGGTACTGCCGAGAGGCTTCTTCGATGTACAGCCAATCGATGGAAGCCTCTTGCAGACCTCCGAGCTTGACCATCTCCTGGTCGATCGCCTGGTAGGTTTCATCCTCGAGATCGAACAATCCCGCCGGGGCGTTCGGATCGATGGGCGCGAGCAACCGGGCGACTGCTTCTGCCGAGACCCGCTCTACCAACGGCATGCTGCACGCGCCTGTTCGATCAGCGGGTCCAAGCCCTGGGCATCGAAGGTCAAACCATCGACCACAGGGTCGTCACTCACGACATGGATACGATGCGCGCCGATCAGTGCCTTGATCTTCTCGATGGCCGGCAAGCCACGGCCGGCATCGAGCACCTGGCCGTTCTCCATGACCTGCCAGGGTAGCGCGGCCGTTGACTGGAGCTCCGTGCGCAGTTGCACCGTCACTCGTCCCACGTCGATGGGTTCGCCGATAAGCAACTGCAACCGGGAGATGTTCTCGATGCAACTGATGGCAAGGAACGGGCGCGGCTCAGTTGCCGCTATCGCAGGGGCAGAAATCACCAGTCGCTTCTGCCCCTGGGCATCACTGTTGCCCTGCTCACTGAGCGTAAAGGTCAAATCGTCAGGAGCTCGACGCGCTTCGTTGACCATCACGCTCAACAGGCTAGGCGCCTCCTGTTCGGGCGCGGACCACGCCTGCCTCGGGACGTGCACCGGTGTCCCTGCAGCCTGATCGAAACAGGCCAGGCGCTCCAGGTTCGACACGACCTGAGGGCAATCCCGAGCGGGGTTCGCCAACACCTGCCCTGAATACAACAGCAACGACAATCCAGCGCCATATACACAGCGGGTAATCACCGGAAATCCACCTTTTCCATTAATACATACACCGTGAATGGCGAATGCATCTCCACGACAGCAACGCATCGAAACCCATCACTCGAAAGTCAACAAATAAATCGAGCAAGAGCCTAGTACACACAAACAACGATATACAAATAAATATTTTCTTACACTTTCAAGCTCGACCAACCAGCACTTACCCGCGCATGTTTTAAAAGATTAAACACCACCCAAAACAACACTTTTAGTACTTATAAAGCCATAACTTAGGAAATTTCCTACAACATAAAAACTCAAGATGAGCTATCTCTTGACCTGGCAACCACGCACGACAGGGAGTTACAAATCAATGTCAAAAAGCACAAGCTCCGTTGCGCCCAAAGAACGCATCAATATCAAGTACGTGCCCGCCACGGGGGATGAGCAGGCAGAAATAGAGCTGCCCCACAAAATGCTGGTGATGGGGGATTTCGGGCTGGATGACACCCGTGTCCTTGAAGACCGACAGGTCATGCGCGTTGACAAGCACAGCTTCAATAGCGTGCTGCAAGACGCCGATGTCGCGCTGAGCATGGCGGTCCCCTCCATGCTCAGCAACGAGCCAGATGCTGAGCTGGCGATCAGCCTTCAATTCAAATCGATCAACGACTTCGGTCCCGACCAGATTGCGCGGCAAGTCCCGGAGCTGCACAAGTTGCTGGAACTCCGCGAGGCGCTGGTGGCCCTGAAAGGCCCCCTGGGCAATGTTCCCGCCTTCCGCAAGCAACTGCAGCACCTGCTCAACGACGTGCAAGCACGCAAGCAGCTCGCACAGGAACTGGACCTGGTGCTTGACGCACCTAAAGAAGACTAAGACAACGGAGCGTCCCCATGCCCACCCGCAACACTACGACCCTCACAGCCGACGTCACGACAGAGAGCGTGGGCAACGCCACATTGCTTGACCAGATCATGGCCGAAACGATGTTGGTGCCCAGTCAGGAAGGCTATCAAGTTGCCAAGCAAGGGGTGGCAGCCTTTATTTCGGAGATCCTCAAGAGCAATGACCCAGATCAACTGATCAACAAACATCGGGTCGACCAAATGATTGCCGAAGTGGATCGCATCCTCGGCAAACAAATGGACGCCATTCTCCATCAACCTGACTTCCAGCAACTGGAGTCGGCCTGGCGCGGCCTGAAACTTCTGGTGGACCGCACGGACTTCCGTGAAAACATCAAGCTCGAAGTCCTGCATGTCAGCAAAGAGGACTTGCTCGACGACTTCGAAAATGCTGCGGATATCACCTGCAGCGGGCTTTACAAGCATGTCTACACCGCAGGTTATGGCCAATTTGGTGGTGAGCCGGTCGCGGCCATGGTCGGCAATTACAACTTCGGCCCGTCCTCGCCCGACATCAAGCTCCTCAGTTATATGGCATCGGTGGGTGCCATGTCGCATGCGCCGTTTATCACGGCACCGGCACCCGAGTTCTTCAACCTGAGCAGTTTCGAAGAACTGCCGAATCTGAAGGAGATCAAGGACATCTTCGCCGGTCCACGTCATGCCAAGTGGCGCGCCTTCCGTGACAGTGAGGATGCCCGTCACACCGCACTGGTCGGGCCACGCTTCATGCTCCGGTCCGCCTATCACCATCAGGAGCAACCCGTCGAAAGCTTCACCTACGACGAGAACGTCGACGGTCAGCACCAGAACTACCTGTGGGGCAACTCGGCGTTCCTGCTGGCCAGCTGCATCAACGACAGTTTCGCCCGCTACCGCTGGTGCCCGAACATCATCGGCCCGCAGTCTGGTGGCGCCGTCGAAGACCTGCCGGTGCACCTGTATGAATCGCTGGGGCAACTGCAGGCCAAGATTCCGACCGAGGTGCTGATCTCCGACCGCAAGGAGTTCGAGTTGGCCGAGGAAGGCTTCATCGCCCTCACAATGCGCAAGGACAGCGACAACGCCGCTTTCTTTTCCGCCAACTCGGTGCAGAAGCCGAAAAACTTCCCCAAGACACCCGAAGGACAGCAAGCGCAGACCAACTACAAGCTCGGCACCCAACTGCCCTACCTGTTCATCGTCAACCGCCTGGCGCACTACATCAAAGTGCTACAGCGCGAGCAGATCGGCACTTGGAAGGAGCGGCGTGACCTGGAGTCCGAACTCAATAAGTGGATCAAGCAGTACGTCGCCGACCAAGAGAACCCCTCGGCCGATGTCCGCAGTCGTCGGCCATTACGTGCAGCGACCGTGGAGGTCTCCGATGTGGCCGGTGATCCGGGCTGGTACCAGGTCTCGCTCGCCGTGCGCCCGCACTTCAAGTACATGGGTGCCAACTTCGAGATCTCCCTGGTAGGTCGGCTCGACACTAAATGAGCAGCCTTTTCGACCGCCTGACAGCCCCCCTGACAACGCAGCGCGAGCGCTCTCGTCATGCTGCGGCAGGGCAACGTTTCGAGGTGATCAAACGCCACCTCGAAACGTTGCTCAACACGCGCCAGGGTTGCTCGCAGAGCAGCCCTGACCTGGGCCTGCGCGACTTCAACGGGCACGACCTGAGCAGCGGCGACTTGCTCCAGCAAGTCAGCGCCGACATCCGCCGCACCATTCAACGGTTCGAGCCACGAATACAGGTGTGCACGTTGAAGGCCGTGCCGGATGCCAACGCTCCGCTGGAGCTGCACTTCCTCCTGGATTGCCAGGTGCAGGTCGAGAACCACACCGAACAGCTCGAGATCGAGCTGCTGGTCAATGGCCACAATCGCTATACCCGAGTGAGATAACCATGTCGTTGAAGGACCGTTTCAGCGAAGAGCTTCGCTACCTGCGTGAGTTAGGTAGTGATTTCGCACAGGACAATCCGCAACTTGCGCAGTTTCTCGGCAAGGACAGCAGCGACCCCGATGTAGAGCGGTTGTTGGAAGGTTTTGCCTTCCTCACCGCCAAGCTACGGCTCAAGCTCGAAGATGACCTGCCAGAGCTGACGCACGCCATGCTGCAGCTGCTCTGGCCCAACTACCTTCGACCTCTGCCCAGCACCACGATCATTCAGTTCTCGCCGCTGAAGCAGTCGCTTAGCCAGACACACACCGTGCCCAAGGGTTCGCGCCTGTTTTCCAAACCGGTAGAGGGTATCGCCTGCGAATACCGCACCTGTACCGCTGTAAAGCTGCACCCCTTCGCAATCGACGACGTGACTGCGACCCAGACACTCGATAGCTCGACCGTGTGCATGACCCTCGCATCATTGGTTCAGCGTCCATTGAATTCTCTGGGCTGCGAGAGCCTGGAGTTTCACCTGAGCGGCGAGGACCGCTGCGCTCAAACGCTCTACCTCTGGCTATCGCAGTACCTAAAGCATATCAGCGTGGTCATCGATGGCGAAGTGCGCCGGTTGCCGGCGAGCAGCATTGCGTTTCCCGGCTTCAGCGCCGACGAAGCCTTGCTGCCCTATCCGCAAAACGTCTTCGATGGTTACCGGATCCTACAGGAGTACTTTGTCTTTCCTCAACGCTTCCACTTCTTCAACCTGATGGGCTTGGACAGGCTCTGGCCGGACCGAGAGAGCCACAACGTCCACATCGAGTTCCACTTCAGCCGCCAACTGCCCGATTCCATACGCGTCGGGAAAAACGACTTCAGTCTGTTCTGCACGCCCGCAGTCAACCTGTTCAAGCACGGTGCCGAGCCCATCGACCTGTCCGGCCATGCCGGCTTGGTCACCTTGCTCCCCAGCGGTCGCAAACCACACGCCTACGAAATATTCAGCGTCGACCAGGTAATCAGCACACGCACGACGTCAGACGGCAGCCCTGGGGAGCAACTACGAACCTTCCGCGCCTTCGAGTCGTTCGCCCATGAGATCGAACACGTCCAAGGCCGTACGGCGCTGTACTACCGCTGCAAGGTCGAAGAGTCCCTGCGTGGCGATGGTGTCATTCACCGCATAGGCTTCGTCCGTGCCGATGAAAGCGCCTATATCGGTACGCTGGAAACCGCCTCAATCGATCTGACCTGCACCAATCGGGATCTACCGCAAGCCCTGGGTATCGGCGACATCAGCGTGATCACCGAGGTCACCCCGCCGCTGGCCACCTACCGCAACATCTGCCGCCCTACCCGCGCCTATCGACCAGTGCTGGACGGCCAATTGCAGTGGTCGCTGATCTCCAACCTATCGCTCAACTATCTGTCGCTATTGTCCGCTGAACCGCTAAGGGCAGTGCTCGGGGCCTACGATTTCGCCGCCTTGCATGACATTCAGCAAGCGCGCGCCACACGCAAACGCCTGAACGGGATCAGCGACGCACACACCGAACCGCTGGACTGGTTGATCAAGGGGCTGCCCATCCGCGGCCTGCGCACGCAATTGAAACTCGACCAGGACGCCTTCCTCTGCGAGGGCGACCTCTACCTGTTCGGCTGCGTGCTTTCGCAGTTCTTCGCCCTGTACGCCAGTATCAATTCCTTCCATCGATTGGAAGTGATAAACACCACCAACAACGAGCACTACACATGGCCACTGCTGACCGGCAGACAACCGCTGATCTAGCCGACACGCTGCTTGCAGAGGCGCACCTGCACAACTTCTTCCAGTTGCTGGAAAGGTTGCACGCCCTGCATGGTGACGACTTGGAGCCCCGTTGGCCGGACGCAGCTACACGCCAGCGTGTACGCCTTGCCAGCGATCCGCGGCTGAGTTTTCCTTCCTCGGACGTGCTGAAGGCGGAACGCCTCACGACATTGGCCAGCGCCGACGAGCCACTTCGCTACCGCGTCTGCACCACGTTCCTGGGCCTGCACGGAACCGACTCGCCGCTGCCGACCTATTATCTGGAGCAGCTCGCGTACGAGCACGCCCAGGGCCTGGGGGCCCGCCCCGCATTCTTCGACTTTTTCAACCACTACCTGCTCGGTCTGCTGCACCGCATCTGGCGCAAGTACCGCTACTACGTCCGTTTCCAGGCCGGTGCTGGCGACCAGTTCTCGCAGTACGTGTTCGCACTGATCGGCCTGAACAACAGGCAGCTGCGCGGCAACACCGCATTGCCGTGGAGTCGCCTGCTCAGTTTCGCCGGCGTTATTGCCAGCCGCAGCCGCGCGCCAGGTACGGTGGCCGGAATCATCGCTCATTGCTTCGACTTGAAGCAGGTGCAGATCCGGGAGTTCGAGACACGCTCGGTACCCACGGACGCCGAACAGACCATGCGCCTGGGCAAGGTCAACGGCTGCCTCGGCAGCACATTCGTGGTCGGCGATCGCACGCGAACCCGCAGCAGCAAGTTCACCATCCTGCTCGGCGACCTGGATCAGACGCAGCTACGTGACTTGCTTCCCAGTGGCATCAATTTCAGCCGCTTGCGTGCATTGATCGATTTCCTTTTGCGTGATGCCCTGGCCTACGACCTGGAGCTGCGCCTGAAGCAGAACGCCCTTTCTCCCTTCTGCCTTCATCGAAGCCAAGGTGCTCACCTGGGCTGGACCAGTTTCATCGACGACAAGCATGGCCTGGGCAGCCCAGTCGTACGTATCCGGGGGCGCGCATGAACACCTTGACCTTGAACATCGTCAACCTCGAAGAGCTCCAGCACGGTGTCCTCACGCGGCATCAATTCGACCGCAATGGCGGCACCATCGGCAGCCACGGTGCCAATTGGCTGATGTTCGACCGCGATCGGCGCATTCAACCGGTTCACTGCGAAATACGTTGGATGGAAGGCAGTTTCTGCGCCATCGACCGCTGCAACCAGACCTACCTCAATCACAGCTCGCAGACCCTTGGGGAGAATGCCCCGGTACGGCTTCAGGAAGGTGATGAACTGCGTGTCGGTGCTTATCGTTTGCAGGTTCATTTCCAGCAGGATCGGACGGGCGAGCACTCGCTGGACTCACTGCTCACACCTCATCAGCGGGCGCTCGACGCGCTGCTGGCGAGTGCTGCGCCCAGCTTCATGGACACACCTCACACACCTGCTGCCACGGACATCTGTGAAGCATTCGCACCTGGGATAGGTCATGACCCGCTGGCCGCGCTCAACAGGCGCCTCCCTACCAAGCCTGAAGAGGAAAACGCCCTACAGCATCTCCTCATGGGAGAGCTGTCATGAAGCGCCACACGTTACTCGCCCTGCCTTTACTGTCGGCGCTTATTGGAACGCCTGGCTGCACGTTCCTGGGCAAGATGGGCCAGGTGATCATGGACCCCTCCGTACCCGTCGGCGCCTTGAAGGACCAACCCACCGAGGTGGCTTTCAGCATGAACGCCAGCGCCACCCTCAACGGCAATCCCAACAGCCTTGATATGCCGGTTGAGAAGGAGCATGTACTGGAGCCCAGCCCGTACGCAGTGAGCCTCAGCGCCGACGACCCCTACGCGCTGACCGAAAAGGTCGGAGGTTTGCTGGCGTACTTGCAGGAGCAGTTTCCAGCCCCTCCCGCGGTGGTGCTGGACGATGAGGACGAAGCTTTGGGGCGCTCCACCCTGGAGGAAAGCACACTGGGTAGCTACGAAGACCCGACCGTGGTTCTGGACCTGCCAGGCCCTGCACCCGTAGCGGCAGAGCCTATCGCCACGCCCATCGCCATCAAGATCCTGCAACTGCGTGACGATTCGTTGCTGCGCAACAGCGCCTATCAGCTACTGGACCAGAACCCGGCGAAAGCCCTGCGCAGCACCTACATCCGCGACGACGACTACCTGTTGTCCCCCGGCCAATTCAAGTTCGTGCCTTTCGAACCCCTACACGCGGACACCCGTTTCATCGCGGTGATTGCCGACTACAGCAGCCAAGAGAACGCCACTTGGCAGCAGGTGCTTCGCATCGCGCCGCGGGGCCGCCAGATCGTGCTTTCCGTGCTGGTCAATGACGCGCAGATCCTGCTCAAGGAGGAGAACTGATGCACTTCCCTTGCACTGTCCTTCCGTCCCTTTTTCAGTCTTGGAGCGCCTATGAGCTCGCGTAACCCCGTTCTTTGGCCCGAAGGCCTGTTCGTCAAACCCCAGCACTTCCAGCAGGCAGCAAGGGCCAGTGAAGCGGCATTCCACCAACGCCTGAGCAGCCTTAATGCTGCCTTCTTCGGCTTCAGCGAATTGCAACTGAACGACGAATACTTGAGCCTCGGCAAGATCGCCATCACGCGGGCACGCGGCATCATGCCGGACGGCACGGTGTTCGACATTCCAGGCGACCTGCCGCCTCCCCCGCCCCTGGAAGTCAGTGGTGACGTATCGAAGAACAGCGAAATCTACCTCTGCCTGCCACTGCGCACAGACGGCGGCCGAGAGGTGAGCTGGCCAGACAACGCCGCCAACTTCCGTTACGTCGCGCAAGCGTTGGAAATCAAGGACACCCACACCGCCGACGGTGACTTGGTGCAGATCGACCTGGCGTTACCTAATCTTCAGCTCCGCCGTGAGGAGCAGGACAGCAGCGCCTATACACACCTCGCATTGGCCCGGATCCTGGAACGACGCCCCGACGGCGCGCTGCGACTGGACGAGGGGTTCTACCCCACCAGTGTGAGCGTACAAGCGGTGCCAGCACTCAAGCGCTTTCTCGATGAGATCACCAACACACTGCGCGAACGCGCACGCAACCTGGCTGCACGTATCGGCTCATCAGCCCAGTCCGGGGTCGCCGATATCCGCGACTTCAACCTGCTGCAAGCCATGAATCGCTGGTGGCCTTGCTTCCAGCATCTGGCCCGCCAGCCACACGCACACCCCGAACAGCTCTACCTTGCCATGAGCCAGGCTTGCGGCGAGCTGGTGACGTTCACGGATGAAAGCCGGCTTCCGCAAGAGTACCCCGCGTATCACCACACGGCGTTGTGGACCTCGTTCAAGCCGCTGGAGGACACGCTGCGCCGAGCCCTGAGCACGGTACTGCAACCACGTGCCCTATCCCTGCCCCTCGAATCGCTGCAGTACGGCGTGATGACAGCAACGTTGGACGACCGTCGTTTGATCGACGAGGCGGCATTCATTCTGGCCGTGCGTGCCAACCTGCCACCGGAGACCCTGCGCCACCAGTTCCTGCAGAAAGCCAAGGTCACTTCGCTGGCAGCGCTCGATGACCTCGTCCCGCTGCAACTACCTGGCATTCCTTTGCTGCCCTTGCCGGTGGCGCCGCGTGAGCTGCCCTTCCATGCGGGCTTCAGCTACTTCGAACTGGACCAACGAAACGCAGCCTGGGCTGCCATGAAGGGCAGCAATGGGTTCGGCTTCCATATCGCAGGTGACTTCCCAGGTCTGGAGTTGCAGTTCTGGGCGATCAGGAGTGAGTGAAATGACAACCTCTAAAGGGGCTACATCTGGGACAGACCAGATGGACGTAATGACTTCGCTTGCCCTAGCAAGCAAAAACGATGCTTTCAGCGAAGTCACTACCAGGAACTCGCAAACCGAGGCAGGGGCTTTAGGTTACAACGCCGACCCGGAATTCCGACTGCGCGGAGGCTACAGCAACCCGATGGTGGATGCCGCCATGCCGTTGTTCGGCTTGGTGATACGCCTGCGAACGCTGGATCAGTTGCCCAACATCGAAGAGGTGTACACGCAGGTACGTAACCAAGTCAGCACCATCCTGGAGGAACTGCGCCAACACACCTACGAGCCCGCGCATCTACTGGCCTACTCGTATGCCCTCTGCCTGCACGTGGACGAGGCGGTGATGAGCCGCCCCTGGGGCAAGAGTTCCCGCTGGAGCCAAGAACCTCTGCTCAGTGTCTTCCATCACGAAACCTGGGGGGGCGAGAAGTTCTTCACTGTGCTCTCGCGAATGCTACAGGAGCCACAGCGCTACAAGGATGTATTGGAGTTCATGTACCTGTGCCTGTGCCTTGGCCTGAAAGGCAAGTACGGCGTCGCTCCCAGGGGTGACGAAGCTCTCCAGTCGCTTATCGACAAACTCTATAGGGTCATCCGAGAGCTGCGCGGCCCTATACCAGAACGGGCTTGCGAGCCACTCACCCATGTAGCGCCCAGCAACTACCGCATGAACCGGCAATGGCCGTGGTGGAGCCCTCTGGCGATCTGCACGGCGCTAATGGCGGTGACCTACGCCGTTTACAGCCATCGGCTGCACCTGATTACCAGCGAAGTGCTGCGCTCGCTCAACGGCGTATTGCTGCAGTAGCCAGCACACGCCTCCAAACGAACCCAACGAATTAGCGAGGCGCAAGCCTCGTTAGAAAGCCCATCGTTCCCGATGGCCATGCCACCCCACGGTGAGCATGTTTTATCCACATGGACGCAGGAGAATCTGCAATGCCAACACCCGCTTACATCAAGATCGAAGGCCAGACCCAAGGCAACATCACCGCTGGCGCATTCACCTCCGATTCGGTCGGCAACGTGTTTGTCGAAGGCCACGAAGACGAGATCCTGGTGCAGGAAATCAAGCACCAGGTGACCGTGCCCACCGACCCCCAGAGCGGTCAGCCATCCGGCCAACGGGTCCACAAACCCTTCATTTTTACCAGCTCGCTGAACAAGGCCACGCCACTGATGTACCAGGCCCTGGCGAGCGGTGAAATGTTGCCGACCGTGGAAGTCAACTGGTACCGCACCTCGGTGGAAGGCAAGCAGGAGCACTTCTTCACCACCAAGCTGGAGGACGCGACCATCGTCGATATCAACACCGTCCTGCCGCATGCCCAAGACAAGGAGAACGAGAACTTCACTCAGTTGATCGAGGTATCGATGTCGTACCGCAAGATCACCTGGACCCACACCACTGCGGGGACCGAAGGCTCGGACGACTGGCGCAAGCCGATTGCCTGATACAACGGCAGTGCCTGGGCAGGCTAGCCCTGCCCGGGCATTTCAATCCCATCAGACGGCAGACAAGGATTTCTCATGCCTAGCCAATCTGACCTGCGTTACAGCTTCAAACCCCTGGTCGGCAAAGCCGAATTCGAAGTGGTGTCGTTCACCCTCGAGGAAGCCATCAGCACCCCCTTCGCTTTGAACCTGGAACTGATCAGCTACGAGCACGACGTCGACTTCGGCAAGCTGCTCGACCAGCCCGCCCTATTCACGATCTGGCACGGCCAACGCCCGGTGCGCTACGTCCACGGCCTGATCAGCACCTTCAGCCAGGGCGACAGCGGCTTTCACCGCACCCGCTACCGCGCCCTGGTCGAACCACAACTGGCCCGCGCCGCCTTGCGCTCGAACTGGCGCATCTTCCAGCACAAGACCGTGCCGCAGATCCTCGAACTCATGCTCAAGCGCCAGGGCATCGCCCAGTTCGAGCTGGGCACCAGCTTCGACCACCAGGTCCGCGAATTCTGCGTCCAGGCCGGCGAGACCGACCTCGACTTCATCGCCCGCCTCGCCGCCGAGGAAGGCTTCGTCTATCGCTTCGAGCACAGCGCCAAGCAGCACAAGCTGCTCATCACCGATCGGCTACTGTCGCTTGGGCTGCTGAGCCGCGGCGACATCAAGCACGAGGATGAGGACGAAGGCTTCTTCGAGGATGAGCAGGCAACGCCTCCCAACACCGTGCTGTACCACCCCAACGGCGGCGGCGACCAACCCAGGCCGTGCCTGCGTCGGTTTCGCTACAGCGAGCAGGTGCGCACCGCCCGCCAGGTGCAGCGCGACTACACCTTCACCAACCCCGCGTACCGCCAGGAGCACGCCGCCGTCGCCTACGACGTGGATCACCAGTCCACCGAGTACGAACGCTTCGACTACCCCGGCCGCTACAAGCGCGACATCGTCGGCAAGCCCTTCACGGAAAACCGCCTCACCGCCCTGCGCCACGACGCCCGCATCGCCGAGGTACAGGGCGACGACGTGCGCCTGCAACCCGGCCTGAGCTTCACCCTGGCCGAGCACCCCCGCGACGACCTCAACACTCACTGGCGGGTAGCCACGGTGACCCACACCGGCAGCCAGTTCACCAGCCTGCAGGAAGAAGCCGCCGGTGCCGACCAAGGCACCCACTACACGCAGGAGGCGCTGCTGGTGCCCGGCATGGCCGAATGGCGCCCCGCCTCCCCGCCCAAGCCACGCATCGACGGCCCGCACATGGCAACCGTCGTCGGCCCGGAAAACGAAGAGATCTATTGCGACCCATGGGGCCGGGTCAAGGTCAGCTTCCCGTGGGACCGGGAAAGCCGCGACAACGAGTTCAGCTCCTGCTGGGTGCGGGTCGCCCAGGGCTGGGCCGGCGGCAGCTGGGGGGCGATGGCCATCCCGCGCATCGGCCAGGACGTGATCATCCAGTACGTCAATGCCGACCCCGACCAGCCGATGATCACCGGGCGCACCTACTGCGGTAACCAGCTGCCGCCCTACGACCTGCCCGAGCACAAGACGCGCATGACCATCAAGAGCCAGACCCACAAGGGGGACGGTTTCAATGAGTTGCGGTTCGAGGATGAGCTGGGGCGCCAGGAGGTGTTCATTCATGCCGAAAAAGACCAGAACAACGTTGTGAAGCACAACGAGACCACCTTCGTCGGCAACGACCGCAGCGAGAAAGTTTCGCATGACGAAGTACTTGAGGTAGGCCACAACCGACATGAAACCATCGTCCGCGACGACCGCCTGGATGTAGGCCAGGATCTCCTCTCCACAATTGCGCGGGACAAAACACTGGTCGTTAAACGCACCCATCAGATCTCCATCACCCAAGACCGCATCGAAGAGATAGGCAACACCCGAGTCGACAAGATCGCGGCCAACCACACTATCGAGATCGGCGGCTATTCAACGCTCAACGTCCAGGCGTATCACCAGGTACAAGCCGGTGAAGCTATCCGGCTTCACACGAAACATTACGAGATCCACGCTGAATCAATGAGCTGGAATACCCCGGGTGGGACGCTAACGCTGGATGCTGGCGGCCTCCAGTTCAACGGTGCCGCTGTCAATCTGGTAGCGGGGTCCATCGACCTGAAGAATGACCAAGGCGGACTCGCGGTTACAGTGGGTGGATCCCCCTATACCGGCGACCCTGTCTGCGTCAGTTGCTGGCTCAAAGCCGCAGCGGAACATCAGGCATTGGTGAAGGCATGAAGAACCTCGAACAGTCCCTGATGAACGAGTTGAATGCAGGTCGCGCTCCTCGTTATCTCCTCGCAGTCTGCGACCAAGCAGCACTCGACGAAAGTCAGCGAGAGCGCATAAAGAGGCGCTTTAAACAGAGGACCTACTCCCTACTACAAGACCCACTCTGGGAAGCGCTCTTTCCCTACAGTGCTTTGCTTGTAGCCGCTCACGAAGCCACCACAGCCGGCCATCGGGCCTTACTGGAAGCCTTCGGTGCAGACCAAGACTACTTGCCAATCGGTTGGATTGTCAGTGCTGTCCCGGGCGAACAGCTCGCCACACACCTTGCCCAGGCGACCGTGGCACACAGACCGAAAGGAGAGGACTTCCTTCTGCGCTACTTCGATCCCTTCGTACTACCAACCCTGTACCAACACGCCAATAGGGTCTGGCGGGAGGCATTCATGGCGCCCATTGCCTCTTGGTGGGTACCTCGGGCGGACGCCAAAACAGAACGTTGGGGGCGCATAGCCGGCAAAGCGATGAGCAATGCCCCCGCGCCATCCACGTTGCTGATTGACGACCTGCTCTGGCACGCCTTGATTGCTGATCCTCTGCCTCATCGGATGCTTCAGGCCATACAAAAGCATTCGCCATCGCTATTCGACACCCGATGCCCAGGTGTTCGCCTGGCGAGAATCGAAGCGCTTCTTAGCACAGCTCGCAATGCTGGTCTGACGCAGCACGATGACCTTCACGATTACGTCTTCATCGCACTAGCCCGAAAACCATCGGCACTTGAAGCGGACCGCAACTGGCAACACGCGATGCGAGGCGCCATGTCCGGCGCAGGACGTTTAGGAGAGCTGTATCTGGCACTTCAGGAACAACCAGCGCAGCGATCACGATAAGGGAAATGTCATGTCCACTAGCATTAAAACGTTGTCCGAATGGCTCGACATAAGCCGCGACACCGCCAACCTTACTCGCACCCAGAACACCCCCGGCCCTGGCGTCGACTGCCAGCGTACCCTCACCATCCTGCCGTTGCGCTACGGCGTGGTGTCTGGCACCGACCGGGCCATCGTCGAGCAACTGGCGCCCGCCCTACCTCCTCATCTGGGCAAGAAACTCACGCCCAGGCTCGCCCATAGCCACTACGCCGTACGCAGCATCCGCGAAGGCTTTGTCTATGTGTTCCTCAAGCGCAGTGGTAAACCTTACGTCTGCGAATCCGCCTACCGAGCCCACGACACCGGCTTGCTGCAGCCCATCTGGCCCTATGACCCAGGCGTGCCGATAGAGAACCTGCGCGCACTGGCAGGATGGACGCTGAAGATCGGCGACCCGGAAGACGTGGATGAAGCCCGATTGCTGTTCACCCCGGACCCGCTCAGCCCCGCCATGGTTGACCGCTATCGGGACCTCAAGCGCTACCGCGACCGCTTGCAGAAATTCGACCTGCGCACGCTCGCCAACAGCTGCGGGCTTTTCGACGACGCCATCACCCCCTCGAATGTCGACAGCACCGTGGCGGAGTTCCTGGCCACTCGTAACCCTGTCGCCAAGGCTCTGCTGGAGAGGCAAGCCTTTCCGCCTTTTCGCAGTGCGCTGTCACCTGGGGAGTCGCCCAAGTTCATAGGCTCCAGTTACCAGAATGCCCTGGATAGCCTGATGGGCGGCGGGGGTGTCGCCCTGGTGCTCCACGACCCCATAGGTATCGTGCAAGAGCTCAACGCGTGGCGCAACGACGCCATCGAAATGAATCTGCCTTGGTTGAAAACACTCGATGCGCAGGGCCTGACCAATGAGCGCAAGTATGTGGTTGCGCAGGCGCTGGATGATGTGAAAGCCGCCATGCAGGCCGGTTACGTCGAGAAGGCCGTCGACAAGGCAGCTGCAAGGCTTGAGTCTGCCAGGTATGGGCACAGGCGAAACACTGCACGGTTCGGCATCGGTTTCGAGAACATGGAGGAGCACGAGGCGCGCTACGATCCCGAACGCGTGCGCACTCAGGCCGAATCGGAAAAAACACAGGCCTTCAAAAAATATGAAGACTTGCTCGACTGGAAGGCCAAAACAAAGATCCAGTCCGATTTTTCCGCACTGGATCGCAAGGCACAGGAAGAAATGGACAGGCGCGAGGAGGATCACCTCGCCTGGCTGGACAACGATCTACTCGAGCACGCGCTCGACCTCTATGACCGCAAGCAGCCAGTCTGGGGGCAGGCATTCGCAGCCCAGATCGCGCTGTGCGTGATCGGCATGAATGGCTGCAGCAGCGGGGCGGCCCAACTTTCTTCATGGTGGACAGACACTGGCATTGCCAAACGAAACCTGGTGTGGCGTGCCATGACCTGCAACCAAACCGAGCTCGAGGAACAGGCCCGCATCGCGTTTGCCAAGGCACCGAGCGCGCAAGGATTGACGGCAGAGAACCTGGTCAACGTTCTCGACACCACAAGCAGTTGGTTCGAGAAGGTCGCTGATCTTTTCGCCAAGGCCGATGCTGCCGTCGAGGCTGCGGCCGTGGCAGGCACTTACCGCTGGTTCGACCCTCGACGGCTCAGGTTTGCACTCTCGCTGTTCTCATCCTTTCACCAATATCTCTTCAAGCTACTGCCCGGCAATGCCGTGGACCGCCATCTATTGGGCCCCATGCTCGGTTTCATCCATGCCAACCTCGGAAGGGCCGCGACCACGCTAAGAATGAGAGACCTGGCGGCGACAGGGCAAACAGCCAACCGCAACCGCGTGGCCGGGCAGGTGAACTCGCATATTGGTCGGGTGCGCAACTCACTGGTAGCCGAGTTCCAGAACGGCGGCGGCGGACAGTTCTACCAGATCCGTGGCGGCGTCATCATGGCCATGATTGAAGGGGTCGTGCTCGCGATCAAGGCCTCCAAGAAGGACGACGGCGAAAAAGAGAGACTGGAATACACAGCCGCCTTGTTGATCACCAGTGCAGCTGGGGTCGAACTGGCGGCGATCAGTATTCAGTCAGTAGTGGCACGGTATGCGCCAAGCGGGGTCGTTGGGCGGGGGGCGGCTATTGCGTTGGGGGGGTTGCGGCTTGTGAGTGGGTCGTTGGCGACTGTGGGAGGGGTCATGCTTGCGGTACTCGATTTAGAGGAAAGCGTGAAGTACTCTCAAAATAAAAACAAAACTCTTGGCCTCGCTTATTTTTCAAGATTTATTGTATCAACAGGAATATCTGGACTTACCACCCTAGTATCAATTTCTTATTCCGGGCCACTACTAAGGTTTCTCGTTGGTGCAAACAGCCAATCTGGCTTCGTGCTTGCGATAGAAAGCTTTGCAAGCTCCAGACTCATACCAGTACTTCTTCGATTAATTGGCATAGGCACGATAATTACAGTGGGCCTTAGCCTCGCCACAATCTTTCTAGCACCCAGTGAAATGGAGGAGTGGTGCTGGCACAGCAGTCTCAAAAAATGGAATACTGGCGATTTACTCAAACCATTTAAAGATCAAGAAACCGAAATGAGCCGCCTCTATGCGGCACTACAGACGGAAATATAAATGTATTTACTTGAATGGATGCTTTGGCATACACAAACCTCAAAACTTGAAAGCCAAGACTGGCAGAAAAAACTCAACAAGCACCTATCCGCCCACAGAGCAGGAAAACACAAGCACGAGGAAAGCCTACCTGGAATTCATGACCGAGCTAGTGACTACCCTTGCGCCGACGGCTCACTGCATGAGTTCAATGAGACCTACATCGACATCATCGCTGGAGGCTCGCAGTCACGACGAGGCATTATCACTTACATCACGCTAATGACGACATATTTCTTATACTTAGTCACTAACACTACTATTTTATTCAATGAATCGTGGCTTACAGGCAAGTACTTCTGGTCAAACAAACCCGCCACCACCGATGATTACGTAGCAGGGCTAATCGTAGCTTCTCTAGCCGCCACCTGTTACTACGTAACCCTAAGATATGTACGAATCTTCATCAACCTTGAAAACTTCGTCCAGCGCCGACTACTGATCCGGTTCAACCGAGTCACCCGCCAGGTCTACCTGCACCGCCCCAAGTTCGCTGGCGGCATCACCGTCCTGGACTGGGAGCAGGTCACCCACGACTCAGTCGTAGGGCAAGCCGAATCCACCAACGCCGGCCGCCAGCTCGTTCTGCTCTGGGACCCCGCCATCACTGGCCTACCCCATCTTCACCTGATGTTCGTCGGCAAAACCGCAGACGGCACCAGCGATATCGTCAACCTGTGGGAATTCATCCGCCGCTACATGGAGCAAGGCCCACAGTCAGTGCCCGCACCAAAGAAGTTGCTCGGCAAGGTGCCATGGCCCTGGCAGTCAGTCATGGCCTCCTTGAGCTTTTTCCGGCCACTTTGGCGCGCCGGGCTCCGTTGGCAGGTCGCTTTCTGGGTTGCGCTGGCCTCTCCTGCTCTAGCCCTGCATGCCGTGGGGCATTGGATATCACTGCTGCTGTGCTGGGAACCGCGCTGGCCGCGCATCATCCGCGAAGCAGGCCTGCCCGGAAAACCTATTCCCCCGCTCTCCACTGCCGCCGACTGGCCGCCATTGCCACAGGTGGACCCCCCAGCGCAAAAGCCACGGCCTGCGCGCAAGCCAAAGGCAGCCCCAGCGCCATCCGAACTCGGCTCCAGCCCTGCTCCTGACACTCAGCGACAGGAGCCGAAATGACCAAGCCATTTATCGTTCTTGGCGACACCAGCAGCCATGGCGGCACGGTACAAACCGCAACCACCGGCTTTACGGTGAACGGCACTCCCGTGGCCGGGCACGGTGACACCCTGGAATGTCCGATACACGGTCTTGTCACCATTCAAGCAACAGGCAACGGCATGAAGGCCAATGGCAAGTCACCTGCCCGTGACGGAGATAACACCTCTTGCGGGGCCTGCTTGATCGCCTCCCAGAAAGGCGTCACCTGGCAGGGTGACGCAAGAGGGTGATGACCGCTAGCAGCTTGAAAGGCGAAAGCCGCCAAGGCTGAACTAGGGCAGGAAGCGCTGACCGTGACAGCCGATATGGGCTACTCGAATGGCCAGCAGTTCCAAGCGTGTGAGGAAGCGTCCATTACCGCGTACGTGCCGCCAAACCGAACCTCGAACCCAGGCGAGAGACATTCTTCGAGCGCGAGGACTTTACCTACGACGCAGAACAAGTTCGGTACCAGCTCCGGCAGCTCAATGGCTAACCCTGAACTACCAGGCGGCAGTCAGCGACTGCGCCGTAAGCGATCCATGAATCCCACCTACCGCAAGGTGGGGTTAACGGTTAGTGTGGCATTTCCGGTGAGCAGTTCCACGGCAACAGCGCTTCATAATCTGCCACCGACTGCGCATGCGGCAGCCGCTCTAGTACGTGGCGCAGCCACGTATAGGGCTCCTGCCCGTTAATCTTAGCGGTCTCGACCAGGCTGTAGATCTGCGCGCTGGCGGTGGCGCCCTTGGGCGTGTCGCTGAACAACCAGGCCTTGCGCCCGATAACAAACGGTTTAATCGCGCGCTCCGCAGGGTTGTTATCGATAGGTAAAAAGCCAGCCTCAACGTAACGCTCCAGCCGGCTCCAATTGCTGGCCAGATAGTTAACAGCTTTGCCCAGCACGCTTTGCGGCGTCACCTGTGACTGGGTTTTGTGCCACCAGCTTTGCAACTGCGCCAGGATCGGCAGGCTCTGTTCCTGCCGGCCCATAAATCGCTGCTCGTCACTGACGTCCTTCAGTTCACGCTCGATGCCGTACAGCTTGTTGATCATTGTCAGCGCGATATCGGCACGCCCTGTCTTGCCCTTGGGCTGCACTTTTTGAGCATCGACGAACTTGCGCCACGCATGCGCCATGCACGCCAATCGTTCGACACCCGGCTGTAACGCCAAGGCGTTATAGCCGGCGTAATCGTCCGTCATCACATAGCCGCGATAATTTTCCAACAAGCGCAGCGGCACTTCCTGCGCACGGCTGGAGGTGTAGTCGAACAGCACGACTTTTCGATCCGGTGGCCCACTGGCTTGCACCCACATCCAGGATTGACTGGTCGGGTCTCGATCCGGTTCTTTAAGGACCTGAACGTGCGTTTCATCGCAATGGATGACCGGGCTTTCCAGCAACCGGTCGCGCATCAGATTCAGCAGCGGTTGCAGGTGCTCGCCGCACTGAATCACCCAACGCGCCAAGGTCTGACGCGGAATCTCGATACCGTGTCGGCTCAGCACTGTTTCGAAACGGTGCAGCGGTAAACCATCGACATACTTGGTCGTCAGCAGCATCGCCAGGACGCTCGGGCTGGCCATGCTCTTTTCGATCAACTGAGCGGGTTTGTCAGCGATGACCGGAGCGGTTTCGCAACCACGGCAGCCGTAAACTTTACGGATGTGTTTGATCACGCGAATCTGCATCGGAACGATATCCAGCTGCTCGCTGGTTTCGTCACCGATCACGTGTTTGCGGCAACCGCAGGCACAGGTCAGCTCGTGTTCGGGCAGTTCGTGGATGACTTCAATGCGCGGCAGGTCAGCGGACAGCGGTTTGCGTTTGCCGCGACGCGGGCTCGGGGCAACCACTTCCTCGTCTTCATCGAGCTGAGGTATCGACACGCTTTCCGCCTCATTGAACAACGCGAGTTGCGGCGTGTTGGGCTCAACGGTCTGCTCGGATTTGCGACTAAACAGGCGGTCGCGCAGTAGCTTGATCTGCTCTTGGAGATCAACTATTTGACCCTTATCGACCGTGCGCTCCATCAACAACTGCGCAAGCATCTGCTTGAGCAGTACCGGGTCATCAGGAAGGTCTTCGGGCATGGAAATCATGCCGCGGATTATACCGAATCAGGCGACGAATCGCGGCGTCAAAACCTGATGCGGGCGATTGCGCCAGAGGTCAAAACCGTCGAGTAACCAGTTCAGTT
>NZ_JARGCS010000059.1 GCF_029193575.1 Pseudomonas entomophila | reverse complement strand
CGCACACCCTCAACCTGCGCCAGCCGCGCCTCGATCTCGCCAAGCTCGATGCGGAAACCGCGCAGCTTCACCTGGTGATCGTTACGGCCCAGGTATTCGATCTCCCCTTCCGGCAGCCAACGCCCCAGATCCCCCGTGCGGTACATCCGCCCGCCCGCGCGGAACGGGTCCGCCAGGAAACGCTCCGCCGTCAGGTCTTCACGGTTCAGGTAGCCACGCGCTACCCCCGCGCCGCCAATGTAGATCTCACCTGCCACGCCCATCGGAACGGGCTCGCCATGCGCATCCAGCAGGTAGAACTGGGTGTTGTCGATCGGACGACCGATATTCACCGCCCCTTCCACTCGCTGGGCCGATGACCAGATCGTCGTCTCCGTCGGTCCATAGACGTTCCAGAGCGTGCCCACCCGCGCGCGCAACTGAGCGGCCAATTGCGCCGGCAACGCCTCGCCGCCGCACAGCGCCGTCAGCCCCGCTGAACCCGGCCAGCCGCCCTCCACCAGCATCCGCCAGGTCGACGGCGTTGCCTGCATCAGCGTCGCACCACTGTCGTCAAGCGCCCGGGCCAGAAGCGTCGCGTCACGCGCGGACTCCCGATCCAGCACGATCGTGCGGGCGCCCACCACCAGCGGCAGATACAACTCCAGACCCGCAATGTCGAAGCCCAGCGTGGTCACCGCCAGCAATCCATCGCCCGCTGCGATCCCGGTCAGCCCGCGCATCGCCTGCAGCAGGTTCGCCAGGTTGCCGTGCTCGACCATCACGCCCTTGGGCCGGCCGGTCGAGCCCGAGGTATAGAGCACATACGCCAGGTGATGCGGCTGTACCGTCACACGCGGATCATGGACCGGCTGCGAACGCCATGCCGCATCGTCCAGGTCGACGATCTCGACGATCTGCACTCCCACATCCTCGACCACGCCGCGCGTGGCCTCGCTCACCACCAGCGCCGACGGCGCGCTGTCCTCCAGCATCCACGCCAGTCGCTCCGACGGGTAGGCCGGGTCCAGTGGCACATACCCCGCGCCCGACTTCAGGATCCCGAGCAGGCCCACCATCATTCCCACGCCACGCTCCACGCACAGCGCCACACGGTCATCCGCGCCCACGCCCAGCTCGATCAAGCGGTGCGCCAGTTGGTTGGCCTGTTCATTCAGCTCGCGATAGCTCAGCCGAGCTTCGCCCGCCTGCACCGCCCATGCGTCCGGCGTCTGCGCCACCTGCGCCGCGAACAGGTCGGGGAAGGTCCCCTTGTCACCCTGTTCGACCTCGGTCGCATTCCAGGCATGCAATACCTGCTCGCGTTCCTGCGCCGGCAATACCGGCAGATCCCGCATTCGACCGGATTCCTCCCGCTCAAGTGCTTGCGCCAGCCCGGCCAGCACGGTGGCCATGTATTCGCCGATGCGCTGCGCGCCGACACCTGCCACCACCTGTACGGTCAGACGGAAATCGTCACCGAAATCATCGACCGCCAGCGTCAGCGGATAATTGGTGCGCTCCTCCATCGCGAGCAGGTCGATGCCTCGCCAGCCGTCCGACGCTTCGCCGGCAGCGGCCGGATCGACGCCGTGACGATAGTTGAGCAAGGCGCCGAACAGTGGCGCGGGCGCAGCCACGCCGCTGCAACGTTGCGCTTGCGCCAGCGGCATGTGCTCATGCACCAGCAGGGCCAGCAGGTGCTCATGCGTCGCCTTCACGCAAGCCGCGATATCGCGATCGCCGATCCGCACACGCAAGGGCAGCATGTTGATGAACATGCCGAGCGCACTCTCGATACCTTGGCCGCCCTGCAGTCGCCCGAGCAGCACGGTGCCGAACACCACGTCCTCACGTCCGCTCAAGCTGCCGACCACCTGTGCCCAGGCAAGATGATGCAGGCTGGCCACGCTCACGCCGTAACGCCGTGCCAGCGTGCGCAGGCGCATGCCGAGCGCCGCGCCGAGCATTTGCACCGACTCCTCGATGTCACCGCCCTGGGTCAGACCGAAGGGCAGCGTCGGCTCATCGACATCGGCCAGCATCGCGCGGAAGAACGCCTTCTGTTCATCGTTGCGATCGAGCGCAATCGCGCGCGCCACGTAGTCGCGATACGGCATCGGCGTCGACTGCGGGGCCTCGCGCCCTTCGAGGTGTCCCGCGATCTCGCCGATCATCAGTTTCAGCGACGTCGCGTCGTCGATCAGGTGGTGCGACAACAGCATCGTCACCCAGCGGCCGCCCGGAACATCCTGGGCCGTGATGAGCCGCATCATGGGTGCCTGGCGGATATCCAAGCGAAAATGCCGAGGGTCGAAACGCTTGCGCAGCTGGGCGGCGATATCGCCTTGCGCCGGGTCCAGTTGCAAGACCTCAACCGTCAGCGGTGCATCCCGCCAGACCAGCTGCACGGGCTGGTCCAGCCCATCCCACGCGATCGCGGTGCGCAGCACCGCATGACGCACCACGACTTGGTTCAGTGCGGCGGCAAACGCCTCGACCCGCTGCAGGCTGTCCATCGCCAACATGGCACTCAGCAGATACGGGTCGCCGCGCTCGGCCGCGATGTGGTGGTAGAGAATGCCGTCCTGCAGTGGCGCGAGAGGGTAGATGTCCTCCACGTTGGCCGCACCGCCGGGCACTGTCGCCGTGATCCGGTCGATGGCCGGCTGCTCGAGTTCGATCAGCGTCAGCATGGACGGCGTGATACGCGTGCAACCAGCGACGATGCCATTGAGCGGCACAGCCGAGTGCCGCGACGGGTTCGCCAGGGCGGCGACGCCCGCCACGGTGGGATGTGCGAACAAAGCCTGCACATCGCACTGGAAACCCTCACGCGCCATGCGCGAGAGAAGGTTGACCGCGAGCATCGAGTGGCCGCCCAGCGCGAAGAAGTCGTCGTGCCGGCCCACCTGTTCCGCACCCAGTGTTTCCTGCCAGATCCGCGCCAGCGCTGTTTCCACTTCACCTTGCGGGGCCTCGTATGCCTGGGCCGCATAGGCCTGCGCCTGCGGCGCGGGCAATGCCCGACGGTCGAGCTTGCCGTTCGACGTCAGCGGCAACCGCTCCATCCACACATAGGCCGCCGGCACCATGTACTCGGGCAGGTGTGCCAGCAGCGCCTCGCGCAGCACCGGCACCTCCACAGCCTGCGCACCCGTCACGTAGGCCACCAGACGCGTCTCGCCCGGTGTATCCATACGCGCCAGCACCACCGCCTCCCGAACACCCTCCACCTGCGCCAACCGCGCCTCGATCTCGCCAAGCTCGATGCGGAAACCACGCAGCTTCACCTGGTGATCGTTACGGCCCAGGTACTCGACCTCTCCACCCGCCAGCCAACGGCCCAGATCCCCCGTGCGGTACATCCGCCCGCCCGCGCGGAACGGGTCCGTCAGGAAACGCTCCGCCGTCAGCTCTTCACGGTTCAGGTAGCCACGCGCCACCCCCACCCCGCCGATGTAGATCTCACCCGCCACACCCATCGGCACGGGCTCGCCATGCGCATCCAGCACGTAGATGCTCAGGTTGTCGATCGGACGACCAATCGGCACGATGCCCGGATAACGATCCGCCACGCAGTGCCAGGCCGTCACGTCGA
>NZ_JARGCS010000058.1 GCF_029193575.1 Pseudomonas entomophila | reverse complement strand
CGGCACTGGATCAACCTGCTGCACGGCATCGTCGCCAATCCTGAAGCGAACGTGGCGGAGCTGCCGTTGCTGGACGCCGAGGAACAGGCGCTGATCGTCGAGCAGTGGAACGACACGGCGGTGACCGATTACCCGCTCGATACCCCGGTGCATCACCTGATCGAACAGCAAGTGCTGGCCACCCCGAATGCCCCGGCCTTGCGCTTTGGCGCGCAGGAACTGAGCTACGTCGAACTCAACCAGCGCGCCAACCAACTGGCGCACCAGTTGATCGCGCTGGGCGTTGGTCCCGAGGTGCTGGTCGGTATCGCCGTCGAGCGCAGCCTGGAAATGGTCGTCGGCCTGCTGGCGATCCTCAAGGCCGGGGGCGCCTATGTGCCGCTCGACCCTGAATACCCCGAAGACCGCCTGGCCTACATGATCGAGGACAGCCGCATTGGCTTGCTGCTGACCCAATCGCACCTGACGCTGCCGTGCCCCGAAGGGCTGCCGTTGCTGGCGCTGGATACCCTGTCGCTCGAAAGCTTCTCGGTAGAAACCCCCGCCGTCGAAGTCGCGCCCGAGCATTTGGCCTACGTCATCTACACCTCCGGCTCCACCGGCAAACCGAAAGGCGCTGGCAACCGTCATCGCGCGTTGACCAACCGCCTGTGCTGGATGCAGCACGCCTACGGCCTGGGCCTTGGCGACACCGTGCTGCAAAAGACCCCGTTCAGCTTCGACGTCTCGGTCTGGGAGTTCTTCTGGCCGCTGATGACCGGCGCCCGTTTGGCCGTCGCCGGCCCAGGCGACCACCGCGACCCACGCCGTCTGGTCGAGCTGATCAACGAACACCAGGTCAGCACACTGCACTTCGTGCCGTCGATGCTGCAGATGTTCCTGCTCGATGAGCAGGTCTCGTCCTGCACCAGCCTGCGCCGCATCGTGTGCAGCGGTGAAGCGCTGCCGGTGGATGCCCAGGACCAGGTCCTGGCTCGCCTGCCGAACGCGGGCCTGTACAACCTGTATGGCCCGACCGAAGCCGCCATCGACGTCACCCACTGGACCTGCCGCGACGAAGGCCGTGACGCCGTGCCGATCGGCCAACCGATCGCCAACCTGCAAACCTATGTGCTCGACGCTGAGCTGCAACCCGTTCCGGCGGGCGTGGTCGGTGAGCTGTACCTGGGCGGCGAAGGCCTCGCCCGGGGCTACCACCGCCGCCCGGCGCTGACCGCCGAGCGCTTCATCACCAGCCCGTTCGGCAGCGGCCAGCGCCTGTACCGCACCGGCGACCTGGCCAGCCAGCGCGCCGATGGCGTGATCGAGTACCGGGGCCGTATCGACCACCAGGTGAAGATTCGCGGCCTGCGGATCGAGCTGGGCGAGATCGAAGCCCGTTTGATGGAGCAGGACGCCGTGCGTGAAGCCGTGGTGCTGGCCATCGATGGCGCCCTGGTGGGTTACGTGGTGCCGAGCGAATGGCAGCCTGAATCGCAAGAAACCCTGCGCGAAGCCCTCCGCGAACCGCTGCGCCAAGCCCTGCCGGACTACATGGTCCCGGCCCAGTTGCTGTTCATCGAGCGCATGCCGCTGAGCCCCAACGGCAAGCTGGAGCGCAAGGCGCTGCCCAAGCCCGACGCCAGCCACGCGCAGAAAGCCTACGTCGCCCCGCGCAGCGCGCTGGAACAGCGCATCGCCGCCATCTGGCAAGAGGTTCTCAAGCTCGACCGCGTGGGCCTCAATGACAACTTCTTCGAACTGGGCGGCCACTCCCTGCTGGCCACCCAGGTGCGCTCGCGCATCCGCCAACAGCTGGACATCGACATCGCCCTGCGCACGCTGTTCGAGCACAGCACCCTGGCCGCCTTCTGCCAGGCCCTGGGCCAGGCCAAGAGCGACGACCGCCCCGCCCTGCTGCCTGCCGCGCGCGACCAGGCGCTGCCGCTGTCCTACGCCCAGGAGCGCCAGTGGTTCCTCTGGCAGTTGCAGCCCGACAGCGCCGCCTACCACATTCCCGCCGCCCTGCGCCTGCGCGGCCCGCTCGACACGGCGGCGCTGGCCACGGCCTTCGACGGCCTGGTCGCCCGCCATGAAAGCCTGCGCACCACCTTCGTCGAGCACGACGGCCAGGCCGTGCAGCATATCGCCGCACCCGCCCCGCTGGTGATCGCGCACGACACCCTGGCGCCTGGCGCCGAGCCGGAACAGCGCATTCGCGACTACGTGCAGGCCCAGGTGCAGCGCCCGTTCGACCTACGCCACGGCCCGCTGCTGCGGGTCAACCTGCTGCGCGTGGCCGAGGACGAACACGTGCTGCTGTTGGTGCAGCACCATATCGTCTCCGACGCCTGGTCGATGCAGGTGATGGTCGAGGAACTGGTGCGCCGCTACCACGCCGCCCGCGACGGCCAGGACGCCGCGCTGCCGGCGCTGGCCGTGCAATACGCCGACTACGCCCTGTGGCAGCGCCAGTGGATGGAGGCCGGCGAACGCGAGCGCCAGCTGGCCTACTGGAAGGCCCGACTGGGCGCCGCCAGCGGCGTGCTGGAGCTGCCCGCCGACCACCCGCGCCCAGCCACCCTGAGCGCCCGTGGCGGGCGCGTGGCACTGGCGCTGGACGCGAAGCTGGGCGAGCAACTGCGCCAGCTGGCGCAGACGCAGAACGTGACCCTGTTCATGCTGTTGCTGGCCTCGTTCCAGGCGCTGCTGCACCGCTACAGCGGGCAAAACGACATCCGCGTCGGCGTGCCCATCGCCAACCGCGACCGTTTGGAAACCGAGCGGCTGATCGGCTTCTTCGTCAACACCCAGGTGCTCAAGGCCGAGTTCAGCGACCGGCAGGCCTTCCTTGACCTGCTGCAACAGGCGCGAGAAGCGGCGCTGGGCGCGCAGCAGCATCAGGAGTTGCCGTTCGAGCAACTGGTCGAGGCGTTGCAGCCGGAGCGCAGCCTGAGCCACAACCCGCTGTTCCAGGCAATGTACAACCACCAGGATGCGGTGCGTCAGGCGGATGCGCTGGCCTTGCCGGGGCTCTCGGTCGAGGCGCTGGCGTGGGATGCCGGGACCGCGCAGCTGGACCTGACCCTGGAAACCCAGGACTCGGGGCAAGCGCTGAGCGCGGTGCTGATCTACGCGAGCGATCTGTTCGAGCGCGCCAGCATCGAGCGCATGGGGCGGCACTGGATCAACCTGCTGCACGGCATCGTCGCCAATCCTGAAGCGAACGTGGCGGAGCTGCCGTTGCTGGACGCCGAGGAACAGGCGCTGATCGTCGAGCAGTGGAACGACACGGCGGTGACCGATTACCCGCTCGATACCCCGGTGCATCACCTGATCGAACAGCAAGTGCTGGCCACCCCGAATGCCCCGGCCTTGCGCTTTGGCGCGCAGGAACTGAGCTACGTCGAACTCAACCAGCGCGCCAACCAACTGGCGCACCAGTTGATCGCGCTGGGCGTTGGCCCCGAGGTGCTGGTCGGTATCGCCGTCGAGCGCAGCCTGGAAATGGTCGTCGGCCTGCTGGCGATCCTCAAGGCCGGGGGCGCCTATGTGCCGCTGGATCCTGAGTACCCCGAAGATCGCCTGGCCTACATGATCGAGGACAGCCGCATCGGCTTGCTGCTGACCCAATCGCACCTGACGCTTCCGTGCCCCGAAGGGCTGCCGTTGCTGGCGCTGGATACCCTGTCGCTTGAAAGCTTCTCGGTAGAAACCCCCGCCGTCGAAGTCGCGCCCGAGCATTTGGCCTACGTCATCTACACCTCCGGCTCCACCGGCAAACCGAAAGGCGCTGGCAACCGTCATCGCGCGTTGACCAACCGCCTGTGCTGGATGCAGCACGCCTACGGCCTGGGCCTTGGCGACACCGTGCTGCAAAAGACCCCGTTCAGCTTCGACGTCTCGGTCTGGGAGTTCTTCTGGCCGCTGATGACCGGCGCCCGCCTGGCCGTCGCCGGTCCTGGCGACCACCGCGACCCACGCCGTCTGGTCGAGCTGATCAACGAGCACCAGGTCAGCACGCTGCACTTCGTGCCGTCGATGCTGCAGATGTTCCTGCTCGATGAGCAGGTCGCCTCCTGCACCAGCCTGCGCCGCATCGTGTGCAGCGGTGAAGCGCTGCCGGTGGATGCCCAGGACCAGGTCCTGGCTCGCTTGCCGAACGCGGGCTTGTACAACCTCTACGGCCCAACCGAAGCCGCCATCGACGTCACCCACTGGACCTGCCGCGACGAAGGCCGCGATGCCGTGCCGATCGGCCAACCGATCGCCAACCTGCAAACCTACGTGCTCGACGCTGAGCT
>NZ_JARGCS010000057.1 GCF_029193575.1 Pseudomonas entomophila | reverse complement strand
CCGTTCCGCGCGGGCGGGCGGATGTACCGCACGGGGGATCTGGGCCGTTGGCTGGCGGGTGGAGAGGTCGAGTACCTGGGCCGTAACGATCACCAGGTGAAGCTGCGTGGTTTCCGCATCGAGCTTGGCGAGATCGAGGCGCGGTTGGCGCAGGTGGAGGGTGTTCGGGAGGCGGTGGTGCTGGCGCGTATGGATACACCGGGCGAGACGCGTCTGGTGGCCTACGTGACGGGTGCGCAGGCTGTGGAGGTGCCGGTGCTGCGCGAGGCGCTGCTGGCACACCTGCCCGAGTACATGGTGCCGGCGGCCTATGTGTGGATGGAGCGGTTGCCGCTGACGTCGAACGGCAAGCTCGACCGTCGCGCATTGCCCGCGCCGCAGGCGTACGCGACGCTGGCCTATGAGGCCCCGCAGGGCGATATCGAGACGGCCCTGGCGAAGATCTGGCAGGACGTGCTGGGCTTGGAGTCGGTCGGCCGGCACGACGATTTCTTTGTGTTGGGCGGCCATTCCCTGCTGGCTGTGCAACTCATCTCGCGGCTGCGTGCGGCGATGGGGGTCGACCTCGAGTTGCAGGCCGTGTTCGAACACCCTTCGCTAGCGGATTTCGCCGGGATGCTCGATTCGGCCGCACGCAACGAGGTGCAGCCGATCGGTATCGCATCGCGCGACGAACCGCTGCCCTTGTCGTTCGCACAGCAGCGGCTCTGGTTCCTGGCGCAAATGGATGCGCAGAGCCGGGCCTACCACATGCCGTTCGGCTTGCACCTGAGCGGCAGGCTCGACCCGCAGGCACTGGCACGGGCACTCGATACCGTGGTGGCGCGTCATGAGGCGCTGCGTACCTGCTTCGTCCTGCAGGGCGATCAGCCGGCACAGCGCATTGCTCCGCCGCAAGTGGGCTTTGCACTGCAACAACACGACCTGCGCGGGCATCCGCAGGCTCGCGCCGAGGCAGAGGCACTGGCCCGGGCCGAAGCGGATGCGTCGTTTGACCTGGCGCAAGGGCCAATGATTCGTGGCCGTCTGATCACTCTGGACGACGAGAATCATGTGCTGCTGGTCACGATGCATCACATTCTGTCCGACGCCTGGTCGCTGACGGTATTCATGAGCGAGTTGAGCGCGCTGTATCGCGCGTTCGTACAAGATGAAGCTGACCCGTTGCCGGCATTGCCCGTCCAGTATGCGGACTACGCTGTCTGGCAGCGTCGCAGGCTCGACGGCGCGGCACTGCAGCGCCAGCGCGATTTCTGGATGTCTCGACTCGCGGGAGCGCCGGCCTTGCTGACGCTGCCGACGGACCGGCCACGGCCGGCACAGCAGGATCATTGCGGGGCAACCCAGCGCTTCGAGCTCGACGCGGCACTGAGCGCGCAACTCAAGGTATTCAGCTTGCAGCAGGGCACGACGCCCTACATGACGCTGCTGGCGGCATGGGCCGCCTTGCTGGCGAAGCTGTCGGGCCAGGACGACGTGGTGATCGGCACCCCGGTGGCCAATCGCACGCGGGTGGAGGTGGAGCCGCTCATTGGTTTCTTCGTCAATACCCTGGCGCTCAGGCTGGATCTGGGCGGCAATCCGAGCTTCGCTGAACTGCTGGGGCGCGTGAAGCGCGAAACGCTGGCGGTGCAGCAGCACCAGGATCTGCCGTTCGAGCAGGTCGTCGAACTCGTCAAGCCGGTGCGCAGCGTATCGCACACACCGCTGTTCCAGGTGATGTTCTCCTGGCAGAACGGCGTCGCGGACGCATTCACCTTGCCTGGGCTGACGCTGCGCACGATGGACATGCCGCAGACCATTGCCAGATTCGATTTGACCCTCACCCTTGGTGAAGTCGACGGCTGCATCGCAGGCAGCTTGGAGTACGCGACGGCGCTGTTCGACGGCGAGACGATACGCCGGCATCTCGACTTCCTGGAGCGCATATTGCGTGCCATGGTCGCCGACGGGTCGTCGGCGGTCGGCCGGGTCGCGCTGCTGGATGCTGCTGAACGCGAGCATGTGCTGCATGGCCTGAACGCGACGCACAGGCCGTATCCAGAGACACAGACGCTGCATGGCCTGGTGGAAGCCCAGGTGGCGCGCACGCCGGATGCGCTGGCGGTGATGGCGGGCGAGGTTTGCTTGAGCTATCGCGAGCTAAACGCGCGAGCCAACCAACTGGCGCACCGCTTGATCGAGCTGGGCGTAGGCGCGGATGACCGTGTGGCGCTGTGCGTGGAGCGTGGCGCGGGGATGGTGATCGGGCTGCTGGGCATCCTGAAGGCGGGTGCGGGCTACGTGCCGCTGGACCCGAGCTATCCGGCGCAGCGTCTGGCATGGATGCTGGAGGATTGCGCGCCGGCGGTGGTGCTGGTGCAGTCGGACACGCGAGAGGCGGTGTCGGGTGCGTGCGTGCCGGTGCTGGATCTGGATGACGAGGCGATCGGCGCGCAGCCGGCACACGACCCGTGCGTGGCGGTGCAGCCGCATCACCTGGCCTACGTGATCTACACCTCGGGTTCGACGGGCTTGCCGAAGGGGGTGATGAACGAACACGGCGGGGTGGTCAACCGTCTGTGGTGGGCGCAGCGCACGTATGGCCTGACGGCCGAGGACCGGGTGTTGCAGAAAACGCCGTTCGGTTTCGACGTGTCGGTCTGGGAGTTCTTCCTGCCGCTGCTGGCCGGCGCGGGCCTGGTGATGGCACGCCCTCAAGGGCATCGCGATCCGGCGTATCTGGCGGGCTTGATCGAGGAAGCGGGCATCACGATGCTGCATTTCGTGCCGTCGATGCTGCAACTGTTCCTCGACGAGGCGGACCTGAGTCGCTGCGCGAGCTTGAGGCTGGTGCTGTGCAGTGGCGAGGCCTTGTCCTACGCGTTGCAGCAGCGCTGCCTGGCGCGTCTGCCGCAGGCGCAACTGCACAATCTCTACGGCCCGACGGAGGCGGCGATCGACGTGACGGCCTGGCACTGCGTGGCGGATCGTTATCCGGGCATCGTGCCGATTGGTCGTCCGATCGACAACCTGAGCATCTACGTGCTGGACGCGCATGGCGAGCCCGTGCCGATGGGTGTGGCGGGTGAGATCTACATCGGCGGCGTGGGGGTGGCGCGTGGCTACCTGAACCGTGAAGAGCTGACGGCGGAGCGTTTCCTGACGGACCCGTTCCGCGCGGGCGGACGGATGTACCGAACGGGGGATCTGGGCCGTTGGCTGCCGGGTGGAGAGGTCGAGTACCTGGGCCGTAACGATCACCAGGTGAAGCTGCGCGGTTTCCGCATCGAGCTTGGCGAGATCGAGGCGCAGCTGGCGCAGGTTGAGGGTGTGCGAGAGGCGGTGGTGCTGGCGCGTATGGATATGCCGGGCGAGCCGCGTCTGGTGGCTTATCTCACGGGCGAGGCGATTCCCGAGGCAGGCGCGTTGCGCGACATCCTGCAGGCCAATTTGCCGGAATACATGTTGCCAGTGGCCTATGTTCGGCTGGATGCGCTGCCGCTGACGCCGAACGGCAAGCTCGACCGCGGCGCGTTGCCGGCGCCCGGCGCCGATGCATTCGACGCGCACGCGTATGAGGCACCGGTGGGGCCATTCGAAACGGCGCTGGCGGGCATCTGGTCGGAGCTGCTGGGCGTGGAGCGCGTCGGTCGCGACGACGACTTCTTTGCGCTTGGCGGCCATTCGTTGCAAGCGGTGCGCATGGTGCTGCGCGTGCGTCAGCAGCTGGGTGCGGAACTGGCCTTGGCGAAGCTGTTTGCGCAGCCACGTCTGCGCGATATTGCGCGCGTCATCGAGCGCGGCGAGCAAACCCTGCTGCCGGTGATCGAGCCTGTCGAACGCAGCGGGCTGGCGCCCTTGTCGTTCGCACAGCAGCGTCTGTGGTTCCTGGAGCATATCGAAGGCGCGGGCGCGGCATATCACATTCCGGTCGGTGTCAGGCTGCGCGGTGCGCTCGACGAAGCGGCCTTGCGTTCTGCGCTGGATGCGGTGGTGGCACGGCATGAGGCACTGCGTACGACGTTTGTGGAGCAGGACGGGGAGGCCGCACAGCGCATCGCGGCGGCGGACTGCGGGCTGGCGCTGACGGTGAGCGACGTCTCGGCGTCTGCGGACCGCGAAGCGCAAGCCCAGCGTCTGGCGTTGGAAGAAGCGTCGGCGGCTTTCGATCTGTCCACGGGGCCGCTGATTCGTGGTCGTCTGCTGCGCGTGGCGCAGGACGATCATGTCTTGCTGGTGACGATGCACCACATCGTGTCGGACGGCTGGTCGATGGGCGTGCTGATCCGTGAGTTCGCGGCGCTGTACGACGCGGCGCGACGCGGCCTTGCCGCGCCCTTGCCGGCGTTGCCGGTGCAGTACGTGGATTACGCGGTATGGCAGCGTCGCTGGCTGGAGGGCGAGGTGCTGCAGCAGCAGGGCGCCTACTGGCGCGAGACGTTGGCGGGTGCGCCGGGTCTGCTGAGCTTGCCGACGGACCGGCCAAGGCCGGAGCGTCAGGACTACAGCGGAGCGTCGATCGAGGTGGTGGTGGACGCGGCGCTGACGGCGAGGCTGGCGCAGGCCGGGCGTCGCTACGGCGCGACGGTGTTCATGATGGTGCTGGCAGGGTGGTCGGCGGTGCTGGGCCGGCTGGCCGGGCAGGACGAGGTGGTGATCGGGGCGCCGGTGGCGAACCGCACGCGCCCGGAGGTGGAAGGCCTGATCGGCTTCTTTGCCAACACGCTGGCACTGCGCGTGGACCTTGGCGGAGCGCCGACGGTGGCGGAGCTGGTCGAGCGGGTGCGTGAGCGCGTGCAGCAGGCGCAGGTGAACCAGGATCTGCCGTTCGAGCAGGTGGTGGAGCTGGCGCGTCCGGTGCGCAGCCTGGCGCACAGCCCGGT
>NZ_JARGCS010000056.1 GCF_029193575.1 Pseudomonas entomophila | reverse complement strand
GACGTCGTCCTTGGCGGTGATGGTGGCCGTGCCGGTCGCGCTGCCTGCTGGGACGGTGACCTTGGTGCCATCGCTGAGGGTGAAGGTCAGGCCGCCGTGACCGGTGACCGCCAAGCCCTGGGCGTTACTCAGGGTGACGGTATAGGTGACTTGCCCGCCTTCCGTGACGGTGGTTTTGTCGGCGGTGAGGGTGGCGATGACTTCGCTGGTGGTGTCGGCGATCTGCACGGTGGCCGCGCCACCAAGTTCCAGGTTCTCGAAGGTCTTGCCTTCGACCGTGGCGCTGCTGATGCCGAGGGTGAGCGAGCCGGCATCCTTGAAGACGTCCTCGCCTTGGGCCGGAGCCTTGTACTCGACTTGGGTTTGGCCCGCGGCGAGGGTGACCTTGTCGCCATTGCTCAGCGTGACGGTAAGCGGGCGGTCGAGCGCCTGGTTGATCTTGACGGTGAAGGACGGTTGTTGGGCTTCGGTGACATCGCCGTTGCTGACGATGCTGACCGACACGTTGTCGCCTTGGCCGCTCGGCTCATCGGTTACCGTGGTGGTAAGGGTATTGCCGCCCAGCGTCAGCTTCTCGAAGTTGTCGCCGCCGGTGACCGACTCCAGCTTGTTGACGATATTCGGCTGGCCGCCGACGTAGACATCGTCCTTGGCGGTGATCGTGGCTGTGCCGGTGGTGCTGCCTGCTGGAACGTTGACCTTGGTGCCATCGCTGAGGGTGAAGATCAGGCCACCGTGGCCGGTGACCGCCAAGCCCTGGGCATTGCTCAGGGTGACGGTGTAGGTGATCTGGCCGCCCTCGGTGACAGTGGTTTTGTCGGTGGTAAGGGTGGCGACGACTTCGCTGGTGGTATCGGCGATCTGCACCGTCGCGCTGGCGCCCAGTTCGAGGTTTTCGAAGGCTTTGCCCTCGACGGTGGCGCTGCTGATGCCGATGGTGAGCGAGCCGGCGTCTTTGAAGACGTCCTCGCCCTGGGCCGGAGCCTTATACTCGACCTGGGTCTGGCCGGCGGCGAGGGTGACTTGGTCGCCATTGCTCAGGGTGACGGTGAGCGGGCGATCCAGCGCCTGGTTGATCTTGACGGTGAAGGATGGCTGCTGGGCTTCGGTGACGTCGCCGTTGCTGACGATGGTCACCGAAACCTTGTCGCCCTCATTGCCCGTACCCGGTGTACCAGTGCCCGGCTCGTCAGTGACGGTGGTGGTGAGGGGGTTGCTGCCGAGTGTCAGCTTCTCGAAGTTATCCGCGCCGGTGACCGACTCCAGCTTGTTGACGATATCCGGCTGGCCGCCGACGTAGACATCGTCCTTGGCGGTGATCGTGGCTGTGCCGGTGGTGCTGCCTGCTGGAACGTTGACCTTGGTGCCATCGCTGAGGGTGAAGATCAGGCCACCGTGGCCGGTGACCGCCAAGCCCTGGGCATTGCTCAGGGTGACGGTGTAGGTGATCTGGCCGCCCTCGGTGACAGTGGTTTTGTCGGTGGTAAGGGTGGCGACGACTTCGCTGGTGGTATCGGCGATCTGCACCGTCGCGCTGGCGCCCAGTTCGAGGTTTTCGAAGGCTTTGCCCTCGACGGTGGCGCTGCTGATGCCGATGGTGAGCGAGCCGGCGTCTTTGAAGACGTCTTCACCTTGGGCCGGGGCCTTGTATTCAACCTGTGTCTGGCCGGCGGCGAGGGTGACCTTGTCGCCATTGCTCAGGGTGACCGTGAGTGGGCGGTCCAGTGCCTGGTTGATCTTGACGGTGAAGGACGGCTGCTGGGCTTCGCTGACATCACCGTTACTGACGATGGTCACCGAGACCTTATCGCCTTGGCCGCTCGGTTCGTCGGTGACCGCAGTGGTCAGGCTATCGTTGCCGAGGGTCAGCTTCTCGAAGCTGTCGCCGCCAACGACCGACTCCAGCGTGTTGACGATGCTCGGCTGGCCGCCAACGTAGACATCGTCCTTGGCGATGATGGTGGCGGTGCCGGTGGCGCTGCCTGCCGGAACGTTGATTGTTGTGCCGTCGCTGAGGGTGAAGGTCAGGCCGCCGTGGCCGGTGACCGGCAGGCCCTGGGCGTTGCTCAGGGTGACCGTATAGGTGATTTGGCCGCCTTCGGTGACGGTGGTCTTGTCGGCGGTGAGGGTGGAGACCACCTCGCTGGCGGTGTCGGCAATCTGCACCGTGGCACTGCCGCCCAGCTCGAGGTTTTCGAAAGACCTCCCTTCGACGATGGCGCTGCTGATGCCCACGGTGAGGGAACCCGCGTCCGTGAACACGTCATCGCCCTGGGCGGGCGCCTTGTATTCAACCTGTGTCTGGCCTGCATCGATGGTGACCTTGTCGCCATTGCTCAGGGTGACCGTGAGTGGGCGGTCCAGCGCCTGGTTGATCTTGACGGTGAAGGACGGCTGCTGGGCTTCGGTGACATCGCCGTTGCTGACGATGCTGACTGAAACCTTGTCGCCCTCGTTGCCCGCACCCGGTGTACCGGTGCCCGGCTCGTCGGTGACGGTGGTGGTGAGGGTGTTGCTGCCCAGCGTCAGCTTCTCGAAGCTTTCCGCGCCGGAGACCGACTCCAGCGTGTTGACGATGCTCGGCTGGCCGCCAACGTAGACATCGTCCTTGGCGATGATGGTGGCGGTGCCCGTTGCGCTGCCTGCCGGAACGTTGATTGTTGTGCCGTCGCTGAGGGTGAAGGTCAGGCCGCCGTGGCCGGTGACCGGCAGGCCCTGCGCGTTGCTCAGCGTGATGGTGTAGGTGACAAGGCCACCCTCGTTGACCGTGGCCTTGTCGGCGCTCAGCGTGGCAACCACCTCGCTGGTGGTGTCGCTGATCTGTACGGTGGCCGCGCCGCCCAGGACCAGATGCTCGAAGGCCTCGCCCTCGACCGACGCGTCGGTCACCCCGACGGTGACCTGCCTGGGGTCCTTGAACACGTCGTCGCCCTGAGCGGGCAGGCTGTAGGTGACCTGCGTCTGGCCTGCGGCAATGGTGACCTGGTCGCCGTTGCTCAGGGTGACGGTGAGGTCATGGTCGAGTTTCTGGCTGACGGCGACGGTGAAGGTGGGCTGCTGGGCCTCGCTGACGTCGCCATTGCTGATGATGCTGACGGTAACGGTGTCGATGCTGTCGCTGATCAGGGTGGCTGCGGGCGACGGGTTTGTGACCAGATGTTCGAAGTTGCCGCCCGTTGCCCCCGTGATCGTCGTGGTTACGCTGCTGCCGTTTTGGTAGACGTCATTCGCCGGCGTTTGGAAATCGATGCTGCCGGACGTCTTTCCCGCGTCGACGGTAACGGTCTGTCCGTTCGACAGGGTCACGGTCACCGGCGTCTGCGCGGGGTTGGTGAGGGTCACGGTGTAGGTGATGACCCCGCCCTCGGTCACACTCGGGGTCGCGGTGAGGCTCGCGGTGGTGGTATCGACCGTGTCGGTGATCTGCGTCACTGCCGGCGCCGGGTTCGGGGTGATGATCAGCCCGTTGCCGCCGGTGGTGCCGGTGATGGTGGTGGAGACCTGCCCACCCTCCACGTACACCGTGTCATTGGCGGGAATCGTGACATTCACGCTGCCGCTGGTTTGTCCGGCGGGAATGACGATCACCGCGCCATTGGACAAGGTGATGGTGAGGTCGCTCAGCGGTGCTTGGCCCAGCGTCGCGGTATAGACGATCACCCCGCCCGCTTCGCTTATCGATGGCGTCGCGCTCAGGCTCAGACCAGTGTTCACCGGCGCCGCGTCGTTGTTCGCGCTCGCATCGTTGCTGGCATCCAGCCCGCCCACCTCGCGGTTGGCCAGGCTGATGGCGAAGCTCAGTGGGTCGGTCGGGAAGCCCACGGTCGGGTCGACACGGCCAGCGGTTTCCTCCAGCAGCACGAAACTGTGACCACCACCGGCGTTGCCGCCACCTGCAGCGGCCAGGCCAGCGGCTGGGGCCTCCAGGGTGGTGGTCGGGTCGGCGCCGGCGGCGATCGCCTGTTGCAGCTCCTGCACCGATGGCGCGGCCTGGGCGGTCGCCTGGTTCAGGTCGGCGCTGCTTTCGGGCGCATCGGCGCTCCACTGGGTGTCGCGCCCCAGGTCGAGCAGACGCCCGTCGGCCAGTTCCAGGGTGACCGCACCCCCCGCCCCGGTCAGCACCTGTTCACCGGCGAACAGCCGATCCCCTTCGATGAGTACCCGCCGGATCCCCTCCGGCGATAGGGCGATGACCTGGCCAACAACGCTTTTGACGATGGCTACGACAGTGCTCATGAGGATCTCCGGTAAACCCGATCGATTGCTTCCGTGCTCCCGCCGCGGTGATTGGCCGTGCAGGTGGAGTGTTCGAAGTCAGTTGGAATGCCAACTTGCAAGTGTTGGCCGCCCGTCTCCGCCGACTTTGGCTGGTGTGCGTCACGAATCACCGGGACGCACCTCACCCAATGTCACATCGGGAGTTACGCAGTTGCCAATTCTTACTTTCGTATTAGTCAGGGCTATATATGAATGATTCCCTGAAAGATGCCACGGTAATATCACGGCAATTACCCGTGACATCTTGGGCGACGGCTCAAGCATGGCGGCTGGGTGGAATTCGCAACAACGCCTTGCATCGGCACGGCGAAGGTTTAGTCTTGGCAGGTGTTGCAAGGGAAATAACAGCCGACTGATGGCACTTTGTTATAGCCTGCTCCTCAACGAGTGTGCGAAAGAGCATGAAACCTTCCGCCCTCGCTGTCGTCTGGTTGAGAAACAAGAGCAAGTCCAAGTTTGCTCGGTAGTGAAGTGACACGGCCATGGCGCCCTGAGCGTCGTAACGATGGGTGATGGCTTATTGCCAAAGCATTGCCCCTCAAGGCCGGCCAGCAGGTGGCGCCTACCCGGTAAAGGGCGCGCTCACCCGTCCATCTACTGCAAGGATGAAGAGAGCGCCGCGTGGAATCTGAAGTCAGTCGAGTTCAACTCAGTCACGACCCCCGCAGTCAGCATGACGATCCTTTGCTGGACAGCCTGCTGACCCTGTGCGTCCTGCACCAGAAGCCCGCCAGCCGGGCCATGCTCACCACCGGCCTGCCTTTGCCGGCCCAGCGCCTGAGCCCCGAGCTGTTGCCGCGCGCCGCCGCCCGCGCCGGCCTGCAAGGGCGCCTGTTGCAGCGCCGACTGGAGCAGATCCCGAGCATCGCCATGCCGGCCATGCTGCTGCTCAAGGAAGGCCGCAGCGCCGTGCTGCTGGGCTGGGAAAACGCCGACACCGCGCGCCTGCTGCTCAGCGAGAGCGATGGTGGCGAGGTGATGGTCAGCCGCGAGTCGCTGCTCAGCGACTACAGCGGCAAGGTGTTCTTCGCCCAGCCGCAGCACAAGTTCGACGTCAACCACGGCAACCTCATCCCGCGCGCGCGCTCCTGGTTCCGCGACACCCTGATGCGCAGCAAATGGCTGTACATCGATGCCATCGCCGCCAGCCTGGTGATCAACCTGATCGCCCTGGCCGCGCCGCTGTTCGTGATGAACGTGTACGACCGCGTGGTGCCCAACCAGGCCACCGCCACCCTCTGGGTGCTCGCCGTGGGCATCGCCGGCGCCTATGCCTTCGACCTGATCCTCAAGAGCCTGCGCAGCCTGTGCCTGGACCTGGCGGGCAAGAAGACCGACCTGATCATCTCGGCGACGCTGTTCGAACGTATCGTCGGCATGTCGATGAAATACCGCCCGGCACGGGTCGGCAGCTTTGCCCAGAACATCCACGAGTTCCAGGGGCTGCGCGACTTCCTCGCCTCGCTGACCCTCACCAGCCTGATCGACCTGCCTTTCACCCTGTTGATCCTCATGGTCATCGCCATCATCGGCGGCCACCTGGTGTGGATCCCGATCATCGCCTTCCCCCTGGCCCTGGGCATCGGCTACGCGCTGCAAAAGCCGCTGATGTCGACCATGGAGCGCACCATGGCGCTGGCCTCCGAGCGCCAGTCGAGCCTGATCGAGACCCTCGCCGGCCTCGACGCGGTCAAGGTCAACAATGCCGAGAGCGAGCGCCAGTACATGTGGGAGCAGACCCTCGGCACCCTCAGCCGCCTGGAACTGCGGGTCAAGGTGCTGTCGGGCCTGGCCATGAACATCACCCTGCTGATCCAGCAACTGGCCGGGGTGGCGATGATCTGCGTCGGCGTGTACCTGATCATCGATGGCAATCTGAGCATGGGCGGGTTGGTGGCCTGCTACATGCTCAGTGGCCGCGCCCTCGGCCCGCTCGGCCAGCTCAACGGGCTGCTGGCGCGCTACCAGCAGGCCAAGGTGACCATGACCGCCACCGACCAGATGATGGAGCTGCCCCAGGAGCGCAACTTCGAGGAGCGTCCGCTCAGCCGCCAGGTGCTGCAGGGTGCGGTCGAGTTCCGCAGCGTCGACTTCACCTACCCGAACCAGCAGAACCTCGCCCTCAGGGGCATCAACCTGAGCATCAAGCCGGGTGAGAAGGTTGGCATCATCGGCCGCAGCGGCTCCGGCAAGAGCTCGCTGGCCAAGCTGATCGTCGGCCTGTACGAGGCCGATGGCGGCTCGTTGCTGGTCGATGGCGTGGACATCCGCCAGATCGACGTCAGCGAGCTGCGCCACAACATCGGCTACGTGCCCCAGGACATCCAGCTGTTGGCCGGCACCCTGCGCGACAACCTGGTCAGCGGCGCGCGCTACATCGAGGACGAGATGATCCTCCAAGCCGCCGAGCTGGCCGGTGTGCACGAATTCGCCCGGCTGCACCCGGACGGCTACGAGCTGCAGGTCGGCGAGCGTGGGCAGAACCTCTCCGGCGGGCAGCGGCAGAACGTCGCGCTGGGCCGCGCGCTGTTGCTCAACCCGCAGATCCTGCTGCTCGACGAGCCCACCAGCGCCATGGACAACACCGGCGAGGAGCGCTTGAAGCAGCGCTTGCAGGCGATCATCGAAAACAAGACCGTGCTGCTGGTCACCCACCGCGCCTCGCTGCTGTCGCTGGTCGACCGGCTGATCGTCATCGACCGTGGGCAGATCGTCGCGGATGGCCCGAAGGCCGCCGTCATGGAAGCGCTGAAGAAGGGGCAGATCAGTGTTGCATAAGCTTGATGTGGGCCGCTTCAAGGACAACCTGCGCCGCTACTTCAAGGGCTCCGAATCGCTCAGCGGGCAGCCGTTGCCGGAGGTCAACAAGGCGCTGATCGAGGATGCCCCGCGCATCGTGCGTCTGACCATCTGGGGCGTCATCGCGTTCTTCCTGTTTCTGATCGTCTGGGCCAGCGTCGCGCCCATCGACGAGGTCACCCGCGGCGAGGGCAAGGCCATCCCGTCGTCCAAAGTGCAGAAGATCCAGAACCTCGAGGGCGGCATCGTCGCGCAGATCTTCGCCAAGGAAGGGGAGATCGTTGAAGTCGGCCAGCCGCTGCTGCGCCTGGACGAAACGCGCTTCGCCTCCAACGTCGGTGAAACCGAGGCCGAGCGCCTGGCCATGGCCCTGCGCGTCGAGCGCCTGAGCGCTGAGGTCGAGGGGCGCCCATTGACGATCGACGAAGCGCTGCGCAAGGCCGCGCCCAGCCAGGCGGCCAGCGAAGAGTCGCTGTACCTGAGCCGGCGCCAGCAACTGCAGGATGAGATCGGTGGCCTGGAGCAGCAACTGGTGCAGCGCCAGCAGGAGCTGCGCGAGTTCAACGCCAAGCGCGCCCAGTACGCCAACAGTCTGCAGTTGCTCCGCCAGGAGATCGCCATGTCCGAGCCGCTGGTGGGCAAGGGCGCGATTTCCCAGGTGGAAATCCTGCGCCTGCGCCGTGCCGAGGTGGAGAACCGTGGCCAGATGGACGCCACCGCCCTGGCCATTCCCCGTGCCGAGGCGGCGATCAAGGAAATCCAGAGCAAGGTCGAGGAAACCCGCGGCAAGTTCCGCAGCGAGGCGCTGACCCAGCTCAACGAGGCGCGTACCGAGCTGAGCAAGGCCACCGCCACCAGCAAAGCGCTGGACGACCGGGTCAACCGCACCCTGGTCACCTCGCCGGTGCGGGGCATCGTCAAGCAGTTGCTGGTCAATACCATCGGCGGGGTGATCCAGCCGGGCAGCGACATCATCGAGATCGTGCCGCTGGACGACACCCTGGTGATCGAGGCGAAGATCCTGCCCAAGGACATTGCCTTCCTGCACCCAGGGCAGGAGGCCACGGTGAAGTTCACCGCCTACGACTACACCATCTATGGCGGGCTCAAGGCCAAGCTGGAGCAGATCGGCGCCGACACCGTCACCGACGAGGACAAGAAGACCACCTACTACCTGATCAAGCTGCGCACGGAAAAGAGCCACCTGGGTACCGACGAGAAGCCGCTGCTGATCATTCCGGGCATGGTGGCGACGGTGGATATCCTCACCGGCAAGAAAACCATCATGAGCTACCTGCTCAAGCCGATCTTCAAGGCGCGCTCGGAGGCACTGCGCGAGCGTTGAGGGCTGGTTTCGTCCCTTAGGGCCCTAATCGCGGGTTTGCCCCGCGACAGTCCGGCACCCTCAACACACATCCTGAGCCCTCCCTCCCGCCGGGCGGCCGTTCCCTATGGCCCGTTTTTTGCCTAAAATTTGACCAGTGTTACCCGCCATCATCGTTATGAAACCGTAAAGGTTAATCAGCGATTGGCCGATACATCGTTGCGCGCAGGGAATGCTCGAAGGGATGCGCCTGGCAGAGAAATGTCCTTTGTAGAGTCCATTGTCATCGATCACGAGTTTGGATATGTCACCTTGACATCGCTCGTCAAGAGCGTTGTAAAATTGACGTGTCTGGATGGCACTCTACAAAATGATGGAATATTGACGCTTTTCTCCGCCCAAAAACGCCTGAACTTTGACTAACCTACAGTGCTTAGAATATGAGTGCCTCGAACGATATCCGTAGTTTGTTCAAGCAGTTTGGCGGTCATCCGGAGCAGTACCAGGAATTCAGGAAAGACGACTCTGGCCGTGGTTCGGTGCAGCGTTGGCCCCTGTTTTCCGGCCCTGCGGCGGTAGAGCCGCAGGTCAGCATGCTGGCCCCCGAGCCCGAGCCTGAGCCCGTTGTGGCGCAGGAAAGCGTCGCCGCGTCCAAGGCCCCCGAAGCCTCGACCTCCGATTGGTCGCCGGCTGGCCTGCGCAACCTGTTGGCCAAGCTCGCTCAGCCTGAAACCCCCGAGCCGGTGCGCGAAGAAGCCCCTCAGCCGCAAGCGCGGCCCGACCTCTCGCACCTGCGCGTCATCACTGTCGTTTCCGCCAAGGGCGGCGTCGGCAAGACCACCATGGCCGCCAACCTCGCCACTGCGCTGCGCAAGGCCGGGCACCCGGTGATCGCCATCGACCTCGACCCGCAGAACGCGCTTTACCATCACTTCCTGCCTGCCGACGAACAGCCGGTGGATGCCGAGCGCGGGGTCGCCCACCAGGGCGACGACTGGCAGGTCATCGGCATGGCCAGCAGCGACGGCGTGTACGTGCTGCCCTACGGCCAGGTCGATGAAGACAGCCGCCTGGGCTTCGAGCGCACCTTGCGCAACGACCCGCTGTGGCTGGCGCGCCAGCTCGAGGCCTTGCAGATCAACGAGGGTGCGGTCGTGGTGATCGACACCCCGCCCGGCCCCTCGGCCTACCTGCGCCAGGCGCTGGCAGTGGCCAACCTGGCTCTGGTGGTCAGCCTGGCCGACGCGGCGTCCTACACCTCGTTGCCGCAGATCGAGGCGCTGGTCGAGACCTACACCGCCGGGCGCAAGGATTTCGTCGGTGCCTCGTACCTGATCAACCAGGTCGACTATTCGCGTCAGTTGAACAAGGACATCACCCAGATCCTGCGTGGCCTGCTCGGCCCGAAGATGATCGGCGTGGTGCACCGCGACCAGTCGATCAGCGAAGCCCTGGCCTACAACCGCAATGTTCTGGGCTACGACCCGAACGGACGCGGCTGCCAAGACATCCTCGAATGCGCCCAGGCGCTGACCGAGCGTCTGGCGACCCTCGCAGTCGACGAGCAGTAACCCGTGCGTCTTGCGGGCCTGCGCAAGGCAGGTGAGGGCGTGCGTGCGCACAAGGGCTGGAGCCTGCTGCTGGGGCTGCTGGCCCTGACGATGCTGATGGTGGTGGTCATCGTGCCGTTCGAGCTCGAAGACCAACTGCTGTTCAGCGTCGTCTGCATGGGCGCCACCCTGGTGCTGCGCAAACGCGCCCACCGCCTGGCCGTGCTGGCGATGATCGTGATGTCGTCGATCGCCTCGCTGCGCTACCTGTATTGGCGTTTGACCTCGTCGCTGGGCTTCGAGAGCCCGCTGGACATGTTCTTCGGCTACGGCCTGGTGGCTGCCGAGCTGTATGCCCTGCTGGTGCTGTTGCTTGGCTACATGCAGACCGCCTGGCCACTGCAACGCAAGCCGCACCCGCTGCCGCCCGACGCCACGCTGTGGCCGTCGGTGGACGTGTACATCCCCACCTACAACGAACCGCTGGAAATCATCCGCCGCACCACCCTGGCGGCGCTGGCGATCGACTGGCCGCACGAAAAGCTCAACGTCTATGTCCTCGACGACGGCCGTCGTGAGGAGTTCCGTGACTTCTGCGCCACCGCCGGGGTGGGCTACATCACCCGTAACGACAACAAGCACGCCAAGGCCGGCAACCTCAACAACGCCCTGCGCCAGACCAGCGGCGACTACATCGCCATCTTCGACGCCGACCACGTGCCCACCCGCTCGTTCCTCCAGGTGTGCATGGGCTGGTTCCTCAAGGACCCGAAGCTGTCGCTGCTGCAAACCCCGCACTTCTTCTTCTCGCCCGACCCGTTCGAGAAGAACCTCGAGACCTTCCGCGCCGTGCCCAACGAGGGCGAGTTGTTCTACGGCCTGATCCAGGACGGCAACGACCTGTGGAACGCCACCTTCTTCTGCGGCTCGTGCGCGGTGATCAAGCGCGGCCCGCTGGAGGAAGTCGGCGGCATCGCCGTCGAGACCGTGACCGAAGATGCCCACACGGCGCTCAAGCTCAACCGCCGTGGCTACAACACCGCCTACCTGCCGCTGCCCCAGGCCGCGGGCCTGGCCACCGAAAGCCTGTCGGGCCACATCGGCCAGCGCATTCGCTGGGCGCGGGGCATGGCGCAGATCTTCCGCACCGACAACCCGCTGCTGGGCAAGGGCCTGGCCCTCGGCCAACGGCTGTGCTACCTCAACGCCATGCTGCACTTCTTCTATGGCCTGCCGCGCCTGGTGTTCCTCACCGCGCCACTGGCCTACCTGGTGTTCGAGGCCCAGGTGTTCCAGGCGCCGGCCCTGCTGATCATGGCTTACGCGCTGCCGCACATCATGATCGCCAGCGTGACCAACTCGACCATCCAGGGGCGCTTCCGCCACTCGTTCTGGAACGAGGTCTACGAGACCGTGCTGGCTTGGTACATCATGCGCCCGGTGATGCTGGCGATGATCAACCCCAAGTCCGGCGGCTTCAACGTGACCGCCAAGGGCGGCATGATCGAAGAAGGCTACTTCGACTGGAAGCTGGCACGCCCCTACATCGCTGTGCTGCTGCTCAACCTCGCGGGCGCCGCCATTGGCCTGTACAAGCTCGGCTTCAACCCTGACGTCAGCGGCACCACCATCCTGATCAACCTCGGCTGGACGGTGTACAACATCATCATCAGCGCCGCTGCCGTGGCGGTGGCCAGTGAAACCCGACAGATCCGCGCCGAGCCGCGCGTGTACGCCAAGCTGCCGGCCACCGTCAGCCTGGCCGACGGCAAGACCGTCGCCTGCACCACCAACGACTTCTCCCAGCGCGGCGTCGGCCTGACCTTGCCCGAGGGCGCGGTGGTCGCCAAGGGCGAGCGGGTGCAGATCTCGCTGTTCCTCGACGAACAGGAATGCGTGCTGCCCGCCCAGGTGGTGTTCAGCCGTGGCACCGTGCTCGGCCTGACCTTCCTCGAGCTGGACCTGCACCAACAATTCGAACTTACCCGCCTGACCTTCGCGCGCGCCGACACCTGGGCCAACGCCTGGGGGCAGGGCGCCGACACGCCGCTGTCGGCCTTGGCGGAAGTCTCACGCATCGGCTGGCGCGGAGTGCGCCAGCTCGCTCGGGCAAGTGTGGTGGTCGCGGCGCAGCGTGTGCGCCCGGCTGCCGCCTCGCCTGGCACCGAACCCCAGAGGACTCCATGACCCCGACCTTCCTGCGCGTCTTCGCCGTGCCGCTGTCCCTGCTGCTGCTTGCCGCTTCGCCGACGCACGCCCAAGAGCAGGCGCCGGAAGGCGGCGTGGCCGGTCAAAGCGCCACGCTCAAGCAACTGGGCGCGAGCTACACCCTGAACCTGCGCGGCATCGAGGGCAGCGACAGCGTCAACTTCGACGTGCGCACCGACCGCGTGGTGACCGGCGCCAAGCTGAACCTGGAGTACAGCTACTCGCCTGCGTTGATCCCCGACATGTCGCAACTCAACGTGCTGATCAACGACCAGGTCGCCGCGAGCATCCCGCTGCCCAAGGAAGCCGCGGGCGCCCCGCAGAAGCAGGTGGTGGAGATCCCGCCTTACCTGATCACCGACTTCAACCGCCTGACCCTGCAGTTGATCGGCCACTACACCATGCAGTGCGAAGACCCGCAGCATTCCAGCCTGTGGGCCAAGGTCAGCAACGCCAGCCAGCTCGACCTGCAACTGACGCCGCTGCAACTGCCCAACGACCTGGCGCTGCTGCCCACGCCGTTCTTCGACCGTCGCGACGCGCGCGTGCTGGAGCTGCCGTTCGTGTTCGCCGACACCCCGGGCACCAGCGACCTCGAAGCCGCGGGCGCGGTGGCCTCGTGGTTCGGCGGCCTGGCCAGCTACCGGGGCGCGCGCTTCCCGGTGCTGCTGGGCCAACTGCCGGCGCAGGGCAACGCCATCGTGTTGATCAGCGGCCAGCAAGCCCCGGCGGGCCTGGGTGCGCAAGCGAGCAACAAGCCGACGCTGCGCATCGTCACCAACCCCAACGACCCCAATGGCAAGCTGCTGCTGATCGCGGGCGCCGATGCCCAACAACTCAAGCAGGCGGCGCTCGCGCTGGTCAGCGGCAGCCAAGTGATGAAAGGCGAGCAGGCCAGCATCAACGGCGTTACCCAGCTACGCCCGCGAAAGCCCTATGACGCGCCGAACTGGCTGCCGAGCGATCGCCCGGTCAAGCTCGGTGAGTTGCTCGAGGCCAAGCGCCTGAGCGTCTCCGGCTATGACCCAGGCACCATCAGCCTGCCCATGCGTCTGCCGCCGGACCTCTTCACCTGGCGTGAGAAGGGCGTGCCGCTGAACCTCAAGTACCGCTACACGCCGCAGCCGGTGTCGACCAACTCGTCGCTGCTGGTCAGCATCAGCGGCCGCTTCATCAAGTCGCTGCCGCTGCCGTCGCAGGAAGCGCTCAAGGGCGACCAGTCGCTGATCGCCCGCCTCAAGCAGGACGAAAGCCTGCTGCGCGAGGCCCAGATCACCGTGCCACTGGCCAGCTTCCCGCTGCAATCGGCCTTGCAGCTGCGCTTCATGTACGACTACATCAAGCAGGGCGAATGCCGCGACATCATCATCGACAACATGCGCGGTGCCATCGAGCCGGATTCGACCCTCGACCTCAGCGACTACCGCCACTTCATCGCCATGCCCAACCTGGGCGTGTTCCGTGACAGCGGCTTCCCCTTCACGCGCCTGGCCGACCTGTCCGAAACCGCCGTGGTGATGCCCGACGGCTATGGCGCCGAAGAAGTCTCCGCGCTGCTCGACGTGCTCGGCCGCTTTGGCGACTCCACAGGCCTGCCCGCCACCGGCGTGCGCGTGGTCGCTGCGGGCGACGACGCCGCCCTGCGTGGCAAGGACCTGCTGGTGATCGCCTCCGGCGCCAACCAGCCGCTGCTGCAACGCTGGGAAAGCCACCTGCCGGTGAGCCTGAGCGGCAATTCGCAGTTCGAGCTGTCGGACCTGGTGTACCGCGTGCGTGACTGGGTCAGCGGCGACGACCGCGTCGACCAGCGTCCTTCGCGCAGCAGCCTGGCCCTGGAGACCGGTGCGGTGAGCAACTACCTCACCGGCTTCGAGTCGCCGCTGGACAGCGGCCGCAGCGTGGTGGTGCTGGCCGCCGGCAGCCCGCAGGGGCTGGCCGAGGTCACCACCGCCCTGGGCGCCACCCTGGAAGACCAGGGCTCGATCCAGGGCAGCCTGGCGGTGGTCAACGGTACCCGTGTCACCTCGCTGGTGGCCGAGGAGCAGTACTACATCGGCGACCTGGGCTGGGTGCGCTACCTGCAGTGGTGGATGTCGCGCCACTTGGGCGGCACCGTGTTGCTGACCGCCGCCGGCGTGGCCCTGGCCAGCCTGCTGCTGTTCCTCAGCCTGCGTGCCCGTGCCCGCGATCGGTTGAAGGACTGAGCCATGACCCGCCTCCTGTCCCGCGCCCTGCTGGCCTTGCTGCTGCTCACCGGGTTGCCCGTGCAGGCGGCCTGCGAGGCGCCGTGGGCGCTGTGGCAGACCTTCGCCCAGCGCTGGGTGCAGGAGGACGGGCGGGTGCTGGAGTCGAGCCTCAAGCCCAACCACAGCACCTCCGAGGGGCAGTCCTACGCGCTGTTCTTCGCCCTGGTGGGCAATGACCGCGCGCGTTTCGAGCGCATCTGGCGCTGGAGCCGCGAGAACCTGGCCGGCAACGACCCCGGCAAGATGCTGCCCGGCTGGCTCTGGGGCCAGGGCGCTGATGGCCAGTGGCAGGTGCGGGACGCCAACGCTGCCTCCGACGCCGACCTGTGGTTCGCCTACGCCTTGCTCGAAGCCGACCGCCTGTGGAAAGTGCCCGCCTACCGCGCCGACGCCTTGGCCCTGCTGGGCCAGGTCAAGGCGCGCGAAGTCGCCGAACTGCCGGGCCTGGGCGCGACCCTGCTGCCCGGCCCGGTGGGCTTCGCCCAGCCCGACCATTTGTGGCGCCTGAACCCCAGCTACGTGCCGCTGCCGGTGCTGCGCCGACTGGCCAAGGCCGACCCCAAAGGGCCCTGGGCACAGGTGCTGCAAAGCAGCGTGAAGCTGCTGCGCGAAGGCGGCGCCAACGGCTTTGCCGCCGACTGGGTCGGCTACCGCGCGACCTCCGACAAGACCGGCGTGTTCACCCGTGACGCCACCAGCGGCGACCTCGGCAGCTACGACGCCATTCGCGTGTACCTGTGGGCCGGCATGACCGACCCGAAAGACCCGCATGCCGCCGCCATCCTCGCCGCCCTTGGCGGCATGAGCGCGCCGACCGCCTCCAGCGGCGTGCCGCCGGAGAAAGTCGCCGTGGCCAGCGGCGCCGTCGAAGGCAGCGGGCCGTTCGGTTTCTCTGCCGCCCTGGTGCCGTACTTCCGTGCCCTCAACCAGCCGTGGCTGGCCGACCTGCAGGAGCGCCGCGCCCGCCGCGAGCTGGATGCCGCCCTGCAAGCGCCGCGCGATGCCAAGGCGCCCCCGGTTTATTACAACTACATGCTCAGCCTGTTCGGCCTGGGGTGGAGCGAGCAACGCTACCGCTTCGCCGCCGACGGCCAATTGAAGCTTTCCTGGGAGTCCGAATGTTCCGCAAAAGCCCCCTGACCCTGGGTCTGCTGGCCGTCCTCGTGCAGGGCGCTGCGCTCGCCGAGAGCAGCGACCCCAAGCGCCTGCTGGTGGAGCAGGGCCTGTATTGGCAGGCCGAAGACAAGCCCAAGCGCGCCGCCGAGGTGTGGAACAAGCTGCTGCTGCTCGACGCCAGCAGTCCCGAGGCGCTGTACGGCCTGGGCCTGATCGCGGTGAAGGACAAGCAACTGGCCAAGGCCGGCGAATACCTCAACCGTCTGCAAGCACTGTCGCCCGCGCCGCAGCAGGCCGCGCTGCTGGCCCAGGACATCCGCCTGGGCGACCCGGCCAATGCCAAGCTGCTGGAGCAGGCGCGCCTGGCCGTCGACAACAACGACCGCCCGCGCGCCGACCAGCTGTTCCGCCAGGCCCTGGGCAACAAGCCGGGCCACGGCCTGGTGGGGCGCGAGTTCTACAACAACCTGGGCTTCCTCGACGGCCAATGGCCTGAGGCCCGCGCCGGTTTCGAGCGCCTGTTGCAGGAGCGCCCGGACGACCCCTACGTGTCGCTGTTCCTGGCCAAGCACCTGGTGCGCCGCGAAGACACCCGCGAGGAAGGCGTGCGCGCCCTTGAGCGCCTGGCCAAGCGCGAGGACATCGGCGGCGACGCCGACGAGACCTGGCGCCTGGCGCTGACCTGGCTGGGGGCGCCGAACAAGCGCCAGCAGCCGCTGTTCGAGTCGTTCCTCAAGGCGCACCCGGACGACACCGAGATCCGCGCCCTGCTGGCCAAGGGTGGCAGCCAGGCCGATGCCGGTGCCACCGTGTGGCGTCGCGACCCGCAGCTCGACCGTGGCTTGAAGGCCTTGGAACGCGGCGACCAGGCCACGGCCGAGCGCGAGCTGAGCGCCCGCCTGAAAACCGCCCCCAACGACGCCGATGCCTTGGGGGGCCTCGGTGTGCTGCGCCAGCAGCAGAACCGCCTGGAAGACGCCGAGGTGCTGTTGGCCCGCGCGGTCAAGGCCGGTGGCAAGGGCTGGCAGAAGCCGCTCGAGGACGTGCGCTACTGGTCGTTGCTGCAACGCGCCCGCGACAGCCTGGTCAAGGGCCGCGACGCCGACGCCCGCGCGCAGTTGCAGGAAGCCCTGCGCATCAAGCCCCAGGCGCCCGAGGCCAGCGCCGCGCTGGCCGACGTGCTGGCCGCGCGTGGCGACAATGCCGGCGCCGAGACGCTGTACCGGCAAGTGTTGCAACGCAACCCGAACAACGCCCAGGCCCGCCGTGGCCTGGCCGCCACCTTGGCGCGCCAGGGCAAGCAGGAGCAGGCGCTGCGCGAAGTGCAGCAACTGCCGGCGGACGAACAGTCCAAGCTCGGCGGCGTCGGCCAGATGCGCGCCGACCTGGCCATGCAGCAGGCGCGCCTGGCCGAGCAGCGCGGCGACAGCGCCGGCCAGCGCGCGGCGCTGGAAGAGGCGCTGCGCAACGACCCCAACAACACGTGGGCGCGCTTCGGCCTGGCCCGCCTGTACCTCGACCTCGGCGCCAGCGCCGAGGCCCGCAGCCTGATGGACGGGCAGTTGCAGGCGCACCCCAACGACCCCGACGCGCTGTATACCTCGGCGCTGTTCTCGATGCAGCAGGGCGAGTGGGGCAAGGCCCGCGAACTGCTGTCGAGCATCCCGCCGCAGTCGCGCAACGCCGAGGTCAACAAGCTGCTTGGCGACCTGGAGTTCCGCCAGCGCCTGCAAGAGATCGACGCCCTGAACAAGCGCGGCAGCTACCAGGAGGCGCGGGTGTTCCTCTCGCGCCTGGAGCCGCTGACCCAGGGCAACCCCGAGCGCCAATCGCAACTGGCCTCCGCCTATGCCGACGCCAAGGACCCGCAACGCGCGCTGACCCTGCTGCGCGGCACCATGGCCGGCAGCGCGCGGGTCGAGCCGGGGCTGATGCTGCGCTATGCCGGCGTGCTGTTGCAGGCCGGCCAGACCGCTGAGGTCGACGGTATCCTGCGCGACCTGCAAGGCCAGGCCCTGGACCCCGAGCAGCGCCGCCAGTACGACGACCTGCTGTTCCTCCAGCGCGTGCGCAAGGCCGATACCCAGCGCGAGCAGGGCGACCTTGCCGCCGCCTACGACACCCTCGCCCCGGCTCTGGCCCTGCGCCCGCAAGACCCGCTGGCCGGCGCCGCCCTGGCGCGCATGTACGCCGCCAACGGCGACACCGGCAAGGCGCTGGAGATCTACCGCCCGCTGGTGCAACGCAACCCCGGTGACGCACGCCTGCTGGTGGGCGCCGCCGACGTCGCCGCGCAGCAGCGTGACGACGGCTACGCCAGCCAGTTGCTGGAGCAGGCGTTGAAGGCCGCGCCGGACGACCCGGACGTGCTCAGTGTCGCCGCGCGCATCTATCGCTTCCAGGGCCGCACGGAGAAGGCCGCCGAGCTGCTGGGCCGTATCGTGCGCCAGGAAGACCGCCAGCAGTCCAACAGCGCCTTCGCCGCGGCCGCCCCGGCCAGCGCGCCGGGCAACCCCTTCGCCAAGCGCGCCAGCACCGCCAGCGTGGCGGCCGCCGCACCCGTCAACCCGTTCGCCGCCTCGGCCGCTGGCGGCAAGCCCGACCCGCGCGCGGGCATGAGCGAAGCCGCCAAGGCCCTCAGCGACGTGTTGCAGGAGCGCAGCGCCTACGTCGCCCAGGGGCTGGAGTTCACCGGCAACGACAGTGAGTCGGGCCTGGGCCGCATGGCCAACGTGCAGGCGCCGTTCGAGGCGAGCATGCCGGTCGGCGACAGCCGCGTGGCGCTGCGGGTCACGCCGGTTTCGCTGAATGCCGGCAGCCCCGGCAGCGAGCCCTCCAGCCGCTTCGGCGCCGGCCCCCTGGCCCCGGCGGGCAGCGCCAGCCCCGGTTCGCAGAAGGCCGACGGCGTCGGCGTGGCCGTGGCCTTCGAGAACAAGGCCGAGGGCGTCAAGGCCGATATCGGCACCACACCCCAGGGCTTCCTCTACAGCACCATGGTCGGCGGCGTGTCGGTCGAGCGGCCGGTTGCCGGCAACCCTGACCTGCACTGGGGCGCCAAGCTGTCGCGGCGCGCGGTCACCGACAGCGTGCTGTCGTTCGCCGGCGCCGAAGACAAACGCACCGGGCAGAAGTGGGGTGGCGTCACTGCCAACGGCGGGCGCCTGGAGCTGGGCTACGATGACCGTCAGGCGGGCGCCTACGTGTATGGCTCGCTGCACAGCCTGCGCGGCCACCATGTCGAGACCAACACCCGCGCCGAGCTTGGCAGCGGCGTGTACTGGTACCTGCAGAACACCGACGACACCCAGCTCACCGCCGGCCTCAGCTTCATGGCCATGGGCTACGAGAAGAACCTGGGCTACTACACCTATGGCCACGGCGGCTACTTCAGCCCGCAGAGCTTCTTCGCCCTCGGTGTGCCGGTCAGCTGGGCGCGCCGTTTCGATCGCCTGACCGTGTCGGTCAAGGGCTCGGTCGGGGTGCAGTTCATTGGCCAGGATTCGGCCGACTACTTCCCCGGCGACTCGACCCTGCAAGCCGCGGCCAGCGCCGCCCTGGGCCGCGAGGCCGAGTACGAGAGCGACAGCAAGACCGGCATCGGCTACAGCCTGGCGGGTGCCGCCGAATACCAGCTTGGACGCAACTTCATCCTCGGCGGCCATGTTGGCCTGAACAACGCCCAGGACTACCGCGAATGGAATGGCGGAATGTACGTGCGCTACTTGTTCGAGGACCAGTACCGCCCCATGGCCCTGCCGGTCAGCCCCTACCGGTCCCCCTATTCCAACTGATTCCATTTCGGGAGTTTCACCATGCCTGCTTCTGCAATTGCCGGCCTCTCCATGCTGGTGCTCGGCGAAAGCCACATGAGCCTGGCCGACCACCTGACCGAGCCACTCAATGCCGCGATCGTCGCCAAGGGCGGGCATGCCTATTCGATCGGCGCCTGCGGTGCCAGCGCCGCCGACTGGCTGGTGACCAAGAAGGTCGATTGCGGCGCCGAGCTCAAGGACACCGGCAAGATCCAGATCAAGGGCCGCGAAGCCACCACCACGCCGATCAAGGAGCTGATCGCCAAGCACAAGCCCGACGTGGTGGTGCTGGTGATCGGCGACACCATGGCCAGCTACGACAAGCCCGCCTTCCCCAAGGCCTGGGCCTGGCAAAGCGTCACTGGCCTGACCAAGGCCATCGCCGAGACCGGCACCCAGTGCGTGTGGGTCGGCCCGGCCTGGGGCAAGGTCGGCGGCATGTACAAGAAGAACGACCAGCGCACCCAGCTGATGTCGCAGTTCCTCGCCGCCAATGTGGCGCCGTGCACCTACGTCGACTCGCTGACGATGTCCAAGCCTGGCCAGTGGGTGACCACCGACGGCCAGCACTTCACCATCGCCGGCTACAAGGCTTGGGCCAGCGGCATCGTCGAGGCCATGGACAAACTGCCGGCCGGCAGCCTCAAGGGAGCCAAGTGATGCGCCGCCTGGTGGGCGGCCTGGCCGCGCTGTTGTGCCTGGGCGGCGCCCAGGCCGCGGAGATCCCGCTGTACCCGACCGGCCCGAGCGAAGACGCCGCGTTCCTGCGCTTCTTCAACGCCGGCGCCGCCGAGCTGCGCCTGAGTGCCGGCAACGGCGCCGGCCTGTCGCTGCCTGCCGGCAGCGCGTCGGACTTCCTCACCGTGCCCGCCGGCAAGCCGATCGAAGGCCAGCTGGCGCTGGCCGGCCAGCAGCAGGCGCTGAAGGTCAGCGTCGCGCCCGGCGAGTTCGCCACCGTGGTCGGCCTGCCCGAGGCCAAGGGCCTGCGCCTGGTGACCGTGCGCGAGCAGCCCGACGACTTCAACGCGCTGAAGGCCTCGCTGGCGTTCTACAGCCTCGACCCCAGCTGCGCCCAACCGGGCCTGGCCTCGGCCGGCAAGAACGTGGCGATCTTCAAGGACGTGGCCGACGGCACCGCGCAGCGGCGCTCGATCAACCCGCTGAAGCTTTCGGTGCAGCTGACCTGCGCCGGCGCCCCGAGCGGCGCAGCGCTGGACCTCGGCCAACTGGCCGCCGGCCAGCGCTACACCGTGTTCCTCGCGCCCAGCGCCCAAGGCCCGCGCCTGTTCCAGGCCCGTGACAACCTCGCCAACTGACGGACGACCATGGTCTTCGCCTCGCTCGAGTTTCTGGTGCTGTTCCTGCCGGCGTTCATGCTGGTGTATGCGTTGGTGCGGCCCGGGGGGCGCAACCACGTCCTGCTGATCGGCAGCTGGTTGTTCTATGGCTGGCTGAGCCCGGCGTTCCTGCTGCTGCACGTGGTGCTCACGGTGCTTGGCTGGGTCGGCGGGCTGTTGCTGGCGCGCACCGCGGACACCTCGCGGCGGCGCCTGCGACTGCTGGCCGCGCTGATCGTGGTCAACACCCTGGTGCTGTGCTGGTACAAGTACGCCAACATCCTCGCCGCCACCTTCAACGAGCTGCTCACCGCCCATGGCGCGATGCCGTTCGAATGGCAAAAGGTGGCGCTGCCGGCGGGCCTGTCGTTCATCGTGCTGCAGGTGATCTCCTACCTGGTGGACGTGCACCGCAAGGTGGTGCCGGTGGAGCGCAGCTTCGCCAACTTCGCCACCTACCTGGCGATGTTCGGTCACTCCATCGCCGGGCCGATCATTCGCTATGACTGGGTGCGCGCCGAGCTCAACAAACGCTACTTCAACCCGCTGAACTTCGCCCTCGGGGCGCGGCGCTTCATGATCGGCATGAGCATGAAGGTGCTGGTGGCCGACAGCCTGTCGCCGCTGGTGGGCGTGGCCTTCGGCCAGGCGCAGCCGTCCTTCGTCGATGCCTGGGTGGGGTGCCTGGCGTACTCGCTGCAGCTGTTCTTCGACTTCGCCGGCTACAGCGCCATGGCCATCGGCCTGGGGTTGATGCTGGGCTTTCACTTCCCGGAGAACTTCAACCACCCGTACTGGGCGCGCAACATCCAGGACTTCTGGCGGCGCTGGCACATCTCGCTGTCGAGCTGGCTGCGCGACTACCTGTACATCGGCCTGGGCGGCAACCGCCACGGCGTGTGGAAGACCTACCGCAACCTGTTCCTGATCATGGCCATCGGCGGCCTGTGGCACGGCGGCGACAGCTGGAACTACCTGCTCTGGGGCGCCGCCCACGGCATCGCCCTGTGTATCGACCGGGCCTGGAGCCGCGCCGGCTTGCCGGACTTGCCGGCGTGGTTGGCGCACAGCGTGACGCTGTTGTTCGTGTGCCTGGCCTGGACGCTATTCCGCGCGCCGGACTTCGCCACCGCGCTGGAGATGTATGCCGGCCAGTTCGGCCTGCATGGCTTCGCCCTGGGCGACGCGCTGGCCGCGACCCTGCGCCCGGCCCACGGCATCGCTGCGGCGCTGGGCGTGGCGTGCCTGCTGTTGCCGCTGTGCAAGCCCTGGGCCGAGGCGCGCTTCGGCGAGGTGTGGGTGTTTCGCGCGGTGGGCGCGCTGTGGCCGGTGCTGGGTTTTGCCCTGTCGTTCGCGCTGATCGCCAGCCGCGAGACCGTGCCGTTTCTCTACTTCCAGTTCTAGGGGCCGAGCATGCCGAAGATAGACCCGTCCCTGGCCCCCGTGCCGCCGAGCCCGATGATGATCCGCCTGAGCCCGCTGGCGGGCTTGGCGATGTTCGGCTTCATGCTGTTGGGGCTGACCACCTGCCTGTGGGCGATGCTCACCGGCAAGGTCGACCTGTGGCCCGAGCACCTGGGCTGGGAGGGCGTGCGCGATGGCGAGATCACCCACCATATCGCCCGCGAGCTGTCGCACGTGTCGGTGGCCAAGCATGCCGCGGACCTGGAGCGTGGCTTCAGCTGGCTGACCCTTGGCGACACCGGGCCACGGGTGCGCAGCGGTTGCCCGGGCTGGTTGTTCCTGGCCGACGAGACCCGCATCCACCCGCATGCCGAGGCCAATGCCGAAGCCCGTGCGCGCAAGGTGGTCGCCGTGCGCGATTGGCTGGCGGCGTGGAATATCCGCTTGGTGGTGCTGCTGGTGCCGGACAAGAGCCGTATCGCCGTCGCTAAGCTGTGCGGCATGACCCGCGCCCCGGCCCTGGCCGAGCGCTTGGCGCACTGGAAGGCGCGGTTGCAACAGGCGGGTATCGCCACTGCCGACCCGACGGCGGCGATGCAGGCCATTGGCAGCGCGAGCTTCCTGCGCACCGACACGCACTGGAGCGAGCGGGGCGCCGAGGCGGCGGCCAAGGCGGCGGCCGAGCAGGTGCGCGCCACCGGCGTGACACCGAGCCCGGCGCAGCACCTGGTGCGCAGCGTGCCGCCCGAGGCGCGGCGCGCGGGTGACCTGGTGCGGCTGGCGGGGCTGGACTGGTTGCCGGAGCGCTTGCAGCCGCCGGGCGAACGGGTGGCGCCGTCGCATTTCGAGGTGACCCAGGACGCGGCGGCAGGGAGTGAGGATGATTTGTTCGGTGATAGCCAACTGCCGAATGTCGCGCTGATCGGCACCTCGTTCTCGCGCAACTCCAACTTCGCGCCGTTCCTCGAACAGGCGCTGAGGGCGGCGGTTGGCAACTTCGCCAAGGATGGGGGCGAGTTCTCCGGCGCGGCGCGCGAGTATTTCGCCAGCGAGGCATTCAAGCAGACCCCGGCGCAGGTGGTGGTCTGGGAAATTAACGAGCGGGACTTGCAGAAGCCGTTCACTGACGATTTGCCGTTGCCCTGAGGGCCCTGTCGCGGGCAAGCGCGCTCCTGCAGACGTGGGGTAGCTGTAGGGGCGGGCTTGCCCCGCGATGAGGCCGGAACAGGCAGCGCCCCCCTTCATATGGTTATTCCCTAACAGTATTTAAATTATTTTTCTTATGCCTTTATAGTCACTTCCACTGCGTACCTGCCGACCAATCGGCGCGCCGCACGACTCGAACCCACACGGGTAAACCCCGTGCGTTTCTGAATCGATGCGCGCCCCTTTTGACCGTCGCGCACTGCGTGGGAGTGAACCATGTCCGCCGCCTCGAACGCCTTGTCGTCCATCGACAGCGCCCAGCCGCAACCCTTCGAAATCCGCCCATTCGCCGGTGCCGTCGGCGCCGAGATCGTCGGCCTCGACCTGGCCCAACCGGTCAACGCCGAAGATTTCCGCACCCTCCACCGCGCCCACCTCGACCACCACGTCCTGGTGTTCCGCGACCAACGCATCACCCCTGAACAACACATCGCCTTCAGCCGCCGCTTCGGCGAGTTGCAGATCCACGTGCTCAAGCAGTTCCTGCTCGAAGGCCACCCCGAGATCCTGATCGTTTCCAACATCATCGAAGATGGTCGCAACGTTGGCCTGGGCGATGCCGGCAAGTTCTGGCACTCGGACCTGTCGTACAAGGCGCTTCCCAGCCTCGGCTCGATGCTGCATGCCCAGGAACTGCCCAGCGAGGGCGGCGACACCCTGTTCGCCGACATGCACAAGGCCTGGGACGCCGTCCCTGACGCGCTGCGCAAGATCGTCGAGGGCCGCAGCGCCGCGCACTCCTACACGGCCCGTTATTCGGAAACCAAGTTCGAAGGCAACTGGCGCCCGACCCTGACCGCCGAGCAACTGGCCCAGGTCAACGAGGTCATCCACCCGGTGGTGCGCACGCACCCGGAGAACGGCCGCAAGGCGCTGTTCGTCAGCGAGGGCTTCACCACCCGCATCGTCGGCCTGCCCGATGACGAAAGCCGCGACGTCCTGCAACAGCTGTACGCCCTGAGCGTGCTCGGACAGAACATCTACCGCCACCAGTGGCAGCCCCACGACCTGGTGTTCTGGGACAACCGCTCGCTGATCCACCTGGCCGCCGGCTGCCCCGCGCACCTGCGCCGCAAACTCTACCGAACCACCATCCAGGGCGATGCCCCGTTCTGACGACTGAGGAACCTCATCATGCGTAAATCCATCAGCCGCCTGGCGGCCAGCATCGGCCTGGGCGCCAGCCTGATCGTCGGCAGCCTCGCCGCGCCCGCCGTGGCCCAGGCCGAAGGGCAGATCCGCATCGCCGAGCAGTTCGGCATCGTCTACCTGCTGCTCAACGTGGTGCGCGACCAGCAACTGATCGAGAAGCACGGCAAGGCGCAGGGCATCGACATCCAGGTCGATTGGGCGCAGCTCTCTGGCGGCGCGGCGATCAACGACGCGCTGTTGTCCGGCTCGGTGGATATCGCCGGTGCCGGCGTCGGCCCGCTGCTCACCGTCTGGGACCGCACCAAGGGCCGCCAGAACGTCAAGGCCGTGGCCTCGCTGGGCAACTTCCCGTACTACCTGGTCAGCAGCAACCCGAACGTTAAGACCATCGCCGACATCAGCGAGAAAGACCGCATCGCCGTGCCCGCGGTGGGCGTCTCGGTGCAGTCGCGCTTCCTGCAATACGCCGCTGCCAAGCAGTGGGGCGACAAGGAATACGCCCGCCTCGACAAGTACACCCTGGCCGTGCCGCACCCCGACGCCACCGCCGCGCTGCTGGCCGGCGGCACCGAGCTGAACGGGCACTTCTCCAACCCGCCGTTCCAGGACCAGGCCCTGGCCAACAAGAACGTGCACGTGGTGCTCAACAGCTACGACCTGCTCGGCCCCAACTCGCCGACGCTGCTGTTCGCCACCGAGAAATTCCGCAACGACAACCCCAAGACCTACAAGGCCTTCGTCGATGCGCTGGCCGAAGCCGCCGACTTCGCGCAGAAGGACAAGGCCGCCGCGGCCGATACCTACATCCGCGTGACCAAGGCCAAGATCGACCGCGACGCGCTGATCCGCATCATCGACAACCCGCAGTACGAATTCAGCGTCACGCCGAAGAACACCTACCCGCTGGCCGAGTTCCTCTACCGGGTGGGCGCGATCAAGAACAAGCCGGCGTCATGGAAGGACTACTTCTTCCAGGACGAACGCCCGCTGCAAGGGAGCTGACCGCCGATGACCGCCCCATTGCCAGGCCACACGGCCAGCAACCTGAGCCGTGTCGCCACGCCACCGCTGCTGAAGGTGGACAACCTCAGCCTCGAATACCGCACCGCGCAGCGCGTGGTGCGGGCCACCCATCAGGTCGGCTTCGAAGTCGACCACGCCGACCGTTTCGTGCTGCTTGGGCCTTCGGGCTGTGGCAAGTCGACCTTGCTCAAGGCCGTGGCCGGGTTCATCGAGCCTCGCGAAGGACAGATCCTGTTGCAGGGCCAGCCGGTCAAAGGCCCTGGCCCTGACCGTATCGTGGTGTTCCAGGAGTTCGACCAACTGCCGCCGTGGAAGACGGTGAAGCAGAACGTGATGTTCCCGTTGCTGGTGTCGGGCCAGCTCAAGCGTGCCGAGGCCGAGGAGCGCGCCTTGCACTACTTGGAAAAGGTCGGCCTGGCAGCGTTCGCCGACGCCTATCCGCATACCCTCTCGGGCGGCATGAAGGCGCGCGTGGCGATCGCCCGCGCCCTGGCCACGCAGCCGAAGATCCTGCTGATGGACGAGCCCTTCGCCGCACTGGACGCCCTGACCCGGCGCAAGATGCAGGAAGAGTTGCTGCTGCTGTGGGAGGAGGTGCGCTTCACCTTGCTGTTCGTCACCCACTCCATCGAGGAGGCGCTGGTGGTGGGCAACCGCATCCTGCTGCTGTCGCCGCACCCGGGCCGGGTGCGCGCCGAGGTGCACAGCCACCAGTACGACCTGGGCAGCCTCGGCGGCGCCGACTTCCAGGCCAGCGCCCGGCGCATCCACCGCCTGCTGTTCGATGAAGCCGGCGAGCCCGAGCAGGCCGTCGACCTGGGCTTCAACGACATCCGCATCGCCTACTGACAGGAGCCCCCCATGACCACCACACCTGTACGGCAGGAATACGAAGTGCAGCTCGAACCGCTGCCGGGCATCCCCGTGGAGCGCGAGCTGCCGCTGGCCCAGCGCCTATGGCAGCAGGGCTGGCTGCGCAAGGCGCTGATCCTGGTGCTGCTCGCCGCGGCCTGGGAGGCGGTGGCCCGCTACACCGGCAACGACCTGCTGCTGCCGAGCTTCCTGCAAACCGCCAGCGCCCTGTGGGACGGCCTGCTCAGCGGCGAGCTGCCGGCCAAGGTCGGGGTGTCGCTGGTGGTGCTGCTCAAGGGCTACGTGCTGGGCATCGTCCTGGCCTTCGCCCTGACCAGCCTGGCGGTGTCCACCCAGGTGGGCCGCGATCTGCTCGGCACGCTGACCTCGATGTTCAACCCGCTGCCGGCCATCGCCCTGCTGCCGTTGGCGTTGCTGTGGTTCGGGCTGGGCGACAACAGCCTGATCTTCGTGCTGGTGCACTCGGTGCTGTGGGCGCTGGCGCTGAACACCTATGCGGGCTTTCTCGGCGTGTCCGAAACCCTGCGCATGGCGGGGCGCAACTATGGCCTGCGCGGGCTGCGCCTGGTGCTGCATATCCTGGTGCCGGCGGCGTTGCCGTCGATTCTCTCGGGGCTGAAGATCGGCTGGGCGTTCGCCTGGCGCACGCTGATCGCCGCCGAGCTGGTGTTCGGCGCCAGCAGCGGCAAGGGTGGGTTGGGTTGGTACATCTTCCAGAACCGCAACGAGCTGTACACCGACAAGGTGTTCGCCGGGTTGGCGGTGGTGATCCTGATCGGCTTGCTGGTGGAGGGGTTGGTATTCAATACCCTGGAGCGGGTGACCGTGCGGCGCTGGGGGATGCAGCGCTAATCTGCCGCGGCCCTATCGCGGAGCAAGCCCGCGATAGGGCCGCGGCGGACACCTACCGATACCGGGCCGCGGCATTGCCCAGTATCCGCCCGATCTCCTCGCGCAACCCCAGCGGCAGCTCCACCACCACGCCATCCCCTTGCCCCAGCACCCACCCGCGCAACGGCCCGCCATCGCTGACCGTCGCCCGCAACCGGTGCCCGTGCTCCAGCGCCGTGAGCTGCATGTCCGCCGTCAGCGGCGCCTCGCGCAACTGACGCGCCAGGCCATCGCTGACCCACGCCTGCAACTCAACCCCGTCATCTGGCCCCGGCGGCAAGGTGTCCCCGCGCAAGTACCCCTGCAGGTCGAAATTCCCGCGCAACTCGCCCACGGCACCGGCCGACCAGTGCCAGCCGAACGGGATGCTCTTGTCGTTGCGCTCCAGCGGAAAGAGCAGCGACAGCTCGTTGAGGTCGCGCTCGACCGTACGCTTGCTGACGTGGAAGCCGACATCGCGCAACCGCCACACCAACTCGGCGCTGGTGACGCCTGGCGAACGGCTGGGGAGCTGGCGCAACAGCGCCCACTGACGGCTGAGGGTGGCGCGGGTGGTGGCGAACGGCAAAAGGTAACGTCCTTGTCTAGGCTTGCCGCAATAGCATGGCGCTAGAGGCGTTGCGTGGCAATTAGCCATATGGCGCAAAGATCAGGGAAGACAGCCGGGGTTGCCTTGAATCGAATCGTCCGCGACAGGTTTTGTCGTGTCATCGCGCAGAATCACGCCTCATCACAGTCGAGGTCGGAACTGTGGGCCGTTCAATGAGGATGAACATGTCTGCTGCCAGCAATATCCATTCGTTGCTCGCGCGCCTGCTGCCCGAGCGCATCGTGCCGGCGCCGGCCCAGCCTGGGCGGCGGCATCGGCTGTTCGCCGGCGTCGGCATGCCCAGCCAGCATGCGCTGCCGGGCGAGCGCTTCGGCCTGGTCGAGCGCCTGGACGAAGCGGCCGACTTGCAGGCGCTGTACCTCGAGTTGCGGCGCCAGGCCCTGGACGGCAACGTCGCGGCGCTCAACGACCTCGGCTGGGTATGGCTCAACGGCAAGTACTGGCGTGCGGACACCGCCCTGGCCGGTCACCTGCTGCGCATGGCGGCCATGCAGGGCCATGCGGCGGCGTGGTTCAACCTCGGGCAGCAGCACTATTTCGGCAAGGGTGTGGACGTGTCCTACCGCAACGCCGCCGAGTGCTACCAGCGTGCGTTCGAGTGCGGCATGCCGCACGCGGCGGCGGCGCTGGGCGACCTCTACGAGGAGGAGGTGTGCGAGGGCGAGCATGAGTGGCACGTGGACCTGGCCGAAGCCTACCGCTGGTTCCTGCGCGGCGCCCAGGGCAGCGAGGCGCGTTGTCGCTTCGAGGTGGGTTACCGGTTGCTGCACGGGGTGAACGTCGAGGCTGACCTCAAGACGGCGCTGTACTGGCTGGAACTGGCGGCGGCGGCGGGGGTGATGCAGGCGGCCGAGGAGTTGGCGGTGCATTTCAGCAGCCGCGATGGGGCGCGCTATCTGGCGTGGCGCGACCAGGCCATTGGCTTGGGCAGCACCTTGGCGTTGACCATGAAACTGGAAGATCAGATCCAGCCCTGAAGGTGATGCCGGTGGCCCTATCGCTTGCCCCGCGATAGGGCCCGCATGAACAACCTTTCATCCACACGCTTCATCGCTCCCGGTTGACGACGGGGGTGGGGCAAGGCGTATATTGATAGTTAGCAAACTATGAATATGCCCGATACCCCTCACATGTCCCTCGACGCACTGCACCTGAAAATCAGCAGCGGCATGGTCGTCGCCGCCCGTCACTGGCGGCGCATCTGCCATGCGGCCCTGACCGGCTACGGCATCTCCGAGGCCTGCGCGGTGCCGTTGCTGATGATCGTGCGCCTGGGCGATGGCGTGCACCAGGTCGCCGTGGCCCAGGCCGCCGGGCTGGAAAGCCCGTCGCTGGTGCGCCTGCTCGACCAGCTGTGCAAGGCCGGCCTGGTGTGCCGCAGCGAAGACCCGCTCGACCGACGCGCCAAGGCCCTGAACCTGACCCCCGCTGGCCGTACCCTGGCCGAATCCATCGAAGGCGAACTGGTGCGCCTGCGCCGCGAGGTGCTGCACGGCATCGACGAGGCCGATCTGGAAGCCACCCTGCGGGTGATCCGCGCCTTCGAAGAGGCGGGCGCGTCGGCATGAACGGGTTCTTCTCCTCGGTGCCGCCGGCCCGCGACTGGTTCTATGGCGTGCGCACCTTCGCCGCGTCGATGATCGCCCTGTACATCGCCCTGCTCATGCAACTGCCGCGCCCTTACTGGGCGATGGCCACGGTGTACATCGTCTCCAGCCCGTTCGTCGGCCCGACCAGTTCCAAAGCCCTGTACCGCGCCCTCGGCACCCTGCTCGGCGCGGGTGGGGCGATCTTCCTGGTGCCGCCGCTGGTGCAGTCGCCATTGCTCTTGAGTGTGGCCATCGCCCTGTGGACCGGCACCCTGCTGTTCCTCTCGCTGAACCTGCGCACGGCCAACAACTATGTGTTGATGCTGGCCGGCTACACCCTGCCGATGATCGCCCTGGCGGTGGTCGACAACCCCCTGGCGGTGTTCGACGTGGCGTCCTCCCGCGCCCAGGAAATCTGCCTGGGCATCGTCTGCGCGGCGGTGGTCGGGGCGGTCTTCTGGCCGCGCCGGCTGGCGCCGGTGGTGGTCGGCGCCACTGGCAACTGGTTCGCCGAGGCGATCCGCTACAGCGACACCTACCTGGCCCGCGAGGCCTCCGGCGACAAGGTCGGCGGCCTGCGCGGCTCGATGGTCACGACCTTCAACAGCCTGGAGCTGATGATCGGCCAGCTCGGCCACGAAGGCGCCGGCCCGCATACGCGCAAGAACGCCCGCGAACTGCGCGGGCGGATGATCCACCTGCTGCCGGTGATCGATGCCCTGGACGATGCCCTGGTCGCGCTGGAGGGCCGCGCGCCGGCCCAGTTCGCCCAGGTGCAGCCGCTGCTGGAGGCCGCCCGCGAGTGGCTCAAGGGCACCGCCGAAGGTGCATCCGAAGCCCGCTGGAACGCCCTGCGCGAACGCATCGAACAACGGCGGCCGAGCGCCGAAGCCCTCGACCAGCGCCCGCAGTTGCTGCTGTCCAACGCCCTCTACCGCCTCACCGAATGGGTCGACCTGTGGCAGGACTGCTGCACCCTGCAGCACGCCCTGCGCCTGGACGACGCCACGCCTTGGCGCGCGGTCTACCGCCACTGGCGCCTGGGCCGCCTGACACCCTTCTTCGACCGTGGCCTGATGCTCTACTCGGTGTTCTCCACCGTCACCGCGATCATCGTCGCCTGCGGCCTGTGGATCGGCTTGGGCTGGAACGACGGCGCCAGCGCGGTGATCCTCGCCGCCGTGGCCTGCAGCTTCTTCGCCGCGATGGACGACCCGGCGCCGCAGATCTACCGGTTCTTCTTCTGGACGCTGATGTCGGTGATCTTCTCCAGCGTCTACCTGTTCCTGGTACTGCCCAACCTGCACGACTTCGCCATGCTGGTGCTGGCCTTCGCCGTGCCGTTCATCTGCGTCGGCACCCTCACCGTGCAGCCGCGCTTCTACCTCGGCACTTTGCTGACGATCGTCAACACCTCGACCTTCATCAGCATCCAGGGCGCCTACGACGCCGACTTCTTCACCTTCCTCAACGCCAACCTGGCCGGCCCCGTGGGGCTGCTGTTCGCCTTCATCTGGACCTTGCTGATGCGCCCGTTCGGCGTCGAGCTGGCGGCCAAGCGCATGACCCGCTTCGCCTGGCGCGACATCGTCGAGATGACCGAGCCGGCCAGCCTGGCCGAGCAGCGCCAGGTCGGCGTGCAGATGCTCGACCGCCTGATGCAGCACCTGCCGCGCCTGTCGCAGACCGGTCAGGACAGCGGTGTGGCCCTGCGCGATTTGCGCGTGGGCCTGAACCTGCTCGACCTGCTGGCTTACCTGCCGCGTGTTGGTGCGCAGCCGCGCGAGCGCCTGCGCACGGTGCTCGAAGAGGTCGGCGCGCACTACGCCGCGTGCCTGCGCGCCGGCGAGCGCCTGCATGCACCGGCGGCGCTGTTGCGCAACATGGAGCGCGCGCGCCAGGCGCTGGTGCTGGATGAGCTGAACGACCGGGGCGATGCCCGGGTGCATCTGCTGCACGCGCTGAGCGGCTTGCGCCTGGCGTTGCTGCCGGGCGTGGAAGTGATGCTCGAACCCGCCGAACAACCGCAACTGCCTCCGGGCATCGATGGAGCGCCGCTGTGATCGGTGAACTGGATATCAGCGGGGTGTTCCTGCCCACGCTGCTGGTGATGATGTTCTGCACCTACCTGTTGTTCCTGGGCGTGCACGCCGTGCTGGTGCGCCTGCATTTCTACCGCCTGGTCTGGCACCGGGCGTTGTTCAACGTTGCCCTCTACGCCGTGCTGCTTGGCGCGGTGGACCACTTTTGCCGAAGCCTGATGCTGCCATGAAAAAACCGTTGTTGACCTTGGGCCGCGTGGTCCTGACCTTGCTGGTGGTGACCTTCGCGGCCGTGCTCGTGTGGCAGATGGTCGTGTACTACCTGTTCGCCCCGTGGACCCGCGACGGCCACATCCGCGCCGATGTGATCCAGATCGCCCCGGACGTCTCCGGGCTGATCGAGCAGGTCGAGGTGCGCGACAACCAGCCGATCAAGCGCGGCGACGTGCTGTTCACCATCGACCAGCAGCGCTTCGGCCTGGCCTTGCGCCAGGCCCAGGCGACCCTTGCCGAGCGCCAGGAAACCCTGGCCCAGGCGGCCCGCGAGGCGCGGCGCAACAAGCAGTTGGGCAACCTGGTGGCGGCCGAGCAACTGGAAGAGAGCCAGTCCCGCGAAGCCCGTGCCCGCTCGGCGGTGAGCGAGGCCCAGGTGGCGGTGGATACCGCCCAGCTCAACCTCGATCGCTCGGTGATCCGCAGCCCGGTGGACGGCTACCTCAACGACCGCGCCCCGCGCGCCCACGAGTTCGTCAGCGCCGGGCGGCCGGTGCTGTCGGTGGTCGACAGCGCCTCGTACCACGTCGATGGCTACTTCGAGGAAACCAAGCTTGGCGGCATCCACATCGGCGACGCCGTGGACATCCGCGTGATGGGCGACGACACCCGCCTGCGTGGCCATGTCGAGAGTTTGTCCGCCGGCATCGAGGACCGCGACCGGGTCAGCGGCGCCAACCTGCTGCCCAACGTCAACCCGGCGTTCAGCTGGGTGCGCCTGGCCCAGCGCATCCCCGTGCGCATCGCCTTCGACGAGGTGCCGGCGGACTTTCGCATGATCGCCGGGCGCACCGCGACGGTGTCGATCATCGAGGGCCCGCGGCCATGAAACGCCTGGTGTTGGTGGGGCTGGCGCTGTCGCTTGGCGCCTGCGCGATGGTCGGGCCGGACTACGAAGTGCCCAAGGACGCGGCAATCCAGCGCGGCGACCTCAACGGCCCGCTGCGCCAGGATGCTGGCAGCGTGGTGTCGGCGCCGGTGCCGCAAGACTGGTGGCAGCTGTACCAGGACCCGCGCCTGAACGCGCTGGTGCGCCAGGCCCTGGCCGCCAATAGTGAGCTGCGCGTGGCCGCCGCCAACATTGCCAAGGCCCGCGCCCAGGTCGAGGTGGCCGATGCGCAGGGCGGTTTCGACGCCGGTGCCAAGGCCGGCGCCCAGCGCTTGCAGGAATCCGGCGAAGCCTTCCTGCTGCCGGAGAAAGTACCGGTGGCCAATATCGGCGAGGCGATCCTCAGCGCCTCGTACCAGTTCGACCTGTGGGGTACCTTCAAGCGCGGCACCGAGGCCGCCCAGGCCAACGCCGACGCGGTGCAGGCCGCTGCCGACACCGCGCGCATCACCCTGGTGGCCGACGTGGTCAAGGCCTACACCCAGGTGTGCTCGGCCAACGAGGAGTACCACATCGCCCGCGCGTCGCTGGGTTTGCAGGAGCAGAGCGTCACGTTGACCCAGCGCCTGCGCGACGCTGGCCGTGGCGACGACACCCAGGTGACGCGCACGCAGACCCAGTTCAAATCCCTGCGCGCCGAGCTGCCGCGCTTCCAGGCCGAGCGCGAGGCGGGCCTGTACACCCTCGCCGCGCTGCTGGCCACGCCGGTCGAGCAGTTGCCCGCTGGCACCGCCGAGTGCGCCGAGCTGCCGCATCTGGCGCAGTTGATTCCGGTCGGCGACGGTGCCGCCCTGCTCAAGCGCCGCCCGGACGTGCGCCAGGCCGAGCGCCAGCTGGCCGCCGCCACCGCGACCATCGGTGTGGCCACCGGCGCGCTGTACCCGAACGTCAGCTTCGGGGCCCAGGTCGGCACCATCGGTATTCTTGAGAACCTGGGCGAGCCGTCCACCAATCGCTGGGGCTTCGGCCCGCTGGTGAGTTGGAGCATGCCCACCAACGGCACGCGCGCGCGCATCCGCGAGGCCGAGGCCTCGACCCAGGCGGCGCTGGCGCATTTCGACGGGGTGGTGCTGAACGCCATTCGCGAGACGCAGACCCGCCTGGCGCAGTACAGCGCGTTACTGGAGCGGCGCGACGCGCTGGCCGAAGCGGAGCGCTCGGCGAAGGCGTCGGCCGAGCAGACGCACCGGCGTTATCAGGTGGGGCGTGAGTCGTTCCTGGCCGATTTGCAGGCCACGCGCACCTACACCGACATGCGTGCGCAGTTGGCGGCGGCGAATACCCAAGTGGCCATGGGGCAGATCGGGGTGTTCCTGGCGTTGGGGGGCGGGTGGAAGGCGGCGGCGGTGAAACCGTGAGACCGTGGGGCCTCGGTTGACGCCATCGCCCCTCGTCAATCCTGATCCGACTCGAACAACCGCGCCAGCTCCACCCGCGCCTCCTTGGCCGTCTGCATCACCTTGGCCCGGTCATCGCGCACCAACCCCTGGGCCTCCAGCACCTGCTGGTCATGCTCGCTGAACCGGCGGATGCGGTCCGCCGCCTGCGCCTCGCTCAGCCCCAACCCAATCAACGTCAGCCGGCTCATTTCCAGGCTCGAATGGAACGTCTCGCGGATCGGCTCGGCGCCGGCATCCAGCAGATTGTGCGCATGCTGGCGGTTGCGCGCGCGGGCGAGCACCTTCAGGTGCGGGTACTGCTGCTTGACCCGCTCGGCGAGGCGGGTCGCGGCCTCGGGGTCGTCGCTGGTGATGACGAAATACTCCGCTTCGCCGACCTTGGCCGCCTGCAGCACCTCCGGCCGCAGCGGGTCGCCGTAGAACACCGGGGCCTGCTCGAAGCTGCGGGTCATCTCGATGGCGTCCACCGAGGTGTCCAGGGCAATGAACGGCACCTTCTGCGCGCGCAGGATACGCGCGACGATCTGGCCCATGCGGCCTATGCCAATGATCACCACGCGCGGCGTTTCGGCGTCGATGGTGCGGTATTGCTCCGGCACCTCGCGGGCCACCGCCGGGCGCTTGGCCAGGCGTGTGCAGGTCAGCACCAGAAGGGGCGTCAGGGCCATCGACAAGGTGATGGTCATCAGCAGCAGGTCGTAGGTGAAGGCGTCGAACAGGCCCTGGTCCTTGCCCAGCTTGAACACCACGAAGGCGAACTCGCCGCCCGCGGCCAGCACCAGGCCCAGGCGCAGGGCGCTGAGGCGGTTGAGCCCACCGGCCGCACGGCCCACCAGCATCAGCAGCGGCAGCTTCACCGCCACCAGCAGCAGGGTCAGGCCCAGCAACAGCCCCGGTGCTTCCAGCAGCAGGCGCAGGTTGGCACCCATGCCGACGCTGATGAAGAACAACCCCAGCAGCAGGCCTTTGAACGGCTCGATCTGCGACTCCAGTTCGTGGCGGTATTCGGAGTCCGCCAGCAGCAGGCCGGCGAGGAACGCACCCAGGGCCATGGAGATGCCGGCCTCTTCCATCAGCCAGGCGGTGCCGATCACCACGAGCAGCGCGGTGGCGGTGGACACCTCCGGCAGGCCGGTGCGGGCGACGATGCGAAACAGCGGGCGCAGCAGGTAGCGGCCGCCGACGATGACGATGGCGATGCTGGCGAACACCCGCAGGCCATGTTCGAGGCTGTCGCCGTGGCTGGTGTCCGGTCCACCCGCCGCCAGCAGCGGCACCAGGGCGATCAGGGGGATCGCGGCGATGTCCTGGAACAGCAGGATGGCGAACGCCAGGCGCCCATGCGGGGCGTTGAGCTGCTTGTTCTCGGCCAGGCTCTGCAGGCCCAGGGCGGTGGACGACAGCGCCAGGCCCAGGCCGAGCACCAGCGCCGCCGGAAGGGCCTGGGCGAAGCCGAACACGGCGATGGCGCCGATCACCGCGCCGGTCAGCAGCACCTGGGCCAGGCCCACGCCGAACACGGCTTTGCGCATCAGCCACAGGCGCCGGGGCGAGAGCTCCAGGCCGATGATGAACAGCAGCAGGACCACGCCCAGCTCGGAGATGTGCGCCACGCTCTGGGTGTCGCGCACCAGGCCCAGGGCTTGTGGGCCGATGGCCACGCCGGCCAGCAGGTAGCCGATCACCGCGCCCAGTTGCAGGCGTTTGGCGAGGGGAACGGCGACGACGGCGGCGAGCAGGAAGATCACCGCGGTTTGCAGGAGGCTGCCTTCGTGTGGCATCGGGGGGCTCCGTGGGGGCGTAGGTCCGGCATTCTCGTTCCCAAGGCCCGTGGGAAACAACTGTGGGAGCGGGCGAGCCCGCTCCACAGGAGGTGGTGTCGTCCTTACTTGAGGTGCAGTTTCAGGGCCTGGGCGGCCTGGTCCATCGCGCTGCGGGTGCCAGGCACCTGGCCTAGCACGTTGAGCAGGCCGAAGTCGTGGATCATGCCGTTGTAGCGCACGGCGGTCACCGGCACCCCGGCGGCGTCCAGCTTGCGGGCGTAGGCTTCGCCTTCGTCGCGCAGCACGTCCATCTCGGCGGTTTGCACCAACGCTGGCGGCAGGCCTTTCAACTGCTCCAGCGTGGCGCGCAGGGGCGAGGCGTGGATGTCGTCGCGCTGCCGGGCGTCGGTGGTGTAGTTGTCCCAGAACCACTGCATCATGTTGCGCGTCAGGAAATGCCCCTCGGCGAACTGGTTGTAGGAGCCGTTGTTGAAGTTGGCGTCGGTCACCGGCCACAGCAGCGCCTGGAAGCGCAGCTTCGGCGTGCCGGCCTCCTTGGCCTTGATCGCCACCACCGCGGCCATGTTGCCGCCGACGCTGTTGCCGGCCACCGCCAAGCGGCTGCCATCGACGCCGATCTCCTTGCCATGCTCGGCGACCCAGCGGGTGGCGGCGTAGGCCTGGTTGATCGCCGTGGGGTACTTGGCCTCAGGCGAGGGGGTGTAGTCGACGTAGACCGCCGCGGCGCCGGAGCCAACCACCAGGTCGTGGATCAAACGCTCGTGGGTTGGGTAGTCGCCCAGCACCCAGCCACCGCCGTGGAAGAACATGAACACCGGCAGGTCACCCTTCGCGCCTTCCGGGCGCACCACGCGGATCTCCAGCGACTGGCCGTCGACCTGGAGGGTGCGGCGCTCGACGCGGATACCGGAGAGGTCCACCTTCACGCTGGCCTGGGCGCCGGTGAGCACGGTGCGGGCATCCTTGGGCGAGAGGGTCTCCAGTGGCTTGCCGCCCCCGGCCGCCAGGGCCTCGAGGAAGCCTTGGGTGGTGTGTTCCACGCCGGGGCTGCCGGCGGCGAAGGCGCTGTTGACGGCAAGGGCCAGCAGGCCGGCGGTCAGGGTGCGGGACAGTTTCATGGTTCAAGCTCCTCTGCGGTCGGGCCGGTGATCAGTTTTGGTTGGCGGCGGTGGTGTTCGGGCGGATGTAGCTGACTTTCTGCACCTGGCCGCTGCTGTCGCGGTAGGTCAGGGTGGCGGTACTGGCGTGGCCTTTGGCGCCGGCAGGGGCATCGACGGCGATCACTTGGGCGATGTCCAGGTTCATGCCGTAGCGGTAGGGGGTGGCTTCGGTGGTCTGGGCGAAGGCGGTGACGCTGGTGCCGACGGTCAGGGTGGCGATGGCGAAGAGGGTGCGAAGGGTGGTCATGATCGTTCTCCAGGGTATTGGGTGTGGGGATCAGCGACTGCTTGCTGCTTGAGGTTTATATTGCGCGATAATATTTAGTGCACAAAATATATTTCAGCTATCGTTGGGATTGAAGGGGTGTATTGGGGATGTGGGGTGGCCATCGTGGGTCGATAGGGCCGGCCGCGCCCCTCAGGACCCTGGCCGGTACTGCAATGCCTCGGCCAGGTGTGCCCGCTCGATGCGCTCGGCCCGTGCCAGATCGGCCAACGTGCGCGCCACCTTCAGCAACCGATGCGCTGCCCGCAGCGATAGGTTCAGGCGTTCGCACGCGGCTTCCAGCCAGGTTTGGTCCACCGCCTCCAGCGCGCAATGCGCGCGCAAGCCCTTCAGGTCGAGAAAGGCATTGGCGCACCCCTGGCGGCGCTGCTGCACCTCACGCGCCTGCGCCACCTGGCAGGCCACGTTGGCGCTGGTCTCGCCGCTGGGCTGGTGGTTGAGCAAGGTGCTTTCCCGGGCCACGGTCAGGTGCAGGTCGATGCGGTCGAGCAAAGGCCCGGACAGTTTGTTGCGGTAGCGCTGGATCTGCTCGGTGGCGCAACGGCAGCGCCCGCTCGGGTCGCCCAGGTAGCCGCACGGGCAAGGGTTCATCGCCGCCACCAGCTGGAAACGCGCCGGAAAGCGCACCTTGTCCTTGGCCCGCGCCACCACGATCTCCCCGGACTCCAACGGCTCGCGCAGCACCTCCAGCACGCGCCGCTCGAACTCCGGCAACTCGTCGAGAAACAGCACCCCGTGGTGCGCCAGGGTGATCTCGCCGGGTTGCGGACGGCTGCCACCGCCCACCAATGCAGGGCCCGAAGCCGAGTGGTGAGGGTGGCGGAAGGGCCGCTGCGGCCAACTGCTGAGCGGTGTGTGGCCGGTGATCGACTGAATCGCCGCCACCTCCAGCGCCTCGCGTTCGTCCAGCGGCGGCAGCAGCCCGGGCAGGCGGCTGGCGAGCAGGGTCTTGCCGGTGCCGGGCGGGCCGGTGAACAGCAGGTTGTGCGCCCCGGCGGCGGCCACCAGCAACGCGCGCTTGGCCGCCAGCTGGCCCTGCACCTCGCTGAGGTCAGGGTACGGTCGGTGCTTGAGCAGCAGGCCATTGGCCGCGTAGGGCGGCAGCGGCACCTGGCCGTTCAGGTGGGCCACCAGCTCCAGCAAGTGGCCCACCGCATACACCACCAGCCCACTGGCGAGGCTGGCCTCCTCGGCGTTCTCGCGTGGCACCACCAGCGCCCGCCCCGCGTCCCGTGCCGCCAGCGCGGCAGGCAGCACGCCCTGCACCGGGCGCAGGCTGCCGGACAACGCCAGCTCGCCCAGGCACTCCAGCTCGGCCAGCGGCGCCACCGGCACCTGACCGTTGGCGGCGAGGATGCCCAGGGCGATGGCCAGGTCGTAGCGCCCGCCATCCTTGGGCAGGTCGGCGGGGGCGAGGTTCTGGGTGATGCGCCGGGCCGGGTAGTCCAGGCCGGAAGTGACGATGGCGCTGCGCACCCGGTCCTTGCTCTCCTTCACCGTGGTCTCCGGCAGGCCGACCAGGGTGAGGTTGGGCAGGCCGTTGGCCAGGTGGGTTTCGACGCTGACGGCGGGGGCTTGCACGCCCACCTGGGCGCGGCTGTGGACAAGGGCGAGGGACATGGACACTCCGTGGTCGCTTGCAAGGGCCGCGTCCTGCGGCCTTGCAAGGATAGAAGCGTCAGGCGCAGGCGCGCGGGGAAGAGTGCGTCGGGGTTTTACCGGCGGCTACGACGCAGGCACCTCCACCCACCCCGCGCCTGGCCTTGCGTGACGCGCTGCCCCTCATGCACCCGCACCTCGGCGAGCAGGCCGTCGAACGGTGCGGCCAGGGTCACCTGCTCGACCGCCTGGAGGCGCCCGACCCGCCCCAGGCGTTGCTCCTGCAGGCGCGGCTCCACGCGGACCCAGCCTGGCTGCGCGGTGTCGTCGCTTGGGCCAGAGCAGCCATCGAGAGGAGGAATTGATAGCGTGGGTGTTGCTGATGGCCCTATGGCGATCCGACTTGCCCCGCCATAGGGCCGACTCCGTCGCCTCAGGGCCGCGCGCCGAGGAGGATGTGCGACGCCTTGATCAGCGCCGTGGCCTTCACGCCCGGGGCCAGGCCCAGCTCCTGCACGGCCTCGCGGGTGACGATGGCGAACACCTCGGTGCCACCGGCCAGCTTCAGCACCACCTCGGCATTCACCGCGCCGTCGCCCACGCGCACCACTTCACCTTGCAGCGCGTTGCGCGCCGACAGGCGATAACCGTCGGCATCGGTCATCAGCACCACCCAGGGCGCCTTGACCAGCGCCACGGCCTGCTTGCCGACGTTGATGTTCAGGTTGTGCAGGCTGGTCATGGTGACCACCGCCACCAGCTTCTCGCCACCGCCCAGGGTCAGCTCGACCTCGGCATTCACGGCGCCCGGCTGGACGGCGCTGACGGTACCTTCGAAAACGTTACGTGCACTGACTTTCATAGGGAACACTCCGTGTCGCTATTGTTGTTCGGGGTCTGCCGGTGCCAGCCGCGCTTCCAGCGCGGCCACTTGCTGCTCCAGGGCTTCCAGGCGGGCGCGGGTGCGCGCTAGGACCACCATCTGGCTGTCGAATTCGTCCCGGCTGACCAGGTCCAGCTTGCTGAAGGCACCTTGCATCAGCACTTTGAACTGGCTTTCGAGTTCGGCGCGCGGCTGCGCAGTGTCGCCGCTGAACAGGCGCGAGGCCTGGTCGCTCAGGGCATCGAGAAAGGCTTTTGGCGCGAGCATGGGTCGGCGGGTCCTTGAGTCGTGAAAGGAGCGCAGTGTAGCACGCTGCATCATGGGGCCTCGGCGGGGTCAGGGCTGCACGCTTTTTGAGCAAGGTCGGGGTGCGTCATGCACCGAAGTTGTGCATGTTTCCATTGATGGCGACTGGCCAAACCGCAACTGCTCGCGCAACTGCTTGTTTTCCGGTGCTTTGCGCGACCTGGCAAGGTTTCTGCAAAGACCTGCCCGAGCCATGCACTGATGCAGTCCCTTGAGACCAGGCAGTGCGCGGGCCGAGCCGTAAGGTCCTTCGCCACCGCCCCGATGTGCGCGGGCGAGGGGGAATGGAACCGACGACGCGTTACAAAGCCAGGCGCTGCGCTTAGACTTGAGACGGGTTTGTTTTCCTGGGGCAAGTCCACCAAATCGGGAGAGAGTTTCATGAAGCTAGTCACTGCCATCATCAAGCCGTTCAAGCTGGACGACGTGCGCGAGTCGCTGTCGGAAATCGGCGTGCAGGGCATCACCGTGACCGAGGTCAAGGGCTTCGGCCGTCAGAAAGGCCACACCGAGCTGTATCGCGGCGCCGAGTACGTCGTCGACTTCCTGCCCAAGGTCAAGATCGACGTCGCCATCGACGACAAGGACCTCGACCGTGTGATCGAAGCCATCACCAAGGCCGCCAACACCGGCAAGATCGGTGACGGCAAGATCTTCGTGGTCAATCTGGAGCAGGCGATCCGCATCCGTACCGGCGAAACCGATACCGACGCGATCTAAGTAACAACAGCCTCACCAAACCCAACGCCCCAGGAGAAAACAACATGACTCTGCGTAAGATCGCAGGGCTAGGAGCCCTTTTGTCCCTCGTAATGCCGGGCCTGGCCCTGGCAGAGGAGGCTGCTGCCCCGGTACTGAACTCCGGCGATACCGCCTGGATGCTCACCGCCACGGCATTGGTACTGTTCATGACCATCCCGGGCCTGGCCCTGTTCTACGGTGGCATGGTGCGGTCCAAGAACCTGCTCTCGGTGATGATGCAGTGCTTCGCCATCACCGGCCTGATCAGCATCCTGTGGGTGATCTACGGCTACAGCCTGGCCTTCGATACCACCGGTATGGAAAAGGGCGTACTCAACTTCAATTCCTTCATCGGCGGCTTCTCCAAGGCCTTCCTCAGCGGCGTCACGCCGTCGGGCCTGACCTCGGCCACCGCGCTGTTCCCTGAAGCGGTGTTCATCACCTTCCAGATGACCTTCGCCATCATCACCCCGGCGCTGATCGTCGGCGCCTTCGCCGAGCGCATGAAGTTCTCCGCCATGCTGATCTTCATGGGCGTGTGGTTCACCCTGGTCTATGCGCCGATCGCGCACATGGTCTGGAGCGGTGACGGCGCGCTGATGTGGGACTGGGGCGTACTGGACTTCGCGGGCGGCACCGTGGTGCACATCAACGCCGGTGTCGCGGGCCTGGTGGCCTGCCTGGTACTGGGCAAGCGCAAAGGCTATCCGACCACCCCGATGGCCCCGCACAACCTGGGCTACACCCTGGTGGGCGCGGCCATGCTGTGGATTGGCTGGTTCGGCTTCAACGCCGGCTCCGCCGCCGCCGCCAACGGCACCGCCGGCATGGCCATGCTGGTGACCCAGATCGCCACCGCCGCCGCGGCGCTGGGCTGGATGTTCGCCGAGTGGATCAGCCACGGCAAACCGAGCGCCCTGGGCATCGCTTCCGGCGTGGTCGCGGGCCTGGTGGCCATCACCCCGGCCGCTGGCACCGTGGGCCCGATGGGCGCCTTGGTGATTGGCCTGGTGGCGGGTGTGATCTGCTACTTCTGCGCCACCAGCCTCAAGCGCAAGCTGGGCTATGACGACTCGCTGGACGCCTTCGGCGTGCACGGTATCGGCGGTATCGTCGGCGCGCTGCTGACCGGCGTGTTCGCAGCCCCTGCGCTGGGCGGCTTCGGCACCGTCGAAGACATCGGCGCGCAGTTCTGGGTACAAGCCAAAGGCGTGATCTTCACCGTTGGTTACACCGCCATCGTCACCTACGTGATCCTCAAGGTGCTGGATGGCGTGATGGGCCTGCGGGTCACCGAAGAAGAAGAGTCGGTCGGCCTCGACCTGGCTCAGCACAACGAGCGCGGCTACAACCTGTAACCGCCACGCGGTAAAAAACTTGCCCAGCTCATGCTGGGCATTTTTTTGCCTTGGCGAAAGTGCATGAAGATTTCCCACGCTGTGTGCAAAAGCCTTTTTTCCGGCTGTTTTCCGAGGGGCAAACGGTTAATCCGGCACGTTCGCGCCTTGTGCAAAAAACTTACACGGCACCGGGTGTTTCTGGTGCTTTGCTTTTTCCGCAAGCGCGCTAGAATGCGCGCCGAAGGGTGTTTGACGAGCTGTCCACACACTTCGCTGCCCTTTGCTAGGCTTGCCAATAGCGCATGGCCAGCAAGGTAGCCAAAAGATTTCGTCAGGCCCTGCCAGGAGCAAGGGCCTGCTGGGTGAAGGGCTCCCATCAGGGGTCGGACACCCAAGGCAGTGGCCAACCCACGGCCAGTTGAATTTTCACCGGTGGCCGCCGGTCTACGGCAGCACTGGTCTATAACTAACCTGCTTTTCGCAAGTCATGAGGTAGAACATGAGCGACGACGATCTGGAAAATGACGACCTCGAGGTAGGCGACGAAGACGAGGGCGATGAGGGCATGGAGGCTGCGGCCGACGACGGCGCCGAAGACGCTGGCGACGACGACAGCAGCCCCGCACCTGCGGCCAAGGGCAAGTCCAAGGCGGCGGTTTCGGTAGACGAGATGCCGAGCATGGAAGCCAAGCAGAAAGAGCGTGACGCTCTGGCGCGGGCCATGGAAGAGTTCCTGGCGCGTGGCGGCAAGGTTCAAGAGGTCGAGGCGAACGTGGTCGCCGACCCACCCAAGAAGCCGGACAACAAGTACGGCAGCCGCCCGATCTGAGTGGTTGAGATGCAAGAAAGCCCGCCGTCGCTGCGGGCTTTTTTGTGGGTGGGGTTTGGGTGTTCCTGCGGGCCTCATCGCGGGGCAAGCCCGCGCCTACCGGTACAGCGCCGATCTCATGGGCGGGGTAGATTCATGGGCCGCGAGTGGGTGTCAGCGCCAGCGCGCCAGCACGTCGGGCAACTGCGACAGCCGCTGGATCTCGGCATCCGGCGCCTGCTCGCCGGCCCAGGCCTTGCCCTGGGGGTTGAACCAGATCGCGCGCAGCCCGGCGCGCTGGGCGCCGGCGATGTCGTCGCCGGGGTGGTCGCCGATGTGCACGGCGGCGCCAGCCTCGACCTCGCCTTGGCGCAGGGCTTCGAGGAACGGCGCCGGGTCCGGCTTGCCAATGCCCAGGTCCTCGGCACACAGGGCGAAGCGGAAGTAGTCGGCCAGGCCCAGGCGGCGCACGTCGGCATTGCCGTTGGTGACCACGCCCAGCACGTAGTGATGACGCAGGATCTCCAGCACCGGCTGCACCTCGGGGAACACCTCCACCTGGTGGCGGGCATGCAGGAACACTTCGAACCCTTCGTTGGCCAGCGCCTGCGCGTGCTGCTCGCTGTAGCCGACGTCTTCCAATGCATGGAACAACACGCGGCGGCGCAGGGCGCTGATGCGGTGCTTGAGGCCCGGTTCGGCCTGCACCAGGCGCTCACGGATCGCGTACAGGTGCTCGACCGGCACCCCGCCCAGGCTCGGCGCGTTGGCCGCGAGCCAGTCGCGCAGGACGGTCTCGGCGCTGGCGATCACCGGCGCGGTGTCCCACAGGGTGTCGTCCAGGTCGAAGGTGATCAGCTTGATGCTCATGAGTCTGTGCCTTTGCTGCGTTTGGCCCGGGGGTGGGCGCTGTCGTACACCGCGGCCAGGTGCTGGAAATCCAGGTGGGTGTAGATCTGCGTGGTGCTGATGTCGGCATGGCCAAGCATCTCCTGCACCGCGCGCAGGTCCTGGGACGATTCCAGCAGGTGGCTGGCGAAGGAATGGCGAAGCATGTGCGGGTGCAGGTGCTGGCCCAGCTCGCGTTCGCCGGCGACCTTGACCCGCATCTGGATGGCTCGCGGGCCAAGGCGCGTGCCCTGGCGGCTGACGAACACCGCGCTGTCGCGCGGGGCGCTGATGCCACGGACTTTCAGCCAGGCCAGCAACGCCTCGCGGGCCTTGCGGCCGACGGGCAATACGCGGGTCTTGCTGCCCTTGCCGTGCACCTGCACCAGCCCGCCCGTGAGGTCGAGCTGTTCCAGGTCGAGGTGGGTCAGCTCCGACAGGCGCAGGCCCGAGGAGTAGAACAGTTCGAGGATGGCCTGGTCGCGCAGGGCGATGAAGTCGTCGTCGACCCCGCCATCGAGCAACTGCAAGGCGCGGTCGGTGTCCAGCACCTTGGGCAGGCGGCGTTCGCCCTTGGGCGGGCTCAGGCCATTGGCCGGGTCGTGTTGGCACAGGCCTTCGCGATTGAGGTAGCGGTACAGGCCGCGCACCGCTGAGAGCAGGCGTGCCAGGCTGCGTGAGGACTGGCCATGATGGTGCTGACGCGCCACCAGTTGGCGCAGTTGCGGCACGTGCAGAGCCGTCCAGCCGGCAATGCCCTGGGCGTTGCAGAATTCGATGACCTTTTCCAGGTCGCGGCGGTAGGCCAGCAGGGTGTGCTCGGACACCTGGCGCTCGTTGCGCAGGTGCGCGCAATAAGCCTCCAGCTGGCGCTCCATCAGCGCACCGGGCGCAGCGGCTGGGTCAGGCGCGGGACCACGCGGCCAAGCACTTCAGCGATATAGCCGAGGAAGAGGGTGCCCACGCTGCTTTTATAGTGCTGCGGGTCGCGGCTGCCGATGGCCAGAACGCCATGCAGGCCCTGGTGCTCCAGCGAGGCGACGGCACTGGAGCCGACGTCCTTGTGTTCATCGCCGAACAGGAACATCAGCTCGTGCTCGCGCAGGTTGCCGCTGACCGTCTTGCCACCACCCAGCAGCCCGCCGATCGCTTGTTGCGCCTCGCTGCTGCTGACCCAGCGCCCCACCGGGGCGGCGTTGTCGCCGAACAGGATGAGGCTGACGAAGGGCACCTGGAATTCCCGGCGCAAGCTGTCTTCGACCGCCATCACCACGTCTTCCAGGGTGCTGGCGTCGAGCAGGTCGAGGATCAGCCGGCGGGTCTTGTCGAACAGCCGGTCGTTGTCGCGGGCCACGTCCATCAGTTGCGACAGGCGGTGGCGCATCTCGATGTTGCGGTCGCGCAGCAGCTTGAGCTGGCGCTCCACCAGCGACACGCTGTCGCCGCGCTGGTGGGGGATGCGTTGCTCGACCAGTAGATCGTCGTGCTCGGCGAAGAAGGTCGGGTGGGCGCGCAAGTAGGCCACCACCGACTCGGCGTCGAGGTCGGTGGCGGGCAGCGGTTGGGCCTTTGGCTGATCGGTCATGGCGGTTACTCGCTTAGAGACGAACCTGTCCTTCGTACACGCGGACGGCGGGGCCGGTCATCAGCACCGGCTTGCCGGGGCCGCCCCATTCGATGCTCAGGCGGCCACCGGGCAGGTCGATGGACACCGGGGAGTCCATCCAGCCCTGACTGATGGCGGCCACGGCGGCGGCGCAGGCGCCGGTGCCGCAGGCCTGGGTCTCGCCAGCACCACGCTCCCAGACGCGCAGGTAGGCGCGGTGGCGGTCGACGACCTGGATGAAGCCGGCGTTGACCCGCTGCGGGAAGCGCGGGTGGTGCTCGATCTTCGGGCCCAGTTGGTGCACCGGGGCCGTGCGCACGTCGTCGACGCGCAGCACCGAATGCGGGTTGCCCATGGACACTGCGGCGATCGCGTGGACCTGGCCGTCGACTTCCAGCGGGTAGCTCAGGGCCTGCTCGTCGGCGACGAAGGGAATCTCGGCCGGGATGAAGCGCGGCGGGCCCATGTCGACGCACACCTGGCCGTCGTTCTGCACGTCCAGCTCGATGATGCCGCCCTTGGTCTCGACGCGGATGCGCTTCTTCGCGGTCAGGCGCTTGTCCAGCACGAAGCGCGCGAAGCAGCGCGCGCCGTTGCCGCACTGCTCGACCTCGGAACCGTCGGCGTTGAAGATGCGGTAGCGGAAGTCCACTTCCGGGTTGTTCGGCGCCTCGACGATCAGCAACTGGTCGAAGCCGATGCCGGTGTGGCGGTCGCCCCATTGCTTGGCATGCTTGGGCTGGATGTGCGCGTGCTGGCTGACCAGGTCGAGGACCATGAAGTCGTTGCCCAGCCCGTGCATCTTGGTGAAACGCAGCAGCATGGGTTCACTCCGGCAGCAGGCTTTCGCCGGCGAACAGTTCGGCAATGGTCTCGCGGCGGCGCACTTCGAAGGCCTGGTCGCCGTCGACCAGCACTTCGGCGCAACGGCCACGGGTGTTGTAGTTCGAGCTCATGACAAAACCATAGGCGCCCGCGGACTGCACGGCCAGCAGGTCGCCTTCGGCCAGGTTCAGTTCGCGCTCCTTGGCCAGGAAGTCGCCGGTCTCGCAGATCGGCCCGACCAGGTCGTAGGCACGGCCCTGGCCTGCGCGCGGCTGCACGGCGCTGACGCCCATCCAGGCCTGGTAAAGCGCCGGGCGGATCAGGTCGTTCATCGCCGCGTCGATGATGGCGAAGTCCTTGTGTTCGGTGTGCTTGAGGTATTCCACGCGGGTCAGCAGCACGCCGGCGTTGGCCACGATGTAGCGGCCCGGCTCGAACACCAGCGCCAGGTCACGGCTGCCGACGCGTTCGCGGATGGCCTTGATGTAGTCGGCCACGACCGGCGGCTGTTCGTCGCGGTAGCGCACGCCGACGCCACCACCGAGGTCCAGGTGACGCAGGTGGATGCCGCATTCGGCGAGGCGGTCGACCAGGGCCAGCAGGCGGTCGAGGGCGTCGAGGAAGGGCTCGACGGTGGTCAGCTGCGAGCCGATGTGGCAGTCGACGCCGACCACATCCAGGTTCGGCAGGTGCGCGGCGCGCACGTAGAGGTCTTCGGCGTCGGTGATGGCGATGCCGAACTTGTTCTCTTTCAGGCCAGTGGAGATGTAGGGGTGGGTGCCGGCGTCGACGTCCGGGTTCACCCGCAGCGAGACCGGGGCTTGCACGCCCATCTCGGCGGCCACCTGCTGCAGGCGCTCGAGTTCGTCGGCGGACTCGACGTTGAAGCAGTGCACGCCCACTTCGAGGGCGCGGCGCATGTCTTCACGGGTCTTGCCGACACCGGAGAACACCACGCGGTCGGCGCGCCCGCCGGCCGCCAGCACGCGCTCCAGCTCACCGCCGGAGACGATGTCGAAGCCCGCGCCCAGGCGTGCCAGGACGTTCAACACGCCGAGGTTGGAGTTGGCCTTGACGGCGAAGCACACCAGGCCTTGGGTGCCTTCGAGGGCATCGGCGTAGCTGCGGTACTGGGCTTCGATGTGGGCGCGCGAGTACACGTAGGTAGGGGTGCCGAAACGTTCGGCGATGGCCGGCAGGGCCACGCCTTCCGCGAACAGCTGGCCGTCGCGGTAGTTGAATGCGTCCATTGGATTTCCTTACTGCGCTGGCGACGGCTCGGGCTGCTCTTGTTCCGACGCCTGCGGCTGGGCGGGCTTGGCCGGTTGAGCGTGCTGGTGCGACGACTTGCGCGGGCCTTTGCCGTCCTTGCCGTCTTCGGGCAGGTACAGGGGGCCTTTCTGACCGCAGGCCGAAACGAGGCAGGCCACCGCGACCAGCGCCGCGAGGGAGGAAATCAGGCGCTTCATTGGGGGAAATCCTTTGAAATATGCAGTATTGCGCCCGAGTATACCGAGCGACCGGCGGATTGCCTATGCGAGGGACGGGCCGCCGGGCGGGGCGCGAAAGGCTAGTCTGTAGTGTTCGTGCCGACCCTATCGCGGGGCGAGCCCGCTTCCACAGCCATACCGCTGCCCTGGAGGTAGAACGCTGCACCGGTGGCAGCGGGCGTGCCCTGCGATTGGGCTGAAATGGACGGACGCTAATCTTTGCATTCGGCGCCAACCGCCCGTATCGTGCGCGGCTTGCATGTGTGCAGCCATTTTCGAGGTACCTGCTATGAGTTTGAGCGAAGCGCGTTTCCATGACCTGGTCGATGCCACCCAACAGGCCATCGAAGACCTGTTCGATGAGAGCGACCTGGACCTGGACATGGAAAACTCCGCCGGCGTGCTGACCGTCAAGTTCGAAAACGGCAGCCAATTGATCTTCAGCCGCCAGGAGCCCCTGCGCCAGCTGTGGTTGGCCGACCGCTCGGGTGGTTTCCACTTCGACTACGACGAAGAAAGCGGCAAGTGGGTGTGCGAGAAGAGCGAAGAATTGCTGGGCGAGATGCTCGAGCGCATTGTCTGGGAGCGGGCCGGCGAGAAGCTGGACTTCGACGAGATCTGAGATGAGCGAGCAGACCCGGCCACCCAAGCCGCTGTACAGCAACGTCAGCCCGGCGGTGCCATCGCCGTGCATCAGCGTGTGCCGGCTGGACGAGCGCCGGGTGTGCACCGGCTGTTTCCGCCATGTCGAGCACATCCGCGAGTGGCGTGCCGCCGACGACGAACGGCGCCGGCAGATTTGCCGTGAGGCCCAGGCGCTGCGGGCGTTGACGCCACAGGCTTGAGTATTTGCCCGGCTGTGTTAGTGTCGGGCCTGTGCCGGCGCTGCCGGAAGCATTCGCAAACCCCGCCCTTGGGCGGGGTTTTGCTTTATCGACGGCCGGAAAATCGCCTGAAAGGAGTCTGACTGGATCATGAGCACCAAGCCTTCCCTCATCCTCACCCGCCTGGACGTGCAGCGCCTGGAGCGCTTGCTCGACAGCCTCGACGAGAGCACGCCGGGCGTGCTTGCCCTGCAGGACGAGCTCGACCGCGCCGAGCAGGTGGTGGGCCACGAGGACGTACCGGCGGGTGTGGTGACCATGAACTCACGGGTGCACTGCCGTGAGGAGGCCAGTGGCAAGGACTACCACCTGACGCTGGTGTACCCGAAGGACGCCGGGCCTGAAGGCTGCGTGTCGATCCTCGCGCCGATCGGTTGCGCGTTGCTGGGGCTGTCGGTGGGTGACCAGATCGACTGGCCGGCGCCGGGTGGCAAGACGCTCAAGCTCAAGCTGCTGGATGTGGAGTACCAGCCAGAAGCGGCGGGTGACTACGACCTCTGATCCCATCGGGGTGGTGGGAGGGTTGCGCAGGCCTCATCGCGGGGCAAGCCCGCTCTACAGGTTCACCGCTGGCCCTAAGAACTGCGGGTGCCTGTAGGAGCCAGCGGGCTTGCCCCGCGAAGACGCTGGTCAGGGCTCCAGGGTCGCCTGCAACTGCTCCAGACCATCGTTCAACGCCTGCTCCAGCTCGCGCTTGTAGCGCAGGTACAGCACCGTCGAGCCCTGCTCGTCCTCCAGCAGCTCGGACAGGTCCAGGTCGGTGATGTAGCAACGGTAGCTCCCCGCGCCTCGGCGCTGGCGCAGGATCTGCCGGGCCACCACCGCATACAGCTGGTCGCCATGCTCCAGCTCGGAAAACTCCTGCTGGTCGCAATACAGGGTCACGTGCACCCCATCGCCGGTGCCGGCCTGCAGAATCGCCTGCACTTCGTAGTACGGCTGATCGCCATCGACCAGCGGCACGGGGCGTTGCTCCAGGGCGCGCGCCTTGCCTTGGCCATTGGGCAATAGCTGGTAATAAAGAATCTCCAGCGACGCCTGCTGCAGGCTGTCCAGCGGCAGCTGCGCGTCCCGGCGCACCACCACCGATCGCAGGAAACGCTGCAACGGCAGCAGCAAGTGGGTCTCGTCGTGCAGCGGCAGGCGCTGCTGCCACAGGGCGTTGTGCTCGTCCAGCACGTACAGGTCGGCCCAGCCATCGAGCAGGCGGTAGAACACCTGGATGCAACGCGGTCGGCCCTGCTCCAGCAGCAGCGACAGGTCGTGGTCCTGCAGGGCGTTGCCGTCCAGGTGCAGCGGGCTGTACTGGCTGCGTTCCTCGCTCAGGTAGGCGAGCACTGCGTCGTGGTCGTCGAGGGTGGCCAGGGCGACCTGGCCTGGCAGCAACTCCAGCACATGGGTGTATTGCGCCACCTGTAGCAGGTAGCGGTGGTTCAAGCCCTGGTCGAGCAGCAACTGCACCGTGTCGAAGATCTCCTCCACCCGTTGGGCGATGGCCTGGGCGCGGTTGTGGCAGAAGCAGCGCACCCGCACCCGCGGGCGATGGTTACGCTGGCCGAGGCTGTTGAGGAAGTCGCGCACGCAGCGCAGGAGCGCGTGCTCGCCGTCGTAGCGCTGCACCAGCACTTCGTTCCAGCTGTTGAGGGTGACCTGGTCGAGGGTCAGCACCAGGTTTTCGCGCACCCCGGCGTAGCTCAGCGAGTCGGTGCGTTCGGTGGTCATCAGGATGTTCAGGTCGCGGTGGTGGCGCAACGGGTCGACGCCGACGTTGACCAGCAACAGCACCTCGTCGGCCACGCTCGGTTGCAGCAGGCGGATCTCGCTGACCGTCTCCAGCGGCAAGGGAATGCTCTGTTGCAGGCTGCCCAGCAGGTTGAACAGCTCGAACTCGCTCAGGTCGCTGACCCCCGGGTGCAGGGCCAGGCGCGTGCTGCTGTCGATCACGCCGTTGCGGTGGGCCCAGGTCAGCAGTTCGAGCAACTCACGGCAGCGCTTGATCGGGCTGAAGTGCTCCCATTCGTGGACGCCCAGGTTGCCGTTGTACAGGCCCCAATGGTGGGTGCCCGGCTCCTTGCGATTGGGCGACTGCACCAGGGTCAGGGTGTCTTCGGCCATGTCCGGGGCGATACCGGGGTTGATCACCTCGATCTTGCCGGCGCGGCGCTCGAAGGCCGCGTACAGGCGCCGGCCAAGCACGTTGAGGTCGCGCTGGTCGGCGCGGCTGCTGGCGTTCTGGTTGCGGGCGAATTGGCCGAGAAAGCGGTAGCTGTGGTTGAGCTCGGCCACCAGTTCACGACGCTCCAGGGCGACCTGGCGCACTTTCCACTGGCTGCGGCTGTCGAGCAGCGCCAACTGGCGCTCGTCCCAGCCCCACTCGGCGGTCAGCCGTGCCAGCAGGTCGCGCTGCCAGCCGCCGCTGCGGGCGCGGTTCAGGCCGCTGAGCTTCTTGTTCACCTTCAGGTACAGGCTGCGCCGCACCAGTTCCAGGCGGGCGGTTTCGCCGCGGCCTTGCAGGTACTGTTCGATGCGCCGGTACACCATCACGTAGGGGTCGAGCTCGTCGAGGTCCAGGCGGTTGGCGAACACCGCGCGCTTGTACTCCAGGCTCAGGCAGCGCACCTGGGGGTGCTCGCTGGCATAGGCCTCGGTGAGCAGCAGCTTGAGCAGCGACTTGTACGGCGAGTCGATGCCCTTGAACAGTTGCCACAGGCCGGCGCCAATGAACTCGCCGGGCGGAATGTGCGCCAGGTGGCCGAGGTCGAGGTCGTCGGCGGCGCGAATGAAGCGCTTGGACAGCAAGGTCTGGGTGTACGCCTGGTAGTTGTGCTCCTCGTACACCGGCACCAGCCACCACAGCGGTGTGCGCCCGGCCAGCCAGATCGCGGTGCGGTAGAACTCGTCGAGCAGCAGGTAGTGCTGGGTGGTGCCGCAGTCGTCGGAGCTGAGCTGGCTGTCGCGCTCACCCTGCACGAAGCCCTGCGGTTCGATCAGGAAGCAATGCGCCTCGGCGCCCTGGCTGGCGGCCCAGGTTTCGAGCAGTTGGCACTTGCGGCGCAGTTCGGCCAGGGCCTCCTCGCTCAGGCCTGGGGCGTGGCAGACCCACAGGTCCATGTCGCTCTGCTCGGCCTGGGCCAGGGTGCCCAGGCTGCCCATCAGGAACAGGCCACGGATCGGCCGTGGCGCGTTGCCGTGGCGGGCCTTGTAGGTGAACGAGCGGGTCAGGCGCTGGGCCTCGGCGAGCAATTCGGCGTCCGGTTCGAAGTTGGACACCCCGGCCGGGGTGCTGCCGGAGACGTAGCCGGGCAGCAGCGGATGGTTGACATGGAAGAACAGCGGCAGCAGGGTCAGCACCTGCTGCTGGCGGCTGGACAGCCCCTCCATCGCCCGCGCCAGACGCCCCTGGTTGAGCTGCATGAATCGCCCGCGCAGGGTCGCCAGCACCTTGCGGTCGATGCCTTCGTCCAGGTCGGGGCGGATTTCGTGGGGATGGGGCATCGCGCACTCGGGGGCAGGTCAGGGGAGCATGGGCGAGTTTATCCTGAGTGGTGGGAGCGGATAAGAGGGGAATGGCATTTTGACGCCATTTTTCCAGCGGGGCGGTTTCACTGCGGGCCAAGCCCGCTGCCACAGGCACGCCGCGGATCTCAGGGGCGGCGCAGTACCTGTGGCGGCGGGCTTGCCCCGCGATGAAAACGGCGTGGCCCGAAAGCCTTACGCGGTCTCGGTATTCCTGAGGATGGTCAACAACTGTTGCACACTCTGCGCGGCATCCAGCCCCAGGCTGGTCAGGTAGCCGCCGTCGGGCTGGTCGGTCAGTTGCTTTTCATGCAGGCGCTTGGCCGCGGCGATCAAGGCGGGTGAGGCGTTGCTGTGGACCTTGATGCCTTCCTGGTGGCTGTCGAGGTTGAACAGCGCGAGCACTTCCAGTTCGGCAACGAATTCGGGGGTGAAGGACATGGGCGACTCCTGACTTCCAGACAAGGATGGAAGTCAGCAGTGTAGTCACGCTTCGGCGTCGTCGCCTTGATTTGCCTCAGGTGGCAATTCCGGCAGGGCGCGCAGGGCAGTTTCGTACCATTCGCCGTTGAACGGGCGGTCCTCGTCGAGCATCGCGTCGATCTCGATGGCCAACACATGGGCCATCAGGTTGAGGATGTCTTCGCGTTCGTAGCCAACCAGGGTCAGCTTGTTGAAGATGGCCTTGGCGGCCGGCGGCTCGCCGCTCTCTATCTGGTTTTCGATGGCCTGGGTCAGGGTCGCCTCGACGAAGGCTTCTTCCTCGTTGGCATCGATGTCGTCGTGTTCGCTCATGGCGCAGCTCCAGTGATGGGATGCACAGTGTGCCACGCCGTCGTCGGCAATGCCCGGTCATCGACGCCGCCCATGACACTGGCGATGGGCCGGCCAGGCGGCTATAACAGCCGGGCCATCCCCACACGGCCTGGAGGCTGTAACCCATGCTCAAGCTTCACGGATTCTCGGTCAGCAATTACTACAACATGGTCAAGCTGGCCTTGCTGGAGAAGGGCGTGCCCTTCGAGGAAGTGCCGTTCTTCGCCGGGCAGACCCCGCAGGCGTTGGCCATCAGCCCGCGCGGCAAGGTGCCGGCGCTGGAGACCGAGGCGGGCCAGTACCTGAGCGAGACCGGGGTGATCCTCGAATACCTCGAAGAGACCCAGGCCGGCAAGCCGCTGCTGCCGACCGACCCCTACGAGCGCGCCAAGGTGCGCGAGTTGCTCAAGGAGGTCGAGCTGTACATCGAGCTGCCGGCGCGCACCTGCTACGCCGAAGCGTTCTTTGGCACGGCGGTGGAGCCCCTGGTGAAGGAAAGGGCGCGCAGCGAGTTGCTGGCGGGCTTTGCCGCGATCAAGCGCAATGGGTGTTTCGCACCCTATATCGCGGGTGGGCAACTGACCATCGCCGACCTGATGTTCTGCTTCTCGGTCGACCTGGCCTGTGCCGTGGGCAAGAAAGTATTGAACCTGGACTTGCTGGCGGACTTCCCGCAGGCGAAGGCATTGCTGGAGCTGCTGGGGGAGAGCGAGCACATGCGGCGGATCGTGGCCGATAAAGAGGCGCAGATGCCGATGTTCATGGAGATGATGCGTAACAAGCGGTGATCGGAGGGGGCCGCTGCGCGGCCCATCGCGGCACAAGACCGCTCCCTCAGGGTCAGAGGTGTCCTGTGTGGGAGCGGCCTGGTGCCGCGATTCGAGGGCAAAGCCCTCGCCAGGTGCTTAGCGCGAAGCCAGCAGCGCCTGGCCGCGTGCCACGGCCGCGCGCACCTGCGCCGGGGCGGTGCCGCCGATGTGGTTGCGGGCGTTGACCGAGCCTTCCAGGGTCAGCACGGCGAACACGTCCTGCTCGATCTGGTCGCTGAACTGGCGCAGTTCGTCCAGGCTCATCTCGGCCAGGTCCTTGCCGGTGTCGACGCCATATTTCACCGCGTGGCCGACGATTTCGTGGCAGTCACGGAACGGCAGGCCGCGGCGCACCAGGTAGTCGGCAAGGTCGGTGGCGGTGGAGAAGCCGCGCAGCGCCGCCTCGCGCATGATGGCGTGGCGTGGCTTGATCGCCGGGATCATGTCGGCGAAGGCGCGCAGCGAGTCGCGCAGGGTATCGGCGGCGTCGAACAGCGGCTCCTTGTCTTCCTGGTTGTCCTTGTTGTAGGCCAGCGGCTGGCCCTTCATCAGGGTCAGCAGGCCGGTCAGGGCGCCGAACACGCGGCCGCTCTTGCCACGCACCAGCTCCGGGACGTCCGGGTTCTTCTTCTGCGGCATGATCGAGCTGCCGGTGCAGAAGCGGTCGGGCAGGTCGATGAACTGGAACTGCGCGCTGGTCCACAGCACCAGCTCTTCGGAGAAACGCGACAGGTGCATCATCGCCAGGCTCGCGGCGGCGCAGAATTCGATGGCGAAGTCACGGTCCGAGACGCCGTCCAGGGAGTTGCCGGCCACGGCTTCGAAACCCAGCAGCTTGCAGGTCAGTTCGCGGTCGATCGGATAGGTGGTGCCGGCCAGCGCGGCGCTGCCCAGGGGCATGCGGTTGGTGCGCTTGCGGCAGTCTACCAGGCGCTCGTAGTCGCGGCTGAGCATCTCGAACCAGGCCAGCAGGTGGTGGCCGAAGGTCACCGGCTGGGCGGTTTGCAGGTGGGTGAAACCGGGCATGATGGTCTCGGCTTCACGCTCGGCTTGCTCCAGCAGGCCCTTTTGCAGGCGGGTGATCTCGCCGAGGATCAGGTCGATCTCGTCACGCAGCCACAGGCGGATGTCGGTGGCCACCTGGTCGTTGCGGCTGCGACCGGTGTGCAGCTTCTTGCCGGTGATGCCGATGCGGTCGGTCAGGCGTGCCTCGATGTTCATGTGCACGTCTTCGAGGTCGACACGCCAGTCGAAGCTACCGGCCTCGATCTCGCCCTGGATGGTCTTCAGGCCATCGACGATGGTGTCGCGCTCGGCATCGCTGAGCACGCCGACCTGCGCCAGCATGGTGGCGTGGGCGATCGAACCCATGATGTCGTGGCGGTACAGGCGCTTGTCGAAATCGACCGAGGCGGTGAAGCGGGCGACGAAGGCGTCGACGGGCTCACTGAAGCGGCCGCCCCAGGACTGATTGGTCTTGTCGGTGCTCATGGATTCACTCGTAGCTGGCGTGAACGAAAAAGTGGCGCCGATCATAGCAGGGTTGGCGCCGCCGCCGCAGGGCGCCGGTCGCCAGAAACCGTCGAAAATCAATCGGGCGCGGCGTGCACGAGGATATTCAACGATTGAACGGCGTTGTTCCATGGACCGTCTACAGTTGGACAAAGGGCTGGCAGCGAATCTGCCAGCCCAGTGAATCTTTGGCCTTCGCATGGGTCTGTAGGCTGACCGCGATAACGGTCGACATACACTTGTCTACGCCCCTCCCGTGCGAGACTCACTCAGGAATCCAGCGCCATTATGAATGTCCTGATCGTTGACGACGAACCGCAAGCCCGCGAACGCCTGAGCCGGCTGCTCGGCGAGCTGGAGGGCTACACCGTGCTGGAGCCCAGCGCCACCAACGGCGACGAGGCCCTGGCCCTGATCGAAAGCCTGAAGCCGGACGTGGTCCTGCTCGATACCCACATGGTGGGCCTGGATGGTCTGCAGGTGGCGGCGCGCCTGTGCGAGCGCGAGGCGCCGCCGGCGGTGGTGTTCTGCATCGAGGACGATGAACAGCAGAAATTCAAGGACAGCTCGCTGAGCCACGTGGCCTGGCCAATCCAACCCCAGGCCCTGCGTGACGCCCTGCGCAAGGCGGAAAAGCCCAGCCGCAGCCTGCTGGCGGAGCTGACCCGCCCGGCCAGCGACAGTGGCGGGCCGCGCAGCCATATCAGCGCGCGAACGCGCAAGGGCATCGAACTGATCCCCTTGCCCCAGGTCATCTATTTCATTGCCGACCACAAGTACGTGACCCTGCGCCATGAGGCGGGCGAGGTGCTGCTCGATGAGCCGCTGAAGGCGTTGGAGGACGAGTTCGGCGAGCGCTTCGTGCGCATCCACCGCAACGCGCTGGTTGCCCGTGAGCGCATCGAGCGCTTGCAGCGCACGCCGCTGGGGCATTTCCAGTTGTTCCTCAAGGGGCTGGATGGGGATGCGCTGACGGTCAGCCGGCGGCATGTGGCGGGGGTGAGGAAGATGATGCAGGCCCTGTGACGGGCCTGCATGACCCAGGTCTGCTGGTAAGGGGGAGGTAGCTGTTATCATCGACGGCATTTCTCTGCCCTGGGGCGTTCCATGTCCACTCGTGAAATCCGCATTGCCACCCGTAAAAGTGCCCTGGCCCTGTGGCAGGCCGACTATGTGAAGGCCCGCTTGGAGCATGCGCACCCCGGCCTGGTGGTGACCCTGGTGCCGATGGTCAGCCGTGGTGACAAACTGCTCGATGCGCCATTGGCGAAGATCGGCGGCAAGGGCCTGTTCGTCAAGGAACTGGAAACCGCCTTGCTGGACAATGAAGCCGACATTGCCGTGCATTCGATGAAGGACGTGCCCATGGACTTCCCCGAAGGCCTGGGCCTGTACTGCATCTGCGAGCGCGAAGACCCGCGCGACGCCTTCGTTTCCAACCGCTTCGCCAGCCTCGACGCACTGCCCGCCGGCAGCATCGTCGGCACTTCCAGCCTGCGCCGCCAGGCCCAGTTGCTGGCGCGTCGCCCGGACCTGGAAATCCGCTTCCTGCGCGGTAACGTCAACACGCGCCTGGCCAAGCTCGACGCGGGCGAATACGACGCCATCATTCTTGCCGCCGCCGGCTTGATCCGCCTTGGCTTCGAAGACCGCATCACCTCTTCCATCAGTGTCGAAGACAGCCTTCCGGCCGGCGGCCAGGGCGCGGTGGGCATCGAGTGCCGCAGTGCGGACCTTGAGATCCAGGCCCTGCTGGCACCCCTGAATCACCTCGATACCGCCGACCGCGTGATGGCCGAGCGTGCCCTGAACAAGCACCTCAACGGTGGCTGCCAAGTGCCGATCGCGTGTTATGCCGTGCTCGAAGGCGAGCAACTGTGGCTGCGCGGCCTGGTGGGCCAGCCCAATGGCGGCACCTTGCTGGTGGCCGAGGCGCGAGCGCCGCGTGGCAGCGCTGAAGCGCTGGGCGTTCAGGTCGCGCAAGACCTGCTCGGCCAGGGCGCCGAGGCGATTCTCAAGGCTGTCTATGGCGAGGCCGGCCACCCGTGAGCGGCTGGCGCCTGCTGCTGACTCGCCCCGAAGAGGAGTGCGCGGTGCTGGCGCACAGCCTCGCTGCAGTGGGTATCGCCAGCAGCAGCCTGCCGTTGCTGGCGATCGAACCGCTGGCCCTGGACGCCGCCGGGCAGGCGCGATTGGCCGGTTTGGCCGGGTACCAGGCGATCATCGTGGTGAGCAAGCCAGCGGCGCGCTTGCTGCTCGCGCGGCTGGCCGAAGCGGGCCTCACGCCACCGCCCCGCGGCTGGTTCACGGTGGGCGCGGCGACGGCGGGCGTTCTTCAGGCCGCGCATCTGGATACGACTTTCCCTACAGAAGGCGATGATAGCGAGGCCTTGCTTGAGCTATCTGTCCTGCGCGAGGCTATCGCCTTTCCTACAGCGCGCGTCTTGATCGTCCGGGGGATGGGAGGGCGCGAACTGCTTGCCGAGCGTCTCGCGGAGCAAGGTGCTAGTGTCGATTATCTGGAACTGTATCGCCGTGGCCTGCCGGATTACCCGGCCGGCACCCTGAGGCGTCGGGTCGAAGGGGAACGCCTCAATGGCCTGGTGGTCAGCAGTGGGCAGGGTTTCGAACACCTGCGGCGGCTGGCCGGCGCGGATTGGCCGCGCCTGGCGGGGCTGACGCTGTTCGCGCCCAGCCCGCGGGTCGCCGAAATGGCCAGGGCGGCAGGCGCCCGACAGGTTGTGGATTGCCGTGGCGCCAGTGCCGCGGCCTTGCTGGCAGCCGTGCAGCGTAGCGCTGCACCTGCCTCCTAAGGCGCTAAGCTGATTGCGGCGCCCCCATGCAAAGGATGGATACGTGAGCGAAACTGTCTTGTCCAACAACGAACGATCCGTGGCAGGCGAAACGCCGGAACCGGGTGCTACCCAGGCGCTTCCCGCGCAACCTCCGAAACGCGCTGGCAACGGCCTGGCCCTGCTGGCGTTGCTGATCGGCGCCGCCGGGGTGGCGATCGGCGGCTGGGGGGCCTGGCAGGTGCGCCAGTTGCAAGGCAACGAACAGGGCCAAGGCGAGCACCTGGATGCGCTGAACCAGCGCGCCGAAGCCTTGCAACAGCGTCAGCAGCAGTTCGGCACGCAACTGGCCAGCCTGCCCGCAGCCAGTGAACTGGAAGACCGCCGCCGCCTGGTGGCCCAGTTGCAGAGCGACCAGCAACGCCTGAGCCAGCGACTGGAGACCGTGCTGGGCGAGAGCCGCAAGGAATGGCGCCTGGCCGAAGCCGAGCACTTGCTGCGCTTGGCCACCTTGCGCCTGTCGGCGTTGCAGGACATCAACAGCGCCAAGGCCTTGGTCGAAGGCGCCGACGAGATCCTTCGCGAGCAGAGCGACCCTGGCGCCTTCGCCGCGCGCGAGCAACTGGCGCGCAGCCTGGCGACCCTCAACAGCACCCAGCAGCCGGACCGCACCGGCCTGTTCCTCAAGCTCGCCGCCCAGCGCGAGCAGGTCCAGCAACTCAGCGCCCAGTCGCCCGAGTTCCAGAGCGACGCCGACGCCCTCGGCGCGTTGACCGCCGACGGCGATGGCGCCAGCCGCTGGTCGCAGTGGTGGGCGGAGATCTCCAAGTACTTCCAGATCGAGTTCAATGCCGACGACAACGTGCGGCCGTTGCTCGCCGGGCAGTCGCTCAACCAATTGCGTCTGGCGTTGAGCCTGACCCTCGAACAGGCCCAGTGGGCCGCGCTCAACGGTGAGGCCAAGGTCTACAGCCAGGCCCTGGACGACGCCCGCAGCGTGCTGCTGGCCAACTTCAACCCGGACAACCCGCAAAGCAAGGCCATGCTCGACAGCCTCAACGCCTTGGCCGAGCAGCCGGTGTCGGTCGTGGTGCCGGACTTGGCCGAGAGCCTGGCCGCGGTGCAGGCGTACATCCAGCGCCGCCACCTGCCGGTCGAGGGTGAAGGGGGCAAGCCATGAAGCGCGTCTACCTGCTGGCGGTGCTGGCGATCGTCATCGCCGCGGCGCTGGGCATCGCCATCGCCAAGCACAGCGGCTACGTGCTGATCGCCTATGGTGGCTTCCGCTACCAGTCGGGGTTGTGGGCGGCGCTGGGCGTGCTGCTGGCGCTGGTGCTGGCGCTGTGGCTGTTGCGCTACCTGGTCGGCCTGGTGCTGGCTTCCACCGGCGTGGTCAACCCCTGGTCGCGGCGCAACCGCAGCCGGCGCACGCGCATCGCCCTCGAGCAAGGCCAGTTGGACCTCGCCGAAGGCCGCTGGGCCAGTGCCCAGCGCCACCTGCACCGCGCCGCCGAAGCCGAGCGCCAGCCGTTGCTGTACTACCTCGGCGCTGCCCGCGCGGCCAACGAACTGGGCCGCACCGAGGAGAGCGACAACTTGCTGGAGCGCGCCCTGGAGCGCCAGCCCCAGGCCGAGCTGGCCATCGCCCTGACCCACGCTCAGTTGCAGATGGATCGTGGTGACAGTGACGGTGCCTTGGACACGCTGCTGGCCATGCACGACCGTCACCCACACAACGCCCAGGTGTTGCGCCTGTTGCAGCGCCTGCACCGCGAGCGGGGTGATTGGCCGGCGCTGATCCGCCTGCTGCCTGACCTGCGCAAGCACAAGGTGTTGCCGGGCAACGAACTGGCCGAATTGGAGCAGCGCGCCTGGGGCCAGAACCTGACCCTGGCAAGCACCCGTGGCGAGGCGCCGCAGGCCGCGCGGCAAGCCCTGGAGCGCGCTTGGCAGCAACTGACCTCGGCCCAGCGCCAGGAGCCGCAACTGGTGCTGGCCTATGCCGAGCAACTGCGCCAGGTTGGGGCCCAGGGCGAGGCCGAGCAGGTGCTGCGTGCCGCCCTCAAGCGCCAGTACGAAAGCCACCTGGCGCGTTTGTATGGCTTGGTGCGCGGTGATGACCCGGCGCGCCAGCTGCAAACTGCCGAAGGCTGGCTCAAGGACCACCCCCAGGACCCGAGCCTGCTGCTGACCCTCGGCCGCTTGAGCCTGCAGAACCGTCTATGGGGCAAAGCGCGCGACTACCTGGAAAGCAGCCTGCGCATGGAGCGCAACCCCGAGGCTTGCGCCGAACTGGCGCGGCTGCTGGCGGGGCTCGGCGAAACCGAGCGCAGCAATCAGCTGTTCCAGGAGGGCCTGGGCCTGCTCGACGAGCGCCTGCTCGCATTGCCGCTGCCGGAAGGCGTTCACGCTTGATCGAACAAGCCCCGTTTGCGTACCGCCCAAGGTGTGCAAACGGGGCTTGTCGTTGCTGTGATTTTGACCACGCGTAGGAAAGTTAAGTTGTTGTGTTTGTCGCCAGGATAATTCCTACGTGATTTAGGAAAGCTTCGTTGTTAATCAGCGACTTGTCTGTGTGGTAGCGCCTTGAAACAAAGCGGGTCTTTCCTCTACCGTTTCAAGCCATATCACCCACACCGGAAATCTCATCGTCCATGTCGCTGGCCCGCTTGCGCAGATTGTCCTTTCTCGGTTTCGTCATGGCGCTGGCGGTGCTGTTGGGCTCGGTCGTCCTGGAAATGCGCATCGGCCTGCTGCCGTGCCCCCTTTGCCAAAGCCAGCGACTGTTCCTCGCGCTGTATGCACTGGCGTGCCTGGGAGCGGTGCTCCATGGCCCAGCGCCGTCGGCCACGCGGCGTTACCGACTGCTTGCCTTGGCGTGCGCCATGGCCGGTGCCGCGCTGGCGGCGCGCCATGTGTGGCTGCAGGGTGAGTGGTCGCCCAGCGCCGAGTGCCCAGCGTCGCTGGCGCAGGTGTTGCAGAAACCCTGGCGCGAGGTGTTGTGGCAATTGCTGGTCGGCGGCCCCGACTGCGTTTCGATTACCTGGAGCTTCCTCGACCTGACCCTGCCCGAGTGGAGCCTGCTGGCGTTTCTGCTGCTGGCGGCGCTGCCCCTGTCGCGCCTGCTGGCGTATCGTTTCCGCAACCTCGGCACGGGTTGATCCGGGGCAATCGTCCAGCGCATTGCACGACCAATGGTCCCTCGCGCGGGCATCAAAACGCTTGTATGAACTTAGTCCACTGCGTACCTTGATGGGCAGCACGCACGGGAATAATCTCCCCTGCACGGATACCGAAAACACAACTGCTCGATGCCGTCCTGCTGATGTCACCTTTGTGCCGCGGAGTTGTGGTGCGAGGTGCAGCGGCATCTACCCAGATAGGGAAGAGATTGCCATGCTCGATAGTTGCCAGAACGCTCAGGAACGGTGGGGCGGGGTTCACAAGCTGATCGACCGCTGGCTGCAGGAGCGCCAGGAGCTGGTACAAGCGTTCCGCGCCTTGCGCGATGCCAAGCCGGCCTTCGCCGACAAGGACCAGAATCGCGACTTTTGCGCGGTGCTGGTCGACTACGTGTCGGCCTGGCATTTCGAGGTCAGCGAGCAACTGGTCAGTGAGGCCAAGGCGTTTGGTGATACCCGCGGCCTTGAGCTGGCCACACAGATCAACCCGCGCATCGATGAAAGCACGCAGATCGCCCTGGCCTTCAACGATCACTGCGAAAAGGGCGAGTGCACCGACACCGAGCGCTTCGCCGAGAAACTCGGCAAGCTGGGCAGCCTGCTGCACGAGCGCTTCGAACTGGAAGACTGCCTGATCGAAGTGCTGCATACCGCGCACAAGGAAGAAGGCGCCGTGCAGGCCTGAGGTCAGGGCCCGACCGCCAGCAATTCGATCTCGAACACCAGCGGGGTGTACGGCGCGATCAAGTCGCCGGCACCCTCCGCCCCATAGGCCTGCGCCGAGGGGATCACCACCCGCCACTTGGCCCCCGCCTTCATCTTCGGCAACGCCACCTGCCAGCCTTCGATCACCGAGTTCAGGCTGAACCACTGGGGTTGTTGGTTCTGGTCGAACACCGAGCCATCCGGCAATTTACCCACGTAGCGCACCTGCACCTTGCCGCCCGTGCCGGGCTGCGCGCCGCTGCCGCTGGCCAGCTCGCTGTAGAGCACGCCCCCGGCCAGTTCATGCACACCGGTGCGGGCGCGTTCATTGGCCATGAAGCGCTTCTCGGCGGCTTGCAGTTTCTCTACCTCGGCCTGTTGCGCGGCGGCATTCGCCTGGGCTTCGTGTTGGGCGAGGATGGCTTGCATGCGCGTGCGGTCGATGCGCGGTGGCTGGCCCTGATAGGCCTGGCGCAGGCCTTCCACCAGGGCATCGAGCTGCAGGCCCGGCACCTCCTGGCGCAGGCGCTCGCCCAGGCTGGAGCCCAGGCTGTAGGCCAGGTCCTGGTCGTTGGCGGGCGGGGCGTCGGTGGCGGCGAGGGTGTGGGGTGCCAACAAGCACAGGCCGAGTATCAGATAACGAGGCACGATCAACTCCTGCGACGGAAGCGCGAAGTATGCCAGCGTTCGTTGCCGTGCAATGCGTAAATATCAGCAGCGATTTATTGGCGAACTACACTTGCACCGAGCTGCAAGATAACAACTTTGCCCAGGCATGCAACGCGGCGCAAACAATACTGTCAACATGCCCTAGCGGCGGTAGCAGCAGAAGCATAGTATGAGCCGCAATCTCGTCAGCCAGGAGGTAAGCCATGTCGGCCAAAAAGAAGCCAGTCAGTACGCCTTTGCACCTGCTCCAGCAACTTTCCGGTAGCCTGCTCGAACATTTGGAAGATGCCTGCTCCCAAGCGCTGGCGGATGCGGAGAAACTGCTGGCCAAGTTGGAAAAACAACGTGGCAAGGCGCAGGAGAAACTGCACAACGCCCGCCTGAAGTTGCAAGACGCCGCCAAGGCCGGCAAAGCCAAGGCCCAGGCCAAGGCCAAGGACGCCATCGGCGAACTTGAAACTTTGCTCGACTCTCTCAAGGACCGTCAGACCCAAACCCGCACCTATATTCAGCAACTCAAGCGCGATGCCCAGGAAAGCCTGAAACTGGCCCAGGGTGTTGGCAAGGTGCGTGAAGCCGCTGGGAAGGCGCTGGGTCTGCGAGCCGCTGCGAAACCGGCTGCGAAAGTTGCTGCCAAGCCTGCCGCTAAACCGGCGGTGAAGGCTGCCGCCAAGGCCCCGGTCAAGGCCGCTGCCGCTAAAGCCGCTGCCAAACCGGCTGCCAAAGCACCCGCAAAAGCGCCAGCTGCCAAGCCTGCCGCCAAACCGGCTGCTGCCAAGGTGCCCGCCAAGGCCGCCGCGAAGCCAGCTGCCAAGCCCGCTGCTGCGAAGCCTGCGGCCAAGCCTGCCGCCTCGAAGGCCCCGGTCAAGCCAGCGGCTGCGAAGCCTGCGGCCAAGCCGGCCGTCTCGAAGGCCCCGGCCAAGCCAGCGGCTGCGAAGCCTGCAGCCAAGCCGACTGCCGTGAAGGCCCCGGCCAAGCCAGCGGCTGCGAAGCCTGCAGCCAAGCCGACCGCCGTGAAGGCCCCGGCCAAGCCCGCTGCTGCGAAACCGGCTGCCAAGCCCGCCGCCGCCAAGCCGGTAGCGGCCAAGCCCGCTGCCAAGCCTGCCGCTGCCAAACCGGTAGCGGCCAAACCGGCTGCCAAACCGGTAGCGGCCAAACCGGCTGCCAAGCCCGCCTCCGCCAAACCCGCCGCGCCTGCAACCAGCACCCCGGCCCCGGCAGCCCAATCGACCGCGCCCGCTGCGGCACCGTCGGCCCCGGCCAGCACCCCGGCTCAGTCGCCGTCCACGGCGTCCTGAAGCTCCGTGGCCGCGACGCGCAATTGATGCAGCGCGTCGTGGTCGCAGGTCGGCTCCGGCACCAGCCAGGCCAACCAGTCACCCGTGGGCCCTTGCGGGCTCGCGGGCCATCCTTGCGCAACCTCCTCCAGCCTTGCCAGCAACGTGCGCTCGGCGTCCAGTTCCAGCTTTTTCAACTGTTCCCTTAGTACCGCCCATTGCTGGTCATGCGCGGCGTCCGCGCGCCATTGCTGGCGCAGTGCGCGCAACGGCGTCACCACGCGAGCCTGCCAGGGGCCGGCGATCGCCCGCAGCACATCGATACGCCCGGCATCGGGCAGCACTCGCCGCGCCTGCAGCCAGGTGCCGCAGAGCAGCAGGCAGACATCCGCCCCCTGCGCCTGCAACGCCAGGCAGGCTGCCTCGACCCCCGGCCGGGCATACAGGGCCACGGCGTGATTCCACAGTTCGCTTCGCATGTTCGTCTCGCGCCAGTGATCAAGTGGCCTGTGTGGCCCAATCGGAAGCTGATAGACTCCGCGACCATCATGATCAGACTATCCAACCTCACTTTACAGCGTGGTCCCCAGCGCCTGCTAGAAGGCGCCGAGATGACCCTGCACGCCGGTCACAAGGCCGGCCTGATCGGTGCCAACGGCGCCGGTAAATCCAGCCTGTTCGCCCTGCTGCGCGGCGAGCTGTCGCCCGATGCCGGGGATTGCCAACTCCCCGGCGACTGGCGCATCGCGCACATGCGCCAGGAGGTCGACACCCTCGAGCGCCTGGCCGTGGACTACGTGCTTGACGGCGACCTGCGCCTGCGCAAGGTCCAGGCCGAGCTGGCCGCCGCCGAGCAGGCCCACGACGGCAACGCCGTGGCGCGCCTGCACAGTGAGCTGGACAGCGCCGACGGCTACACCGCCGATGCCCGCGCGCGCAAGCTGCTGGCCGGCCTGGGCTTCACCTCCGAGCAGATGGACCGCCGCGTCGGTGACTTCTCCGGTGGCTGGCGGATGCGCCTGAACCTGGCCCAGGCGCTGATGTGCCCGTCCGACCTGCTGCTGCTCGACGAGCCCACCAACCACCTCGACCTCGACGCCATCCTCTGGCTGGAGGACTGGCTCAAGGGCTACCCGGGCACGCTGCTGCTGATCTCCCACGACCGCGACTTCCTCGATGCCGTGGTCGACCACGTGCTGCATGTCGAGCAGCGCAAGCTGAACCTCTACAAGGGCGGCTACAGCGCGTTCGAGCGCACCCGCGCCGAGCGCCTGGCGCAACAGCAGCAGGCCTACGAGAAGCAGCAGGCGCAGCGCGCGCACATGGAAAAGTACATCGCCCGTTTCAAGGCCCAGGCCACCAAGGCCCGCCAGGCGCAAAGCCGGATCAAGGCCTTGGAGCGCATGGAAGAGCTGTCGGCGGCGCACGTGGATTCGCCGTTCGACTTCGTCTTCCGCGAATCGCAGAAGATCTCCAGCCCGTTGCTCGACCTCTCCGAAGGCCGCCTGGGCTACGGCGACAAGGCCATCCTCGAGAAGGTCAAGCTGCAACTGGCCCCCGGCGCGCGCATCGGCCTGCTCGGCCCCAACGGCGCGGGCAAGTCGACCCTGATCAAGAACCTTGCCGGCGAGCTCGCCCCCCTCGGCGGGCGTCTGGTGCGTGGCGAGAATCTGGCCGTGGGCTACTTCGCCCAGCACCAACTCGACTCGCTCGACGACAAGGCCAGCCCGTTGCTGCACCTGCAACGCCTGGCCCCGGCCGAGCGCGAGCAGACCCTGCGCGACTTCCTCGGCGGTTTCGACTTCCACGGTGACCGGGTCGACGAGCCGGTGGTGAATTTCTCAGGTGGCGAAAAGGCGCGCCTGGCCCTGGCGCTGATCGCCTGGGAGCGTCCGAACCTGCTGCTGCTCGACGAACCGACCAACCACCTGGACCTGGAAATGCGCCTGGCGCTGACCATGGCCCTGCAGGAGTTCAATGGCGCGGTGGTGGTGGTGTCCCACGACCGTCACCTGCTCAAGAGCACCACCAACGACTTCCTGTTGGTGGCCGATGGCAAGGTCGACACTTTCGACGGCGACCTGGACGACTACAGCCGCTGGCTGATCGACTATCGCCAGCGCACGGCGCCGGTCAGCAGCGCCCCGGCCAACCCGGACAAGACCGACAAGAAGGCCCAGCGCCAGGCCGCCGCCGCCCTGCGCCAGCAGTTGGCGCCGCACAAGCGCGCCGCCGAGAAGCTCGAAACCGAGCTGGGCCAGGTGCACACGCAATTGGCCCAGATCGAGGCCGCCCTGGGTGACAGCGGCCTCTACGACAACGCCCGCAAGGACGAACTGCGCGACCTGCTGGCCCGCCAGACCAAGCTCAAGCAGCGCGAAGCCGAGCTGGAGGAGGCGTGGATGGAGGCCTTGGAAACCCTGGAAAGCATGCAGGCCGAACTGGAGGCGCTGTCCTGATGGAGGAGCTGCGCTCGTTGTTGCCGGGGCAATGGATGGATGCGTTCTGGCTGGGCTTGCAGATCCTGCTGATCCTGGCGCTGGCCTTCGTGCTGCAGCGCGTCATCGCCCGCACCTTGAGCCGCCTCGGCCAGCGCTATCCGCTGCCGCCGGAGCTGCTGGTGCCGGTGCGTGGCGGTTTGCGCTGGCTGATCATGGGCAGCGCGCTGCTGTTCGTGCTGGAGCGCATGGGGGTGTCGGCCACGGTGTTGTGGACGGCCCTGTCGGGCTTTGTCGCGGTGGCGGCGGTGGCGTTCTTCGCCATCTGGAGCGTGCTCTCCAACCTGCTGTGCGCAGTGCTGATCTTCACCGTCGGGCCGTTTCGCATCGGCGATGTGGTCGAGCTGGTCGATACCCTCGACAAGCCGGGGGTGAAGGGACGGGTGATCGCCATCAACCTGCTGTACACCACCCTGATGGAAACGCCGGAGGCGGGTGGAGCGCTGGTGCAGGTGCCGAACAGCCAGTTCTTCCAGAAGTCGGTGCGACGCTGGCGGGGAGCTGAGGCGCAGGGCGCCGGTAATGGGGTTGCGGTCGAGTCGGATTGAGCCTTCACCGGCCCTATCGCGGGGCAAGCCCGCGATAGGGCCGGCACTGACACCTGGAAACCCGGTGCCCGCCACAAATACCGCTGGTTATTTTTTCACCAAAACCTTAGCTTAACGTTTTGCAACATTCGTTCGAGCGAGGTGTGTGATGTCGATGGAAACCTGGTTGGCCTTCTTTGCCGCGTGCTGGGTCATCAGCCTATCGCCGGGGGCCGGGGCCATCGCCTCGATGTCCAGTGGCCTGCAATACGGTTTCTGGCGTGGCTATTGGAACGCCCTGGGCCTGCAACTGGGCCTGATCGTGCAGATCGCCATCATCGCCGCCGGTGTCGGTGCCATCCTCGCCGCCTCCGCCACCGCCTTCCAGATCATCAAGTGGTTCGGCGTCGCCTACCTCGTGTACCTGGCGTACCGGCAATGGCGGGCGCTGCCGATGGAGATGAGCGAAGAGTCCGCCGTGCGCCCCATCGGCAAGCCCTTGAGCCTGGTGTTCCGGGGCTTCCTGGTCAACGTCAGCAACCCCAAGGCGCTGGTGTTCATGCTCGCGGTGCTGCCGCAGTTCATCGACCCGCACCAGCCGCTGCTGGCGCAATACCTGGCGATCACGGCGACCATGATCAGCGTCGACATGCTGGTAATGGCGGGTTACACCGGGTTGGCCTCGCGCGTGCTGCGCCTGTTGCGCACGCCGAAGCAGCAGAAGCGCCTGAACCGTACCTTCGCCGGGCTGTTCATCGGCGCCGCGACCTTCCTCGCGACGCTGCGCCGGGCGCCGATCTGACTGGGCACGGCGCCCTTTACCGATCCTTGTCGAGCAGGCCCTTGAGCAGGTCGACCGGCAGCGGAAACACGATCGTCGAGCTCTTGTCCCCGGCGATCGACCCCAGCGTCTGCATGTAGCGCAGTTGCATCGCCCCAGGCTCCTTGCTCAGCATCTGCGCCGCCTGCATCAATTTCTCCGACGCCTGCAGCTCGCCCTCGGCATGGATCACCTTGGCCCGCCGCTCACGCTCGGCCTCGGCCTGGCGGGCGATGGCGCGGACCATCGACTCGTTGAGGTCGACGTGCTTGATCTCGACGTTGGCCACCTTGATGCCCCAGGCGTCGGTCTGCGCATCGAGCACCTGGCGGATGTCCAGGTTCAACTGCTCGCGCTCGGCCAGCAACTCGTCCAGCTCGTGCTTGCCGAGCACCGCGCGCAGGGTGGTCTGGGCCAGTTGGCTGGTGGCGGTGAGGAAGTCCTCGACCTGGATGATCGCCTTCTGCGGGTCGAGCACGCGGAAGTACACCACCGCGTTGACCTTCACCGACACGTTGTCACGGGTGATCACGTCCTGCGGTGGCACGTCGAGCACCACGGTGCGCAGGTCCACCCGGACCATTTGCTGGATGCCCGGGATCAGGATGATCAGCCCCGGCCCCTTGACCTGCCAGAAGCGCCCTAGCTGGAACACCACGCCGCGCTCGTACTCGCGCAGGATGCGCAACGCCGACAGCAGCAACACGCCAAGCAGCATCAGCAAAGCGCCGAAACCGAACTGAACGAACATCTCTATTCTCCTTGCGCCGCGGGCGCGGTGGCGCTGACCTCCAGCACCACGCCGTCGCGGGCGGTCACCCGCACGTGCTGGCCGGGTTGCAGCGGGGTTGCGCAACGCACTTGCCATTGTTCGCCCTGGGCCTGTACCGAGCCGCAGAACGGGTTGTCGGCCGTCACCTGGGTCACGGTTGCCAGGCTGCCCACCAGGCCCGCGTCGCCGCTGACCAGCGCGCGCTGTCGCGCCTTGATGGCCATGCCCAGCACACCACCGAGCAGCAGTGCCGAGACGCTCGCGAGGCCCACGATCAGCGCCAGGGGGATGCCGAAGCCAGGGGCATCGGTGTCCATCAGGATCACCGCGCCCACCACGAAGGCGACGATGCCGCCGAAGCCGACCACGCCGAAGCTGGGCAGGAACGCCTCGGCGACCATGAACGCCAGGCCCAGCAGTATCAGCGCCACGCCGGCATAGCTCACCGGCAGCAGTTGCAAGGCATACAACGCCAGCAGCAGGCAGATGCCGCCGATCACCCCACCGACGCCGGAGCCGGGGTTCATGAACTCGAACAGCAGGCCGTACACGCCGATCATGATCAGGATCAGCGCCACGCTGGGGTTGGTGATCACCGCCAGCAGGCGCGTGCGCCAGTCGGGCAGGTGTTCGACCACCGTAGCGCCCGCGGTCTTCAGCACGCGCGGCTGGTCGGCGGCGCTGAGGGTCTTGCCGTCGAGCTGACGCAGCAGGTCGGGCAGGTCGTTGGCCAGCTGGTCGATCACCTTCAGCCGCAGTGCCTCGCTGGCCGACAGGCTGACCGCCTCGCGCACGGCCTTCTCCGCCCAGTCGGCGTTGCGCCCGCGCAACTGCGCCAGGCCGCGGATGTACGCCGCGGCATCGTTGACCTGCTTGCGCGCCAGGGTGTCCTGCTGCGGGTCGGCCTTGCCGGGCTCCTTGTCGCCCGCGCCGATCTGCACCGGCGTGGCGGCGCCGAGGTTGGTGCCGGGGGCCATCGCCGCCACATGGCTGGCATAGAGGATGTAGGTGCCGGCGCTGGCCGCCCGTGCACCGCCCGGGGCGACGTAGGTGGCCACCGGCACGGGGCTGGCGAGGATCGCCTTGACGATCTGGCGCATGGCGCTGTCCAGTCCGCCCGGGGTGTCCATGCGGATCACCACCAGCTGCGCGCCCTGCGCATTGGCCTGCTCCAGGCCGCGCACCAGGTAGTCGGCGCTGGCCGGGCCGATGGCGTCGTCGATGTCCAGCAGCCATACGTTGCCGCCAGGCGCGGCCAGGCCCCCCGGGGCGAGGCCGAGGGCCAGCAACAGCAGCAAGCAGCGCCAGCAGCGAGCGATCACCTGTCGTCACCTGGTTAGGGCCTGTACCCAAAGTCTAGTCGTGCCTGCCGGGGCAGGGCCTAAACTTGCCAAGGGCAAGCCAAGCGAGTCGTCGCTGCCTGGGCGCTGTCTACCTTCAGGCCATTACCTGGGATACCCCCGAGGAGGAACCATGGAAGCACCGATCCATCCGTTCGCCGACCTGTTCAAGCAACTGGGCCTGCCGGACGATGCCGTGAGCATCGACCAGTTCATCGCCTCCCATTCGCCGCTGAAGAACGAGGTCAAGCTGGTCGACGCGCCGTTCTGGACCGACGCCCAGCGCGCGTTCCTTAAGGAAAGCATCAACGAGGACGCCGACTGGGCGGTACCGTTCGACCAGCTCAACGAGGCCTTGCGTCGGCCCCGCAAATAAAGCGCCGAGTGGCACCTGATGGGTGATTTGAGCGTTGCTATGCTCAGGAAAACAAAAAGGGGATGGCGCGATGAAAGATCCCTACGCACCAGGCTTCTGGTGCACCGTGACGATCCTGGGCACCCTGACGGCCGGCTACTTCTACGGTATCCGCCACACCCATCAGATGAACCAGGCGGTGCAGTTCCTGTATGCCGCCGCCGCGGTCACCGCCGCGGTGGCGCTCTGCGGCCTGGCATGGATCGCCTGGCAGCATCTGCACCTGAACAAGCGCGAAGTGGCCCAGGGCCGAACGTTGGTGACCATCTGGAACACCAAGGTCGCGCTGCGCCGCGTCGAGACCGTGTTCGACCGCTATTTCTGGGGCAGCTACTGGCATTCCGGGCGCACCTTCGAAGAGGTCATGGGCGAGCTCAAGGGCACGCCGCTGGAGCAGAGCCTCGATGCCCTGAAGCTGCAATGCCGTGAACTGGATCGGGAGGTGCACGACCATCACCACCACTGGCTGGCCAACGCCCGCGACCTCTCCAGCGTGGCCACGGCCATGGCCCGCGAACGCTATCAACTGGACTTGTGCGACCCGCAGGGGCGCGACGGCGGCAACACCGCCGTGCTCAACCGTGACCTGGAAGTGCTGGTGTACACCTGGTCGGCGCGCCTGCGCAGCTTCGACCATCAGTTGGACGAGCTGGAGCGCGCCTACCACTAGGCAGGGTCATTCGCCGCGGATGTACTGCTCCAGTTGCAGGATCAGGTTGGCCTGTTCGGCGATGGTTTCCTTGACCAGGTCGCCGATCGACAGCAGGCCGAGCAACTGGCCGTTGTCGACCACCGGCAGGTGGCGCAGGTGACGGTTGGTCATGAGGTTCATGCAGTACTCCAGGTTCTGCTTCGGCTCCACGGTGACCACCGGCGCGCTCATGATCTCGCGCACCGGCGTGGCCGCCGACGAGCGCCCCTTGAGCACCAGCTTGCGCGCGTAGTCGCGCTCGCTGACGATCCCCACCACCTGGTTGCCTTCCACCACCGGCAGCGCGCCGACGTTCTTTTCCGCCAGCATTTTCAGGGCGTCGAGCACCGAGTCATCAGGGCCGATGGTGTAGACGGTCTGATGCTGGGCTTTGCTCTTGAGGATTTGTTCGACGTTCTTCATACAGGCCTCGGTGGGTGGGAACGGCACGCTGTTGTCAGTAAATAAAGCATCGGTGAGGACGCTGTGCACGGCAATGCGGAAAACGGCATGAACCTGATTGAAAAACGTCATGAGCCACTTCCGTGAAGCTGTGTACCGACCCTAGGCACAATGAAAAAGGGCGGCCTGCAGGCCGCCCGTTCTTCTTACGCAACAGATACTCAGGCGTTGCCCTTGGGGTTCGGGCCGAAGCGGTTGTTGCCCGGGGTGCCATTCTGGATCAGGAAAACCAGGTTGACGATCGGTACCAGCAACCACCAGCCACTGTGGTCGCCGTCATGCAGCCGACGTACCGCTACGGCGATGCTCGGTACCAGGACCAATAGGCGGAACAGGCCACTGAACACCTGCGTGATGCCGAACATGCCTTCGAAAAAGCCAAGTACAAACGAGATCAGCACGCAGTACAGGGTGAACATCCAGTATTCCTTGCGTCGTGCACGGCCCTGGAATACGGCGTACTTCTTGAGCACCTCGATGAACACGTTGCCGCTGGTGACTTGGGCGCTCATGGCAACACCGGGGGATGCAGTGACAACCTGTTGTGCGCCGCAAGCTGGGCAGCTCAAGGCAGATTGATGGATTTCTTTTGCGCAGCCACGGCAGAACACCATGCTCATGGTTTTTCTCTCACAAGTGGGTAATTGACAGGGTGATGAGGCTGATCAATGACACCGTCGAAATGACAATGCCGGCCACGCCCATGCTATTGCCGGTTTTTTTCTGGTTGATGCTGACAATGCCGAGAATCAGGCCGGTAAGCGCGAACGCGCTTAGGCCGAGCATGGTTTCTTGGTCCCAGGGGCCTTCACCGACCAGCGGCAAGATGCTGAGAATGCTGAAGATCAGGGAGGTGACAGCGGTCCAAGGTGACTCACCACTGGTGGTCTGGGCTGGCAGTGCGCTGGTGAGCTGGGGGGGGGCGCCACATTGTGGGCAGGTGAGAGCTGTTTCGTGCAACTGCTTGGCGCAGCCGCGGCAAAAAACCATTGCCGTGGAGAGTCCCTTTATGGCGTCCGTGGAACGCGTCCCTTTTCGATGCCCGCGCGCACCGTGCTGCAAGGCACTGGCACGGCGGTTGTTGCACCTTGATCTGCACACGGCAGAGCGAGCGGCAACTGTGTGCAGATTACCAAATATTTCATGCGTGGCAAAATAATGGCGCGAGACATTCTGCGCCCTCAGTCAGGCCTGACGATCACGTCGGGCAAGCCAGCACCTCCAGGTCTTCCGCCGTCCTGTTCGCGGACGAGGGCCTGGAGCGCGCCGGCTCGCTTGCGCCGTAACGGTCTGGCAACGCTCAGAGCTTCGGCATCTGCCCGATCCGCGCGACCATCTCGCTGATGATCTGCAAGTCCAGCATGAACTGCTCCACGGTCTTGAACTCGTTGTCGTTGTGCCCGGTGTACTTCACCCCTGGCATCGCCAGGCCGAACTGCACGCCGTTGGGCAGGTCGTGCACCGAGGTCGCGCCCGCCGAGGTGCCGAACGCGTGCGGCAGGCCGAGGTTCTCGGTGGCCACGTCGAGCAGCGCCTTGACCCACTCGCCTTCCGGGTTGCGGTACATCGGCTCGTCGAGGGTGTACTCGAAGGCCACCGAGGTGTGGCTCTTGCGGGCCCAGTCGCCGAGCTTGTCGGCCAGCTCGTCCTTGATCGTCGCCACCGGCTTGCCTTTCGGGATACGCAGGTTCACCGCCAGCTTCAGCGCCTTCTGGTCCAGGCCGACGAAGGTCAGCGAGGCGGTCAGCGGGCCCATGAAGTCATCCTTGAAGCCCACGCCCAGCTTGTTGCCCAGGTAGTCCAGGCCCCAGTTGTCGGCGGCGTAGCGGGCGGCGTCGGTGATGTGGTTGTGCTTGAGCGGCACCTGGGTGCCCAGGCCGTTGAGGAAGTCGAGCATGCGCGCCACCGGGTTGACCCCCGACTGCGGCGCCGAAGAGTGGGCCGAGACGCCGGTCACGGTCAGCAGCACGTTCTTGCCATCGACCTTGGCGTCGACCTTGAAGTCGCCGCCATTGGCCTTGGCGTACTCGGCGCCGGCCTTCTCCAGGCGCTGGGCCAGGTCTGCCGGGTTGCTGCCGACCAGGGTCGCCACCGAGGTGCTGGGGATCTGGTTGGTGGCCAGGCCGCCGGTCAGGCTGACCACTTCCGCGCCTTGGCCGGTGGCCGGGCGACGGCTGAAGCTGGCCATCACGGTGCCGTAGCCTTTTTCGGCGATCACCACCGGGTAGCCGCCGTCCAGCGCCAGGTTGTAGTCGGGCGTGGGATTGCGGGCGAAGTAGTAGGGGATGGCGTCGCCGGTGGTTTCCTCGGTGGTGTCGACCAGCAGCTTGAACTGGCGGGCCAGCGGCAGTTTCTCGTCCTTGGCCACCTTCAGCGCGTACAGCGCGACGATGATGCCGTTCTTGTCGTCCTCGGTGCCGCGGCCGTACATGCGGTCGCCGACCAGGGTGACCTTGAACGGGTCGAGGCGGGTGCCGTCGTCGAGCTTCCAGTTCTCCGGGGTCACCGGCACCACGTCGGCATGGGCGTGGATGCCGACCACTTCCTTGCCTTCGCCGAGGGAGATCTCGTACACGCGGTTGTCGACGTTGCGGAACTGCAGGCCGAAGCTTTCGGCCAGGGCCTTGATCTTGTCGGCGATCTTGTGGAATTGCGGGTTGTCGTGCTGCGCCAGGCCATCGACGCGGAAGGTCGGAATCTCGACCAGCTCACGCAGGTTCTCGGTGGCGGCCTTGCCGTACTTGATACGGGTGTACAGGCCCAGCAGTCGGTTGATCTCGTTCTGCTGCTCGGCGCTCAGCGGCGTACCTTTGCGGTAGGCGTCCAGGGTGGCGTGCAGGTTGTCGACCTTGGCCAGGTCGCTGTTGGCAAGCTTGCCGAGGAATTGCTTGAAGTCGGCGGGGTCGCTGCCGTCGTAGGCGTTGAGGATGGCGGCGGACTGCTGTGGGGAGAGGTTGGCCTGGGCGTGGTTGGCGAACAGCGCCAGGCTGGCGAGCATCAGGGTGGTAGCGGAAAGCTTGTTAAAGCGCATGCGCATTCCTTGGCAAGGTGTTGAAAGAGGAGGCCCGTTTGTAGGAAGCGGGAAGGTGCCCACGCTAACACCAATGGCATGCGTTGCGGGAGGGTCTGGAATGCGGGGTGGCGCACAAATGAAAAAGCCCCGGGACCATGCCCAGGGCTTTCGAAGATGGCGCACTCGGCGGGATTCGAACCCACGACCCCTGCCTTCGGAGGGCAAAACGAGGCCCAGTGTTTTCGGGGTGATGCCCGGTTTCATTGGGCTCTATCGTGTGGTTGTGTATGGATATACAGGCCGGTATAGTGCTTTTTGCTGTCACCCTGCTGTCACGGATCTGGAGTGCCATGAAGACCAAGTTCACCGCCAAGCTTCTGGCCACCCTGGCGCCCCAGGAAAAGGCCTACCGTGTGCACGACACCCAGCAGCCAGGCCTGTGCATCCGGGTGCTCCCGTCCGGCCACATGAGCTACATGGTGACTTGGGGCAGGAACAAGACGGCCACTTTGGGCCGGGTGAACGTGGTCACGCTCGAGCAGGCCCGCCGGGAAGCCGCCCGGTACCTGGCAGAGGCGCATGAGCACGGCGAGCCCATGGCGATCACCCAGGCGCGGCTATCAGACGCCATGCCGACGCTGGATGCATTTCTGCGCGACCAGTTCGAGCCCTGGGCGCTGGCGCACCAGCGCGACGGTGACAACAGCGTGCGCGCCATCCGTCACAGCTTCGCCGATCTGCTGGCGCTGCCCATGGACCAGGTCACGCAGAAGCGCATCGAGCAGGTGCGCACCGGCTGGCTGGCCGCCGGCCGCTCGCCGGCCACGGCAAACCGCAACGTCACCAGATTGAAAGGCCTGCTGAGCCGTGCTGTTGAGTGGGGCGTTCTACCTGAGCACCCGCTGGCAAAGGTGAAGCGGCTCAAGGTCGACGCACGCGGTAGGGTCCGATACCTGGGCCAGGCCGAGGAGCGGGCCCTGCGCAAGGCCCTGGACGACCGCGAGGAGGGCATTCGGGTCGACCGCGACAGCGCGAACGCCTGGCGCACCGCTCGCAATCGGGAGCTGCTGCCGGATCTGCGCGCTGCCAAGTTCGCCGACCACTTGAAACCACTGGTTCTGTTGTCACTGAATACCGGCATGCGTCGCGGTGAAGTGTTCAACTTGCATTGGCGTGACGTGAACTTTCAAGGGAAGTTTCTCACGGTAGAGGGCGAAACTTCCAAGTCGGGTCAGACCCGTCATATACCGCTGAACAAAGAAGCGCTTGCAGTATTGAAAGCGTGGCGCGGCGATCTTGTGCGCGTCGGATTTGTATTCCCGGCGAAGGACGCTGGTCGGCTTGACAACGTTAAAAAGAGTTGGGAAGGCGTGTTGAAGCTGGCCAAGGTCGATAACTTCCGTTGGCACGACTTACGGCACACGTTCGCGTCGAAGTTGGTTATGGCTGGCGTAGCACTGAACACCGTCCGCGAGCTGCTGGGGCACTCGGACATAGCCATGACCTTGCGCTATGCCCATCTGGCTCCAGACACGAAGGCCGCCGCTGTAGAGCTGATCTAGTCAGTCCCAGTCGTAGGACTCTGGAAAATGGCCGGTTGCCATAGCTGAGTCAACCAAGTCGTTCATCTTGGTCCAGTTTCTTCGCACCTTTTTAAGATCGATCCCTTCACCCGTTTTCCAGAATCTTCCTGCCAGTTCATCGAATAGGGTTTCATATGCATGATTCCCTGCGGCGAACTCAATTTTGTCGGTTCCCTTGAAGTACGGATCACCGAAAATCAGATCGAATAGCGACATGTCCTTTACAGACAGGATGGACGGGAAAAGTATTGCGGTTCTGAATAGTCTAGTTGGTCCGTCCACTGACCATATAAACATCAGAAGCTCGGCGAAATGAGCACTCTGGTATTTTTCGGGGTCCAGCTTGGTATCGCCGAACTCCGTAATCTTGATTTCCTTCACAAGGAATAGGTCGCGCAAAGATCGTTCAACGATAGTGGTTAGCGAGCGGTCTTCAAGCCTCGATAGCAAGTCCAGTCCAAATTTCAAATCTGGAGCCACGCGCAGAGACAGGGTCTCGGCCTTGGTTCTGCTCGATTGCGCCTTTGCCATCCCTTATCTCCTGTGCGGTCAATCCCCCAAGCATCTCATACAGAGAAAACTGTGTCGATACGTGTGGTCAAATGTACTGCAATGTACCGCATTAGCAAAAAATGTAGACATGGCGGTACATCACGGATATGGTTTGCCATACATGTACAACATTGCATTACACGCGCTGGAGGATTCATGGAGCAAGCAACCACCGTTCAACCGCTGGCTGTTGGGCCTGATGAGGCAGCACGCCTCACCAGCCACAGCCGCAGCGCTATCTACAGCGCGATCGCCAAGGGCGAATTGCAGGCATTCAAGTCCGGGAAGCGCCGACTCATCTTGGTGAGGGAGCTGGAGACGTGGATCAATCGAGTGGCACAGGAGAACGGAAGATGAGGCACGAAATCGACGCGGTACCGGAGTTGGCGGTTCTCAAGTTGAGTGCCGAGCAGCGCGAGATCCTGGCTGATTTGATCGAGGCTGAACGCGCTCACGCGTGCCGCTGGTGGACGATGCTCAATGAGATGCGCGCCCGTGGCCAGCTTCCGGACTGGGTGAAGGGCCAGGCTGTGGGCACCCAAGGGGATCACGGCGAATGGGCGGCGGCCTGCATCGATACCAACAGCGCATTGTTCGGCAAGCGCCGTTGCATCCACACCGAGGAAGAGGGTGTGAGGGTAGAGGTTTGGGCAGGTGATGTACTGGTGGAAGTAACCCGGCGCAGGGTTCCCAAGGTAGGGGCCTGCGCCGAGTCAGTAGAGCAGTTGCAGGAGGAGGTGCGCCAACACCTTTCCGGCGAAATCGCATTGGTAGGCACCAACGAGAGGAATCCATCGTGACAGAACAGCAGAGCAAGCACAACGGCTTTACGGATAACTACCGCACGGGAGAAGTCCTCTCGCCCGCCATCCTGGCCGACTACGAAGTGTTCCACCAAAACCAGGCGCGGGAGGCATTCAAGAAGCTAGAGCGGATTCTTGCGGTGCTGATCATCCCGGCCTTGGGTCAGCAGCACCCGATATCGAAGGACCTCTACGCGCAGCTGGAGAACGTCAAGCTCGGTTCACAGAACTTCTGCTGGCGCCACCGGCATATCGGCTACGCCTACGGGGCGTCCGAGCCGAGGAAGCATGGCGCTGAATCGAGGTCCTGATGGCCAAGAGGAAGACCCGCCGCGACTCGGATTGGGGAGGTCGTGGCGCGTACATGATCCCCAGGCTGCTGGGTGAACACCCCGACTTCACGACTATGACCGGTTCGGAGCTGCGCGTTTTCATGCTGCTGCTCTCGCAGTACCGCGGGAACAACAACGGCGATCTGGCAGCCACGCACTCGATGATGGAGGAGCGGGGCGGCATGGCCGAAGGAACGCTCGCCAAATCGCTGCAAGGCCTGCAGGAGCGAAACCTGATCGTGAAGAGCAGAACGAACATGAAGGGGCGGGAAGGGGCCAGGTGCGCACTGTATGCGTTGACCTGGTTGCCAATACACGAATGCCCGGGGAAAGGGTTGGAGATCGGCCCGACGAACACCGCGTCGCGGCGGCTGGCTGGCTGATGTTTACCAGCTTCATTTTTTGAAGTCATAGGCGCGATTTTTTGAAGCCTTCCCGAGGTTTTCGAGCTGTTGAAGGCAAATAACGCATCAATTTTTGAAGCCTTACCCGCCCGTTTTAGGTAGTTCCAGCTTCAAAAATTGAGCCCCTTTATAACTATTACCACCACAGGGATTTGAAATGAGCCGAGTTACAGCAAAGCAAGCCCGGTGCAGATCGCTGGCCGATGCCGGTTGCAAGCGAGCGGGCGGTTACACGTTTCTGGTGTTCGATTGGCTTCCGTGGACTACCGCCGGTTGCTGCCGAAAGTGCGCAGTGTTCGTGAAGCCGCAACTGCTCGCCGCCCAAGCCAGCACGATGGTCGGCCACCTGCAGCTGATCGTCGACAACGTGCCCAGGCAGCTGGCCATGGATTGCCTGGAGCCCAGTGAACGGGGTGCATCTCACGGCACGGGGTGCAGATGATGCAGGGCGGCATATGGTGCCGGGGTGCATTCGTCGAGTGCTCGCCGAGGCCGCAGCGAGCCATCGTCCACCGTGGCGTGCGCGCCACAGTGTGTCGGTAACGCCACAGTGGATTGTCGAGGCAGACGTTTTGGTCCGATTCGGCTCAACAGGTCCGAATCGGCATGGCTGGCGCGAGGTAGAAGGAGGGTAGAAACGCAGAGGATTCCGCTTGATCCGAAGCGGTTCATCCCGGCGCACAGCTTGACCCGCGTTAGATCGGAATTCTTCTGCATTTCAGCAGAGCCCGCGCTTGGCAAGGCTTGCAGTGCTTTGCGCGGATCAACCATAAGAGAGGATTCGCGCCTTACCTGCGCCTTATTGGAAATCCCGCATAAATCGCCCGAGGCCGCGCCGTTGCTGGCGTGCGGGCACCTTAACGAATTAGTGATAATGGAGGATTCGAATGGCTGACAGGATGGAGGATCGCGTGTCTGCCACCGAGGCTCTGCTGGCAGCGTCCTGCCGCGAATGGGAGCTGGTGCTGGCTGGCGACCGTTCCGTGGTCGAGACTGACGCCGAACGCCTGCTGGGCTACCGTCCTGGCACGCTTCGCGCTCAGCGCACCGAGGGTACTTGCCGCATACCTCGGCGCCAGGTGGGCAACCGCTGGCGCTACCGACTGAGCGACCTGGCGCTGTACATCGAGAACGGCTACTGCGATGCGTGAATCCGCGCAACGAGCCGCCATGGATTAGGCGGTTCCAGCGCCCCAAGCTGTGCCCATCGACCCATGAGGCACAGACAATGCGAGACCCCCGAGATTACACCCGTTACGTGATGGCCAAGGCAGTAGGCGGTGGTGACCCCATGCTTGCCCTGGGCTATGCCAAAGCCCACCTAGGCCCTGACAACGCCACCGTGAAGCTGCTGCAGAAGGATGCGATGGCCAGCGGCAACCTTGGCGACGACCCTGATTTCCGCGCTGCCGGTCGGGCGTTCGTGGAGATCGTCAAGGCGCGCTCCTTGCTCGGCAAGATTCAGGCGGCTGTGGGCTTCCGCACCGTACCCTTCCACACCCCCATCCTGACCCAGCAAGCGGCCCCGGTGGCCACCTGGGTGAGTGAGGGCGGCCCTATTCAAGTTGCCTCTGGCAGCTTCGAGCGCAGCAAGCTGGTAGACCGCAAGCTGGCCGGTATCGTCGTGATGACCACCGAGCTGCTGAAAGGCACTGGCGCCACCTTCGAGTCAGCGGTTAGCCGTGAGCTGGTGCGTGGCATCGCTGCCCTGGAGGGTTCCAGCTTCATCGACCCGACCAACGCTGGTGCTGCTGGCGTATCCCCGGCATCGATCACTCACGGCATTACCCCCATCCCCGGTACCGGCAATGCAGCCAAAGACATTGCTGCGCTGCTCGATGCGTTCCAGGGCGATCTGGAGACGGCTGTATTCATCACCTCACCCGAGGCAGGGGTCAGCCTGAATGCTGCTGGCTTCCTCGGTGCTGGCGCCCTGGGCGGCGATATCGGCGGCATCCCGCAAGTCACCTCCTCGACCGTCCAGCCTGGCACGGTGGTGCTGGTGGACGCTGCTGGTGTGCTGCTGGCTGATGACGGCGTGATCATGGACACCACCGACCAAGCCACGCTGATCGATAGCGATGGCCAGCCGCTCAACCTGTACATGGAGAACCTGAGCGCCATCAAGGTGGTGCGCCACCTGAACTGGGAAGTGGCCCGTGCTGGCGCTGTGGCGCTGCTGACTGGTGCCACCTGGTAATCGCCATGGAAACCAAGGATATGGAAATGCTGGCCAAGGGGCTGGCACAAGGCCTCAAGCCCAGGCTGGACCGCATCGACAAGAGCGCGGGTGACAGCCTCGACCTGATCGAAGACCTACAAGACCGGGTGGCGAAGCTGGAGGCCCTGGTGGCCCAGCTCACAGCCGGTTGATCAATGCACAGGACAAGTCGTGAGTGTCCTCAACAACCGCGACAGCCTGCGCGCTCGCGCTCCACAGGGGCAGTTCATAAGCGAGCGGCGGCAGGCCCCGAATGGGTGGGGGGTAGGTTCGATCTCAAAACCCTTCGCGCTCGGACACCGCGCCCAACTCATTCGCAGATTTTTTCCCCCCTACAGATTTTTGTTAACACCCCCTTTAACACCTGTTAACAGCAAAACGACCCCACCACCTACCCTGCAAGCCCCGCAACCAAAGGGCTGCGACCACTAAGGCGCCTACCAGGGTGTTAAAGGCGAGGTGTTAAAATCTGTTAAAGCCGGTGTTAAAGGTGTTAACGCTTTAACACCGGAGGCCACCATGGCTACGCAATCCCTTGGCACGCTCACCCTTGATCTAATTGCCCGGATTGGCGGTTTTACTGGGCCAATAGATCAAGCAGGCCGCGCAGCCAAGAAGTCTTCTAAAGAGATGGTTGAGGCTGCCAATCAGGCAAAGTTTGCCTGGAGCGCTTTGGGTGAGGTTGCTGCTGGAGTGGTCGCGGGTCTGTCCGTCGCAAGCATTTTCGGGAGATTTGTCACAGAAACCCGAAATGCGGAGAAGGAACAGGCGCAACTGAGCGCCGTCCTTCGTTCAACTGGTCAGTCCGCTGGTTTCAATCGAGACCAACTGAATGACATGGCCGATGCCATGGAGAAGGCGACCACGTTCTCTGGCGGCGATATCAATCAAGCGCAAACCACTCTTCTCGCATTCTCTGGAGTGGTCGGTAATCAGTTCAACCGGGCGCTCCAAGCTGCAGCCGACATGGCTGCACGTACAGGAGTTTCGGTTAAAGACGCAGCGGAAACTATTGGCAGAGCTCTGGACGTGCCGTCCAAAGGCCTCACCGCCCTCAGTAAGCAAGGTTTCCGCTTCACTGATGAGCAGAAGAAGATGGTCCTGGCGATGGAGTCTACAGGGAACGTCGCGGGCGCTCAGGGCATCTTCTTCAGTCGCTTGAAGAGTCCTATGGCGGCGCCGCTGCGGCTGCTCGGGATACTTTCGGCGGAGCAATGGAGGCCCTGCAAAACACAATCTCTGGCCTGCTGACTGGAGAGGGCAGCTTGACCGCAGCCAAGGATGTGGTTGAGGTGCTCAACAAGGTTCTTGGGTCGCCTGAAGCAAAAGTTGCCCTGGAGGCGACAGCCAAGGCCGCAGTTGTCTTAGCTGGGGTGCTTTCCGTACGTCTCGCAGCCGCAGCTGCTACTGCGGCTGCCTCCTTTGTTCGGGTCCAGTACGACACGGCTCGTTATCAGGCAACCCTCGCCACAATGGCCGGCGTAAGCAGGACGACCGCCGCCGGCATTACCGCAATGAGTGTTACAGCCAGGGCGGCATCTGCGTCGATGGCACTTCTTGGCGGCCCTGCAGGGGTATTGATTGCAGCTGGTACAGCCCTGACCTACTTCACAATGAAAACGGACGATGCGCGGAAGTCGCTCATTGACGTCAGTAGGCCACTTGATGAGCTGGCCGAAAAGTTCAGGACGCTTGGGCGCGATCAAAAGGCAGCACAGCTCGCTGAGTACACGGCCGATTTCGAGCAAGCCACCCGGGACCAGGCAGACGCCTACAGCACGCTGATGAGGCGAGTGAACCGTGACCTGGGCAGTTCGCTCTTCCCCCGAATCAAGAAAGAGTTCGACGAGGCTTACGCGGCAGGGCAGCCACTGTCTGTGGTCATTGAAGACCTGTCGCGGCGTTTCCGCCTCAAGCCGGAGGCTCTGCAGGCTTGGGTGGCACAGTCGGGCGCAGTTGCTGAGGCCGGCGAGAAAGCGTCCTATGCCGCCAGCCTAGTCAAGCGCCTCACCGATGAGTTCAACGCCAACACTGCTGCAGCGTCGACGAACGCAAACACGGTTCCCGAGCGATCCAAGGTTTATGAGGATCTTTCCAAGAAGATCAGGGAGCAGCTTGTCCTCGCCGGAAAGCGCACCGAGGCAGATAAGCTTGAAGCAAAGATCAAGGCGGGCCTGGTCGATGGATTAAAGGACGGCGAGGGCGAACTGCTGGTTGCGGAGCAGCGTCGAGCTGACGCAGCAAATAAAGCAGCCGAGGCGACTAAGAAGGCCGAGGAAGACGCCAAGTCGAGGGCCAAATCAGCAGCGGAAGCACTGAAGAAGCGCGGTGTGGACGCCGAGGAAGGCTACCGCCGCCAGATCGCCCTTATCGACGAAACCATCGGCAAGCAGGGCAAGGCTACCGAGGTGGCCAAGTTGGCCTTCGAGCTGGAGACCGGCAAGCTCAAGGGGGTCAGCGCCGAGCGCCAGAAGGTGCTGGAAGGCCTGGCAGCCGAGCTAGACGCCAAGATCAAGCTGCAGAAGCAGAACCAGGAAGACCTGAAGCTGGCCACCTACGCGGCCAACCTCAAGGACAGCAACACCATCGTCCGCCAGGGCTTCGAGCTGGAGATCGCTGGCGCTGGCCAGGGTGAGAAGCTGCGCTCGCGGATGCGGGAGAACCTGGCGATCGAGCAGGACTTCGCGAAGCAGCGCAACGAGCTCTACAAGCAGTACAAGGAAGCGGACCTGCTGGGCGATCCTGATGCCAAGGCGCGGTACGACAAGGAAACAGCCCTGCTGCGGGATGCCATGGCCGAGCGGATGCAGATCCAGGAGGACTACTACCGCAAGCAGGATGAACTGCAGGGCGACTGGCTCAGCGGCGCCAAGGATGCTTGGCAGGACTACGCCGACAGCGCCAAAGATCTGAATTCGCAGATGTACAGCGTCACCAGCAACACCCTGCGCAGTCTGGAGGATCAGACGGTCAACTTCGTGAAAACCGGCAAATTCAACTTCAACGACTTCGCCGAGGGGATCGCCAACGATCTGGTGCACATGCTTGTGAAGGTGGGCCTGCAGATGGCGGTCAACGCAGCGATCGGCGACACGGCTGCGGCCTCCTCGGCTGCGCTGGCGGCGGCTACTGGTACCGCAATGGCTGCAGCCTACGCTCCAGCGGCTGCCATGGCTTCCCTGGCTTCGTTCGGTGCCAACGCCGCCCCGGCTGCTGCTGCAATCTCCAGCACCACGGCGCTGGCCAGCAGCCTGTCGCTAGTCGGCATGGCGCATGACGGTATCGACAGCGTCCCGCGCGAGGGCACCTGGTTGCTGCAGAAGGGCGAGCGGGTAACCACGGCGAACACCAGCGCCAAGCTGGATCGCACCCTGAGCGATATCCAGCAGAGCGGAGCAGGTTCTCTTGGGTCCGGCCAGGCACTCACCGTCAATCAAACCTTCAACGTCAATGGTGACGTCAGTGAAAGAACATTGTCGACGATGGCCGCCATGTGTGACCAAGCAGTAGAGCGTGCAGCCGCTCGAGTTTTTAATGACGTCAAAACCAATGGACCAATCACAAGACAGATGAGGAAATCTATCTGATGAACATCAATCAAATTGACCACAATGAACTAGTCGTCGCTATTGCGGGAGTCGTGAGCGACCAGGTGTTCAAGGTGGACACAGGGGAAAGGTCTGCGCGGGACCACGTCGAGCGGTCCGAACTGGTAGCGGTGATCATGGGGCACATAACGGCAGCCCTGTGGAACCTCGACCCCGATCTACAGCCGATCACTGCCGAACAAGCTGTAGTCAGAATGCGGCAAAACCTGATGCCGCTCCTACGCGAATTCATCAAGCCTGTAGAGGTAGGCAAGTGATCCGCAATCACCATGGGGGTGTCCTCATATTTGAGGAGACCACCTGACTTGCCAGGCTTTCGAGCGGCACTGAATCTAGTGCGTCAGGCATGAAAAAGCCCCGATATTCGGGGCTTTTTGCTGTCACGCTGCTGTCACGGCCTTGGCCTGCTGTCAGTGTGATGCCACGGAAGGGGCAGAATTCATGGCGCACTCGGCGGGATTCGAACCCACGACCCCTGCCTTCGGAGGGCAGTACTCTATCCAGCTGAGCTACGAGTGCAACGGGGCGCAATCATACCCATCTGTGTTGGTGGCGTCCATCGCCTTGATCCGTAGCTGTTTTTGCCTGTTCCGGCGCCATCTATCCATATGCCATATCGGTATTTCCCAGCCACCCCTTATGCTCGCTACTCTCTGGTCACAACTTGTTATAACAAGTCAGCCAACCAGCGAAACGAGACCCATGGCCGAACTGCTCCCCTTGTCCCCGGTACCGCTCTATACCCAGCTTAAGGAACTGCTGCGCGAGCGCATTCTCGACGGCACCTACCCACCGCACAGCCGCATGCCGTCGGAGAGCGAGCTGGGCAAAGCCTTCGAGGTCAGCCGCATCACCGTGCGTCAGGCGCTGGGCGACCTGCAGAAGGAAGGGCTGATCTTCAAGATCCACGGCAAGGGCACCTTCGTCGCCAAGCCCAAGGCGTTCCAGAACGTCAGCACCCTGCAAGGGCTGGCCGAGTCGATGACGCAGATGGGCTACGAAGTGCTCAACCGCCTGCGCAGTTTCCGCCACGTGCCGGCCAACGCCCTGGTGGCGGCGCGCCTGCAAGTGGAGGAGGGCAGCCTGGTCACCGAGATCCGCCGGGTGCGCTTGATCAACCGCGAGCCGATCTCGCTGGAGCTGACCTGGTTGCCCAAGGCCGTTGGGGAAAAGCTGGAAAAAGCCGACCTGGTCACCCGCGACATCTTCCTGTTGCTGGAGAACGACTGCGGCATCGCCCTCGGCCATGCGGACCTGGCCATCGACGCAGTGCTCGCCGACAGCGACCTGACCCAGGCCCTGGAAGTGGAAGAGGGCTCGCCGATCATGCGTATCGAGCGCCTGACCCACGCCGCCGACGGTACGCCGCTGGACTTCGAACACCTCTACTACCGCGGCGATGCCTTCCAGTACCGCCTGCGCATCGACCGCCAGAAAGGGGCCAAGCCATGAGCATCGCCACCCAGGACTACGACATCATCGTCATCGGCGGCGGCACCGCCGGGCCGATGGCCGCGATCAAGGCCAAGGAGCACGACAAGACCCTGCGCGTGCTGCTGCTCGACAAGGCCAACGTCAAGCGCAGCGGCGCCATCAGCATGGGCATGGATGGCCTGAACAACGCCATCATCCCCGGCCACGCCACGCCCGAGCAGTACACCAAGGAAATCACCGTGGCCAACGACGGCATCGTCAACCAGGCCGCTGTGCACGCCTACGCCACCCACAGCTTCGAGACCATCGAGCAGCTCGACCGCTGGGGTGTGAAGTTCGAGAAGGACGAAACCGGCGACTACGCGGTGAAGAAGGTCCACCACATGGGCGCCTACGTGCTGCCGATGCCCGAGGGGCACGACATCAAGAAGGTGCTGTACCGCCAGCTCAAGCGCGCCCGGGTGGAGATCAGCAACCGCATGGTCTGCACCCGTGTGCTGCTCGACGGCGAAGGCGCCGCCGCCGGGGTGCTCGGTTTCGACTGCCGCAGCGGTGAGTTCCGCGTGGTCCGCGCCAAGGCGGTGATCCTCGCCTGTGGCGCCGCCGGGCGCCTGGGCCTGCCGTCGTCCGGTTACCTGATGGGCACCTACGAGAACCCGACCAACGCTGGCGACGGCTACGCCATGGCCTACCATGCTGGTGCCGAGCTGGCCAACCTCGAGTGCTTCCAGATCAACCCGTTGATCAAGGACTACAACGGCCCGGCCTGCGCCTACGTCACCGGCCCGCTGGGTGGCTACACCGCTAACAGCAAGGGCGAGCGCTTCATCGAGTGCGACTACTGGAGCGGGCAGATGATGTGGGAGTTCCACCAGGAGCTCGAAGGCGGCAACGGCCCGGTGTTCCTCAAGCTCGACCACCTGGCCGAGGAAACCATCCAGACCATCGAAGAAATCCTGCACAGCAACGAACGCCCCAGCCGTGGCCAATTCCACGCCGGGCGTGGCACCGACTACCGCCAGCACATGGTCGAGATGCACATCTCCGAGATCGGCTTCTGCTCCGGGCATTCGGCCTCGGGGGTGTGGGTCAACGAAAAGGCCGAGACCAGCGTGAAGGGCCTGTACGCCGCCGGCGACATGGCCGCGGTGCCGCACAACTACATGCTCGGCGCCTTCACCTATGGCTGGTTCGCCGGGGCCAACGCCGCGCGCTACGTGCAGGGCCGTGAATTCGCCGAGGTCGATACGGCGCAGGTCGAGCGCGAGCAGGCGCGGGTGTTCGCCCCGCTGCAGCGCGAGCACGGCCTGCCGCCGGCGCAGGTCGAGTACAAGCTGCGGCGCATGGTCAACGACTACCTGCAACCGCCGAAGGTGACCAAGAAGATGGAGATCGGCCTGGCGCGCTTTGCCGAGATCGAGCGCGACCTGGCGCAGATGAAGGCCAGCAACCCCCACGAGTTGATGCGCGCGATGGAGGTGGCGGTCATCCGCGACTGTGCCGAGATGGCCGCGCGGGCCTCGCTGTTCCGCGAGGAGAGCCGCTGGGGGTTGTACCACCACCGGGTGGACTACCCCGAGCGCAACGACGGCGAGTGGTTCTGCCACTGTCACCTGAAGAAGGGCGAGGACGGAGAAATGACCAGCTTCAAGAAACCGGTCGAGCCGTACCTGATTGCGCTGGATGCCGACGAACAGACCGCCTACGACCGGCTGCGGGTGAAGGCCGATGCGGCGTGAGGCTTGACACCCTCTCGCGGGGCAAGCCCGCTCCCACAGGCACGGCGGCGCCCCTGTAGGCGCGGGCTTGCCCCGCGATCCCCTGATTCCAAAACGAGGGCCAAAAGGCCCCTAGGACCCCGTGAAATGGCCTACCAACCCCAGGAAATCTTCTTCCGCAGCAGCGCCCCGGTGACCATCGACGAAGACAAGTGCATCGCCGAAAAAGGCTGCACCGTCTGCGTCGAGGTCTGCCCCATGGACCTGTTGGCCATCAACCCAGCCACCCAGAAGGCCTACATGGCCTTCGACGAATGCTGGTACTGCATGCCCTGCGAGAAGGACTGCCCGACCGGCGCCGTGAAGGTGGATATCCCCTACCTGCTGCGCTAGCTCCGCACCCAAGCCATCCGGCGAACCACCGGACGCCCGCACCGCAAGCCCCTCGTTTCCCACCACCCAAGCCTGGTGGCGGAGACGATTCCAATACCTAAATGATTCGAGGGGAAACACCCATGCGCCTTGTAGCAACCGTGGCCGGCCTCGCGCTGGCGATCGCTGGCCTGAACGCCAGCGCCGAGACCATCCGTGTGGCCATCGGCACCCAGGACACCACCATCAACTGCGCCACCGGCGGCCTGCTGATCCGCGAGCTGGGCCTGCTCGACAAGTACCTGCCGCACGACGGCAAGTACAAGGACGCCACCTACCAGGTCGAGTGGAAGAACTTCACCAGCGGCGCGCCGCTGACCAACGAGATGGTCGCCGGCAAGCTCGACTTCGGCGCCATGGCCGACTTCCCCGGTTCGTTCAACGGTGTCGCCCACCTCGACGCCGGCAAGCGCAGCCTGTTCATCAGCGTGCTCTCCGGCAGCGTGCACGGCAGCGGCAACGGCATCGTGGTGCCGGCTTCCTCCAGCGTGCAGTCGCTGGCCGAGCTCAAGGGCAAGACCATCTCCGTGCCGTTCGCCTCCACCGCCCACGGCATGCTCTTGCGCGCCATCGCCGCCCAGGGCTGGGACCCGGCCAAGGACGTGAAGATCATCGCCCAGGCCCCGGAAATCGCCGGCTCCGCCCTGCGCAGCAACCGCATCGAAGCGCACGCCGACTTCGTGCCGTTCGCCGAGCTGTTCCCCAACCGTGGCTTCGCCCGCAAGATCTACGACGGCTCCCAGGCCAACGCGCCGACCTTCCACGGCGCGCTGGTCGATGGCGACTACGCGAAGAAGTACCCGGAAGTGGTCACCGCCTACCTGCGCGCCAGCCTCGAAGCCAACCGCCTGATCGCCGCCGAGCCCGAGAAGTACAGCGAGCTGATCGAGAAAGTCACCGGCATCGAGGCCGAGGTCAACTACCTGTTCCACGGCCCGCTCGGCCTGCAGACCCGCGACCTGACCTGGAAGCCTGAATACCGCCAGGCCGTGGCCACCTCCATCGACACCCTGAAGCTGCTGAAGAAGACCGATCGCGGCCTGGACACCCAGCAGTTCATCGACGACCAGTACATCCGCGCGGCCTTCAAGCAGGCCGGCCAGGACTACGACAAGGCCCTGAAGGACTACGCCCCGCTGCCGCTCAAGGCCAACGACGCCGCGACCGGCAAGCCGATCACCGACTTCAGCCGCCTGGCGCAGATCTGGGTGCGTGGCGAGGACAAGGTGCGCCACTACGCCTCGCCCGAGGCCGCGCTCACCGCCCTGGCCCAGCTGGAACAGGAAGGCAAGGACATCCGCGCCATCTATGCCCAGGCCGCCGACAGCGGCATCAAGCTGCTGGCCAACCAGGCCTGGTTCGTGCGCAACGGCAAGGGTGAGCTGGCCGCCTTCCTGCTCAAGGACCAGGCCGAGCAGTACGCCAAGGCCCACGGCGGCGAGACGCTGGACTTCACCGGCGCCAACCGCACCCTGGTCGCCCAGCGCTGACCGGCCCCACCCGGAGAACCCCGATGAGCCGCTCCCTCGCCCGCTGGCCCGTGCGCTTGGCCTCGCTGCTGGCCTGCCTGCTGTTCTGGCAGTTGGCCGCCAGCCACAAGCTGAACCTGGGCCTGTTCACCTTCACCTACGTGCCCACTCCGGGCGCGGTGCTCGACGCCGCGTGGCAACTGCTGGCCTCCAACGCGCTGCTGGCGCACCTGACCAGCAGCCTGTCGCGCGTGTTCGCCGGCTACCTGTCGGCGGCGCTGCTGGGCGTGGCGCTGGGGCTGCTGATCGGTCGCTCGAAGTGGGCCGAGGACACCCTGCTGCCGCCGCTGGAAGTGCTGCGGCCGATCCCGGCGGTGGCGTGGATTCCCCTGGCGATCCTGATGTTCCCGTCCTCGGAGCTGTCGATGGTGTTCATCACCTTCACCGGCGCGTTGTTCCCCATCCTGCTCAACACCGTGCACGGCGTGGAAGCGGTCGACCCGCGCCTGGTGGCCTCGGCGCGCAGCCTGGGCGCCGGGCGCTGGGCGATCCTGCGCGAGGTGGTGCTGCCGGGGGCGCTGCCGAGCATCGTCACGGGCCTTGCGATCGGCATGGGCACCTCGTGGTTCTGCCTGGTCACCGCCGAGATGATCTCCGGGCAGTTCGGCATCGGTTACTACACCTGGGAGTCCTACACCTTGCAGAACTACCCCGACATCATCGTCGGCATGCTGCTGATCGGCGTGCTCGGCATGGGCAGCAGTGCCTTGGTCAAGCGCCTTGGCGCGCTCGCCACCCCGTGGTACCGGGCGCGGAGGGCGTCATGATGAGCAGCTACCAACAGGCCCCGGAGCCGGGGCGCATCGAGGCGCGTGGCGTGTCGATCCGCCTGGGCGAGGGCCGTGCGGCGTTCGAGGCGGTACAGGCGCTGGACCTGGCCATCGCCCCGGGCGAGTTCGTCTGCATCCTCGGCCCCTCGGGCTGCGGCAAGTCCACCTTGCTCGGCGCCCTGGCCGGGCACCTGACGCCCGCCAGCGGCCAGTTGCTGGTGGACGGCCAGGCCATCGACGGGCCATCGCCCGAGCGCGGCATGGTGTTCCAGCACCACACCCTGCTGCCCTGGCGCAGCGTGCTCGACAACGTCGCCTTCGGCCTGAAGATGCAGGGCCAGAGCAAGCCTGAGCGTCACCGCCGGGCCTACGAGCTGCTGCACCTGGTGGGCCTGGCCGACTTCGCCGACCGCTGGCCGAGCCAACTCTCCGGTGGCATGCAGCAGCGTGCGGAAATCGCCCGGGTGCTGATCAACCGCCCGCGCCTGTTGCTGATGGACGAGCCCTTCGGCGCCCTCGACGCGCAGACCCGCGCGCGCATGCAGGAGCTGCTGCTGGACATCTGGACCCGCATCCGCACCACCGTGGTGTTCGTCACCCACGATATCGACGAGGCGCTGTTCCTCGCCGACCGCGTGCTGGTGATGAGCCCGCGCCCCGGGCGCTTCATCGAAGACCTGCGCCTGGATTTCCCGCGCCCACGCCGCGCCAGCCTGTTGACCAGCCCGGCGTTCACCCACCTCAAGCGTCACTGCCTGGCCCTGCTGCGCCACGAGGAAGGCCGCGAATTGCCGCGCCTGACCCCGCTCGGCCTGCCCGACAGCGACCACCCACCGCTACGGATCGCCCTATGACCGAACGAACCACCGACAACCCCGACATCCTCGACCTGCTGCCGCGCCTGAACGACGCCGATGAAGGCGTGCGGCGCATCGCGCTGATCGAGCTGGCCGACCTGGAAGACCCCGACGGCCTGCCGTGGCTCACCGATGCGCTGCTGGTCGACCCCCGCGCCGAGGTGCGCGCCGAAGCCGCGCGGCTGCTCGAAGCCTGGGAGGAGCCGGAAGTGGTGCAGGCCTTGTGCGCGGCCCTGGCCGATGCCGCCGAACCGGTGCGCCTGGCGGCGGCGCAGAGCCTGAGCGAGCTCAAGAGCCTGGAGGCCGGGCTGCTGATCTTGCCCTGGGCCGCGCATGCCGATGCCTTCGTGCGCGCCAGTGCCCTGCGTGCCCTGCGCGAGCTGCGCCTGGAAGAGGCGGCGACCCCGGCGCTGCTGGCGCTGGCGGACAGCGTTGCGGCAGTGCGCCGCGAGGCGGTGGGCATTCTGGGTTGGCTCAAGCACGAACCGGCGTTGCCCGCCCTGGCGCGCCTGGCCGGCAGCGAACCGGACACCGAGGTGCGCCGCGCCGCCATCGGCGCCCTGGGCCTGGCCCGCGATGCCCGCGTGCTGCCGGCGCTGATCGCGGCGTTGGCCGACGAGGCCTGGCAGGTGCGCGAAGAAGCCGCCACCACCTTGGGCAAGGTCGGCCATGCCGATGCCGGCCCGGCCTTGGTCCAGGCGCTGGACGACAGCTACTGGCAGGTGCGCCTGCGCGCGGCGCGTTCGCTGGGGCGCTTGCGCCATCGCCAGGCGCTGGCGGCGTTGGCCGAACTGCTCGGCCACGGCATCGCCAACCTGCGCAAGGAGGCCGCGCTGGCCCTCGGTGAGCTGGGCGACACCCAGGCCCTGGCGGCCTTGCGCGTGGCCGAAGGCGACAGCGACCCGGAGGTGCGCAAGGCCGTGCGCATCGCCCTGGCGCAGTTGCAGGGCGCGGCGTGATGAACGCGCCCAGCGCCGTGTTGAACCTGCGCAGCGAGGGCGCGTTGGCGCTGCAATGGGGCGAGGTGCGGCAGGTGATCAGCCATGCCCGCCTGCGCGGCGCCTGCCCCTGTTCGCAGTGCCGGGCGGCGCGGTTGCGCGGCGGTATCAGCCTGGTCGCCGACGGGGTGCGGGTGGAGCGCATCGAGCCTCAGGGGTACGGGGTGCAGTTGGTGTTCAGCGATGGCCATGACCGGGGCATCTACCCCTGGGTTTACCTGCGCGAGCTGGGTTGAAACCAGTGGCCCAGTCGCGGGGCGAGCCCGCGATAGGGCCCTCCCTGGCAACCCTTCAGTCACAGGGCGATCAACTCCGGCCGCAACCCCTCCACCCGCGGCGCCACCGGCTTCAGGTACCCGCCATCCCCGGTAATCTGGTGCAGCACCTTCTCGCGCAACCCATGCAGCGCCACCCCGGTGCGTAGCCGCGGGTGCGGCAGGTCCACCTCGACCACCGCCTTGATCCGCCCGGGCCGCGGCTCCAGCACCACCACCCGGTCGGCCAGGTAGGTGGCCTCTTCCGCATCATGGGTGACCAGCAGGGTGGTGATCCCCGCCCGCTCACGAATCGCCAGCAGTTCGTCCTGCAGCTGCTGGCGAGTCAGCGCATCCAGCGCGCCGAACGGCTCGTCCAGCAGCAGGATGCGCGGGCTCGCCACCAACCCTCGGGCGATCGCCACGCGCTGCGCCATACCGCCGGAAAGCTGGTGCGGGTACGCCGACTCGAAACCCACCAGGCCCACCAACTGCACGAACTCATGCACCCGCCGCGCCCGCTCGCCCTGGGTCAGCCGCTCGTTGACCAGCCCCAGGGCGATGTTCTGTTCCACGTTCAACCAGGGGAACAACCGGTGCTCCTGGAACACGATGCCGCGTTCGCCACCGATGCCGGTCACCGGCTGGCCGTCGATGCGGATGCTGCCGCTGAAGTCGGTGTCCAGCCCCACCAGCAGGCGCAGCAGGGTCGATTTGCCGCAGCCCGAGGCGCCGACGATGGCGATGAACTCGCCCTCGTTGATCGACAGGTCGAAATCGCGGATGGCCTCGAACGGCTGGCCGTCGACGCTGAAGACCTTGCCCACGCGCTCGAAGCTGACCAGCGGCGGCGTGGCGTCGGGTTGGTTGGCCGCGTGCAGGGCCGAGGTGTTGAAAGCGTTCATGCGGATCTCCAGCGCGTGGCGCGCGATTCGAGGCGTTGTCCAAGGTGGCCGAGCAGGGCGCCGACCAGGCCGATCAGCAGCATCGCCGCCATCACCTGGTCCATGCGAAACAGCTGCTGCGCGCCGAGCATCAGGCTGGCGATGCCGCCGTCCGACGGCATGAAGTACTCGGCGCCGATAGTGCCCAGCCAGGCGTAGATCAGCGACAGGCGCAGGCCGGCGAAGATCGCCGGCGCCGCCCCCGGCAGCACCAGCAGGCGCAGGCGCCGGGGCAGGTCCAGGCGCAGGGCGCGGGCGGCCTCGCCCAGCTGGGGCGACAGGCCGGCGACGCCGCGCTGGGTGGCGATGAACAGCGGGAAGAACGCCGCCAGGCCGACGAACACGCCCTTGGCCGCTTCCCCCAGGCCGAACCACGCGGTCAGCAGCGGCACCCAGGCGAACAGCGCGACTTGGCGCAGCGCCGACAGGCTCGGCCCGAGCAGGCGCTCGCTGTTGCGCGACAACCCCAGCAGCAGACCCAGCGCGAAGCCGGCACCGCCGCCCAGCGCCAGGCCGGTCAGTGCGCGGCCCAGGCTCAGGGCCATGGCCTCGGGCAGCGAGGCGTCGGCGAAGCCGGTCAGCAGGCTGCGCAGCACGTCCAGCGGCGAGGTGAGGATATTGGCGTCGACCCAGCCGAAACGGTTGCTCGCCTGCCAGGCCAGCAGCAGCGCCAGCGGCAGCAGCAAGGCGTGCCAGGTGCGTGGCGGGTCGCCCTGGCGCTGCTCGCCGGTGGCCGGCAGCGGCCAGTGCAGCAGGTTGCGCTCCAGGCGCGAGAAGCCACGGTCCATCAAGGCGCCGACCAGGCCGATCACCAGGATGCAGACGAACACCAGGTCGAGCATGAACAACTGCCGGCCCCAGACCATCAGGTAGCCGATGCCCTCGCTGGAAGCCAACAGTTCCACCGCCAGCAGCGAGGTCCAGCCGGTGGCCAGGGCCAGGCGCACACCGGCCAGGAAGGCGGGCAGGGCGGCCGGCAGCAGCAGGCGCAGGAACAGCAGGTGACGCGGTAGGCGCAGCACCGCGGCGGCTTCGTGCAGCTTGGGTTGGGCATCGCGCACGCCGACCAGGGTGTGCAGGGTCACCGGCACGATCACCGCCTTGACCAGCACCACCAGCTTGAGCAGCTCGCCGATGCCGAAGAACAGCATGAACAGCGGAATCCACGCCAGGGTGGGAATCTGCGCCAGCGCCACAAAGCTCGGCAGCACCAGTGTCTGCGCCCGCCGCGACGCACCGAGCCAGGTGCCCAGCAGCAAGCCGCCGCCGATGCCAGCCAGCAGCCCCCAGGCCAGCCGCTGCAGGCTGATCCACAGGTGCCCCCAGAGCTCACCGGTGCCGTACTCCAGTGCCGTCTGCCAGACCAGCGCCGGCGCTGGCAGGATCTGCTCGCTCATCCACCGCTGGTCACTGGCGACCGCCCACAACGCCGCGATCGCCAACGGCAACAGCCAAGGCAGGAGCCGTCGGCTGTCGTGGGAGCGGCCTTGCGCCGCGAAAGGGCCGCGCGCCGGCCCCCAGCCCCACCCCCGGCGCTTGCTCAAAGTCTCGCCCATCGGTCCCTCTCTCGAAGCGTTTCAAGGTTATGCATTTATGGAATTAAAAATTCACAAGAAATGACTTCAAGAGATAAGAACATGCAAGCCATGCATCGGGAAGGCCCTTGCCGTTGCGTTTTCCTCATATTTTCGATGCGTTTCGTGCAAGCCCTCCGCCGGCCCGCATGCCGCCTGATTTATGTCTTCTGGTTACTGAAAAATGAAGTTTTGATCTTTGTTGGCAACGCCCCGGCGCGCCTAGCTTCTGCCCAAAGCGCCGGCCATCGCCGGTGGCAGCCTGCCAAGGAGCCGTGTCATGAAAACCCCGTTGCGCCACCTGCTCACCCCCCTGCTGGCCAGCCTGCTGAGCGCCTTGCCGCTGGCGGCCCACGCCGCCGAGGGCGATAAGCCCGAGGCCATCCGCATCGCCGTGCCGGACCTCGGCGCCGGCAGCCAGCCCAGCTCCGGCGGTGGCGTGGTCGAGGTGCTGCGCGCCCAGCAACTGCTGGAAAACGAGTTCGCCAAGGACGGTATCCGCATCGATTGGCGCTTCTTCAAGGGGGCCGGGCCGGTGATCAACGAAGCCCTGGCCAACGGCCAGGTGGACTTCGCCTACCTGGGCGACCTGGCCGCGATCATCGGCAAGGCCAACGGCCTCGACACCCGGGTGTTGTCCGCCGGGGCGCGCGGGGGCAAGAGCTACCTGGGCGTGGTCCCCGGGTCGGGCATCAAGACGCTGCAAGACCTCAAGGGCAAGCGCGTGGCGGTGTTCCGTGGCACCGCCAACCAGCTGTCGTTCGCCAGCGCCCTGGCCAGCCAGGGCTTGTCCGAGCGTGAGCTGAAGATCGTCAACCTGGACTTGAACGCCGCCAACGCCGCCCTCGCCGCCAAGCAGATCGACGCCACCTGGGGCCTGGGCAACCTGCTGTCGCTGCGTGAGCGCGGGCTGGTCGAACTGCCGCTGAACTCCCGCGACCTCAAGGGCGCCGGCGGCATCCAGTCGGTGTTGGTGGGCACCGGGGCGTTCATCCGCCAGCACCCGGACCTGGTGGCACGCCTGGTCCAGGCCCAGGAGCGGGCCAGCCAGTGGCTGCGTGACGAAGACAACCGCACGGCCTATGTCGACCTCGTCGCGCGCAACGCCAACTGGCCGAAAGTGATCCTCGAAGGCGAGTTGGCCAACGAGAGCCTGGCCCATTACTTCGATCCACGCCTGGACGCCGAATTCGTCGGCTTGCTGCAACAGGGCGTCGACCTGGCGGCGAAGGAACGCCTGATCCGTCGAGGCTTCCAGGTCTCCGACTGGATCGAGCCGCGCTTCATCGACGCTGCCCTGCAATCTCAACAGGCCACCCAGGCCGCCCGCTGATACCTGACCTCGTGAGGACCACACCGATGAGCAACGCTGCATTGGCCACCGCGCCACACACCGTCGAACTCGACATCCACCCCGTCGCCGGGCGCATCGGCGCCGAGATCCGTGGGGTGAAGCTGTCCGCCGAGCTCGATGCCGAAACCGTCGAAGCGATCCAGGCCGCGCTGGTGCGGCACAAGGTGGTCTTCTTCCGCGACCAGGCGCACCTCGATGACCTGGGCCAGGAAGGCTTCGCCAAGCGCCTCGGCGAGCCGATCGCCCACCCCACGGTGCCGGTGGTCGACGGCACCCACTACCTGCTGCAGCTCGATGGCGCCGAAGGCCAGCGGGCCAACTCCTGGCACACCGACGTGACTTTCGTCGACGCCTACCCCAAGGCCTCGATCCTGCGCAGCGTGGTGGCGCCGGCCTCCGGTGGCGACACCGTGTGGGCCAACACCGCCACGGCCTACCAGGAACTGCCCGCGCCGTTGCGCGAGTTGGCCGACAAGCTCTGGGCCGTGCACAGCAACGAGTACGACTACGCCAGCGCCAAGCCCGACGTCGATGCGGACAAGCTCGAACGCTACCGCAAGGTGTTCACCTCGACGGTATACGAGACCGAACACCCAGTGGTGCGGGTGCACCCGGTCAGCGGCGAGCGGGTGTTGCAGCTGGGGCATTTCGTGAAGCGCATCAAGGGCTATTCGCTGGCCGATTCGCAGCACCTGTTCGCCGTGCTGCAGGGGCATGTGACGCGCCTGGAGAACACCGTGCGCTGGCGCTGGCGGGCCGGTGACGTGGCGATCTGGGACAACCGCGCGACACAGCACTACGCGGTGGACGACTACGGCACCCAGCCGCGCATCGTGCGCCGGGTGACGCTGGCTGGGGAGGTGCCGGTGGGCGTGGATGGGCAGTTGAGCCGGACCACGCGCAAGGGTTGAGATCCCTATCGCGAGGCAAGCCCGCTCCAGCGGTTGCGCTGAGCCCGGAGCGGGCTTGCCCGCGATTGGGCCGGCGCGGGCACCGTTAGATCTCGCCATCACACGCCATCAACTGGCGCACCAGCCCCTGCGCCAGCGGCGACAACCCATACCCCACCCGGCTGACGATCCCGTACCGGGTATAGAACGCCTCCTCCTGCCCCGGCTCCAGGTCCGCCAACTCCAACGCCACCAGCCCGCCCTCGTTCTGGTACGGCCGCAAATTGCCTCGGCAGGCGATGCCGATGGTGTCCGACTGCAACACCACGTTGAGCAGCGCATAGCCATGCTCGCATTCCACGCTGGGCAAGAAATCCTGCCGGCCGCTGAGGTCGCTGAGCACCTTGCGGATGTTCGGCGGGCGCAGCGTGGTGGCCAGCGGGTAGTCGAACAAGTCGCGGGCGCGCACCTCGGCGCGGGTGGTCAGCGGGTGCCCGGCGCGGCAGCAGAAGTACCAGCGCTGCGGGGTGAGCTTGTGCACGCGGTAGTCCGGGTCGGCCTCGAACTGGCGGGTGTCGGCGACGAAGAACTCGATCTCCTCGGCCATCAGCTTGCGGTTCAGCGCTTGCCAGTTATCCACCTGGAAACACGTGCGCGCCCCCGGGTACTCGGTGATGAAGCGCGCCACCGCCCTGGGCACCAGGCCACCCGCCGGCGCCGGGCCCGAGCCGAAGCGCACCACGCCGGTGGTGGCGCCGTTGAACTGGTTGATCTCATTGGCCAGGTTGTGCGCGCCATGCACCAGCCGCCGCGAATGCTCCAGCACCAGCAGGCCCTGGCGGGTCGGCGCCAGCTCCTTGCTGGCGCGGTCCACCAGGCGGCAGCCGACGTTGTGCTCCAACGTCTGGATGCTGCGGCTGAACGCCGATTGCGAGAGGTTCACCGCCTGCGCCGCCGCCACGAAGCTGCGGTGCTCGACGAGGGCGATGAAGTGGCGGAGTTGTCTGAGGTCGATATGCATTTTCTACATGGAAACTTTCGGTGAAATGCAATTGCTGAATGGGGTTTCGATCCTTATAAAGGGAGTTACTTATTCCACAAAATATGAATTACAAATATTTATATCTCTTAAAAAAATATAAGCCCCTCTGACCGCGATTCGGTTCCGCCAACGGAAATGCTCGCCAGGGCCCATGCCTCAAGGAGCATCCGCATGTCCCGAGTTTTCCGCTGGCCAGCGCGCGTGTCGCTGTTCGCCTTGCAACCCCTGGCCGCTGCCGTGCTGTTGGCCAGCACCGGCAACAGCTTCGCCGAAACCGCCGTCAGCGCCGCGCCGACGGTGGAGCAGGGCGCCCAGCTCGGCACCGTCACGGTCAACGCCCGGCGCCGTGAAGAAACCGCCCAGAGCGTGCCCGCGCCGATCAGCGTGCTGGGCAGCGAAACCCTGGAAACCCAGCGCATCTACCGGGTGCAGGACCTGCAACAGCTGGTGCCGAGCACCAACGTGTCCTATGTGCATGCGCGCCAGTCGAGCATCTCGATCCGTGGCCTTGGCAACAACCCGGCCAGCGATGGCCTGGAAGGCAGCGTCGGGGTGTACCTGGACAACGTCTACCTCGGCCGCCCCGGCATGGCGGTGTTCGACCTGCTCGACGTCGAGCAACTGGAAGTGCTGCGCGGCCCACAGGGCACGCTGTTCGGCAAGAACACCACCGCCGGGGTGCTGAACATCACCACCCGCAAGCCAACCTTCCAGCGCGAAGGCAGCGTGCAGTCGTCGCTGGGCGAGGACGGCTACTGGCAGACCCAGGGCAGCTTCTCCGGCCCGCTCAGCGACACCCTCGCCGGGCGCATCAGCGCCTACCGCACCGAGGACGACGGCTACGTGAAGAACGTCTACAACGGCCACGACCTCAATGGCGGCAAGCGCCAGGGCTTCCGCACCCAGTTGCTGTTCAAGCCCAGCGAAACCTTCAACCTGCGCTGGATCGGCGAATACAACGAGGAGAACTCCGACAACGGCATTCTCAGCCTGTACAGCACCGGCCCGACCCTCAATGGCGTGAACCGCTACGAAAGCCTCGCCGCCCAGGCCGGCGCCACGCTGGTGTCGGGCAAGGACCGCAAGGTCAACTTCGACGCCGACCAGCGGGTCACGGTGTTCCAGGGTGGTACCTCGGTGGAGGCCAACTGGACCCTGCCCAACGACTTCACCCTGACCTCGATCAGCGCCTACCGCTGGTGGGACTTCACCCCGCGCAACGACGACGGCCTCAACGTGGCGGCGGCCTACAACGCCGGGGTGTCGGTGCGCGACAAGCAGTACTCGCAGGAGATCCGCCTGGCGTCGCCCACGGGCGGCGTGTTCGACTACGTGCTCGGCGCCTACTACTTCAAGCAGGACCTGGACAACAAATCCTTCACCTACTACGGCCCGCAGGCGGACATCTGGAACCTCACCCCGGCCGGCGCCCTGGCCAACGTCACCACGCTCGGCAACGGCCACATCGACACCGACAGCTACGCGCTGTTCGCCCAAGGCACCTGGCACCTCACCGAGCGCCTGGACTTCACGGCAGGCGTGCGTGGCACCTATGAAGAGAAAAGCGCCTGGGTGACCCGTGACGCGCCCGTCGGCGGCACGGCGGTGACGGGTGGCGCCGCCACCGCGCGGCAAGGGCGGGTCGGCGCCTACGATTCCGGCGACCTCAACCAGTACAGCTTCGCCCCCTCCGGGTTGCTGAGCCTGAGCTACCGCTTCAGCGATACGCTGCTGGGCTACGCCAGCCTGTCCCACGGCGAGAAGTCCGGTGGCGTCAACCTCACCGTCGGCGCCGCGCCGCGGCTGGGCACCGACTCGCTGCTGGTCGGCACCGAGCGCGCCAACAATGCCGAGCTGGGCATCAAGAGCACCCTGTTCGACAACCGCCTGCAACTGAACACCAACCTGTTCTGGACCGAGGTGCACGGCTACCAGGCCAACGTCTACGACCAGGTCAACCGCGTGCAGTACCTGGCCAACGCCGGCAGCGTGCGCTCGCGCGGCCTGGAGTTCGAGGCCACGGCGGTGCCGCTGCGCGGGCTGACGGTCAACTTCAACGGTTCGTGGAACGACGTGCGCTACACCGAGTACGACGACGCCCCGTGCCCCCCGGAAGTCAGCCTGGCCAACGCCGCCGCCACCTGCGACCTGTCCGGCCACCAGGTGGTCGGCGCCTCCAAGTACATCGCCAACCTCAACGCCCAGTACAAGTGGCAACTGACCGAGCGTATCGAGCCCTACGTCACCGCCAGCTACGCCTTCCGTTCGCGCGCGGTGGGCACCATCGACGACTCCGACTACGGGCAGATCCCCAGCTACGCCATCGTCAACCTCTCCACCGGCGTGCGCCTGGACCAGGGCGACGGCGTGCTCGACCTGTCGCTGTGGGTAAAGAACGCCGGCGACAAGACCTACTTCACCAGCCTGTGGAACTCCGCCAACGGCGGCTATGCCGGCGTGCTCGGCACCCCGCGCACCGTGGGCGCCACCGCCCGTTACGACTTCTGACCGCAAGGAGCAGTGCCATGAATGCCAAGACCCAACCCCACGACCTGCCCGAAGGCGCCTGCCTCACCGCCAAGGTGCCCGACCGCGAGCAACCGTTGCTCGGCGACGTGGTGGTCAACCCCTACCGCCTGGCGCCGTTGACCGCGATCATCCGCGACGGCGGCCAGGTGCTCAGCGCCGTGCACGTGCGCGTGCTGGGCCGTGGCGAGCGCGGCGTCGATATCGCCTACGACGTCAGCGACCGCTCGTTGTGGACCTACGGCGGCATCCCGGTGTTCGGGCTGTACCCGGACCACGTCAACCAGGTGGAAGTGACCTACAAGCTCGACGGCGAACGCCTGCGCGAGCAGTTCCAGATCTACGCCCCGGCTGTGCGCCTGCCGGTGGTGGCCAGGCAGACCGCCGCCTTGCCCGAGGTCGAGCCGATCACCGTGGCGCCGGGCTTCGAGAAGCGCCTGTACCTGTTCAACCACCTGCTGGGCGAGATCCCCGGTGGCCGCGCCTTCAAGTGGAACGGCCTGGGTGGCGCCGCCGAGTGGGACCAGGTGGGCAACAACTGGATCGCCGACAGCAACGGCGACGTGCGCTGGTACCTGGACATCGAGCAGGTCCACGACTCCAACCGCCGCGACGGCCTGGGCGGCACCATGGGCTTTCAGCAGACCCGCGACGGCAAGTTGATCTGGGGCCAGGGCCAGACCTACTCGAAGTTCGACCTGCTTGGCCGGCGCATCTGGCAGCGCAACCTGCCCGACAAGTTCGCCGACTTCTCCCACGAGATCCGCGAGACCGCCCACGGCACCTACCTGCTGCGGGTCGGTACCAGCGACTACCGGCGCCCCGACGGCAAGCGCGTGCGCTCGATCCGCGACCACATCATCGAGGTCAACGAGGCCGGCGACGTGCTGGACTTCTGGGATTTGAACCGGATCCTCGACCCGTACCGCGGCGAGTTGCTGGAAACCCTGGGCAGGGCGGCGATCCAGCTGCCCGAGGGGGTGGAGAAGCAAGACAGCCTGCTGGCCAACGAACTGGCCGAGGGCGACCTGCCGTTCGGCGACACCCCGGGGGTGGGCACCGGGCGCAACTGGGCGCACGTCAATGCCATCGACTACGACGCCGCTGACGACAGCATCATCGTTTCAGCCCGGCACCAGGGCGTCGTGAAGATCGGCCGCGACAAGCAGGTGAAGTGGATTCTGGCCTCGCCCCAGGGCTGGCCGGAGCGGCTCAAGGCCAAGGTGCTCAAGCCCGTGGGCGATGACGCCTTCGACTGGGCGTGGACCCAGCACACCGCCTGGCTGACCGGGCGCGGCACGCTGACGGTGTTCGACAACGGCTGGGGGCGTGACTTCGCCCCGACCCAGCTGAGCGGCAACTACAGCCGTGCCGTGGAGTACAAGATCGACGAGGCCAAGGGCACCGTCGAGCAGGTCTGGGAATATGGCAAGGCACGGGGCGACGAGTGGTACAGCCCGATCACCTCGGTCGTCGCCTACCGGCCCGAGACCGATACCCAGTTCATCTATTCCGCGTCGGTGGGCTTCCTGACGCCGGAGAAGCTCACCACCACGGTGCTCAACGAAGTGCGCCGGGGCACCCAGGAGGTGCTGGTGGAATTGAAGGTGCACAGCCGCCAGCCGGGGAGTGTGGGGTATCGGGCGTTGGTGATTGAATTGGATAAAGCGTTCTGAGTTCGTCCCTCCGGGAGGGCCGTCGGTCCTCCTGTCATGTTTCTCCCGCACCATTCGTCTAACCTTTCGGGGCCCTATCGCGGGCTTGCACCGCGATTGCGGCCTTCATTTCACAGATGCCCCCCGGCAGGGTGTTCAACCGTTCGTTCTTTTTTTCGAACAGCCTATTGTCCAACACCCCAGCACCCGCTTAGCATTCGTTTGAGATTTCAAACGCTCGACGCCTAATATTGAACACCCGGCGCAAATGGGTGCCTGAATTCCTGACGGCCGTTCCCCCTGGGGGCGCCTTTTCCACAATCAATAATTCGCCCCGTGCCCGCACGGTGCTCAAGGGAAGCCGACATGCAGCTCAAAGACGCTCAGTTGTTCCGCCAGCAAGCCTTCATCAACGGTGAGTGGCTGGACGCGGACAATGGCCAGACCATCAAGGTGACCAACCCGGCCACCGGTGAAGTCATCGGCAGCGTGCCGAAAATGGGCGCCGCCGAAACCCGCCGCGCCATCGAAGCCGCCGACAAGGCCCTGCCGGCCTGGCGCGCGCTGACCGCCAAGGAGCGTTCGAACAAGCTGCGCCGCTGGTTCGAGCTGATGATCGAGCACCAGGACGACCTGGCCCGCCTGATGACCACCGAGCAAGGCAAGCCACTGGCCGAAGCCAAGGGTGAAATCGCCTACGCCGCCTCGTTCATCGAGTGGTTCGCCGAGGAAGCCAAGCGCGTCTACGGCGACACCATCCCCGGCCACCAGCCGGACAAGCGCCTGATCGTCATCAAGCAGCCGATCGGCGTCACCGCCGCCATCACCCCGTGGAACTTCCCGGCCGCGATGATCACCCGTAAAGCCGGCCCGGCCCTGGCCGCCGGTTGCACCATGGTGCTCAAGCCCGCGTCGCAAACCCCGTACTCCGCCCTGGCCCTGGTCGAGCTGGCCAACCGTGCCGGCATCCCGGCCGGTGTGCTGAGCGTGGTCACCGGCAGCGCTGGCGAAGTCGGCGGCGAGCTGACCGGCAACTCGCTGGTGCGCAAGCTGTCCTTCACCGGCTCCACCGAAATCGGCCGCCAGCTGATGGAAGAATGCGCCAAGGACATCAAGAAAGTATCCCTGGAGCTGGGCGGCAACGCGCCGTTCATCGTGTTCGACGACGCCGACCTGGATAAAGCCGTCGAAGGCGCGATCGTTTCCAAGTACCGCAACAACGGGCAGACCTGCGTCTGCGCCAACCGCATCTACGTGCAGGACGGCGTCTACGACGCGTTCGCCGAGAAGCTCAAGGCCGCAGTGGCCAAGCTGAAGATCGGCAACGGCCTGGAAGAAGGCACCACCACTGGCCCTCTGATCGACGGCAAGGCCGTGGCCAAGGTCCAGGAGCACATCGAGGACGCCGTCGCCAAGGGCGCCAAGGTGCTGTCCGGTGGCAAGCTGATCGAAGGCAACTTCTTCGAGCCGACCATCCTGGTCGACGTGCCGAAAACCGCCGCCGTCGCCAAGGAAGAGACCTTCGGCCCGCTGGCGCCGCTGTTCCGCTTCAAGGACGAGGCCGAAGTGATCGCGATGTCCAACGACACCGAGTTCGGCCTGGCCTCGTACTTCTACGCCCGTGACATGAGCCGCGTGTTCCGTGTCGCCGAGGCCCTGGAGTACGGCATGGTCGGCATCAACACCGGCCTGATTTCCAACGAAGTCGCGCCGTTCGGCGGCATCAAGGCCTCGGGCCTGGGCCGCGAAGGTTCCAAGTACGGCATCGAGGACTACCTCGAAATCAAATACCTGTGCATCAGCGTTTGATCGCCGGCTGAGTTTTTGCCTCTGCCAGCGGGGCGCGAGAGCGACGCTTCGCTGGTTTTTTTGACACGCGGTACCTGGTGGCCCGGGCGTTCACGGCAGTCGATCAACGAATACTGTTCGCGGATGCACCAGCCACCCCCGAATAACAGCGCCGCCAGAGCCGGCGCGAATGAGGGCATTATGAGCAAGACCAACGAATCCTTGATGCAACGCCGTGTCGCCGCCGTCCCACGTGGCGTCGGCCAGATCCACCCGATCTTCGTCGAGTCGGCGAAGAACTCGACGGTGATCGACGTTGAAGGCCGCGAACTGATCGACTTCGCCGGCGGCATCGCCGTACTGAACACCGGCCACCTGCACCCGAAAGTGGTCGCGGCCGTGCAAGAGCAGCTGACCAAGGTCAGCCACACCTGCTTCCAGGTGCTGGCCTACGAGCCCTACGTCGAGCTGTGCGAAAAGATCAACACCCTGGTCCCGGGCGACTTCGCCAAGAAGACCCTGCTGGTGTCCACCGGCTCCGAAGCCGTTGAGAACGCCGTGAAGATCGCCCGTGCCGCCACCGGCCGCGCTGGCGTGATCGCCTTCACCGGCGGTTACCACGGCCGCACCATGATGACCCTGGGCCTGACCGGCAAGGTCGTGCCGTACTCCGCGGGCATGGGCCTGATGCCGGGCGGCGTGTTCCGTGCGCTGTTCCCGAGCGAGCTGCACGGTGTGAGCGTCGACGACGCCATCGCCTCGGTCGAGCGCATCTTCAAGAACGACGCCGAGCCGCGCGACATCGCCGCGATCATCCTGGAGCCGGTGCAAGGCGAAGGCGGCTTCCTGCCGGCGCCGAAAGAGCTGATGCAGCGCCTGCGCGCCCTGTGCGACCAGCACGGCATCCTGCTGATCGCCGACGAAGTGCAGACCGGCGCTGGCCGTACCGGCACCTTCTTCGCCATGGAGCAGATGGGCGTCGCGCCTGACCTGACCACCTTCGCCAAGTCCATCGCTGGCGGCTTCCCGCTGGCCGGTGTGTGCGGCAAGGCCGAGTACATGGACGCCATCGCCCCGGGCGGCCTGGGCGGCACCTACGCCGGTTCGCCGATCGCCTGCGCCGCGGCCCTGGCGGTCATCCAGGTGTTCGAGGAAGAGCAACTGCTGGACCGCAGCAAGGCCGTTGGCGAGCGCCTGACTGCCGGCCTGCGTGACATCCAGAAAAAGCACCCGATCATCGGTGACGTGCGTGGCCTGGGGTCGATGGTCGCCGTGGAAGTCTTCGAAAAAGGCACCCACACCCCGAACGCCGCTGCCGTTGCGCAGGTGGTGGCCAAGGCACGCGACAAGGGCCTGATCCTGCTGTCGTGCGGCACCTACGGCAACGTCCTGCGCATCCTGGTGCCGCTGACCGCCGAAGACGCGCTGCTGGACAAAGGCCTGGCCATCATCGAAGAGTGCTTCGCTGAACTGGCCTGATAAAGTGTGACGCGCTCCAGAAAAAACCCGCCCAGGCGGGTTTTTTTTATGCCCAAGGCAGGCAGGGGGCGCTATCGTTGTGAAAGGACTTGCCTTGGAAGGCTACCCAAGCTGCACGTCAAGGATTACCAGGAGTTACCCATGAGCGTTGCCGACCCCACCCCCCCTCTCGTACTGATCGCCGAAGGCGACCCCTGGGTGCGCGACATGCTCAGCGAAATGCTGCTGAGCGTGCGCTGCGACGCCCAGGTCAAGGTCTGCGCCGACGGCTCCCAGGCCCTCAGCGCATTGGCCAGCAAGCCCGACCTGATCATCGCCGCGCGCGAACTGGCGGGCGTCGACGGTCTCGACCTGCTGCGCAAGGTGCGCGCCAAGCGCGACGCGCCGAGCCTGCCGTTCATCCTCATGAGCGAGCGCAGCGACAGCGCCAGCGTGAAGGAAGCGCTGCCGTTCCAGCCCACTGAATACCTGAGCAAGCCGCTGAACCTGGAGAAGCTGCGCAAGCGCCTGGAGGTGCTGCTGCTGGCCGCTGGCGAAGAGATCGCCTGCCCGGTGCCGCCGCTGCAGCCCGGTGCCCAGCTGCCGCCCTTCCTCGAACAGCGCCGCGCCAACGCCGACGGCGGCCCGTTGTTCGCCGACGTGCAAGTGGCGATCAAGCGCGCCCTCAACCCCCAGGGCCTGGACCTGCGGGTGCTGGAGCAAGAGGTGCGCAACGACCCGCAGATCACCGGCGTGCTGATCGCCGCCGCCAACAGCGCCGCGCTGCACCGCGACGCCCCGGTGCAGACCTTGCTGCAGGCGCTGAACAAGCTGGGCAGCACCCAGAGCATGAACCTGATCCTGGGCCTCACCCTCAAGCGCAGCGCGCGCCTCAGCGACCCGCTGCTGGCCGGGCATGCCACGCACTTCTGGAACCTCTCGCTGCACACCGCCGAGTACGCCCGCACCCTGGCGCGCATGCTCGACCTGGATGAAGAGCGCTGCTACTGCGCCGGGCTGCTGCACTGCCTGGGCGACCTGGCGGTGCTGCGCTGCCTGCAGGAGTGGCGCCTGGCCGGTGGCGAGCTGGACGAGGACCAGGTGCAGCTTTCGCTCAACGAATTCGGCGCCCCGTTCGGCTCGGCCCTGCGCACCCGCTGGCGCCTGCCGCTGTCGCTGCGCGAGTTGATCGCGGCGGTGTACCAGCTGGGGGGCGGGGTGTATTCGCGGGAGATCCTGGCGATGAACCTGGCCGGGCAATTGTCGCGGCTGCCGGCGAGCCAGGGCCTGGAGAAGGTCGCCAGCAGCAAGACGGCGCGGTTGTTGAAGCTGGGGCTGCCGGAGCTGCGGCGGTTGCGCAAGGAAGAGGAGGTACCGGCGGTGGTGGAGCAGCCCGCGGTGCAGGAGCCTGTGCAGGATGAGCCGGAGGTGGCGAGCGAGGAGCCGGGCCTTCTGGATGAAGGCAATGAGCAGGCGCCGCGGGATTAGGGCCAAAATGAGAAAACCGCCTTCGAGGCGGTTTCGTGGGCGGTGGTGGATGGCGGGCGCTTCGCGCCCGATCGCGGGGCCGAAGGCCTCGCGGCAATCTTCTGGCGTAAGACAAATCTGAACCTGAACCCCAACGCTACGGCCAGGATTGTTTGGGAAGTATCCTACGCGCTTTGCGGACGTGTCTGAATTGCCGGGGAAATGCCTCAGGGATAACTTCGCCGGGTCGCTCAGTTGGGCGACAGGGTGTGAGAAGCCCTGGTGTTTTCGGGAATGGCTTCCAGTCATGGCAGCCGTGTGCGAGCAGACTTCGGTCTGGCCGTGTTCCTGGAACCACGGTCTTCTCACCTCGTGCACGGCTGCCACCCTTATCTGTGAGAAGGATGAATGTGGTAGCTCCTCGAACGTTCCAGGAGTCTGACCATGAAAAAGCACGTCCCCGACCCACCCCGCCTGACCCTCGTCACCAACCCCCTCTTCACCACCCCCGTCGACATGATCCCCCCTGACGCCCTGGCCCACGCCAGCGAGTTGCTGCGCGGTGTCACGCAGATCATCGATGAATACTGCCGCGAGAACGCCGGCGAGCCCCGCGTGGCCATGCTCACCACCGCCGCGCATTCGGCCGCCATGAGCCGCGCCCTGGTCGAGCACGCGCTGACGCGCATCTGAGCCGAACGCCATCAAGGAGTGATGCGATGAACAACGACCCGAACACCTGGGCCACGGCGGGCGTCGAGACCTTCCTGGAGCTTTACCGCATACAGCCGGGCATTCCGTTCATGCAGGCGTTCGACGAGCTGTCGATGCTGCTGGGGTGCATTCGCCACCATACCTGCGAGGCGGAGATGGGCGGCGATATCCTGGCCGGCAGCTCGGCGCGGGTGCTCAGCGCCATGGCCAAGGCGTTGATCAATGATCTGGAGGTGGGGATGCAGCGGGGGGAGGTCTGAGCCTCTTGTTCTGAATGTGCCGGCCTCTTCGCGGGTTTACCCGCGAAGAGGCCGGTGAATTCACCCACGCACGATCTGGTTCTTGCCCTGGCGCTTGGCCCGGTACATCGCCGCGTCGGCGCGTGCATACAGGCTGTCCAGCGCCTCGTCCTCGTCCAGCAAGCCGGTCAACCCCTGGCTGACCGTCACGCCATAGGTCTGTTGCCCATGGCTGAAGCTCAAGCGCTGGATCTCCCGCTGCAAGCGTTCGGCCACCTGCTCGGCCACCTGCGCCGTGCAGCCGGGGAACACCGCAGCGAACTCCTCGCCCCCGATCCGCCCGAACACATCGCCCCGCCGCAGCACCGCCTTGCCACTGTCGGCGATGCGCTGCAGCACCTGGTCGCCTTCCTGGTGGCCGTAGCTGTCGTTGACCCGCTTGAAGTCGTCGATGTCCAGCAGCAGGAAGGTCAGCGGCGTGCCGTCCTGGCGGGCGCGGTCGAAGGCCTGCTCGGCGCATTCGAAGAAGTGCCGGCGGTTGCTGCTCTGGGTCAGCACGTCGGTGGTGGCCAAACGCTGCAGCTCGCCTTCGAGCTGCTTCTTCTCGGTGATGTCCTCGGCGATGCCGACGATGATCACCCGCTCGCCCTCGCGCTGCTGGTTGATGAAACACTTGTCGCTGAGCCAGCGCACCTCGCCCATGGCATTGATGATGCGGTACTCGCGGTCTTCCACGGCGCCCTTGAGCAGCACCTGGGCCAGGCTGCGCTCGGCGTAGTCGAGGTCGTCGGGGTAGATCGCGTCGCGCCATTCGTTGTAGTCGGCCAGCACCAGGCTGGCGGGGCGGCCGAAGATGCGCTCGTAGGCGGGGCTGACGTACAGCACCTGGCGGGTTTCCCAGTCGAACGCCCAGAGCACCGCGTTGACGCTGTCCAGCAGCGAGCTGTACAGCTGCTCGCGCTCGCTCAGGCGCGCCACCTCGCCCTGGGCATGCAGCAGGGCCAGCAAGGTCTGGGCGGCTTCGGGCGGCGGCGGGTGGCCGGCGGTTGGCGTGGCGATGGTCTTGACCCTGTGCACGGAGCGAATCTCTGCGAATAAGCGCGCGGGCACGAAGCGACCCGCCGCGCGGGCGATATGCACGTTCGAGTGGCAATCAGGGAAATTGTTCCGGTACGCCCACCCCGTTGCGGGGCGGGCCGATCAACGGTGCTCAGGCGGTGGTGGGGCGCAGTGAGTAGGTCTTGAGCTGGGCGGCGAAGTCACGCAGCGACTGGATGCCGCTGGCCTCGGCCTCATGTACCCAGTCTTTCATGGCGGCGAGCATGTCATGGCCGTTGGCGCTGGTGCGTGCCCAGATTTGCTGAAGGGCCAGGCGCTTCTCGTAGATGGTCTTCAGCGCCTGGCTGTGCGCCAGCATCGACTCGATGCGCACGTGGTGGCGGTCCTGCAGCAGGCTGGTCTCGCGGGACAAAAGGCGCTTGGCGCGGCGGAAGCGGTGGCGCACCGAGGCGTCGACCCGGGCCAGCTCCTGCTGCACCAGCGGCGCGATCACCAGCTTGCGGTACTGGGCCATGATCTGGAAGCGGTTGTTGAGGATGGCCATGGCGGTGTCCATGTCCAGGTGCGCCTTGCCCTCCACCCGGTGGGCGATGGGCGCTACGCGCTGCACCTTGGCCAGGCGCAGCAGGCACAGCAGGCGGATCCACATCCAGCCCATGTCGAACTCCCAGCGCTTGACCGAGAGCTTGGCCGAGTTGGGGTAGGTGTGGTGGTTGTTGTGCAGCTCCTCGCCGCCGATGACGATGCCCCAGGGCACCAGGTTGGTGGCGGCGTCGCGGCATTCGAAGTTGCGGTAGCCCACCGCGTGGCCCAGGCCGTTGACCACGCCGGCGGCCCAGAAGGGGATCCACATCATCTGCACCGCCCAGATGGTGACGCCGAGGGTGCCGAACAGCAGCAGGTCGAGCACCGCCATCAGGGCGATGCCGGCGAACTTGAAGCGCGAGTAGACGTTGCGCTCGACCCAGTCGTCCGGGCAGTTCTTGCCGTAGATGCGCAGGGTCTCTTCGTTGCGCGCCTCTTCGCGGTACAGCTCGGCGCCCTTGCGCAGCACCGTGCCCAGACCCTTGTGCACTGGGCTGTGCGGGTCGTCGGGGGTTTCGCACTTGGCGTGGTGCTTGCGGTGCACGGCGGTCCATTCGCGGGTGTTCTGCGCCGTGGTCAGCCACAGCCAGAAGCGGAAGAAATGCTTGAGCCCCGCGTTCAGCTCCAGGGCGCGGTGCGCCGAGTAGCGGTGCAGGTACAAGGTGACGCTGACGATGGTGATGTGGGTCATCAGCAAGGTGACGCCGACCAGTTGCCAGGCCGACAGGTCGAGCAGACCGTAGTACCACATAGAGGCAAAGACCCTCGGGAATACAGGGAAACAGGGGCTGATTATCCCTTGACCGGGAAATAAAACCAGTCGGCCTTTTTGATAGGAAGTCACGGGATGTTTCAGCCTCTATAATGCCCCGTCTTTTCCAAGGGCTTATCCACCCGACATGTCTGTTTCCGCCCGCGACGCCTTGCGCATGGCCGCGCTTTACCTGGTGCTCTCGATCCTCTGGCTGGCGCTGTCCGAGGTCGTATTGCGAGGCATGACCGATGACCCCCTGGCCATGGCCGTGGGTCGGCAAATCAATGTAGTGGTGTGGGTGCTGCTGAGCACGGCGCTGATCTTCTTCTCGCGCGCCCGCTTGCTGAACTTCATCGGCATCGGCGCGCGCCTGCGCGACGCTGACCGCGAGCGCCTGCGCATGGCGGCGGCGGTGTTCGACAGCACCCTCGAAGGCGTGCTGGTGACCGACCGCAATGGCCTGATCGTGCACGTCAACCGCGCCTTCATGCGCATCACCGGCTACCAGCAGGACGAAGTGCTCGGCCAGCGCCCGAACAAATTCAAGTCCGGGCGCCACGGCGCGCCGTTCTACCGGCAGATCTACGCCGCCCTGGCGGACAAGGGCGAGTGGAGCGGGGAAATCTGGAACCGTCGCAAAAGCGGCGAGATCTACCCGCAATGGCAGACGATCTGCGCCATTCGCGACGACGGTGATGAGCTCAGCCACTACGTGGCGGTGTTCAGTGACATCAGCGCGATCAAGCATTCCGAGCAGGAGCTGGCCTACCTGGCTCACCACGACCCGCTGACCGGCCTGCCCAACCGCCTGCTGTTCAACGACCGCGCCGAGCAGGCGCTGGCCTCGGCCCAGGCCAACAAGCGCGGCTGCGCTTTGCTGCTGCTCGACCTGGACCATTTCCAGAGCATCAACGACGGTCTTGGCCACACCCTCGGCGACCAGTTGCTCAAGCTCGTGGGTGAGCGCTTGCGCGAGATGCTGGGCAGCGGCGTGACCCTGGCGCGCCTGGGCGGCGACGAGTTCGGTGTGCTGTTGGAGAGTTGCCAGCAGGTTGGCCAGGCGGCGTCGCTGGCGCAGACCATCATCGAACGCCTGCGCGAGCCGTTCTGCTTCGACGAGCAACGCCTGTTCATCAGTGCCAGCGTCGGTATCAGCCTGTTCCCCAACGATGCGTTGGGCGCCGAGCAACTGCTGCGCAACGCCGATGCGGCGCTGTTCAAGGCCAAGGGCAATGGCCGCGCCTGCTATGCGTTGTACACCGAAGAATTGACCGCCCACGCCCAGCACCGGGTCGAGACCGCCGGCGAACTGCGCCGGGCGTTGGAACAGGATGAGCTGCGGGTGTTCTACCAGCCGGTGCACGACCTGTTCACCGCGCGCCGGGTCGGGGTCGAGGCGCTGGTGCGCTGGCAGCACCCGCAGCGGGGCCTGGTGCCGCCGGGGGAGTTCATCCCGATCGCCGAGCGCACCGGGCTGATCGCCGATATCGACGCCTGGGTGCTGCGCCAGGCATGCCGGCAGATGGTGCGATGGCAGGCCGAGGGGCGCGGGCTGGAATTCGTCGCGGTGAACCTGTCGAGCCGGCTGTTCGGCCAGCGTGACCTTTATCCACAGGTGGCCGAGGTGCTGCACGAAACCGGGCTGGACCCAACCCTGCTGGAGCTGGAGGTCACCGAAAGCGCGGTGATGGACGACCCGGAGGTGGCGCTGGAGCAACTGCACCGCCTGCGCGAGCTGGGGCTGCGCCTGGCCATCGATGACTTCGGCACGGGTTATTCATCGTTGCTGCGGCTCAAGCGGTTGCCGGTGCAGAAGCTGAAGATCGACCAGGGCTTCGTGGCAGGGTTGCCGCATGACGAGGATGACATCGCCATCGTGCGGGTGATCATCGCCCTGGCGCGCAGCATGGGGATGCAGGTGCATGCCGAGGGCATCGAACAGGCGGAGCAGGCGCGGTTCCTGCTGGAGCAGCAGTGCGAACTGGGGCAGGGGTACTGGTTCGGGCGGCCGGTGCCAGCGTCGGCGTTGCACGAAGGCTGAGCCGGTCAGCGCCGCAGCCTATGCGTCATGTCGCGGATCACGCCATGGACGATCCGCCGCACGAGCCTGCCCTCACCGGCACTGAAGAGGTGCGCCTGCCGCTCCAGCAGGTCTCTGGCGGTGTTCTCCACTCCTGGCACCAGCGTGTCGAGGATCCGGTTGCCCAGGGGCGTGCGTATGCCAATTTGCTCCCCGAGGCTCAGGACACTGGCGCGCGTGATGTCGCCATGGGTGCGAACGCCGTCGGGTTTCCACACCAGTTCCGCGTCCAGCCAGGGCGCGGCCGCGTCGCCATAGACCGCCGTGCACAGCAGATCGTAATGCGGTGCCAGGTAATACGCGTCCGGGCGCACGAAGAACGAAAGGTTCTTCAAGTGGGCATCGTTGTTCCCGACCAAGATGTTGAAAACCAGCCACCTGAATAGCTGCATCCGCGTCTGAGCCACGTTCCGTACCTGGTCAAGAATGGCTTGCAGCGTGTGTGGGGTCGCTTGCTGATACTTGAAGCTCTTGTCCAGCGTGAGGATCTGGCAGGCATCGAGCACATGCACGCGCTCGAGCTGATCACCGGCCCGCACCCGATCAAAACGCTCGATCAGGTAGGTGGCTTCGGGCACACGGCGCAGGGTGACCTCGGGAACGTCCAGGCCCACGGCGCGGGCAACGCTCATCACGAACCATTCATTGGCCGCGGTGGCATCATAAAGATCCCGTTGCGGGTGGTCGGGCTTGAGGATATGAGTGGAGGGAGTACTGCCGATGGGCTCGAACAGCGCACCATCGGTCATGACGATCGGCAGCTTGTGCTGGGCACCTGCCAAAGACATGCGCTTCGGCGCAGCGGTGGTCAGCGATACGCGAGGGAGGTTGCGGATGCGTTCGCTCAGTTGCGCATCCGAGAGCGGCCTCAGGCCGCTGGGTTGCGCCGTGTGTGAGTCGCTGAGCAAGGTGACCGCCCCGGCCGATTCGGCGCCGTAGTAGCCCAGCAGGCCAAAGGCATCGGCGAAGTCGATCCTTGCGTCGTTCGCCAATAAGGTTCGGGCCTGCTCTTCGGGCAGCAGATTGTCGAAGAACCACTGCACCGGACGCTGCGAAGAGGCGTCGACGATGGTGCCCCTGGCGCGGGCGAGGGCGGGTGACAGGTCATAGCCTGCGGCATTGGCGATCCACTCTGGCGTGTACTCCAGGCTCCAGACGCCCGCGTCGTCGCGCAGCATGGCGATGGCGTGGTCGTTGATGAAGACGTTGAGTGTTCTCATGGATCGGGGATGTCCACGTAGAGCCGGATGCCAAGCTCTTGCAGCACCTGCAGCACGCTGCCGATCGAGACACTGCCTTTGCCTTTCTCGATGTCCCTGAGCAGCACATGGCTTTTGCCGACGATCAATGCCAGGTCGGACTGGGTGATGCTCTGACGCTTACGCACGGTGCGTACGGCATCTCCCAAATCACTTGGGGTATGGATCTGCAGAGCGTTCATGGGGAGCCTGAGATAAACGAAAAGATAGCTTCGATTATGCAGGCGAATAGTAGGGATTCAAGTGAAACTAAGCTTTTTTTTAGTTTTAGGGCGGAGAGAGCCCAGGTGTGCAGGTAATCGAAACTATGCTTTCGATAATAGTGGATAGAAACGTTGCCCGCTCAAATTCGAAATAATATTTTAGTTCCCCTGTGTCAGAGGGTGCAGGGGCGGGCTTGGGCCTATTTGACGTTCTGCGGTGTCTGGCACGGGCTACGCCCGTGATCGCGGCACAAGGCCGCTCCCACACGTACCGCGCCGTGCTCGGGAACAGAGGCTTGCCCCGCGATGGCTTCAGCGCTTGTTCAGGCCCTTGGCCAGGCGATCCCCCCCCAACTGGATCAGCGCCACCAAGGCCACCAGCATGACGATCACCGTCAACATGATCTGGCTATCGAACCGCTGGTACCCATAGCGATAGGCGATATCCCCCAGCCCGCCCGCGCCAATCGCCCCGGCCATGGCCGAGGAGTTGATCATGGTCACCAGGGTGATGGTGAACCCGCCGACGATCCCCGGCAGCGCCTCCGGCAGCAGCACATGCCAGATGATGTGCCAGCGTCGGCAGCCCATGGCCTGGGCGGCTTCGATCAGGCCGTGGTCGACCTCGCGCAGGCTCACCTCGGCGATGCGCGCAAAGAACGGCGTGGCGGCGATGGTCAGCGGCACCACGGCGGCCCACACGCCGTAGGTGGTGCCCACCAGCAGGCGGGTGAAGGGGATCAGCGCGACCATCAGGATCAGGAACGGAATCGAACGGAACAGGTTGACGAACGCCCCCAGCACCCGGTTCAGCACAGGCGCCTCGTAGATCCCGCCCTTGTCGCTGGTGACCAGCAGCACCGCCATCGGGATCCCCACCAGCAGTGCGATCAGCGACGACACGCCAACCATCAGCAGGGTGTCGAGCAGACCTTGCAGCAAGCGATCAATCCACATAGCCCAGTACCTCCACGTCATCGGCCCAGCGCCGGGCGCGTTCGAGTAATTGATGGCCCGCCAGGGGCGAGCCGCGCACGGCCAGCACCAACTGCCCCAGGGCATGCTCGCCAATGGTTTGCACGCCGCCTTGCAGCAGGCGCACATGTCCGCCGAGGTCGGTGAACAGCGCCGACAGTTCCGGCTCGCCCAGCAGTGTCAGGCGCAATACGGTGGCTGCGTCGCGGCTGACCGGGTTGGCCCGCAGGCTGGCCTGCAAGGCGGCGGGCAGCTTGGCCTGCAAGGGTGCGAGCAGGGTGCGGGTGACCTCGTGGCGCGGCGCGCCGAATACCTGCCAGACCTCGCCCTGCTCGACCACTTCGCCGCGTTCGAGCACCACCACGCGGTGGCAGATGTCGCGGATCACCGCCATCTCGTGGGTGATCAACACGATGGTCAGGCCCAGGCGCTGGTTGATGTCGCGCAGCAGCTCGAGGATCGAGGCGGTGGTTTCCGGGTCGAGTGCCGAGGTGGCTTCGTCGCACAGCAGGATCTGCGGGTCGTGCACCAGCGCCCGGGCGATGCCCACGCGCTGCTTCTGCCCGCCGGAGAGCTGCGCCGGGTAGACATGGTGCTTGTGCTCCAACCCCACCAGCGCGAGCAGTTCGCGCACCTTGCGCTGGCGCTCGGCCTTGGCCACGCCGGCCACCTTCAGCGGCAGCTCGACGTTCTGCCACACGGTCTTGGCCGACATCAGGTTGAAGTGCTGGAAGATCATGCCGATGCGCCGACGCAGGCGCACCAGGCGCTCTTCGTCGAACGGCGCGATATCGACCTGGTCGATCAGCACCCGGCCCTCGCTGGGCTGTTCCAGGCGGTTGATGGTGCGCAGCAGCGACGACTTGCCGGCGCCGCTGCGGCCGATGATGCCGAAGATCTCGCCGCGGCGGATGTTCAGGTCGATGCCGCTCAGGGCTGGCTGGGCCTGGCCCGGGTAGGTCTTGCCCAGGCCGATGAAGCGCACGTGGGCTTCATTGACCTCCGGGCGCAGGGCCTGCTCGCGGGCTGCGGGCGGCGTGGGTTGCTCCAAGGGCGCCTTGAGGGCGCTGACGCTGCTCACCTCAGCCCTCCCAACCGGCCTGGTAGAGGTTGCCATGGGCCTTGTTCAATGCGGCGCGCACGGCGGGCGAGTGCTGGTAGATGTCGACGAACTTGGCCAGGCGCGGGTCGTCCTTGCTTTGCGGGCGGATGACGAACTGGATCACGTACTCCTTGTTCTCCAGGCCGTCGAACAGCAGCGCTGAGGTGGCGTCGAAGGTGTTGGCCAGTCGGATGTAGGCCGGGTAGCCCTGCACCAGGTCGGCGTCGTCATAGGCGCGCACCAGTTGCACGGCTTCGACCTGGAGGATCTTGAGCTTTTTCGGGTTGGCGACGATGTCGTCCTCGGTGGCCTTGTAGCCGACCCCCGGTTTGAGGCTGATCAACCCGGCCTTGGCCAGCAGTTGCAGGCCGCGGCCGCTGTTGATCGGGTCGTTGGCGATGGCCACGCTGGCGCCTTCGGGCAGCTCGGCGAAGCTTTTGTACTTCTTCGAGTACAGGCCGACGTTGTTGATGATGCCCGGCTTGAAGGGCACCAGGTCGAAGCCGGCGGCGGCCTTGGCGTTTTCCAGGAACGGGATGTGCTGGAAGTAGTTCACGTCGATGTCGCCACTGGCCAGGCTCACGTTGGGCGCGATCCAGTCGGTGAACTCGATCAGCTTCACCTCCAGGCCTTGCTTGTGGGCTTCTTCCACCGCCGCTTCCAGCGGGATGGCGAAGGCGGCGGTGGTGCCGATCTTCAAGGGTTCTGCGGCGTGCGCGGCAGCGGCGATGCCGAGGGACAGGGCGGCGGCCACGACGGGCCGGAAGAGTTTTTCAAGCATGGTGCAGGGCTCCAGTCGGGGCAGGTTTTTCAGAGGGGGTGCGGTAGTGGCTGCCGGGGTGGTCGGCGGGCAAGTGCGCGCTGTTCGCGAACAGCTTCTCGCGCAGGCTGCCGTCGGCGTAGGCGGTCTTGTAGCGGCCACGGCGTTGCAGCGCGGGGACCACCAGGTCGATGAAGTCTTCGAAGCTTTCCGGGGTGACGGTGCGGGTCAGGTTGAAGCCGTCCAGGCCGGTTTCGTCGATCCAGCCGATCAACTGCTCGGCGACCTGCTCGGGGTCGCCGACCAGGGTCACGTAGCGCCCGCCCAGGGCGTGCTGCTCCAGCAGGCGGCGGCGGGTCCAGGCGTTTTCCTGCAACTGGCGGGTCGCCGACTGGATGGCGTTGCCCTGGGTGAAGGCGATTGGCTCGTCCAATTCGAAGGCGGCGAAGTCGATGCCGGTGGACGCGGCGAAGTGCGCCACGCCCGCTTCGGGGCTGGCGTGGCGCAGGTATTCGGCGTGCTTGAGGCGGGCCTCGGCTTCGCTCGGTGCGACGATCACCGTGATGCCCATGAACACCTTCACCGCCTGCGGATCGCGGCCGGCGGCTTGCGCGGCGGCGCGCACCTTGTCGACCTGGGCGCGCGTGGCGGCCTGGTTCTGGCCGCTGATGAACACGCACTCGGCATGGTTGCCGGCGAAGGCCAGCCCGCGCGCCGAGCTGCCCGCCTGGAACAGCACCGGCGTGCGCTGCGGCGAGGGTTCGCACAAGTGGTAGCCCTCGACCTTGTAGAACTCGCCGTGGTGCTTGACCTTGCGCACCTTCTCGGGCCGCGCGTAGACGCGCTGCGCCCGGTCGGCGACCACCGCGTCGTCGTCCCAACTGCCTTCGAGCAACTGGTACAGCACGTGCAGGTATTCGTCGGCCTGGTCGTAGCGCCGGTCGTGCTCGGGCTGCTGCTCAAGGCCCATGGCGCGGGCGGCGCTGTCGAGGTAGCCGGTGACGATGTTCCAGCCGACCCGGCCGTTGCTCAGGTGGTCGAGCGTGGAGAGGCGCCGGGCGAACAGGTAGGGCGCCTCGTAGGTGAGGTTGGCGGTCAGGCCGAAGCCCAGGTGCCGGGTCACCGCAGCCATGGCCGAGACCAGCAGCAGCGGGTCGTTGACCGGCAGCTGGATCGACTCCTTGAGGGTCACGTCCAGCGACTGGCCGTAGACGTCGTAGGTGCCAACGATGTCGGCGATGAACAGGCCGTCGAACAGCCCGCGTTCGAGCAGGCGGGCGAGGTCGGTCCAGTAGGCCAGGGTCTTGTACTGGGTCGAGGTGTCGCGCGGGTGGGTCCACAGGCCGTGGTTGATGTGCCCGACGCAGTTCATGTTGAAGGCGTTGAGCAGGATCTGCTTGCTCATCAGATCGTCCCCCGGCGCGGCGGGTTCTCGCCGTTGAGGTAGTAGTTGCCGATGGCGTGGTACTTCCAGCGCACCGGGTCGTGCAGGGTGTGCACCCGGGCGTTGCGCCAGTGGCGGTCGAGGTTGTGCTCGGCCAGGGTGGCCTGGCTGCCGCCCAGCTCGAACAGCGTGGTGCCGGCGGCCAGGGAGATTTCCGTGCTGATCGCCCGCGCCTCGGCCACCGCGATGGAGGCGGCGGCGACGTTGGCGGCGCTGCTGTCTGCCTGGGCGCGGTCGAGGAACTCGCCAGCGCGTTCGAGCAGGGCTTCGGCGGCGTGCAGGCGGATGGCCAGGTGGCCGAAGCTCTTGAGGGTCAGCGGGTCGTCGCTGGCCTTGTCGACAGCGGAATCGACCCAGGGGCGGCTGCGCGTTCGCACGAAGTGCAGGGCGTCTTCGTAGGCGGCGCGGGCGATGCCGGTGTCGATGGCGGCGTGGAGGATCTGTGCCAGCGGGCCGACCGGGGTCGGGCGCTCGAAGGCGCTCTGGAACGGCAGCACGTCGGCAGCGCTGACGAAGACATCGTCGAACTGTACCGAGCCGCTGCCGGTGGTGCGCTGGCCGAAGCCGCTCCAGTCGTCGATCACCTTGACCCCGGCGCTGTCGGCGGGGATGAAGGCCAGTTGCTGGACGCCTTGCTCGTCGATCACCGAGGTGGGGATGCGCTGGGCGTAGAGCGCGCCGGTGCAGTAGAACTTGCGGCCGTTGACGCGGTAACCGTCGCCGTCGCGGGTCAGGCGGGTGGTGCGGTCGTGGGCGGTCTTGGTGCCCAGTTCGGCGAGGGCGTTGCCAAAGCGCCGGCCAGTCAGCACTTCGCCGTACAGGCGCTGTTGCTGCTCGGGGCTGCCATTCACCCGCAGCACTTCCAGGGCATAGAAGTGGTTCTGCGGGATCTGGCCGAGAGAGGCGTCGGCCTGGGCGATGCGGGCGACGACCTGGGCCAGGGTGACGTTGGACACGCCAGCGCCGCCAAAGGGCTTGGGCACGCTGATGGCCCACAGGCCGGACTGGCTGAACAGCTCGAGTTCGGCGTGCGGCAGGCGGCGCTCGCGGTCGCGCAGGGCGCTGTCGCGGCGCAGTTGCTGGGCGATTTCTTCGGCGACGGCCAGGGCCTGGGTGTCGCTGGTGATGAGTGAAGTGGTCATGGTGTTCTCCGGGCCGGGGGCCGCTGTGCGGCCCAATCGCGGGGCAGGTCCGCGCCTACAGAACAGCGCTGTGTCCGTAGGCGCGGGCTTGCCCCGCGATTGGGCTGCGCAGCAGCCCCAAGGCCGCAAATCAGATCCAGGAATGCCGCGCAGGCAGCGTGCCGTTCAGGTGGTAGGCGCCCACCGCGTGGTACTTCCAGCGCACCGGGTCGTGCAGGGTGTGCACCCGGGCATTGCGCCAGTGGCGGTCGAGGTTGAACTCGGCGAGGGTGGCGCGGCTGCCGGCGAGTTCCAGGAGCTTCTCGCTGGCCTGCAGCGAGATCTCGGTGGTCAGCACCTTGGCCTCGGCCACGGCGATCGACGCGCGTGCCGCGCAGGCGGCGTCGATGGGCGCGGCATTGACCTCGTCGAGCACCCGCGCGGCTTTGCGCAGCAAGGCCTCGGCGGCATGCAGCTCAAGCTTCAGGCGGCCGATGTCGGCGATCACGTAGGGGTCGTCGCTGGCCCGTTCGACGTTGGCGTCGACCCACGGGCGCGATTTCTCGCGCACGAAGGCGATGGCATCCTCGATCGCCGCCTCGGCGATCCCGGCGTCGATGGCCGCCTGGATCAACTGCGACGATGAGCCCTGGATGTTCGGCAGGTCGCGCTGGCGCCAGTTGTCGATCACCAGCTCGGCGTCCACCGGCACGTCGTCGAGCAGCACGGTGCCGCTGGCGGTGGTGCGCTGGCCGAAGCCGGACCAATCGTCGACGATGCGCAGGCCCGGGCTGCCACGGCGCACGAACGCCAGGCGCTGGCGGCCTTCGTCATCCAGCGCCTTGACCGCCACCCAGTGGGCGAACAGGGCGCCGGTGGAGTAGAACTTCTCGCCGCTGATGCGGTAGCCGTCGGCGTTGCGGGTGATGCGCGCCTTGAGCGTGAGGGTGTCCTTGGTGCTGCGCTCGGGGCCGGCATTGCCGATGCGCCAGCCGTCCAGCACCGAGCGGAAGATCAGCGCCTGCTGCGCCTCGGTGGCGGTCAGGCGCAGCAGTTGCAGCATGCCGAACTGGTTCTGCGGGATCTGCCCCAGCGCCGGGTCCGCCGCGCTGATGACGCGGAACACTTCGGCGATGGTTTCGAAGGAGACGTCGGGGCCGCCGAAGGCTTTCGGCACGCTGATGCTGCCCAGGCCACTGCGGGTGAACTGTTCGATCTCGGCCCACGGCAGCTTGCGCTGCTGGTCGCGGCGCGCGGCCTGCTGGCGGGCGACATCGGCCAGTTCACGGGCCGCTTGCAGGGCCTCGGCGTCGTTGCGCAACACCTTGGCCGGCAGCAGCAGGGGCGAGCTGTCGAGGTCGCTGTGGAAAAGGGTATTTGGCTGGCTGGACATCAGTACCGCTCCTTGGCTGCACTCAATGCCCTGGCGTTATGCACTGGGGTGATTGTGATCCTGACCATTCCTTACCTCACAAAATGAAATGCCGCTTCAGCTGATCGCGGCAGATGTGTGCTGGTCCGGTGGTCCGGTCTATATACCCTATGCGCTTATAAACCGTTTATGAACTAACGGTTTGGAATATGGATAGAAGTTGGGATTTGTGTTTGGCGGCAGAATGCAATCGCGGGGCAAGCCTGCTCCCACAGGTGCACCGCCGTTCCTGAGCGCGGCGGTGCACCTGTGGGAGCGGGCTTGCCCCGCGATGGCGTCGGTCAGTCCTGCGCGGCAGCCGTGCCGAGGAACTTGCGCAGGAACTGCCGCGTGCGCTCCTCTTTCGGGTTGGCGAACAGCGCCTTGGCCTCGCCCTGCTCCACGATCACCCCCTTGTCGAAGAAGATCACCCGGTTGGCGACGTCGCGGGCGAAGCTCATCTCGTGGGTGACGATGATCATCGTGCGCTGCTCTTCGGCCAGGCCGCGGATGGTCTCCAGCACCTCGCCGACCAGTTCGGGGTCGAGCGCCGAGGTCGGTTCGTCGAACAGGATCACCTCCGGCTCCATGGCCAGCGCGCGGGCGATGGCCACGCGCTGCTGCTGGCCCCCGGAAAGCCGCCGTGGGTAGGCGTCTTCCTTGCCGGCCAGGCCGACCTTGGCCAGCAGCTTGCGCCCCAGTTCGACGGCCTTGTCGCGGGGTGTCTTCTTGACGATCACCGGCCCTTCGATAACGTTGTCCAGGGCGGTGCGGTGGGGGAACAGGTTGAAGTTCTGGAACACGAACCCGGCCTGCTGGCGCAGGCGCCGGATCGCGCCCTGCTGGCTGCCCAGTGGGCGGTTGGCGTCGATGCTGATCTCGCCCACCTGGATGCGCCCGGCGTCGGGCGTTTCCAGCAGGTTCAGGCAGCGCAGGAAGGTGGTCTTGCCCGAGCCGCTGGGGCCGATGATGGCCACCACTTCACCGGGCTGGACGGTCAGGTCGATGCCGTTGAGCACGGTCTGGCCCTTGAACCGCTTGGTCAGGCCTTCTACTACGATCATCGTCAGTGCTCCTGGTCATGCTGGTTGACCCGCGCTTCCATGCGGTTCTGGAAGTGCGCGAGGACGGTGCAGAGTATCCAGTAGATCACTGCCACGGCCAGGTACATGGTGAAGACTTCGAAGGTGCGGGCGGTGATCAGCTGCGCCTGGCGGAACAGTTCGGGCACCTGGATGGTCGCCGCCAGGGCGGTGTCCTTGACCAGCGAGATGAAGCTGTTGCCCAGCGGCGGCAGCGCGGTGCGCATGGCCTGGGGCAGGATCGCCCGGCGCATGGCCTGGGTGCGGGTCATGCCGATGCTGGCGGCGGCTTCCCATTGGCCACGGTCGATCGAGGAGATCGCCGCGCGCAGGATTTCGCAGATGTACGCCGCCATGTTCAGCGACAGGCCGATCAGCGACGCCGGGATCGGGTCGAGTTCGACGCCGATCTGCGGCAGGCCGAAGTAGATCACGAACAGCTGCACCAGCAGCGGCGTGCCGCGGAAGAACGACACGTAGATCCGCGCCAGCCAGTTCAGCGGCAGGATCTTCGACAAGCGCATCAGTGCCAGGGCGAAGCCCAGCACCAGGCCGAAGAACATGCCGCCGACGCTGAGCAGCACCGTGTAACCCGCGCCCTTCAACAGGAAGGGCGTGGAGTCGATAACGAGTTGCAGGCTTTCAGGGATCATTTGGTGACATCGGCACCGAAGTATTTCGCGGAGAGCTTGGCCAGGGTGCCGTCAGCCTTGAGCTTGTCCAGCGCCTTGTCGATGGCCGCGAGCAGTTCAGGCTCGCCCTTGCGCAGGGCGATGCCCGACTCCAGGCGCGAGAAGGCTTCGCCGGCCAGTTGCGTGTCCTTGGCTTTCTGGGCGTATTCCAGGGCGGCCAGGCGGTCGATCAGGATGGCGTCGATACGGCCGTTGCGCAGGTCGGCGAACTTGCTCGGGTCGTCTTCATAGGTGCGCACGTCGGCTTGCGGGACGTCCTTCTTCACCCATTGCTCGTAGTTGGTGCCCAGGCCCACGCCGACTTTCTTGCCGGCCAGGTCGGCGGCTTTCTGGATGTTCAGCGCATCGGCCTTCTTCTTCAGGATCAGCGCCTGGATGCCGGAGATGGTGTAGGGCTCGGAGAAGTCGTATTTCTTCTTGCGCTCCTCGGAGATGGTCACCTGGTTGACGACCACGTCCAAACGTTTGGACTCCAGCGCGGCCAGGATGCCGTCCCACTTGGTCGGCTGGACCTTGGCCTTGACGCCCAGCTCCTTGGCCAGCAATTCCGACAGTTCGACCTCGAAGCCGGTCAGCTTGCCGTTTTCGTCGACGAAGCTGAACGGTGGGTAGGTGCCTTCCAGGCCGACGTTTATCACGCCTTTTTCCTGGATGGTCTTCAGTTGCTCACCGGCAAAGGCCTGGCTGAGCAGGCCGGTGCCCAGCAGCAATGCCAGGCTGGCGTTGAGAAGTGGTTTGGCGAATTTTGTCATGGCTGGCCCCGCGCTTTGTTGTGGAAGTGGTGGGTGGCGACTATAGGGTGGGCTTTATAGGTCAGGAAATAATAAAAACTTATTTTGTTATTCCTTTTCTCTGTTTCATCCCTGAAGGGCAGCGTAGAGGGTAGCCATGAACGCGGCCCCCGTCAGCACTGCTTATGCCCGACTTAGCGCAGGATGGAATAAAGCGTTGTTTTTTCCAAGGGAAGAATTTGCCGTAGAGTGGAATTTCAACACCGACGCGCCTGCGGGAGCGCGCGAACAGCCAGGAGACCACCGTGAGCGAACATCCATCCACCGGCCAATGGCAACTGCAGGGCATCGTCAGCGGCCTGCGCGGTGCCCGTGAACAATGGCGCACCCGCAACGGCCGCAGCAGCGGTGAGCAAGGCGGGCGCGAGCTGCCGTCGCGCGAGGCGGTGCGGCAGATTCTCGAGCAACTGTGCGGCGCGCTGTTCCCGATGCGCCTGGGGCCGGTGGACCTGCGCGAGGAAAGCGAGGACTTCTACGTCGGCCACACCCTCGACGCCGCGCTCACCGCGCTGCTGGCCCAGGCGCGCCTGGAACTGCGCTACGCGGCACGACAGAACAAGGCCGACCTGGCCGAGGCCGATGCCCACGCCCTGAGCCTGATCCAAGGCTTCGCCGTGGCCTTGCCGCAGTTGCGCATGCTGCTCGACACCGACGTGCTGGCGGCCTTCCACGGTGACCCGGCGGCGCGCAGTGTCGACGAGGTGCTGCTGTGCTACCCGGGCATCCTGGCGATCATCCATCATCGCCTGGCCCACCACCTGTACCAGGCCGGCCTGCCGCTGCTGGCGCGCATCAGTTCGGAGCTGGCGCACTCGGCCACCGGTATCGACATCCACCCGGGGGCGCAGATCGGCCCGAGCTTCTTCATCGACCACGGCACCGGGGTGGTGATCGGCGAGACGGCGATCATCGGCGAGCGGGTGCGTATCTACCAGGCGGTGACTTTGGGCGCCAAGCGCTTCCCTTCGGACGAGTCGGGCACCTTGCACAAAGGCCTGGCGCGGCACCCGATCGTCGAGGACGACGTGGTGATCTACGCGGGGGCGACCATTCTGGGGCGGATCACCATCGGCAAGGGCTCGACCATTGGCGGCAATGTGTGGCTGACCCGTAGCGTGCCGGCGGACAGCAACATTACCCAGGCCAATCTGCAGCTCGATTGCCAGGACAAGAATTAGGGTGTCTGGGCCGGGCCTATCGCGGGGCGAGCCCGCTCCTGCAGGTACAGCGTCGTTCTCATGGGCGGTGGTGAACCGGTAGGCGCGGGCTTGCCTCGCGATAGCGCCGGAACTGCCTCCACACTGCCGGGGTCAGTTGTTCGCCCACCCAGCGGCACTGGGTCGCATTGATTGCCGATCCATGTTTAACTTGAACGCTTGTTCAAATTAAACGCTGGTCCGCTGCCGGTGTTCAACAGGAGGATCCCCTTTGCTGAACCCGTTCATTCCGAACCTTACGTCTGTCGACGAGGTGCACGCCTGATGACTGCACCGACGCCTTCCCTTGCCAACGGCAAGGTCCGCATGAACCCCCCGGTGTTCTATTTCGCCGCCACCTTCATCCTGGTGTTCGGCCTGGTGGTCATCGCCAACCCGCAGGCGGCCGGCGAGTGGCTGCTCGCCGCGCAGAACTGGGCGGCCAACACCGTCGGCTGGTACTACATGCTGGCCATGACCCTGTACCTGGTGTTCGTGGTGGTCACCGCGCTGTCGGGCTACGGCAAGATCAAGCTCGGCGCCGACCATGACGAGCCCGAGTTCAGCTACCTGTCGTGGGCCGGCATGCTGTTCGCCGCCGGTATCAGCATCACGCTGTTCTTCTTCTGCGTCTCCGAACCCCTGACCCACCTGCTGCAACCGCCCCAGGGCGAGGCCGGCACCGCCGAGGCCGGGCGCCAGGCGATGCAGATCCTGTTCCTGCACTGGGGCCTGCACGGCTGGGGCGTGTTCGCCTTCGTCGGCATGGCCCTGGCATACTTCGCCTACCGCCACAACCTGCCACTGGCGCTGCGTTCGGCGCTGTACCCGCTGATCGGCAAGCGCATCAACGGGCCGATCGGCTACGCGGTGGACGGCTTCGGCATCATCGCCACGGTGTTCGGCCTGGGCGCCGACATGGGCTTCGGCGTGCTGCACCTCAATGCCGGCCTGGACTACCTGTTCGGCATCGACCACAGCCAGTGGGTGCAGGTGGCGCTGATCGCGCTGATGATGGGCGCGGCGGTGGCCGTGGCGGTGGCGGGGGTGGAGAAGGGCGTGCGGGTGATGAGCGACATCAACCTGTTCCTGGCCTGCGCGCTGCTGCTGTTCGTGCTGTTCGCCGGGCCGACCCAGCACCTGTTCAACACCTTGATCCAGAACCTCGGCGACTACCTCGGCGCCCTGCCGCGCAAGAGCTTCGACGTGTACGCCTACGGCGAGCAGCGCGACTGGCTGGGCGGCTGGACGGTGTTCTACTGGGCCTGGTGGATCGCCTGGGCGCCGTTCGTGGGGCTGTTCATCGCGCGCATCTCCCGGGGCCGGACCATCCGTGAATTCGTCTTCGGCGTGCTGCTGATCCCGCTGGGCTTCACCCTGGCGTGGATGTCGATCTTCGGCAACAGCGCCCTGGACCAAGTGATCAACCACGGCATGACCGCGCTGGGCCAGTCGGCGCTGGACAACCCGTCGATGAGCCTTTACCTGCTGTTGGAAACCTACCCTTGGAGCCGCACGGTGATCGCCGTGACGGTGTTCATCAGCTTCGTGTTCTTCGTGACCTCGGCGGACTCCGGCACGGTAGTGCTCTCGACCCTGTCGGCCAAGGGCGGCAACGCCGACGAGGACGGGCCGAACTGGCTGCGGGTGTTCTGGGGCGCGATGACTGCGCTGGTCACCAGTGGCTTGCTGTTCGCCGGCAGCATCGATTCGCTGAAGTCGGCGGTGGTGCTGACCTCGCTGCCGTTCTCGCTGATCCTGCTGTGCATGATGTGGGGGCTGCACAAGGCGTTCTACCTGGAGTCGCAGCGGCAGATCGCGCAGCTGCATTCGCTGGCGCCGTTCGCTGTGTCGCGGCCTGGCCGGGGCGGCTGGCGCCAGCGCCTGAGCCAGGTGGTGCACTTCCCGTCGCGTGACGAGGTGTACCGCTTCATGGACGACGTGGTGCGCCCGGCGATCGCCGAGGTCACGGCGGTGTTCGAGCAGAAGGGGCTGACGCTGATCACCCAGGACGACCCGAGCCATGACAACGTCAGCCTGAAGATCGGCCATGGCGAGGAGCAGCCGTTCATCTACCAGGTGCAGATGCGCGGGTACTTCACCCCGTCGTTCGCGTTGGGAGGGTTGGGGACACAGGAGTTGAAGAACCGGCGGTATTACCGGGCTGAAGTGCACCTGGCCGAGGGCAGCCAGAACTACGACCTGGTGGGCTACAGCAAGGAGCAGATCATCAACGACATCCTCGACCAGTACGAGCGGCACATGCAGTACCTGCACTTGGTCCGCTAGATCGCCGGGGCCGCGCTGCGGCCCATCGCGGGGCAAGCCCGCTCAGGTTCACCGCTGGCCCTGAGAGCTGCGGGGTACCTGTGGAAGCGGGCTTGCCCGGCGATGGGAGGCCGACGGCCTCCCCGGGGCACTTCAGAACGGCGCGTCGCCGAGAATCGTCGCGCGGTGCATCACCCGGCGCTGCGGCCGGTAGTCATCCACCGCGTAATGCTGGGTCACGCGGTTGTCCCAGAACGCCACGTCATTTTCCTGCCAGCGCCAGCGAATGCTGAATTCCGGCCGCGTGGCATGGGCGAACAGCAGCTTGAGCAGCGCCTCGCTCTCGTGCTCGTTCAGCTCGTTGATCCGCGTGGTGAACCCTTCATTGACGAACAACGCCTTGCGCCCGCTGACCGGGTGGGTGCGCACCACCGGGTGCGACAGCGGCGGGTTGTTGCGCCGCGTGGCTTCCCAGCGCGCCAGGTCTTCCGGGGTGCTGCCGAAGCGCTCCAGGGGGAACGACTTGGTGAAGTCGTGGGTCGCGGTCAGGCCGTCGAGCAGGGCGCGCAAGGGTGCCGACAGCGCCTCGAAGGCGGCGATGCCGCTGGCCCACAGGGTGTCGCCGCCATACGCCGGCAGTTGCTTGGCGCTGAGCACCGCGCCCAGGGCCGGGGTCGGCAGGAAGGTCACGTCGGTGTGCCAGATGGCGTTGTCGCGCACGTCGGTGACCGCGGTGTCGAGGATCAGCACCTGCGGGGTTTCCGGCACGTTGGGGTAGATCGGGTGGATGTGCAGGTCGCCGAAGCGCGCGGCGAATTCGGCCTGCTGCTGCGGGGTGAGCGGCTGGTCGCGGAAGAACAGCACCTGGTGTTGCAGCAGCGCCTGCTCGATGGCGTCACGCTGCTGGGCGGTGATTTCGCGGCTGATGTCCACGCCGCTGATCTGTGCGCCGAGGGCCGGGCTGAGAGGGGTGATGGTCAGGCTCATGTCGGACTCGAAGGGGGGCGGTTGGCGGTGTCGTTGCGGGCCTTATCGCGGGCTTGCCGCGATAAGGCCGAAAAGGTCAGTGGCTCTGCCCATGCCAGGGCACCAGCCGGCGTTGCAGGGCGCGCAGGCCCATCTCCAGGGCGAAGGCGATCAAGGCGATCAGCAGGATCCCCAGCACCACCACGTCGGTGACCAGGAACTGCGCTGCCGACTGCACCATGAAGCCCAGCCCGCTGGTGGCGGCGATCAGCTCGGCGGCCACCAGGGTCGACCAGCCAACCCCCAGACCGATGCGAATGCCGGTGAGGATGTCCGGCAACGCGCTCGGCAGGATCACATGGCGAATCAGCTGCGCCCGGCTCGCGCCCAGCGACTGCGCGGCGCGCAGCTTGGCCGGGTCGACGGTGCGCACGCCGGTGGCGGTGGCGATGGCGATCGGAGCGAAGATCGCCAGGTAGATCAGCAGCACCTTGGACAACTCGCCGATGCCGCACCAGATCACGATCAGTGGCAGGTAGGCCAGTGGCGGGATCGGCCGGTAGAACTCGATCAATGGGTCGAAAATGCCTCGTGCCACGCGGTTGTAGCCGATGGCGATGCCCACCGGCACGGCGGTCAGGGTCGCTGCCACCAGCGCCAGGCCGATGCGCCCCAGGCTGGCGCCCAGGTGCTGCCAGAGGCTGGCATCCATGTAGCCCTGGGTCAGCAGCAGCCAGGCCTTGGCCAGGATGTCGCCGGGGCCGGGCAGGAACAAGGGCTCGACCCAGCCGGCGGCGGTCACCAGCCACCAGGCCAGTAGCAGGGTGGCCAGGGTCAGGGCGCTGATCCAGCGGGTAGGCAGTGGCCGGCGTGCGCGGGCCACGGCGAGGGGCTTGGGGGTGTCGCGCTTGCCGGCGACGGGCAGGTCCAGGCTGCTCATGCGGACTCCTGCTGGCGTGTGCCCTGACGTTGGGAAAACACCCGCGCCAACACGTGCTCGCGGGTCTCGATGAAGCGCGGGTCGGACTTGATCGCCCGCGCTGGCTCGCCCGCGGCATAGCGCTGGCCGAAGTCCAGTTGCAGGCGCTCGACCACGCGCCCGGGGTTGGGTGCCAACAGCACCAGTTCGGTGGCGAGGAACACCGCTTCTTCGATGTCGTGGGTGATCAGGAACACCGGCTTGGCGGTGCGCTGCCACACCTGCAGCAGCAGTTCCTGCATCTGTTCGCGGGTGAAGGCGTCGAGGGCGCCGAACGGTTCGTCCATCAGCAGCACCCGCGGGTCGGCGGCCAGCGCCCGGGCCAGGCCCACGCGCTGCCTCTGCCCACCGGAAAGCTGCCAGATGCGCCGATCGCCAAAGCCGGCGAGGTCCACCAACGCGAGCATCTCGCGGGCCTTGGCTTCACGTTGCGCGCGAGGGATGCCGGCCAGTTCGAGGCCGAAGGCGACATTGCCCAGCACGTCCTGCCAGGGCAGCAGGGCATCGTCCTGGAACACCACCCCGCGCTCCGCGCCAGGGCCTTGCACGGGATGGCCGTCGAGGGTGATCTGGCCGTCGCTGGGGGCGACGAAGCCGGCGATCAGGTTGAGCAGCGAGGTCTTGCCGCTGCCGGAGGGGCCGAGGGCCACCAGCAGTTGGCGCGGGCCGAGGCTCAGGTTGATGTCGGCCAGCACCGGGGTGTCGGCGCCGGGGTACTGTGCGCTGATGCGCTCCAGTTCGAGCAAGGCCATGTCAGGCTCCGGTCGTTGGGGGCTACTGGGGGCGCGTTGCGCCCCTTTCGCGGTTCTACATGGGCGTGTGGCTGCCCAGGGTCAGTTAGGCAGGTACTGCGCGCTCACGTATGGCGAGTAGTCCGGCAGCACCGCCTCGACCTTGCCCTGCTGCTTGAGGAAGGTGGCCGTGTCGGTGAGCGCCTGGGTGGTCGGCGCGCCGAGGGCGCTGGCCTGGTCGGCGGCCAGCGGGTAGACGTTGCCTTCGAGCAGCAGCGGGATGTCGGTGGTTTTCGCACCGGACAGCTTGGCCAGCTTGTTGACGTTCTCGGCGTTGGCCAGCCAGGCCTTGGGGTCCTTGCGGTAGTCGGCGTAGGCGTCGAGGGTGACCTTGGCGAACGACTTGACGATCTCCGGGTGCTTGGCGGCGAAGTCCTTGCGCACGATCCACGCGTCAAAGGTCGGCGCGCCTTTCTTGGCCAGCTCGCCGGAGGTGATCAGCACCTTGCCGTTTTCCTTGGCCACGCCCAGGGCCGGGTCCCAGACGTAGGTGGCGTCGATGTCGCCGCGCTTCCAGGCGGCGATGATCGCCGGTGGCGCGAGGTTGAGGATCTGCACCTTGGACGGGTCGATGTTCCAGGTCTTCAGCGCCGCCAACAGGCTGTAGTGGCCGGTGGAGACGAACGGCACGGCGACCTTCTTGCCGATCAGGTCCTCTGGGGTCTTGATGCTGTCGCGGGCGACCAGCGCTTCGCCGGCGCCAATCTGCGTGGCGATCAGGAAGGTCTCGACTGGCAGCTTGCGGGTGGCGGCGGCGGCCAGCGGGCTGGAGCCCAGGTAGCCGATCTGCACGTCGCCGGAGGCCACGGCGGTGATGATGTCGGCGCCGTTGTCGAACTTGCGCCAGTCGATGCTGGCCTTGCTGGCCTTTTCATAGGCGCCGTCGGCCTGGGCCACCTTGGCCGGGTCGACGGTGGTCTGGTAGGCAACGGTCAGGTCGGCTGCCTGGGCGAGCCAGCTGGCGCCGGCCAGGGTCAGCGCGGCGAACAGGCGCAGCGGGGCGTGCGGGATCATGGTTGAACCTCTCGTCAGGCAATTAGGGGGGCTGGATGGCGAGAAGACTAGATGATCTAAGAAACTTAAAATAAATAACTTTTTTGCATTAGCTTAGGAGCCAATTGCTTTAAGCCCAACGCGCCGCTCAACGGCGGGCGTGAAATCGAAACGGCTGAAAAATTCACAACATTTCACGGGCGTGGCTATTGGCAAACGTTTGCAGATAACCTAAAGCTATTGCGCCCTGCGGTCGATACCTCTTTTGGCTGTGAAAGTTCAGGGGATATTCCTTAAAAATCTTAGAAATTCACAAAACGGTCATTTTGGATTTATAGGATTGTCATTATCCTGTAGCCCGGGGTGGCGGCTTAGACCAAAGTCTAGAAGCGCCCGGTAACGATTGACTTACCGGTCACGCTTTGGTGCTAAATCGCCAATCAACGGCGAGTGGGGCGATAGATCCCACCGCGTGCGACACACAAAAATTAGAACGTAGAGGAGCAATTTATGTACAAGTCCAGCCTGGCCCTGGCCGTGGCACTGGGGGTTCTCGCCCAACAAGCAGGCGCTGCCGGCTTCATCGAGGACAGCAAGGCTACTCTGAAGCTGCGCAATTTCTACATCAACACCGACAACCGTAACCAGGGCGCCACCACCAACTACTCGGAAGAGTGGGGTCAAGGCTTCCAACTGGACTACACCTCCGGCTTCACCCAAGGCACCGTAGGCTTCGGCGTCGACGCCATCGGCCTGCTGGGTATTCGTCTGGATTCGGGCAAAGGCCGTCACGGCAACGCCAGCAGCGCTAGCTACGGCGGTACCGTGTTTCCGACCGACAGCGACGGTCGTGCGGTGAATGACTTCTCCAGCTTGGGCGTAGCTGCCAAGGCGAAGATCTCCCAGACCGAATTCCGCTACGGCACCCTGCTGCCGAAGCTGCCGGTCATCAGCTACAACGACGGTCGCCTGCTGCCGCAGACCTTCGAAGGTGGCCAGATCACCTCGAACGAAATCAAGGACCTGACCCTGATCGGTGGCCAGATCGAGCACGTCAAAGGGCGTAACTCGACCAACACCGAAGGCCTGTCCCTCGCTGGCGCCAACAACGCCCGCACCGGCAGCTTCAGCAACAAGTTCCTGTACGCTGGCGCTGACTACAAGCTGACCAAGGACCTGCTGCTGCAGTACTACTACGGCAACCTGGAAGACTTCTACAAGCAGCACTTCCTGGGCGCGGTACACAGCTGGGCGATCGGCCCGGGCACCCTGAAGTCCGACTTCCGCTACTTCCACAGCACCGACGACGGCGCCAACGGCAACGACCCGGCCTACTACACCACCGGCTGGTACGGCAATGGCACCAAGGGCAAGGTCGACAACGACCTGTACAGCGCCCTGTTCCTGTACTCGGTCAAAGGCCACACCTTTGGTGGCGGCTACCAGGTCAGCAATGGCGACAGCGACTTCCCATGGCTGAACCAGGGTGACGGCTCGTCCAACTACACCATCACCGACATGCAGATCCAGAAGTTCGGTCGTGCCGGTGAGCGTACCTGGCAAGCCCGTTACTCCTACGACTTCGCCACCGTTGGTGTACCTGGCCTGACCGCCGGTGTGATCTACCTGAAGGGTGACAACATCGACTCGGCCATTGGCGACCGTAGCGAATGGGAACGTGACCTGACCCTGGCCTACGTCGTGCCGGACGGCACCCTGAAAGGCCTGGGCGTTGCCTGGCGGAACGCCGTATGGCGTAGCGACCTGGCCAGCACCACCCGTGCCCAGGACGAAAACCGCGTGATCCTCAGCTACTCCATCCCGCTGCTGTAATTTGTCTACACTGCGGATGCGCTGAACGAAAAAGCCTCGCCTTTGCGAGGCTTTTTCTTGCCTGTGATTCCGTATGCGATACGGTTATAAATAAATCGATATTTATTCTTTTTATTTTTATTCAGAAGCAGGCACATTGAACTCATCGAGACCAAAAACAGCACAAAGGAGCCCGTTTCATGAGCCTCAAACTCGGCGACATCGCCCCCGACTTCGAACAGGATTCCAGCGCCGGCAAGATCCGCTTCCACGAGTGGCTGGGCAACAGCTGGGGCGTGCTGTTCTCCCACCCGGCCGACTTCACCCCGGTGTGCACCACCGAGCTGGGCTTGACCGCCAAGCTCAAGGACCAGTTCGCCGAGCGCGGGGTCAAGGCCATCGCCCTGTCGGTCGACCCGGTCGACTCGCATCACCGCTGGATCGAGGACATTAACGAGACCCAGAACACCGTGGTCAACTTCCCGATCCTCGCCGACGCCGATCGCAAGGTCTCCGACCTGTACGACCTGATCCACCCCAACGCCAACGACACCCTCACCGTGCGTTCGCTGTTCGTCATCGACCCGAACAAGAAGGTGCGCCTGACCATCACCTACCCGGCGAGCACGGGGCGCAACTTCAACGAGATCCTGCGGGTGATCGACTCGCTGCAGTTGACCGACAACCACAAGGTCGCCACCCCCGCCAACTGGCAGGACGGTGACGAGGTGGTGATCGTGCCGTCGCTGAAGGACGAGGACGAGATCAAGCAGCGTTTCCCCAAAGGTTACCGGGCGGTCAAGCCTTACCTGCGCCTGACCCCGCAACCCAACCGTTAAACCGTCTTTGTTGCATGCTCTTAGCCATAGCAGGGATCTTCGGGCCGTTTCGACGGCCCTTTTTTCGTCTTGAGGTTTTTGGCGAAGTCAGCGGCCCTATCGCGGGGCTTGCTCGCGCATTGGGCGTCGCTATTTAAATGCCTAAATCGAATAAACAAATGAAAAAATATGATTTCTAGATATATGTGCCGAACTGCTAATGTCGAAGCCATCCACAGGGGCCAGACCCCGGAACCGAATCGAAGGAAGCGCTGCAATGCTGGTTGTTTCTATCGGGGGTAGCCCCAGTACCCGTTCACGCTCCGGCGTGCTGCTCGAGCGCTCGCGCCAGTGGCTGCAGGGCCGTGGCGTGGAGGTGGTGACCTTCCAGGTCCGCGAGTTCCCCGCCGAAGACTTGCTCCATGCACGCTTCGACAGCCCGCAAGTGCAGCACTTCCAGCAGCTGCTGGCCCAGGCCGATGGCCTGGTGGTAGCCACCCCGGTGTACAAGGCCTCGTTCGCCGGCGCCCTGAAGACCCTGCTCGACCTGCTGCCCGAGCGCGCCCTGGAACACAAGGTGGTACTGCCGATCGCCACGGGCGGCAGCATCGCCCACATGCTGGCCGTGGACTACGCATTGAAACCGGTGCTGTCGGCACTCAAGGCGCAGGAGACCCTGCAAGGGATCTTCGCCGACGACAGCCAGGTCGCCTATGGCGAAGGCAACCGCCCCGCCCAGTTGGCCCCGGCTTTGGAAGAACGCTTGAACGACTCGCTGGAAACTTTCCACGGCGCCCTGGCGCGCCGGCCCAAGCCCGTCGCCCCAGGCCTGCTCAACGAACGCCTGATCAGTGCCCGCTGGAGCATCTGACCCGGCCACACCGCGTTACCGTTTTTCCACCTTACTCGCCCGCCAACGAGGCAAGCAGGTGCAACCCGAACCTCATTCGCACAGGAGAGCGCCATGCGCACAGTCTTCTTGCGTCGTGGTGTGGTCGCCCTGTTTGCGGCGGCTGTGTCCTTCGGCGCCATCACCCAAGCCCAGGCCGAGAGCCTGCGCATCGGTTACCAGAAATACGGCACCCTGGTGCTGCTCAAGGCCAAGGGCTCGCTGGAGAAGCGCCTGAAGGAACAGGGCATCGACGTGCAATGGACCGAGTTCCCCAGTGGCCCACAGCTGCTCGAGGGGTTGAACGTCGGCTCTATCGACTTCGGCGTAACGGGCGAGACCCCGCCGGTCTTCGCCCAGGCTGCCGGTGCCGACCTGCTCTACGTCGCCTATGAGCCGCCTGCGCCGCACAGTGAGGCGATCCTCGTGCCCAAGGGCTCGCCGATCCAGTCGGTGAAGGCGCTCGAGGGCAAGAAAGTCGCGCTGACCAAAGGCTCCAACGTGCACTACCTGCTGGTGCGCGCCCTCGAGGATGCAGGCCTCAAGTACAGCGACATCCAGCCTGTGTACCTGCCGCCCGCTGATGCCCGCGCCGCTTTCGAGCGTGGCAGCGTCGATGCCTGGGCGATCTGGGACCCCTACCAGACGGCTGCCGAGCAGCAGTTGCAAGCCCGTACCCTGCGTGATGGCAACAGCCTGGTCGACAACCACCAGTTCTACCTGGCTACTCGCAACTATGCGACCCAGCACCCGGCGGTGATCAACACCCTGATCGACGAGGTGCGCGCCGTAGGCGAATGGGCCCAGACCAACCCGCAGGAGGTGGCCGACCAGGTCGCGCCGCTGCTTGGCCTGCCGACAGACATCACCCTGATCTCGGTCAAGCGCCAGGGCTACGGCGCCGCTGCGCTGACCCCGGAGGTGGTGGCCGCGCAGCAGAAGATCGCCGACACCTTCCACGGCCTGAAGCTGATTCCCAAGCCCTTGAGCATCAAGGACGTGATCTGGACACCCCCGGCCAAGGTCGCCAGCGCGCCTTGAACCCTTCGCCCGCGCCGGGGCGCCGCCCCGGCTGAGCCACCCTTGAGGAGACAACTCCAATGAGCCTTAACATCTTCTGGTTCCTTCCCACCCACGGCGACGGCAAGTACCTGGGCACCTCCGAGGGCGCGCGCGCCGTCGACCACGGCTACCTGACGCAGATCGCCCAGGCCGCTGACCGCCTCGGTTTCGGTGGTGTGCTGATCCCTACCGGGCGTTCCTGCGAGGACTCTTGGCTGGTGGCCGCCTCGCTGATTCCGCTGACCCAGCACTTGAAGTTCCTGGTCGCCCTGCGCCCAGGCATCATTTCGCCCACTGTGGCCGCGCGCCAGGCCGCGACCCTCGACCGCCTGTCCAACGGCCGTGCGCTGTTCAACCTGGTGACCGGCGGTGACCCTGACGAGCTGGCCGGCGATGGCCTGCACCTGAACCACCAGGAGCGCTACGAAGCGTCGGTGGAGTTCACCCGCATCTGGCGCAAGGTGCTCGAGGGCGAAGTGGTCGATTACGACGGCAAGCACATCCAGGTGAAGGGCGCCAAGCTGCTCTACCCGCCGATCCAGCAGCCGCGCCCGCCGCTGTACTTCGGCGGCTCCTCCGACGCCGCCCAGGACCTGGCCGCCGAGCAGGTCGAGCTGTACCTGACCTGGGGTGAGCCACCGTCCGCCGTGGCCGAGAAGATCGCCGCCGTGCGTGCGAAGGCCGCCGCCCAGGGCCGCGAAGTACGCTTCGGCATCCGCCTGCACGTGATCGTGCGGGAAACCAACGAAGAAGCCTGGGCCGCCGCAGACCGCCTGATCTCGCACCTGGACGACGACACCATCGCCCGCGCCCAGGCCTCGCTGGCACGCTTCGACTCGGTCGGCCAGCAGCGCATGGCCGCCCTGCACGGCGGCAACCGCGACAAGCTGGAAGTCAGCCCCAACCTGTGGGCCGGCGTCGGCCTGGTGCGCGGCGGCGCCGGCACCGCGCTGGTCGGCGACGGCCCGACCGTGGCGGCACGGGTCAAGGAATACGCGGACCTGGGCATCGACACCTTCATCTTCTCCGGCTACCCGCACCTGGAAGAGTCGTACCGCGTCGCCGAGCTGCTGTTCCCGCACCTGGACGTGCAGCGCCCCGAGCAGCCGAAAAGCGGTGGCTACGTCAGCCCGTTCGGCGAGATGGTGGCCAACGACATCCTGCCCAAGTCCGTGTCGCAGAGCTGAGGGCCAAGCCATGAGTCGTGCAACTTCCTCCACCCTGTCGCAGCGCCTGGCGCCATGGGCCTTGCCCGTGCTGCTGCTGGCGGTGTGGCAACTGGCGGTCAGCGCCGGGTGGCTGTCGACGCGCATCCTGCCGGCACCGAGCGCGGTCATCGGTGCCGGGGTCGAGCTGGTGCGCAGCGGCGATATCTGGTCGCACCTGGCGATCAGCGGCTGGCGCGCCGGCGTGGGCTTCCTGATCGGTGGCAGCATCGGCCTGTTGCTGGGCTTCATCACCGGCCTGTCGAAGTGGGGCGAACGCCTGCTCGACAGCTCGGTGCAGATGATCCGCAACGTCCCGCACCTGGCGCTGATTCCGCTGGTGATCCTGTGGTTCGGCATCGACGAGTCGGCGAAGATTTTCCTGGTGGCGTTGGGCACGCTGTTCCCCATCTACCTCAACACCTACCACGGCATCCGTAACGTCGACCCGGCCCTGGTGGAGATGGCGCGCAGCTACGGGCTGTCGGGCTTCGCCTTGTTCCGCCAGGTGATCCTGCCCGGTGCGCTGCCGTCGATCCTGGTGGGTGTGCGCTTCGCCCTGGGCTTCATGTGGCTGACCCTGATCGTCGCCGAGACCATCTCGGCCAATGCCGGCATCGGCTACTTGGCGATGAACGCCCGTGAGTTCCTGCAAACCGACGTGGTGGTCCTGGCCATCGTCCTGTACGCCGTGCTCGGCAAGCTCGCCGACCTCGCCGCCCGCGGCCTGGAGCGCGCCTGGCTGCGCTGGCACCCGGCCTACCAACCGGCGAAGAAGGAGGGCGCATGACTGTGCTCAAGGAACAACCGCCGCGCTTGTTGCGCGGCATCCCCCTGGCCGCCCAGGGTCTGCGCAAGACCTTCGGCAAGCGCGAGGTGCTGCGCGGCATCGACCTGCACATCCCGGCTGGCCAGTTCGTCGCCATCGTCGGCCGCAGCGGCTGCGGCAAGAGCACCTTGCTGCGCCTGCTGGCCGGGCTCGACCACCCCAGCGCAGGCGACTTGCTGGCGGGCGCCGCGCCCCTGGTGGAGGCCCGCGAGGAAACCCGCCTGATGTTCCAGGACGCGCGCCTGTTGCCCTGGAAGAAGGTGATCGACAACGTCGGCCTGGGCTTGTCCGGCAACTGGCGGCCGCGCGCAGTGGAAGCGCTGGATGCGGTGGGCCTGGCCGACCGCGCCAACGAGTGGCCGGCGGCATTGTCCGGCGGCCAGAAGCAGCGCGTGGCCCTGGCCCGGGCGCTGATCCACCAGCCGCGCCTGCTGCTGCTCGACGAGCCCCTGGGCGCGCTGGATGCCCTGACCCGCATCGAGATGCAGCAACTGATCGAGCGCCTGTGGCGCCAGCACGGCTTCACCGTGCTGCTGGTCACCCATGACGTCAGCGAGGCCGTTGCCGTGGCCGACCGGGTGATCCTGATCGAGGACGGCGCCGTCGGGCTGGACCTGACCGTCGACCTGGCCAGGCCCCGGTCGCGCGGTTCGCAGCGCCTGGCGGCGCTGGAAAGCGAAGTACTCAACCGTGTTCTGTCCGTCCCGGGCGCTGCGCCCGAGCCGGAGCCTGTAGCCCCTCTGCCCACGCAACTGCGTTGGGCGCACTGAACCCCGAAGCCAAAGGAAGCATGCCATGACCATCAAAGCCATTAACGTTCGCAACCAGTTCAAAGGCACCGTGAAGGAAATCCTCGAAGGCCCGGTGCTGTCGGAGATCGACGTGCAGACCGCCTCCGGCATCGTCACCTCGGTGATCACCACCCGTTCCGTGAAGGAGCTGGAATTGCAGGTGGGCAGCGAAGTGATCGCCTTCGTGAAATCCACCGAGGTGTCCATCGCCAAGCTGTGATGGCGAACGGGGGCGCTGTGCGCCCCCATTGCGCGGCCGCCGGTTGCCCTTAGCTTGCGGCGGGTCGCAACCCACCGAACAAGCCGTTGGCCTGGCTTTCGTTAAGGGCGCCTCGCCAGGCGTTGACCCGTTGGTTACGCTCGCTGGCCAACTTCAGGTGCCCGGCCTCCAGGCGGGCGAATCCGTTGCCGGGCCGCTTCTTGAAGTGGAAGTGGGCGTACCAGAGTGGTGCGTTGGTGCGGATGTCATCGATGCGGTATTCCTCCAGGTATTCGATTGCCTGCCCTTGCTTGTTCTTCGCTGGCTCCAGTGTGCGTGACCAGTGGATCGCCACTTCCCCCTCGTTGTGCAGGTAGTCCAGGTGGCCGAAGGCCGGCTGCGTCGTGACCTTGATCTGCTCGATGCGTAGCTGCTTGCCCAACCTCTGCAGGTCGGCTGCCGCTTGCTCAAGGTCGCGCACCACACGGCGTTGTGCCTCGGTCAAAGCAGCACCCGCCTTGTGGCCGATATCCTGCGCGAGGTCCTTGAGCGTGATGGCGTAGCCGTCGGCGAGGTCCTGCAGGCTGGCCGGCGTCATGTTCATATTCTTGTAGTGGTGTAGCTGAGCTTGCTGCTTGGCGATATCGCCCAGGCGCTTCCTGGCACTGGCCATCAGGGATGGCAAGGCGGCCGCGGAAACCGGTTGAGCGGTGATGGTCGGCTGCCATTTGTTGTCGGCCGTGCGCGTGAACGAGGTAGGCGCCTCCTGGGTCAGGTCGTTACCGACCTGCATGTGTGGCTGGCCATCGACCGTCACCTCATGGCCGATCAGCAGTTGCTGGTCGACGGTCTCGAACGGGCGCGGCCTGCTCGTGCCACGCGGTCGCGCCGGTGCCCTGCGAACGGGGGCGGACGCGGCGAGGGCGCTGTCGACCTCCTCGATCAGTTTGGCCAGTTCCCCACGCATCCGCGCGGTGCTCTGCGGGGTGACGAACGCCGGGAAGTCGTCCTGCCAGCTGGTCATGTGGTTGTCGAAACGCTGGTAGCGCGCCTTGACCTGCTGCAGGAAGCGATGCTCCTGGGTGCGGCTCAGGTTCGCCAAAGCCAGGTCGTGATGACTGAACAACTGGCTGCGCAGGGCGGTGAGTCCGCGATTCACCTGGCGCAACGCGAACAGGAACTCGTCGCTGGGCGCCGCCGGCAACCTGATGATGCCGGCCGCCTCTATGGACAGGCGCACCACCCGGTAGCCGTTCGGGTCCAGTGGCATGTTCAGTTTGTCGAGCTCCAGCAGGTAGGTGGTGAGGTTGGCGCCCTGCACCTTGTTCCTGAGTGTCGCCGCGCGGCGGAATTCGCCTTCCAGCTGCCCCAGCGAATGCGCCATGTCGCCTTGGGCGCTGCGCAGCGCCTTCAGTTGAGCGAGCGGGTCGGTGGATGTTTCGAGCGCATGTTGCAAGCGCCTGACGTGATCGAAATGCCCTTGCATCTGGAACTGGTACTGGCGGATGAGGCCTGGGTGCTGGTTGACCAGGTTGAATGCCAGGCCATCACGCAGGCGGCGTTGATTGCTGCCTGCCAGGGGCCTGGTGTCGCGCAAGCGCTCCAGGCTTTGCTCATGGAAGGTCACGAAGGCTTGCAACTGCTCGGTATAGGCGCGCTGTGCCTGCAGGGCAGCGGGGTGCGTGAGGGACTGGTGCTCGTCGATGGCGCTCATCAAGACACCCTGGCTGGCGGTGACCTTGCGTTGCTCGGCAAGGCGCCGGAGGTCGATCTCGCGAACCAGCTGTTCCGGTGAGAGCAGTGCAGGTTGTCGCCCAAGGTAGCCGCGCAGGTTCTCCCAACCTTGTTGGTACAACCTGCCGAGGTACGCCCCGCCGCCGGCCAGCCCATTGTCGACCAGCCGACCGCTGAGGCTGCCGTGGGGCTCCCAACTGCCCAGCTCGCTCAGCCGCACCGGCTGCTTGTAGCTGCGCGCCGCGCTGCCCCTGAGTCGCCAGGTTTGGTAGGTTGCGTCCCACTCGACCTGGTAATGCACACCTTGGTGCAGGATGTAGTCGGCGCCACTTTCGACATGGCGGTAGACCCCCCGGCCATAAGCTGCAGGGTGGTTGATCCAGGGCCCGATAGGCGCATCGCTGGCGTAGCCGTCGAAGGGGTGGGGGCGAGCCTGGCGGGTTACCACGGTCGGGTGCAGCCCTCCCAGGCGTTGGCGATCGTGTGTACGCACCTTGGCTTTGGTGGCGCTCGGCAACGCCGCAGTGCCCAGGTCCAACAGAGCATCGACCAGCGACAGGAACATGCTGTTCAGGTGTTCGATACCCGCTCCAGGGTCGCTGCGCAGGAAGGCCTCGACGCCCGCGTTGGCGGCGTGCCAACCGTCATACAACGCCACCAGCGCACCGATGCCTGGAACGAAACCGATGGCGAGCTTGAGGTAGTCGTAAACCTGTCCGTGGCGAATCGCCTGGTCTTCCAGGTACAGCTCGGCCTGGCTGCGGGACGAGGCGCGGTGCTCGTTGATCAGGCGGCCCATCAGCAGGTTGGCCTGGATCTCGGCGAGCGGCTCCGAACGTGCGATGCCCACCCCGATGAACCCGGAAAACTGCTTCAACAGCGCCTGGTCGATGTAAGACAGGTGAGCGCTTGTCTCGGCGTCGAGCGGGCGGCTGGCGAGGTAGCTGCGCATGGCACTGTCGGTGGCCATGTCTTCCAGCGCTTCGCAGGCTGCCTGGCGGCTGTCGTGCTGACTGACGACCTTTCCATTCGGTGCATCGGGTAGCAGCAGCAGACGCGGCCCGTTGGCGGGCTCGAGCAGGAACAGGCCGGAAAGGGTAACGCGCTGGCTGCTGCCGTCCGCAGCGGTACCCGGCCTCAGGTCAAGGGCATGCTGCTGGACCGTGCGCGGGCGTGACGGGTCTAGTTGCTCCTGGCAGAACAGCTCAAGCACCTGCTGGCCTGCCGCGTCCAGAGTGGTGGGGCGACTGAGGGCGAGGATTCTCAACTGGTGCTCGAACGGGGCCTTTAGGGTCTCTCGGCGCCATTGCGCTTGCCATTCGGTCTGTTGGGTGTCGCCGTTGAAGGCGCTGAAGATTTGCTGTTCATAGGCTCCGGCGAGGTCTAGCGTCTTCACCAGGTTGGCAACGGCGGAGCGGTCCAGGCGCTGCGCCAACGTTGGGGTGGCCGAGGCGTCATCGATGACGATGTTGGCATTGCCCAGGCGCAGGGTCAGGTCGTCGTCCAGTGCCCAGAGCAGGAACGCCTCCAGCGGCACTTGGCTACGCTCGGCACTGAACGTGACGATCTCCTTGTAGGCATGGCCCATGCCCGACTCCGGCAGAGGCACCCGTTGCTTGCCGGTACGGTCGGCGATGTCCAGGGTGATGGCCGGGACCTGGGTCAGCGCATATGTGCTACGCAGGTGGGCGTGCAGTTGAGTGCGCGCGAAGTGCCCACGCTCTGGCAGGTCTCTGGCCAATAGCTGGCTGGACGCTCGCATGGCGCCGCGCAAGGCGTCGAACCCCGTAGCCAATGCGCTGCGCTGGGCGTTGTCGAGGTGGGCCAGCGAGTGCAGGTGGGGGGGCAGGTTGGCGGTGCGGTTGCGTTCGGCGAGCCGCTCGAACGCTTGGAGCCGCGCGCCATTGCGGTTGTTGCCGAGCTTCCAGCGCAGTGCCTGGCGCGAGGCGTCGTCGGGCTGGCTGAGCAGGGCCAGCAGCGTTTGTGTCAGGTAGTCGAAGGCATGGTTGCTGATCGGCACGCGGACCAGGGTCGGCCTGGTGTCGGTGCGCTCGAGTCGCTCGACCAGTGCCTCGCTGTCTTGTGGCCAGGCACTTTCCAGCAGCGCTTCCGGCCAGGCGCCGTACAGGGTGTTCAACAAACGTTCGAACAGCTGTTCTTCGCTGTCGTACGTGGCCAGGCCGCCGTCCTGGCCTGGCTTGTAGAGCAGCACGGTGGTGTCCGGGGTGGGTGCGTCGTTCGTGGGCAGCGCCTGGAGGGTCATGAAGCCGCTCAGCATCCATGCGCGGTCGCCCAGCACCAGCTTCAGCGCACTGGGCAGGACCGGGCGCTGGAGGCTTGGCTCGGGCCTTTCCACCAGCTCGCGGACCCATTGCAGGTGGGGCTCGCCGAGTTCGCCGAGTAGCTGCTGGAATTCGGCTTCGAGCAACAGGTTGTTGGCGAAATGTTGGCTGAGGTGCTCGAAGCGGCTCTGGTCGCCATGGGGCTGGCCCCAGGTTTGCGAAGTCGGTGTTTCAGGAAGCGCGGCCAGCAGTTTTTGCAAATCGGCATCCTGCGTGTCCAGTTTTGCCTGCTGTGCCCGCAGGGTGGCCATGCGTGTCGAGGTCGGCTCGGTGTCGTTGCCCAGGTAGTTGGCCAGCAACTGCTCCTGCCGAGCGATGCGCTGCTTGCACCAGCCGAGCGGCAGGCGCGCGTCAAGCGTGTCGAAGTGCACCTCTTCCGCGGCCAGGGCCTCGTCGGTGCTGACCAGCAAGGCCAGGCTTTCGGCCAGGGCGTCGGGCAGCGCCTCCTTCAGGGCCGGTGTGTAGGTGGTTTGCTGCTCGGCGCCGCTCGCCAGGAGGCTGCGCAGAAGGCTGTCGATGCCGTCGCCGGTCAGCGCCGTGGCCTGGATGAACGTGCTGTCGCTGTCGGCCGCCAAGGGTACCGGCGGGTTGCTCCACAGGCGTCCGCGGTGCTCGTGTGCCCACTGCCGCAGCGTGGCCTCGTTGTGGAAGGCGCGCACGGGGTTGTTGGCTTCTGGCCGATACATCAACCAGGGCGCGTCGTCGCTGTCGGGCTGGATCAGCAGCGCGCCCGGGCAAATGCCGATGCTCGGCCCCGGCTGCCGCCACTGTAACTGGGCGTATTGGCGGGTACTGTCCAACTGGCCCGCTGCCCAGCCTTTGGCGTCTAGTCGGCCAAGCCCGTAGTTCAGTGCCAGGGTGCTCTGGAAGTGTTCGCGCAGTTGTTGTTCTGCATAGGCCCTGCGCGAGACCGGTTGGCCAGGCATGCGGGCGTCCCAGTAGCTCGCGGGCGCTGATGGGGCCTGGTCGAACAGCGCCTGCAGTGTCTTGGCCGCCAGGCGTCGGCGCTCGTTGGCCTGTGTCAAGGCATTGCCGCGTCCAGCGCCGATCCAGTCATCGGTCGGCAGGGCGGTTTGGCTCAGGAATTCACCGAGTGCGGTGGGAAGGGGGGCCGCTGGGGAGGGAGTGGGTTGTGTCATGGTCATGTTCCACGTTGGTCTGAGGGCTGTGGGTGGCACTCATTTCAACGTCTGACCGAGGCGATACTGCGTTATATGTTGCTGCGTCAGTGGGGCGAGCGCTTTGCCAGGAACGGCGGCAGGTACAGCCCCAGGTATGCTTCGAACACCCGCATGCCTTCCTCGGCCATGCGTGGGGTGATCTGTTCGTGCAACTGCATCGAACGGGCGTAGACCCGGTCGCTCAGTTCCATCGCCAGGGCGAACACATCGACCTCGGTGGGCATCGTCGGAAGCTGGAAGTGCTGGTCGAACAGCGTGTGCATCAGCTTGCCCAGCTCCAGGTCGTGCTGGCGGTCGGCCTGGACCACTTCGCTCAGGCCGTGCTGGGCGAGGATCAACTGCCGGGCGGCGGCGTCCTCGTTGTAGATGTCGAGCATGCGCTGTTCGATAAGCCGCGACAGGTCATGCCAGGTATTCAACGCGCGGTTGTCGATCGGCGCGCCCAGGGCGTCGCGGAAGGCTCGGTGCACATCGCTGGTGAGCGCTTCGAGCAACGCCGGCACGCTGGCGAAGAAGTGGTACACCGAAGAGGGCGGGATTTGCGCCCGTTCGGCCACGCTGTAGATCGACAGACCCGCCACCCCGTGCTCGGCCAACAGCTCACGGGCCGCGGCGAGGATCGCGTCGATCCTCGCCTGGCTGCTGGCGCGTGGCTTGCGCGGGGTGGCGCTACGGTTCATCAGTTGCTGATCGCCAGGATGCTGGCCTGGTAGGCGCCGACGAACAGGTCGAAGTCGCCGACTTCCTGTTGCTCCAGGCGCGTCTGTTCGGCCAGGGACTCGCGCGCCAGGGCCTCGAACGCCTGCTGGCGCGCGGCGGGCAGTGGCTGCTCGCGGAAGTTCTTGGCATGCAGGCGGCTCTGGCGCAGGGAGAACTCGATGAAGCTCTCGTCGTGCTCGGTCATGCGGGCCAGTACCTGGGCCGAAGGGGTCAGCTCCGGGTCGTCGACCTTGGCTTGCTGGGTGCGCAGGGCCTGGGCGTGCTCCTGGCCGCCATTGGCTTGGTCGAGCAGCTCGGCCAGCGGCAGGATGCGCGCTATCAGCTCGCTGGCCCATTCCTTCAGTGCCACCGGCTGGCCGTCACGGCGCAGTTCCAGACCTGGCCTACGGCCTTCCTTGACCACGGTGAGGAAGTTGTCGGTGGCCTGGCCGCATTCGCCGTTTTCCAGCAGCGGGCTGTCGTTCAGCGCGCAGTACAGCAGGAAGGCATCGAGGAAGCGCGCCTGCGGCAGGTCGATGCCCACCGGCAGGAACGGGTTGATGTCCAGGCAGCGCACTTCGACGTACTGCACGCCACGGGCCATCAGGGCCTGGATCGGCCGCTCGCCGGTGTAGGTGACACGCTTGGGGCGGATGTTCGAGTAGTACTCGTTTTCGATCTGCAGGATGTTGGTGTTCAGTTGCACCCACTCGCCATCCTTGTGCGTGCCGATCTCCACGTAGGGCGGGTAGGGCGTGCCCACCGCCTTGCGCAGGCTGTCGGTGTAGCTGGCGAGGTTGTTGTAGCACGGCGTCAGGCCGGCCTGGGCGTTGCTCTGATAGCCCAGGTCGCTCATGCGCAGGCTGGTGGCGTAGGGCAGGTAGAGGGTCTGCGCGTCGAGTTCCTCGAGCTGGTGCGGGCGCCCGCGCAGGAAGCCTTTGTCCAGCGCTGGCGAGGCGCCGAACAGGTACATCAGCAGCCAGCTGTAGCGGCGGAAGTTGCGGATCAGCGCGATGTACGCCGCCGACTGGTAGTCGCGGTCGCTGCCTTCACCGTCCTCGCTCGCCTTGAGCAGCGGCCACAGGGCCTCGGGCAGCGAGAAGTTGTAGTGGATGCCGGCGATGCACTGCATGGTACGGCCGTAGCGCAGGGCCAGGCCCTTGCGGTAGACATGCTTGAGCTTGCCGATGTTGGAGCTGCCGTACTCGGCGATCGGGATGTCCTCCTCGGCCGGCAGCGTGCAGGGCATCGACGGGCTCCACAGGTATTCGTCGCCAAGTTGGCCGCTGACGAAGCGGTGGATGTCTTCCAGATTGTCGAGCACCTGGGCCGGGTCGGTCAGGGCTGGGGTGATGAACTCCAGCAGCGACTCGGAATAATCGGTGGTGATCTGCTCGTTGGTCAGCGCCGAGCCCAAGGCCTCCGGGTGTGGGGTCTGGGCCAGGCGACCTTCGTCGGTCACGCGCAGGCATTCACGCTCAATGCCGTGCAGGCACTGCTTGAGCAGGGGGAGATTGGCGCCGAGCAGGCTCAGGCGGCGGTTGAGGAGGTCGCTCAAGATGGATTCCTTCACGCGTCAGTCGCCCCAATATGGGGGTAGAGTTGACGGTCTACAAGGGTAGGGACAAAGGAACTGGCGTTGTCGCCTGGTTTACGCGGTTCCGGTGGTCACGGCGCTGAATCTTCGAGGGAGCGGCGGGCCCTTTCGCGGGGCAAGCCCGCCCCTACAGGTAAATGCGAAGCCTTGTAGGAACGGGCTTGCCCCGCGATGGGGCGCGCAACGGCCCGGATCAATGCCAGCGAAAATACCGCAGATGCCCCACCGGGAGCTAGAGAACCGCGAAGGTTCCCTGCGCCTTGGCCACCAGCTTGTCGCCCTGGACTACGTCGGCGTCGACCACCAGTGTGCGCCGCCCTGCGTGCAGCACCCGCGCGGTGCACAGCACCTCGCCCTCGCTGACCGCGCGCAGGTAGTTGATCTTGCATTCGATCGTCACGCTCTGCTGGTCGAAGCCATGGCTGGCCGAGCAGGCCAGGCCCATGGCGATGTCCACCAGGCTGAAGATCGCCCCGCCGTGCAGCTTCTGGCCGCGGTTGCGCAGTTGCGGCTCGAGCGCCAGGGCCACCGTGGCGACCCCGTCCTCCAGGTGTTGCAGGCGGCAGCCGAGCAGTTGGCTGAAGGCGCTCTCGACGTACTCCTTCGGAACGTCCATCACTTCTTCTTCAACTGCTTGGCGTTGGCGAACAGCGACGCCATGGCATTGTTGGCCGGTGCCGCAGTGGCGGTTTCACGCGGGCGGGGCGCCTGCTGCGAACGGTTGCCGCCCTGGCCGCGGCCACCGCCACGGTTGCCCTCGACTTTCTCGCCCGGGGTGTCGCCCATGCGCATGGACAGGCCGATGCGCTTGCGCGGAATATCCACCTCCATGACCTTGACCTTGACCACGTCGCCGGCCTTGACCGCTTCGCGCGGGTCCTTGACGAACTTCTCCGACAGCGCCGAGATGTGCACCAGGCCGTCCTGGTGCACGCCGATGTCGACGAACGCGCCGAAGTTGGTGACGTTGGTCACCACGCCTTCGAGGATCATGCCCGGCTCCAGGTCCTTGAGGTCCTCGACGCCGTCCTGGAACGACGCGGTCTTGAACTCGGGGCGCGGGTCGCGGCCCGGCTTGTCGAGTTCCTGAAGGATGTCGGTGACGGTCGGCAGGCCGAAGGTCTCGTCGGTGAATTGCTTGGGGTCCAGGCGCTTGAGGAAGCCGCTGTCGCCGACCAGCGAGCGGATGTCGCGGCCGGTGTCGGCGGCGATGCGCTGCACCAGCGGGTAGGCCTCCGGGTGCACCGCCGAGGCGTCCAGCGGGTTGTCGCCATTCATCACGCGCAGGAAGCCGGCGGCCTGCTCGAAGGTCTTCTCGCCCAGGCGGCTGACCTTCTTCAGCGCCGCGCGGGTGGCGAACGGGCCGTTGGCGTCGCGATGCGCGACGATGTTCTGCGCCAGGGTCGCGTTGAGGCCGGAGATCCGCGTCAGCAGCGCCACCGAGGCGGTGTTGACGTCCACGCCCACGGCGTTCACGCAGTCCTCGACCACTGCGTCCAGGCCACGCGCCAGTTTCACCTGCGACACGTCATGCTGGTACTGGCCGACGCCGATGGATTTCGGGTCGATCTTCACCAGTTCGGCCAGCGGGTCCTGCAGGCGGCGGGCGATCGACACGGCGCCACGGATCGAGACGTCCAGGTCGGGGAATTCGCGGGCGGCCAGTTCCGAGGCCGAGTACACCGAGGCGCCGGCCTCGGAGACCATGATCTTGGTGAGCTTCAGCGCCGGGTACTTCTTCACAAGTTCCGCGATCAGCTTGTCGCTCTCGCGGCTGGCGGTGCCGTTGCCGATGGCCACCAGCTCCACCGCGTGCTTGGCGCACAGGGCGGCGAGCACGGCGAGGGTGCGGTCCCAGTCGTTCCTTGGCGCGTGCGGGTAGACGGTGGCGGTGTCCAGCAGCTTGCCGGTGGCGTCGACCACCGCGACCTTGCAGCCGGTGCGCAGGCCCGGGTCGAAGCCCAGGGTGGCGCGCGGGCCGGCCGGGGCGGCCAGCAGCAGGTCGTGCAGGTTGTGGGCGAAGACGTTGATCGCCTCGCCTTCGGCATTGTCGCGCAGCTCGCCGAACAGGTCGGTTTCCAGGTGGGTGTAGAGCTTGACCTTCCAGGTCCAGCGCACCACCTCGCCGAGCCACTTGTCGGCCGGGCGGTTGCGGTTTTCCAGGCCGAAGTGGCTGGCGATCATCACCTCGCACGGGTGCAGGGTGCCGGGCAGCTCTTCGCCGACCTTGAGCGAGGCGCTCAGCACGCCTTCGTTGCGCCCGCGGAAGATCGCCAGGGCGCGGTGCGACGGTGCGTTGCGCAGCAGTTCGTCATGGGCGAAGTAGTCGCGGAACTTGGCGCCTTCCTCTTCCTTGCCGGCCACCACGCGGGCGCTGAGCACCGCGTCCTGCTTGAGGAAGTTGCGCAGCTTGTCGAGCAGGGCGGCATCTTCGGCGAAGCGTTCCATGAGGATGTATTTGGCGCCTTCCAGGGCGGCCTTGACGTCGGCTACGCCCTTCTCGGCGTCGACGAAGCGTGCGGCTTCGGTCTCCGGGGTCAGTTGCGGGTCGTCGAACAGGCCGTCGGCCAGCTCGCCGAGGCCCGCTTCCAGCGCGATCTGGCCCTTGGTGCGGCGCTTTTGCTTGTACGGCAGGTAGAGGTCTTCGAGGCGGGTCTTGGTGTCGGCGAGCTTGATTTCGCGGGCCAGCTCCGGGGTCAGCTTGCCTTGCTCCTCGATGCTGGCCAGGATGCTGGCGCGGCGCTCGTCGAGTTCGCGCAGGTAGCGCAGGCGCTCTTCCAGGTGGCGCAGTTGGGTGTCGTCCAGGCTGCCGGTCACTTCCTTGCGGTAACGGGCGATGAAAGGCACGGTCGAGCCTTCGTCCAACAGGCCCACGGCCGCTTCGACCTGTTGTGGGCGCACGCCCAGTTCCTCGGCGATACGGCTGTTGATGCTGTCCATAAAACCACCTGACAAATAGTGAATACACGGCCGCGGGTGGGCGCTCAGGCCCGGCGGCGCTGGATGAAAGGCGCGCATTATACCCATCGCGCCCGGCTTGCGGTGATGGCGCGAGGCCAGTTGCCCATGGCCCGGAAGTGGCACCAGGGGAAAAATCTGCTAACAATGCACACGGCACGCCGCGCAGTGGCTACGCCATAATGCGCAGCGATCTAAGAGGAGTTATTCATGACCGGCACCGCAAACAATGCTGAAGGCGAAAAGATTCTCATCGTGGACGACGACCCAGGGCTGAGCAGCCTGCTGGAACGTTTCTTCACCAGCAAGGGCTTCCGCGCCCGCGCCGTGCCCAATGTCGAGCAGATGGACCGCCTGCTGGCCCGTGAAGTCTTCAACCTGGTGGTGCTCGACCTGATGCTGCCCGGCGAGGATGGCCTGTCCGCCTGCCGTCGGCTGCGCGCGGCGAACAACCAGATCCCGATCATCATGCTCACCGCCAAGGGCGACGAGCTTAGCCGCATCAAGGGCCTGGAGCTGGGCGCCGACGACTACCTGGCCAAGCCGTTCAACCCCGACGAGCTGGTGGCCCGGGTCAAGGCCGTGCTGCGCCGTCAGGCGCCGAGCGTGCCGGGTGCCCCCGGCAGCGAAGACGAGACCGTCACCTTCGGCGACTACGAGCTGTCGCTGGCTACCCGCGAACTCAAGCGTGGCGAGGAAGTGCACATGCTCACCACCGGTGAGTTCGCTGTGCTCAAGGCCCTGGTCATGCACGCCCGTGAACCGCTGACCCGCGACAAGCTGATGAACCTGGCCCGTGGCCGGGAGTGGGATGCGCTGGAGCGTTCCATCGACGTGCAGATCTCGCGCCTGCGCCGGATGATCGAACCCGACCCGTCCAAACCGCGCTATATCCAGACAGTCTGGGGCGTGGGGTACGTCTTCGTGCCGGACGGAAACGCCGGCAAGTGAGCCGGCGCCAACGCGCGACAGGGCGACCCGGTTGGGTCGCCCTGTTTGCGTCTACGGTTCTCGGTATTACCCATTCGCTACCCGCATCGTGCAGTTGCCCTGAATGAAAACGCCTCTCTGGTTCCCGCAAAGCTTCTTCGCCCGCACACTGTGGCTGGTGCTGATCGTCGTCCTGTTCTCCAAGGCGCTGACCCTGGTGTACCTGCTGATGAACGAGGATGTCCTGGTCGACCGCCAATACAGTCACGGCGTGGCGCTGACCCTGCGCGCCTACTGGGCGGCGGACGAGGAAAACCGCGACAAGATCGCCGAGGCGGCAGGGTTGATCCGCGTGACCGGCTCGGGCGTGCCGGAAGGCGAGCAGCACTGGCCCTACAGCGAGATCTACCAGCGCCAGATGCAGGCCGAACTGGGCGAGGACACCGAGGTGCGCCTGCGCGTGCACGCGCCGCCGGCGCTGTGGGTCAACGCGCCAAGCCTGGGCCCGGGCTGGCTGAAGGTGCCGCTGTATCCGCACCCGCTGCGCGGGCAGAAAATCTGGAATGTGCTGGGTTGGTTCCTGGCCATCGGCCTGTTGTCCACCGCCTCGGCGTGGATCTTCGTGCGCCAGCTCAACCAGCCGCTCAAGCGCCTGGTATTCGCCGCCCGGCAGCTGGGTCAGGGGCGCAGCGTGCGCCTGCCGATCAGCGACACCCCCAGCGAGATGACCGAGGTGTACCGCGCTTTCAACCAGATGGCCGAGGACGTCGAGCAGGCCGGGCGCGAGCGCGAGCTGATGCTGGCGGGGGTATCCCACGACCTGCGCACACCGCTCACCCGCCTGCGTCTTTCGCTGTCGCTGATGGCCAGCGACCACGACCTGACCGACGATATGGTCCGCGATATCGAAGACATGGACGCGATTCTCGACCAGTTCCTGGCGTTCATCCGCGATGGCCGTGACGAGCCGGTGGAGGAGGTCGACCTGGGCGACCTGATCCGCGAGGTCGTGGCGCCCTACAACCAGCCGCAGGAGCGTGTGCGCCTGTGCCTGGAGCCGATTCCACCGTTCCCGCTGCGGCGGGTGTCGCTCAAGCGCATGCTCGGCAACCTGATCGGCAATGCGCTGCACCATGCGGGCAAGGGCGTCGAGGTGGCGGCTTATGTGTCCGGTGAGCAGGGCGCGCCGTACGTGGTGCTCAGCGTGCTCGACCGTGGCACGGGGATCGACGAATCGGAACTGGAAACCATCTTCAACCCGTTCATCCGCGGCGACCGCGCGCGTGGGGGCAAGGGCACCGGGCTGGGTTTGGCGATCGTCAAGCGCATTGCCGCGCAGCATGGCGGCAATGTCGAACTGCGTAATCGGTCCGGTGGCGGGATCGAGGCGCGGGTACGCTTGCCGCTTGGGCTGTTGCTGCCGCGCGACGCCGTGTGACGCCAATGCTGCCGCCGCGCCGACTGGGCGCGGTGGCGTTTTTCAGCCTTTGCCTTTGGTCCGCGTCTGGTTCGGCCCGCCATTCTTCTCCAGGTGCTCGATGATCATCCCGGCCACGTCCTTGCTGGTGGTGACCTCGATCCCCTCCAGCCCCGGCGAGGAATTCACCTCCATCACCAGTGGCCCGTGATTGGAGCGCAGGATATCCACACCGGCCACGCTCAGCCCCATCACCTTGGCCGCGCGAATGGCGGTCATGCGTTCTTCGGGGGTGATCTTGATCAGGCTGGCCACCCCGCCCCGGTGCAGGTTGGAGCGGAACTCACCCGGCTTGGCCTGGCGTTTCATCGACGCGATGACCTTGTCGCCGACCACGAAGCAGCGAATGTCGGCGCCGCCGGCTTCCTTGATGTACTCCTGAACCATGATGTTCTGCTTGAGCCCCATGAACGCCTCGATCACCGATTCGGCCGCCTTGGTGGTTTCGCACAGCACCACGCCAATGCCCTGGGTGCCTTCGAGCACCTTGATCACCAGCGGTGCGCCGTTGACCATCTGGATCAGGTCGGGGATGTCGTCCGGAGAGTGGGCGAAGCCGGTGATCGGCAGGCCGATGCCGCGCCGTGACAGCAGTTGCAGCGAACGCAGCTTGTCACGCGAGCGGGCGATGGCCACCGATTCGTTGAGTGGGTACACGCCCATCATCTCGAACTGGCGCAGCACCGCGCAGCCATAGAAGGTCACCGAGGCGCCGATACGCGGGATCACGGCATCGAAGCCCTCCAGCGGCTTGCCGCGGTAGTGGATCTGCGGCTTGTGGCTGGCGATGTTCATGTAGGCGCGCAGGGTGTCGATCACCACCATTTCGTGGCCGCGCTGGGTACCGGCCTCGACCAGGCGGCGGGTGGAATACAGGCGCGGGTTGCGCGACAGGATGGCGATCTTCATGCAGCACCTGTGACAGGGGAAAGGGTGGCCGGGAAGGCCGGTTTGTCCTGGACGTACTTCAGGCCCGGGTTGACCACCAACTGGCCATGGATCAGCGCCTTGGAGCCGAGCAGCAGGCGATAGCGCATGTTCTTGCGACAGGCCAGGGTGAACTCCACCTCCCACACCCGGTCGCCCAGCGCCAGTGGCGTGCGGATCACGTAGCGGGTCTGGGCCTGGCCGTTGGAGCTCTTGATGGTCTTCATGGTCACCAGTGGCGCCTCGCAGCGTCGGTGGCGCAGTTGCACCACCGAGCCCAGGTGGGCGGTGAAGCGCACCCAGGGTTGGCCGTCGCGCTCGAAGGTCTCGACCTCCGTGGCGTGCAGGCTGGAGGTGCTGGCGCCGGTGTCGATCTTCGCGCGCAGCCCGGCCAGGCCGAGGTCGGGCAGGGCGACCCACTCGCGCAGGCCAATCACTGTCAGATGGTCAAATGTTTTCACGAAGCACACCCTGCGAATGAGGTGGTGAACTGTAAGCACGGCGCGGACTTTTTGCATCCGCCAGTTACGGTAGTACAGTTCCGTTAAAGACAGAATTCGAGGGAAGGGTATGGCAGGCAAGTCTGACGAAGACGACAAGGTACGCTTGGACAAATGGCTCTGGGCGGCGCGCTTCTACAAGACCCGGGCCCTGGCCAAGGCGGCCATCGAAAGTGGCAAGGTGCATTGCCGTGGCGAGCGCTGCAAGCCGGGCAAGGAGCCGCGGTTAGGGGATGAGTTCGTGCTGCGCACCGGGTTCGACGAACGCACCGTGGTGGTCAAGGCGCTGTCGGTGGTGCGGCGGGGCGCGCCGCAGGCGCAGGCGCTGTACGAAGAGACCGAGGACAGCGTGCGCCGCCGCGAACAGGCGGCCGAGCTGCGCAAGGCCGGCGCCATGGGGGTGACCACCGACGGGCGTCCGACCAAGAAGCAGCGGCGGCAGATTCATCAGTTGCAGGGCAGCTACGAGGCGTAGGGCTGCGTGGCAGCCCCTGTATCGATCAGTGCCTGCGGATCACGCTCAAGCGCCCGGCCAGCGGCACCTTCTCTAGCATGCCGAACAAGGGCTCGGTCCAGCGCACCAGCGCCGAACTGGCCCGTGCCGCCAGCGGCGTATGCACGGTCCAGCCCAGCGCCAGCAGCGCCATGCCCAGGCCACCGATGTAGTCGTCCTGACCCCAGTGTGCGCCCGCCACTAGCCGTGGAAGCATGAACAGCCCGGCCAGCCCCCAGATCACCAGCTTCTGCACTGCGCGCCGGCTGAACATCCCCATGAACAGCGCCCAGAGCAGCAGCACCGAGGCATGGTCACCGGGGAAGCTCTTGCTGGAGCGGTCCTTCAGCTCCCAGTGGGCCTCCAGCTGTGGGTAGTAATTGCTCAGGCGAATGGCGTCCTCGAACACCATCGACGGGCTGTCGTGTTGCCACCCCGATGCATCCACCCACTTGGAAAACAGCGCGCGCACCACCACTAAGAGGATCAGGCTGACGAGAAAGCCGAACAGCGCCCGGCGCACCTGGCAGGCCTCGAACACCCAGTCGCCGCGGATCAGCAGGCTGAGCAGCACCAGGCCGACGACGATGTCGAAGGGGCGCAGGCTGCCGAGTGTCCACACATAGCGCCAGGCGCTGTTGTCGGCCAACGGGCCGTTGAGGCTGTGGAACAGCCACTCGTCGAAAGTCAGGCACAGGATCTGGCCAAACGGCCATAACCAGAAACACAGTAAGGCAAGGGGCAGCAGGGTGCAGGCTGTCAAAGGTCCCCAGGACCACTTGTGTTGGAACAGTGGTCGATTCTCCATAAACTACCTCTATTGCATGCAGCGAAATGTGAGCGCGGTAATACGCTCTGCGAAGGCCTTCTCAGGCTCTTGCAACATTTTGTCATTCCTTCAGCATTTTTCAGATAGCCAGAAGCCATGAGCGATTTACCTGATACCGATTTCACCCAACGTTTCATCTTCGACGAGCGCGATGTGCGCGGCGAGTGGGTGGCGCTAGATCGCAGCTACGCCGATGTGCTGGCTCGTCATCCCTACCCGCAACCGGTCGCCGAGCTGCTTGGCGAGCTCATGGCGGCGACCGCGTTGTTGGTCGGCGCGCTCAAGTTCGACGGCTTGCTGATTCTGCAGGCGCGTTCGCAAGGGCCGATTCCCTTGCTGATGGTGGAATGCTCCGGTGAGCGCGAAATCCGTGGCATGGCGCGTTACGAGGCAGAACAGATTCCCGCCGCTGCGACGCTGGAGCAACTGATGCCCGGCGGCCACCTGACCCTGACCATCGACCCGGTCAAAGGCCAGCGGTATCAAGGCACCGTGGAACTTGACGGCGCAAACCTGTCTGAATGCTTCACCAACTATTTCGTGCAGTCGCAGCAGCTGAACACCCGTTTCTGGCTCGACGCCAAGGACGGCAAGGCCCGTGGCCTGCTGTTGCAGCAACTGCCACGCGACCGTCAGCCGGACGACGAAGAGCGCGAAGAAAGCTGGCAGCACGTGGTCGCCCTGGCCGGTACCCTCAAGCCAGAAGAGTGGGCACTGGACAACGAAACACTGCTGCACCGCCTTTATCACGAAGATGCCGTGCGCCTGTTCGATATCCAGCCCCTGCGTTTCCACTGCAGTTGCTCACGCGAACGTTCCGGCAACGCATTGGTCAGTCTTGGCGAGCACGATGCGAAGGCGTTGGTGGCGGAATGCGGCGGCACGGTGGAGATCGACTGCCAGTTCTGCAACGAGCGTTATTTCTTCGATGCCAACGACGTGGCGCAATTGTTCGCTGGTGGTGGCACGGACGAAGCGTCGGAAACTCTTCACTGAAACGCTTCACTACAGGAGATTTTCCTGTCTAATCGCGCGAAAGCGCAGTTACGACAGGAGGGGCCTACTTTTTTTGGGCGTTTCTGGCATAATCCGGCCACTTTTTTCGCTGTAGTAGTTTTAGACAAGCAACTACAAAACGTTTGGAGCACTCGGCCTCGGGCCGGATGGGGTATCTCATGACGCAAGCCAACAACACCGTGTACACCGACCTGACCGTCGATGAGCTGGTAAAAGAAGCGCTGTCCCGCGGTGAAGGCGTGCTGGCCGATACTGGCGCACTGGTCGTCGAAACCGGCCACCGTACCGGTCGTTCGCCTGTTGACCGTTTCATCGTCGAAGAACCGTCCACCCAGGACGCCATTGCCTGGGGCCCGATCAACCGCAAGTTCCCGGCCGACAAGTTCGATGCCCTGTGGGCGCGCGTCGAGGCGTTCAACAACGCCCAGGATCACTTCGTGTCCTACGTGCACGTAGGGGCCGCTGCCGAGCACTACCTGCCGGTCAAGATGACCACCCAGACCGCCTGGCAGAACCTGTTCGGCCGTTGCCTGTTCATCAACCCGGAGAAAGGCCAGTTCAACCCGGCCGGCCGTGAGCAGTGGCAGATCCTCAACGTCGCCAACTACATCTGTGATCCAGAGCGTGACGGCACCAACTCCGACGGTTGCGTGATTCTCAACTTCGCCCAGAAGAAGGTGCTGATCGCCGGCATGCGCTACGCCGGTGAAATGAAGAAAGCCATGTTCTCGGTGCAGAACTTCCTGCTGCCTGCCGCCGACGTGCTGCCGATGCACTGCGCCGCCAACATCGGTGAAGAGGGCGACGTGACCCTGTTCTTCGGCCTGTCCGGCACTGGCAAGACCACCCTGTCGGCCGACGAGAGCCGCTACCTGATCGGTGACGACGAGCACGGTTGGGGCGAGGGCGTCGTGTTCAACATGGAAGGCGGCTGCTACGCCAAGTGCATCGACCTGTCCGAGAAGAACGAGCCGGTCATCTGGAAATCCATCAAGCACGGCGCGGTACTGGAGAACGTCGTTCTCGACGCCAACCAGCACGCCGACTACGCCGATGTCAGCCTGACCCAGAACAGCCGCGCCGCCTACCCGCTGGAGCACGTCGCCAAGCGTGCCGAAGCCAACCTGGGTGGTGAGCCGAACGCGGTCATCTTCCTGACCTGCGACCTGACCGGCGTATTGCCTCCGGTGTCGATCCTGAACAACGAGCAGGCCGCGTACCACTTCCTGTCCGGTTACACCGCGCTGGTCGGTTCCACCGAAATGGGTTCGGGCGGCGGCATCAAGTCGACCTTCTCCACCTGCTTCGGCGCGCCGTTCTTCCCGCGTCCGGCTGGCGAGTACGCCGAGTTGCTGATCAAGCGCATCAACGGCTTCGGCTCGAAGGTCTACCTGGTCAACACCGGCTGGACCGGCGGTGGCTACGGTGTCGGCAAGCGCTTCAGCATCCCGACCACCCGTGGCGTGATCGCCGCGATCCAGAGCGGCGCGTTGGTCGGTGCCGAAACCGAGCACCTGGACATCATCAACCTGGACGTGCCGAAGGCCGTGCCGGGTGTCGAGACCGAGCTGCTCAACCCGCGCAACACCTGGGCTGACAAGGCCGCCTACGACGAAGCCGCCAAGGGCCTGGCCAAGCTGTTCACCGAGAACTTCAAGAAGTTCGACGTTTCCGACGCCATCAAGGCCGCTGGCCCGCAGCTCTAAGCGGTCGCCGGTTCGGATGACGAAGCCGCCCCTCGGGGCGGCTTTTTCGTTTGTCTGGAAGGGGGGGCTGGCGCTGCTGGCCCCGCGATTGCGTCGGTATGTGCGCCCCGAGTCCGGGGATTTCTGATTCACTTACACAATCCCTCCGATGAACTGAGCACAGCCCATGAGCGAATCTCTAGAACGCCCGGCCTTCCAGCACTTCCACCCCATCCTCACCCGCCCCCAGGACAACGACCTCAACGGCCACTTGGCCGGCGCCACCGTGCACGGCTATTTCGAGACCGCCATCCAGGCCTTCCTGGTCGAACAGGCCGAGCTGGACCTGCGTGACGGTGCGCTGGCCGGCTTCGTGGTCAGTTCGGCGGCGGATTTCTATGCGCTGCCGGGCTTCCCAGACGTGCTCGAAGTGGGCCTGGGCGTAGCGCGCCTGGCCGGCAGCACGGTGGAGTACCGCCTGGCGCTGTTCCGCCCCGGCGAGCCGCAGGCTTGTGCGGCGGGTACGGTGGTTCAGGTGTTCGTCGAGCGCGCCAGTGGCCGACCAGCGCAGTTGCCCGAGGCGCTGCAGTTGATTCTGGCGGGGCTGTCGCTCAATCGTTGAGGCGGATGATCCCCTCGCGCACGGCGAACAGCACCAGGCCGGGCACGTCGTGGATCTGCAGGCGGTGCATGATCTGCGAGCGGTGCGCCTCGATGGTCTTGATGCTCAGGCCCAGACCGTCGGCGATCGAGCGGGTGCTCTCGCCACGGGCGATCAGGCGCAGGATTTCCAGTTGGCGTGTGGTCAGCGGCACCTGCACGTTGCCTACCGGGCGCTTGCGGTTGTGCTTGAGGGCCTGGCTGATAACTAGGGGCAGCACCGCCGACGACAGGTACTGGCCGCCGCCCCGCAGTGCCTGCAACGCCTGTTCGAGCTCAGCGACGCTGGCGTTCTTGAGCAGGAAACCCTGGGCGCCGAGTTGCAGGCAGCTCATCACGTGTTCCAGTTCGGAGCGCGCGGAGAACATCAGCACACGGGTGGCCGGGGCGCGGATGAACAGCTCCTGCAACACCTGCTGGCAATCCAGGGCGTCGCTGTTCATGTCCAGCACGATGATGTCCGGCTTGAGCTTTTCCGCCATCGCCACGGCGCTCATGCCGTCACTGGTGTCCCCCACCACGGCGTAGTCTTTCTTTTGTTCGAGCAAGGCGCGCAGGCCGGCGCGGAAAAGAGGCGAGTCGTCGGCAAGCAGGATTCGGCAGGGCATGGTTCAAGGCCTGTTTCGCTAGGGAAGTGGGGCGGCAGGCCTGCTCGGTCCGGAAGCGCACTGCCGCGCGGGCGCGCGATCAGTCCTTGTCTGCCGGTCAGTGCGGCAGTGCTGTTCATCATAGGCGTTCGAATACCGACGGCAGTAGTGGGCGCAGCGGCAGGTCCAGCCCGTGGATGCTTTCGCTGTGGCCGATCACCAGCACGCCCCCCGGGCGCAAGTGCAGGACCACGCGCCGCAGCACATCGGCCCGGTGTCGCTCGGTGAAGCTGGCGAGCAGGTTGCGCAGGACGATGACATCGAACGCGCCCAGTGCCGTGGGCAATGGGTGGATCAGGTTGATCGTCTCGAAGCGTACCTGTTCGCGCAGCGCCGGGGCGATGCGCAGACGGCCGGCCATGTCGTCGACACCGCACAGGCAGTGGCGGCCGAGCCAACCGTCGGGGAAGTAACGCGCCTGTGCGATGTCGTAGACGCCGACGTTGGCCTGCTGCAACAGTGCCCCGTTGCAATCGCTGGCCAGCACCTCCCAGCCCGCGTATGGGGCGTGTTCGGCGCAGACCATGGCCAGGCTCCAGGCTTCTTCACCGCTGGCGCAGGCGGCGCTCCACAGGCGCGGAGGGTGGCCCAGGCCAGGCAGCCAGCGGGCGAGGAATTCGAAGTGACGGTGTTCCCGGAAGAAATAGGAGTCGTGGGCGATCAGCAGGCCTAGCAGGTGTTGTTGTTCGTTATGGAGCGGGTCGCTGTCGAGCAGGTCGAGGTAGCTATCGAAGTCCGCCAGGCGCAGGGCGCGCAGGCGTTTGTGCAGGCGGCTGGCGATCAGCGTGCGGCGGTCGTGCGCCAGGTGCACGCCGGTGGCATGGACGACCCTGTCGCGCAGGCGCTGGAAGTTGGCGTCGTTGAGCAGAGGAGGGCGTACGGCAGCGGTCATCCGGCAGCCTTCAGGTGCCCGGGCCGTCCTGTTGGATCGACGATGATCGTGCGCATTCCCTGCGTCCCGCGTGTGATTGTGGATATAGGGGATGATAACTAGTGGCAACTTGCCTCCATATCGGGGCCACCCCTAATCCTCAGGCTTTGCCGGCATGCAAAAGGCCCCGCCGGGTCGGGCGGGGCCTTAGGTGTGCGACGTAAGCCGTGTGGGCCGATCAGTGGCGCCAGTGGCGCTTGTGCTTGCGGTGGCCGTAATGATTGCCACGGTCCCAGTGGCGGCGGTCGTCGTAGCCACGGTTGTAGCGGCGTTCACGGCGTTCGTCATCGTCGGCCTTGTTGCCCATGTAGTTGCCCAGCGCACCACCTGCGCCACCGCCAGCGGCGGCGCCGATGTAGCTACCGGTGGTACCGCCGACCTGGCGACCGATCACGTTGCCGCCGGCCGCACCCAAGGCGCCACCGATGGCGGCTTCGCCACGCTGGCGCTTGTCGGCACCGACCGCGCTGCCTGCGGCGCCGCCCAGGCCCGCGCCGATCGCCGAGCCGGTGCTACCGCCGATGGACTGGCCGACCACCGAGCCGAGTACCCCACCCAATGCGCCGCCAATGCCGGCCTCGGTGGTGCCGCCTGCCATGGCAACGCCGCTGAGCAGGCCGAAAGACAACAACAGAATCGAGGAGTACTTCTTCATCAAGAGAGCCTCAGAGGGAAGACGACGCGAATTTGAGGCTCGGCGAGGCGGCTGGCAATGGAAATCCGACGATTGGCACGAGTTGTACACAATTTGCTAAGTTGCTGATTTTGTTGTGAAACTTTTCCTATTTTTGTAGGTCTTAGGCTACTTGAGACAGAAAAGCCCCGGCCGTTTGGCCGGGGCTTTTTCGTTGTGGCGGGCCCCATCGCGGGGTGGCCGATGTCAGATGATCCGCCCATCCCCCCGCGCCGCTTCCAGCTTGATCGCAATGAACTTCGAGGTTGGCGTGTGGCTGCCGTGGCCGATGCTCTCCAGCGGCACCAGCGGGTTCACCTCGGGGTAATAGGCCGCCGCCTGCCCCGCCGGAATGTCGAACGCCAGCAGGGTGAAACCGTGCACCCGACGCTCGTGCTCATCGCCCCACAGCGAGACGATGTCGACCTTCTGCCCCGGTTGGAAGCCCAGGCGAATGATGTCGGCCTCGTTGACGAACAGCACCTCGCGCTGGCCGCGTACACCGCGGTAGCGGTCGTCCAGGCCGTAGATGGTGGTGTTGTACTGGTCGTGCGAGCGCATCGATTGCAGGATCAGGTCCGGCAGTTGGCCGCTGGCGCGCACGCGCTCGTCCAGCAGGCTGTCGGGCAGCAGGTTGGGCTTGAAGTTGGCGCGGCCGCTGGTGGTCTTCCACTGACGGCTGCCGGCGCTGTTGCCCAGGTAGAAGCCACCCGGCAGGTTCAGGCGCTGGTTGAAGTCGGTGAAGCCCGGGATGGTGTCGGCGATCAGGTCGCGAATGCGGTCGTAGTCGGCCACCACCCAGTGCCAGTCCACCGGTTGCGCGCCCAGCGTAGCGGCGGCAATGCCGGCGACCACTGCAGGCTCCGAGCGCATCTGCTTGGACAGTGGGCGCAACTGGCCGTTGGAGGCGTGGACCATGCTGAACGAGTCTTCCACCGTCACCGCCTGCGGGCCGTCGGCCTGCAGGTCGATGTCGGTGCGACCCAGGCACGGCAGAATCAACGCCTGCTGGCCGTGGATCAGGTGGCTGCGGTTGAGCTTGGTGCTGATGTGCACGGTCAGCGCGCAGTTGCGCAGGGCCTGGGCGGTGCGCTCGGTGTCCGGGGTCGCCTGGGCGAAGTTGCCGCCCAGGCCGATGAACACCTTGGCGCGGCCTTCGAGCATGGCGTGGATCGCCTCGACGGTGTTGTGGCCGTTGTGGCGCGGCACCGGGAAGCCGAAGCGCTTTTCGATGGCATCGAGCAGGAACGCCGGTGGGCGCTCGTTGATGCCCATGGTGCGGTCGCCTTGCACGTTGCTGTGACCGCGCACCGGGCACAGGCCTGCACCGGGCACGCCGACGTTGCCGCGCAGCAGCATCAGGTTGACGATTTCCTGGATGGTCGGCACCGAATGGCGGTGCTGGGTGATGCCCATCGCCCAGCACATGATCACCCGCTTGCCACGGCAGTACATGCGCGCGGCCAGCTCGATATCGGCCATCTGCAGGCCGGACTGTTCGAGGATCCGCTCCCATGGCGTGGCATCGACCACGGCCAGGTACTCATCGACGCCATGGCCGTGCTCGGCGATGAACACGTGGTCGAACACCGCCGGCTCGCCCTTGGCCTGGGCCTCGCGCTCCCATTGCAGGAGGAACTTGGCCATGCCGCGCAGCAGTGCCATGTCGCCGCCCAGGGCCGGGCGGAAGAACGCGGTGTTGGTCGGGCGGTCGGTGTTGGTGAGCATCTCCAGCGGGTTCTGCGGGTGCTGGAAGCGCTCCAGGCCACGCTCCTTGAGCGGGTTGACGCACACCACCTGGGCGCCGCGCTTCACTGCGTCGCGCAGCGGGTCGAGCATGCGTGGGTGGTTGGTGCCAGGGTTCTGGCCCCAGACGAAGATCGCGTCGGCGTGCTCGAAGTCATCGTAGGTGACCGTGCCCTTGCCCACGCCGACGCTCTGGCCCAGGGCCACGCCACTGGCCTCGTGGCACATGTTCGAGCAGTCGGGGAAGTTGTTGGTGCCATAGGCGCGCACGAACAGCTGGTAGAGGAACGCCGCCTCGTTGCTGGCCCGGCCGGAGGTATAGAACTCGGCCTGGTCGGGCGACTCCAGCGCGTTCAGGTGCTGGGCGATCAAGGCGAAGGCGGCCTCCCAGTCGATCGGCTTGTAGCGGTCGCTGGCCGGGTCGTAGACCATCGGTTCGGTCAGCCGCCCCTGGTACTCGAGCCAGTAGTCGCTCTGCTCGAGCAGCGCACTGACGCTGTAGCGGGCGAAGAAGGCGGCGTCGACGCGGCGCTTGGTGGCTTCCCAGTTGACCGCCTTGGCGCCGTTCTCGCAGAACTTGACCATGCCGCTTTCCGGCGAGTCGCCCCAGGCGCAGCCGGGGCAGTCGAAGCCGCCGTTCTGGTTGGTCTTGAGCAGGGCGCGGATGTTCTTCAGCGCGTTGTCGCTGCCGACCCAGGCTTTCGCCACGCTGCGCAGCGCGCCCCAGCCGCCGGCAGGGCCGGGGTAGGGCTTGTAGCGGGGTGTGGAGGCGGGGGCGTTGTCGGGAAGTTTTTCGAACGAGGTCACGGCTGTGCTACTCCGACGCAGGGCTGAACACCCGAGGTGCGCTGTGCTTGGGCAAGTGGATGAGGTTGAGGTTGTGCTTGCGCGCCCATTGCAGGGCAAGGCCGGTGGGCGCGGACAGGCTGACCAGGGTCTGGATGCCGGCGCGCAGCACCTTCTGGATCAGTTCCAGGCTGCAACGGCTGGTGACGATGGCCAGGCCGCCGTCGGTGTCGATGGCGCGGCGCAGCAGGGCGCCGATCAGCTTGTCCAGGGCGTTGTGCCGGCCGATGTCTTCGCGGCCCAGCAGCAGCTCGCCGTGGCGGTCCATGAACAGTGCTGCATGCACCGCGCCACAGTGCTGGCCAAGGGGCTGGAACGCATCGATGCGCTGGCGCAGGTCATTCAGCCAGTGCGCCGGCGGCAAGGGCGCGCCCGGCAACACGCTCAGTTCCGGCAGGGCCTGCTCCAGGGCCTCCACGCCGCACAGGCCGCAGCCACTGGTGCCGGCCAGCTGGCGGCGCTGGTCCTTGAGGTTCCAGAAGGCGCGGCTGGAGATCTGCAGGTCGGCGTACAGCGCCGAACCGCTGCCGGAGAGCTTCACGTCGTAGATTTCAGCGAGGCTGGCGACGATGCCACTGCCGACGCTGAAGCCCACCGCGAAGTCTTCCAGGTCGGTGGGGCTGACCAGCATCACCGCCTGGTTCAGGCCGTTGTAGACGATGGCCAGGGCCACTTCTTCGGCCAGGGGCGTGCTGTCGCTCGCCTGGTCGGTGAGCTGGACGTACTCGTAGGTGTTGCTGGCGTCAGGCAGCGCCAGGGAAGTGGGCGCCGCGCAGACCGGTGGCTTGCTGTTCATCGAGGCGCAATTCCGGCGGCTTTTTACCTGCACAAGCCTAGGCTCGCGGGGCTGCGGCGTCTAATCGCTAGGGTCTATGCCGTGATAGAGCGCATCGATGGGCGGCCGGGGCGGGGAGGGTAATCCTGGCCTAGACTCGTGGGTTCCGAGGACACATCAACAAGGAGCACGTCATGAGCCTGTTCAGTTTCGTGAAGGAAGCCGGCGAGAAGTTGATCGACCTGCTGACCCCCGGCAACGCCAACGCCGAGGAGCAGTTGAAGAAGCATGTGGAGGTTGTCGGCCTGGGCAATCCGAACATCAGCGCCACGGTGGAAGGCGACAAGGTCATCCTGAAGGGCGAGGTGGCCAGCCAGGAAGAGAAGGAGAAGATCATCCTCGCCGCCGGCAACATCGCCGGGGTGGCGTCGGTCGACGACCAGATCACCGTGACCGGGCCGGTGGCCCAGGCGGCGCGGTTCGTCACCGTGAAGTCGGGGGATACCCTCAGTGCCATCGCCAAGGCCGCGTATGGCGATGCGAACCAATACGACAAGATCTTCCAGGCCAACAAGCCGATGCTCAAGCACCCGGACAAGATCTACCCAGGGCAAGTGTTGCGGATTCCTGATTGACGCAGGCAGTGGCGCCATCGCGGGCTTGCCCCGCGAGAGGGGCTACAGCTGCGTCAACAGCGCGTCCAATTGCTCCTGGCGCTGCGCTTGGTTCACCTGCGCCCCGGGGTTGAGCGTCGACCACTGCGGATGCGCCCGCGCCTTGCCCAGCGCCTCCGGCAGCTTGCCTTCGCGCCAAGCCTTTTCCTCCGGCTCGCCCAGGCGAATGCTGTCTTGCGCCGCGTGGCCGCGACCGTCCAGCGCCACCATCAGCTGCTGCTGGCGCAACGCAAGCAGGCGCAGCACGTTGTCGTCCACGGTCAGCTCGCGCTGGCCCTTGAGCTTGCCCATCAGCCGCGCGCCATAGTTGCGCGCGGTCTGCAATGCGCCACCGGCGATCGCCCCGGCCAGGGCGGCGGCGCCGAGGGTCAGGCCGCCGACCAGCAGGTCGACCCCCGCCCCTGCCGCCGCCCCCGCCGCCACACCGCTGCCCAGGCGCACACCCAGCAGCTTCAAGGTTTCGGGGTTGAACAGGTCGTCGCCCCAGCGGCCATCGAGCAGCGGCAGGTCGCCGGCCTTGGCGTCCTCGCGGCGGAAGGCGTAGAGCTTGAGCAGCGCCTCGACGCAGCGCTGCTCGCACTGGCGCACGTCCTGGCGCAGGGCCTCGATGGCGCGGGCTTCGGCGGCAGGCTCGGCCTCGACACTGCGCCGGCAGGCGGCGCAGTCGAGCAGCAACTCGGCGATCAGGCGCTTGCCGCTGTGCTGGCGGGCCAGGCGCTGGGCCTGCTGGTCGTCGATCAACCGTTGCAAGGCTGGGCGTGCGTCCTCCAGCAGCAGGGCCAGGCTTTCGTAAAGGCGGCGTTCGCCGTCCTCCGGCGGGGCCACGCTGTCGAACCGCACCAGCGCGTGCAGGCCCAGGCGTGCCAGGGCCTCGCGCCACTCCGGCTCGCGGTGCTGGTGGCTGGCGACGAAGTTCAGCACCGGCAGCAGCGGCTTGCCGCAACCGGCCAGCACCTCCAGCTCGTCGCGGTACTTGGCCAGCACCGGCTCGCGGGCGTCGATCACGTAGAGTCCGGCATTGCTCGCCAGCAGTTGACGCAGCACCTTGGCTTCCTGCTCGAAGCGCTGGCGCGCCTCGCTGCCCTGGAGGAAGCGCTCCAGCCGCGCCGGGCCGTCGAGGCGCTCGCCAGGGCGCTCCAGGCGTTCCAGGTAGTCGAGCAGGGCGATGGCGTCTTCAAGGCCCGGGGTGTCGTAGAGCTCCAGCAGCGGCTGGCCGTCCACCGACAGCCGCGCGCCCTCCACGTGGCGGGTGGTGCTGGGGCGGTGGGAGACTTCGCCGAAGCCGACGTCACGGGTCAGGGTGCGCAGCAGCGAGGTCTTGCCGACGTTGGTGTGGCCAACCACGGCCAGTTTCAGTGGCTCAGTCATGACCGTGCTCCAGCCAGGTCAGGGGCGAGGTGTCGGCGTGGGTCAGGCCGAGGCGGTCGAGGGCATCGTGCCAGTCGCCCAGGCGTGCGGCGTCCAACGCCTGGCCGGGCAGGCCCTGGAGCAGCCAGACACGCGTGGCGCCGGCATTGCGCGCCAGCTCGGCGAGCAGCGCCAGGCTGCCACGGTCCGGTGAGCGGCGTGGGTCGCAGGCGATGGCCAGGCGCGCCGGGGGAAAGCGGCCGAGTTGTTCGAGCAGCTTGTTGCGCGACTCGCGGCTGTCGAGCACGCCGGCATGGGTGACGGCCTTCGGCAGGGCCGGGGGCCAGGGGCGCTGGTCGTCCAGTTCCAGGCCGACCAGCAGGGCGCCGCTGCTGCCGCTTTCCAACTGCCCGGCCTGGAAGCGCGGCAGGGCGTCCGGCGCGGCGTCCTGCACGCCGAGGCGTTCGCTGCGCGGCATCAAGGTGTCGCGCAGTTGGGCATAGCCGGGCAGGCTCACATCCAGCGCCAGGCGCGCGCGGCCCTGGTGCCAGCGCCACAGACACAGGGCGGCGAGCAGCAGGCGTGGCAGCAGGCCGTACACCAGCACCACGCCGAGCAGCCAACTGGCCCAGGCCTGACGTGCACCGTCGAGCACCGGCAGGGTAGCGCCGCTGGCGCGGATCATCGCTTCGTCCGGCACGGCGAAGCCGAGCAGCGAGGGCAGGGCGCCCAGGGTGTTGGTCAGGGTGATGAAGGGGGCGGCGGCGAGCAGGGTGGTTTCCCAGACGAAGCCGTAGCGCCGCGCGGCCAGCAGCGCCAGCAGCATGCCCAGCGCCGCGAGCATCGCCAGCAGCCACAGGCCATGCACCAGCAGGCCGAGCAACCAGCGGCTCAGGCGCTGGCGTTGCAGCAGCACCAGCAGCGCGGGTGCGAGGTGCGCGGCCTGGGCGTCGCGCGCCAGGCGTTCGCTCAGCCACAGCCACACACGGCCCAGCGCCGCGCCCTGTTCGCCGGCGAGGCAGAGGCCCACCGCCCAGCCGAGCAGCAGCAAGAGGTTCAGCCCCAGCAGACTGCCCAGGGCCCAGAACACGTTGACCGGGCGCTGGCCATCGCCGAGGGCGGCCAGGCCCAGGCCGGCGCCGCTGAGCGCGGCGACGATCGCCAGGGCCAGCAGCGCCAGGCGCGCGCCTTGCTTCCAGTGGCGCAGGGCCTGCGTCATGCCATCGCGTTCGGCCAGCCACAGGGCGCGGCTTTGCAGGCGCGCCGCCAAGTCGCCACCCTGCTGGCGGGCGCGGCGGTTGGCTTCCTGGTCCTCCAGGGGGCCGGCGTGTTCTTCACGCAGGCGCACCGCTTCGGTGAGCCAGCGCTTGTCCAGTTCGGTCGGTGCAGTCACAAGCGATTCCATTGCACGGGTCAGGGCAGAAGCATAACCCACGTGCCCGGTGCTATCCTCGCCGGCATGAAGACATCACTCCCCCTCAGCCTGATCGCGGCCCTCGCCGAGAACCGCGTCATCGGCATCGACAACTCCATGCCCTGGCACCTGCCGGGGGATTTCAAGTACTTCAAGGCCACCACCCTGGGCAAGCCGATCATCATGGGCCGCAAGACCTGGGACTCGCTCGGCCGTCCGCTGCCGGGCCGGCTGAACCTGGTGGTCAGCCGCCAGCCGGGGCTGGAGCTGGCCGGCGCCGAGGTGTTCGCTTCGTTGGAAGAGGCCTTGGTGCGCGCCGAACAATGGGCGCGCGAGCAGGGCGTCGACGAGCTGATGCTGATCGGCGGCGCGCAGTTGTATGGGCAGGCGCTGGAGAAGGGGTTGGTCAGCCGCATGTACCTGACCCGCGTCGAGTTGTTGCCGAAGGGCGATGCGTGGTTCCCCGCCTTCGACCAGGCCGAGTGGCAGTTGGCCTCGAGCGCGCCACAAGCACCCGAGGGTGAAGGCCCTGCCTACCACTTCGAGGTCTGGAACAAGGCCTGACCTTGCTTGGGGCCGCCGCGCGGCCCCAACCATTCCTCAGGAATGGCTCAATTGCGCATGCTCATCGTCGGCCAGCACCTGCTGGTCGGTCTGCTTGAGCAACTGGCTGGTCACCACCCCGGCGGTCATCGACCCGTTCACGTTCAGCGCCGTGCGGCCCATGTCGATCAACGGCTCCACCGAAATCAGCAGCGCCACCAGTTCCACCGGCAAGCCCATGGCTGGCAGCACGATCAGCGCAGCGAAGGTCGCGCCACCGCCGACCCCGGCGACACCCGCCGAGCTCAGGGTGACGATGGCCACCAGGGTGGCGATCCACAGCGGGTCGAAGGTGTCGATGCCCACCGCCGGGGCCACCATCACCGCCAGCATCGCCGGGTACAGCCCGGCGCAGCCGTTCTGGCCGATGGTCGCGCCGAACGAGGCGCTGAAGCTGGCGATCGACTGAGGCACGCCCAGGCGCCGGGTCTGCGCCTCGATGTTCAGCGGAATGCTGGCGGCGCTGGAGCGGCTGGTGAAGGCGAAGGTCAGCACCGGCCAGACCTTGCGGAAAAAGCGCAGGGGGCTGACACCCGTGAACGCCAGGATGATCCCGTGCACCACGAACATCAGGCCCAGGCCGAGGTACGACACCACCACGAAGCTGCCCAGCTTGAGGATGTCGTCGAGGTTGGAGTTGGCCACCACCTTGCTCATCAGCGCCAGCACGCCGTAGGGGGTGAGCTTCATCACCAGGCGCACCAGGCGCATCACCCAGGCCTGCAGGGTGTCGATGGCCGACAGCGCGCGCTGGCCTTTGTCCTGGTCATCCTTGATCAACTGCAGCGCGGCCAGGCCCAGGAACACGGCGAAGATCACCACGCTGATGATCGAAGTCGGCTTGGCCCGCGCCAGGTCGCCCACCGGGTTGCTGGGGATGAACGACAGCAGCAACTGCGGCACGTTGAGGTCGGCGACCTTGCCGGCGTAGTCGCTGTTGATGGTCGCCAGGCGTGCGGTCTCCTGGGCGCCGGCCACCAGCCCTTCGGCACTGAGGCCGAACAGGTTGGTCAGGACGATGCCGATCAGCGCGGCGATGGCGGTGGTCAGCAGCAGCGTGCCAATGCTCAGCACGCTGATCCGCCCCAGCGATGAGGCGTTGTGCAGGCGCGCCACGGCGCTGAGGATCGAGGCGAAGATCAGCGGCATGACGATCATCTGCAACAACCCGACATAGCCGTTGCCGACCAGGTCGAGCCAGGCGATGGTGGCCTTGAGCACCGGGTGGCCGGCGCCATAGATCGTGTGCAGCACAAGGCCGAACAGCACGCCCAGCACCAGGCCCAGCAGGACCTTCTTGGCCAGGCTCCAGTCGGTGCGGCCGGTTTGCGCCAGGCCCAGCAGCAGGGCCAGGAACGCCAGCAGGTTGAGGGAAAGCGGCAGGTTCATTGAAGCTCCAGGAAAACAGTAGGGGCATCGCTTCTGCTGAGCGATTGCGAACGGAAATGCTAACAGTCTGAAAACAAACGAATTTATACCTAAAGGGAATTTAGATAGTCGTTTATGGAATATGGCGGCGTCGCGCTTGGCAATGAACGCGACGTTGTAGGGTGTTTCAAGGTCGCTCTCGGATGACGGCGTGTCACAGTCTTTGACTAGCGTTAACCGACCACTTCTCGGGAGAACCACACATGATGTCCGTTCCGAAAGCCCTGGTCGGCGGGCTGGCCTTGTTGTTGAGCGCCAGCACCTGGGCCGCCACCGAACTCAAGCACTGGCCAGCGGAGGCTGCAAAGCAGCTTGACGCGATGATTGCCGCGAACGCCAACAAGGGTAACTACGCGGTCTTCGACATGGACAACACCAGCTACCGCTACGACCTCGAAGAGTCGCTGCTGCCGTTCATGGAGAACAAGGGCCTGCTCAGCCGCGACAAGCTCGACCCGTCGCTGAAGCTGATCCCGTTCAAGGACACCGCCGAGCACAAGGAGAGCCTGTTCAGCTATTACTACCGCCTGTGCGAAATAGACGACATGGTCTGCTACCCCTGGGTGGCGCAAGTGTTTTCCGGCTTCACCCTCAAGGAGCTGAAGGTGCAGGTGGACGAGTTGATGGCCTCCGGCAAGCCGGTGCCCAGCACCTATTACGAAGGTGACCAGGTCAAGCGCATCGAGGTGCAGCCGCCGAAGGTCTTCACCGGGCAGGCCGAGCTGTACAACAAGCTGATGGAGAACGGCATCGAGGTGTACGTGATCTCCGCCGCCTCCGAGGAGCTGGTGCGCATGGTCGCCTCCGACCCCAAGTACGGCTACAACGTCAAGCCCGAGAACGTGATCGGCGTGAGCCTGCTGCTCAAGGATCGCCAGAGTGGCCAACTGACCACCGCGCGCAAGCAGGTGACCGACGGGCACTACGACCCGAAAGCCAATGAGGGGTTGGAGCTGACGCCCTACCTGTGGACCCCGGCGACCTGGATGGCCGGCAAGCAGGCGGCCATCCTCACCTACATCGACCAGTGGAAGAAACCGGTGCTGGTCGGTGGCGACACCCCCACCAGTGATGGCTACATGCAGTTCCATGGCGTGGACGTGGGCAAGGGCGGCATCCACCTGTGGATCAACCGCAAGGCCAAGTACATGGACCAGTTGAACGGAATGATCAAGCACAATGCCGAGGCCCAGGCCCGCGAAGGGCTGCCGGTGACGGCGGACAAGAACTGGGTGATCGTGACGCCGGAGCAGATTCAATAAGCGATGGACTGGCTGTGCGGGCCCGGCCCGCTCCTACAAGGTCACCACTGCCGCTGTAGGCGCGGGCTTGCCGCGCGATAGGGCCGCAACAGGCATAAAAAAACCGGCGCAAAAAGCGCCGGTTCTTCATTTCCCAACCAGGCCTCACAGCCCGTCGAGCATCGCCTTGTTACGCACCGCGCCCTTGTCGGCACTGGTCGCCAGCAGGGCATACGCTTTCAGCGCGGTGGTCACTTTGCGTGGACGCGCTTCAACCGGTTTCCAGCCTTTCTTGTCCTGCTCCACACGGCGCGCCGCCAGTTCCTCGTCGCTGACCAACAGGTTGATCGAGCGGTTCGGGATGTCGATCAGCACCTTGTCGCCGTCCTGCACCAGGCCGATGGCGCCGCCCGCTGCCGCTTCCGGCGAGGCGTGGCCGATCGACAGGCCCGAGGTGCCGCCGGAGAAGCGACCGTCGGTGAGCAGGGCGCAGGCCTTGCCCAGGCCCTTGGACTTCAGGTACGAGGTCGGGTACAGCATTTCCTGCATGCCCGGGCCGCCTTTCGGGCCTTCGTAGCGGATGATGACGATGTCACCGGCCTTCACCTCGTCGGCGAGGATGCCGCGCACGGCGCTGTCCTGGCTTTCGAAGATCTTCGCGGTGCCCTCGAAGACATGGATCGACTCGTCGACACCGGCGGTCTTCACCACGCAGCCGTCCAGCGCGATGTTGCCGTACAGCACGGCCAGGCCGCCTTCCTGCGAGTAGGCGTGCTCGACGCTGCGGATGCAGCCTTCGGCGCGGTCGTCGTCCAGGGTGTCCCAGCGGGTCGCCTGGCTGAACGCCACTTGGGTCGGGATGCCTGCCGGGCCAGCCTTGAAGAAGGTGTGCACGGCTTCGTCATCGGTCTGGGTGATGTCCCACTTGGCGATGGCTTCTTCCAGGCTGGGGCTGTGCACGGTCGGCAGGTCGGTGTGCAGCAGGCCGCCGCGGGCCAGCTCGCCGAGGATGCTGATGATGCCGCCGGCGCGGTGCACGTCCTCCATGTGGTACTTCTGGATGTTCGGCGCCACCTTGCACAGCTGCGGCACCTTGCGCGACAGACGGTCGATGTCGCGCAGGTCGAAGTCCACCTCGGCTTCCTGGGCCGCGGCCAGCAGGTGCAGGATGGTGTTGGTCGAGCCGCCCATGGCGATGTCCAGCGTCATGGCGTTCTCGAACGCCTTGAAGTTGGCGATATTGCGCGGCAGCACCGAGGCATCGTTGTCGTGGTAGTAGCGCTTGCACAGCTCGACGATGGTGCGGCCGGCGGTGAGGAACAGCTGCTCGCGGTCGGCGTGGGTGGCCAGGGTCGAACCGTTGCCCGGCAGGGCCAGGCCCAGGGCTTCGGTCAGGCAGTTCATCGAGTTCGCGGTGAACATGCCGGAGCACGAGCCGCAGGTCGGGCAGGCGCTGCGCTCGTACTCGGCGACCTTCTCGTCGGAGGCGCTGGAGTCGGCGGCGATGACCATCGCGTCGACCAGGTCCAGGCCGTGGCTGGCCAGCTTGGTCTTGCCGGCTTCCATCGGGCCGCCGGAAACGAAGATCACCGGGATGTTCAGGCGCAGGGCGGCCATCAGCATGCCGGGGGTGATCTTGTCGCAGTTGGAGATGCACACGATGGCGTCGGCGCAGTGGGCGTTGACCATGTACTCCACGGCGTCGGCGATGATCTCGCGGCTCGGCAGCGAGTACAGCATGCCGTCGTGGCCCATGGCGATGCCGTCATCGACCGCGATGGTGTTGAATTCCTTGGCCACGCCACCGGCGCGCTCGATCTCGCGGGCGACCAGTTGGCCCAGGTCCTTCAGGTGCACGTGGCCCGGGACGAACTGGGTGAACGAGTTGGCGATGGCGATGATCGGTTTCTTGAAGTCTTCGTCCTTCATCCCGGTGGCGCGCCAGAGGGCACGGGCACCCGCCATGTTGCGGCCCTGGGTGGAGGTCTTGGAACGGTAATCAGGCATGAAGCACTCCTGGCGGCTATATCAGGTCACGTAGTAGGGAAGTGAGCTTCTCTTGTCCTTTGTGCCCTAGGTCGGTTGCCGCTGGCACGGATGGGGCCGAAGACAGCGCGGGATCGCCACGTGCTTGGCCAGAGCTCATAAACCCGCCGGGGGATGTCTGGCGATGAATAGGCCGATTCTACACCGCTGGCGCGGCGAGGGAATGACGATGTGTCTGGACGGTGGTTTTCGTCATGTGAACATTGCCCTGTAGGACATCTCCGAAACACCTGGCCGGCGGTGTTCTAGCGCGGTCACTGCACCTATCATCCCTGCGCCGCATGTGCGGCATCACGAGCCAATACCTCAATGGACCTACCCAGTTTCAGTTCATCGCGAACCTGCAATCTGGCACTGAGCGCGCCGTCGCCAGGGCATCCGGAGGCTTGAGCCCGTGTGGCTGGGCTCTGCGGGCGCCTGCCTCGGCGCCTGGAGAACCTCCCATGCAATACCCCACCGACACCCTCGCCACCCCCCTCGACCTGCGCCAGGCAGCCCAGGCCCAGCGTGATCGCTTCCTGCAGCCCGGCCTGTACGAGGAAGGCAGCGCCGGCGCGCTGATGATCAGCCAATACTCCAGCCTCGACAGCGGCCTGAGCGCCCGCCAGGCCATCGACATGCTGCGGCGCGAGGCGGCGGACGCCGAAACCATCTATCAGTCCTACGTGCTGGATGCCGAGCGCAACCTGCTCGGCACCCTATCGCTGCGTGAACTGATCCTGGCGGCGCCTGACCAGCCGATCGAAGCCATCATGGTGCGCAAGGTCCTCTGCGTGACCACCGCGACCCGTCAGGAAGAAGTCGCCCGCCTGATCCGCGAGCACGACCTGCTGGCGGTGCCGGTGCTCGACGAGGTGGGCCGCCTGGTGGGCATCGTCACCTGCGACGAGGCGCTGGACGTGATGGTCGAAGAGGCCACCGAGGACTTCCACAAGGGTGCATCGATCACCAACCACATTGGCAACCTGAAGGACGCGAGTGTCGGCCTGATGTACCGCAAGCGCGTGCTGTGGCTGGTGTTGCTGGTGTTCGGCAACCTGTTCTCCGGGGCCGGGATCGCCGCGTTCGAGGACACCATCGCCGCCCATATCGCGCTGGTGTTCTTCCTGCCCTTGCTGGTGGACAGCGGCGGCAATGCCGGCGCCCAGTCGGCGACCCTGATGGTGCGCGGCCTGGCCACCGGCGAGGTGGTGCTGCGGGACTGGCTGCGCATGTTGTCGCGCGAGTGCGGCGTGGCGCTGGCGCTGGGCGGCACCATGGCGGTGGCGGTGGCTTCTCTGGGCGTATTGCGTGGTGGGCCTGAAATCGCCTGGATCGTGGCCAGCAGCATGCTGGTGATCGTGCTGATTGGCAGCCTGATCGGCATGAGCCTGCCGTTCATGCTCAGCCGGCTGAAGCTGGACCCTGCGACCGCGAGCGGGCCGCTGGTCACGTCGATCGCCGACGCGGTGGGCGTGTTGATCTACTTCGGTATCGCGTCGAGGGTGCTGGACATGTGATCGAGGGCCAGGGCTGCCGCGCGCGGCAGCCCTGGAGCGATCAGCTGTTGGGCAGCAAGCGGCAGGTGATGCTCTTGATGTAGCGGGTCTCGGCGATCGCCGGGTGCACCGGGTGGTCCGGGCCTTGGCCGCCGCGTTCGAGCAGTTGCAGGTTGCGGTCCAGGTGACGGGCGCTGGTCAGCAGGATGTTGTGCAGGTCGTCCTCGGGCAGGTGCATCGAGCACGAGGCGCTGACCAGGATGCCGTCCTTGGTCAGCATGCGCATGGCCTGCTCGTTGAGGCGGCGGTAGGCGGCCTCGCCGTTCTTCAGGTCTTTCTTGCGCTTGATGAACGCGGGCGGGTCGGCAACGATCACGTCGAAGCGCTCCTCGGCGGCCTTGAGCTCGCGCAGGGCCTCGAACACGTCGCCTTCGATGCAGGTCAGCTTGTCGCCGATGCCATTGAGCGCGGCGTTGCGCTCGACGCCGTCCAGGGCGAAGCCCGAGGCGTCGACGCAGAACACTTCGCTGGCGCCGAACGCGCCGGCCTGCACACCCCAGCCGCCGATGTAGCTGAACAGGTCGAGCACGCGCTTGCCCTTGACGTAGGGCGCCAGGCGCGCGCGGTTCATGCGGTGGTCGTAGAACCAGCCGGTCTTCTGGCCGTCGCGCACCGGGGCTTCGAACTTGACGCCGTTCTCTTCCAGGGCGACCCAGTCCGGCACCTCGCCGTAGACGGTCTCGACGTAACGCTGCAGGCCCTCGGCGTCGCGTGCGGCGGAGTCGTTCTTGAACAGGATCCCGCTGGGCTTGAGCACCTGCACCAGGGCGGCGATGACGTCGTCCTTGTGCGCCTCCATGGTGGCCGAGGCCAACTGCACCACGAGGATGTCGAAGAAGCGGTCGACCACCAGGCCAGGAAGCAGGTCGGAGTCGCCATACACCAGGCGGTAGCAGGGCTTGTCGAACAGCCGTTCGCGCAGCGACAGGGCGACGTTCAGGCGGTGCACCAGCAGCGACTTGTCCAGCGCCAGTTTGACGTCGCGCGACAGCAGGCGCGCGCAGATCAGGTTGTTCGGGCTCAGCGCGACGATGCCCAGCGGCTTGCCGTTGGCCGCTTCGAGAATCGCCTGCTGGCCGGCTTGCAGGCCCTGCAGCGGGGTCGCGACGACATCGACTTCGTTGCTGTAGACCCACAGGTGGCCGGCGCGCAGGCGGCGGTCGGCGTTGGCTTTGAGGCGAAGGCTGGGCAGGGACATGACGTCGCTCCGGGAAAAAAGAGCGGGAGTATACCGTGTTGGACCGGGGTTCGCTGGTGGGGTGGATGAAGTGTCGGGCCCTATCGCGGCTAAAGTAAACCGCCCAGGGAACGATCCAGTGATTGGTGCCCTGCCGGAGTACAGGGTTAGAATTCCCCTTCATTCCCGAGTATGTGCCCATGTCCCAGGAACTTACCGCCGAACAGATCCAGCAAGCCTTGCAAGGCATCACCATCCCGCCGCAGCCGCAGATCATGGTCGACCTGCAGTTCGAGCAGTACATGCCCGACCCTGATCTGGAAACCATCGCCAAGCTGATCGCGCAAGACCCCGGCCTCTCCGGCGCCCTGCTCAAGCTGGTGAACTCGCCGCACTTTGGCCTTTCCAACAAGATCGGCTCGATCCAGCGCGCGGTGAACCTGCTGGGCAGCCGTTCGGTCATCAACCTGATCAACGCCCAGTCGATCAAGGGCGAGATGACCGATGAAACCATCGTCACCCTCAACCGTTTCTGGGACACCGCCCAGGACGTGGCCATGACCTGCCTGACCCTGGCCAAGCGCACTGGCCTGCAAGCGGCGGACGAAGCCTACACCCTGGGCCTGTTCCACGACTGCGGCGTGCCGCTGATGCTCAAGCGCTTCCCCAACTACATGGAGGTGCTGGAGGAGGCCTACGCCGCGGCCAGCGACGAGGTCCGCGTGGTCGACACCGAGAACCGCGCCTTCAACACCAACCACTCGGTGGTCGGCTACTTCACCGCCAAGTCCTGGCGACTGCCGGAGCACCTGAGCGCGGCCATCGCCAACCACCACAACGCCCTGGCGGTATTCCGCGACGAGTCCTCGCGCAACACCCAGACCCAACTGAAGAACCTGCTGGCGGTGCTGAAGATGGCCGAGCACATCTGTGCCTCGTACCGGGTGCTGGGCAACCAGGCCGTGGACCACGAGTGGGAGGTGGTCGGGCCGCTGGTGCTGGACTACATCGGGTTGTCGGAGTACGACTTCGAGACCCTCAAGCAGAACATCCGTGAGATGGGCGGGCACTGATTCATGCCGGAATTGCCAGAAGTCGAAACCACCCGACGCGGTATCGCGCCGTACCTCGAAGGCCAGCGCGTCAGCCGCGTGGTGGTGCGTGACCGGCGCCTGCGCTGGCCGATCCCCGAGGACCTCGACGTGCGTTTGTCGGGGCAGCGCATCGTCACCGTCGAGCGGCGCGCCAAGTACCTGCTGATCAACGCCGAGGTCGGCACGCTGATCAGCCACCTGGGCATGTCCGGCAACCTGCGCCTGGTGGAGCTGGGGTTGCCGGCGGCCAAGCACGAGCACGTGGACATCGAGCTGGAGTCGGGGCTGATGCTGCGCTACACCGACCCGCGGCGTTTCGGCGCCATGCTCTGGAGCCAGGACCCGCTGAACCACGAGCTGCTGCTGCGCCTGGGGCCGGAGCCGCTGACCGAGCTGTTCGACGGCGAGCGCCTGTTCCAGCTGTCGCGCGGGCGGGCCATGGCGGTCAAGCCGTTCATCATGGACAACGCGGTGGTGGTGGGGGTGGGCAACATCTACGCCACCGAGGCGCTGTTCGCCGCGGGCATCGACCCACGCCGCGAGGCGGGCAGCGTGTCGCGGGCGCGCTATGTGAAGCTGGTGGGGGAGATCAAGCGGGTGCTGGCGGCGGCGATCGAGCGCGGCGGCACCACGTTGCGCGACTTCATCGGCGGCGACGGGCAGCCAGGGTATTTCCAGCAGGAGCTGTTCGCCTATGGGCGTGGCGGAGAATTGTGCAAGGTATGCGGCACGACCCTGCGCGAGGTGAAGCTGGGGCAGCGGGCGAGCGTGTATTGCCCGCGTTGCCAGCGCTGACCCCATCCCCTGAGCGGGCTTGCCCCGCGATGAGGCCGGCGAAAGCCCCGAAAACGCCTGGCCTCAGGCCTTGCCGGTGATCCGCCGGTACTTTTCCATCAGTTCGTCCTGGGTTTCCGGGTGCGCTTCATCCAGCGGGATGCAGTCGACCGGGCACACCTGCTGGCATTGCGGCTCGTCGTAATGGCCCACGCATTGGGTGCACAGGTTCGGGTCGATCACGTAGATCTCTTCGCCCTGGGAAATGGCGGCGTTCGGGCACTCGGGTTCGCAGACGTCGCAGTTGATGCAATCGTCGGTGATGATCAGGGACATGGGTACTCCGGCCGAGGCCTGTGGCCCGGGCATGTTTCAAAGGCGATGGGCACAATTGTGCCGCATTCGCGCCCGCAGTGCACGCGGGCGCGACGGTCAGGCGGTGGCAATCACTTGCGGAAGCGTTCGGTCAGGGCGTCGGCCACCGCCGGGTGGACGAACTTGCTGATGTCGCCGCCCAGCGCCGCGATCTCGCGCACCAGGGTCGAGGAAATGAACGAATAACGCTCCGACGGCGTCAGGAACAGGCTCTCGACGTCCGGCGCCAACTGACGGTTCATGTTCGCCAGCTGGAACTCGTACTCGAAGTCCGATACCGCGCGCAGGCCACGCAGGAACACATTGGCGTTCTGTTCCTTGGCGAAATGCGCCAGCAGGCTGGAGAAGCCGATGACTTCGACATTGGGCAGGTGCTTGGTGACCTCACGGGCCAGCCCGACCCGTTGTTCCAGCGGGAACAGGGGGTTCTTCTTGGGGCTGGCGGCCACTGCGATGATCACGTGGTCGAACAGGCGCGAGGCGCGCTCGACCAGGTCGCCATGGCCTTTGGTGATGGGGTCGAAAGTACCCGGGTACAACACTCGGTTCATCGCGTCATCCTGGCTGGAGTGCGTTGGGGAGTCGGATGGTAGCGCAGCGACTGCGCCCGGCCAAGTCACGCGGCCGGATGATGGCACTATAGACAGTGCGGATATTCGTTGTCATGCCCCGTGCGCCAGGCGGCTGGCCAAGGCGTCGCTGAGGCACGCGGTGATGGCGTACACCGACAATTGCGGGTTGGCGCCGATGCTGGTGGGAAACAGCGAACCATCGTGAATCGACAGGTTTTCCAACTGGTGGTGGCGCCCCAGGCTGTCGCATACCGCCTGGCGCGGGTCTTCGCCCAGGGCGCAGCCGCCCATCACATGGGCGCTGCCCAGGCGGGCGCGCAAGGGTTCCAGGCGCAGGCCGTCGATCAGCGCCTGGGCGTGCGCCAGGCTGGCGACGTAGCGGGCGTCGGCGTGCACCGGCATCACCCGGCTGGCGCCCGCGGCGAACTGCACCTGCGCCATGCTCTGGTAGGCGCGGCGCAGGCCATCGCGCAGGTAGTCGGTGACGCTGTAGTCGAGCACCGGCGAGCCATCGCCGCGCAGCTCCACTTGCCCGCCCGGGCTTTCGGGGTGAAAGCCGTCGCGCAGCAGTGCAAGCATCACATGGGTATGCGGCAGCTCGGCCATGCGTCGGGCGTTGTCCTGGCCGTGGCTGCCCAGCAGGGTGCTGGCCAGGGCCGGATGCAGGGGCGGCACCTCCAATTTGTAGCCGACCGCGCCGTCGACGCCGCCCTGCCACTGGAAGTGGTCGCTGTAGATGGATTGCGGGGCGCCGTAGTACGGGTCGATGCGCTCGGCGAAGCGCGCGGCGCTGAAGTTCACCAGGTGCAGGAAGGTGCGTTTGCCAAGGCAGCGATGCGGGTCGGGCGCCGCCGAGCGCAGCAGCAGCGCCGGGCTGTTGATGCCGCCGCCGGCGAGCACGTAGTGACGGGCCTGCACTCTGATACGACGCCCGTTGGGGTTTACACCTGCGGCGTCCAGGGCTTGGCAGTGCAGGGCGGCGATGCGCCCATCGGCGTGCTCGAAGCGCTCGGCGCGAGCCAGGTAGAGCAATTCGGCGCCACGTTCGAGGGCGGCCGGGATGCTGGTCACCAGCATCGACTGCTTGGCGTTGACCGGGCAACCCATGCCGCAATAGCCCAGGTTCCAGCAGCCGCGCACGTTGCGTGGGATCACCGCCCAGCGGTAGCCGAGCGCCTCGCAGCCGCGGCGCAGCACGTCGTTGTTGGCGTTTGGCGGCAGCGCCCAGGGGCTGATGCCCAGGTCCTGCTCCACACGCTCGAACCAGGGGCGCAGCGCCTCGCTGCCCAACCCCTTCACCGCATGCTCCTTGGCCCAGTGGGCGAGGGTCGGCTCGGGGGTGCGGAAGCTCGAGGTCCAGTTCACCACGGTGGTACCGCCTACGGCGCGGCCCTGGAGAATGGTGATCGCGCCGTCCTTGCTCATGCGCCCCAGGCCTTCCTGGTAGAGGCTGGCGTAGGCTTCGTCCTCCAGCAGGTGGAAGTCGCGGCTGGTGCGCAGTGGGCCTTCCTCGATCAGCAGCACCTTGAGCCCTGCCTCGCTGAGCCGCCGCGCACTGGTGGCGCCGCCCGCGCCGCTGCCGATCACCGCGACGTCTGCGGCCAGGGTCAGGTCCTGTTCGAGGCGCGAGCCGTCGTGGGTGATCCAGCCTCGTTCGAGGCCTTGGCGAAACGGGTCCGGTACTGGCATTCGAGGGTGCTCTTGTCGGTTGGCGATCAGATCTTCGGTGGGCCGGGGTAGCCGCACGCGGGCCAGGCCTGTGGGCATTCGTACCAGGCCATCAGCAGCAGTTGCAGCAATGAGGCATGGCCCATGCGCAGCAGGTTCAGCGAGCTGCCCTGCCAGCGTTGCAGGAACGCCTCGACCTGTTCCGGGCTGGCGCTGGCCCAGCCGCCCCAGACGCCGGTCAGCGGCCCGCGGGTGAAGGGCAGGCTGAGCACGTCGAACAGCTGGCGAGTGAGCTTGAGCATTTCCGGCGACAGCGCTGCGAGCTTGCGGTCCAGGCTATGCAGCACCGGGTCGGCGGTGGCGGCGGTGCCGGCCAGCACCACCGGGATCAGCACGCTGAGCAGCGGCAGGTCGTCGTCACGCAGGGCGCGGTAGCCCTGGGCGGGCGACTGGGGCGAGCAGCCGACCAGGCTCGCGGTGGCCAGGAAGGCGCTGGCGCCCAGGCTCAAGCGCAACAGTTCGCGACGCTGCATGGCCGGCCCCCGTTCAGCGGATGAACAGCTTGTGGACCAGGCGCTGCAAGGCCTTGCCGTAGGGCGGATAGATCAGCCGTGCGGCGTTCAGGCGTTGCTTGGCCAGCACCGCCTTGGCCTTGCTGAAGGTCAGGAAGCCGTCGTGACCGTGGTAATGGCCCATGCCGGACGGGCCGATGCCGCCGAACGGCAGGTTGTCCTGGGCCACGTGCAGCAGGGTGTCGTTCAGGCACACGCCGCCGGAGTGGGTGTGCTGCAGCACGCGCGCCTGCCCGGCGCGGTCGTAGCCGAAGTAGTACAGCGCCAGCGGGCGTGGGCGTTGGTTGATGTAGGCCAGGGCGCCGTCGAGGTCGTCGTAGGGCACCAGCGGCAGCAGCGGGCCGAAGATCTCGTCCTGCATCACCTGCATGTCGTCGTGCACATCCAGCAGCAGGTGGGGCGGCAGGCGGCGGCCCTGGCGGGGTTCGTCGGCATAGAGGTCGAGGACCTGGGCGCCTTTGCCGCGGGCGTCGGCCAACAGATGCTCCAGGCGTTGCAACTGGCGCGGGTTGATGATCGCGCTGTAGTCGGGGTTGTCGGCGATGCGTGGGTACAAGCGGTGCACGGCACGCTGGTAGGCGTCGGCGAAGGCGCCCTGGCGCTCGCGTGGCACCAGGACGTAGTCGGGGGCTACGCAGGTCTGGCCGGCGTTGAGGGTCTTGCCGAAGGCGATGCGTTCGGCGGCGGCGTCCAGCGGCACGTCGGTCGAGACGATGGCCGGTGACTTGCCGCCCAACTCCAGGGTCACGGGGGTCAGGTTGTGCGCGGCGGCCAGCATCACCTGGCGGCCGACGCTGGTGGCACCGGTGAACAACAAGTGATCGAAGGGCAGGCGGGCGAAGGCCTGGCCCACCGCGACCTCGCCGAGCACCACGCTGACCAGGTCGGCGGGAAACACCCGCTCGAGCAGCGCCTGGAGCGCCAGCCCGGTGGCCGGGGTGGCCTCGCTGAGCTTGAGCATCACCCGGTTGCCAGCGGCCAGCGCGCAGGTCAGCGGGCCGATGGCCAGGAACAGCGGGTAGTTCCACGGCACGATGACCCCCACCACCCCCAGCGGCTGGTACAGCACGCGGGCGCTGGCCGGCTGGAAGGCCAGGCCGACCGCGCGCCGTTGCGGGCGCATCCAGCGCGCGAGGTGGCGTTCGGCGTGGCGCAGGCCCTGCACCGAGGGCAACAGCTCGGCCACCAGCGTCTCGTCGGCGCTGCGCCCGTCGAAGTCGGCGTCGATGGCCTCGATCAACGCCTGGCGCCCGTCCAGCAGGGCTTCGCGCAGGCGCTTCAGCCATTGCCGGCGCTGGGCGGCCGGCGGCATGGGGTTGGCGGCGAAGGCCTGGCGCTGGGCGGCGAACGTCCCCTCCAGGGCGAGGTCGGAGTGCACAGGGGGCACGGCAAGGGACGACGTCATGGGGGCTCCGGTCAGGGGCGGCGAATCTCTAGAGCCTATACTCTAATCCCCCGGGCCGTGCGAGTTTTTTCATGTTGCCAACCGGTGCATCGCGACCACCCAAGGCCTTAAGATGAAGCCCTATCGAAGCCGTCAGACTGGGAGTCCAAGCATGGCCCCGCGCCTCAAGACCCGCGAGCGCATCGTGCAGAGCAGCCTGGAATTGTTCAACCAGCAGGGCGAACGCAGCGTCAGCACCAACCACATTGCCGCGCACATGGAAATATCGCCCGGCAACCTGTACTACCACTTCCCCAACAAGCAGGCGATCATCGCGCTGTTGTTCAGCCAGTACGAAGAGCTGGTCGACAGTTTCCTGCGCCCGCCCCAGGGCCGCGCTGCCACCGTCGAAGACAAGCGCTTCTACCTCAAGGCGTTGCTGGCGGCAATGTGGAACTACCGCTTTCTGCACCGTGACCTGGAGCACCTGCTGGAAAGCGACCCGGAGCTGGCCGCGCGCTACCGGCGCTTCTCCCAGCGCTGCTTGCAGCAAGGCCAGGCGATCTACCGGGGTTTCGTCGAGGCGGGCATCCTGGCCATGGATGCCTCGCAGATCGAGTCTTTGACCATCAACGCCTGGATCGTGCTGACCTCCTGGGTGCGTTTTCTCAGCACCACCCGCGAGCATTCCGCGCATTTGGGTGAAGAAGCCTTCAAGCGTGGCGTCTACCAGGTGCTGGTGCTCGAACTCGGCTTCGTCACCGCTGACGCCCGGCGCGCGGTGGATGCGCTGTGCCAGGAATTCCACATCCCCTTCAACCAGGCCCTGGAGCAGTGAGCCAGCGCCTTCGTGCCACCGATCAGGAGATTGTCATGCCCCTTGCGCAATTGATCACCCCGCAGCAACTGGCCGAGCGTCTGGGCTCGCCCGGGCTGGTGATCCTCGACTGTCGCTTCGCCCTGGAGGATGTCGACTATGGACAACGCAGCTTCGCCGAAGGGCATATCGCCGGGGCGCACTTCGCCGACCTTGAGCGCGACCTGAGTGGGCCGGTGGTCAAGGGCAGCACCGGGCGCCACCCGTTGCCGGAGCCGCGCCGGCTGGTCGAGCGCCTGCGCGAGTGGGGCGTGGACAACGACAGCCAGGTGGTGCTGTACGACGACGGCCCGGGTGCCTATGCCGCGCGCGCCTGGTGGTTGTTGGCCTGGCTGGGCAAGCGTGACGGTGTGTTCATCCTCGATGGCGGCCTGAAGGCCTGGCACGCCGCGCACCTGCCGCTGAGCCTCGACCCGCCGCTCAAGCGCGAGGGCGCGTTCAGCGGGCAGCCGGACGCCAAGCTGCTGATCGATGCCGAGCACCTGGGCAAGCGCCTGGGGCATGCCGAGTTGACCCTGATCGACGCCCGTGCGCTGCTGCGCTTCCGTGGCGAGGTGGAGCCGATCGACCCGGTCGCGGGGCATATTCCCGGCGCGCAATGCGCGGCGTTCACCGACAACCTGGGGGCCGATGGGCGCTTCCTGCCGGTGGAGCAGCTCAAGCAGCGCTTTGCCGAGAAGCTCGCAGGGCGCGCGCCGGAGCAGTTGGTGGCGTATTGCGGGTCGGGGGTGACGGCGTGTCACAACCTGTTTGCCTTGGCATTGGCGGGGTATCCGCTGGGGCGGCTGTATGCGGGGTCGTGGAGCGAGTGGATCAATGATCCACAGCGGGGCGTTGCGACCGGGGAGTAAGGTGATTCGGTGGGGCAGGCGTGGACACCGCAGAACCTGCGGCTCCCGTCACCGCCCCTCGACCAACCACTGCGGAATCCGCCGCTCCAGGTAATACCCCGGGTTGCGCAGGCTGCCATCGACGAACCCGACATGCCCGCCACGGCTGTGCAGCTCGAATTGCGTCTGCGGCGCCAACTCATCAGTCGTCGGCAAGCTATGGCCGAACACGAACGGGTCGTCGCTGGAATGGATGATCAGCGTCGGCGTGCGGTTCTCGCCCAGGTAATAGCGGCTCGACGCGCGCCGGTAGTAGTCGTGGGCATCACTGAAACCATTGAGTGGCGCAGTGACCTTGCCATCGAAATCCCAGAACGTGCGCAGGTTGCGCAGCGGCCCCAGGCGCTCGATCGACGCCAGGCCCTCATGGTGGCCCTGGTCGCGGAAATGCCGCTGCTTGTCCTGCACGTAGGCCAGCATCTCGCGCATGAAATGCGCCTGGTAGACCTTGGAGAACCCCTGGCCGATGCGGTCGGCGCACTGGTCCAGGCGAAACGGCACCGACACCGCCACCGCCGCTTCCAGCTGGCTGGCCGCACCACGTTCACCCAGGTACTTGAGCAATACGTTGCCCCCCAGCGAATACCCCACCGCGTACAACGGCGCCATTGGCCGTTGCGCGCGCAGGTGGGCGACGACTTCGGCCAGGTCCTCGCTGGCGCCGGAATGGTAACTGCGCGCCAGCAGGTTCGGCTCACCCGAGCAGCCGCGCCAGTTCAGCGCCACGCTGGCCCAGCCGCGCGCCTGCAAGGCCAGTTGCAGGCCCTTCACGTAAGGCGAGTCGGACGAGCCGGTCAGGCCATGCAGCACCAGCACCAGCGGCGTATCGGCCTGGTGCGGGCCGTGCCAGTCGAGGTCGAGGAAATCGCCATCGGCCAGCCACAGGCGTTCGCGGGTGCGGGTGAGAGGCGGCAGCTTGCGCCAGAGAGGCCCCCAGAGCGTTTGCAGGTGGGGGTTGGCAAGCCCGGGGGCCGGGCGGAAGGTGGCGGTGAGGCTGGGCATGACGGGCGACTCGTGGTGTGCCCGCCTAGAGTGCCATGAAACACCGCCACCCTGCCTGTGCTATTGGTCGGTCACAGGCTGCTCGGGCAAGGGCTGCTGGCTGGCGTCCGGCCCGACGCTGACGAACACCATGGCCTGCAGCTCAAGGCACTGAAGCGCACGCTTGATGTCCTGCTCGGTGAGGTTGGCCAGCCGTTCGACATAGCTGGACACGTGGTCGGCGGGCAGCCCCTGGCGGCCGAGGTCGCCCAGCAGCCCGGCCAGCGAGTGGTTGCGGGCGACCGCGCGCAGCAGTGCGCCGGCCAGTTGCTGGCGCGCCAGGGCGAGTTCGGCTGCGCTCGGCCCTTGTTCGACGAATTGCCTGACGATATCGGCCACCAGGTCCTGTGCCGCAGCGTTGTAGTGGGCGGCGATTTCCCATTCGATCGCCAACACCCCTGCCGCGCTCAAGGACACCAGTTGGGCTCTCACGTCATAGGTCAGCCCCCGGCGTTGACGCAACTCGCGCATCAACCGCGACTCCAGGCCAGTACCCAGTATTTCGCTGGCCAGCACCAAGGCCAGGTAGTCTGGCGCATCCGGCTGCATTTGGAAGGGCATCGCCAGCAGCACCCGGTCGCTCGTGCCTGGCTGTTCTATGTGGATGATTTCCGGCTCCGCAGCGGGCACCGCGGGCGTGTCTGCCGCTGCCCAGTGCTGGGGCAGCGCCTGGGTGAGGCCTTCGACGAGCGCCTCGGCTTGCTGGCGGGACAGGTCGCCCACCAACGACACCTGAAGGTTGTTGGCCGAGTAGGCCCGCTGGTGGAAGGCCCGCAACTGATCGGGGGTGATGGCGTTCACGCCGTCTTGCGAGCCGTTCAAGGCATGGGCGTAAGGGTGGCCGGCGAACAGGTGACGGAAGGCTTCGTTGCGTGCTCGGGTGGTCGCGCCGGTCTCCTGGGCGGCCTGGTGGGCCAGCAGTTGCTGCTTGACCCTCGCCACGGCGGAGGGATGGAACGCGGGGTGGGCGACCATATCGGTCAGCAACTCGACGGCGGGGGCCAACACGTCGTGGTCCGACAGGCTGCGTAGGTTCAGGGTGACGTGCTCCGGGCGGACGCGCTTGTCGATGAGCGCGCCGAGCTCGTCCAGGCGTTCGGCGAACAGGTTGGCGTCCAGGGTTTGCGTGCCTTCGTCCAGCAGGTAGAGGACCAGTGCCGCCAGGCCCGGCGTTTCACCCTCCAGCGCCCGGCCCGCCTTGAAGTCCAGTACCAGGTCGACGATCGGCAGTTCGCGGGAGGGAACGAACAGGACGCGAGTGCCGGCCTCTGTCTCCCAGCTCTGGACGGGGGTACGCACAGGTTCGAGGGTGGTCAGGTCCAGCCCTTGCGCGGACGTCAACTGTTCGACCGGTGAGTTTAGCGTCGGGTTTGCGAGGTGGGTGGTATCGGTACGAGTCAGGTCATTCATGGTGGTTCTCCTGGCCTTGCATGCAGGTGATGCTCAAGCGGCCCCTGCTGAGGTAGGCCTGTGCAACGTCGCGCACCTGCTCTGGCGTGACCTGTTCAATGGCCTGTCGCTCGTCGTCGAGCAGGGTGGGATCGAGGCCGCTGATGGCGTACTGGCCGATGGCGAGTGCCTGTTCGTGAAGGTCGTCGCGGGCGAAGCTCAGGCTGGCCAGCAGCCGGGCTTTGGCCCGCTTCAGCTCCGCTGCCAGGGGAGGGACTTGCCCAAGCGTGAGCACTTCGTCGAGCACCCGCTGCGCGGCCTGCGCTGGCTTGATGGTCGTAGCGTTGGAGAACAGGTACATCGTCAGCAGGCCATCGCCGCGCCGCAGGTGCTGATAGCTCGACCTGATGCCTTGCAGCACCGAGTTATCGCGTACCAGCAGGCGGTTGAGCCGCGCGCTGCTGCCTTCGGTGAGCAACTGCGGCACCAGCCGCAGGGCGTGGGCATGATCGGGCTCGGCGGTGGTGGCCAGGCTGGGCGTGTTGAAGTCGAGGATCACGCCTTCGCGCAGGCCGGGCAGGGCCACGGTCTGCTGGCGCAGGGTCAGCCCCTCGCTGGCCCTGGGGGGTGTTCGCTCGGGCGTCGCGGTGTGTGGCAGCGACGCGAAGTGGCGCTCGACCAGCGGACGCAGGCGGGCTACGTCGATGTCGCCGACCACTACCAGCGTGGCATTGTTCGGGTGATACCAGGTGCGATACCAGTCCTGGACAGCCATGAGGGTCATACCCTCGAGGTCGCGCTGATGGCCGATCGCCGGCGTTGCGTAGGGACTGCTGCCATGGGCCAGTGCCTTGCTGCGCTCAGCGGCCAAGCCCAGCGGGTAGTTGTCGACCCGTGTGCGACGTTCGGCCTTGACCACGTCCAGCTCCCGCTCGAACGTCGAGGCACCGAGGGTGGCGCTGGCCATTGAGTCGGCCATGGCTTCCAGCGCTATCTCCAGGCGGCTGGCCGGCAAGGTGACGGGAAAGCAGGTGGCGTCATCGCTGGTGAAGGCCCCGGACGTGCCGCCCAGGCGCGTCATCAGGCGGCTGTACTGCCCGGGAGCGAGCTTGCTGCTGCCCTCGAACATCAGGTGTTCCAGCAGGTGCGAGAGGCCGGAGCGGCCCGGCGGTTCGTAGCTGGCGCCGACGTGGTACCAAAGTTGCGCGGTCACCAGCGAGGCGCGGTGGTCTTCACGCAGGTAGACCTTGAGGCCATTGGCGAGGGCGAAGTGTTGCAGGCGCTGCGCCGAAGCGCCGCGAGGATCGGAAGGGGATGGCATGGTGTGAAGCACTCCTGGGTGGCGATGCACCGCAGCAGCTTCGACCAAGGGAGAGGGCCGCCTGCGTTAGATAGATACGCAGGCGGCCATGTTGCTGGTCAGCCCCGTTGCCAGAGCGCGTAGTGCACCTGGCCGGTCTTCTTCTCCCGGTGCAGGCGCCAGTTGCCTGGCAGTTGCAGGGAAGAGGGCGCGGCCTCGCTCTCGGTGTAGATCCACGCTTGCCCGCGCAGCCACTGGCCTTGCTCCAGCAGTTGGCAGGTATTGGCCAGCAGGTCCTGGTGGAACGGCGGGTCGAGGAACACCAGGTCGAACTGTTGCTTGGCCGGGCCTTGCAGGTAGCGCAGGGCATCGGTCTGGAGGATCTGCCCACGTGGACAGCGCAGGAGCTCGAGGTTGTCCTTGAGGTTGGCGATGGCGGCGGGGTTGCTGTCCAGCGCCACGGCATCCTTGGCCCCGCGTGACAGGGCTTCGAGCACCAGCGCGCCGCTGCCGGTGAAGGCATCGAGCACCAGGGCGCCCTCGATGTAGGGTGCCAGCCAGTTGAACAGGGTCTCGCGCACCCGGTCAGGGGTCGGACGCAGGCCTTCGCCCTCCGGCACCGCCAGGCGGCGGCTGCGCCACTCGCCGGCGATGATGCGCAGGTGCCCCTGGCCCTTGCTGTTGGCCTGGCCCTTGGGGGCTGGGGAATGTGCTCTTGCCATCAATGCTCCGGTACGCCGAGCGGCTGCTCGGCGGGTTTGTCAGTGGGCGCTGGCAGCGCTTGCTGCGCCACGGTCGGGCCGACCGTGACGATGACCAGCTTGTCCGCCGCCAGGTGCTTGTTCATCGCTGTCTTGACCTGTTCGACGGTCAGCGCCTGGGACTGCTGCATGAAGTCCTCCAGCCAGGTCAGCGGCAAGTTGTAGAAGCCGATGGCGGCCAATTGGCCGACGATGCTCATGTTGCTGGCGTTGGACAGTGGGAAGCTGCCGGCCAGCTCGCGCTTGGCGTCGTCCAGTTCCTGCTGGGTCGGGCCGTTCTTCAGGTAGTCGGCGAGGATGTCCTGCACCAGCTTGAGCGTGCCTTCGCTGAGCTCGGCACGGGTCTGCAGGTTGATCATGAACGGGCCGCGCACCTGCATGGGGCTGAACGCCGAATAGACGCCGTAGGTCAGCCCGCGTTTCTCGCGCACTTCGCTCATCAGCCGGGTGCCGAAGGCGCCACCGCCGAGGATCTGGTTGCCCAGCGACAGGGCGGCCCAGTCCGGGTCCTGGCGGGTGATGCCCAGCTCGGCGAGCATCAGGTGCGTCTGCTTGCTCGGGAAGTCGATGTGGGTGACCCCGGCCTTGGGCTCGGTGGGCACGCCCGGGGCCGCCAGTGCCTGGCCCTTGGGCAGGGCGGCGGAGACCTGGGCGGCGATCGCCTCGGCCTCGCTGCGGTCGAGGTCGCCCACCAGCGCGATCACCGCGTTGCCCGCGGCATAGCCCTTGGCGTGGAACGCGCGCAACTGCGCCAGGGTGATGCCCGGCAGGCTCGCCGCCGTGCCGTCGCTGGGGTGGGCGTAGGGGTGGTTGCCGTAGAGGTTGGCGAACAGCGCCTTGCCGGCGATCTTGCCGGGGTTCTGCTTCTCGTATTCGAAGCCGGCCAGCAGTTGGTTCTTGATGCGCTTGAGGGCGTCTTCCGGGAAGGTCGGCTGGCCGACCACCTCGGCGAACAGCTTCAGGGCCGGCTCGCGCTTGTCGCTGGCGCTCAGGCTGCGCAGCGAGGCCACGGCCATGTCGCGGTACGAGCCGTTGCCGAAGTCCGCGCCCAGGCCCTCGAAGCCCTGGGCGATGGCGGTGACGTCCTTGCCGGCCACGCCTTCGTTGAGCATGGCGTTGGTCAGCGTGGCCAGGCCGGGGATGTCACCGTCCTGGCTGCTGCCGGCGGCGAAGGTCACGCGCAGGTCGAACATCGGCAGTTCGCGGGCCTCGACGAACAGCACCCGGGCGCCTTCGGCGGTGTTCCAGTGCTGGATGTTCAACTGGCGCCGGCTTGGAGCCTTGCCGTCGAGCTCGGCCAGCGATTGCAGGGTGTTGGCCGGGCGTGCGGCGCTGGCGGCGTCGTCGGACTGCGCCGGGCGGGCCAGCACCACGGCCAGCGCCACCACCCCGGCGATGATGCCGAGGCCGTACAGGGTGTAGCGGGGGGCGCTGCGATCACTCATGAGCGGACTCCTCGGGCAGGACATGGGCAACGCTCAGGCGTTCGCGGGTGAAATAGGTGCGCGCGGCGTTCTGGATGTCTTCGGGGGTGACCCGCTTGAGCTCGTCCAGCTCGCTGTCGATCAGCTTCCACGACAGGCCGACGGTTTCCAGCTGGCCGATGGTGGTGGCCTGGCTGCTGATGGAGTCGCGCTCGTAGACCAGCCCGGCGATCACCTGGGCGCGCACGCGCTCCACTTCCTCGGCGGTCGGCGGGGTGTTCTTGAGTTCGTCGAGCAACTGCCAGATGCCCTTCTCGACATCGGCGAGGGTCTTGTGCTTTTGCACGTTCGGCGTGGCCGAGACCAGGAACAGGCTGTCGCCACGGGTGAAGGCGTTGTAGCTGGACGAGGCGCCGGCCACCAGCTCCTGGCCGCGTTCCAGCCGCGCCGGCATGCGCGCGCTGTAGCCGCCGTCGAGCAGGGCCGAGATCAGGCGCAGGGCGTGGACGCTGCGTGGGTCCTTGGCGGTGGCCAGGCCCGGCACGTTGAAGCCGTAGATCAGGCTCGGCAGTTGCGTGCGCACGTGCAGGGTAATCTGCCGCAGGCCCGGCTCGGCCAGCTCCAGCGGCAGCTTGGCCGGTGGCACGGCGCGCTTGGGGATGGCGCCGAAGTACTGGGTCGCCAGGCCCTTGACCTCGTCGAGGGTGACGTCGCCGACCACCACCAGGGTGGCGTTGTTGGGGGCGTACCAGGATTCGTACCAGTGCCGCAGCTCCTCGACCTTCATGCGCTCGAGGTCGGCCATCCAGCCGATGGTCGGGGTGTGGTAGCCGCTGGCCGGGTAGGCCATGGCGCGGAACAGCTCGAAGGCCTTGGCGTTGGGCTGGTCGTCGGTGCGCAGGCGGCGTTCTTCCTTGATCACCTCGATTTCGCGGCTGAACTCGTCGGCCGGCAGGCGCAGGCTGGCCAGGCGATCGGCCTCCAGCTCCAGGGCTACCGGCAGGCGGTCGCGGGCCAGCACCTGGTAATAGGCGGTGTAGTCATCGCTGGTGAAGGCGTTCTCCTCGGCGCCGAGGTCGCGCAGGATGCGCGACGCCTCGCCGGGGCCGACCTTGGCGCTACCCTTGAACATCATGTGCTCGAGGGCGTGGGACAGGCCTGTCTGGCCCGGGGTCTCGTAGCTGGAGCCGACCTTGTACCAGATCTGCGATACCACCACCGGGGCGCGATGGTCTTCGCGCACGACCACTTTCAGGCCGTTGTCGAGGATGAACTCGTGGGTGGGTTGCGGGTCGGCGGCGACGGCGGCGAACGGCAGGCAGAGCGTGCTGAGCAGCAGGCCAGCGGCGCGGCGGGCTAGAGCATTCATACGATGGTTAACCTGTACGGCGGCCCGCGTGGGTTTAGCGTCGGCGGGCCAGGAGGTGCTAGGATACTGATCCGGTTGCCTGGCGACCATGCCTGTCGCCGTTCTGGCCCGCAGGCCTCCATGACAAAACGTTGCGCACGAACCCGTTGGCTTCCAGAGAGTCTGTTCTGCGTAGAGAGAATTCCCGATGCGCCGCTGATGGCCCATCGCTACCCTGAGATAGCCGTCTTCCATGTTTGGTTCCAACGACGACAAAAAAGCGCCGGCCGAGGCAGGCGAGAAGAAAGGCCTGTTCGGCTGGTTCCGCAAGAAACCGCAGCAATCCGTCGCCGAACAGCCACACGCCGCTGAGCCGCAGGCTGGCGAACCGGCCGAGCCGTCTGCTGCCCAGCCTGGCACGGTTCCTGTGGAGGCGGGCTTGCCCGCGAACGCGCAAGCCGCTGCGCCGCAGGCCGAAAGCCCGGCGCCGGTCGGCAACCTGGTCTTGCCCGTTCCCGAAGAGCCCGTCGCCCTGGTGCCGGACCTGGAGCCAAAGGCGCCGCCGGCCATCCCCGAACGGCCCGTCGCGGCGTTGGCCCCTGCGCCCGAGCCTGAGCCCGAGCCGGTCGCGGCAGCCCCCGCAGCCCCGGCCCCGGTCGAGCCCGAGTCGGTCGCGGCAGCCCCGGTAGCCCCGGCCCCGGTCGAGCCCGAGCCGGTCGCGGCCGCCCCGGCAGCCTCGGCCCCGGTCGAGCCCGAACCGGTCGCGGCCGCCCCGGCAGCCTCGGCCCCGGTCGAGCCCGAACCGGTCGCCGCCGCCCCGGCAGCCCCGGCTCCGGTTGAGCCCGAGCCGGTCGCCGCAGCTGTCCCTAATGTCGCCGAAGCCAACAAACCCGGCTTCTTCGCCCGCCTCAAGCAGGGCCTGTCGAAGACCAGCGCCAGCATCGGCGAGGGCATGGCCAGCCTGTTCCTCGGCAAGAAAGTCATCGACGACGACCTGCTCGACGAGATCGAGACCCGCCTGCTCACCGCCGACGTCGGCGTCGAGGCCACCTCGGCGATCGTGCAGAACCTCACCCAGAAGGTCGCGCGCAAGCAACTGGCCGACGCCGACGCCCTGTACCAGTCGCTGCAGGGCGAGCTGGCCGACCTGCTGCGCCCGGTCGAGCAGCCGCTGAAGGTCGATTCCCAGGGCAAGCCCTACGTGATCCTCGTCGTCGGCGTGAACGGCGCCGGCAAGACCACCACCATCGGCAAGCTGGCCAAGAAGCTGCAACTGGAAGGCAAGAAGGTCATGCTGGCCGCCGGCGACACCTTCCGCGCCGCGGCGGTGGAGCAGTTGCAGGTGTGGGGCGAGCGCAACCAGATCCCGGTGATCGCCCAGCACACCGGCGCCGACTCGGCCTCGGTGATCTTCGATGCCGTGCAGGCTGCCAAGGCGCGCGGCGTCGACGTGCTGATCGCCGACACCGCCGGGCGCCTGCACACCAAGGACAACCTGATGGAAGAGCTGAAGAAGGTCCGCCGTGTGATCGGCAAGCTCGACGCCGAGGCGCCGCACGAGGTGCTGCTGGTGCTGGACGCCGGTACCGGGCAGAACGCCATCAGCCAGGCCAAGTACTTCAACCAGAGCGTCGAGCTCACCGGCCTGGCGCTGACCAAGCTGGACGGCACTGCCAAGGGCGGGGTGATCTTCGCCCTGGCCAAGCAGTTCAACCTGCCGATTCGCTTCATCGGTGTCGGCGAAGGCATCGACGACCTGCGCACCTTCGAGGCCGAGTCGTTCGTCAAGGCGCTGTTCGCCGAGCGGGAGCACCCATGATCCGATTCGAACAGGTCGCCAAGCGCTACCCCAACGGCCATGTCGGCCTGCATGAACTGAGCTTCAGGGCGCGCCGGGGCGAATTCCTGTTCGTCACCGGCCACTCCGGCGCCGGCAAGAGCACCTTGTTGCGCCTGCTGCTGGCCATGGAGCGCCCGACCAGCGGCAAGCTGCTGCTGGCCGGCCAGGACCTGGGGCAGATCAGCAATGCGCAGATCCCCTTCCTGCGCCGGCAGATCGGCGTGGTGTTCCAGAACCACCAGTTGCTGTTCGACCGCACCGTGTTCAACAACATCGCCCTGCCGTTGCAGATCCTCGGGCTGTCCAAGGCCGAGATCGCCAAGCGTGTGGATTCGGCGTTGGAGCGTGTGTCGCTGTCCGACAAGGGCGAGCTGTTCCCGGCGGACCTGTCCACTGGCCAGCAGCAACGCGTCGGCATCGCCCGCGCGATCGTCCACCAGCCTGCCTTGCTGCTGGCCGACGAACCGACCGGCAACCTCGACCCGCGCCTGGCCGCGGAGATCATGGGGGTGTTCGAGGACATCAACCGCCTGGGCACCACGGTGCTGATCGCCAGTCACGACCTGGCACTGATCGCGCGCATGCGCCACCGCATGCTGACCCTGCAACGCGGCCGACTGATCGGCGATGGGGAGGCCGGACAATGAGCACTACACGCACACCCAAGGTGTCCGAACGCGTCGCGCCCAAGCCGGCCGACCCGCAACCTGAGAAAAAACGCGGCGGCCACGACGACGATGGCCCGGATTTCCGCACCCTGCTCAACGCCTGGCTGGAAAGCCACCGCGCCAGCCTGGCCGACAGCCTGCGGCGCCTGGGCAAGCAGCCGATCGGCAGCTTCTTCACCTGCCTGGTGATGGCGGTGGCCCTGAGCATGCCCATGGGCCTGTCGCTGCTGCTGAAGAATGTCGAGAAGCTTGGCGGCTCATGGCAGCGCGCCGCGCAGATCTCGCTGTACCTGAAGCTCGACGCTGGCAGCAAGGACGGCGAGGCCCTGCGCGACGAGATCAAGGGCATGCCGGGCGTCGCCGATGCCCATTACGTCAGCCGCGAGGAAGCGTTGCAGGAGTTCCAGCAGCAGTCGGGCCTGGGCGATGCGCTGCGCGAGCTGCCGGACAACCCGCTGCCCGGCGTGGTGGTGGTGACCCCTACCGAAGTCGACAAACCGGCCCTGGAGGCCTTGCGCCAGCGCCTGTCGGAGCTGCCGCGGGTCGAAGTGGCGCAGCTTGACCTGGTGTGGGTCGAGCGCCTGGCGGCGATCCTCAAGCTGGGGGACCGCTTCGTCTTTGGTCTGGCGGTGATGCTGATTTCCGCCCTGCTGCTGGTGATTGGTAACACGATTCGTCTACATATCGAGAACCGCCGTGTCGAGATCGAGGTGATCAAGCTGGTGGGCGGTACCGACAGCTACGTGCGCCGACCTTTCCTCTATATGGGCGCGTTGTATGGCCTGGGCGCTGGCCTGCTGGCCTGGGGCATCCTGGCGTTCGGCCTGGACTGGCTGAACGACGCGGTGGTCGGGCTTTCCGGGCTGTATGGCAGTGACTTCGCCTTGGGTGGGGTGCCAGCGTCCGATGGTCTGTCGCTCTTGATCGGGGCGGTACTGTTGGGGTATATCGGTGCATGGATTGCGGTGGCCCGTCATTTGAACGAGCTGGCACCGCGATAATGTTTTTTCGCCAGCATTGACTTTCTTATCGTTCTGGGAACTTGTTTCGCAGTTCCCGGTCAATGTTGGCAGTGCCCACAAGGCATGAGTCCAGTGAGTCGGAGGTACCTTGATGACCACTTCGTTGCAACCTGCCTATGCCCTGGTTCCCGGTGCAAACCTGGAAGCCTACGTGCACACGGTCAACAGCATCCCGCTGCTGACGGTCGAGCAGGAGCGTGAACTGGCCGAGCGTCTCTACTACGAGCAGGATCTTGAGGCCGCTCGGCAAATGGTAATGGCCCACCTGCGTTTCGTCGTACACATCGCCCGTAGCTATGCAGGCTACGGGCTGGCCCAGGCCGACCTGATCCAGGAAGGCAACGTCGGCCTGATGAAGGCGGTAAAGCGTTTCAACCCGGAAATGGGCGTGCGTCTGGTGTCCTTCGCGGTGCACTGGATCAAGGCCGAGATCCATGAATTCATCCTGCGCAACTGGCGCATCGTCAAGGTGGCCACCACCAAGGCCCAGCGCAAGCTGTTCTTCAACCTGCGCAGCCAGAAGAAGCGTCTGGCCTGGTTGAACAACGACGAAGTGCATCGCGTGGCCGAGAGCCTCGGCGTCGAACCGCGTGAAGTGCGCGAGATGGAAAGCCGCCTGAGCGGCCAGGACATGGCCTTCGACCCCGCAGCCGAAGCCGATGACGACAGCGCCTTCCAGTCGCCCGCGCATTACCTGGAAGACCATCGCTACGATCCGGCCCTGCAACTCGAGGATGCCGATTGGAGCGACAACTCCAGCAGCAACCTGCACGAGGCCCTGAGCGGGCTGGACGAGCGCAGCCGCGACATCCTCTACCAGCGCTGGCTGGCGGAAGAGAAGGCCACGTTGCATGAGCTGGCGGAGAAGTACAGCGTGTCGGCGGAGCGGATCCGCCAGCTGGAAAAGAACGCGATGAACAAGGTCAAGGCGCTGATCACGATCTGATCGACGCCCTGATTGCAAAAAACCGTCTGTCCCTCACGGGGCAGACGGTTTTTTTATTGTCGGTGCAAGCGCCTGTGCCCCTGTGGCGCGGGCTCGCCCCGCGATAGGGCCGTCAGCCCCACCCCTCAGGGCCTGCGCCCCGCCTCCAGCTGCATCAGGTAACTGCTACCCCCCAGTTGGCTCATCTGCCGACGAATCCATCCCGCCCGGCTCGCCACGTAGGCACTCGGTCGACCGGCGCTCCACTTGATCGGGCTCGGCAGTACGGCGGCCAGCTGCGCCGCCTGCTGCCGGCTCAACCGGCTGGCATCCACGCCAAAGTGATAACGTGCCGCGGCCTGCGCACCAAACACCCCCGGGCCCCATTCGGCGCTGTTCAGGTAGACCTCGAGAATCCGCTCCTTCGACCAGAACAGTTCGATCAAGGCGGTGAACCACGCCTCCAGCCCCTTGCGCAGCCAACTGCGGCCAGACCACAGGAACAGGTTCTTGGCCACTTGCTGGGTCAGGGTACTGGCGCCGCGGATGCTGCCGCCGCGTTCGTTGTGCGCCAGGGCGGCCTGGATGGCGGGGATGTCGAAGCCCCAGTGGCTGGCGAAGCGCTGGTCCTCGCCGGCGATCACCGCCACCTTCAGGTCGTCCGAGATGTTCTCCCACGGCTGCCAATCGCGCTGCAGGTCGATCGATTCGCCAGTGAACCACGACTGCACTTTACGCTCGACCATCAACGCAGTGCCCGGCGGCGGCACCCAGCGCAGCACCAGGACCACCACGGCACTGCCAGCGGCAAACCAGAGCAGGGCGCGAACGAAGCGGCGGATGAAGGATGACAGCATGGCGATAGCTTGGCCGGACCAAAGGAAGGGGCCATTATACAGACCCCTCCCGAGGAGTCGTCCCATGCTTCGCAGCTTCCTGATGCTCGCCGCGTTCTTCGGTTTCACCGGCGTCGCCCTGGGCGCATTCGCCGCCCACGGCTTGAAGAACCGCCTGACCGCCGACTACCTGGCGATCTTCCACACTGGCGTGACCTACCAGTTGGTGCATGCCCTGGCGATCCTCGCCGTCGCCGTGCTCTCGGCGCACCTGCCCGGGCGCCTGGTCGGCTGGGCGGGAGGCCTGTTCGCCATCGGTATCGTGCTGTTCTCCGGCAGCCTGTATGCGCTCACCACCACGGGCCTGGGCAAGCTTGGCATCATCACTCCCATCGGTGGCCTGTGCTTTCTCGCCGGCTGGTTGTGCCTGGGGCTGGCGGCCTGGCGCCTGGGCTGACCGCCGGGTCGAGAATCACGACTAATGGTGCCCGCCACCCTTGGGTTCATGCGCGGATCGGGGCTAGAATGCGGGCCCCCAATGAACGATGGTGGCCGTGCGCATGCGCATTCAACTGAACGGTGAACCTTACGAACTGCCTGCGGGCGAGAGCGTGGCGGCCCTGCTGGGCCGGCTGGAGCTGGCCGGTCGTCGCGTGGCGGTGGAGCTGAACCTGGACATCGTGCCGCGCAGCCAGCACGAGAGCACCCTGCTGAGCGAAGGCGACCAGGTCGAAGTGGTCCACGCCATCGGCGGCGGCTGAGTGCCGAGCAGTGCTTCACCTGCAAGTCCCGCAACCTTTTCCAGAGGAACAACGATGAGCAACGTTCGCAGCGACAAGCCCTTCACCCTGGCCGGGCGCACCTTCGGGTCGCGCCTGCTGGTCGGCACCGGCAAGTACCGTGACATGGAGGAAACCCGCCTGGCCATCGAGGCCTCGGGTGCCGAGATCGTCACCGTCGCCGTGCGCCGCACCAACCTCGGCCAGAACCCGGGCGAGCCGAACCTGCTCGACGTGCTGCCGCCGGACCGCTACACCATCCTGCCGAACACCGCCGGTTGCTACGACGCGGTCGAGGCCGTGCGCACCTGCCGCCTGGCCCGTGAGCTGCTCGATGGCCACAACCTGGTGAAACTCGAAGTCCTGGCCGACCAGAAGACCTTGTTCCCCAACGTGATCGAGACCCTCAAGGCCGCCGAAGTGCTGGTCAAGGACGGTTTCGACGTGATGGTCTACACCAGCGACGACCCGATCATCGCCCGTCAACTGGCGGAAATCGGCTGCATCGCGGTGATGCCGCTGGCCGGCCTGATCGGCACCGGCCTGGGCATCTGCAACCCGTACAACCTGCAGATCATCCTGGAGGAGTCCAAGGTGCCGGTGCTGGTCGACGCCGGTGTGGGTACCGCGTCCGACGCCACCATCGCCATGGAGATGGGCTGCGAGGCGGTGCTGATGAACTCGGCCATCGCCCACGCCCAGCAACCGATCCTGATGGCCCGGGCGATGAAGCACGCCATCGAGGCTGGCCGCCTGGCGTACCTCGCCGGCCGCATGCCGAAGAAACTCTATGCCAGCGCCTCGTCGCCGCTGGAAGGTCTGATCAAGTAAGAGCCCCTGATGACTGAATCGCAAGAAACGCCGAGCACCACCGAAGGCGAAGATCGCCCGCACCGCCGTATCAAGAGTTTCGTGATGCGCGCCGGGCGCATGACCGAAGGCCAGCAGCGCGGCCTGGAACAGGGTGGCCCGCTGTTCATCCTGCCGCTGGCCGATAGCGCGGTGGACTACGACCAGGTGTTCGGCCGCTCGGCGCCGCGCACCCTGGAGATCGGTTTCGGCATGGGCCATTCCCTGCTGGAAATGGCCGCGGCTTCGCCTGAGCTGGACTTCATCGGCGTCGAAGTGCACCGCCCGGGCGTGGGCGCGCTGCTCAATGGCGTGCTGACCCAGGGTTTGAAGAACCTGCGGGTATATGACTGCGACGCCATCGAGGTGCTCAACCGCTGCGTGGCCGATAACAGCCTCGACCGGCTGATGCTGTTCTTCCCCGACCCTTGGCACAAGGCCCGTCACCACAAGCGTCGGATCGTCCAGCCGGCGTTCGCCGAGCTGGTGCGGCGCAAGTTGAAGGTGGGCGGGGTGTTCCACATGGCCACCGACTGGGAGCCGTATGCCGAGCACATGCTGGAGGTGATGAAGGTCGCGCCGGGGTACCGCAACCAGGCCGCCGATGGTGCCTATGTGCCACGCCCGCAAGAGCGTCCGATCACCAAGTTCGAGCGCCGCGGTGAGCGGCTCGGGCATGGGGTCTGGGACCTGAAGTTCGAGAAACTCGACTGAACCGGAAGCCGCCCTCGAGAGGGCGGCTTTTTCATGGGGTCAGCCGCGTCGATCGGCCACCACGCCGATCAGCACCAACACCACCAGCAACACCGGCGCCAGCGCATAGTTGTTGAACTGGCCCAGGCCCTTCACCACCCACGGCGTGGCATAGATCAGCGCCGCGCCGCTGCCGATCATCACCAGCAGCGCCATGAACGGCACCCGCAGGGCGCCAGCCAGGCCGCCCAGGCGTTGCTCCACCCAGCCCTTGATGTCGGTGCCGAACAGCACCAGCAGGCAGCCCACCAGGGCCAGCGAAATTTCCGACAGGTTGCTGCGGCTCCAGCGGGAAACGGTCGAGAGCAGGTCAAGTACCAGGTCCATGGGTCATCCTTAATTCAAGAAATACTGCAGCAGGTCATTGAGGAACAACTGGCCCCGTGGCGTTGCGGCCAGACGATCCGCTTCGACCCGCAAAAGCCCCTTTTGTTCGGCTGCGCGGCGCGCCTCGGCGAGCTGCGCCAGCGGCAGGCCGGTGCGCTGGCTGAACAGCGCGGCCTCCACGCCGTCGGTCAGGCGCAGGGCATTCATCAGGAACTCGAAGGGCAGCTCGTCTGCTGGCAGCAGCTTCTCACCGGCCTTGTAGGGCTTGGCGGGGTTCAGGTAGTCCTTGGGCAAACGGGTTTTCCAGGTGCGCAGGATGCGCCCGTCCGGGAACGACAGCTTGCCATGGGCGCCGGCACCGATGCCGATGAAGTCGCCGAAGCGCCAGTAGTTGAGATTGTGGCGCGCGGCGCGGCCCGCCTGGGCGTAGGCCGAGACTTCGTATTGCCGGTAGCCGTGGTCGGCCATCAGCGCCTGGCCGGCTTCCTGGATGTCCCAGAGGATGTCGTCCTCCGGCAGCTCCGGCGGCTGGCTCCAGAACACCGTGTTCGGCTCCAGGGTCAGCTGGTACCACGACAGGTGCGTCGGCCCCAGGTCGATCGCCTGGCGCAGGTCGCCCAGGGCGTCGTCCAGCGACTGCTCCGGCAGGCCGTGCATCAGGTCCAGGTTGAAGTTGTCGAAGCCCGCGGCGCGGGCCATGCCGGCCGCACGCACCGCTTCATCGCCATTGTGGATGCGCCCGAGCTTCTCCAGCTTGGCCGGCTGGAAGCTCTGCACGCCGATGGACAGGCGGTTGATGCCGGTCTGCCGGTAGGCCTTGAACTTCTCCTGCTCGAAGGTGCCGGGGTTGGCTTCGAGGGTGATTTCGATGTCCGGGGCGAACGGAATGCGCCGTTCCACGCCTTGCAGCAGGCGCCCCAGGGCATTGGCGCTGAACAGGCTGGGTGTGCCGCCACCGAAGAAGATCGAGCTGATCGGGCGACCCTGCACCGCAGGCAGTTCCTGCTCGAGGTCGGCCAGCAGGGCGTCGACGTAGTCGTCTTCCGGCAGCGTCGGGCCGGCCTGGTGCGAGTTGAAGTCGCAGTAAGGGCATTTGCGCACGCACCAGGGAATATGGATGTACAACGCCAGCGGCGGCAGTTCGGGCAAAAGCAGGCCAGCCGCGGCGGTAGGCAGCGGCTGGCGGGACGGCTGTTCGGTCATGCCAGGCCCAGGCGTTGACGCAGCAGGGCCATGGCGCGGGCGCGATGGCTGAGCTGGTTCTTGTCGACAGGCGGCAGGTCGGCGCTGGAGCAGTTGCGCTCCGGCACCCAGAATAGCGGGTCGTAGCCGAAGCCATGCTCGCCGCTGGCCTCGAACAGGATGCGCCCCGGCCAGAGGCCTTCGCAGAGGATGGGCAGCGGGTCGTCGGCATGGCGCACCAGCGCCAGTACGCAGACGAACTGCGCGCCGCGCTGCTCGGCCGGCACATCCTTCAGGGCTTCGAGCAGCTTGGCGTTGTTCGCCGCATCGCCCTGGCCGTCGGCGTAGCGCGCCGAGTAGATGCCCGGTGCGCCGCCGAGGAAGTCCACGGCCAGGCCCGAATCGTCGGCCAGGGCCGGCAGGCCGGACAGGCGCGCGGCGTTGCGGGCCTTGAGGATGGCGTTCTCGACGAACGACAGGCCGGTTTCCTCAGGCTCCACCTGGCTGAACTCGCCGACCGAGCGCAGTTGCACGCTGCCGCCTAGCATGGCCTGGAGTTCCTTGAGTTTGCCGGCGTTATGGCTGGCCAATACGAGTTGCTGGAAATTCATCATTCGCCTGGGAACACTTCCTGGTTGAAGCTGAGTTTGTGGCTGACGCCGCCGGTTTCGACATTCAGGTCGAACGTCAGGGTTTGCGCTTGGTCGATCTTGAACTGGGCGAGGTAGTAGACGGCGCCCTGGTCGGTGATCTGCTTGAACGACAGCGGGCTGCTGCGCCCGGTGAGGTCCTTGACCGTGCCACTGACCACCGCCATGCCCGGCTTGCCGGCCTTGAGCACGGCGATGTTGAGCACGCCCTGGTTCTTGCTGCGGGTCAGCCCCGTGGCTGCGGCTATGTCCGGTTGCAGCATGCTCGAGGTGAAGGCGCTGTAGTGCACCGTGACGTCGCCGAACACTTCCTTGCGCTCGGGCCGGGCGGCATCGGCGGCCAGTACTGGCAGCGCCAGGCACAGGCTGAACAGGAACAGTACGAGACGACGCATGGGTGCTTCCTCCAGATAGGCGGGTCAGACCGCGACCTGATGTTCCTGCAGCCCCGGGCTGCTGACCCGATAGATACCGATTTCCCCTAGAAGATTAGGCCAAAGCCGGCCGGCCCACCCGTTGCGGTGCAGACGGTCGACAGCCAGGCGGTTCAGCACCTTGGCGTGGCGCTCGTGGCACAGCGCCTCGAAGTCCTCGAAGGTGCAGAAGTGGATGTTCGGCGTGTTGTACCAGGTGTACGGCATGAAGTCCGAGACCGGCATGCGGCCCTTGGTCGCCAGGTACCAGCGGCAGCGCCAGTGGCCGAAGTTGGGGAAGGTGATGATGCATTCGCGGCCCACGCGCAGCATTTCGTCGAGGATCCGGTCGGGGTACTCAACGGCCTGCAGGGCCTGGGTCATGATGACGATATCGAAGCTGTTGCTGGCGAAGTTGCCCAGGCCCTTGTCGAGGTCCTGCTCGATGACGTTGACGCCCTTGGCCACGCAGGCGGCGATGTTGTCGGCGTCGATCTCCAGGCCGTAGCCGGTGACCTGCTTGTGGTCGCGCAACGAGGCCAGCAGCTCGCCGTTGCCGCAGCCCAGGTCGAGTACCCGGCTGCCGGCGGGGATCCAGTCGTGGATGATTTCCAGGTCGGCTCTCATGCTGTCCTCAGATGGCGATGCGGTTCATGTAGTTCGCGAAACCCTGCATGTAGCGAGGCGTGGGGATCAGGAAGGCATCGTGCCCGTAAGGTGAGTCGATCTCCAGATAGCAGACGTTCTTGCGCGCGGCCAGCAGGGCGTTGACGATCTCCCGCGAGCGGGCGGGCGAGAAGCGCCAGTCGGTGGTGAACGACATGATGCAATAGTCGGCCGTGACGTGCGCCAGGCTCGCGGCCAGGTCGCCGCCATTGGCCGCGGCCGGGTCGAAGTAGTCCAGTGCCTTGGTCATCAGCAGGTAGGTGTTGGCGTCGAAGCGGCCGGAGAACTCCTCGCCCTGGTAGCGCAGGTAGCTCTCGACCTGGAATTCGACGCTGTGGAAGTCGTAGTTGAGCTTGTCGCTCTTGAGCTCGCGGCCGAATTTCTCGCCCATCGAGTCGTCGGACAGGTAGGTGATGTGGCCGACCATGCGCGCCAGCATCAGGCCGCGCTTGGGCACCACGCCCTGGTCCTGGAACGAGCCGCCGTGGAATTCCGGGTCGGTGAGGATGGCCTGGCGCGCCACTTCGTTGAAGGCGATGTTCTGTGCCGAGAGCTTGGGCGCCGAGGCCACGTCGACGCAGTGGCGCACGCGGTCCGGGTAGGTGATGGTCCATTGCAGCGCCTGCATGCCACCGAGGCTGCCGCCGACCACGGCGGCCCACTGTTGGATGCCGAGCCGGTCGGCCAGGCGCGCCTGGCTGTGCACCCAGTCTTGTACGGTCAGCACCGGGAAGTCGGCGCCATAGGGCTTGCCGGTGGCCGGGTTGACGCTGCTGGGGCCGGTGCTGCCGTTGCAGCCGCCGAGGTTGTTCAGGCTGACCACGAAGAAGCGGTTGGTGTCGATCGGTTTGCCGGGGCCGATGCAGCTGTCCCACCAGCCCGGCTTGCGCTCGTCGGGGCTGTGGTAGCCGGCGGCGTGGTGGTGACCGGAAAGCGCATGGCAGATCAGCACCGCGTTGCTGGCAGTGGCGTTGAGGGTGCCATAGGTTTCATAGACCAGCTCGTAGTTGGCCAGGGGGCGGCCACAAGCCAGGGCCAGCGGTTCATCGAACCGGGCGATCTGCGGTGTTACCAGACCGACGGAATCTTCGGGAAAGACAGTGGACATCGACCCTGCTCACGCTTGACGGAGGCGTAAGTCTAAAGAGCGCTACCCCCAGCGGCAAGCGAAGGCTTGCCGCTGGAAGAGGCCTGGGGTCAGATCATGCGCCACAGTTCCTGCGGCATGCCGGCGTAGGCCGCCAGCGGAGGCATGACGAACGACTGGATCACCTGGATCGCCAGGAAGGCGAAGATCGGCGAGATGTCCATGCCGCCGAGGTTGGGGATCAGGCGGCGGAACGGCGCCAGCACCGGCTCGCTGATCTGGTAGGCCAGTTCGGCGGCGGGGTTGTGGCTGTTCGGCGCGACCCAGGAGACGATCACCATGACGATCATCGCCACCCAGAAGATCTTCAGGAACAGCGACGTGATGCCGATGATCGCCCACAGCAGCAGGTGCAGCACGTCCCCGAAGGTGCCGTAGCTGACCATCAGCACGAAGGCCATCAGCAGCGCCTGGATGACCACTGCCAGTAGCAGCGACGAAGTGTCCAGGCCGGCGATGCTGGGGATGATGCGGCGGATCGGCTTGAGCAGCGGCTGGGTGGCGCGCACCGCGAACTGGCTCAGCGGGTTGTAGAAGTCGGCCTTGACCAGTTGCAGCACGAAACGCAGCAGGACGATCACCAGGTACAGGCTGACCAGGGTTTGCACCACGAAGATCACGGCGCCGGACAGTGCATTCATCGACAGCTCCTTATTTGCCCAATTGTTCGGCCAGCTCGGCCGAGCGCTTCGCCGCAGCCTGCAGCGCCTGCTCGACGATGGCCTCGAACCCGTTGCCCTGGAACGACTTGATCGCCGCCTCGGTGGTGCCGGCCGGCGAGGTCACGCGGCGGCGCAGCTCGGCGGCGTCGACGTCGCTGGCCACGGCCATGCGCGCGGCGCCCAGGGCGGTTTGCAAGGTCAGCTGCGAGGCGGTTTCACGCGGCAGGCCGAGTTTCTCGCCGGCGGCGGTCATGGCCTCGATCAGCAGGAAGAAATACGCCGGGCCGCTGCCGGAGACGGCAGTGACCGCGTCCAACTGCTGCTCTTCGCTCAGCCACAGCGCGGTGCCGACCGCCGACAGCAACTGTTCGGCCTGCTCGCGCTGTGCGTCGGTCACTTCGGCGGTGGCGTACAGGCCGCTGACGCCCTGGCGCAGCAGCGCCGGAGTGTTGGGCATGCAGCGCACCACGGGAATCTGCCCCAGCCAGGCTTGCAGGCTCGCGCAGGTGATGCCGGCGGCGATGGACACCACCAGTTGGCCGGCCTTGAGGTTCGGCTTCAGGGTTTCGCACACGGCCTTCATGACCTGCGGCTTGACGGCCAGGACGATCACGTCGACGCCGTCGATGGCCTGGGCGTTGCTTTCGAAGGCTTCGATGCCGTGCTCTGCCTGGATGCGCGCGCGGGTCTCGGCGCCTGGGTCGCTGGCGCGGATCTGCGCGGCGTCCAGGCCCTGGGCACGCAGGCCGCCGATCAGGCTGGCGGCCATGTTGCCGGCGCCGATAAAGGCGATACGTGTCTTGCTCATGTCAGGTCCTTAAAGGAAAGAGTGAGTAAAGCATGGATTCAGGGCTGCCCGTAATCACGGGCGCCAAACAGGGCGGTGCCGATGCGTACCCAGGTCGCGCCCTGGGCGATGGCGGCTTCGAGGTCGTGGCTCATGCCCATCGACAGGGTGTCCAGGCCAAGGCCCAGGCCCTCCTGCAACTGGCGCAGGCGGGCGAAGGCAGCCTCCTGGGCGGCGCGCTCGTCAGTGGGCTCGGGGATGGCCATCAGCCCGCGCAGGCGCAGGTTGGGCAGGCTGGCCACGGCCTGGGCCAGGACCGGCAGTGCGCTGGGGGTGCAGCCGGACTTGCTGTCCTCGCCGCTGACGTTCACCTGCAGGCAGATGTTGAGCGGCGGCAGGCTCGCGGGGCGCTGTTCTGACAGGCGTTGGGCGATCTTCAGTCGGTCCACGGAATGTACCCAGTCGAAGTGCTCGGCGATGGCTTTGGTCTTGTTCGACTGGATGGGGCCGATGAAGTGCCAGATCAAGGGCAGGTCGCGCAGCGCTTGCTGCTTGGCCAGGGCTTCCTGCAGGTAGTTCTCGCCCACGTCGCGCACGCCGGCGGCGTGGATTTCGCGGATGGCGCTGGCCGGCTTGGTCTTGCTCACCGCCAGCAACCGGACGCTGGCGGGGTCGCGCGCGGCCGCCCTGGCGGCGTGGTCGATACGGGCGGCGAGGGCGCCAAGGTTGTCTGCTATGGTGGACATGGATCGCTGCCGACGGCTTTAGGGTCTGCGGCATTCTACCTGCTTGATGGCCTTTGGGGAGTCTCATGGATGTGACCGACCTGCTGGCCCGCGCGCGTGCCGCGGGCGCCTCCGACCTGCACCTGGCCACCGGCGAGCCCCCGCTGCTGCGGGTTGCCGGGCAATTACGGCCAATGCAGCTGCCCGCCTTGCAGCCCCAGGCGCTGGAAGTGGGCCTGAGTGTTTTTCTTGATCGTGAGCAACAGCGCCAATGGGCGTCGGGCGATGACCTCGACCTGGCGTTGAGCCTGCCCACGGTGGGGCGCTTGCGGGCGAACCTGTTTCGCCAATATCGCGGCCCGGCGGCTAGCTTGCGGTTGATCGCCGAGCAGCTCCCGAATGTCGAGGCGTTGGGCCTGGCTCAGGTTGCCGCGCGCATCGCCGGGTACCGCGATGGCCTGGTGCTGGTGGGTGGGCCGACCGGCAGCGGCAAGACCAGCACCCTGGCGGCCTTGCTCGACCAGCTCAACCGTGAGCGCGCCGGGCATATCGTCACCCTCGAAGACCCCATCGAATTCGTGCACGCCAGCCAGCGCAGCCTGGTCACCCAGCGGGAGGTCGGTCGCCATTGCCGCGACTTCGCCCAGGGGCTGCGCAGCGCCTTGCGCCAGGACCCGGATGTGCTCATGGTCGGCGAGCTGCGAGACCTGGAGAGCATTCGCCTGGCGCTGCGCGCGGCGGAGACCGGCCACCTGGTGCTGGCGACCGTGCACACGCGCTCGGCGGCCAGCAGCATCGAGCGGTTGGTGGAGGTGTTCGCCGCTGAGGAGAAGGCGCTGGTGCGGGCGATGTTGGCGGACTCGCTGCAAATGGTGGTCGCGCAGGTGCTGGTCGAGCGGGTGGACGGAGGGCGGGTGGCCGCGCGGGAGGTGTTGGTGGCCACGCCCGCGGTGCGCAACCTGGTGCGCGAGGGGCGGACGGCGCAGTTGGCGTCGGTGATGCAGGCGGGTGGGGCGTTGGGGATGCGGACGATGGAGGGGGCCATGGGGGAATTGCTGGCCCGGGGTGTCATTGCAGCAGGGTAGTACCTGTACCGGCCCTATCGCGGGCTTGCCCCGCGATAGGGCCGGTACAGGCGATGAAAGCGTGCGATCAGCGCTTGGCCAGCCGCAGCGCCTCTTGTTCCTTCGGCAGCACCCGCTTGGCCACCACGTAATGCTTCTGCCAGTAAGGCTTCTCCAGGCTGTCGATGCTCACCCGCTTGCCGGTGCGCGGCGCATGGATGAAGCGGTCGTTGCCCAGGTAGATGGCGACGTGGTTCACCCGGCGGCTCTTGATGTTGAAGAAGATCAGGTCGCCCGGCTTGAGGTCGTCACGCGCCACCTTCACGCCGTGGCCCTGGGCCATGGCATTGGAGGTGCGCGGCAGGTCGACGTCGGCGACGTCGTTGAACGCGTACTTGACCAGCCCGCTGCAATCGAAGCCCTTGCCGGGCGTGCTGCCGCCCCAGCGGTACGGGGTGCCGAGCACATTCACCGCGCGGCTGAGCACTTCGCTGCTCTGCTTCGGCGACATGGCCGCCACGGGAAGACCCGGGGCCTTGGCGGCGTTGGCGGGGCGACTGCGCACGGCGACCTGCTGGGTCGGCGCGCGTTTCACGGTGGCACTGGTGTTGGTGGTGTAGCCAGTGAAGCCGTTGGGAAGACGTTGCTCACGGTTGGTGGCGTGGGCAGCCAGGGGCAATAAAAGGCAGAGGGTCAGCCATGTCTTGATGAAAGGCGGCATAGATGAAGCTCTTTATAGGTGTTGGCGCGCAACTTTATAACAGCTTTCTGATCAAATTCTGATCCGTTGGTCGATTGGCCAGTTACCATACGTCGGGTCAAAATGAAAAAGTCACATTTTCGCTTAGAAAATTTTCGGCTATGCCACGAGGGCTATGAATGAACAGTTATCAACAAGGTGCGCCCTTGCATGACACCCACAGCAAGGTCATCGGCTACCTGCTGTGGATCTTCGGCTTCACCGGCTCCCACCGTTTCTACTACGGCAAGCCGATCACCGGGACGATCTGGTTCTTCACCCTGGGATTGCTGGGCATCGGCTGGTTGATCGACCTGTTCCTGATCCCGTCGATGGACCGCGAGGCCGACCTGCGCTTCCAGCCGGGACGGGTGAACTACAGCATCACCTGGATCTTCCTGACCTTCCTGGGGCTGTTCGGCGTGCACCGGTTGTACATGGGCAAGTGGATCACGGCGTTGATCTACTTCTTCACCGGCGGGTTGTTCCTGGTGGGCGTGCTGTATGACTTCTGGACGTTGAACACCCAGGTGTCCCAGGTCAACGGCGAGCGGCGTTGAATTCATCGCGGGGCAAGCCCGCTCCTACAAGGATCGTGTGAGCTTTGTAGGAGCGGGCCAGGCCACGCAGCCAAAAAAGAAGGCCTTGCCGGGGCTCCCCAGGCAAGGCCTTCTTTTCATTCCATCACTGCCGCGTCTGGCGCTGCTGCAACAGCAGGTTGCTGAACCCTGCCCCCGCCAACTGCTTCTGCGCCACGGTCAGCTGTTCACGGTTGCTGAACGGCCCGACCAGCACGCGGTACCAGGTCTCGTCCTTCACCGTGCCCGACTCCACCTTCACCACCTGCCCTAGCAGGATGATCTGCGCGCGCACCTTGTCGGCATCGGCTTCCTTGCGGAACGACCCCGCCTGGAGGAAGAACTGCGTGGTGGCCGCCGGCTTGATCACCGGCGGCGCCGGCGGTGGCGTTTGCCCCAGCAACGCCGCCTGGGCGCGGGCAGTGTCGATCTTCGCCGCTTCGGCCGGGGTCACTGGCGTGGTCGGCACCGGTTGCGCAGGCACTGGCGGGGTTTTCTCTGGCACGGCCTCGGGCGGCACGATCACTTCCGACTCTGGCAGCAAGGTATAGAAGTCGTACTTCGGCTTGACCGGCTGCTGTGGCGTCACCGCCGCGCCCTTGTCCGCCTCGGCGACCTTGGCCGGCTTCTGTTGCTCGGGCTTGGCGCGCTTGATGTCCTCGCCGCCGGGCTCCAGTTTCATCAGGAAGACGATGAAGGCACCGACGGTGAGGCCGACCGCCAGCCACACCCAGCCCGGAATCGGCTGCTTGGCCGGCGCCTGGTAGCGGCTCGCGCCGCGCTTGGGGGCGGGCTTTTTCTTGGCAGCCAACTTACATGCGCTCCAGGGTTTCCAGGCCGAGCAGTTCCAGGCCCTGTTTGAGGGTGAGGCCGGTCAGCGCAGCCAGGCGCAGGCGGCTCTGCTGCTGCTCCGGGGTGTCGGCGGCGAGGATCGGGCAGTTCTCGTAGAAGCTCGAGAACAGGCCAGCCAGGTCGTACAGGTAGCTGCACAGCACGTGCGGGGTGCCCTTGTCGGCGACGTTGTTGAGGATCTCGCCGAACTGCGCCAGGCGCGCGGCCAGGTCCTGCTCCTGGGCGGCCTGCAGCACGATCTGCCCGTCGACCTCGTCGAAGCCCTTGCCCAACTTGCGGAACACCCCGGCCACGCGGGTGTAGGCATACAGCAGGTAGGGCGCGGTGTTGCCTTCGAAGTTGAGCATCTGTTCGAAGTTGAAGCTGTAGTCGCTGGCGCGGTGCTTGGACAGGTCGGCGTACTTCACCGCGCCGATGCCAACCACTTCACCGATGCGGCGCAGTTCGTCCTCGCCCAGGCCCGGGTTCTTTTCCTTGACCAGCGCGTAGGCGCGCTCCTTGGCCTCGGTCAGCAGGTCGATCAGCTTGACGGTGCCGCCGTCGCGGGTCTTGAACGGGCGGCCATCGGCGCCGTTCATGGTGCCGAAGCCCATGTGCTCCATCTGCATCGGGTGGCCGACGAAACCGGCGCGGCGGGCCACTTCGAACACCTGGTTGAAGTGCAGGGCCTGGCGCTGGTCGACGAAGTACAGGGCGCGGTCGGCCTTGAGCACGTTGCTGCGGTAGCGCACCGCGGCCAGGTCGGTGGTGGCGTACAGGTAGCCGCCGTCGGCCTTCTGCACGATCACCGGCAGCGGCTCGCCCTCGGTGTTCTTGAATTCATCGAGGAACACGCACTGCGCGCCCTGGCTCTCGACCAGCAGGCCGCTGGCCTTGAGGTCGGCGACCACGTTGGCCAGGTCGTCGTTGTAGGCGCTCTCGCCCATCACGTCGGCCATGGTCAGCTTGACGTTGAGCAGCTCGTAGGTCTTCTGGCAGTGCGACAGCGAGATGTCCTTGAAGCGCGTCCACAGCGCCAGGCACTCCGGGTCCCCGGCTTGCAGCTTGACCACCAGGCCGCGGGCGCGGGTGGCGAAGTCCTCGGACTCGTCGAAGCGCTTCTTCGCAGCGCGGTAGAAGTTTTCCAGGTCCGACAGCTCGTCGCTGGTGACCGGGTTTTCCTCCAGGTAGGCCAGCAGCATGCCGAACTGGGTGCCCCAGTCGCCCACGTGGTTCTGCCGGACCACCTGGTCGCCGAGGAACTCCAGCACGCGCGCGACGCTGTCGCCGATGATGGTCGAGCGCAGGTGGCCGACGTGCATCTCCTTGGCCAGGTTCGGCGCCGACATGTCGATCACCACCTTCTCGGCCACGCCGGCCTTGCGCACGCCCAGGTGGTCGTCGGCCAGGGCGGCGTCCAGGCGATTGGCCAGGGCGTCGGTGTTCTGGAAGAAGTTCAGGAAGCCCGGGCCGGCGATCTCGACCTTGCTGATATCGGCGCTGGCCGGCAGCGCGGCGATGATCTTGTCGGCCAGGTCGCGCGGCTTCATGCCAGCCGGCTTGGCCAGCATCATGGCGATGTTGCTGGCGAAGTCGCCGTGGGTCTTGTCACGGGCGTTTTCCACCTGGATCGCCGGCGTCAGGCCTTCAGGCAACGCACCGTCGTGGACGAGTTGGGTGAGGGCTTGCTGGATCAGCTGGCGAATGGTGTCTTTCATCGGGATCTCTTTTCGACCGCAAGCGCGGTGCAGCGCTTCGATGCGCAGGTGGAAAAACGGGGCATTATCCGTGGCTGGCGCGTCATTGCCAACCTCTACGGCTCGCCACGCCGCCGCCGTCCCCCTGGGTGAGCGCGGTGGCTAGTAGAGGTCGACCGGGTCCACATCCAGCGACCAGCGCACCTGCCGCCCCGACGGCATCTGCTCCAACACTAGCAGCCAGGCGCCGATCAGGCGATGCAAGGGGGCCCGGGCGTTGGCCTGGATCAACAATTGCGCGCGGAAGCGCCCGGCACGGCGTTCCATCGGCGCCGGCACTGGGCCGAGCAGTTCGATGCCCTGGGCGCCTTGCTCGGCCAGCAGGCGCTCGGCGGCGCTGCACGCCTCGTCAAGAAAACCTTCCGCCTGCCCCGGCTTGTGCGCCTCGGCGCGCAGCAGCGCCAGGTGCGAGAACGGCGGCAAGCCGGCGGCACGGCGCTCGCTCAGGGCTTGTTCGGCGAAGGCGAAGTAGCCTTGTTCGGTCAATTGCACCAGCAGCGGGTGCTCGGCCAGGTGGGTCTGCACGATCACCTTGCCCGGCTCCTCGGCGCGCCCGGCACGCCCGGCCACCTGCACGATCAACTGCGCCATGCGCTCGCTGGCGCGGAAGTCGCCGGAGAACAGGCCACCGTCGGCATCGAGGATCGCCACCAGGGTCACCCGTGGGAAGTGGTGGCCCTTGGCGAGCATCTGCGTGCCCACCAGGATGCTCGGCTGGCCGCGCTGGATGGTGGTGAACAGGTTGTGCATGGCGTCTTTGCGCGAGGTGCTGTCGCGGTCCACGCGCAGCACTGGGTACTCGGGGAACAGTGTCTTCAGGCGGTCCTCGGCGCGCTCGGTGCCGGCGCCCACCGGCCGCAGGTCGACGTGCGCGCACTGCGGGCATTGCAGCGGCAGGCGCTCGTCGTAGCCGCAGTGGTGGCAGCGCAGCACGCCGGAGCGTTGGTGCACGGTCATTCGCGCGTCACAGCGGGGGCATTCGGACAGCCAGCCGCAGTCATGGCACAGCAGGGTCGGGGCGAAGCCGCGGCGGTTGAGGAACACCAGCACCTGCTGGCCTGCCGCCAAGGTCTGGCCGATGGCCTGTTGCAGCGGGCCGCTGATACCGCTGTCCAGCGGCAGGCTGCGCACGTCCAGGCGCAGGAAGCGTGGCGCGCGGGCGCCGCCGGCTCGCTGGTTCATGCGCAGCAGGCCGTAGCGACCGTTGTGGGCATTGTGCAGGCTTTCCAGCGACGGGGTCGCCGAGCCCAGCAAGATCGGGATGTTCTCCTGGTGCGCGCGCACCACGGCGAGGTCGCGGGCGTGATAGCGCAGGCCTTCTTGCTGCTTGTAGGAGCCGTCGTGCTCCTCGTCGATGATGATCAGCCCCGGGTGCTTCATCGGGGTGAACAAGGCCGAACGGGTGCCGATGATGATGTCGGCCTCGCCGTCACGTGCGGCCAGCCAGGCATCCAGGCGCTCGCGGTCGTTCACCGCCGAGTGCAGCAGGGCGATGCGCGCGTTGAAGCGCTGCTCGAAACGCGCCAGGGTCTGCGGGCCGAGGTTGATCTCGGGGATGAGGATCAGCGCCTGCTTGCCAGCTTCCAGCGTTTCTCGGATCAGTTGCAGGTACACCTCGGTCTTGCCGCTGCCGGTGACGCCGGCCAGCAAGAAGGCGTGGAAACCGCCGAAGCCCGAGCGCACCGCCTCGAACGCCGCGCGCTGCTCTTCGTTGAGCGGCAACTCCGGCTGCGCCAGCCAATGTTCGTGACGTGGCGGCGGCAGATGGCGGCGCACCTCCACGTGCACGAGCTCCTTGGCCAGCAGCAGGTCGAGGCTGTCCTTGTTCAGGCCGAGCTTGCCGAGCACGCCATGGGCGACCCCGTGCGGGTGTTGGGCGAGGGCCTGCAAGGCCTCGCGCTGGCGCGGGGCGCGGGCGATGCGCGGGTCTTCCAGGCGTGCGCCGGGGGCGATGTGCCAGAAGCGCTCTTGGCGCACCTCGGCCGACTCGCCCTGGCGCAACAGCACCGGCAGCGCCCAACTGAAGGTGTCGCCGAGGCTGTGCTGGTAGTAGTGGGCGGTCCACAGGCACAGCTTGAACAGCGCCGGTGGCAGCGGCGAAACCGGGTCGAGCAACTGGCTCGCCGGCTTGAGCTTGTCGGCCGGCACTTCGCTGCGCTCGCATACCTCCACCAACACACCGATCATCTCGCGACGGCCGAACGGCACACGAAAGCGCATGCCCGGGGTCAACTGCTGGCGCGCCATGGCAGCCGTGGCCCGGTAGTCGAACAGGCGACGCAGGGGCGAGGGCAGGGCAAGGCGCAAGATGACGTCGGACACGCGGCAGGTCTCTGAAAGGCATTTCGGGGTTGTTGCGAATTCCGGCGAGCCTAGCAGACGACCATCGGTGCAAGCGACAACTTGCGCTGGCGTGCGGCTCTGGTATCATTCGCCGCCTATTTACGTGCGGTATTCAACAATGGTGTTGGATGGCGGCACGCAGCTCGAGGAAGTGACCATGAAAGCAGATATTCATCCGAACTACGAAGTAGTTGCAGTCACCTGCAGCTGCGGCAGCAAATTCGAAACCCGTTCGACCCTGGCCAAGCCGCTGGCGATCGACGTGTGCTCCCAGTGCCACCCGTTCTACACTGGCAAGCAGAAAGTCCTGGACACCGGTGGTCGCGTACAGAAGTTCGCCGATCGCTTCGGTATGTTCGGTACCAAGAAGTAATCATGCGCACGGCGAGCCCCTCGGGTTTCGCAGTGTGGCAAAAGAAGGCGCCCCTCGTGGGCGCCTTTTTTATTGCCGCTCTCTGGCACCTCCCGGCGCTGGCCTTCTGTCCGCTGCCGGGCGCGGCCCAATCGGTGGCGGTACGCCAGGTGGTCGACGGCGACACCCTGCGCCTGAGCGATGGCCGCAGCGTGCGGATGATCGGCATCAACGCCCCGGAGATCGGCCGCAAGGGGCGCCCCAGCGAGCCCTACGCCGAGGCGGCCCGGCGCCGCTTGCAGGCGCTGGTCAAGGCCAGCGACGGACGTGTCGGGTTGGTGCCGGGAGTGGAAGCGAAAGACAAGTACGGCCGTACCTTGGCGCATATCTACGGGCGCAACGGCGACAATCTGGAAGCGCAACTGCTCAGCGAAGGCCTGGGCTACCGCGTGGCCGTGGCGCCCAACGTGCGCTTGGCCGGCTGCCAGCAGCAGGCCGAACAGGCCGCCAGGCAGGCCCGCGTCGGGCTTTGGCGGCAATCGCCGGTGCTGCGCGCGGGGCAGGTGGCGCGCTCGGGCTTCGCCGTCGTCGGTGGCACGGTGCGCGCCATCGAGCGCAACAGCGGTGGGGTCTGGCTGGAGCTGGACGACGCCGTGGTGCTGCAGGTTCCCGCTCGTCTGCGGCGCAACTTTCCGGCGAGCTTCTTCGATAACCTCAAGGGGCGCCCGGTCGAGGCGCGCGGTTGGGTGCTGGACCGTTCCCGCAGGGGCGGCCTCAAGCCTGGGCAGCGCCGCTGGGTATTGCCGTTGACCGACCCGAGCATGCTGCAGAGGGTCCAGGGCTGAAAAACTTGTAGACATTCCGCCGCATGATTGTACACACTGATTGCCATGCGCCCCGTGGGTTGTAGCGTAAAGTCGTAGGCCAAAGGCCTTGACACTTGTGACCGGGCAGTCTTGTCGCCCCCCGGCTCTTTGCGTATCCTCGGCGGTCCGTCAGAACAGTAAACAGCGGAATGCCCATCATGTCAGACCTGAAAACCGCCGCTCTCGATTATCACGCTCAACCTCGTCCGGGGAAACTGAGCGTCGAGCTCACCAAGCCCACCGCCACCGCCCGCGACCTCGCCCTGGCCTACAGCCCAGGCGTCGCCGAGCCCGTGCGCGAAATCGGCCGTGACCCGGAGCTGGCCTACAAATACACCGGCAAGGGCAACCTGGTCGCGGTGATCTCCGATGGCACCGCCATCCTCGGTCTGGGTGACCTCGGCCCACTGGCGTCCAAGCCGGTGATGGAAGGCAAGGGCGTTCTGTTCAAGCGTTTCGCCGGTGTCGACGTGTTCGACATCGAAGTCGAGTCGGAGAGCCCTCAAGCCTTCATCGACACCGTTCGCCGTATCTCGATCACCTTCGGTGGCATCAACCTCGAGGACATCAAGGCGCCAGAGTGCTTCGAAATCGAACGCGCCCTGATCGAGCAGTGCGACATCCCGGTCTTCCACGATGACCAGCACGGCACCGCGATCGTCACCGCGGCCGGCATGATCAACGCCCTGGAAATCGCCGGCAAGACCCTGGAAGACGCGAAGATCGTCTGCCTGGGCGCTGGCGCTGCCGCCATCTCCTGCATGAAGCTGCTGGTGAGCATGGGTGCCAAGGTCGAGAACATCTTCATGATCGACCGCACCGGCGTGATCCACGCTGGCCGCGACGACCTGAACCAGTACAAGGCCCAGTTCGCCCACGCCACCGACAAGCGCACCCTGGCCGACGCCCTGGAAGGCGCTGACGTGTTCGTCGGCCTGTCCGGCCCGAACCTGCTGAGCGCGGAAGGCCTGAAGTCGATGGCTGCCAACCCGATCGTGTTCGCCTGCTCGAACCCAGATCCAGAAATCAAGCCGGAGCTGGCCCACGCCACCCGCAGCGACGTGATCATGGCCACCGGTCGTTCCGACTACCCGAACCAGGTCAACAACGTGCTGGGCTTCCCGTTCATCTTCCGTGGCGCCCTGGACGTCCGTGCCAAGCGCATCAACGAAGAGATGAAGATCGCCGCCGCCATCGCCCTGAAAGACCTGGCCAAGCTGCCGGTTCCGAAGGAAGTTTGCGACGCCTACGGCGTGCAGGCACTGGAGTTCGGCCGTGAGTACATCATTCCGAAGCCGCTGGATTCGCGCCTGATCACCGTGGTTTCCGATGCCGTGGCCAAGGCCGCCATCGAATCCGGCGTGGCCACCCTGCCGTATCCGAAGCACTACCCGCTCAAGAGCGTGGATGACGTGTTCAACGGCTGATGCCGTAGCGTCATGAAAAAGCCCCGGCTCGTGAGAGCCGGGGCTTTTTTTGTGTCGTCGTGGTGGTTTGTCCGGCCCTATCGCGGGGCCGCCGCGCTTCGCGTTTAGAACAGGTCTATCGGCGCCGCTTCATCCGCTGGCAGCGGGCTGCCCGGTGCCGCACCGTTGCCCAGTTCGTCCACCGAAGGCGGCGAGTCCTCGGCCTTGAACAGCTCGAAGTAGGCATTCGGCGTGCTCGGGGTGGCGGCGCGGCCGCTGACCGGGTCGACGCGCAGGCTGAGGATGCCTTCTGGCTCTGCCGGTGCATGTTCGGGCTTGCCCTTGAGTGCCGCCCCCATGAAGTTCATCCAGATCGGCAGTGCCGCAGTGCCGCCGTATTCACGGCGACCCAGGGTCTCGGGCTGGTCGAAGCCGACCCACACGGTGGTCACGTAGTCGGCGTTGTAGCCGGAGAACCAGGCGTCCTTCGATTCGTTGGTGGTGCCGGTCTTGCCCGCCAGGTCGCCGCGGCCCAAGGCCAATGCGCGGCGGCCAGTGCCGCGCTTGATCACGTCCTGCAGCATGCTGGTGAGGATGTAGGTGGTGCGCCCGTCGATGATGCGTTCGGCCACTGCTGGGGCTTGCGCAACGGCAGGTGCCTGGCCAAAGGCCGGTTGTGCCTCGCCGGGCAGCGCAGCGGTGCTGATCGGCTGCTCCGGCGCGGCGAGGCCCGCCTGGTCCTGGTTGCCTTGCGTGGCGCGGGGCGGGTTGGCGGTGAACAGCGTTTCGCCGTTGCGGCTCTCGATGCGTTCGATCAGGTACGGGGCGATCTTGTAGCCCCCGTTGGCGAAGGTGCTCCAGCCGGTGGCGATCTCCATCGGCGTCAGGGTAGCGGTGCCCAGCGCCAGCGACAGGTTGCGTGGCAGGTCCTGTTTGTTGAAGCCGAACTTGGCGATGTAGTCGATGGTGCGGTCCACGCCCATCGCCTGCAGCAGGCGGATCGACACCAGGTTTCGCGACTTGTACAGCGCCTCGCGCATGCGGATCGGGCCGAGGAAGGTGTTGGTGTCGTTCTTCGGTCGCCAGACCTTGTCGAGGTATTCGTCGACGAACACGATCGGCGCGTCGTTGACCAGGCTGGAGGCGGTGTAGCCGCTGTCCAGCGCGGCACTATAGATGAAGGGCTTGAAGCTCGATCCCGGCTGGCGCTTGGCCTGCATGGCGCGGTTGTAGTTGCTCTGCTCGAACGAGAAACCGCCGACCAGTGCGCGGATTGCCCCGTCGTAAGGGTCGAGGGTGACCAGCGCGCTCTGCGCCCCGGGCACCTGGCTGAACTTCAGCTTGCCGTCTTCCAGGCGCTGTACGCGCACCAGGTCGCCGACTTGGGCGACGTCGGCCGGCGACGTCGGCGAGCGGCCCTGGGCGTTGCTGTTGATGAACGGGCGCGCCCACTTCATGGTGTCCCAGGCCACGTCCTCGTCCTGGCCGCCACGTGTCAGTACCTTCAGGCCATGCTTGTCGACCTGGGTGACGATGGCCGGTTCCAGGCCGCCGAGGGGGCGTTGCTTGCTGAGTTCCTGCTGCCAGGCGGCGCGGGTCTTGCCGGGCAGGCGCGATTCCGGACCACGGTAGCCGTGGCGTTCATCGTATTCGGAGAGGCCCTTGAGCACGGCGCTGTTGGCCATCTCCTGCATGTCGCTGGGCACCGTGGTGGTGACCCGGAAGCCTTCGGTGTAGGCGTCGCTGCCATAGCGCCCGACCATCTCGGCGCGGGCCATCTCGGCCACGTACGGGGCGTTCACTTCCGGCGCCGGCACGTGATAGCTGGCGTTCAGCGGCTCGGCCAGGGCGGTTTGGTAGCTGGCTTCGTCGATCTTGCCCAGCTTGTACATGCGCCCGAGGATCCAGTCGCGGCGCTCCTTGGCGCGCACCGGGTTGGCCAGCGGGTTGAAGCGCGACGGCGCCTTCGGCAGGCCGGCGATCATCGCCATCTGCGCCAGGCTCACGTCACGGATCGACTTGCCGTAGTACACCTGCGCGGCGGCGTCGATGCCGTAGGCGCGGTTGCCCAGGTAGATCTTGTTGACGTACAGCTCGAGGATCTCGTCCTTGGTCAGCTCGCGCTCGATCTGCAAGGCCAGGAGGATCTCGTTGGTCTTGCGCGAGAAGCTGCGCTCGCTGGTCAGGAAGAAGTTCTTCGCCACCTGCATGGTGATGGTGCTGCCACCGGTCTGGATATGACCAGACTTGAGCAACTGGGTCGCGGCACGCATCAGGCTGCTCGGGTCGACCCCGTAGTGGTTGAGGAAATTATCGTCCTCTGCTGACAGAAGCGCCTGGATGAACTGTGGGGGAATTTCCGCGAAACGGATCGGAGACCGCCGCATCTCGCCGAACTCGGCAATCAGCTTGCCGTCGCTGCTGTACACCCTCAGCGGTATCTGCAACTGGATGCTTCTGAGCGAATCGACCGAGGGCAGGCTGGGGCTAAGATACAGAAACGCACCGCTCACACCGAGTACGAGCGCACAGATGACTGCGACGAAAGACCACCAGAAGAACTTCAGCAGGCGTATCAAGGCTTTTGGGTGTCCAGGTTGGGGAGTGGGTTGCGCGCGGGGCCGGCGGGCTGAAAAACGCTGGGCATTATAAGCATTTTTCGCTTCGCCGGGTGACCGCCCGGGCGGGGTCTCACCTCGAATTCACTGGCGGCGAGGGATCGCCGCAGGCAAAAGGGAAACAGCGATGCTTGGACGCTTCGGCACGGATGCCGGTTCACTCCTGGGGGTGGAAATCACCTCCGATTCCATTCGAATGCTTCAACTGCAGCGGGCGCGAGGGTGTCGCCGCGTGTTGGCATGGGCGCTGGAGCCGCTTGTCCCGGCGCCCGGTGAGACAGGCGACCCGCTGGTGGCGGCGCTGCGCCGGGCGCATCGCCGTTGCGGCAGTCGGCAACGCCAGGTGGCGGTGGCCTTGCCCGGGTCGCAGGTGATCTGCAAGCGCTGCCCAATGCCCGCTGCGTTGCCCGAGAACGAACGCGAGGCGTACCTGCTGGCGGAGGCGGAGCGGCTGTTCCCCTTCCCTTTGGAGGACCTGGCCCTCGACTTTCAGGTAATAGGGCCGTCGCCTCGGCAGCCGGGCGCGTTGGATGTGTTGGTCGGTGCTTGCCGGCACAGCCAGTTCGAGCCGTTGCTCCAGCAGTTCGATGCGGCGGGGTTGGAGGTGCTGGCGGTCGAGGTCGACAGCCTGGCCCTGCATCGCGCCCTGCCGATGGGGACGCAAACCGTCTTGCAACTTGAAGCCGACGGCATGACCGTGCACGCCTGGCCCGAAGGCAGTGTTGCCTGGCGTCGTGAGCAACGCGGTGGCGGGTTGTGTCTGGACAGCCTCGAGCGCTGGTTGGCCGGTGTCGGGAATTGGCGTCAAGGCCCGCTGTTGATCGCAGGCGCCGCGGCTTCAGCGCAAGCTGCCAAGGCGGTGGTGGATCGCCTGGGCATGGCGTGCGAGGTTTTTCAGCCGCTGAGCGGCTACGACCTGCGAGGCGTGGAGGACGTCACCGCGCTGTCCAGGGCTGGCAGCGCCTTCGCGCTCGCCTGCGGCCTGGCGTTGGGGGATGGGCGATGAGCGTGCGCCTGAACCTGATGCCCTGGCGCGAGCGCCAGCGCGCGAGTGCGCTCCGGCGCTTCTGCCAGAGGTTGGTCGGCTGCCTGGTGTTGGCGCTGGTCGGTGTCATGGTGGTCGACCGCCTGGCCTACCTGCGTGTGCAGCAACAGGCCAGGGCCGGCGTCGCGCAACAGGCGGCACTCCAGGCGCTGGACAGCCAGCGCCAGCACTTGCAAGGCCTCGCTGAATCGCGCCTGGCACTGGAGGCCCAGCAGGCGCTATTGGCAGGGCTTGGGGCGAGCCAGGGCGTGGTGGCGCTGCTGCTCGCGGAGCTGGAACGCGCGATGCCGGGAGGCATGCGCCTGCGCGGCCTGGACCTGCAAGGCGAGCGCCTGTCGATCAGTGGCCTGGCCACGTCGCCGGCGGTCCTGGCGCAGTTCATGCGCGACCTGGTGCACTCCGATGTCTTGTCGGTGTTGGAGCTCAAGCAGGTTGAAGGGGGGGCAGAGGGTGATGCGTTCCTGCTGCTCGCCCGCCTGATGAAGGCCCCGTCGTGAACGGCGCGGCATGGTTTGACTGGCGCGAGGTGGTCATGCGCTCCCGTTATCACCGATGGGGCGCATTGCTATTGGCCACGCTGCTGGTGCTGGGTGGCGGTTACCTGGTGCGTTTGCAGGGCGTGCACCAGGCCTACCGACAGGGCGTCTTGCAAGCGCTCGAGTTGGAGCGATCGCGCCAGTCCATGCTGGACCAGGTGGTAACGCTGGAGCCTGCCCGGCAGGCTCTGGTCAACGCCGAGGGGCAATTGAGGGCCGCTCGCTGGCGCCTGTCGGCGGGCGGCGGGATGAGTGAGTTGCTCGACCAGCTGGCCAGCTCCGGGCGGGCGCATGGGTTGCTGTTCGAGCGGTTCGAGGTGGGTGACCAGGTGCCGGAGAACGGCTACCGCCGGCTGCCGTTGCAGATGCAGGTCACGGGTCGTTATGCCGCCTTGCGCCTATGGCTGGACGAATGGCTCGGGCAACTGCGGGTATTGCAGGTATCGAGCCTGCAACTTGCCGAGGTTGGCGAGGCGACCGGGCTGCTGCGCCTGCACCTGCAGGTGCAGGTGTTCGACGCGGGCGAGGTGCTGCCGGCGCCAGCCTCGCTGGCGCACGAGCAGGCGCGGGCTGCACCGCAGCCGCCCCGCCTGGACCCCTTCGCCCCGTGGACGTCGCGGAGGGCCCCGGCAGGCCTGGCGGGTGTGCCGTTGGAACAGCTGGAAATGGTTGGCAGCCTGTCGCGCCAAGGTCGACACCATGCCCTGCTGCGTGTCGCCGGGCGGCTTTACCGGGTGGGTGAGGGCGACCGGCTGGGGCGTGAGGATGGCGTGGTGGCGAACATCGACGAGGAGCGGGTGGAGATTCGTCAGCGGCTGTTCGTCGCTGGCCGGTGGCAGGCGCACGCCACCTATCTCGTGTTGAGCAAGCGCGTGGACAAGGAGGTCCGGGATGAGCAGGGCGCAATGTTGGATGGGGCTGCTGGCGATCGTCCTGGCGACCCAGGTATCGGCGAAAGCGTATCGGGGTGAGGCGTTGTCGCTGAACTTCCAGGATGTGGAGGTTCGCGCCGTGCTGCAGGTACTGGCCGAATACGCAGGTATCAACCTGGTGGCCAGCGACTCCGTGCAGGGTAGCGTCACGCTGCGTTTGCAGGATGTGCCCTGGGACCAGGCGCTCGACCTGGTGCTGCGCAGCAAGGGCTTGGCGCGACGCCAGGAAGGCAATGTGCTGCTGGTGGCTCCAGCCGCCGAGCTGGCTGAGCAGTCCCGTGACGCGCGCCTGGGCCAGGCCTGGGAGGCCCAGTTGCAACCGCTGCGTCGGGAGCTGCTACCGATTCACCATGCCAGCGCCGCCGACCTCGCCGAACTGCTTTTGGCGAGCCTGGCCGACGACGGCATTCTCACCGGGCGCGGCAGCCTGAGCGTTGACGCGCGCACCAACACTCTGGTGGTTACCCAGCCCGTAGACCGGCTCGCCGAGCTGCGCCAGTTGGTTGCGCAACTGGACGTGCCGGTGCGCCAGGTGATGATCGAGGCGCGCATCGTCGAGGCCAGCGTCGATTACGAGAAGGCCCTTGGTGTGCGCTGGGGGCAACGGTTGGGCGCCGCGCCGACGCTGGGGAGCGACCTGTTCGTCGACCTGGGCGTCAAGCAGGCGGGGGCGGCTATCGGCGTTGGCCTGCTGCGTGGCGATGTGTTGCTGGACCTCGAACTGAGCGCCATGGAGAAAAGCGGCAATGGCGAGATCATTTCCCAGCCCAAGGTGGTCACCGCCGACAAGGAAACCGCGCGCATTCTCAAGGGCACCGAGGTGCCGTACCAGGAGACCACCCGCAGCGGGGCAACCTCGGTGTCGTTTCGCGAAGCATCGCTGTCGCTGGAGGTCACGCCGCAGATCACGCCCGATGGCAAGGTGATCATGGCCGTACGGGTGACCAAGGACGAGCCGGACTACGTCAATGCCCTGAACGATGTGCCGCCGATTCGCAAGAACGAGGTCAATGCCAAGGTGCGGGTGGCCGATGGTGAGACCATTGTGATCGGTGGCGTGTATTCGACGTCGCATAACAATGTGGTGGACAAGGTGCCATTTTTGGGCGATCTGCCGTATGTTGGGCGGCTGTTTCGACGCGATGCATTACAAGAGAAAAAATCCGAGCTGCTGGTCTTCCTGACTCCGCGTATCATGAGTGACCAGGCGATTGCTGCGAGTCGTTGATTCTGTGCGAAATTTGATACTTGTGGGGCCCATGGGCGCTGGAAAGAGCACCATCGGGCGCCTATTGGCCAAAGAGCTGCGCCTGCTGTTCAAGGATTCCGACAAGGAAATCGAACTGCGTACCGGCGCGAACATCCCGTGGATCTTCGACAAGGAAGGCGAGCCGGGCTTCCGTGACCGCGAGCAGGCGATGATCGCCGAGCTCAGCGCGCTCGATGGCGTGGTGCTGGCAACCGGCGGTGGCGCAGTGATGCGCGATGCCAACCGCGCCGCGCTGCGTCAGGGCGGGCGAGTGATCTACCTGCATGCCTCGGTGGAGCAGCAGGTCGGCCGTACCGCGCGCGACCGCAACCGCCCGCTGTTGCGCACCGCCAACCCCGAGGCCACCCTGCGGGCCCTGCTGGAAGCCCGCGACCCGCTCTATCGCGAGATTGCCGACCTGGTGGTCGAAACCGACGAACGGCCACCGCGCATGGTGGTGCTCGACATCCTCGAGCGTCTGGAGCAGTTGCCGCCCCGCTGAGCCGGGTCTATCCTCGGCGACCTGCGCTGGGGTGAGCGTGAACGTTATCGCCGGGTCACCGCCGGCGCCAAAGCACATTGTGGGGATACATGCAGACACTTAAGGTCGACCTGGGCGAACGTAGCTACCCGATCTACATTGGCGAAGGCCTGCTGGACCAGCCCGAGCTGCTGGCGCCGCACATTGCCGGGCGGCAGGTCGCCATCGTCTCCAACGAAACCGTCGCGCCCCTGTACCTCGAACGCCTTGCTCGCACCCTGGGAGCCTACAAGGTGCTGCCAGTGGTGCTGCCTGACGGTGAGGCCCACAAGAACTGGGAAACCCTGCAACTGATCTTCGACGCCCTGCTGACCGCCCGCCATGACCGCCGCACCACCGTGGTGGCCCTCGGTGGCGGGGTGATCGGCGACATGGCTGGCTTCGCCGCCGCCTGCTACCAGCGCGGGGTGGACTTCATCCAGGTACCGACCACGCTGCTGTCCCAGGTGGACTCGTCGGTCGGCGGCAAGACCGGCATCAACCACCCGTTGGGCAAGAACATGGTCGGTGCCTTCTACCAGCCCAATGCGGTGCTCATCGACACCGCCAGCCTGCGCACCTTGCCGGCGCGCGAGCTGTCGGCGGGCCTGGCCGAGGTCATCAAGTACGGCCTGATCTGCGACGAGCCGTTCCTCGGCTGGTTGGAGGACAACCTGGCCGCGCTGCGCCAGCTCGACCCGGTGGCGCTGACCGAAGCCATCCGCCGCTCCTGCGCGGCCAAGGCCGCGGTGGTCGGCGCCGACGAGCGCGAGTCCGGTGTGCGCGCTACCCTGAACCTCGGCCACACCTTCGGCCATGCCATCGAAACCCACATGGGTTACGGTGTATGGCTGCACGGCGAGGCTGTCGCTGCCGGGACCGTAATGGCCCTGGAGATGTCCATGCGCCTGGGCTGGATCGACCAGTCGGCGCGTGATCGCGGAATCCGCCTGTTGCAGGACGCAGGCTTGCCGGTGGTGCCCCCACAGGAAATGACCCCGGCGCACTTCATGGAGCACATGGCGGTCGACAAGAAGGTGCTCGACGGACGCTTGCGCCTGGTGCTTTTGCGCCAGATGGGCGAGGCCGTGGTCACCGACGACTATCCGAAAGAGATTCTTCAGGCCACGTTGGCCGCGGATTACCGCGCGATCGTGGCGCAGCTTTGAGGTTGTGACAGCGCAATGACCAGTTTGCATGCCGATGAGGCGTTTCTCGACCATTACCAGTTGAGCCACGATCCGTTCGCGCCGCGTGTGCCCGGCTTCAAGTTCTTCCCGGCCCAACGCAAGCCCGTGCTTGGCCAACTCCACCACCTGGCGCGCTACAGCCAACTGATGCTGGTGGTCACCGGGCCTGTGGGCAGCGGCAAGACCCTGCTGCGCCAGGCCTTGGTGGCCAGCACCAACAAACAGTCGGTGCAGAGCGTGGTGGTCTCCGCCCGTGGCGCCTCCGATGCGGCCAGTGTGCTCGGCCAGGTGGCCCAGGCGCTGAACGTGGCCCAGGCCGAGGTTCAGGCGATTCTTTCCCAGGTGGTGCAACTGGCGCTGACCGGGCAGGAGGTCTACCTGCTGGTGGACGATGCGGAACAACTTGACGAGTCGGCACTCCAAGCGTTGCTGGAGCTGGCGGCGGGCGTCGCGGAAGGTCGCCCGCACGTGTTCCTGTTCGGCGAACCGTCGCTGATCGCCGGGTTGGAGGAGTTCAATGTCGAGGAAGAGCGCTTCCACATCATCGAACTCGCCCCCTACAGCGAGGAAGAGACCCGCGAGTACCTGGAGCAGCGCCTGGACGGTGCTGGCCGGGGCATCGAGGTGTTCACCCGTGAACAGATCGTCGATATCCATGAAAACTCCGACGGCTGGCCTGGAAACATCAACCAGGTCGCCCGCGATACCTTGATCGAAGCCATGATCGCCAGCCGCACCACGGCCAAGCGACCATCCATGGGGTTCAAAATGCCTAAGAAACACGTGCTCGCGCTGTCCGCTGTGGTCGTGGTCGCCGTCGCAGCGGCCGTCCTCATGCCCAAGAAGGGCGACAAGGCCCCGGCCGAAGCGCCTGCCGCGCAGGCCCAGCTGCCGTTGGGGCAGGGCCAGCCAGCCATCGAGTTCTCCGGTAATTCGCAGCCGATGCCGTTGCCGCTGGTCGGCCAGTCGCAACCGGTGATGCGCGAGCCGCTGGCCCAGGCCGCTGGCATGGGTGACGGTGAAGAAAGCGGCCCAGCGGGTGACACCGGGCTACAGCCGTCGGCACCGTCCGCCGCCGTGCCACCGACCGTTACCACCATCGCCCCGCCCCAGGGTGTGAGCGCCGGCCCGGCACCGACCCCGGCCCAGCCGGTGACCAGCGCGCCAGCAGTTGCGCCTGCGCAAAAGCCTGTCGCAACCCAGCCGGCGAAGCCGGTTGCACCTGCGGCCAAGCCCGCCCCGGCTCCGGCGGCCAAGCCTGCCGAGAAGCCCGCCGCCGGTGGCGCGGGCAACAGCGGCTGGTATGCTGGCCAGAAACCGGGCAATTACGTGGTGCAGATCTTCGGCACCAGTTCCGAAGCCTCGGCGCAGTCGTTCGTCAAAGAGCAGGGTGGCGACTATCGCTACTTCAAGAAAACCCTGCAGGGCAAGCCGCTGTACGTGGTCACCTACGGCAACTTCGCCAGCCGCGACGCGGCGGCTGCGGCAATCAAGAACTTGCCAGCCAAGGTCCAGGCTGGTAAACCTTGGCCTCGTACCGTCGCCAGCGTCCAACAAGAGCTGGCCACGGCCCGCTGACACCTTCCGGGCGGCTTCACCCCCGCCGCCCAGTTGCTGAGCGAATCCCGGATACCGATCAGCCTGCTGCGTTCATGCGCGGCAGGCTTTTCTGTCCCAGACTGCCGGCCACAAGCCTTCTGTTGCAGTCACGGCTGAACCGCTTCAGACTCGAGCCAAGCCGCTATCACGGCGCATGGCGCAAAAACATTCAAAAATGCGACATAAATTTTCAACGATACGTCGTTAAAATTTGTGGGCTTCCCTGTCGCTGTGCAACAATGGTTTCCCATTGCCCACCGCAAAAAAGCTGGCATTCGATCGGCGTGGATGGTAAGTGGTTGTACTAAAAAGAGATTTGCCTTGGTTGAGAGGCGAACCTGGTGAGAAAGTGTCTATGAAAACAGGTCTGTACCATCCCGAAGAATTCAAGGATAACTGTGGTTTCGGCCTGATTGCCCACATGACGGGCGAGGCGAGCCACCACCTTCTGCAAACTGCCATCGAGGCCCTGACCTGCATGACCCACCGCGGTGGGATCAACGCGGACGGCAAGACCGGTGACGGTTGCGGCCTGCTGATGCAGAAGCCCGACCAGTTCCTGCGTGCCGTGGCCCAAGAACATTTCGCCGTCGAGCTGCCCAAGCAGTACGCCGTCGGCATGGTGTTCTTCAATCAGGACCCGGTCAAAGCCGAAGCCGCGCGCGCCAACATGGACCGCGAGATCCTCGCTGCCGGCCTGACCCTGGTGGGCTGGCGCAAAGTGCCGATCGACACCAGCGTCCTCGGCCGCCTGGCCTTGGAGCGCCTGCCGCAGATCGAGCAGGTGTTCATCGGTGGCGAAGGCCTGAGCGACCAGGAACTGGCGATCAAGCTGTTCAGCGCTCGCCGCCGTTCGTCGGTGGCCAACGCCCACGATGCCGACCACTACATCTGCAGCTTCTCGCACAAGACCATCATCTACAAAGGCCTGATGATGCCGGCGGACCTCACCGCCTTCTATCCAGACCTCAGCGACGAGCGCCTGAAGACCGCCATCTGCGTCTTCCACCAGCGCTTCTCCACCAACACCCTGCCGAAATGGCCGCTGGCGCAGCCATTCCGCTTCCTCGCCCACAACGGCGAGATCAACACCATCACCGGCAACCGCAACTGGGCCATGGCCCGTCGCACCAAGTTCGCCAACGACCTGATCCCCGATCTCGAAGAACTCGGCCCGCTGGTCAACCGCGTCGGCTCCGACTCCTCGAGCATGGACAACATGCTCGAGCTGATGGTCACCGGTGGCATCGACCTGTTCCGCGGCGTGCGCATGCTGGTGCCGCCGGCCTGGCAGAACGTCGAGACCATGGACGCCGACCTGCGCGCCTTCTACGAATACAACTCCATGCACATGGAGCCGTGGGACGGCCCGGCGGGCATCGTCATGACCGAAGGCCGCCACGCGGTGTGCCTGCTCGACCGCAACGGCCTGCGCCCGGCGCGTTGGGTCACCACCAAGAACGGCTACATCACCCTCGCCTCGGAAATCGGCGTGTGGAACTACCAGCCCGAGGACGTCGTCGCCAAGGGCCGGGTCGGCCCGGGGCAGATCTTCGCCGTCGACACCGAGACTGGCCAGATCCTCGACACCGATGCCATCGACAACCGCCTCAAGTCGCGCCACCCGTACAAGCGCTGGCTGCGTCAGCACGCCACGCGTATCCAGGCGACGCTGACCGACGACCAGGGCGTGGCCAGCTACGACGCTGACCAGCTCAAGCAGTACATGAAGATGTTCCAGGTCACCTTCGAGGAGCGGGACCAGGTGCTGCGCCCGCTCGGCGAGCAGGGCCAGGAAGCGGTCGGCTCGATGGGCGACGACACGCCGATGGCCGTGCTGTCGCAGCGCGTGCGTTCGCCGTACGACTTCTTCCGCCAGCAGTTCGCCCAGGTGACCAACCCGCCGATCGACCCGTTGCGCGAAGCGATCGTGATGTCGCTGGAAATCTGCCTGGGCGCCGAGCGCAATATCTTCCAGGAATCCCCCGAGCACGCTTCGCGGGTGATCCTCAGTTCGCCGGTCATCTCGCCGGCCAAGTGGCGTTCGCTGATGAACCTCGACCGCGAAGGCTTCGAGCGTCATCTGATCGACCTCAACTACGAAGAAAGCCTCGGCCTGGAAGCGGCCATCCGCAACATCGCCGACCAGGCCGAGGAAGCGGTGCGCAGCGGCAAGACCCAACTGGTGCTGAGCGACCGCTACATCGCCCCGGGCAAGTTGCCGGTGCACGCGTCGCTGGCCGTCGGCGCGGTGCACCACCGCCTGACCGAGCAGGGCCTGCGCTGCGACAGCAACATCCTGGTGGAAACCGCCACCGCCCGCGACCCGCACCACTTCGCCGTGCTGCTGGGCTTCGGCGCCTCGGCCGTGTACCCGTACCTGGCCTATGAAGTGCTGGCCGACCTGATTCGCACCGGCGAAGTGCTGGGCGACCTGGACGAAGTCTTCAAGTACTACCGCAAGGGCATCTCCAAGGGCCTGTTGAAGATCCTGTCGAAGATGGGCATCTCCACCATCGCCTCGTACCGCGGCGCCCAGCTGTTCGAAGCGATCGGCCTGTCGGACGAAGTCACCAGCCTGAGCTTCAAAGGTGTGCCGAGCCGCATCAAGGGCGCGCGCTTCGTCGACCTGGAAAGCGACCAGAAGCTGCTCGCCGCCGAAGCCTGGAGCGCGCGCAAGCCGATCCAGCAAGGTGGCCTGCTCAAGTTCGTCCACGGTGGCGAGTACCACGCCTACAACCCGGATGTGGTCAACACCCTGCAGGCTGCGGTGCAGAAGGGCGACTACGCCAAGTTCAAGGAATACACCGAACTGGTCGACAAGCGCCCGGTGTCGATGATCCGCGACCTGCTCAAGGTCAAGGTCGCCGACCAGCCGTTGGCGCTGGAGCAGGTCGAGCCGCTGGAGGCGATCCTCAAGCGCTTCGACTCCGCCGGTATCTCCCTGGGCGCGCTGTCGCCGGAGGCCCACGAGGCCCTGGCCGAGGCGATGAACCGCCTGGGCGCGCGCTCCAACTCCGGTGAGGGCGGCGAAGACCCGGCCCGCTACGGCACCATCAAGAGCTCGAAGATCAAGCAGGTGGCCACCGGCCGCTTCGGCGTCACCCCGGAATACCTGGTCAACGCCGAAGTGCTGCAGATCAAGGTGGCCCAGGGCGCCAAGCCCGGCGAGGGCGGCCAGCTGCCGGGCGGCAAGGTCAACGGCCTGATCGCCAAGCTGCGCTACGCGGTCCCTGGCGTGACCCTGATCTCGCCGCCGCCGCACCACGACATCTATTCGATCGAAGACCTGTCGCAGTTGATCTTCGACCTCAAGCAGGTCAACCCGCAGGCGCTGGTATCGGTCAAGCTGGTGGCTGAAGCCGGCGTGGGCACCATCGCCGCCGGCGTGGCCAAGGCCTACGCCGACCTGATCACCATCTCCGGCTACGACGGTGGCACCGGCGCCTCGCCGCTGACCTCGATCAAGTACGCCGGCGCCCCATGGGAACTGGGCCTGGCCGAAACCCACCAGACCCTGCGCGGCAACGACCTGCGCGGCAAGGTGCGGGTACAGACCGACGGCGGCCTGAAAACCGGCCTGGACGTGATCAAGGCGGCCATCCTCGGCGCCGAGAGCTTCGGCTTCGGCACCGCGCCGATGATCGCCCTGGGCTGCAAGTACCTGCGCATCTGCCACCTGAACAACTGCGCCACGGGTGTTGCCACCCAGAACGACAAACTGCGCAAGGACCACTACATCGGCACCGTCGACATGGTGATCAACTTCTTCACCTTCGTCGCCGAGGAAACCCGTGAGTGGCTGGCCAAGCTGGGCGTGCGCAGCCTGGGCGAGCTGATCGGCCGCACCGACCTGCTCGAAGTGCTGCCCGGCGACACCGAGCGCCAGCAGTACCTCGACCTGTCGCCGCTGCTGGGCAGCGCGCACGTGCCGGCCGACAAGCCGCAGTTCTGCCAGGTCGACAAGAACCCGCCGTTCGACAAGGGCGAGCTGGCCGAGAAGATGGTCGAAATGGCCGGCCCGGCCATCCGCGACCAGGCCGGTGGCGAGTTCAGCCTCGACATCTGCAACTGCGACCGTTCCATCGGCGCGCGTATCTCTGGCGAGATCGCCCGCCTGCACGGCAACCAGGGCATGGCGAGCAAGCCGATCACCTTCCGCTTCAAGGGCACCGCGGGCCAGAGCTTCGGCGTGTGGAACGCTGGCGGCCTGAACCTGCACCTGGAAGGCGACGCCAACGACTACGTCGGCAAGGGCATGACCGGCGGCAAGGTGACCATCGTGCCACCGGCCGGCAGCCCGTTCGAAACCCAGCACAGCGCCATCGTCGGCAACACCTGCCTGTACGGCGCCACGGGCGGCAAGCTGTTCGCCGCCGGCACTGCGGGCGAGCGCTTCGCTGTGCGTAACTCCGGCGCCCACGCTGTGGTCGAGGGCACCGGCGATCACTGCTGTGAATACATGACCGGTGGCTTTGTCTGCGTCCTGGGCAAGACCGGTTACAACTTCGGTTCTGGCATGACCGGCGGCTTCGCCTACGTGCTCGACATGGACAACACCTTCGTCGACAAACTCAACCACGAGCTGGTGGAAATCCAGCGCATCAGTGGTGAGGCGATGGAGGCCTACCGCAGCCACCTGGCGCGGGTCCTTGCCGAATATGTGGAGGAGACCGGCAGCGAGTGGGGGCGTGAGCTCTCGGAGAACCTGGACGACTATGTGCGGCGCTTCTGGCTGGTCAAGCCGAAGGCGGCCAACCTCAAGCAACTGCTGTCCAGCACCCGTGCCAACCCGCAGTAACAACAGCTGCAAGTGGCAGGCCCCGTGCGCGGGGCTTGCCCGGCTCAAGTGATCGTCTTGCAGCTTGCGGCCGAGGCCGGCAACTGCGGTAAAGAGGTTTTGAAAAATGGCTGAACGTCTGAACAACGACTTCCAGTTCATCGAAGTGGGGCGTAAAGACCCCAAGAAAAAGCTGCTGCGCCAGCGCAAGAAAGAGTTCGTCGAGATCTACGAACCGTTCAAGCCGCAGCAATCCGTCGAGCAGGCGCACCGCTGCCTGGGCTGCGGCAACCCGTACTGCGAGTGGAAGTGCCCGGTGCACAACTTCATCCCCAACTGGTTGAAGCTGGTCTCCGAAGGCAACATCCTGGCGGCGGCGGAGCTGTCGCACCAGACCAACACCCTGCCTGAGGTGTGTGGCCGCGTGTGCCCGCAAGACCGCCTGTGCGAGGGTGCCTGCACCCTGAACGACGGCTTCGGCGCGGTGACCATCGGTTCGGTGGAGAAGTACATCACCGACACCGCCTTCGCCATGGGCTGGCGCCCGGACATGTCCAAGGTCAAGCCGACCGGCAAGCGCGTCGCCATCATCGGCGCCGGCCCCGCCGGCCTGGGCTGCGCCGACGTGCTGGTGCGTGCCGGGGTGACCCCGGTGGTGTTCGACAAGAACCCGGAGATCGGTGGCCTGCTGACCTTCGGCATCCCCGAGTTCAAGCTGGAAAAGACCGTGCTCAGCAACCGCCGCGAAGTCTTCACCGGCATGGGCATCGAGTTCCGCCTGAACACCGAGGTGGGCAAGGACATCACCCTGGAACAGCTGCTCGCCGAGTACGACGCGGTGTTCATGGGCATGGGCACCTACACCTACATGAAGGGTGGTTTCCCCGGCGAAGACCTGCCGGGCGTGCATGACGCGCTGGACTTCCTGATCGCCAACGTCAATCGCAACCTGGGCTTCGAGAAGTCGCCGGAAGACTTCGTCGACATGCAGGGCAAGAAGGTCGTGGTGCTCGGCGGTGGCGACACCGCGATGGACTGCAACCGCACCTCGATTCGCCAGGGCGCCAAGTCGGTGACCTGTGCCTACCGCCGCGACGAGGCCAACATGCCGGGTTCGCGCAAAGAGGTGAAGAACGCCAAGGAAGAGGGTGTGAAGTTCCTCTACAACCGCCAGCCCATCGCCATCGTCGGCGAGGACAAGGTCGAAGGCGTGAAGGTGGTCGAGACCCGTCTCGGCGAGCCGGATGCCCGTGGCCGTCGCAGCCCCGAGCCGATCCCCGGGTCCGAGGAGATCCTGCCGGCCGACGCCGTGGTGATCGCCTTCGGCTTCCGCCCGAGCCCGGCACCGTGGTTCGAGCAGTTCGGCATCCAGACCGACAGCCAGGGCCGCGTGGTGGCGCCGGAGAAAGGCAAGTTCAAGCACCAGACCAGCAACCCGAAGGTGTTTGCCGGTGGCGACATGGTGCGCGGCTCGGACCTGGTGGTGACGGCGATCTTCGAAGGGCGCAATGCCGCCGAAGGGATCCTGGACTACCTCGAAGTCTGACTGGTCGCGATCGCGGGGCAAGCCCGCCGTCACAGGCATCACGCGACTCCTGTGGCGGCGGGCTTGCCCCGCGATGCTTTTTGTATACAAAAACCCTTGATCTATGGCACCCGATAGACAAAAGCCATGGCCGCGACCGTGCCTTTTGCGCTGCCGTCTGAGAAAATGCCCGGCACATTTTTCCCGGATGCCGACATGACTGCCCTGAAGAACGATCGTTTCCTGCGTGCACTGCTCAAGCAGCCCGTAGACGTCACCCCCGTCTGGATGATGCGCCAGGCCGGCCGCTACCTCCCGGAATACCGCGCCAGCCGCGCCAAGGCCGGGGACTTCATGAGCCTGTGCAAGAACGCCCAGTTCGCCTGCGAAGTGACCATGCAGCCGCTGGACCGCTTCCCGCTGGACGCCGCGATCCTGTTCTCCGACATCCTCACCATCCCCGATGCCATGGGCCAGGGCCTGTACTTCGAGACCGGCGAAGGCCCGCGCTTTCGCAAGGTCATCGACACCCCGGCGGACATCGAGGCGCTGCCGATTCCCGATGCGGAAAAAGACCTGGGCTACGTGATGAACGCGGTCAGCACCATCCGCCGCGAACTCAATGGCCGCGTGCCGCTGATCGGCTTCTCCGGCAGCCCGTGGACGCTGGCCACCTACATGGTCGAGGGCGGCTCGTCGAAGGACTTCCGCAAGACCAAGGCAATGCTCTACGACAACCCCCAGGCCCTGCACCTGCTGCTGGACAAGCTGGCGCAGTCGGTCACCGCCTACCTCAACGGCCAGATCCGCGCCGGCGCCCAGGCCGTGCAGATCTTCGACACCTGGGGCGGCGCGCTGTCGGCGGCGGCCTACCAGGAGTTCTCGCTGGCCTATATGCGCAAGATCGTCAGCGGGCTGATCCGTGAGCACGAAGGGCGCAAGGTGCCGGTGATCCTGTTCACCAAGAACGGCGGCCTGTGGCTGGAAAGCATCGCCGAGGCTGGCGCCGACGCGCTGGGCCTGGACTGGACCTGCGAGATCGGAGATGCCCGCCGCCGTGTCGGCGACAAGGTGGCGCTGCAGGGCAACATGGACCCGACCGTGCTGTACGCCAAGCCGGCTGCCATTCGCGCGGAAGTGGCGCGCATCCTGGAAAGCTACGGCCAGGGCAGCGGCCATGTGTTCAACCTGGGGCATGGCATCACCCCGGAAGTCGACCCGGAGCATGCTGGCGTGTTCATCAACGCCGTGCACGAACTGTCGGCCAAGTACCACCCGTAACACTCATCTCCTGTAGGAGCGGGGCAAGCCCGCGCCTACAGGCAGGTTCAGCTGTGGATTAAGTTTCAATTCAGCGATCGTCGTTAATCTGGTCCCATCGAAACCCAAACAGGACCCGATCATCATGAAAACCCGCTATCTCGCCCTCATCCTCGCCCCACTGTTCAGCACCGCCGCCCTGGCCTCCAGCTACACCGGCCCTGGCGCCCAATCGGTGACCACCGTCGCCGCCGCCAAGGAAGCCGCCGACGACACCCCTGTGGTGCTGCAAGGCTACGTGACCAAGAAGATCAACAACGACGACAAGTACGAGTTCAAGGACAACACCGGCACCATCACCGTTGAAATCGACAACGAAGACCTGCCACCGACACCGTTCAACGACAAGACCAAGGTCAAGCTGACCGGCGAGGTGGAGAAGCACCTGATGAGCCGTGAGGTGGATGTGGATATCGTCGAGATCATCAACTGACGCAGGCGTATCCCTTGTAGGCGCGGGGCAAGCCCGCGCCTACAGGTTCTGCTGCGTTCAGGCGGTCTTGGCGGGCAACTTGCTCAGGCGCAACGCCACCAGCAATGCCACCGCCAGCAAACTGCCGATGAACAGGCCGATACCGTTCCACCCGGCGTAATGCCAGAACACCCCACCCGCCGTCCCCGCCACGCTCGACCCCGCGTAATAGCAGAACAGGTACAGCGACGACGCCTGCCCCTTGGCCTTCAACGCGCGCCGACCGATCCAACTGCTGGCCACCGAATGCGCGCCGAAGAAGCCGAAGGTGAACACCAGCATGCCGACGATCACCAGTGCCAACGGGCTGGCCAGGGTCATCAGCATGCCGCCGGCCATCACCACGATGCTCGCCCAGAACACCTTGCGCCGTCCCAGTCGGTCGGCCAGGGCGCCGACCTGCGCCGAGCTGTAGATGCCCGCCAGGTACACCACCGACAACAAGCCGACCAGCGCCTGGTTCATATGGTATGGCTCGGCCAGCAGGCGATAGCCGATGTAGTTGAACAGGGTGACGAACGCGCCCATCAGCAGGAAGGCTTCGAGGAACAGCCATGGCAGCCCAGCGTCCTTGAAGTGCATGACGAAGCCATCCAGCAAGGTGCGTGGGTTCAGCGCCTGGCTGCGGAAGTTGCGCGATTCTGGCAGCACCTTCCAGAACACCAGCGCCGCCACCAAGGCCAGCCCGCCAATGGCCAGCATCGCCGTGTGCCAGCTGACGAAGTCGATCAGCACTCCGGTGATCAGCCGCCCGCTCATGCCGCCGATGGCGTTGCCGCCGATATACAGGCCCATGGCCAGACCGATGTGTTGCGGGTGGATCTCTTCGCTCAGGTACGTCATCGCCACCGCCGCCAGGCCGCTCAGCGACAGGCCGACCAATGCGCGGGTCGCGAGCATTAACTGCCAACTCGGCATCACGGCGCTGGCCAGGGTCGCCAGGGCGGCGCAGACAAGGGCGAAGACCATGACCGGCTTGCGCCCGATGCGGTCGGAAATCGGCCCGGTAATCAGCAAGCCGATCGCCAGCATGGCGGTGGACACCGACAGCACCAAGCTGCTCTGCGCAGCGTTGATCGAGAACTCCTGCGACAGCAAGGGCATCATCGGTTGCACGCAGTACAGCAGGGCGAAGGTGGCGAAGCCGCCACTGAACAGGGCCAGCACGGTCTTCATGAAGGCCGGGGTGCCTTTTTCGATCCAGGCTTCGTTCAGCGGGGCAGGCTCGGGTTCTACAGGCAGGGGGGCTACAGCGGATTTCACGACAAGTACCTCAGGGCGCGGGGGCCGGTGGTGCGATGAAAAAAGCATATAGCTGGCTAATGATTACATCCAATATATTGTTCGACCTATTTAAGACGTTCAGCGACTTGTTTGGAGCCGATCATGGAGCTGCGCCACTTGCGTTATTTCATCGCCGTCGCCGAAGAGCTGCATTTCGGCCGCGCGGCTCAGCAGTTGGGCATCTCCCAGCCACCCCTGAGCCAGCAGATCCAGGCGCTGGAGCAGGAACTGGGGGCGCGGCTGTTCGAGCGCACCAACCGCCGGGTCGAACTCAGCGAGGCGGGCCGGCTGTTTCTCGACGAGGCCCGCCAGGTGCTGGCGCAGGTCGACAAGGCCGCCGACGTCGCGCGCCGTGCGCAACTGGGTGAACTGGGCGAGATGAAGATCGGCTTCACCTCCTCGGCGCCGTTCACCTCGCGCATTCCCCTGGCGATCCACGCCTTCCGCCAGCGTTTCCCGTCGGTGCACCTGCACCTCAAGGAGATGAGCAGCCGCGAGGTGGTCGATGGGGTGTTCGACGAGTCCATCGCCGTTGGCCTGATGCGGCCGTTGCCGGTGCCGGACGGCCTGCTGGTCACCGAGCTGTTCCGCGAGCCTCTGGTGGCCGTGCTCAACGCCTCGCACCCGCTGGCGGCGGGTAGCGAGCAGGGCGTGCACATGGCGGCGCTGGCGCAGGAGCCGTTCGTGTTCTTCCCGCGCAGCTACGGCAGTGGCCTGCATGCGCAGTTGATGAGCCTGGCGGGCAAGGCGGGGTTCAGCCCGCATTTCGCCCAGGAGGCGGGCGAGGCGATGACCATCATCGGCCTGGTGTCGGCGGGGTTGGGGGTGTCGGTGCTGCCGGCGTCGTTCCAGCGCATGCGCATTGACGGGGTGGTGTATCGCACGTTGCTGGACGAGGGGGCGATGACGGCGGTGTGGCTGGTGCAGCGGGCGCGTGGCGGGTCGGTGATGGCCCGGGCGTTTGCCGAGTTGTTGACCGAGAAGGTGGGGGGCGCGTAGGTCGGGCGGCCCGGGCGCGGGGCAAGCCTGCTCCTACAGGTACGGCGCGACCCCTGTAGGAGCGGGCTGGCAGATCAATCGACCCGCGACAGGTCACCCTTGAGCGCCACCCCGGCGACCATCGCGCCGGCATGGCATTCGTAGGTCGTGGCGTCCTTGCGCTCGTTCTTCTTGTAGTAGCTGACGATGTTGGTCACCGCGTTGGCGTTGGCCTTGCGCGCAGCGTCCTGCAGCGTCAGCAGCGCCGATTGCAGGGCCCATTCGCAGGCGGCCTCGTCGCTCTTGTTGAAGGCGTTGGTCTTCTTGTTGGTCACCGCGTTCGGGCTGAGCACGCTGAGCTTGCCCCGCGGTTGCACGCCGGCCAGGTAGAACTTCACCGAGCCGTCGAGCTTCTTCTCGGCGAGCATCTGTTGCACGACCTTCTCGAACGGCAGGTACAAGGCCGTGTCGCGGGCCTGGCTGAGGCCCGGCAGGGCACAGAGCAGCAGGGTGGTGACGGCGGTCCAGGTCTTCAGGCGCATGGGGCGTTCCTCGATCAGTTGTAGGTGTTGGCGCTGCTTTGCTGCTGCGGCACGTTCTGCGTGCCGAGGGTGTTCAGCTGGCGCAGGATGGCGCGGTCGAGGTTGTACACCCAGCGGTTGTAGTTACGGTGGATCTTGCCGTCCTCGTAGCCCAGCTCGCGGCTGTCGCGGTACGCGATGCGGAATTGGCTGGTGCTGTAGTGGATGTCCACGGCGGCGAAGAAGGTGTTGCGCACGGTGATGTCGGCTTGGATCAGGCTTGGGCCGACGTTGCGCGCGGTCCAGCCGCGTTCGGCGATGGCCTTGAGGATCGCTTGCTGCACCTGCGGGTGGGTGTAGCCATGGCTGGCGGTCAGTTGCTCGGCCGGGTTCATCACCGGCTTCGAGGTGCAGCCGGCCAGGGCGGTGAGGGCCAGGCCGAGGGCGACGGCGCGGATCAACGGGGACATTCCTTGCTCTCCAGTAGGGTGGATCTCAGGGCCAGCGGCGGAAGATCAACGAGGTGTTGACCCCACCGAAGGCGAAGTTGTTGTTCATCACGTATTCATGCTGCATCGCCCGGAATTCGCCACGCAGGTAGTCCAGTTCGCCGCAGCGCGGGTCGACGTCGTCGAGGTTCAGGGTGTGCGCGTACTGGTCGCTGTTGAGCATCTCGATGCTGAACCACGATTCCAGCGCGCCGCAGGCGCCGAGGGTGTGGCCGAGGAAGCTCTTCTGCGAGCTGATCGGCATGCGCGCGCCGAACAGGCTGCTGGTGGCCAGGGTCTCGGCGATGTCGCCCTGCTCGGTGGCGGTGCCGTGGCCGTTGACGTAGCCGATCGCCTCGGGCGCCAGGGCGGCGTCTTCCAGCGCCAGTTCCATGGCCCGGCGCATGGTCGCCTGCTCCGGGCGGGTGGTGTGCTGGCCGTCGGCATTGCTGCCAAAGCCAACGATCTCGGCGTGGATCCGCGCGCCACGGGCCAGGGCGTGCTCCAGCTCCTCGAGCACCAGCATGCCGCCACCCTCGCCGATCACCAGGCCGTCGCGGCCGCTGTCGTAGGGGCGCGGGCTCAGGTGCGGGGTGTCGTTCTTCAGGCTGGTAGCGTAGAGCGCGTCGAACACCATCGCCTCGGTCGGGCACAGTTCCTCGGCGCCGCCGGCGAGCATCATCGGCAGGCGTCCGTACTTGATCGCCTCGTAGGCGTAGCCGATGCCCTGGCTGCCGCTGGTGCAGGCGCTGGAGGTGGGGATCAGGCGCCCGGTCAGGCCGAAGAAGATGCTGATGTTGGCCGCCGTGGTGTGCGGCATCATGCGCACGTAGGAGTTGGCGTTCAGGCCGTCGGCCACCGAGTTCAGCAGCATGTTGCCGAACGCCTTGATCTCGTCGGTGCTGCCGGTGGACGAGCCGCAGGCCACGCCCATGCGCCCGTCGCGGATGCTCGCATCGCCCAGCAGCCCGGCATCGGCCAGGGCGCGTTCGGCGGCGGCCACCGCCAGGCGCGACACCCGGCCCATGCTGCGCAGTTGCTTGCGGGTCCAGTGGCCGGGCACCTGGAAGTCGTCGATGGGGCCGGCCAGGCGGGTGTTCAGCTCCTCGAAGCGGTCCCATTCGTGCATGCGGCGGATCCCGCTGCGCTGGGCGGCGAAATGCCCGGCGATGGTCGCCCAGTCGTTGCCCAGGGCGGTGAGGCCGGCCATGCCGGTGACCACGACGCGGCGCATCAGCACAGCCCTCCGTTGACCGCCAGCACCTGGCGGGTGATGTAGGCCGCCTCCGGCGACATCAGGAAATTCACCGCGCCGGCGACTTCTTCCGGGGTGCCCATGCGCCCGGCCGGGATCATCTTCAGCAGTTCCTCGACCGGCACGTGCTCATCGAGCATGGCCGTGTCGATCAGCCCCGGGGCCACGCAGTTGACGGTGATGCGGCGCTTGCCCAGCTCGATCGCCAGGGCCTTGGCGGCGCCGATCAGGCCGGCCTTGGAGGCGCTGTAGTTGACCTGCCCGCGGTTGCCGATCAGCCCCGACACCGAGGTGATGCAGACGATGCGCCCCGGTGCGCGACGGCGGATCATCGGCATCATCACCGGGTGCAGGACGTTGTAGAAACCGTCGAGGTTGGTGCGCATGACCTGGTCCCAGTCCTCCTCGCTCAGCGCCGGGAAGGCGCCGTCGCGGGTCAGGCCGGCATTGCACACCACCCCGTAGTAGGCGCCATGGGCCTCGACGTCGGCTTCGAGGATGGCCTTGCAGGTGGCGCGGTCGGCCACGTCGAACTGCAACACTCGCGCCTGGCGGCCCAGGGCCTTCACCTCGGCGGCGACGGCGTCGGCCTCGGCACGGCCGCTGCGGCAGTGCAGCACCAGGTCGAAGCCGGCCTGTGCCAGGCGCAGGGCGATGGCCCGGCCAATGCCCCGGCTGGAGCCGGTGACCAGGATGGTGTCAGTCATGGGGGTACTCCTCTGGGCCCGCCTCGGCCAGGTAGCTGGCCGCCTGTGGCGGGCGATACACGTTCAGGCGCGCGCTGGCATGGATGCCAGGGCCGCGCAGGTGACATTCGAACACACCCATGCCGTTGTCGTCCTCCAGTGAGCGCTGCGCGTGGATGTGCAGCTCGGCGCCAGCCGGGAAGTGCTCGACGTTGCATTCGAACTTGCGGGTGCCGAGCAAGAAGCCCAGCTCCACCGGCTGGCCCAGGCGCCGCGCGCGGCAGCCGGCGTAGGCAGCCACGCTCTGGGCCATCAGCTCCAGGCCCAGCCAGGCCGGCAGGCTGCCGTCCTCGCGGTTGAACAGCCCGCCGGGGCGGACGGCTGTGCGGGTGTGGATCTGCTCCTCGTCGCAGCTGTCGACCTGGTCGATGAGGATCATGTCGCCCGCGTGGGGCAGCAGTTCAGCCAGGGGCCAGGCAGTCATGGGGCGTCTCCGAGAATCAGGCTGACGTTGTTGCCACCGAAGGCGAACGAGTTGCTCATCAGGCGGCGTGGCCGGTCGAGGGGCAGGCGCTGCGAGCCGCTGGCCAGGTTCAGGCGCGGCAGCTGCGGGTCTTGCTGGCCGTCCCACACGTGTGGCGGCAGCCGGCCGTCGGGGTTGTGCGCGCTCAGGCTCAGCCAGCAGAACGCCGCCTCCAGCGCGCCGGCGGCGCCCAGGGTGTGGCCGGTCATCGGCTTGCTCGACGAGCACGGCAGATGGGCGCCGAACAGCCCGTGCACGGCCAGGCTTTCCATGGCGTCGTTGTGCGCGGTGGCGGTGCCGTGCAGGTTCAGGTAGTCGACCTGCCCCGGCGCCAGGCCGGCATTGTCCAGTGCCTGGGCCATGGCCTGCAAGGCGCCGTTGCCGGTGGGGTCCGGCGCCGAGATGTGGTGGGCGTCGGAGCTGGCGCCGGCGCCGAGCAGGGCAATGGACGGGCCGTGCGGGTTGGCCTCGCGGGTCATCACGAACAGCGCCGCGCCTTCGCCGATGTTGATGCCGTCGCGGTTGGCCGAGAACGGGTTGCAACGCTGCTCGCTGACTGCCTCCAGGGCGCTGAAGCCGTTGAGGGTCAGGCCGCACAGGCTGTCGACGCCGCCGCACAGCACTGCGTCGCACAGTCCCAGGTCGAGCAGGCGGCGGGCGCTCAGCAGGGCCCGGCCGCTGGAGGTGCAGGCGGTGGAGATCACGTAGGCCGGGCCGCTCAGTTGCAGCCAGTCGGCGAGAAAGTCCGCCGGGGCGCTGAGCGCCTGCTGGTCGTAGCGGTAGCTGGCCGGCAGTTGCCCGCCGCGCAGGTATTCGGCGATGCCCTCGCTGGCCTCGGCGATGCCCGAGGTGCTGGTGCCGAGCACCACGCCGACCCGCTGCGCGCCATGGCGGGCGATGACGGCGCGAATCGCCGGTTCGATCTCCAGTGCCGCGCAGTACAGCAGTTGGTTGTTGCGGCTATGGCACGCGGGCAGGGGCACGCTTGGCAGCTCACCGGCCACCGCGCCGACCGGCGGCGTGCGCTCGGGCACCCAGCCGGCCTGGGCCTGCATGCCGCTGCAATCGCCAGCCAACAGGCGGCGGGCCACCTGGGCCTGGCCGCGCCCGAGGGCGCAGACCAGGCCCAGGGCGTTGAGGTAGGCGGTCATGGTGCGTTCTCGCTCGGCAGGGGGCTGACTTCATAACGCAGGCCCTGGCCAAGGTTCAAGGTGAAGCTGTCATCAGCCCGATAGCTGACCTGCCAGCGGTCGCCCAGGGCGCGCTGCGGGCCTTGTTCGGTGGCCTGGGGGTACAGCGGGCGCAGTTGCTCGCGCGGGGTGAGGGCGAACAGCACGGCGGCGAACAACTCGCGCGCGGCCGGGTTGGGCGGCAGCAGGCCGTCGGCTTGCCATTGGTCGCCGTCGAGCAACTGGCGGGCCTGGGGAATGCCCAGCAGGTCGAGCAGCGACCAGCGCAGGCGGGTGTCTTCGCGCTGGATCACCAGCAGCCAGTCCTGGCGCTGGCCGGCCTGTTCGCGTTCGACGTGCAACTGGCGTGGCAGGGTCAGCGTCGGCAAGCGCTCGGGCAGAGGTGGGCGGGAGGCGCAGGCGGTCAGCAGCAGGCACAGCAGAGCCGCCAGCCACAAAGGCCGCTCCCACGGGCACTTCGAGCGGGTCATGCCGGCTCCAGGGGCTTGCGCGCGACGACGTTGACCAGGGTTTCCTCGCGCTGGCCCACGGGTGGCGGCTTGCGCAGGCCGAAGCGCTCGAGCAGGCCGAAGTCCTTCGAGCGGCTCCACCACAGGTACGGGTAGGAGACGTTGCGCTCGCCGAACTCGAACCCCTGGTCGCGCAGCATCTGCAGGTAGCCGTCGGCACTCTTCTGCACGTGCATGGGGTGGCGGAACAGCCAGCGGATCACCCAGGTGTCGATGTACGCCTCGGTGGACTCGGCGAACAACAGGTAGCCCCCCGGCTTGAGCACGCGGTGGAACTCGGCCAGGGCCTTTTCCTGCTCGACCAGGTGGTGGAAGGTCTGGTGGCAGAAGACGATATCGACGCTGGCGTCAGGGAACTGCAGCGCCGCGCAGTCGCTGCCGCGCAGCTCCACCTCGAGGCCCAGGCGCTCGGCCTCGGCGGCGCTCAGCGCCAGGCTGTGCGGGTCGGCGTCGGTGCCCAGCAGGCGCGACGGGGCGAATGCCTGGCACAGGTGCTTGAACGACTTGCCCTGGCCGCAGCCGACGTCCAGCAGCACCGGCGCCTGGGGCGGCGCGCCGTCGAACAGCCCGCGCAGGTCGTTGATCGCCACCCGCAGCACATGGTGCTGCCAGGTGTGGCTGCGCAGGAACCAGAAGCCGATGCGCGTTTCTTCGACGTAGGTATCGCTCAGGTACGGTTGCTGGCTCATGCCGGGGCCCTCGCGCACAGTTCGGCCAGGGTGCGCAGGCGCCGCTTGGGTTCGGCGACGAACGGGTTGCGCAGGTCCCAGGCGTAGCCGGCAAGGATCGAGCTGATCATCGCGCGGATCTCCGGCGAGCTGCCGGGGTGGTAGATCACGTCCTGGAAGCTGCCGTCGTACCAGCCTTCGACGTAGGCGCGGAAGGTGTCGACGCCGCGCTTGAGCGGCACGGCGAACTCGTTTTGCCAGTCCACCGTCTCGCCCTGCAACTGACGGTGCAGCAGGTTGGCGGCCATGCTCGCCGAACGCATGGCGATGGTCACGCCGGAGGAGAACACCGGGTCGAGGAATTCGGCGGCGTTGCCCAGCAGGGCGAAGCCCGGGCCGTGCAGCGTGGTGACGTTGGCCGAGTAGCCGCCGATGGTCCGCGCCGGGGTGTCCCACACGGCGTTGGCCAGCACCTTGGCCAGGCTCGGGGTCTGCGCCACGAAGTGCTGGAGGCAGGCATCCAGGTCGGCGGGCGCCGTGGCGAAGCGCTCGGCGGCGGCGACCACGCCCAGCGAGGTGCGGCCATTGCTGAACGGGATGGTCCAGAACCAGATGTCGCGGTGCTCGGGGTGGGTGGTGATGAGGATCTTGTCGCGGTCGAAGCCGGGGTGGTCGATGCGGTCCTCGATATGGGTGAACACCGCCTGGCGCACCGGGAAGTTCGACGGCGCTTCCAGCTCCAGCAAGCGCGGCAGCACCCGGCCGTAGCCGCTGGCGTCGAGCACGAACGCGCTCTCGACCTCGTAGGCCTCGCCCGCCGGGGTACGTACCCGCACGCGTGGGCGGCCGTCTTGCAGGTCGACGCTGACGATCTCGTGCTCGTAGCGGATCTCCACGCCCTGGGCCGCGGCCTGGTCGGCCAGCAGTTGGTCGAACTGCGCGCGCTGCACCTGGAAGGTGCTCGGCTTGCCCTGGCTGAAGGTCTCGCCGAAGTCGAAGTGGCTGTATTCCTCGCCCCAGGCGAAGGCCGCGCCGTTCTTGTGCTGGAAGCCGGCGGCGTTGACCGCTTCGAGCATGCCGGCTTCCTCGACGAAGTCCAGGCAGTGCGACAGCAGGCTCTCGCCAATGGAGAAGCGCGGGAAGCGCTGGCGTTCGATCACCAGCACGTCATGGCCTTTGCGCTTGAGCAGCGCGGCGGCGATGGCGCCGGACGGGCCGGCGCCGATCACCAGCACCTGGCGTTGTTGCAGTTCACAGTTCGGCATGAGGCCTCCTTGGCGTCGAAGCAGAGGTGAGGGGCACCCGGTGCAGGCCGGCCAGGGCGGGCATCAGGGTGGCAACCAGGCTCATCAGCATCAGCGCGAAGTACAGCGCCGGGCCGATCAGCCCCTGTTGCAGCAACAGGTTGAGGAAGACGATTTCGCTCAACCCGCGAATGTTCAGCAGCAGGCTTTCGCGCCACTTGCTCGCGCCGGGGAACGACGGCGTGGCCCAGCACAGGCCCAACCAGTTGCCGAGCAGCTTGCTGAGGATCGGCAGCGCCAGCAGGGCGGCCAGCTGCCAGGCGTCGAAACCTTGCAGGGCGTGGTGCACGTCGACTTGCACCACGCCGTAGGTGAGGATCAGCGGCACCGCGAAATACTGTTGCAGGCGGTGGTTCCAGGCCGCTGGCAGGGGCGAGCGCACCGGCACCTTGAGCCAGGCCAGGCAGGCCAGGTAGCCGATGCCGAACACCAGCGCATTGAGCCGGTAGTGCTCGGCCATGAACAGCAGTGCCAGGAACAGTGCGCCATAGGCCTTTGGCGCGCGCAGGCCGAGGGCATGCAGCGCCAGCGGCGCGGCGGCGGCCAGCAGCGGCCAGCCCAGGCTGCCGGGGTGCAGGCTGCCTTGGCCGAGGCCCAGCAGCAGCCAGCAGGCCAGGTCGATGAGGATCGCCGCCTGCAACAGCCGGCGGCTGGCGGCGGGCGGGTAGTCGATGGCGCGCAGGTACAGGTACAGCACCGGGATCGCGGTGATGGCGAACACCAGCCCCAGGGCCAGCGCGGTGACGCCACCCTGGCCGAGCAGCAGCACGGCGCACGCGAGCCCGCAGGCGAACGGCACCAGGAAGCTCGGCACGGCGAGCTTGAGTGCCTGACGGTCGAGGCGCAGCGCCGCGACGTCGCTGAGGATGTGCCCCAGCAGCAGGGCGAAGCCGCAGCCGTAGAGGGTCTTCAGCCAGCCTGGGGCGACCAGCGCGGCGCCGCTCAACTGCCAGTGCGGCTCGACCCAGAACAGCATCAGCAAGGGCAGCGCCAGGGTCGCCAGCAGCAGTTGGCTGACGATGGGGATCAGCCCCAGGCGCGTGCCGAGGGCGCTGGCCAAGGCGAACAGCAGCAGGGCCAGGGCCCAGAACGACAGGACGGTCATGGTCGGCTGTGCGCTCCTTCACGCGGGGCGGCCCAGGGGGCCAAGAGGAAACTGAATGCCAGGCCCAGGCTCACCGCCAGGCCGAAATTGCTCACCGTCGGGGTGCTCGACAGCGCCAGCAGGCCGAACGACAGCCAGGTGGTCAGCGCCGCCAGCAAGGTGCCCAGCAGGCTGACCGCCGTGCCGCCGATGCGCTCGTGCATGAGAATCGCGTAGTCGACGCTGATCGCCGTCACCAGCAGCAGGCCGAACAGGCTGAACAGGGTCAGCGGCTGGCCCAGCCAGGCCAGGCTGGCCAGGCTGCACAGCGCTGCCAGCAGCGGCAGGGCGACGATGCGCAGCGCGCCACGCAGGCCGAACGGCAGCACCAGCAGCACCAGGATCAAGCCGCACGACAGCAGCTTGAGTTCGGCGGCGCTAAGCTGCGTGGCGGCGAACAGCTGGTTCAGCTCGCCCAGGCGGTCGACCAACTGCACGCCGGGCAACTCGTCGGTCTGCAAGCGCAGCAGCGCGGTGTCGCTCAGCCCCTGCAGGCTGACGATGGCGGCCACGCCCTGGTCCACCTGGCCGAGCCACAGCGGGCGCCAGGCCTCGCTCAACGGCCCAGCGAGCAGGTCGTCGATGGACTGGATCGGCAGTTGGTGCAATTGCTTGAGCTCCGCCTCCAGCGCGGTTTGCGGCACGCCCAGGGCCAGCAGCGCTTGCCAGTGCCCGGCCAGGGCATCCAGGGCCTCGAGGCTGCTGGCCTGTTCGGCGGGGCTGGCGGCCAATTGGTGCAATGACAGGTAGCCCTTGAGCTTGCCCAGGGCCACCAGCTCGTCAAGCTTGCCGCCCAGGGCCTGGAGGCGTTCGAGCAGTTGTTGCGGGTCGCCGCCGCGCACCAGGTAGAACTGGCTGGTGGGCTGGTAGCCGGTGATGCGCGCCACGGCCTGGGCCTCTTGCAACAGCTGCGGCGGGCTGCCGACCCACTGGCGGATGTCGTTGCGGCTGTCCAGGTGCCACAGGCCGGCGCCGCAGAACAGCAGCACCAGCACCAGCAGCACGCTGCTCGGTACCTTGCGCAGCAGGCCTTCGCGCAGGTCGATCAGGGCCTGGGCGATCCGCAGCGGCCACTGCGCCGGGCGCAGCTCGACGCCCCGCAGCAGCGCCGGCAGCAGGCACACGGCGCTGAGGTACGCGCCGGCCAGGCCGGCCGCGGAGAACGCGGCGATCTGCGTCAGCGCCGGGAATGGCGTGAAGGCCAGGGCCAGGTAGCCGATGCAACTGGTCGCCAGGCTCAGGCTCAGCCCCGGCAGGGTCAGGCGCAGCGCCGGCCAGCTATGCCAGGGGCGCAGGCTCCAGCTCTTGGACAGGTAGTGCAGCGGGTAGTCCACGGCCACGCCGATCAGGCTGGACCCGAGCACCAGGGTCATCACATGCATCTGCCCGAACAGCGCCACGCACACCACCGAGCCGAACAGCATGCCCACCAGCACCGGCACGAAGGCCAGCAGCACGCGCCAGCGGCGGAAGGCCAGCAGCAACAGCAACAGGATGCCCAAGGTGGCGCCGCCGCCGACCCAGGTGATCTCGCGGCTGGCCTGCTGCTGGCCGGCGGCGGCGTGCAGCAGGCCACTGGCGGCGAGCAGCGTGGCGCCTTGCTGGGCGGCCTGCTGGCGGGCGCTGGCGAGCAGTTCGGCCACTTGCAGCGGCAGGCGCATGTCGAAGGCGCTGCCCTGGCTGCGCGCGCGCAGCAGCACCCACTGCTGGCCATCGGCCTCGGCGTACAGGGCGCCGCTGGCGGTGTCCAGTTGCACGTTGACCGGCTTGGGCTGGCTTTGCTGGATGCGCCCGGTCAGGCCCAGCCAGTCGTCCTGGCTGGGCACCAGGCTGAAGCCGGCGAAGGGGTCGAACAGGCTTTGCACGCGCTGCTCGATGAAGGTTTCCGGGTGTTCGGCCAGCAGCGCGCGGTCCTGGGCCGAAAGCATGGCCAGGCGGCCTTTCAGCAGTTGCGTGCGCACCGCTTGCAGGTCGGTCTGCAGGCTCCATTGCACCTTCTCGAACAAGCCGCTGGCCTGCCAGCCTTCGGCCAACTGCTCGGCCAGGGCGATGGCCTGAGGGCGTTCGCGGTGGCCGACCAGCACCAGCAGTTCGCGGTTCAGCGGCTCCTGCATGCGCTGTTCGGCTTGCTTGACCAGCGGGTCCTGGGTGGCGCCGGGCACCAGGGTCATCAGGTCGGCCGACAGCGGCGCGCCGCGGTGCCACTGCCAGCCGGCAATGGCCAGCATCACCAGCAGCAGGCCCAGGAACAGGCGCGGCAACAGCCGTTCAGTCGGCAAAGTCGGCGCGCTCCGCATCGCTCAGCGCTGCCGCGCCGCTGCTCTCGGGCATGCGCAGCACGGTGCTGTCGCCCTGGGTTTCGCTCAGTTCGATGCGCTCGACGAAGCGCCCGCCGGCGATGTCGATGCGGGTGAACACCTGCTTGAGCAGCAGCGAGCGGGGCGTCAGGCGCAATTGCCAGTGACTGGCTTCGCCCGACAGGCTCAGCTCGAAGTCGCGTTGCAGGCCGCTGCTGTCGCCCTGGAGCACGGCGAAGAACAGGCGGTTCTGTTCGGCGCCGGCGCTGCGGCTGGGCAGCGCTTGCCAGCCGTTGGGGTCGCGGCGGGCGATGCCCTGGGCGGTGATGCGGTAGTCCTGGCGCAGCGGGGTTTGCAGCAGCCACAGCAGGCCGTGGTCGCGGGCCAGGACGAAGCGGCCTTTGCTCAGCAGCGGCTGGGGCAGGGCGCGCAGGTGCTTTTCCTGAATGAACGGGCCACTGACCACGGCGGGTTCGCTGAGCTGCTTTTGCAGGTCGTCGAGGGTGAAGGCCAGGGTCAGCGGGCTGGTGAGCAGCAGCAACAGGGTGATGAGTGCGCGCACGGACGAAATCATTGGGCATCCTGGGGGCGCGTTGCGCTCCAATCGCGGGGCAAGACCGCTCCTACAGGGCGCGGCGGCGCGGCGGTCATGGCAGCACCTTGGCGACGGCATCGAGCATCACCTGCGGCGACGCCAGCTGCATCTCGCCGCTTTCGAGGTGCACCGCCACCTGCACGCTGCTGGCGCGGGTCATGCGTTCGCCGGTGGCGGCGTCGCTGATCAGGTAGTGCAGCTTCAGGCGGTTCTCCCATTCCACCAGGCTGGCGCGCACGCTCAGGCGCTGGCCGAAGGTGGCGCCGCGGATGTAGCGCAGTTGCAGGTCGATCACCGGCCAGGCGTAGCCGCTGGCCTGCATCTGCAGGTAGTTGTGCTGCAGGCGGTCGAGCAGGGCGCAGCGGGCGACCTCCAGGTACTTCACGTAATGGCCGTGCCAGACGATGTGCATGCTGTCGACGTCGAAGAACGGCACCACCACCTCGCTGTCGACGTGGAACACCCCGGGGTTACGCATGCAGCCTCCAGTGGCGTGCGCCGATGCGCGCCAGGCACAGGCGCAGGTCGCGCTCCAGGGCGCGGTCTTCGATTACCGGGGCGAAGTCTTCCAGCAGGGCCTCGTGCATGTGCGCCAGGGCTGGTGGCAGCGGGCGGGCGTCGGCCTGGCGGGCGCGCAGCCAGACACCCTGGTTGGCCGCCAGCAAGGTCGCGGCGGCGACCTGCTCGGTCAACTCCAGCACGCGCAGGGCGTCGCGCGCGGCGATGGTGCCCATGCTCACCTTGTCCTGGTTGTGGCACTCGGTGGAGCGCGAGAACACGCTGGCTGGCATGGTCTGCTTGAGGGCTTCGGCGGTCCAGGCGCTGGCGCCGATCTGCACGGCCTTGAAGCCGTGGTTGATCATCGCCCGGTCGGCATCGGCGCCGGACAGGTTGCTCGGCAGGCCATGGTTGTAGCGCACGTCCACCAGCAGTGCGAGCTGGCGGTCGAGCAGGTCGGCGACGTTGGCCACCAGGGTCTTGAGGCTGTCCATGGCGAAGGCGATGTGCCCGCCGTAGAAGTGCCCGCCGTGCAGCACGCGCTCCTCTTCACCGTCGATGATCGGGTTGTCGTTGGCGCTGTTGAGCTCGGTTTCGATGAAGCCGCGCAGCCAGCCCAGGCTGTCGGCCAGCACCCCCAGCACGTGCGGGGCGCAGCGCAGCGAGTAGCGATCTTGCAGGCGGTGCAGCGACGGCAGCGGCGCGTCGATGGCCAGGTCCTGGCGCAGCCAGGCGGCGACCTGGGTCTGGCCGGGGTGTGGCTTGGCGGCGAACAGGCGCGCGTCGAAGTGCTCGGGGTTGCCTTGCAGGGCGATGACGTTGAGCGCGGTGATGCGCGTGGCCAGCTTGAGCAGGTAGTCGGCGCGGGCATAGGCCAGGCAGGCCAGGCCGGTCATCACCGCGGTGCCGTTCATCAGCGCCAGGGCTTCCTTGGGGCGCAGCACCAGCGGCTGCCAGCCCAGTTCGCGGTGCACTGCGGCGCTGTCGCGGCGCTCGCCCTGGTACAGGACCTCACGCTCGCCGGCCAGCGCGGCGGCCACGTAGGACAGTGGCGTCAGGTCGCCGCTGGCGCCCACCGAGCCCTCTTCGGGGATCAGCGGCAGGATGTCGTGTTCGATGAACGCTTGCAGGCGCTCCAGCAGCTCCAGGCGCACCCCCGACACGCCGTGGCTCAGCGAGCGCAGGCGCGCCGCCAGCACCGCGCGGGTGGCGGGTGCGTCGAGCAGACGGCCCAGGCCGCAGCCGTGAAAGGTGTACAGGTGGCGCGGCAGGGCCTCGACGTGCTCCAGCGGCACGGCGACCACGCAGGAGTCGCCGTAGCCGGTGGTCACGCCGTAGATCACCCCTTCCTTGTCCAGCAAGGTGTCGAGGAAGCGCGCGCCACGGGCGATGCGCTCGCGGTACGCGGCGTCGTCCTGCAAGCGCGACGGCGCGCGGCGCTCGGCCACGGCCAGGACGTCTTCGATTGCCAGCGGCGATTCGCCGAAGGTCACGGGCTCATGCGGATGCATCGTCATCGGTCTTCCAGAAGGGGTAGAAATTGAACCATTGCAGCGGCGCCTGGCGGCAGTAGTGGCCCAGGCGTTCGGCGTAGCGCGCCGTCCATTCGGCGATTACCGCCTCGCGCTGGCCGCGGCGCCAGTGCAGGCGCTCGACGAACGGCTCCAGGGTGACCCGGTAGCGGCCCTGGTGCTTGAGGCAGAACAACAGGTTTAGCGGGCAACCGAGCAGCCCGGCGAGCAGCCATGGCCCTTGGGGAAAGGCCGCGCGCTGGCCGAGGAAGTCCACCTCGACGGTGCGCCCGCCATGCAGCGGCACGCGGTCGCCGGCAATGGCCAGCCACTCGCCGCGCTCCAGGCGCTCGGACAGTTGCAGCATCACCGCCGGGTCCAGCTCGCTGACCTGGATCAGCCGCAGGTGCGTGGCGCCGGCCTCGCCCAGCAGGCGGTTGAACTGTTCGGCGTGGCGGGTGTGCACCAGCACGTTCATGGTCACCTGCTCGCCGAGCTCGGCCAGCGCGCGGCACACCTCCAGGTTGCCCAGGTGCGCGCCGACCAGCATCTGCCCGCGTTCGCCGCGCAGCTGCTGGCGCAGGTTGGCCGGGTCGTCGATGTCGATCTGGTCCAGGCGCAGGCGACCGTTCCACACGTCGAGCTTGTCCAGCAACGCTTCGGCGAAGGCCATGAACTGGCGGAACACCCGCCACTGGCTGGGCGCCTCGGTGTGCCCGGCGCTCCAGCGGTGCAGGCGCTGCTGGTACTGCCAGGCGCTGCGCCGGGCGCGGCCGCCGAAGACGAAGAAGTAGGCGACGATCAGGTGAATCAGCGGGCTGAGCACGCGCCGGCCCAACAGGCGCGCCAGGGCGGCGGTGAGTTTCATCAGCCAGAAGCTGCCGCGCTCCTGGTGTTCGGCCCAGTGCTGGGGCTGGCTGCTCATGCCTGCCACCTGCGCCAGAGGATCAGCGGCGCACGCGCGAGCATGCCGAAGAACAGCTTGGCGTGCATCTTCGAGATCAGCGCGTTGTCGTGGAACAGGCGGAAATGCGAGAGGCCGTCCTGCGGGTAGTGCACCTTGGTCGGCAGCCAGCGCATGGGCTGGTTGCGCCACGCCAGGCGCACGAGGATCTCCGGGTCGAAGTCCATGCGCCGGCCCAGGCTCACGCTGTCGATCAGCGCCAGGGTGGCGGGCAGCGGGTAGACGCGAAAGCCGCACATCGAGTCGGGAATCTGCAGCGACAGGCTGTTGATCCAGACCCACACGTGGGTCAGGTAGCGGGCGTACAGGCGGCCCTTGGGCACGCTGGCGTCGTACTGTGGATAACCGCACACCAGCGCCTGTGGATAAGCCTGCGACTGGTCGAGGAAATGGCGGACGTCGCCCAGGTCGTGCTGGCCGTCGGCATCCACTTGCAAGGCATGGCTGAAGCCCAGCCGCGCCGCTTCGCGCAGGCCGGCCATCACCGCGCCGCCCTTGCCCTGGTTGAGCGGCAGGGTCACCAGGTACACGTCGTCGCGTTCGGCCAGTTGGCCCAGCACCTGGGCGCAGGGGGCGTGGCTGGCGTCGTCGACCAGCACGCAGGGCAGGCCGGCGCGCAGCAGGTCGTCGACCACCTGGGGCACGGCCTGCTCGTGGTTGTACACCGGGATCACCGCGCAAGGCTTATGCACAGGCGGCCTCCAGCACGATACGGCCGCTGGAGCAGGCTTGCCCGGCGCAGGTGTAGGTGAAGTACAGCTTGCCGCGCTCGGCATCGAAACGCAGGGTCAGCAGCAGCTCATCACCCGGGCGCACCAACTGCTGGAACTTGAGCACTTCCATGCCGGCGAAGCGCTGAGTCAGGTTCAGGTGCGAGGCGGCCAGGGCGATGGCCCAGTCGACCTGCACCACGCCTGGCAGCACCGGGGTCTGCGGGAAGTGCCCAGGGAAGCAGGCCAGGTCCAGCGGCACGGCCAGGCGCAGGTGCAGCGCCTCGCCCTGTCGGGTGTCTTCCAACACCTCGGGTGCCATGCTGCGCGAGGCCAGCAGCAGCGCTTGCAGGTCGGCCTGGGGCAGCTTGCCCTGGGCATTGAGCGGCAACTGGCGCGCCAGGCGCCAGCGGCGCGGCAAGGCCAGTGCTTCGCAGTGCCCGGCCAGGTGCTTGCGCAGCCCCTCGACCACGCTGCGGCGGCCTTGGTTGCGCAAGGCGTGCAGGCCGGCCGGGGCCAGCGCCACCAGGGCGCCGAGGTAGGCGCGGCCTTCCTCGATCACCCCCAGGCGCGCCTCGGCGACCCAGGCGTGGGCGGCCAGGGCCTGCTCGAGCATGGGCAGGGAAATGCGTTTTTCCTCGAGCTTGACGATACGGTCGAGGCGGCCCAGCAGGCGGAAGCGCCCATCGTCGGTGAACTCGACGGCATCGGCGCCCTGCTCGACGTGCCCGGTGGGCAAATAGGGCGAGGCGATGCGCAGGGCGCCGTGCTCGTCCTGGCTCAGGCGCACGTCGGCGAACGGCTGCCAGGGGGTTTGGCCCTGGCGCCAGGCGATGCCGCCAGTCTCGGAACTGCCGAGGATCTCGGTCGGCCACTGGCCCAGGCGCTGGTGCAGGCTGCTTGCGGCTGCGGCGGGCAGTTCGCCGCCCGAGGAGAACACCCGGCGCACCGTGCTCAGTGCCGGCCAGTCGAGGTTGTCGCCCATGCGCTTGAGCAGCGCCGGGCTGGCCACCCAGGCGAACGCCGGGTGCTCGCGGCTGGCGCGTTGCAGGTCTTCGGGGAAGGGCAGTTGGCGGCGCTCGAAACCGCGCCCGGCGCACAGTGGCCAAAGCACGCGGAACAGCAAACCGTAGATGTGCTGGGTGGCGACGCTGCCGATGATCCAGGCCTCGCCCAGGCCCTCGCCCCACAGCTGTTCCAGGGCGTTGACCTCGTTGGCCAGCTGGCGCAAGCGCTTGTCGATGCGCTTGGGCTCGCCGCTGGAGCCGGAGGTGCACAGGCTGATGCGGCAGGCGTCGAGGTCCAGGTCGGCGGGTTCGAGGGCGTCGCCGACCAGGCTGAACAGGCTTTCGTCGGCGGGCTGGTCGCTGAGCCACAGGTCGACCTGGCCGTGCCAGCGTTCGCGGGTGGCCGGTTGCAGGTCGGCGGGCAGCAGCACCTCGACGCCTGCGCGCCAGGCGCCGAGCAGGGCGATGGCCAGGGCGGCGGCGTCTTCCAGGTGCAGCGCCAGGCGCTTCACGCCGCGCTGCTGCAAGCCACCCGCCAGGCGCAGGGCGTGCCGGCACAGCTGGGCATGGTCCAAGGCCGGGGCCTGGGTCACCTGGCGCGGCGCATCCAGCGGACGCAGCAGGTGTTCGGGGTTGATCCAGTTCATGAGCGTCCTCGCACACGTTGTCTTATCAGCCATTCGACGACGAACAGCAGGCCCATCGCGGCATAGGCGATCAGGCCGTTGTACAGGGTCCACCAGGCCAGCGGCGCCCACAGGGTCAGGGCGCTGGCGACCAGGCCGTTGACCAGGAAGAACAGGCACCACACCTGGGTCACCCGGCGCGTGTAGCGCACCGCGTGGGGCGGCAGTTGCGGGTCGCGCAGGCGCGCCAGGCGCTCGGCCACCGGCATGCCGCGCAGCAGGCTGGCGCCGAACAGGGTGAGCATGAAGACGCTGATCAGCACCGGGTACCAGCGCAGCAACTGCGGGCTGTCGGACAGCCCCAGCAGCGCGCAGAACGCCAGCGCCACCAGCGCCATCCACAGGCTGCCCGGACGGCGCGGCGTGCTCAGTGCACGGGCCAGCCACAGGCCGCCGAGCAGCAGGCCGAATTGCCAGGGGGCGAAATGGGCCATGCCGAAATGCACCGCGAATGGGTACAGCACGCCGGCCAGCAGCAGGCCGAGGCCGACCAGGCGTTTCATGCCGCGGGGTTGACCAGGCGGTGCACCGCCTCGACCACGTCATTGACGGTGCGCACCGACTTGAAGTCGTCGGCGGCGATCTTCTTGCCGGTCTGGCGCTTGATGTGGTCGATCAGGTCGACGGCGTCGATGCTGTCGATCTCCAGGTCCTGGTACAGGTGGGCGTCCAGGGTGACGCGCTCGGGCTCCAGTTCGAACAGCTCGACCAGGGCGTCGCGCAGGATGTTGAAGATGTCTTCACGGGTTTGCATGGGGCGGTCTCAGGCAGCCTGACGGGCGGTGACGAACGCCGCGAGGGTGGCGACGTTGGTGAAGTGGGTGCGGGTGTCCTTGGCGTCGGCGTCGATCTTGATGCCGTAGCGCTTCTGGATCGCCAGGCCCAGCTCCAGGGCGTCCACCGAATCCAGGCCCAGGCCTTCGCCGAAGAGGGTCTGCTGGTCGTCGATGTCCTGCACGCTGATGTCCTCCAGGCCCAGGGCGTCGATGATCAGTTGCTTGATGTCACGGTGCAGGTCTTGCTGTGGATCGCTCATCTGAGGCGAGCTCCTTTATGTAGTGCTGGTGCAGGAAGTCGTTGAGCCGACGCGAGGCGATCGGCGCCGGGCCGAGGGCGGCATAGGCCTGCGGGTCGATGTCGGCGCCGACGTGGAGGCTGAAGTGCACGCGGCGGCAGGGAATGCGGTACCAGGGCTCGTGCTTGGTCAGGGTGGTGGGGCTGACGCGAAGGGTTACTGGCGTGATGATCTTCGCACCGCGCAGGGCGATGGCCGCGGCGCCGCGATGAAAGGTGGGCGTCTGGCCGGGCGGGGTGCGCGTGCCTTCGGGGAAGATGATCAGCGGCTGGCCCTGCTGCAGGGTGGCGACGGCGCTGTCGAGCATGTCCATGCTGCCGTCGTTGCCGATGTACTGGGCTTCGCGCACCGGGCCACGGGTGAACGGGTTGCCGAACAGGCTGTGCTTGACCACGCAATTGGCCTGGCGCACCAGGCCGATGAGGAACACCACATCGATCAGCGACGGGTGGTTGGCGATGATCATCTGGCCGGGTCGGCCCAGGCGTTCGGCGCCCTGCACCTCGTAGGTGAGCACGCCGGCGGCGCGCATGAAGCGCACGAAGCGCCAGAACAGCCAGCCGATGGTGCGCCGGGCGCGTTCGCGGTGGCGCGCGCGGTCGCCGGGCAGGCACGCCAGCAAGGGGAACACCAGCAGGCGCAGGCACAGGCCGCCCACGCCGAACAGGGCGAAGCTCAGGGCGGTGGCCAGCAGGCGCCAGTAGAAGGCGTCGCGGGGCCGGTCTAGGGCTGTCGTTGCCAGTTCCATGCGCGACGCTTCCAGGTGTGGGTAAAGGCTTGGGTGGTGCCGAGCTCGGCTTGCAGCCAGCTCAGGGCATGGGGCAGTGCGGGGCTTTCAGCGCTTGGCGACGGCTGGCCGAGGCTCAGGTGCCATTGCTCGCCGGCCGTCAGGCGCAGGGCCACGGCATAGGCGAAGGGCACATCGTCGATCCACGGGCCGTAGACCTCGGGCGGCTGCTCCTCGGCGACGATCAGCAGCACCGCCGGCGCGCCTTCGCGCAGCAGCGCGGCGGCCTCCAGCAGGCCGTGCTCGAAACCGTCGCCGGCGGCGGCCAGCGCCGTCATCTCGCAAGTTTCGCCGCGCAGGATCGACCACAGGCCGATCACCGCGTTGTGCACCGAGAGGCTGAACTGGGTGGGCGACAGCGGCTGGTGCCCGGCCAGTTCGCTGAGGATCGAGAACGTGCGCGGGGTCTCGCCGTGGCGCGAGACGAACACCAGCGGCATCGGCGCCTGCCCTTCGGCCAGCGGCCAGCCCACGGCGAAGGCCATGCGTGCCAGGTGGCTGAGGCGACGGCGCTGCATGGCCGGCAGGAACGACACGTCCGGCGCCTGCCCGTCGACGGGCGCGAGCGGGGCCCCTGCGGCCCAGGACTGCCAGTCGGCAGGCGTCTGCAGGCCGGGGGCCCAGGCGCGCCATTGGCTGATATCGAAGCTGATCACGATGCTTGTTACTTCCCGCCCTGAGGGACTTCCTTGCCGTGGGAATGACTCGGAACACAGACCTTGCAGGGGAGGCATTTCGCCGAGTAGCAGGCATTATCCCGGTGACGGAGGTGTGTAGCAATTGGCTGTTACATATTTGAACTCAGACAGCATCTCGGCTGGAACGCGTCAAAGTTGACAGATCGCATAAGCAATTTCCGACGGTCGGTCAGGAAAGGTTGTCGGTCGGAGGCCTGGCAACTTGAGCGAAGAGGTGCTGGCCATTGCCGGTTCGGCGACACATACTCGGGCATTCGTTGATACACGGAGGTCTCTCATGCGGCGCGTGGTGTTCAATCAGAAGGGGGGCGTGGGCAAGTCGAGCATTGCCTGCAACCTGGCGGCGGTCAGTGCCAATGAAGGCTACCGGACCCTGCTGATCGACCTGGATGCCCAGGCCAACTCGACCCAGTACCTGACCGGGCTGACCGGTGATGACATTCCCATGGGCATCGCCGATTTCTTCAAGCAGAGCCTGTCCAGCGGGCCGTTTTCCAAGAAGAACACGGTCGATATCTACGAAACGCCCTTCGACAACCTGCACGTGGTCACCGCCACCGCGGAGCTGGCCGACCTGCAGCCCAAGCTCGAGGCCAAGCACAAGATCAACAAGCTGAGGAAGTTGCTAGACGAGCTGGACGAGGATTACGAGCGGATCTACATCGATACCCCGCCAGCCTTGAATTTTTATGCGGTTTCAGCGTTGATCGCCGCTGATCGCGTGCTTATCCCCTTTGACTGCGACAGTTTCTCGCGCCAGGCGCTGTATGGGCTGCTGGCGGAGATCGACGAGCTCAAGGATGACCACAACGAGGACCTGGTGGTCGAGGGCATCGTGGTCAACCAGTTCCAGTCACGCGCCAGCCTGCCGCAGCAGATGCTCGACGAGCTGCTGGCCGAGGGCTTGCCGGTGTTGCCGGTGTACCTGGGGAGTTCGGTGAAGATGCGTGAGTCGCACCATGCGAGCCTGCCGCTGATTCACTTGGAGCCGCGGCACAAGCTGACCCAGCAGTTCGTCGAGTTGCATGACCTGTTGGAGCGCAGTGCCTGAGGGTTCGCGGGGCAAGCCTACAGGGATCGCGTGGGGAGTCAGATGCCTTGCGAACGCAACCACTCGAGCAATGACGGCAGGGGGAACGCCCCCGCCTGCCGCGCCACTTCCCGGCCATTCCTGAACAGGATCAGGCTGGGAATCGAACGGATACCCAGTTGCCCCGCCAGGTTGCGGTTGGCCTCGCTGTCGAGCTTGGCCAGGCGGCAGCGGCCGCTGAGCTGGCGGGCGGCCTGTTCGAACACCGGGGCGAACGACTTGCACGGCCCGCACCAGTCGGCCCAGACGTCCAGCAGCAGCGGCAGGTCGCCCTTGATCTGCGCGGCGTAGCTGCCCTCGTTGAGGTCGAAGGGGGTGGCCAGCAGCACTTGCTGCTTGCAGCGGCCGCACTTGGGGCTGTCGCCCAGGCGTTCGGCGGGCAGGCGGTTGAGGCCATTGCAGTGGGGGCAGGGGATTACTAATGGGTCAGGCATGGCATTTCCTGTTCGATGTGCGCGGACCTTTGTAGGCGCGGGCGTTGTTCATGAGGAGCAACTGATTTCCAGGTGTTTGCCCCACTCCGGCGGGCGCTCGGCGTAGGCGTGCATCCCCGGCTGTTCCTCGAACGGCGTGGACAATACCTGATGCAAGCGCCGCACTTCACTGTAGTCCCCCGCCTCCGCCGCCTCGATGGCCTTCTGCGCCAGGTAGTTGCGCAGCACGTACAACGGGTTCACCGCATGCATTCGCTCACGTCGCCCCTCGGCGTTGCCCGGCTCGCGCTGGCAGCGCGCCAGGTAGTCCTGGCCCCAGGCATCGAAGCCGGCCAGGTCGACGAAGTCGTCGCGCACTACTTTCAACGCCTCGGCCACCGGCTGCTCGCCGAGCCGGCGGAAGAACAGGGTGTAGTCCACGCCACCGCTCTGCATGCGCTGCAGCAGGCGCTCGACCAGCGCCAGGTCGTCGTCCTCGGCAGTGGTCAGGCCCAGGCGGCGGCGCATCAGGTCCAGGTAGTGCGCCTGGTACAGCGGCAGGAACAGGCCCAGCGCCTCCTTCAACGCTTCCACCTCGATCACCGTGGTCAGCGCCTGGGCCAGCGCGCTGAGGTTCCAGTGGGCGATCGGCACCTGGTTGGCGTAGCTGTAGCGGCCACGGTCGTCGGAGTGGTTGCAGATGAAGTTGGCGTCGAAGTCGTCGAGGAAGGCGTAGGGGCCGAAGTCGAAGGTGATGCCCAGGATCGACATATTGTCGGTGTTCATCACCCCGTGGCAGAAGCCATAGGCCTGCCAGCGCGCGATCAGCTCGGCGTTGCGCTCGACGATGCTGCGGAACATCGCCAGGTATGGCTGCTCGGCGTCACGGCATTCGGGGTAGTGCTGTTCCAGCACGTGGTCGATCAGCACGCGTTGCTGTTCGGGCTGCTGGGTGTAGTAGAAGTATTCGAAGTGGCCGAAGCGCACATGACTGTGCGCCAGGCGCAGCAGCATCGCCGCGCTTTCGCGGGCTTCACGCCACACCGGGGTGCTCGAGCCGATCACGCACAGCGCGCGGCTGCTGGGGATGCCCAGCGCGCTGAGGGCTTCGCTGGCGAGGAACTCGCGGATCGACGAGCGCAGCACGGCGCGGCCGTCGCCCATGCGTGAATACGGGGTCTGGCCGGCGCCCTTGAGGTGCAGGTCCCAGTGCTCGCCGGCGTCGTTCAGCACCTCGCCCAGCAACAGGCCACGGCCATCGCCCAGGCGGGGGTTGTAGGAGCCGAACTGGTGGCCGGAATAGACCATCGCCCGTGGGTCGGCCTCTTCCCAGAGCTTGTGGCCGCTGAACAGTTCGGCGAACACCGGCAGTTCGGCCTGCGCGGGGTCGAGGTCGAGCAGGGCCATGGCCGCTTCGCTGGCCACCACGAGACGCGGGTCGGCGATGGGGTCGGGCAGCACCTGGGTGGAGAAGGTGTCGCCCAGGCGGGCGAAGCGGTTGTCGAAGGTCAGTTGGTCGAGCGATTTCACGGGCGGCTCCGGGATCGGTGGAAGGGCCGCGATGCGGCCCGATCGCGGGGCAGGCCCGCGACCGAGGGCGCAGCCCTCGCCCGCATTCTGGGCGGTCAGGCCCGGTGGCGTCCAGTCATGCCGGCTTGGCGCCGTCGCCCCCCTCCTGCAAGATCAACTGTTGCTTGCCGCCCTGGGTGTCCATCAGGAACACCTCCACCTGACGCACCGAAATCTTGATGTTGTGCGCCTTGAACTCGCGGTTGATGTAGCGGTTGATCTCATCCAGGGTGGGGTTGCGGTCGCCCAGGTCGCGCACGTGCATGCGCAGCTCGTGGTCCAGCGAGCTTTCGCCGAAGTTGAGGAAGTACACGATCGGCTCCGGGTCCTTGAGCACCCGTGGGTTCTCGTGGGCGCCCTTGAGCAGTAGCTCGCGCACCAGGTCCAGGTCCGAGCCATAGTCGATGCCCAGCTTCAGGGTCACCCGGGTGACCGTGTCGGTCAGCGACCAGTTGATCAGCTGGCCGGTGATGAAGGTCTTGTTGGGGACGATGATGTCCTTGCGGTCGAAGTCGGTGATGGTGGTGGCGCGGATGCGGATCTTGCTCACCGTGCCGGACAGGTTGCCGATGGTGATGGTGTCGCCGATGCGCACCGGGCGCTCGAACAGGATCATGATGCCGGAGATGAAGTTGGCGAAGATCTCCTGCATGCCGAAGCCCAGGCCCACCGACAGCGCCGCCACCAGCCATTGCAGCTTGTCCCAGCTGACCCCGAGGGTCGACAGGGTGCTGACGAAACCGATGCCGGCGATCGCGTACGACAGCAGCGTGGTGGTGGCGTAGGCGCTGCCCTGGGCCAGGTTCAGCCGCGACAGCACCAGCACTTCCAGCAAGCCCGGCAAGTTGCCGGCCAGGGCGAAGGTGATGCCGACGATCACCAGCGCGCCGAGCAGGTCGCCGAGGCTGATCGGCACCAGGCTGGCGGCGGCGCCGGTGCCGCTGGAGTATTCGTACAGGGTGATGTTGTTGAGGTAGGCGAACACCGAGATGAGGTCCGACCAGACCCAGTACAAACCGCCGATGAAACCGCCGAGCAGGGCCAGGCGAATCAACCGCAGCGACTGCTGGTTGACCTGCTCGATGTCCAGGGTCGGCTCCTCGACCACCACCTCGCCATCGAGCCCTTCCTTGGCCGCCTGGCGCTTGCTCAGCGCGCGCTGGTAGGCCAGGCGCCGCGCCGCCACCGACAGGCCACGCACGAACGCAGCCTCGATCACCAGCCAGAACAGCAGCAGGTACAGGGTGTAGATCAGCCGGTCGGTGAGCTTCAGCGCGGTGTAGTAGTAACCGAAGCACACCGCCACGAACAGGGCGATCGGCAGGGCGGTGAAGGCCACCCCGACGGCCTTGCGGAACAGCGAGGTGTCGCGGTGCGCCGGGCTGCTCAGCAGCAGGCGGCTGAGCAGCCAGGCCATCAGCGCGTAGCAGGTCAGCACCACACCGATGCCGAGCACGTCGTCGGCCAGCGCCGAGGGCTGGTGCTCGGCCACCGCCACCACGCCGACCAGCGCCAGCACCACGGTGCCCAGGCGGCGCACCCAGCCGCGCAGGAACTCGACCTGCGGCTTGTGCCAGCGGAAGTGCACTTCGGCCACGCCCCCTGGGGCCAGGATGCGGTAGGCGGTGTAGAACACCAGCCAGGCCTGGGCCAGTTGCCACAGCGCGGCGCCGAGGTTGGCGTTCTGCCCGCGGGCGTCGATCTGCAGGGCGTAGCTGCCCAGGGCCAGCGCCAGGCTCAACGGCAGTGCCAGGAGGATGTTGATCAGGATCGCCTGTGGCGTGTGCCACTGGCTGTCACGGCGGAAGTGGCCGATGTCCTGGTGCACCTTGTTCAGGCGGTGGTACAGGTAAGTGCGCCGCCACAGCAGCGCGCCGATCGCCAGCAGCAGCGGCAGGAACAGCAGCGGGCGCTGGATCAGGCCGTCGGCCAGCTCCTTGACCCCCGAACCCCAGGGCAGGCTGGCGACCTGGTCGGCCAGGCGCTCGGGCACGTAGCGCAGCCATTCCCAGTCCAGGGGTTTGTTGCTGGGGATCCAGAACATCTGCTCTTCGAGGGTAGTGCGCAGGTTCTGCGCGGTGCTCAGCAGTTGCTTCTGGTTCAGTTGCAGGGTGATCGATTCGTTGAGCAGCGCCGAGAGCTCGCGGTTCAGGCGCTCGAGCAGGTCGCTGCGGGTGATCGCCACCTCCAGCAAGGCCTTGCGCAGGGCGGGCGTTACATCTTCCTGGGGCTGGTTGGCCAGCAGCTTGTCGACGTAGCTGACCGGGCTGCTCATTTGCTCGCGCTGCTGGTTGACCTCGAACTGGTACAGGCGGATGTCGGCGATCTGGTCGGCCAGGTCGCGGTCGACCTTCAGGTGCGGCAGCGCCTGCTTTTGCTTGTAGAGGATCTTCGACAGCAGAAGGCTGCCCTTGAGCACGTTGATCTGCTCGTCCAGGGCCTGGTCGGCCTGGCTCAGGCTGTCGAGCTGCTGCTTGGTCTGCAGGTTCTGCTGGGTCAGTTCGTTGAGCCGGTCGGTGCTCTTGAGCAGGTAGTCGGAGAGCTTGAGGTTGGCCGCGCTCTCGTTGGCCAACAGGGTGCTGCCGCCGGCTTTCTGCGCCTCGATCGACTGCTGGGTGACGGTTTGCTGCGACTGCGCCAGGCGCTTTTCGTTGATCAGCGTCTGCAGGTCCTGGATCTCCTGTTCAAGGCGCGTGGCGCGCTCGATCAGCAGGTCGTGGCGGGCATTGCCGAGGTCTTGCAGCAGGCCGTTGCCGGCCAGTTCCTGGCGGCGTAGCACGGTCAGGGCGTTGAGCGAGGCCAGCTCGGCGTTGAGCTGGTTGCGCTGGTCGGCGGACAGTGCCTTGCCGTTGTCTTTGCCGGCCTTGAGGGTGTTGTTGATCTGTTGGGCGCGGGTCTGGTTGGCGCTGATCTCGGCCTGGGCGCGCTCGGGGCGGGTCTGCGAGTTGATGATCAGGCTGTTGGCTTCGGACAGCGCCTTCTGCAGCTCGCCTTGCTGGGTGCTGCGCTCGCTGAGCATCTGTTCGAGCTGCGGCACGTTGAGGCTGGCGTAGCGCTGGGCCACCGGGGTGGTCTTGCTGTCCTTGAGCTTGGCCAGCTCACGCTGGTTGTCGCGGGTTTCCTGGGGGGCGCTGGCCAGCTGTTGCTTGAGCGCGGCGAGCTTGTTCTCGCTGTCTTCCTGGCTGGCAAGCAGCGCCAGGGTCTGCTCCAGCACCTGCTGCAGGTTCTTCTGCTCGGCTTCGGGCAGCTTGCGCTCGGCGATCTTGTCGAGGCTGGTCTGGACGCTGGTGGCGGTCGGGACCTCGGCCGCCAGGGTGGCGAACGAGAGGGACAGGCACAGCCCGAGCAGGGCTGCGCGGCAATACACGCGCAGGGACATAGGCAGAAATCTTGTGGACCGGGCGAAAAACGCAGTTTAGAGGAACAACCCGGGGCCGGGTCGAGTGCCTTCGGGGAATCTGACGCCCACTTTCTGGATCTTGTTCCCGTCCATCGTCGCCACGGTCCAGATCGTGCTGTGCCATTCGACCTGGTCGCCTACTACTGGAGCGCCTCCGACCTTTTGTCGGATGAACTGTGCCAGCGGCATTTTCGCGTCCAGGCCGTCGAGTTTCAGGCCGTAAAGCGCTGCCACCGCGCCGAGCTCGGCATCGCCTTCGAGGACGAAGTCGCCGAAGAAGCGCAGGTCCAGGCCGCGCTGCGGGGCCTGGCTGAACAGCTTGCCGAGGGCGGGCAGGTTGTGTTCGTGGCCGATCACGCAGAGCATGTCACCGACTTCCAGCACCGTGCTGCCCGATGGGTGCAACAGTTGCTCGCCGCGGAACAGCGCGGCGATGCGCGTGCCCTCGGGCATCTTCAGTTCGCGCAGGGCGGCGCCGATGCACCATTTTTCCGCGCCCAGGCGGTAGACGAACAGCTCCCATTCGCTGGTGATGTGCACCTCCAGCGCGGAACGGGAGATGGGGGCCGGGTCCGGCGGCACGGTGACCTTCAGCAGCTTGGCCATCCACGGCAGGCTGGTGCCCTGCACCAGCAGCGACACCAGCACGATGAAGAACGCCAGGTTGAAGAACAGCTGGGCGTCGGGCAGGCCGGCCATCAGCGGGAACACCGCGAGAATGATCGGCACCGCGCCGCGCAGGCCGACCCAGGAGATGAAGCCCTTTTCCTTGCCGTGGAAGGCCTTGAACGGCAGCAGCGCGGCGACCACCGACAGCGGCCGGGCGACCAGGATCATCCACAGCGCCAGGCCCAGGGCGGGCAGGGCGATGGGCAGCAGGTCGTGGGGCGTGACCAGCAGGCCGAGCACCAGGAACATGCCGATCTGCGCCAGCCAGGCCATGCCGTCGAGCATGTGCAGGATGCCGTGGCGGCTGCGGATCGGCTTGTTGCCCAGCACCAGGCCGCACAGGTACACGGCGAGGAAGCCGCTGCCGTGCAGGGCGTTGGTCAGCGAGAACACCACCAGGCCGCCGGCCACCACCAGGATCGGGTACAGGCCGCCGGCCAGGTTGATGCGGTTGACCAGTTGCAGCATCAGCCAGCCGCCGCCCAGGCCCAGCAGTCCGCCGATGCCGAATTCGCGCAGCAGGTGGGTCAGCAGGCTCCAGTGCAGGCCGGTCTGGCCGCTGGCGATCATGTCGATCAGGGTGACGGTGAGGAACACCGCCATGGGGTCGTTGCTGCCCGACTCGATTTCCAGGGTGGCGGTGACCCGTTCGTTCAGGCCCTTGCCGCCGAGCAGCGAGAACACCGCCGCGGCGTCGGTGGAGCCGACGATGGCGCCGATCAGCAGGCCCTGGATCAGGCTCAGGTCGAACAGCCAGGCGGCGACCATGCCGGTCAGCCCGGTGGTGATGAGCACGCCCACGGTGGCCAGCGACAGCGCCGGCCACAGCGCCACGCGGAAGCTCGCCACCCGCGTGCGCAGCCCGCCATCGAGCAGGATCACCGCCAGGGCGAGGTTGCCCACCAGGTAGGCGGTCGGGTAGTTGTTGAAGATGATGCCGCCACCATCGACCCCGGCGACCATGCCGACCGCGAGGATGATGACCAGGATGGGGATGCCCAGGCGCGACGACAGCGAGCTGACCAGGATGCTTGCGCCCACCAGCAATGCGCCGATCAGGAACAGGCTGTTGATGGTGCTTGCATCCAAAGGCAGGTACTCCGGTACATCGCGGGGGAAGAAGACGTGCTGGCGAGTGAACTAGCATGTCGCGTGCCAATCGATTCTAACCTGATGAATTGGCAGCATGTAAAGCGTTTCTGCAGATGTAGAAAAGGCACCGTATAGGTGCCTTCCGTGGTGCTGAGGTGTGGGGGCGGGCTTGCCCTGCGATAGCGCCCGTCAGAGCAGCGGCGGTGCCATGCCCTACGCTATCGCGGATCTCGCCCGCACCCACAGGGCGGCACGCTTAGCCCTGCTTCACCTCACGCAGCGCCTTGCCCTTCACCGGCGCGCCATTGGCCACGTAGTACTTGGCGGTGCTGCGCGCTAGCGGCTGGCGGCCACGGATACGGTCGGCGATTTTCTCGGCGATCATGATCGTGGTGGCGTTGAGGTTGCCGGTGATGATGATCGGCATGATCGACGCATCGACCACCCGCAGGCCCTGCATGCCATGCACGCGGCCCTGGCCATCGACCACCGCCATGTCGTCCTCGCCCATCTTGCACGAGCAGGACGGGTGGAAGGCGGTCTCGGCGTGCTCGCGGATGAACGTGTCCAGTTGCTCGTCGGTCTGCACGTGCTCGCCCGGGCTGATCTCGCGGCCACGGTAGGCGTCCAGCGCCGGCTGGGCCATGATCTCGCGGGTCAGGCGGATACCGTCGCGGAACTCCTGCCAGTCCTGCTCGGTGGCCATGTAGTTGAACAGGATGCTCGGGTGCTGGCGCGGGTCCTTGGACTTGGCCTGGATGCGACCACGGCTGGGTGAGCGCATCGAGCCCATGTGCGCCTGGAAGCCATGTTCCTTCACGCCGTTGGAGCCGTTGTAGTTGATCGCCACCGGCAGGAAGTGGTACTGGATGTTCGGCCACTCGAACTCCGGGCGGGTGCGGATGAAACCACCGGCCTCGAACTGGTTGCTGGCGCCGATGCCGGTGCCGTTGAACAGCCACTCGGCACCGATGGCCGGCTGGTTCCACCACAGCAGCGAGGGGTACAGCGACACCGGCTGGGTGCAGGCGAACTGCATGTACAGCTCCAGGTGGTCCTGCAGGTTTTCGCCGACGCCCGGCAGGTCGTGGACCACCGGGATGTCCAGGCTTTCCAGCAGCGCGCGCGGGCCGACGCCGGAGCGTTGCAGCAGTTGCGGCGAGGCGATGGCGCCGGAGCTGACGATGACTTCCTTGCGGGCACGGGCCTCGACGCGCTCTTCGCTGTCGCCGACCAGGTAGGTCACGCCGATGGCGCGCTTGCCGTCGAACAGCACGCGGTCGCTCAGGGCGTGGGTGACGATGGTCAGGTTCGGGCGCTGCTTGGCCTGGTCCAGGTAGCCACGGGCGGTGCTGGCGCGACGGCCCTTCTTGGTGACGGTGCGGTCCATCGGACCGAAACCTTCCTGCTGGTAGCCGTTCAGGTCTTCGGTGCGCGGGTAGCCGGCTTGCACGCCAGCCTCGACCATGGCGTGGAACAGCGGGTTGTTGCCGGCCTTCGGCGTGGTGACGCTGACCGGGCCTTCGCCGCCGTGATAGTCGTTGGCGCCGATGTCACGGGTCTCGGCCTTGCGGAAGTACGGCAGGCAGTCCAGGTAGGCCCAGTCTTCCAGGCCTGGCAGCTTGGCCCAGCCGTCGAAGTCCAGGGCGTTGCCGCGGATGTAGCACATGCCGTTGATCAGCGAAGAGCCACCCAGGCCCTTGCCGCGACCGCACTCCATGCGGCGGCCGTCCATGTGCGGCTCCGGGTCGGTCTCGTAGGCCCAGTTGTAGCGGCGGCCCTGCAGCGGGAAGGCCAGGGCGGCGGGCATCTGGGTGCGGAAGTCGAAGCGGTAGTCCGGGCCGCCGGCTTCCAGCAGCAGGACGGTGACGCCGGCGTCTTCGGTCAGGCGGGTGGCCAGGGTGTTACCGGCCGAGCCGGCCCCGACGATGATGTAGTCGAATTCTTGGGACATGCGAAAGTACCCTCGTTGGCGGTGGTCAGGGAGCGGGAACGCCCGTGCGCAAGGGCACGGGCGTGGCTGAACAGGGCCTTAGAAGACCGAGTTGTAGCCGCCCAGCTCGACCTGGACCGACTTGATGCGAGTGTATTGAGCCAGCGAGCTGACGCCGTTCTCACGGCCGACGCCCGATTGCTTGTAGCCGCCAACCGGCATTTCCGCCGGCGACTCGCCCCAGGCGTTGATCCAGCAGATGCCCGCTTCGAGCTTGTGGATGATGCGGTGGGCGCGGCTGATGTCGTTGGTGCAGACACCGGCGGCCAGGCCGTACTCGGTGTCGTTGGCGCGGCGGATGACTTCTTCCTCGGTCTCGTAGCTGAGGATGCTCATCACCGGGCCGAAGATCTCTTCCTTGACGATGGTCATCGCGTCGGTGCAGTCGGTGAATACGGTCGGGGCCACGAACGCGCCCTTGGCGAAGTCGCCGTTGGTCAGGCGCTCACCGCCGCACAGCACGCGGGCACCTTCTTCCTTGCCCTTGGCGATGTAGCCGAGCACGCTTTCCATGTGCGGGAAGCTGACCAGCGGGCCGAAGTTGGTGTTTTCGTCTTCCGGGTTGCCGACGCGGATACGCGCCACGCGCTCGGCGATCTTGGCTTCGAAGGCGGCCTTCAGGGCTGCCGGGACGAACACGCGGGTGCCGTTGGTGCAGACCTGACCGGAGCTGTAGAAGTTGGCCATCATGGCGATGTCGGCGGCCTTGTCGAGGTCGGCGTCGTCGCAGATGATCAGCGGCGACTTGCCGCCCAGTTCCATGGTCACTTCCTTGAGCGAAGAGCTGGAGGCGCTGGCCATGACCTTCTTGCCGGTGGTGGTGCCGCCGGTGAACGAGACCTTCTCGATGCGCGGGTGCTCGGTCAGCCAGGTGCCGACTTCACGGCCGCTGCCGGTGACCACGTTGAACACGCCGTCCGGCAGGCCGGCCTCGGTGTAGATCTCGGCCAGTTTCAGGGTGGTCAGCGAGGTGACTTCCGACGGCTTGAAGATCATCGCGTTGCCGGCGGCCAGGGCCGGGGCGGACTTCCACAGGGCGATCTGGATCGGGTAGTTCCACGCGCCGATACCGACGGTCACGCCCAGCGGCTCGCGGCGGGTGTAGACGAACGACGACTCGCGCAGCGGGATCTGCTCGCCTTCGATGGCCGGCACCAGGCCTGCGTAGTACTCCAGCACGTCGGCGCCGGTGACGATGTCGACGTAGCGGGTTTCCGAGTACGACTTGCCGGTGTCCAGGGTTTCCAGCATGGCCAGCTCGTCGTTGCGCTCGCGCAGGATGTCGACGGCGCGGCGCAGGATGCGCGAACGCTGCATGGCGGTCATCGCGGCCCAGACTTTCTGACCGCGCTCGGCGCTCTCGACGGCTTTCTCGACGTCAGCCTGGGTGGCACGCTGCACGTGGGCGAGGACTTCGCCGTTGGCCGGGTTGATGGCTTCGAAAGTGGCATCGCTGCCAGCGTCGACATAACCACCATCGATGTAGAGTTTTTGCGTTCCAAAACGGGCCATAGTGTCCTCGCAAGTGCAGTGTGTGTGCGGCTAGCCGCGTCGCGCTCCTGCCGGTTTGGCAGTCGCGGCGTGCGATCGTTCAGTCGCCTGGGGGTCGGTGTCCAGGTCGTGCTGCTTAGCCAGTTGTAGATCCATGTATTCGTAGGCGATCCGTATTGCCTGCTCGGTGTCGAACGCGTCGCCCGAGAGTGCTCCGCGCAGCCACAGGCCGTCGATCAGGGCCGCCAGCCCGCGGGCTGCCTTGCGCGCATGGTAGAGCGGCAGGACGCGGCGGAACTGGCAGCACAGGTTGGAGTACAGGCGGTGATCGTTGATCCGCTGCAACCTGTGCAAGGACGGCTGGTGCATGCTGGCGGCCCAGAAGGCCAGCCAGGTTTTCATTGCCGGGCCGCTGACCTGGGTGGCGTCGAAGTTGCCTTCGACGATCACTCTCAGGTGCGCCCGCGGGCTGTCGTCGGTGAGGGCCTGTCGACGGGCGACGGTGCCTTCGCTCAACGCATTCATGAGGTGGCGCATGGTCGCTGCGATCAGGCCGTTCTTGTCCTGAAAGTAGTGACTGATGATGCCGTTCGACACACCGGCCAAACGGGCAATCAGCGCAATGCTGGCATCTCCCAGCCCGACCTGGTCGACCGCCTGCAACGTGGCGTCGATCAACTGCTGGCGGCGGATGGGTTGCATACCGACCTTGGGCATCTTGCGATTCTCCTCAGGCCTGCGGGCAGACGACACGCGGCTGCCTCGGCGAAGGCCAGTCTATTTTGTTTTGATTGAACGTTCAATCAATAAAGAATAAGCTCTGCGACAATTTGTGCCATTGACAGCTTTTCGGGCGGTCGAGCAGGCACGAAGTGGCACCCCAGGAAATCGCGTAACCCCCGGAATACAAGGCGTTGACGGGCATGAGCGAGGCAAGTTCAGATTCTGCCGAACGGTCACAGGCCGTGCGGAGGGGCCTTTGGAGCGGGCTCGGATCTGTTTTTTTGCAACGATTCGATTCGGGATCACGGTTTCCAGGTTGCTTTTATAACACCTGTAGCAGTGGGGCTATTGCACCAATTGCGCGGGAACACACTGATTAGCCTCCACTGCCGCACTGCCCGGAGCATTCGTGCAATGAGTTCTGCCTCCCTAACCAAGCCCCCCGCCGAGAGGGTACGGGTCAACCGCGTGGTGTTCTTCACCTCCGCGCTGATGATCCTTGTTCTGACTGCCTTGTTGATCGCTGTTCCCGAAACCGCCGGCCAGCTCCTGGGTGTGGCCCAGAAGTGGCTGACGCGCACCTTCGGCTGGTACTACATGCTGGTGATCTGCGGCTACCTGCTGTTCGTCGTGGCCATCGCCTTCTCCGACTACGGCAAGCTCAAGCTGGGCGGCAAGGATGACACCCCAGACTTCAGCTACGGCGCCTGGGCCGGCATGCTGTTCTCCTCCGGTATCGGTATCTCGCTGCTGTATTTCGGTGCCTCCGAGCCGCTGGACCACTATTTCAATCCGCCGGAAGGCACGCCTGCCAGCCTGGAGGTCGCGCGCCAGGGCCTGCAACTGACCTTCCTGCACTGGGGCCTGCACGGCTGGGCGATCTACGCCCTGGTCGGCCTGGCCGTCGGCTACTTCGCCTACCGCCACAACCAGCCGCTGGCACTGCGCTCGGCGTTGTACCCGCTGGTCGGCGAGCGCTGGGTCAAGGGGGCCGCGGGCAACGCCGTGGACATCTTCGGCATGTTCGTGACCCTGCTGGGCCTGGTGACCAACCTTGGCATCGGCTCGATGCAGGTGGCCTCGGGCCTGGAATACCTGTTCGGCATGGACCACAGCAAGACCAACCTGCTGGTGGTGATCCTGGTCATGGCCGGCGTGGCCACCGTGGCCGCGGTGTCGGGCGTGGAGAACGGCATCCGCCGCCTGTCCAACCTGAACATCGTGCTGTTCAGCGGCCTGTTGATCTTCGTGCTGCTGGGCGGCGAGACCCTGCACCTGCTCAACGGCTTCGTGCAGAACGTCGGCGACTACCTCAACGGCATCGTGCTGAAGACCTTCGACCTCTATGTGTATGAGGGCGAGGCCGGTAAGTCCGAGCGCTGGCTGGGCCTGTGGACCGTGTTCTACTGGGCCTGGTGGATCTCCTGGGGCCCGTTCGTCGGCATGTTCATCGCGCGTATCTCCAAGGGCCGCACCGTGCGCCAGCTGGTCAGCGGCGTGCTGTTGATCCCGCTGGGCTTCACCCTGGCGTGGTTGTCGATCTTCGGCAACACCGCGCTGGACCTGGTGATCAACCAGGGCGCCGTGGAGCTGGGCAAGACCGCCCTTGAGCAGCCGTCGATGTCGATCTACCAGCTGCTGGAATACTTCCCGGCGGCGAAGATCGTGATCGGCGTGGCGGTGTTCGTCGGCTTCGTGCTGTTCCTCACCCCGGCCGACTCCGGCGCGGTGATGATGGCCAACCTTTCCTGCAAAGGCGGCAAGGTCGACGAAGACGCCCCGCACTGGATGGTGGTGTTCTGGTCGGTGGTGATCACCCTGGTGACCATCGGCCTGCTGTTCGCCGGCAACTTCGAGGCGATGCAGACCATGGTGGTGTTGGCCGGCTTGCCGTTCTCGGTGGTGCTGGTGCTGTTCATGTTCGGCCTGTACAAGGCCATGAAACAGGACGTGGCCGTCGAAGGCGAGCGTGCCGAGCTGGCCGCCCGTGGCCGTCGCGGCTTCAGCGAGCGCCTCAGCCAGCTGGACCTGCAGCCGACCCAGGCGGTGGTGCAGCGCTTCATGGACAAGCAGGTCAGCCCGGCGCTCAAGGAAGCCGCCGAGCAGCTGCGCACCCTGGGCTTCAGCGTGGAGACCCGGGTTGGCCAGTCGCGCAACCAGATGGGCCTGCGGGTGATGATGGAAGAGGGCAACCCGTTCGTCTACGAAGTGAGCCTGGACGGCTACCTGGCCGCGCCGAGCGAAGCGCCGGTCGAAGGCGCGCCGGAAGTGCGCCAGCGCTTCTACCGCGCCGAGGTGTACCTGCACGACGGCAGCCAGGAGTACGACCTGATGGGCTTCGCGCCGGAGCAGATCGTGCGTGACGTGCTGGATCAATTCGAAAGCCACCGGCAGTTGTTGGGCCGGGTGTACAGCTGATCGGTCATCCTGCGAACAGGGCCTGAGCGCTTGCGCCAGGCCCTTCTTTCGTTGAGCAACATGTAGTGCTTGGGCCGCTGCCTGGTTGACGACACTCCTGGGTTCATTCCCAAGGAGGCCAGGCAGATGACCGGTCCTGATGTTTCACCCTTCGATTTCAACCGAGCTGCCGCCAGGCTGTTCGCTGATCGTCCGACGTTGCGCCAGGTGCTGAGCACGGAGCTTCTCGGCCTGCTGCAGCAGCAGCTTCCGTGGTTGAATGCGGTCGAGCCGGCCTTGCCTTCGGCCGACCCGCTGATGCTCGACAGCCCGGACCCCGACACGTCGTACTGGACCACTCAGCCTCTGGTGGACCGCGTGCTCCAGGCGCTGCTGCAGCCGCAGGCGCTGGACCTGGAGCCGCTCGGGGCGCGTGACTACAAGCTTGGCCTGACCGGGGCATACCGGTTCGCCGGGTCCACCAGTGAATTCGATACCCGGCCCCTGCGCGGCCTGAGTGCTGGGGTGAACGAGCTGATCACGCGGTTGCCCTACCTGTTCCAGCAGGCGCAGGTTGGATACTGGCGCGGTACCGACTCGAGCGCGGTCAGCCGTGATGACACGCTGCAATTGCTGCTGAAGACCGCGTTGCTGCGCAACATGCCCCTGCAAGGCCTGGATGAGCAGGAGCGTGCGTGCATACGAGGGCTGCTCAAGGGCGGCACCGAGCAACCCGTGACCTGCCTGGTGCGGGCGCGGTTGACCGCTGACGGGCAGTCGTTCGAGGAAATGCAACCCAGCCTGATGGTGTCCGGGGAGTGGGACGATCGTCAGGTGCTGCTGTGCTGCGAACCGCGTGGCAGGGTAAGCACCTTTGCATCGCCCGCGGCCTACGCGTTGTCGTTGCGTGACGAATTGGCGCAACGCTACCGTTTCGACCAGATGACCTGGGAGCGCTACCCCGTGGAGGGCGATGCGTTCGCCCACCAGAGCGCGCTGATCCTCGACCTCATGCTGGGTCGCATCGAGCAGGTGCGATACGCGGGGTTGGCCGATATCGCGGCGCTCGAACGCCTGTTTGCCCAGTTGAGCGACCCGGCCCAGTGGTTCGACGGTGCGATCGACGACCGGCCGCCGGTCACGTTGCCGCCCGGGCTGGTCGCCACCAGCGCCAGCAACAGCTCCGCCTACCAGGCCGCATTGCTGGGCTTGGCGGTCGACCAGCTCGACTCGCAGGGAAAAGCCGCCCTTGAAGATATCCAGGACTTGCAGGGGTACGCGAGCGCACGCCTGGCCGAGCAGATGCGTGAAGTCCATGGCGAAGCGTGTCCGGCAAACGCACTGATGCTGCAGTTGTACGTCGCCCGCGGTGTGCCGGGGGGCGCCGCGACAGGTCCCGGTGGTGGGGAGCCGTTGGTTTTCGAGGGCGAAAAGAGCCTGGCCGAGTTTGCCATTGGCAACTTGAGCTCGCTGCGGGGTGCTGTCATCAAGGGTTTCAGGCGCACCGACGGTGTGCCCGTGCCGAAATGGCTGGATGCCGATGCCGCCAAGCAACTGGTCGCCCAGGTCGATATCGGCGGCACTTACCCGGCCTATGTCGCGCGAATGCTGGATGACCCGCGGACGCGTGCCGATCGCTTGGCGCGGTTCGCCAGGGAGTGGCGCGCTGGCCTATCGTTCAGTGCCCTTCAGGCGCGGGTCGAGGGCAAGGTCGGCGAAGCTGGCCTGCAATGCGTGGTGGACTTCTGCGCCGGCCGCATCGACCCGGAAGCGCCCAGGGCGGTGCTGATGCCGCTGACGTTCAGGCGCCAGCCGCAATCGCGCAAGCATGACCGGGTCCGCGGCATGTATGTGCTGTACTGCGCCGAACCTCGCCTGGTCTTGCTGTACCGTCCGCTTTATCCCCAGGACACGCTGCGCGAATACCCCAGCCTCGATGCATTGATGGCACATATCCGTACTTCGACGATTCTGAGCCAGAGCATCCTGGCGTGGTTGAACCCACAGGTGCGTCCGGTCTATGACAACCATGGCTTCGAAGAGCCGCATGTCACGTCGATCGGTATCGACCCCTATGCGCTGCCCGTGGGGGCCCCGCCTGCGGTGTTCGACCCGCAATTCTGGTTGGCCAACCTCGATGAGCGAATGTACTCGGCCAATCGCGACCTGCTCGTCGAGCTCGCGGGGATGCAGTCGACCTCCAATGCCGAAAGTCGCTGGGCGCTATTGGCCGAAGGGGCATGGTTATTGTTCGACGTCGCCACGTTGCTACTGCGCGGGCCGGTCGCCACGGTGGCCTGGCTGGTGCAGTTGCTGGACTCGCTGCAGGCCGATGTGCAGGCCATCGAGCAGGGCGACGGCTTCGGGCGCGGCGCTGCGCTGGTGGATATGCTGTTGAACCTGGGCATGTCGCTGCTGCACGCACGACTGCCGCCGCGCGACGCCGCCGAGCACGTTGGTGCTGCGCCGGTGGCGAGTTTCGAGGGCCGGCCTGCGCAGCGCGGCGCGTTTTCCGAAATGGCGGTGCGGCCGGTCACGGGCGAGGTGCATGACGTGACGGCGCTGGCCGGTGTGGCCTGGCAGCAGCTCGATCTGTCGTGGCGTGGCACCCAGGGCATGAACTGGTTGCCACCCTCGCGCCGGGCCGCCCTTCGGGCCATGCGTTCCAGTATCGCGCTCAATGGGCGGCATCCCGTGGCGTCGGGGGATGCGCAAGGCTTGTACCTGATCGATGGCGAGTACTACGCGGCCCTGGCGGGCGAAGCCTACCGTGTCGAGGTATCGGCGCAGGGGGTCAGGGTGATCGATGGGCTTGGCGAGTTCGGCCCGTGGCTGGCGTTCTGCCAAGAGGGCTGGCGGGTCGACGCCGGGTTGCGCCTGCGCGCGGGAACCCCGCCCGCCTCGATCAACCGGCGACTCTTGCAGAAGTTCGAGGAGATGCGCAACACCGTGAGCGAGCTGGAGGCTGACGCTACCCGGCTGACGTTGCAGTTCAGTGAGCTCGGCCTGGGGTTCATTGACCGCAAGGCCAAGGTCGAGCGGTTGCAGGGCCTGATAACCGACGAACAGAGCAAGCTCAGTCAGCTCCCCGACACGGCGGAGCATGCGCAAGCGCGCAGCCGCTCCATCGAGATACTCGAGCGTTACCAGGCGCGCGTCGAGCAATGGCGGGCCGAGCAATTGACGATGCGCGACCAGTCGATCCAACGCCTCGAGCAAGCCGTCGGCTCTGAAAAGCAGGTCGCCGCCTTGCTCGACACCATGCTGGAGCCCAAGTATGGCCGGGCGGGTGGGGGCGAGAGGCTAAGGGCGTTGCAAGCGAAGAAGACCGATGTGCAGCTCAACCTGATCCGTAACTACGACTTCATCGCCAAGGATCTGCAGAACATGGCGGACTACCCCCGCCTGGACGCGTTGCATACGACGTTGGAGCGTTTGCCGTTCGCGCAGGGCAGGGACGCATACCTGGCCTACCGCCAGGCGCTGGATAGGGTGGTGAGCATTCAGGAGCGGATGCTCAGCGCTCACGAAAACCTGGACGTGCTGTTGGCGCAAGCCCCCCGGGATCTGCCGATTCCCATACGTCACGCGGCAGAGCCGAGGACGGTGGCAACGCTGATCGCCCAGCGAACCTTCAGCGTGGTGCAACTGCGCTTCCATCAGGCGATGAACCTCGCGGAGCTGGGTTTGCGCCTCGACTCCAAAGACGGGCAGCGCGCGCTGGCCGGTTATCGGGCGGACTTGACGGGCACGGGGCTGCGCAACGCTGCCAATGCCCATGGCCAGATCGTATTCGCCAACCTGTCGTCCTCCGATCTTGTCGCCATCCTCCAGGAAGCCTGGGACGAATACGCGGCGGCGCTGGTCAACTGCGCGCGCATCCTGCGCCAAGGCGGCGCATTGATCGAGGCGCCGATGTTGCGCCAGTACCAGGTTCACCTGCAGCAGCTCAAGGAAGACGCGGGGCGGCACCTGGTCGAGGCCATCAAGTGGCAGGATGAGGGGGTGGCGCCCACCCCGCACCCTGCCTACCCCGTCACCGCCGGCGCTCAGCGGGCCGTGCGCAACGCCGACGGGCAGATCATGGTGGCCAACGAGGTGACGGTGGACGGCGTCGCGATGCTGCAGGTGCGCGAGCCGATCACTGGCGAGTTGCTGCTTGCCTTCGAAAACAAAGAGGGCGAGTGGCGCGAAGTGGAAAGTCCGCCTCCTTCGCCCCCAGCCGTCGAAGAAACCCTGGAGGAGGACACCGCCATGAGGGTCCAGGCATTGCTGGACGAAAGCGAGCAAGTGCTGACGCAGGCCCAGGACTACGTTTCCCATGACATCAAAGGCGATTATCTGAAGCGTCTGTTCGATGCGCAGATCGCCAAGCTTGCCGAGGCGGCGTCGCCGAACAGCGAGGCAACCTTGAGCGAAGCGCTGACCAGGCAACTCGAAGCGCGTCTTGACCGGTTGAGGCTGGAAAAGACCCTCATGCTGACCAGGCTGTATACCGACACTCGCTATCCGTCGGCAGAGTCGCTACGGTTCCTGCATGAGCAGCGACTGATCAAGGTCGAGTACGTCGGGCCACGGCGCACCATGGCCAACGGCTCGGCGTTCGACGAATACAAGATCATGCGCCTGGCAGACCCGGGTGACAGCAAGGGCCGCAACCTGTGGGCCGCACACATGCATCTGCCTTCGGGGCACTCCATGCCCAGGGACTTCACCATCGCCCATCTCAAGACTTGGCGTCAGCGCCAGCTGAGCGATCGCCAGGGGGCCGCCATCGGGCAGCGGGTTCATCGCGGCAGGCTCACCCTCGAACAGGCGCAGGGCATCATACCGTTCGATTGACGCTCAACGGGGGCTGTAGCGGCCATGCCTGCCGTGGGCGGGCATGGCCTGGTTGCCGCGCTCGGCGATCATCTGGTGAATCTCGATCAAGGTTATTCCCTGGGCCTTGAGCCGAGGTATCTCGCGTTCCAGCACCTCCAGCGTCTGCGCATAAGGGTGCCCGATCAGCACCGCCGAGCCCTGCCTGCGCGCCAGCTCGACAGCGAGGCGCAGTTGCCCCGCGATGGCCTCGGGGGTGCGCACGTCATCGAGGAACACATCCCGCGAGACATGCGCCAGGCCCTGTTCCTGGGCCTTGGCCGCCGCCACGGTGGCCGCGCTGGTGCGGCTGTCGACGAAGAACAGGTGGCGGCGTTGCAGTTCGCCCATCAGCCAGGCCATCGGCTCGGGCTGGGCGGTCATGCGGCTGCCCATATGGTTGTTGATGCCAGCGGCGAACGGCACCTTGGCCAGCGCGGCGTCCAGGCGCCGGGCCAGTTCCTCGATCGGCGTGCCGGGGTGCCAGGCATACGGCCCGGTGGCCGGGTCCATAGGCATGTGCAGGATCACCGTGCGCCCGGCCTTGTGGGCCTGGCGGGCGAAGTCGGTGGCATGGGGCGTGTCGGGCATGATTGCCATCGTCACCGGGCCTGGCAGGGCGAGGGTGCGGCTGTCGCGCTCGGCGCTCTGCCCCAGGTCGTCGATGATGATGCTCATGTAGGCCGTGGCTGGCGCCGCGTGGGCGGGGCCAGCCAGGAGCAGGAACAGGCTGAACAGCAGGTAACGCATGGCGGATGGTCAGTCGCCCTTGGTGATGTTCAGGCCCTTGAGCAGGCTCAGCGCCTGGCTCAGCTGGAAGTCGTTGTCCTGTGGGCGCTCCTTGCGCTTGCCGCTGCCGGTCGGTCGATCGGCGCCGCCGTTGCCGTTGCCCAGGTGGCCTTGCAGGTCGGCTTCCTTGAAGTTGTCGTTGTCGGCCTCGGCGGTGAGCTTGGCCGGGCGCACCTCGATGTCCGGGACGATGCCCTGGGCCTGGATGGAGCGGCCGTTGGGGGTGAAGTACAGCGCGGTGGTGAGCTTCAGCGCGCGGTCGTTGGCCAGCGGCAGCACGGTCTGCACCGAGCCCTTGCCGAACGAGTCGGTGCCCATCAGCACGCCACGCTTCTGGTCTTGCAGCGCGCCGGCGACGATCTCCGAAGCCGAGGCGCTGCCGCCGTTGATCAGCACCACCAGCGGCACGCCTTCGCTGGCGTCGGCCGGGTCGGCGGAGAAGCGCAGCTCGGAGTTGGCGATGCGGCCCTTGGTGTAGACGATCAGGCCCTTGGTCAGGAAGTGGTCGGCCACTTCCACCGCCGATTGCAGCACGCCACCAGGGTTGTTGCGCAGGTCCAGCACCAGCCCGCGCAGCTTCTTGCCGTTGTCCTTGCGCAGCTTGGCCAGCGCCTTGCCCACCTCGTCGCCGGTCTTGACCTGGAACTGGGTGATGCGCACGTAGCCGTAGTCGTTCTCCAACAACTGGCTCTTCACGCTCTTGACCTGGATCACCGCGCGGGCGAGGGTCACGTCGAACGGCGTGCCGCCGTCGCGCACCAGGGTCAGGGTGATCTTCTCGCCGATCTTGCCACGCATCTTGTCGACCGCTTCGGTCATGGTCTGGCCACGGGTCGGGGCGCCGTTGATCTTGACGATCAGGTCGCCGGCCTCGATGCCGGCACGCGAGGCCGGGGTGTCGTCGATCGGCGACACCACCTTGACGAAGCCGTCTTCCATGCCGACCTCGATGCCCAGGCCGCCGAATTCACCGCTGGTGCTTTCCTGCAGCTCCTGGAAGTCCTCGGGGCCCAGGTAGGCCGAGTGCGGGTCAAGGTTGCTGAGCATGCCCTTGATGGCGTTCTCCAGCAGGGTCTTGTCGTCCACCGGCTCGACGTAGGCGGCCTTGATGCGGTCCATGACCTCGGCGAAGGTACGCAGCTCTTCCAGCGGCAGCGGCGCCTTGGCCGTCACCTCGGTGGCCGGCACCGCGGCCGGCTTGGCGGGCTTGACCGGGTCGGCGGCGACGGCCAGGGGCGCGCCGATCGCCAGGGCGATGGTCAGGGCCAGCTGGGTGAGGCGAGACGAGTGCAGCATGTCGAACGAACTCCTGATCCTGTTGGCGCCCCCACTCGGGAGCATCGGCGCAACGCCGGAATACGGTTAAGGCATCAGCCCCGGCACCACTGCGCCGGGTCCGACGGGCGGCCCTGCTGGCGAATGGCGAAGTACAAGCCTGCGCTCTCCTGGCCGCCACTGTCACCGACCGTGGAGATGGCCTCGCCAGCCTTGACGATGTCGCCGGCGTTCTTGAGCAGGCTCTGGTTGTGGCCGTACAGGCTCAGGTAACCATTGCCATGGTCGAGAATGACCAGAAGTCCGGCACCGCGCAACCAGTCGGCGAACACCACGCGCCCGCCGTGCACGGCGCGCACCTGGGTGCCTGGGTTGGCGCTGATCATCACCCCGTCCCACTTGGCCCGGGCGTCGCCACCGCGCGTATCGCCGAAGCGTGCCAGTAATCGACCATTGACGGGCCATGGAAGTTTTCCCCGGGCGGCGGAAAATGCACCGCCATAGTTGGCGCCATCGCTCGACACCAGCGGGCCGAGGGTGGTGCGCGCCTTCTTCGGCGGCTCGTCCGGCTCGGCGGCCTGCTCGCGGGCGGCGGCGGCCAGGGCTTCCTGCTTGCGGCGCTTTTCCGCCTCCTGCTGGGCCAGCAGGGCCTTCTGCCGTGCTTCCTCGGCCTCGCGGGCCTGGCGGGCGAGGGTTTCCTCGATGGTCTTGAGCACCTGGGTCAGCTCGGTCTGGTCCTGCTCGCGGGCCTGGAGTTTCTGGTCGCGTTCCTTGAGGTCGCCGTTGAGCTTGGCCAGCACTTGCTGGCGCTTGCCGCGTTCGGCTTCGAGCTCTTGCCGGCGGGTATCGAGGTTGCCGCGCTGGGCCAGCAATTGCGCCTGTTGGCGGGCAATATCCTGTTCGACGCTGGCCAGCTGGCGCAGGGTTTCGTTGAAGGCGCGCAGTTGTTCCAGGCGCGCCTTGCTCAGGTAGTCGTAGTAGGTGAGGGTGCGGGCGAATTTCTCGGGGTTCTGCTGGTTGAGCAGCAGCTTGAGGTATTCCTCGCGGCCATTCTGGTAGGCCGAACGGGCCTGGATGGCGATCAGGCGTTGTTGTTCAACGCGGGCGGACTGGAGTTTTTTTTTCTCGTGGTCAAGGCGCTCCAGCTCGCCCTCGGTCTTTTTTAGTTCTTGCTGCAGTGTCTCCACCTGCTTTTCGAGGTTGCCGATGTCGGTCTCGGTGCTCTTGAGGTCTTTCTGCACGCCGGATTTCTCTTCCTGGAGCTTGCCCAGCATCTTTTTCAGCTCGGCGATGTCCTGGCGAGTGGCGTCCAGTTGTTGCTGGGTCTGCGCGCGCTCGTCGGCGAAGGCCGGGCTGAGCAGGCATGACAGGGCTAGGAGGATCAGGGCGCGAAGCATGGAATTGGGCGTACCAGGGATGGAGACTGGCCTAGTATGCCCGCGTGGGGCGGCAAAAAAAACGCCCCGCGGCGGTTGCGGCGGGGCGTTTGTCTGGAAAAGGCCGATGTGAGGGACATGGCCCCTTGTAGGAACGGGGCAAGCCCGCTCCTGCAAGGGGTGGGGGTGTTTCAGTCGACGAGGATCGAGGTGCCGGTCATTTCCGCAGGTTTCTCCAGCCCCAGCAGCTTGAGCATGGTCGGCGCCACGTCGGCCAGCACGCCGCCTGAGCGGACCTTCAGGTCACGCTTGCCGACATAGATGAACGGCACGGGCTCGGTGGTGTGGGCGGTGTGCGCCTGGCCGGTGCACTCGTCCTCCATTTGCTCGACGTTGCCGTGGTCGGCGGTGATCAGCGCTTCGCCGCCGACCTTGTCCAGCGCCGCGACGATGCGCCCGACGCAGCCGTCCAGGGCCTCGACAGCCTTGACCGCGGCGTCGAACACGCCGGTGTGGCCGACCATGTCGCCGTTGGCGTAGTTGACCACGATCACGTCGAAGCGCTGCTGCTCGATGGCTTCGACGATACGGTCGGTGACTTCCGGCGCGCTCATTTCCGGCTGCAGGTCGTAGGTGGCGACCTTCGGCGACGGGATCAGGATGCGTTCTTCGCCCTCGAAGGGTTCTTCGCGGCCACCGGAGAAGAAGAACGTCACGTGGGCGTACTTCTCGGTCTCGGCGATGCGCAACTGGGTCTTGCCGTGCTTGGCCAGGTATTCGCCGAGCACGTTGTCCAGGCTGGCCGGGGCGAAGGCCGCTGGGGCCGGGATTTTCGCCGAGTACTGGGTCAGGCCGATGTAGGCGGCCAGCTTGGGCAGGCGCGCGCGCGGGAATTCGTTGAAGTCTGGCTCGACGAACACCCGCGACAGTTCGCGGGCACGGTCGGCGCGGAAGTTCATGAAGATCACCGCGTCGCCGTCTTCGACCGTCACCGCCTCGCCGATGCGCGTGGCCTTGACGAATTCATCGCTCTCCTCGCGGGCGTAGGCCGCTTGCAGGCCGGTCACGGCGTTGGCCGCGGTGTATTCGGCGGTGCTGTCGACGATCAGGTTGTAGGCGGCGCTGACGCGGTCCCAGCGGTTGTCGCGGTCCATCGCGTAGTAGCGGCCGATGAGGCTGGCGATGCGGCCCTTGCCGAGCTTGGCGAAGGTCGCGTCGAGCAGCTCGATCGACGACTGCGCGCTGCGCGGCGGGGTGTCGCGGCCGTCGAGGAAGGCATGCAGGTAGATCTGTTCGGCGCCACGCTTGGCGGCCAGTTCGGCCATGGCGATCAGGTGGTCCTGGTGGCTGTGCACGCCGCCGTCGGAGAGCAGGCCGAGGATGTGCACGGCCTTGCCAGCACCGACCGCCTTGTCCACCGCGCCAGTGAGCACCGGGTTGTCGAAGAACTCGCCGTCACGGATGGCCTTGGTCACCCGGGTGAAGTCCTGGTACACCACGCGCCCGGCACCAAGGTTCATGTGGCCGACCTCGGAGTTGCCCATCTGCCCGTCGGGCAGGCCGACATCCATGCCGGAACCGGAGATCAGGCCATGCGGCTGGGTGGCCCGCAGGCGGTCGTAGACCGGTGTGTTGGCGGCGAAGATGGCGTTGTATTCGGGGCTTTCGCTGTGACCGAAACCATCCAGGATGATCAGGACCAGGGGCTTGGGCGTGCTCGTCATCAATCAAACTCACGGTTGTTCAAAGATGATAAAGACACGCATTTTAGGGCAATTCGGCCAGCGACGGCGAATATTCATCGGTTTGCCCGACCAGCGCCGCCGCGCCACCCACATGAAGGCTGGCAGGGCGCCCGTCCACCGGGCTTTGGCCGGCATGGGCGGCTGTGTATACTGGCCGGCATTTTCAATCGCCTGGAACACCCCTGATGGTTGCCAACCTGATTACATTTGCGACAAACCACCTCATCCTGGTTGCGATTTTCTTCGTTCTGCTGATCCTGCTGCTGGTCAACGAAATCCGCCGTGGCGGCCAGAGCCTGAGCAGCGGCCAGTTGACCGCGCTGGTCAACGCCGAAAAGGGCCTGGTCATCGACATCCGCCCGAGCAAGGAATACGCCGCCGGGCACATCGTCGGCGCCCTGAACATCCCGCAGGACAAGGTCGCTGGCCGCATGACCGAGCTGGAGAAGCACAAGGCCAAGACCCTGATCGTGGTCGACAGCATGGGCCAGCAGTCGGGCACCATCTGCCGTGAGCTGCTCAAGGCCGGCTTCACCGCCGCCAAGCTCAGTGGTGGCGTTTCCAGCTGGAAAGCCGATAACCTGCCGCTGGTGAAGTGACATGAAGCCCGTCATCGTCTACTCCAGCGACTACTGCCCCTACTGCATGCGCGCCAAGTACCTGCTCGAGAGCAAGGGCGTGGCCTTCGAGGAAATCAAGGTCGACGGCAAGCCGCAGCTGCGTGCCGAAATGAGCCAGAAGGCCGGCCGTACCTCGGTGCCGCAGATCTGGATCGGCACGACCCACGTCGGTGGTTGCGATGACCTGTATGCCCTTGAGCGGGCGGGCAAGCTCGACGCCCTGCTCCAGGCCTGAACCACGCCTCTTTCAACACTTTAGGAAAAGGATCCGCAATGACTGACCAACAGAACAACGGCGCCGCCGAAGACAACTCCCCGCAATTCTCGATGCAGCGCATCTACGTGCGTGACCTGTCGTTCGAAGCGCCGAAGAGCCCGCAGATCTTCCGCCAGCAGTGGGAACCGAGCGTCGGCCTGGACCTGAACACCAAGCAGAAGGCCCTTGAAGGCGACTTCCACGAGGTGGTGCTGACCCTGTCGGTGACCGTGAAGAACGGTGACGAAGTGGCGTTCATCGCCGAAGTGCAGCAGGCCGGTATCTTCCTGATCAAGAACCTCGACGCCGCCTCGATGAGCCATACCCTGGGCGCGTTCTGCCCGAACATCCTGTTCCCCTATGCCCGCGAGACCCTGGACAGCCTGGTGACCCGTGGCTCGTTCCCGGCGCTGATGCTGTCGCCAGTGAACTTCGACGCCCTGTACGCGCAAGAAATGCAGCGCATGCAGGAAGCGGGTGAAGCGCCTTCGCTGCAGTAAGCGATGTCGTGTTGAATGAAAAAGCGCCTCTCGGGGCGCTTTTTTGTTGGGTCTGTGGCGGCCCCATCGTGGGGCCGGTGCCGGCCAACGCTCAGGCAAACCCTTGCTGGCGCCACGCCTCGTACACCGTCACCGCCACGGTATTGGACAGGTTCAAACTACGGCACCCCGGCCGCATCGGCAGGCGCAGGCGCTGTTCGGGCGGCAGGCTGTCCAGCACCTCGGCCGGCAGCCCGCGGCTCTCGGGCCCGAACAGGAACGCATCGCCCGGCAGGTAGGCGACTTCATGGAACGGGTGCGAGGCCTTGGTGGTGAAGGCGAACAGCCGTGGCTGGCCCAGGCTTTCCAGGCATCCGGCCAGGCTGTCGTGGCGCTTGAGCGTGGCATACTCGTGGTAATCCAGGCCCGCCCGGCGTAGGCGCTTGTCGTCCAGTTCGAAGCCGATCGGTTCGATCAGGTGCAGGGCGCAGCCGCTGTTGGCGCAGAGCCGGATGATATTGCCGGTGTTCGGCGGAATTTCAGGTTGAAAGAGGATGACGTGAAACATGCACGGCTCCAGGCACGAAGATGACGCGCATTCTAACCCCGAACCGGACCCGCGTTCGAAGGCTTGGCCGCGGGTACTGTTCTCACTGGCGATCGTCGGCATGCTGGTGGGGCTGATGATCGGCCGCCTGACCAACCCCGAGCCGCGCGTACTGGAGCAGGTGGAGGTGGTGCAGGATGGTCTGGACCTGTGGTTCAACGAAGAACCCAAGCTGCATGGCGAGAACGTCGAAGGCACGGTGGCCGTGGTGTTCCAGGCCGTGGGCAAGGTCCAGCGCGGCCAGTTGACCTTGCAGGGCAAGCCCGTGGGCTGGCGGGTGCAGAACAGCGATGAAGGGTTGGTGCTGACGCTGGTGGCCGCGCGCCCTCTGCGCGGTGAGTGGACCGCTGCAGAGGACGCCGGGCGCTGGCGGGTGCAGGTGAGGCTGCACGAATAAAAGAGGGGATATCCTGGCCTGCCTGTACCAAGGTCCCCAAAACGGGCGGTGTCGCGAATAAAAGAGGGGCTATCCCGGCCTGCCTGTACCGAGGACCCCGAAACTGGAGTTACTCAGGTTATTGCAGGGGCCGTGCCAACTTTGCCAAGGCCGGAAATCCGGGGTTTTGCGACGGTTTTGCCAGGTTTCGAGGGAATTTGTGCATTGCTGGAGTGCAGCAGGCACAGGATCGGTGCATCGGGCGTGAAAAGCATCGCGGGGCAAGCCCGCTCCTACAGGGACCGCATATCCCTTGTAGAAGCGGGCTTGCCCCGCGATGGCGTCGCTAAGGCCGATCGGCAATCAGTGATCGTCGCCCTCGTCATCATCCCCGCCGTCGACCTTCATGCCCAACTCCTTGATCTTGCGGGTCAGGGTATTGCGCCCCCAGCCCAGCAGCAGCGCGGCATCGCGGCGGCGCCCGGCGGTGTGCTTGAGGGCGGTCTCGATCATGATCCGCTCGAAGCTCGGCACGGCACTGTCGAGCAGGCTCGACTGGCCACGCGCCAGGGCCTGGTCGGCCCACTGGCGCAGGGCCTGTTCCCAATTGGTCACCGGCGCGGCGTCGTGCGGCAGGTTCAGCAGTTCCGGCGGCAGGTCGCCGATCAGCACCTCGCGGCTGGAGGCCATCACGGTGATCCAGCGGCAGGTGTTTTCCAGCTGGCGCACGTTGCCGGGCCACGGCAGGTTGCGCATGAACTCCTCGGTTTCCGGCTTGAGCAGCTTCGGCTCCACCGCCAGTTCGCGCGCGGCGCGGCCCAGGAAGTGGCGGGCCAGGGCCGGGATGTCCTCGCGCCGGTCGGCCAGGCGCGGGATGTGGATGCGGATCACGTTCAAGCGGTGGAACAGGTCTTCACGGAACTTGCCGGCCTGCACCAGCGACTCCAGGTTCTGGTGAGTCGCGGCGATGATGCGCACGTCCACCTTCACCGGCACGTGGCCGCCGACCCGGTAGAACTCGCCATCGGCCAGCACCCGCAGCAGACGGGTCTGGGTGTCGGCCGGCATGTCGCCGATCTCGTCGAGGAACAGCGTGCCGCCGTCGGCCTGCTCGAAGCGGCCCCGGCGCTGGTTGGCCGCGCCGGTGAAGGCGCCTTTCTCATGGCCGAACAGCTCGGACTCCATCAGGTCCTTGGGGATCGCCGCCATGTTCAGCGCGATGAACGGCGCCGCCGCGCGAGGGCTGTGGCGGTGCAGGGCATGGGCGACCAGCTCCTTGCCGGTGCCGGACTCGCCGTTGATCAGCACGGTGATGTTGGAGTGGCTGAGTCGGCCGATGGCGCGGAACACCTCCTGCATCGCCGGCGCCTCGCCGATGATCTCCGGGGTGCGTGCCAGGGTCGGTGGCACGTCCAGCGCCTGCTGCTCCTGGGCATGCTGGTTGGCGCGCTTGACCAGCGACACCGCCTCGTCGACGTCGAACGGCTTGGGCAGGTACTCGAAGGCGCCGCCCTGGTAGGAGGCCACCGCGCTGTCGAGGTCGGAATGCGCGGTCATGATGATCACCGGCAGGCGCGGGTGCTGCTCGCGGATCTGCGCCAGCAGGTCCAGGCCACTGGTGCCGGGCATGCGGATGTCGGAGATGATCACGTCCGGCTGCTGCCGGGCCAGGCGCCCCATCACGCCGTCGGCGCTGTCGAAGCTCTGGGTGGTCATGCCTTCCTGTTGCAGGGCTTTTTCCAGGACCCAGCGGATGGAGCGATCATCGTCGACGATCCATACGGTTTCACTTCGGCTCATGGGGCGGTGGCTCCTTGTTCCAGGGGCAGGAAGATCGAGAAGGTGGTGTGGCCGGCATGGCTCTCGCACTCGATCAGGCCCTGGTGCTGACTGATGATGTTCTGGGTGATGGCCAGGCCGAGCCCGGTGCCGTCCGGGCGCCCGCTGACCATGGGGTAGAAGAGGGTGTCTTGCAGTTCCGCGGGGATGCCCGGGCCGTTGTCGATGATCTCGAGCCGCGCCACCAGGCGATGGCGGATGTGGCCGATGGTGAATTGGCGCACCGCGCGGGTGCGCAGGGTGATGCGGCCCAGGCGCAACTCGTTTTGCGCGCCGATCGCCTGCATGGCGTTGCGCACGATGTTGAGCACGGCCTGGATCATCTGTTCGCGGTCGATCAGGACGTCGGGCAGGCTCGGGTCATAGTCACGCACCAGGGTGATGCCGCCCTGGCTTTCCGCTTCCACCAGGCTGCCGACGCGCTCCAGCACTTCGTGAACGTTGGTCATGGCCAGCGACGGCAGTTTGTTCGAGCCGAGCATGCGGTCGACCAGGTTACGCAGGCGGTCGGCTTCCTCGATGATCACGTTGGTGTAGTCGCGCAGGCCATCCTCGGGCAGTTCCCGGGCCAGTAGCTGGGCGGCGCCACGGATGCCGCCGAGGGGGTTCTTGATCTCGTGGGCCAGGCCGCGCACCAGCATCTTGGTGGTTTCCTGCTTGGACAGCTGGGCCTCTTCCTTGGTGATGCGCAGCAGCCGGTCGCGTGGGTGCACCTCCAGCAGCAGCAAGGTCTGGCCCTGGTGCAGGATCGGCGTGACGGCGTAGTCGACGGTGATGCTTTGCCCGGTCAGGGAGGTCAGCTGGGCTTCGCGCTTGGTGAACGGGTGCGCCTGCTCCACGGCCTGGCGCAGGGAATTGAGCGCTTCGGTCGACTCGGTGAACAGTTCGCTGATGAATTGGCCATGGCTGCGCTGGCCGCTGACGGCCAAGAGCATTTCCGCCGCCGGGTTCATGTACTCCAGGCGCAGTTCGCCGTTGAGCAGCAGGGTGGCGGTGGTCAGGTTATCCAGGAGCAGACGGTGCTGTGCATCGCTGATGGTCATGGGGCGTCGGTGACCTCTTTTGGCGCTTTTCCGGCACATGGCGCCCCTGGCCGGGCCAGGGGCGGGCACGCAGGTGATCCGCTGATGCGAGGAAAATGCAAGAACCAAACCAAGGCTCCGAAAAGAAGCGGAATTTCCCGATAAAGACCTGAATCTGCGCAAATTCGGCACAGAAAGCCTGGGTTTACCGTTTCTTGTGACCTAATTTGGGTTGCATTGCGGGGCGCTCAGCGCTTTAGTGCACCAATATAGAGCATAGAGCTTTACGGCTGTTGGCACAGTTGCGCGGTGGCGCGGATCATCGCCAGGCGGCGCGGTGTGTCAGGGGCATGATGGATCAGGCTATCGGCCAGGTGCTCTTGGCACTGCGGCAGGGCCTGGCGATCGAGGTCGGCCAGTTGCCGCAGCAACTGCGCCTGTAGCTGATCGAGTTGCGGGCGAACCTCGCTGGCCAGGTCGCGGCGTGGCCGATCCGGTGCCTGGCGTGCACGGTGCCACTGACTGAGCAAATGGTACTGGGCGAGCTTGTTGGCTTCGATCTGGTCGCTGAAGAACGCCTCGGCACGTTGCGCCGACAGGCCGTATTCGGCGGCTGCCTGGCGCACGCTGGCCAGGACCTGTTGCTCGCGTTGCGGCGCCTGCACCGGCTGGCGGTTGTCCCATTTGTGCAGGGCCACTGCTTCGGCGAGGTCGAGGCGCTGCTCGATGCTGGCCAGCAAGGGGGCCAAGGTGGGGTGGGGCACGCTGCTGCGCATGCAGCCGGATAGCGCGAGCAGGCAAAGCAGGGGCAGGGAAAGGGAGCGCATGGGGTGTTCTCCGGGGGTAGGGGAGGCCCAAGTGTGCTGGCTGATACTTGCGCTGCGGGTAGGACGCGTCCGATCTGGCTGAGTGTAAAAGCAGAAACGGCTTCCCGAGGGAAGCCGTTTCCAGTGATGAAGGCGGCGGCAGGCGCCGCTCACATCAGACGCTGTAGTACAGGTCGTATTCCAGCGGGTGAACGAAGGTGCGGACCTTGATTTCTTCTTCGGACTTCAGCTCGATGTAGGCATCGATGAAGTCGTCGGAGAACACGCCGCCCTTGGTCAGGAACGCGCGGCCTTTGTCCAGCTCTTCCAGGGCCTCTTTCAGGCTGCCGCACACCTGCGGGATTTCCTTGGCCTCTTCAGGCGGCAGGTCGTACAGGTTCTTGTCGGCGGCATCGCCTGGGTGGATCTTGTTCTGGATGCCGTCCAGGCCGGCCATCAGCAGGGCGGCGAAGCACAGGTACGGGTTGGCTGCCGGGTCCGGGAAGCGCGCTTCGATGCGGCGCGCTTTCGGGCTGGAAACGTACGGGATGCGGATCGAGGCGGAGCGGTTGCGAGCCGAGTAGGCCAGCATCACCGGGGCTTCGAAGCCAGGCACCAGACGCTTGTAGGAGTTGGTGGCCGGGTTGGTGAAGCCGTTCAGGGCCTTACCGTGCTTGATGATGCCGCCGATGAAGTACAGGGCGGTGTCGGACAGGCCGGCATAGCCTTCGCCGGAGAAGGTGTTCTTGCCGTCTTTGGAGATCGACATGTGAACGTGCATGCCCGAGCCGTTGTCGCCGTACAGCGGCTTCGGCATGAAGGTCGCGGTCTTGCCGTAGGCGTCGGCGACGTTGTGCACGCAGTACTTCAGGGTCTGAACTTCGTCAGCCTTGGCGACCAGGGTGTTGAACTTCACGCCGATCTCGTTCTGGCCGGCAGTCGCCACTTCGTGGTGGTGAACTTCGACGACCAGGCCCATTTCTTCCATGGCGTTGCACATGGCGGTACGGATTTCGTGGTCGTGGTCGCACGGCGGAACCGGGAAGTAGCCGCCTTTGACGGCAGGGCGGTGGCCCTTGTTGCCGCCTTCGACGTCGCCGTCGGTCATCCACGAGCCTTGCTCGGAGTAGATCTTGAACATCGAGCCGGAGATGTCGGACTTGAACTTGACCGAGTCGAAGATGAAGAACTCTGGCTCCGGGCCAACGAAGACGGTGTCACCGATACCGGTGGTCTTCAGGAACTCTTCGGCGCGCTTGGCGATGGCGCGCGGGTCGCGGTCGTAGCCTTGCATGGTGGACGGCTCGATCACGTCGCAGACCAGGATCAGGGTCGGCTCTTCGGTGAACGGGTCCAGCACGGCGGACGCGTCGTCCGGCAGCAGGATCATGTCGGAGGCTTCGATGCCTTTCCAGCCTTCGATCGACGAACCGTCGAACATCTTGCCGGCTTCGAAGAACTCGTCATCCAGCGCATCGCGAGCGGGCATGGTGACGTGGTGCTGTTTGCCTTTGGTGTCCGTGAAACGCAGATCAATCCACTTGACGTCATGATCTTTGATGAGTTGAACCGACTTCGACATGTTGTCCTCCGGATGGTCTAGGGCGCGGTGGGCCGCTGCCCTGGAAAAAGGGTGTCGCCGGGCGCGCATAGTCGGCCAAGCTTACCTGCCTCACAAGAGAGCAAATTGCATGCCAGTGCCCGAAAATGGCGAGGGCGGGACAAAAAAGGGCGTTTGCGGGCATCTGGCAGGGTGATTTGCCATTTCCGTGCACCTATAAGAGGCGTTTTTGGCATTGGTTGCACCATTATGGTGCTCGCCTGTTTGTGCGGGCCTCATCCCGGGGCAAGCCCGCTCCTGACAGGTATCCCACTGCTCTCACGGACAACGGCGTGGGTGTAGGAGCGTGCTTGCCCCGGGATGAGGCCGGTAAGGCCCACCGATCAACCTTCTGTACAAAAGTTGCTCAAACCTTGAGCAATTTCCGCTATAATTCGCGCCCCTCATTTTCGGCAGGCCGTGGGCGCGCTGTTTACCAATGAAACTTATCGTCAAAGTCTTCCCCGAAATCACCATCAAGAGCCGGCCGGTGCGCAAGCGCTTCATTCGCCAGCTCGGCAAGAACATCCGCGTCGTGCTCAAGGATCTGGACCCTGAGCTCGCGGTCGATGGTGTCTGGGACAATCTCGAAGTGGTCACCCGCGTCGAAGACGAGAAAGTCCAGCGCGAAATGATCGAGCGCCTCACCTGCACCCCGGGCATCACCCACTTCCTGCAGGTCGAGGAATACCCCCTGGGCGACTTCGACGACATCGTCGCCAAGTGCAAGCAGCACTTCGGCCACCTGCTGGCCGGCAAGCGCTTCGCCGTGCGCTGCAAGCGCGGCGGCCACCACGACTTCACCTCGATGGACGTCGACCGCTACGTCGGCAGCCAACTGCGCCAGCAGTGCGGCGCCACCGGCATCGACCTGAAAACCCCGGAAGTGCTGGTGCGCATCGAGATCCGCGACCAGCGCCTGTACGTCATCCACAACCAGCACAACGGCATTGGCGGCTACCCCCTGGGTGCCCTGGAGCAAACGTTGGTGCTGATGTCCGGTGGCTTCGACTCCACCGTGGCGGCCTACCAGATGATGCGCCGCGGCCTGATGACCCACTTCTGCTTCTTCAACCTCGGCGGCCGCGCCCACGAGCTGGGCGTGATGGAAGTGGCCCACTACCTGTGGAAGAAGTTCGGCAGCAGCCAGCGCGTGCTGTTCATCAGCGTGCCGTTCGAGGAAGTGGTCGGCGAGATCCTCAACAAGGTCGACAACAGCTACATGGGCGTGACCTTGAAGCGCATGATGCTGCGCGGCGCCGCGCGCATGGCCGAGCGCCTGGACATCGACGCGCTGGTCACTGGCGAGGCGATCTCGCAGGTGTCCAGCCAGACCCTGCCGAACCTGTCGATCATCGACTCGGCCACCGACAAGCTGGTGCTGCGCCCGCTGCTGGCCAGCCACAAGCAGGACATCATCGACACCGCCTACCAGATCGGCACCGCCGAGTTCGCCAAGCACATGCCCGAATACTGCGGGGTGATCTCGGTGAACCCGACCACCCATGCCAAGCGCCACCGCATGGAGCATGAAGAGAAGCAATTCGACATGGAGGTGCTGGAGCGCGCCCTGGCGCGTGCCAAGTTCATCTCCATCGACCATGTGATCGACGAGCTGGGCAAGGACATCGAGATCGAGGAAGTGGCCGAGGCGCTGCCGGGCCAGATCGTCATCGACATCCGCCACCCCGATGCCCAGGAAGACCAGCCCCTGGCGCTGGACGGCGTCGAGGTGCAGGCCCTGCCGTTCTACGCGATCAACAGCAAGTTCAAGCACCTGGATGCCAACCGCCAGTACCTGCTGTATTGCGACAAGGGCGTGATGAGCCGTCTGCACGCCCACCACCTGCTCAGTGAGGGACATGCCAATGTGCGTGTTTATCGTCCGGCATAAAACGCCAGGGCTCTATGGCGGCAGCATCCGCCATCGCCCTCCCGACCCCCGGGCCCGCTGAGCCTTTTACCTTCATATTGGCCGCCTAAGCTGGCGGCAACCGAATCCTCTGATCGAGATACAGTTGTGATCGAAAATCTGCGTAACATCGCCATCATCGCCCACGTTGACCATGGTAAAACCACCCTGGTCGACAAACTGCTGCGCCAGTCCGGCACCCTGGAGCGTAACGAGCTCAACGACGAGCGCGTCATGGACTCCAACGACCAGGAAAAAGAGCGCGGTATCACCATTCTGGCGAAAAACACCGCCATCAACTGGAATGGCTACCACATCAACATCGTCGACACCCCCGGCCACGCCGACTTCGGTGGCGAGGTAGAGCGCGTGATGTCGATGGTCGACTCCGTGCTGCTGCTGGTCGACGCACAAGACGGCCCGATGCCGCAAACCCGCTTCGTGACCAAGAAGGCCTTCGAAGCCGGCTTGAAGCCGATCGTCGTGATCAACAAGGTCGACCGTCCGGGCGCGCGTCCTGACTGGGTGCTGGACCAGATCTTCGACCTGTTCGACAACCTCGGCGCCACCGACGACCAGCTGGACTTCCAGGTTGTCTACGCCTCGGCCCTGAACGGCATCGCCGGTCTGGACCACACCGCCATGGGCGAAGACATGACCGCGCTGTACCAGTCGATCGTCGACAACGTACCTGCGCCGAACGTCGACCGTGACGGTTCGTTCCAGATGCAGATCTCGGCGCTGGACTACAACAGCTTCCTCGGCGTTATCGGCGTTGGCCGCATCGCCCGTGGCCGCATCAAGCCGAACACCCCGGTCGTCGCCATCGACACCGACGGCAAGAAGCGTAACGGCCGTATCCTCAAGCTGATGGGCCACCACGGCCTGCACCGCGTCGACGTCGAAGAAGCCCAGGCTGGCGACATCGTCTGCATCAGCGGTTTCGACGAGCTGTTCATCTCCGACACCCTGTGCGCCCCGGACGCGGTAGAAGCGATGAAGCCGCTGACCGTCGACGAGCCGACCGTTTCGATGACCTTCCAGGTCAACGACTCGCCGTTCTGCGGCAAGGAAGGCAAGTTCGTCACCAGCCGTAACATCAAGGACCGTCTGGACAAAGAGCTGCTGTACAACGTTGCCCTGCGCGTTCAGGAAACCGATTCCCCTGACAAGTTCAAGGTATCGGGCCGTGGTGAGCTGCACCTGTCGGTTCTGATCGAAACCATGCGTCGCGAAGGCTTCGAGATGGCTGTAGGCCGTCCTGAAGTGATCATCCGTGAAGTAGGCGGCGTGAAGCAGGAACCGTTCGAGAACGTCACCATCGACATCCCTGAAGAATCCCAGGGCAAGGTCATGGAAGAGATGGGCCTGCGTAAGGGCGACCTGACCAACATGGTGCCGGATGGCAAGGGCCGTGTTCGCCTGGAATACAACATTCCAGCCCGTGGTCTGATCGGTTTCCGTAACCAGTTCCTGACCCTGACCAACGGTGCAGGCATCCTGACCTCGATCTTCGATCGCTACGACACCATGAAGTCGGGCCAGATGTCCGGCCGTCTCAACGGTGTACTGGTTTCGGTCGAGACCGGCAAGGCACTGACCTACTCGCTGGAAACCCTGCAGGCGCGCGGCAAGCTGTTCGTCGAGCACGGCCAGGAGATCTACAACGGTCAGATCATCGGCCTGAACAGCCGTGACAACGACCTGGGCGTTAACCCGACCAAAGGCAAGAAGCTCGACAACATGCGTGCTTCGGGCAAGGACGAAGTCATCGCCCTGGTGCCGCCGGTTCGCCACACCCTCGAGCAGGCCCTGGAGTTCATCCAGGACGACGAGCTGTGCGAAGTCACGCCGAAGTCGATCCGTCTGCGCAAGAAGATCCTCGACGAAGGCGAGCGTACCCGCGCTGCCAAGAAAGCCAAGAACTGATCCTGGTTCTAGCTGAATGAAAAACGCCCCCGGTCGAAAGGCCGGGGGCGTTTTTTTTGGTGCCGTGTATCTGTGTCGGCCCTATCGCGGGGCAAGCCTGCGATAGGGCGCCGTGCCGGGGCTACAGGGCTATCGCCCTGCCACCTTGGGCTTGTACGCGCAGTACCCCGGCCGCGGCCCGACCTTGGGGTGGTTGCGGCAGGTGTCCGGGCGCTTGTCATAAATGGTGCACAGCCGGCTTTTGCGGTCCAGATAAAGGCAGTCGTCGTTGCTCATGCGGGTCAGGGTGAAGATCCCCGACTTCTGGTTGAAGCGCTCGATGATGCCCTCTTTTTGCAGGCGCTTGGCGATGTTCTTCGGTGGCTCGTCCTGCTCGAACGCGTCCACCACGCCAATGCGGATCAAGTCCTTGATCTTCACTTCGACGGGCAGCGTGCAGCAGGTCGAGTGGCAACCCCCGCACATGTGGCTGGCATAGCGCTGCCAGGTTTCCAGGCGGTCGACTTCGGCGGCGGCGATCAGGGTCGGTTTCATGGTTGCGGTTTTATTCTTGCAAGGGAAATCACGGTTTTGGGGCGCGCGATGATACCGGAGTTGTTCAATTTGTGAACAACCTTTTGCCCGATTCAGCCTGGGTGGATGAAAACCGCGAACCGTCGCTGTCGCTCCGTGTCAGAGCGTCTAGGCTGAACACTCTCCCAGCGCTTTCGCCCACTTGCCCCCCGAGGATGCCTCATGTCCCAGGAACCCAAAGCCCGTGACGCCAAAGCTCATGCCGCCGAGGTGGCGGATTTCCGCGCCGCCGTGCTGGCCAAGCTGACCTATGCGGTCGGCAAGGACCCGGAGCACGCATTCGACCACGACTGGTTCGAGGCCATTGCCCTGGCCGCCCGCGACCACATGGTCGACCACTGGATGGACCACACCCGGCAGGCCTACCGGCGTAGCCAGAAACGCGTCTACTACCTCTCCCTGGAATTCCTCATTGGCCGGCTGCTGTACGACAGCCTGAGCAACCTCGGTTACCTGGAGATCGCCCGCGAGGCCCTCGAGGGGCTGGACGTGGACCTGGAACGCATCCGCCTGCTGGAGCCGGACGCGGCGCTGGGCAACGGTGGCCTCGGGCGTTTGGCCGCGTGCTTCATGGAAAGCATGTCGACCCTGGGCATCGCCGCCCACGGCTACGGCATCCGCTACGAGCACGGCCTGTTCCGCCAGGCGGTGGTCGATGGCTGGCAGCAGGAGCAGACCGAGAATTGGCTGGACTTCGGCAACCCCTGGGAGTTCGAGCGCGCCGAGGTGATCTACCCGATCAGCTTCGGTGGCAGCGTCGAGACCGTGCAGGACGCCCACGGCCAGCAGCGCCAGGTGTGGTGGCCGGGCGAGACGGTGCGGGCGGTGGCCTACGACACGCCGGTGGTCGGCTGGCGCGGGGCCAGTGTCAACACCCTGCGCCTGTGGCGCGCCCGCGCCCTCGAGGAATTGCACCTGGAGCGCTTCAACGCCGGCGACCACCTCGGTGCGGTGGCCGAAGTGGCGCGGGCCGAGAGCATCTCGCGGGTGCTGTACCCCGCCGACAGCACCGAGGCCGGCCAGGAACTGCGCCTGCGCCAGGAGTACTTCTTCGTCTCGGCCTCGCTGCAGGACCTGCTGCGCCGCCACCTGAACATGCACAAGGACCTCTCCAACCTGCCCGGCGCGGCGGCGATCCAGCTCAACGACACCCACCCCTCGATCGCCGTGGCCGAACTGATGCGGCTGCTGGTCGACCAGCACGAGGTGCCGTGGGACAAGGCCTGGGAGTTGACCGTCGGCACCCTGGCCTACACCAACCACACACTGTTGCCCGAAGCCCTGGAAACCTGGCCGGTGGCGCTGATGGAGCGCATGCTGCCGCGGCACATGCAGATCATCTACCTGATCAACGCCTACCATATCGATGCCCTGCGGGCCAAAGGGCTGCACGACTTCGACGTGCTGCGCGCGGTGTCGCTGATCGAAGAGGACAACGGCCGCCGGGTGCGCATGGGCAACCTGGCGTTTCTCGGCTCGCACAGCGTCAACGGCGTGTCGGCGCTGCACAGCAAGTTGATGAAGAGCACGGTGTTCGCCGAGCTGCACAAGCTCTACCCGCAGCGCATCAACAACAAGACCAACGGCATCACCTTCCGCCGCTGGCTGTACCAGGCCAACCCGCCGCTCACCGCGATGCTGGTCGAAGCCCTCGGCGCCGAGGTGCTGGACGACCCGGAAGGCAAGCTCAAGGCCTTGGCGCCGTTCGCCGACAAGGCCACCTTCCGCAAGCAGTTCGCCGCCCAGCGCCTGCACAGCAAGCGCGCGCTGGCGAGCATCATCCAGGACCGCATCGGCGTCACGGTCAACCCCGAAGCGCTGTTCGACGTGCAGGTCAAGCGCATCCACGAGTACAAGCGCCAGTTGCTCAACCTGTTGCACACCGTGGCGCTGTACCAGGCCATCCGCAACGACCCGGGCATCAACTGGGTGCCGCGGGTGAAGATCTTCGCCGGCAAGGCGGCGGCCAGCTACCACCAGGCCAAGCTGATCATCAAGCTGGCCAACGACATCGCCCGGGTGGTGAACAACGACCCGACCGTGCGCGGCTTGCTCAAGGTGGTGTTCCTGCCCAACTACAACGTCAGCCTGGCCGAGAGCATCATCCCGGCGGCGGACCTTTCCGAGCAGATCTCCACCGCCGGCTACGAGGCCTCGGGCACCAGCAACATGAAGTTCGCGCTCAATGGCGCGCTGACCATCGGCACGCTGGATGGCGCCAACGTCGAGATGTGCGAGCAGGTGGGGGCGCAGAACATGTTCATCTTCGGCCTTACCGCCCAGCAGGTCGAGGCACGGGGGCGTGCCGGGGACTTCGGCGCCGCTGCCGCGATCGCCGCCTCGAACCGGCTGAGCGACGTGCTGCAGGCGATTCGCAGTGGGGTGTTCTCGCCCGACGACCCAGGGCGTTACGCGGGGCTGATCGACGGGCTGGTGGCCTATGACCGCTTCCTGGTGTGCGCGGATTTCGATGCCTACTGGGATGCCCAGCGGCGGGTCGAGGAGCTGTGGCATACACCGCAGGAGTGGTGGCGGATGGCGGTGCTCAACACTGCGCGGATGGGCTGGTTCTCGTCGGACCGGACCATTCGCGAATATGCCAGCGAGATCTGGAAGGCCTTGGATTAGTGCGAGGCGCCAGTGCCGGCCCTATCGCGGGGCCGCCGCCGACCAACTGCCTGAACTCATTGCCCGAACCGCCGTCTGATCCGCCAGGCGAGTCTCTTCGCTCGCTAGGCTGTCACTCTCCCTGTAAACTGCGGGGGTTTTCTACCCCTTTCCACTTCGGAGCCATACATGTCCCGCGTTACCCTGAGTCGCTATCTGATTGAGCAGACCCGCAGCAACAATACCCCTGCCGATCTGCGCTTCCTGATCGAGGTGGTGGCGCGTGCGTGCAAGGAGATCAGCCACCATGTGTCCAAGGGCGCCCTGGGCGGCGTGCTGGGCAGCATGGGCACCGAGAACGTGCAGGGCGAGGTGCAGAAGAAGCTCGACGTGATCTCCAACGACATCCTGCTCGAAGCCAACGAGTGGGGCGGCCACCTGGCCGGCATGGCCTCGGAGGAGATGGACAATGCCTACCAGATCCCCGGTAAATACCCGAAAGGCGCCTACCTGCTGGTGTTCGACCCGCTGGACGGCTCGTCGAACATCGACGTCAACGTCTCGGTCGGCACCATCTTCTCCGTGCTGCGTTGCCCGAACGAATACCTGAGCCAGAACGAGACCCTCAACGAGAACGCCTTCCTGCAGCCAGGCACCCAGCAGGTCGCCGCCGGCTACGCGATCTACGGCCCGCAGACCATGCTGATCCTGACCCTGGGCAACGGCGTCAAGGGCTTCACCCTGGACCGCGAGCTGGGCAGCTTCGTGCTCACCCACGAGAACATCCGCGTGCCGGAAACCACCGCCGAGTTCGCCATCAACATGTCCAACCAGCGCCACTGGGAAGCCCCGGTGCAACGCTACGTGGGCGAGCTGCTGGCGGGCGAGACCGGCCCATTGAAGAAGAACTACAACATGCGCTGGATCGCCTCGATGGTTGCCGACGTGCACCGCATCCTGACCCGTGGCGGCCTGTTCATGTACCCGCGCGACGCCCGTGAGCCAAGCAAGCCGGGCAAGCTGCGCCTGATGTACGAGGCCAACCCGATGTCGTTCATCATCGAGCAGGCCGGCGGCGCCTCCACCAACGGTTACGAGCGTATCCTCGACATCAAGCCTGAGAGCCTGCACCAGCGTGTGTCGGTGATCCTCGGCTCGAAGGAAGAGGTCGAGCGCGTCACCGCCTACCACAAGGAGTAAACCATGCTCGCACCTTGGCAGCCGTTGCTGGAATGGTGGTTCGGTTGGGGCACCAGCCCCCAGGCCGTGGCTGACGAGAAGAGCACGCTGTGGTTCGGCAAGCACCATGACGACGAGGCGCGCGAGCGCTTCGGCGATCTGTGCGCGCAGGCGCTGGCGGGCGGTCTCGACGAATGGCAGCAGAGCCCCCAGGGCTGGTTGGGGCTGATCCTGCTGCTGGACCAGCTGCCACGCATGCTCCACCGTGACACGCCGCTCGCCTTTGAAGGCGACCGCCGCGCCCAGGTGGTGGCGATGCAGGGTTTGCAGAAGGGCTGGGACTACCAGTTGCTGCCGATCCAGCGGGTGTTCGTGCTGCTGGTGCTGGAGCACGCCGAGGTGCTGGACTGGCAGAACCTGTGCGTGGAGCGCTACCAGGCACTGCTGGAAGAGCAGCCCGAAGCCAACCGCCGGCTGTTCGAAGGCTTCCTGGATTACGCCGAGCAGCACCAGCGGGTGATCGCCCGGTTCGGCCGCTTCCCGCACCGCAACCTGGTGCTGGGGCGGCCGAGCACCAGTGAAGAGATGGATTTCCTGTTGGAGCCTGGCTCCAGGTTCTGACGCTGAGGCGCCCCCAATCGCGGGGCGCCGCTGTTTTCAGGTGCTGAAACTCCCCACCCACTGCTTCAACCGCTCGACCTGGTGCTCCAGGGTCATTGCAGGCACGCAAGGTGCTCTGCAGGTTATGCACCCCTTCCTGGTGCAGACATGAATCGGTTGCGTGCCCGCCGACCAACGGCGCAGAAACAAAGGCGACCTGCCAGGGAACCGGGGAGGCATTTTCCCTTCTAAGCTGTCTGCAGGCCGCCTCGCCTGTGTGTCCCACCTCCAGGAGTGTCCCCATGTCGTTGCGTTCCCTCGCCTTGTTGTCCTTGTGCGTCGTCCTGACCGCGTGCAGCAAGATCAACCAGGAAAACTATTCCAAGCTCAAGGCCGGCATGAGCAAGGCCGAGGTCGAGCAACTGCTTGGCTCGCCCAAGGAGTGCTCTGGCGCGCTGGGCATGAGCAGCTGTACCTGGGGTGACGAGAAGAGCTTCATCAGCGTGCAGTACGCCGCCGACAAGGTGCTGATGTATTCCGGGCAGGGCCTCAAATGAGGCGCGCGCACCTGCTGCTGGCGCTGTGCGCGGCGCTGCTGCTCGGTGGCTGCGCAAGCTCGGCGAGCGACCCGTTGGCACCGAAGACGGCAGGCCGCGTCGACCTCAAGCGCTACCAGGGCAAGTGGTTCGAACTGGCGCGTCTGCCCATGTACTTCCAGCGCGATTGCGCGCAATCCGAGGCGCACTACAACCTCAAGCCCGACGGCACCGTGGGCGTGCTCAACCGCTGCCGCACCCAAGGTGACGAGTGGCTGCGCGCCGAGGGGCATGCCTGGCCGCAGGAGGCGGGGCATACCGACAAGCTGTGGGTGGAGTTCGACAACTGGTTCACCCGCCTGGTGCCGGGGCTGGCCAAGGCGGACTACTGGGTGCTGTACGTGGACGAGCGCTACCGCACGGCGATCGTCGGCAGCCCGAACCGCAAGTACCTGTGGATTCTGTCACGCACGCCGAACCTGCCGGCGTGGGAGCGCGAGAACCTGCTGTCGAGGGCGCGCCAGCAGGGGTATGACACCAATCGGTTGATCTGGCGGGTGGCCGACAAGGACATCGTCGCCCGGCATTGAATGCGCTGGGGCCGCACAGCGGCCCCGAGTTCATCAGCCCAGCAGCTCCCGCAGCACCCCCACGAACGCCCGGGCACTTTCCTCTTCCTGCGCATGCCGCCCCTGGCGCACCACCCACTGGCCATTGACCATCACCTCACGTACCTGACGGTCGCCGCCGGCGAACAGCCAGCGGTTGAGAATCGCATCCCCGGTCGAGGTGGCCAGGTACGGGTCCTGGCCATCCAGTACCAGCCAGTCGGCCCGCTTGCCGACCGCCAGCGCGCCGATCGGCTGCCCCAGCGCCTGGGCGCCGCCTGCCAGGGCCGCGTCGTACAGGGTGCGCCCGACCATCGGCTGGTCGCCGCGGTACAGGCGGTTGCGCCGCTGGTCGCGCAGGCGCTGGCCGTATTCCAGCCAGCGCAGTTCCTCGACCACGCTCAGCGACACATGGCTGTCCGAGCCGATGCCCATGCGCCCGCCCTGGGCGAGGAAGTCCACCGCCGGGAAGATGCCGTCGCCCAGGTTCGCCTCGGTGGTCAGGCACAGGCCGGCGACCGCACCGCTGCGGGCCATCGCGCTGACCTCGTCGGCTTCGGCGTGGGTGGCGTGGACCAGGCACCAGCGTTCATCCACCGCCACATTGTCGTACAGCCACTGCAACGGGCGGCGCCCGCTCCAGGCCAGGCAATCGTCGACTTCCTTCTGCTGCTCGGCGATGTGGATATGCACCGGGCCGTGCGCGGCGCCGGCCTTGAGCACGGTGTCGATCTGTTCGGGCGTGACCGCGCGCAGCGAGTGGAAACACAACCCCAGGTGCTGCGCCGGTTGTGCGGCGAGCAAGGGCTCGAGCTGCGCTTGCAGGCGCAGGTACTGCTCGGTGGAATTGATGAAGCGCCGCTGCCCGTCGTTGGGCGCCTGGCCGCCGAAGCCGGAGTGGCTGTACAGCACTGGCAGCAGGGTCAGGCCGATGCCGCTGGCGCTGGCTGCGGCGCTGATGCGCCGCGACAGCTCGGCCGGGTCGGCATAGGCCTGGCCGTCGTGGTCGTGGTGCACGTAGTGGAATTCGGCCACCGAGGTGTAGCCGGCCTTGAGCATCTCGATGTACAGCTGGCGGGCGATGACCTGCAACTGTTCGGGGCGGATGCGCCCGACCAGGCGGTACATCAAGTCGCGCCAGGTCCAGAAGCTGTCATTGGGGTTGCCGGCGACCTCGGCCAGGCCCGCCATGGCGCGCTGGAAGGCGTGCGAATGCAAGTTGGGCATGCCCGGCAGCAAGGGCCCGGCCAGGCGCTCGGCGCCCTCGGCGCTGGCATTGGCCTCGACCTGGGTGAGCCGCCCGTCGGGTGCGACTTCGAGGCGGACATTGCTGGCCCAGCCAGTGGGCAGCAGGGCGCGTTCGGCGAAATAGGCGGACATCACTCGGAACCCCGTTCTGTTATTTGTATATACATATACAGACGTTTGCCTGCCGGGTAAACTCCGGCAAGCTACCGTCAATCAATTGCACAAGGATGCATAGCCGTGCCGACACCTTCCGTCTCCGCGCTGGTTGCCCAGATGGGCGAAGGGCCGGCGCCGCTGTATGCCCGGGTCAAGCAGATGATCGTCCAGCAGATCGAAAATGGCAGCTGGCCGCCGCATCATCGCGTCCCCTCGGAAAGCGAACTGGTCAGCCAGCTGGGCTTCAGCCGCATGACCATCAACCGCGCGTTGCGCGAGCTGACCGCCGAGGGCCTGCTGGTCCGCATGCAGGGCGTCGGCACCTTCGTCGCCGAACCCAAGACCCGCTCGGCGCTGTTCGAGGTCAACAACATCGCCGACGAGATCGCCAGCCGCGGCCACCAGCATAGCTGCAAGGTGATGATCCTCGCCGAGGAGGCCGCCGGTTCCGAGCGTGCGCTGGCCTTGGACATGCGCGAAGGCCAGCGGGTGTTCCATTCGCTGATCGTGCACTATGAGAACGGCGTGCCGGTGCAGATCGAGGACCGCTTCGTCAACGCCGCCATTGCCCCGGACTACCTCAAGCAGGACTTCACCCGGCAGACGCCCTACGCCTATCTCTCCCAGGTCGCGCCGCTGACCGAGGGCGAGCACGTGGTCGAGGCGATCCTCGCCGAGCCCGACGAGTGCCGCCTGTTGCAGATCGAGCGTGGCGAGCCCTGCCTGCTGATTCGCCGGCGCACCTGGTCCGGCCGCCAGCCGGTGACCGCCGCGCGGCTGATCCACCCCGGTTCCCGTCATCGCCTGGAAGGACGTTTCAGTAAATGAGCCAGTTGCAGTTGTTGCGTGCCCGGGATTACCCGCGCATGCCCTGGAAGAACGGTGGAGGTTCCACCGAAGAGATCACCCGCGATGCCGGCGAAGGCCTGGAGGGTTTCGGCTGGCGCCTGTCGATCGCCGACATCGAGGCCTCGGGTGGCTTCTCCAGCTTCAACGGGTACCAGCGGATCATCAGCGTGCTGCAGGGTGATGGCATGCGCCTGAGCGTAGACGGGCATGAAAGCCGCGCGCTGCTGCCGTTCGATGCCTTTGCCTTCAGTGGCGAGAGCCAGGTGGCCTGTACCCTGCTGGGCGGGGCGATCCGCGATTTCAACCTGATCTATGCGCCGCAGCGTTACCACGCGCGGTTGCAGTGGTTCGAGGCGGCGACCCGGTTGTTCAGCGCGGCGGGCACGGTGCTGGTGTTCAGTGCCGAGGCCGCCTTGACGGTGGGCATCGAAGGGCAGGGCGCGTCGGAGCTGGGGTTGTATGACTGTTTGCAACTGAGCGGTAACGCGCGTTTGTTGGAGGTCGAGGTATCCGGGCGGTGCTGTGTGATCGAGTTGGTCGAGCGCGCCGCCTGACGGGTTCTGGCCCCGTGCCGTCCACATAGGCCCTGTCGCGGGGCAAGGCAGATCTCCGCGATAGGGCCCGCAAAACCACTCGAAACAGTTACCCGGTAACGCCCGCAAACAGCGCACCCTGTTACCGAATGCCCCAGAATGGCGCAAAGCCAGCTCCTGCTGAATTCCCCCGCAAAACCCGTCCACGATTTTTCATCTTCCTCTCCGGGCCCCAATTCATGCGGCCTGCGGACCATATTGCGAACATCCTTCCGCGCCTTTTTGGTGACTTGGCAATTCAATTGCATATGCTTGTATGTACAAGTAAAGATAAGTGCGCGAAAGTGGATAGGCCGTCCCTTCCGCGCGGTACAGACCGCCCCATTGGCCCGCCGATCTCGCCGGGTTTGAATAGATCGCTCAAGGAGCACTTTCGTGACTGACAACAAGCTCAACAAATTCCGTGACGTCGAGATCCGCGCCCCGCGTGGCACCAAGCTGAACGCCAAGAGCTGGCTGACCGAAGCGCCGCTGCGCATGCTGATGAACAACCTCGACCCGGAAGTGGCCGAGAACCCCAAGGAGCTGGTGGTATACGGCGGTATCGGCCGCGCCGCGCGCAACTGGGAGTGCTACGACAAGATCGTTTCCAGCCTCAAGGAACTGAACGACGACGAAACCCTGCTGGTGCAGTCGGGCAAGCCGGTCGGCGTGTTCAAGACCCACCGCGACGCCCCGCGCGTGCTGATCGCCAACTCCAACCTGGTGCCGCACTGGGCCAACTGGGAGCACTTCAACGAACTGGACGCCAAGGGCCTGGCCATGTACGGCCAGATGACCGCGGGCAGCTGGATCTACATCGGTAGCCAGGGCATCGTCCAGGGCACCTATGAAACCTTCGTCGAAGCCGGTCGCCAGCACTACAACGGCAACCTCGCCGGCCGCTGGGTGCTGACTGCGGGCCTCGGTGGCATGGGCGGCGCCCAGCCGCTGGCCGCGACCCTGGCCGGCGCCTGCTCGCTGAACATCGAATGCCAGCAGACCAGCATCGACTTCCGCCTGCGCACCCGCTACGTCGACGAGCAGGCCAGCGACCTGGACGACGCCCTGGCGCGCATCGCCAAGTACACCGCCGAAGGCAAGGCCGTCTCCATCGCCCTGCACGGCAACGCCGCTGAAATTCTGCCGGAGCTGGTCAAGCGTGGCGTGCGCCCGGACATGGTCACCGACCAGACCAGCGCCCACGACCCGCTCAACGGCTACCTGCCGATCGGCTGGACCTGGGAGCAGTACCGCGACCGCGCCAAGACCGACCCCGCTGCCGTGGTCAAGGCCGCCAAGCAGTCGATGGCCGTGCACGTGCAGGCCATGCTGGACTTCCAGAAAGCCGGCGTGCCGACCTTCGACTACGGCAACAACATCCGCCAGATGGCCCAGGAAGAGGGCGTGACGAATGCCTTCGACTTCCCAGGTTTCGTGCCGGCCTACATCCGTCCGCTGTTCTGCCGTGGCATCGGCCCGTTCCGCTGGGCCGCGCTGTCGGGCGATGCCGAGGACATCTACAAGACCGACGCCAAGGTCAAGGAGCTGATCCCGGACGACGCCCACCTGCACCGCTGGCTGGACATGGCCCGCGAGCGCATCAGCTTCCAGGGCCTGCCGGCGCGTATCTGCTGGGTCGGCCTGGGCCTGCGTGCCAAGCTGGGCCTGGCGTTCAACGAAATGGTACGCAGCGGCGAGCTGTCGGCGCCGGTCGTCATCGGCCGTGACCACCTCGACTCCGGCTCGGTCGCCAGCCCGAACCGCGAGACCGAAGCCATGCAGGATGGCTCGGATGCGGTCTCCGACTGGCCGCTGCTCAACGCCCTGCTGAACACCGCGGGCGGCGCCACCTGGGTTTCGCTGCACCACGGCGGCGGCGTGGGCATGGGCTTCTCCCAGCACTCGGGTGTGGTCATCGTCTGCGACGGCACCGACGAAGCCGCTGCGCGTATCGCCCGGGTGCTGACCAACGACCCGGCCACCGGTGTGATGCGTCATGCCGACGCCGGTTACCAGATTGCTATCGATTGCGCTAAAGAGCAGGGTCTGAACCTGCCGATGATTACTGGCTGATAGCCCTTGGGGGCTGCGCTGCAGCCCCCAATGAGCCACTTTCTTGCAAGGACTGCCGATTTCCACTTCTTAAGTTTGGGAGCGTCACGCAATGAAAACCAACAAGACCTTGCTCGCGTCGCTGTTCGCCCTTGGCCTGCTCGGCGCCACCAGCGCCACCCAGGCCGCCACCTGGTGTGATTCCGGCAAGCCGGTGAAATTCGCCGGTCTGAACTGGGAAAGCGGCATGCTGCTGACCGACGTCATGCAGATCGTGCTCAAGGAGGGCTACGGCTGCAACGTCGACAGCCTGCCCGGCAACTCCATCACCATGGAAAACGCCCTGGGCACCAACGACATCCAGGTGTTCGCCGAAGAATGGGTCGGCCGTAGCGAGGTGTGGAAGAAAGCCGAGGCCGCCGGCAAGGTGGTCGGTGTCGGCGCGCCAGTGGTCGGTGCGGTCGAAGGCTGGTACGTCCCGCGCTACGTGATCGAAGGCGATGCCAAGCGCAAGCTCGACGCCAAGGCGCCGGAGCTGAAGAACGTCGCCGACCTGGCCAAGTACGCCAGCCTCTTCAAAGACCCGGAAGAGCCCAGCAAAGGCCGCTTCTACAACTGCCCGGCCGGCTGGACCTGCGAGTTGGACAACACCCAGATGCTCAAGGACTACGGCCTGGAAGCCAGCTACACCAACTTCCGCCCGGGCACCGGCCCTGCGCTGGATGCCGCGGTGCTGTCGAGCTACAAGCGCGGCGAGCCGATCCTCTTCTACTACTGGACCCCGACCCCGCTGATGGGCCAGGTCGACCTGGTCAAGCTGGAAGAGAAAGCCGGCGTGGACAAGAGCGTGTCGATCAAGGTCGGCCTGTCCAAGGCCTTCCACGACGAAGCCCCCGAGCTGGTTGGCGTGCTGGAGAAGGTCAACATCCCGATCGACATCCTGAACCAGAACCTGGGTCGCATGACCAAGGAGCGCATCGAGTCGCCAAAACTGGCCAAGATCTTCCTGAAGGAACATCCTGAAGTCTGGCAGGCGTGGGTCAGTGAAGAGGCTGCCAAGAAGATCAATGCGGCGCTCTGAGCGTCCTCACCTGATGAGTGGAACCTATGTTTCCTGACAACCTTACCTTCTCCATCGCCGACTGGGTCAACGGCTGGGTCGATGCGCTGGTAACCAACTACGGCGATGTGTTCCGGCACATCTCCGACACCCTGCTGTGGGCCATCGTCAACCTCGAAGGCCTGCTGCGGGCCACCCCCTGGTGGCTGATGCTCGGCGTGGTGGGGGTGATCGCCTGGCATGCCACGCGGCGCATCCTGCCGACCGTGGTGATCATCGGGTTGCTGTTCCTGGTGGGCGCCGTCGGCCTGTGGGACAAGCTCATGCAGACCCTGGCGCTGATGCTGGTGGCGACGCTGATCTCGGTGCTGGTGGGCATCCCGCTGGGCATCCTCTCGGCGCGCAGCAACCGCTTGCGCGCGGTGTTGATGCCGCTGCTGGACATCATGCAGACGATGCCCAGCTTCGTGTACCTGATCCCGGTGCTGATGCTGTTCGGCCTGGGCAAGGTGCCGGCGATCTTCGCCACCGTCATCTACGCGGCGCCGCCGCTGATCCGCCTGACCGACCTGGGCATCCGCCAGGTCGACGGCGAGGTGATGGAGGCGATCAACGCCTTCGGCGCCAACCGCTGGCAGCAGCTGTTCGGCGTGCAATTGCCGCTGGCCCTGCCGAGCATCATGGCCGGCATCAACCAGACCACCATGATGGCCCTGTCGATGGTGGTGATCGCCTCGATGATCGGCGCCCGTGGCCTGGGCGAGGATGTGCTGGTGGGCATCCAGACCCTGAACGTCGGCCGCGGCCTCGAAGCCGGCCTGGCCATCGTGATTCTCGCGGTGGTGATCGACCGCATTACCCAGGCCTACGGTCGGCCACGGCATGAGGTGAGCAAATGAGCACGCAGGCGATCAGCAAGATCGAAGTCAAGAACGTCTACAAGATCTTCGGCGACCGCGCCGGGGAAGCCCTGCAACTGATCCGCGAACAGCGCAGCAAGGAGCAGGTGCTGGCGCAGACCGGCTGCGTGGTCGGGGTCAACGACCTGTCGCTGTCGATCGGCAGTGGCGAGATCTTCGTCATCATGGGCCTTTCCGGTTCGGGCAAGTCGACCCTGGTGCGCCACTTCAACCGCCTGATCGACCCCACCAGTGGGCAGATCCTGGTCGACGGCGAGGACATCCTGCAGTACGACATGGACGCCCTGCGTGAATTCCGCCGGCGCAAGATCAGCATGGTGTTCCAGAGCTTCGGCCTGCTGCCGCACCGCAACGTGCTGGACAACGTCGCCTATGGCCTGAAGGTGCGCGGCGAAACCAAGGAGCTGTGCGCCCAGCGCGCCCAGCAGTGGATCGAGACCGTGGGCCTGAAGGGCTACGAGAAGAAGTACCCGCACCAGCTCTCCGGCGGCATGCGCCAGCGCGTGGGCCTGGCCCGGGCGCTGGCCGCGGACACCGACATCATCCTCATGGACGAGGCCTTCAGCGCCCTCGACCCGCTGATCCGCGCCGAGATGCAGGACCAGTTGCTGGAACTGCAGAAGACCCTGCACAAGACCATCGTGTTCATCACCCACGACCTGGACGAAGCCGTGCGCATCGGCAACCGCATCGCCATCCTCAAGGACGGCCGCCTGATCCAGGTCGGCACCCCGCAGGAAATCCTCCACTCGCCGGCCGACGAGTATGTCGACCGCTTCGTCCAGCGCCGCGCTGTTGCCGTGTAAGGGGTCGTGATGTCGCAACTTGAAACCGTGGTGATCGCCGACGCCCCCGTGCGTTGGCAGGATATCGCCGCCGTCGCCCGTCACGGCGCGCGGCTGCAATTGGCGCCGGTGGTGTGGGCGCGTATCGACAATGCCCAGGCCATCGTGCGGCGCATCGTCGACAGCGGCGAACGCGCCTACGGCGTGAACACCGGCCTCGGCGCGCTGTGCAACGTCTCGCTGCAGGGCGAGCAGCTCAGCGCGCTGTCGCGCAATACCCTGCTCAGCCACGCCTGTGGCGTCGGCCCGGCGCTGCCGGACGAGCAGACCCGGGCGATCATCTGCGCCGCCATCGTCAACTACAGCCACGGCAAGTCCGGGGTGCAGCGCGGGGTGGCCGAAGCGCTGCTGGCGCTGCTCGAGCGTGGCATCACCCCGCAGGTGCCAGCGCAGGGCTCGGTGGGCTACCTGACCCACATGGCCCATGTTGGCGTGTGCCTGCTGGGCGTGGGCAAGGTCAGCTACCAGGGGCGCATCGTCGAGGCGGCCGAGGCGCTGGCCGCCGAAGGCCTGGCGCCGGTGACCCTGGGCGCCAAGGACGGCCTTTGCCTGGTCAACGGCACGCCGTGCATGACCGGCCTTGCCAGCCTGGCGCTGGACGACGCCACGCGCCTGCTGCAATGGGCCGACGTGATCGGTGCCATGAGCTTCGAGGCGCTGCGCGGGCAGATCGCCGCCTTCGACCCGGAGATCATCGCGCTCAAGCCGCACCCGGGCATGCAAGTGGTCGGCGAGAACCTGCGCGGCCTGTTGTTCGGCAGCGAGGTGATCGCCTCGAGCAAGGGCATTCGCACCCAGGACGCCTTGAGCATCCGCTCGATCCCGCAGGTGCACGGCGCCGCCCGCGACCAGCTGGCCCACGCCGCCCGGCAGATCGAGGCCGAGCTCAACGGCGCCAACGACAACCCGCTGCTGCTGGGCACCCCGGAGGCCTTCCGCGTGGTGTCCCAGGCCAACCCGCACGGCCAGTCGGTGGCCATGGCCGCCGACCTGCTGGCGATCGCCGTCGCCGAGATCGGCTCGATCGCCGAACGGCGCCTCGACCGCTTGATCAACCCGCACGTCAGTGGCCTGCCGGCGTTCCTGGTGAGCAACCCGGGGGTCAACTCCGGGATGATGATCGCCCAGTACGTCGCCGCTTCGTTGTGCGCGCAGAACCGCCAGTTGGCGCAGCCGGCGGTGCTGGACAACTACGTCACCTCGGGCCTGCAGGAAGACCACCTGAGCCTGGGCACCAACGCCGCGCTGAAGCTGTACCAGGTACTGGAAAACTGCACCCAGGTGCTGGCCATCGAGTACCTGCTGGCCGGCCAGGCCTTCGAGTTCCTCACGCCGCAGCGCTTCGGCGCCGGTACCGACGCCGCCTGGCGCCTGTTGCGCGAGCAGGTGCCGGCCTACCTGGAAGACCGCTGGCTGGCGCCGGACATCGCGCGCGCCGCCGCCCTGCTCAAAGACGCGCGCCTGCCTGGCCCCGTGCTGGCGACGCTGCGCTGAACAACGATTAGAAAAAGGAGCGTGAACATGGAAGCTTTGAACCTCACCCCTGGCCAGCTGACCCTGGCCCAGCTGCGCCGCATTCACCAGGCGCCGGTGCGCCTGAGCCTGGATGCCGGCGCCGGCAAGGCCATCGACGCCAGCGTCGCCTGCGTCGAGCGGATCCTCGCCGAGGACCGCACCGCCTATGGCATCAACACCGGTTTCGGCCTGCTGGCCTCGACCCGCATCGCCAGCCACGACCTGGAAAACCTGCAGCGCTCGCTGGTGCTGTCGCACGCCGCCGGTATCGGCGCGCCGCTGGACGACGACCTGGTGCGGCTGATCATGGTGCTGAAGATCAACAGCCTCAGCCGTGGCTTCTCCGGCATCCGCCGCAAGGTCATCGACGCGCTGATCGGCCTGGTCAATGCCGAGGTCTACCCGCACATCCCGCTCAAGGGCTCGGTCGGCGCTTCGGGCGACCTGGCGCCGCTGGCGCACATGTCGCTGGTGCTGCTCGGCGAGGGCAAGGCGCGCTACCAGGGCCAGTGGCTGCCGGCCAGCGAAGCCCTGGCGGTGGCCGGCCTGGAGCCGCTGACCCTCGCCGCCAAGGAGGGCCTGGCCCTGCTCAACGGCACCCAGGCGTCCACCGCCTATGCCTTGCGTGGCCTGTTCCAGGCCGAAGACCTGTACGCCGCGGCCATCGCCTGTGGCGCGCTGACCGTGGAAGCCGCGCTGGGCTCGCGTGCGCCGTTCGATGCGCGCATCCATGCGGTACGCGGGCAGCGCGGCCAGATCGACACCGCCGCGTGCTTCCGCGACCTGCTGGGCGACTCCAGCGAGGTGTCGCAGTCGCACAAGCACTGCGGCAAGGTCCAGGACCCGTACTCGCTGCGCTGCCAGCCGCAGGTCATGGGCGCCTGCCTGACCCAGCTGCGCCAGGCCGCCGAAGTGCTGGCCATCGAGTCCAACGCGGTGTCGGACAACCCGCTGGTGTTCGCCGCCGAGGATGAAGTGATTTCGGGCGGCAACTTCCACGCCGAGCCGGTGGCCATGGCCGCCGACAACCTTGCTCTGGCCATCGCCGAGATCGGCGCCCTGAGCGAGCGGCGCATCTCGCTGATGATGGACAAGCACATGTCGCAGTTGCCGCCGTTCCTGGTGGAGAACGGCGGGGTCAACTCCGGCTTCATGATCGCTCAGGTCACCGCCGCGGCCCTGGCCAGCGAGAACAAGGCCCTGTCGCACCCGCACAGCGTCGACAGCCTGCCGACCTCGGCCAACCAGGAAGACCACGTGTCGATGGCCCCGGCCGCCGGCAAGCGCCTGTGGGAAATGGCCGAGAACACCCGTGGCGTGCTCGCCATCGAGTGGCTGGGCGCCTGCCAGGGGCTGGACCTGCGCGAAGGCCTGAAGACCTCGGCCAAGCTCGAGCAGGCGCGCCAGACGCTGCGCCGTGAAGTGCCGCACTATGACCGCGACCGCTTCTTCGCGCCGGACATCGAGGTGGCCACCGAGCTGCTGGCCGAGGGTCGGTTGACCGCGTTGCTGCCGACGGGGGTGTTGCCGAGCCTCTGATCGGTGCCGATGAGGCCTTCGAGAACGACAATGAAGGACGAATCATGCAACCAGCACAGGGCCTCGACCGCGGGCTCAGCGCCCGCCATATACGCTTCATGGCCCTGGGGCGCCCATCGGCGCCGGGCTGTTCTATGGCTTGGCGTCGGCGATCCAGATGGCGGAATGGCCGTGCACAACCCGGCGGCCGGTTCGTTCGGCCAGTACCTGCGCCGGCGCATGAGCCGCGAGCAGGCGGCCGCCCTGCAGTTTCCCGTGCCGTTCTGGCCCTATGGGCCGGCGCTGGCCATCGTGTTCATGTTGTTCATTTTCGGTGTGCTCGGTTACTTCCCCGACACCCAGGCGGCGCTGCTGGTCGGTGTGGCGTGGGTGGTGTTCCTGGTGCTGTCCTACCTGCTGTGGCGCAAACCACGCGGCGGGCAGGGCGAGGCCAGGCGGGCCGAGCCGCACCGCTGACTTGTGGAGATGTGTATGAGAACCCTCTGGCAGCACTGCCACGTGGCCAGCATGGCCCAGGGCAGCTATTCGATCATCGAGGATGCGGCGATCGTCACCAATGCCGGGCTGATCGAATGGATCGGGCCACAGGCCGACCTGCCGAGCGTCGACGCCGCGCGCACGGTCGACCTGGGCGGCGCCTGGGTCACCCCAGGGCTGATCGACTGCCACACCCACGCGGTGTTCGGCGGCAACCGCAGCGGTGAGTTCGAGCAGCGCCTGGAAGGCGTGAGCTATGCCGAGATCGCCGCGCAAGGCGGCGGCATCGCCAGCACCGTGCGCGCCACCCGCGCGGCCAGCGAGGATGAACTGCTGGCCAGCGCCCGCCAGCGCGTGCAGGCGCTGATGCGCGACGGCGTCACTACGTTGGAGATCAAGTCCGGCTACGGCCTGGACCTGGCCAACGAGCGCAAGATGCTGCGCGTGGCCCGACGCCTGGCCGACGAGCTGCCGCTGACCGTGCGCGCCACTTGCCTGGCCGCCCACGCGTTGCCGCCGGAGTTCGCCGGGCGCGCCGACGACTACATCAGCCACATCTGCGACGAGATGCTCCCGGCCCTGGCCGAGGAAGGCTTGGTGGACGCGGTGGATGCCTTCTGCGAGCACTTGGCATTCTCCCCGGCCCAGGTCGAGCGGGTGTTCATCAAGGCCCATGAGCTGGGCCTGCCGGTGAAGCTGCATGCCGAGCAGTTGTCGTCGTTGCACGGCTCGAGCCTGGCGGCGCGCTACCAGGCGCTGTCGGCCGACCACCTGGAATTCATGACCGAGGAAGACGCCATCGCGATGGCCCAGGCCGGCACCGTCGCAGTGTTGCTGCCTGGCGCCTTCTACTTCCTGCGCGAGACCCAGCTGCCGCCGATGGACGCCTTGCGCCGGCACGGCGTGAAGATCGCCCTGTCCAGCGACCTCAACCCCGGCACCTCGCCGGTGCTGTCGCTGCGCCTGATGCTGAACATGGGCTGCACCTTGTTCCGCATGACCCCGGAAGAAGCCCTGGCCGGTGTCACCGTGCACGCGGCCACGGCGCTGGGCCTGGGCGACAGCCACGGCTCGCTGGAAATTGGCAAGGTCGCCGACTTCATCGCCTGGCAGATCGAGCGCCCCGCCGACCTGGCCTACTGGCTCGGCGGCGACCTGCCCAAGCGCGTGGTGCGCCTGGGCCACGAGATATCCAACTGAGCGAGGCGTCATGGACAAGGTATTGAGTTTTCACCAAGGCACGCTGCCGCTGCTGATCAGCATGCCCCACGCCGGCCTCGGCCTGACCCCGGCGGTCAAGGCCGGGCTGGTCGATGCCGCGCAAAGCCTGCCGGACACCGACTGGCACATCCCGCGCCTGTACGACTTCGCCCGTGAGCTGGGCGCCAGCGTGGTGGCGGCGGAGTATTCGCGTTTCGTCATCGACCTCAACCGCCCGGACGACGACAAGCCGCTGTACGCCGGCGCCACCACCGGCCTGTACCCGGCCACGCTGTTCGAGGGTGAACCGCTGTTCAACGAAGGCCAGGCGCCGAGCGCCGAGGAGCGCGCGACCTACCTGGAGCAGGTCTGGCGGCCGTACCACGGCACGATCCGCAGCGAGTTGGAGCGCCTGCGTGAGCAGTTCGGTTATGCCCTGCTGTGGGACGCTCACTCGATCCGCTCGCTGATCCCCCACCTGTTCGAGGGCAAGCTGCCGGACTTCAACCTCGGCACCTTCAATGGCGCAAGCTGCGACCCGGAACTGGCCGCGCGTCTCGAAGGCGTGTGCGCCGAGGCACCGGCCTACAGCCATGTCCTCAACGGGCGCTTCAAGGGCGGGCACATCACCCGTCACTACGGCAACCCGGCCCAGCACATTCACGCGGTGCAACTGGAGCTGGCGCAGAGCACCTACATGCAAGAGGTGGAGCCGTTCGCCTACCGCGAGGACCTGGCCCAACCGACCCAGGTGGTGCTGCGGCGCCTGCTGGAGACGCTGCTGGCCTGGGGGCGTGAGCGCTACGGGCGCTGATCGCGCCGGCCTTGTCGCGGTGCAAGCCCGCGCTCACAGACAGCACGCCGGCCATGACGGCGAAGCGGTGTCGGTGAGCGCGGGCTTGCCTCGCTTGCGCGCTTAGCGCCCTTCGCGCAGGGGCGAGCTGTCTGGGTTGGCCACGATCGTCAGCTCCTGGATAAGACGCCGCTCCTGGGCGAGTTTTTCCTCCTCCAGGGCCTTGAACTCATCGGCCAGCGCCTCGATCGGACGATCCGGGTGCCGCTCGGGAAGGGCGTTCACTTGCGCCTGGTACGCCTGCTCCAAGGCACTGAAGCGCTCGGCATAGGCATGGCGCAGGTAGCGACCCCAGGCCTGGTTGCTGGTGGCGTAGTCGAGAAAGCCTTCCCCTCGCTCTTCGCGTTGCACCCGGTCCATGGCCAATGCCAGTTCGTTGTGGCTGACATCGGCGAAGGCCTGGTACAGCATCCCGTCGTCCGGCACGCCCAGTGCCAGCTCCTGGTTCAGACCGCGCCGATAGGCCAGGCGCACTTCTGCCTCGTCCCTGCCCCTGGCGTTTTCGCGCGCGATCTCATCCAGCCTGTGCAGCCGGTACAGGCGTCGCAGCTCCTGGTAGAGCGTGCCTTCGGAGTCTGCGTGCTCGCTCAGCAGGCGGCGGTTGTCGATCAGCAGCTCGATGCTCTGGAACACCAGCAAAGCCCCGTCGTGGCAGGTCTGGTTGCCAGTATCGGGTTGCACCAGGGCCTCTTCGGCGATCGCGTTGAAGAGGCTGCGCTCCTGCGTTTGGGCAACGGCGATGACCAGCACCTTGCGCACGCGCTGGCAGAAGGCCGGGCGCGTCTGGCCGTTGCGGTAGGGCGCGGCTTGCCGCAGCCGACCCACCAGCGACAGCAGGTTGCCTGCGTCGCCGGCCTGCTGCAGCCCCTGCCAGGCGTCGCGCAGGGCTTCGTTCTCGGCGGGCGAGCCGCGCAGCCAGTCGTCGAGCTGGGGCTCATCGCCGGCGGCGGGGAGAATGGGGTTGTGCAGGTGACCGCCGTTCAGTTCATCGTCCGAAGAGGTCAGCAACAGCAGGTCTTCCGGGAGGTTCATCGCGAAGGTATAGCTGCGCTGGCTGTCCGAAGAGGTGCGGGCACGGAACATCGTGTCGTGGCTCAGCGGGTTGTCGTACAGCGAGATCGACGAGATCGGGAAGTCGTTGTCGAGGTTGCTGAGGATGTACGGGGGCAGTTCGGTGAGCTGGTTCTCGCTGAGGTCCAGCAGGTCCAGCGGCAACAGGCTGTCGACCCAGGCCGGCCACTGCCGTATGCCCATGTTGTTCAGGTCGAGCCGGCGCAGCGTGCGCAGCGCCTCGGGGGCCTGGGCGATGTCGCCCAGGCGGTTGCCGGCCAGCTCCAGCATGACCAGGTCGGGTAGCTGGGCGAAGACACCGAGCATGCCCTCGTCCACCACCAGGCCCATGTCGCGCAACGAGAGGTGGGTGAGCCTGGGCAGCTGCAGCAGCACCGTGGGCAGTGCCTGGTCCGCCGGGGCGTGTTCGACGAGGGTAAGGCTCTGCACGGCGGGAAAACGCTGGAGGAAGGCTTGCAATCGCTGGGTGGAGCCGCTTGTCCTGGCCAACGACAGGTTGCGCACCCGCTCGTGGAAAAACGTCGGCAACTGTGGCGGGAAGTCCTCCAGCGCCATGTTCTCCAGGCGCAGGACCGTTTGGCTCATGCCCAGTTCCTGGTTGCGCCAGAACGTGTTGAGGGTGGTGCCGATACGGGTGCGCGCGATCACCGCGGCCTGGCTCAGGGGCGCCGTTGAACTGGAGGCGTTCGCCCAGTGGTCGACGGCGTCGCGCAATGCCTGGCGTTGCTGGAGGTGATGGCGCAGCCGGACGTCGAGCGCCTCGGGCAGGTCCACGCTGAACCGGCTGGGCACGCTTTCGTCGTTGAGCAACAGGCGCAGCAGGTGCTCTTCGAGGATGTCGTTGCCCTGCAGCGAGATCACCGTCGAAGGCGCCGCGTCGCGCTCTTCGCTCAGCAGGAAGCCGGGCAGCGTGCGGACCGCGTTGTCGCGCAGCGAGACTTCGCGGATTCGCGACAAGGCATTCAGGCCCAGGCCTTGGGGCCATTGATCCAGCCCCATGCGCTCGAGCCCCAGGTAGTCCAGCGACAGTTCGGCGAACGCGGCCTGGTAGCGCTGCGACAGCCGGTTGCCGCTGAGGTCCAGCCACCGCAGGTGCGCCAGCTGCGACAGGCTTTCGATGTCGCGGCCCGACAAGGCGAGGTTCTGGTTGGTGAGGCTCAGGGATTCGAGGTGCGGGAAGTGCGTGGCGAGGGTGCCGACGGCGAACAGAAACGCTGATGGCGCGTTGGCAGGGTCGTACGGACGGCTCACTTCCAGGGTGCGCAGTTCGGGAAACTGGCGGAACAGGTTGAGCAACTGCCGCTCGTATTGCACCCAGCTCGCGGCATTGCCGAACCCTGGCGCGATCAGGCGCAGGTGCCTGACCTGTGCGCCGAAGAACTCGGGAAGGTCAGGCGGGAAGGTGCTCAGGTCCACCTGGTCAAGCTGCAGCGGCGACCGTTGCTCATCCAGGCCGGGCAGGGCGTTGGCATGCCAGTGCCGTGTGAGCGTGGCGTGCAAGGCGTCGAGCGCTTCGAGGGCCTGGGGCCCCTCTGGCGCGATCGACGCGCGCCAATCGTCGAGACGGCTTTGCAGGGTATCGCGCTGCTCCAGCAACTGCTGTAGCCGGCCCTGGATATCGGCGCGGTTCATGCCGCTGTTCTCCAGGCCGGTCAAGATCTGCTCGGCGGAGCGCGCGGTGTGGCCGGGCAGGTCGAGTGTCCTGATCATGCGCAGCAGGGCGTGGCGGGTGAAGTTACTCCCCGTTGCGCCCGCGCCCCCTAGCGGGTAGCCCAGGCGACCGTCGGCCAGGCGCATCGGCGAGCGATAGCCGGGGCGCACCGGTTGCATCTGCAGCAGGCTTCGCAACGTCGCGCGTGAGCAGGGTGCTGCTTGCTGGACCCGGCGCCTGAGCGCCAGGGCGGCATCGCTGTCGCCGAGCGTCGCGCGCACCGGCGCGGGGAGCACCTCGGCCAACGCGGCGTAGAGGCTGTCGTGGAGCGTCAGCGGGGCTTGCGCATCGTCGCCCAACACCCGATAGCCGGCTGCTGAACTGATCAGGGTCGCGTCTGCCGGGGCCTGTGCCGGGCCGCACCTGTAGGTCTCACCCGGCGAGTGGATGCGCTGTTGCAGTTCGATCACGGTATCGGCGGGCCAGCCCTCCAGCTGTTCGAGGGTGTTCAGCACCAGCCGGTCGGTGTCGGTGTTGCGCACCGCGTCCAGGTACAAGCCCTCGAAGGCCCGGGTCAGGCGCACCTGCTGCTGGTAGGCGCGGCTCTCCTCGGCCAGGCGGCGCGGGACCTTGCCGGCGGTCAGTGCCTGCAACTCGTCGGGCGTGGCATTGCGCAGCAGCTCATCGGTGATGGACGCGGGCATCTGCGGGTATACCCGCTGGAGCACCCCGGCATCGCTTGCCTGGCCTGCGCTGAGTGGCCGGTAGCGTTGGTCGAATTCAAGCTGTCGCGCCACAGCCGGCGCTTGCGGCAACGCTTGGGCGACTTCCTGGTCCAGCCTGAAACGCTGCAGTGTGTCTTCCAGGATCGCCGGCATGCGCTGGTTTTCGCTCAGCGCGCGGCGCAGCACCGCTTCATCGACCCCGCTGACCTGCAGGAGGCGCCGCGCGGTGACTTCGTCGAGCGCCGCGCCGAGGGGGCCAAGGCGCCGGAACAGCGCTGCGCCCTGCCAGGTCAGGGGGCGGTCGAGCGGGTGCAGCCAGGCGCCGGCGCCATTGTGTCGTAGCGGCGGCTCGTAGCTCAGTGGCTTGGTCGGATGCGCCAGCCGGTACCGATCAGCGGCCGGATCGTGCTTGATGGCATAGACCTTGTCGTCCAGCACCAGCCAGCGCTTGCCTTCGTGGGTATAGACGCCCGTGGCGTCCGGCACCAGGTCGGCGGGCAGGGGCGTATCGTGGGCGAACCCGGCGAGGTCGGGCTGCCACAACCGCCGTTGGCCATCGGGCAGTTCGACCTCTTCGAGTGCTTCGATGAAGGAGGGCGTTTCGACCGTCGGGATTTCACGCACCGGCGCCTGCGGGTTGCCTTCCAGAACCGCGCCCACACCGGCCTTCAGTACATAGCCCGCCGCCGCCCAGGCCGTCAGGGTGGCGATGTTCTCCACCACGTCCATCAGGTAGCGGTGGGCTTGCGCCTTGTCGTCTTCGGCCCAGCTCTCGATACCTTCGTAGACCTCGTAGCCCAGCTGTGCGATACACACCGCGAGCATCGCCTCACCCAGTCCGGGCACGAAGAAGCCGGCGATGTTCAGCGCGGTCAGCACCTTGGCGGCGACGTCGGCGCGGTGTTGCGCAGCCGAGCGGCGGTCGACCACCTGGGTCGGCACGGCGTGGAACAGCGCATCCCGCTCGTGGCGGTCGACCTTGCGCATCACCAGGCCCCCGAGCAGCGAATCTTTGAAGGCATGTGGGATGGGCTCCAGGCTGGCCGAAGGGGCCGGTACTCGCTCCCACAGGCCGCGGCTGCTCCAGGCGAAGGGTGCCAGGCGGTCTTCCAGTTTGGTTAGCACCACCGCTTTGTCCCGTTCCGCCAGGCAGTTGTCCAGGTAGGCGCGGTTGGCCAGCAGCGTGTCGCGCAGCGCCTGTTTCAGCGCGTCGAACGATGGATATTCCTTCAGTGGGGTTTCGCCGTCGTCAGGTTTGTACAGGGCGACCTGGCCTGCCGGCAGGTGCAGCAGCGTGAGGCCGAAGAGCTCGGCGCCCCACAAACTCAGGGTGCTGAAGCCAATGGCGTCATCGGACGAGCCGAGGGGCGCGTCGAGCGAGGTGGCAAGCGCGGCCTCGTACAGGGCCTGGCCGATGTCGCCCTTGAGGAGGGCCAGGTGCAGGCTTTGCCGGAAGGCCGACGCCTCGGCCCGGGCGAGCGTTGCGTACACCGCTTCGTCCACCGCATGGGGCTCTTGGTCGGGTTCGGTGCGGGGGAAGTAGATGGCATGCAGCAAGGCATGGTACGTGCCGCCGATGTCCAGGCTGCGACACAGCCCGGCGAAGGCGTCAGGGGAGATATCCAGGGTGTTGGGCAACGGCACGCTGCCCATGAAGCGCCGGTGATCGAGCACCACCGACTTCTTCAGTGGCGCTTGCGGCGCATCCATGCCGCCCGCTGTGGCCGAGTCGGCATCGAAGTTGTGCAAGGCGCAGTGCAGCAGCGAGCGGGTCGCCTGGTCGACGGCGTGTCGAGCATCGGGGGTCCGTTGCGTGTCGATCAGCCTGGCGTCGACCAGGTAGGTGTTGGCGACGTCCAGCTCCAGCCCGAAGCGCGCCTTGATGCCTGCACTGAGTTGCCGGGTAGCGAACGTCTCCAGGTCGGGCAGGGGCTCGAACAGTGCCCTGACGCGGGCTTCGTTCGCGCGGTGCTCGGCATGCGCCTCGGCCAGGGCGCTGGCCACCGAGGGGTGCGCCAGGCAAGCCTTCTCGAACCAGGCGGGCGCACGGCCCTGGGCGTCGCGCGCTGCTTGCAGCGTGGCGGCCGAAGCCGTCTTGAGCCAATGGGGTGTATGGCGTTCGATCGTCGCGTAATGGATGCGGGTATCGTCGAGGGTGTTTGCGCTGGAAAGGGTCATGCCGAAGCCCTGTGGGTGAAGTGGGCTCGGCAGTGTGGGCGTCGGCCCAGGCCATCCTGAGGTAGTTATGTGTGACGCTGCCGCGTTGCATGGCGAGAGGGCATGCTCAAAGCACGATTCAGGTTTATGATGCCCAACGGCAGATAAAATCCTCACACGGAGTGCGCAATGCAGACCCTGTACCCGCAGATCAAACCCTACGCCCGGCACGATCTGGCCGTGCAAGCGCCGCATGTGCTGTATGTCGATGAAAGTGGTTCGCCCGAGGGTCTGCCGGTGGTGTTCATCCACGGTGGCCCGGGCTCGGGCTGCGATGCCCAGAGCCGCTGCTATTTCGACCCGAACCTGTACCGCATCATCACCTTCGACCAGCGCGGCTGTGGCCGCTCCACGCCCCATGCGAGCCTGGAGAACAACACGACCTGGCACCTGATCGAGGACCTGGAGCGTATCCGCGAGCACCTGGGGATCGACAAGTGGGTGCTGTTCGGCGGCTCCTGGGGCTCGACCCTGGCCCTGGCCTACGCCCAGACCCACCCCGAGCGGGTCCATGGCCTGATCCTGCGCGGCATCTTCCTGTGCCGCCCGCAGGAGATCCACTGGTTCTACCAGGAAGGCGCCAGCCGCCTGTTCCCCGACTACTGGCAGGACTACCTGGCGCCGATTCCCGCCGAGGAGCGCGGCGACCTGGTCAAGGCCTTCCACAAGCGCCTGACCGGCAACGACCAGATCGCCCAGATGCACGCGGCCAAGGCCTGGTCCACCTGGGAAGGCCGCACCGCGACCCTGCGCCCCAACCCGCTGGTGGTCGACCGCTTCTCCGAGCCGCAGCGCGCATTGTCGATCGCCCGAATCGAATGCCACTATTTCATGAACAATGCCTTCCTCGAACCGGACCAACTGATCCGCGACATGCCGAAGATCGCCCACCTGCCGGCGGTGATCGTGCATGGTCGCTACGACGTGATCTGCCCGTTGGACAACGCCTGGGAACTGCACCAGGCCTGGCCGAACAGCGAGCTGAAGGTGATCCGCGATGCGGGCCACGCGGCCTCCGAACCTGGCATCACCGATGCCCTGGTGCGCGCCGCCGACCAGATGGCCCGGCGTTTGCTTGACTTGCCGCTGGAAGAAGCATGAAGGGCCTGCTGCAACGGGTACGCTGCGCGCGGGTGGAAGTGCAAGGGGAGGTGATCGGCGCCATCGATCAGGGACTACTGGTATTGGTGGCCGTGGAGCCTGAAGATACGCCGGCGCTTGCCGATAAGCTGTTGCACAAGCTGCTGAACTACCGAGTGTTCAGCGACGAGCAGGGCAAGATGAACCGTTCGCTCAAGGACACCGGCGGCGGCCTGCTGCTGGTGTCGCAGTTCACCCTGGCGGCGGACACGCGCAATGGCATGCGCCCGAGCTTCTCGACCGCCGCGCCACCGGCCCTCGGCGCGGAGCTTTTCGACTATCTTTTAGAACAGGCACGGAGCCAGCACCCGATAGTGGCCAGTGGCCGCTTCGGGGCAGATATGCAGGTGCATCTGGTCAATGATGGCCCCGTAACATTTATGTTACAAATGTGAGGTCAAAAAACCCCTTGTTTGTAGGAAACAAGGGGTTTTGTACGATAAATAGTTTGTTCAGCCTGATGCGTTGTAACGCGGCCTGCTGGATAATCGCGCGCTGCGTGGGCCTGCGTTCGCAGGTTCGTTTTACTCCGACTTGAGCATTGTCTGGATCCGTTTGGGGAATCATTAGGCCCTTACGGGGTCCGAACAGTGCTCGCCAACCCGGCATTGGTCGCTGGCCGTTGGTTTCATGATCTGTTTTCGGCGAGGGTTGCTCGTGATTGTAAGTCCCTGTAATGCACCAAGAATTCCCGGCAATCGGCTGCGCTCGGCCTTGTTGGCAGGCGCAGCGCTGGTTGGCCTGATGAGCGCCGGCCAGCTGTGGGCATTCAATCTTGACGATGTTGCAGCCAAGGCAAAGGATCTGGCCGGCCAGAAATACGAAGCACCGAAGAGCAACCTGCCACCGGTGTTCCGCGACATGAAATACGCGGACTATCAGAAGATCCGCTTCCTCCAGGAAAAAGCCGAGTGGGCGTCGGACAAGACCCCGTTCAAGCTGTCCTTCTATCACCAGGGCATGCACTTCGACACGCCGGTGAAGATCAACGAGGTCACCGCCAACAAGGTCGAGGAAATCAAGTACGACCCGAGCCGCTTCGAGTTCGGTGACGTGCCGCACGACCCGGACGCCACCAAGAACCTGGGCTACGCCGGCTTCCGCGTGCTCTACCCGATCAACAAGGCCGACAAGCAGGACGAGATCATGACCCTGCTCGGCGCCAGCTACTTCCGCGTGGTCGGCAAGGGCCATGCCTACGGCCTGTCGGCCCGTGGCCTGGCGATCGACACCGCGTTGCCGTCGGGCGAAGAGTTCCCGCGTTTCACCGAGTTCTGGGTCGAGAAGCCCAAGCCGGCCGACAAGCACCTGGTGATCTACGCCCTGCTGGATTCGCCGCGCTCCACCGGCGCCTACAAGTTGACCGTGCGCCCGGGCAACGACACCATCGTCGACGTCAAGTCCCGCGTGTTCCTGCGTGACCACGTCAGCCGCCTGGGCATCGCGCCGCTGACCAGCATGTACCTGTTCGGCCCCAACCAGCCGTCGCGGGTGATGAACTACCGCCCGGCCCTGCACGACTCCGAAGGCCTTTCCATCCACGCCGGCAACGGCGAATGGTTGTGGCGCCCGCTGAACAACCCGAAACACCTGGCCGTGAGCAACTTCAGCGTCGAGAACCCGCGTGGTTTCGGCCTGATGCAGCGCCAGCGCGCCTTCAGCGACTACGAAGACCTCGACGACAACTACCAGAAGCGTCCGAGCACCTGGATCGAGCCGAAGGGCGACTGGGGCAAGGGCACTGTCGACCTGGTCGAGATCCCGACCGCCGACGAGACCAACGACAACATCGTTGCCTTCTGGAGCCCGGAAAAACTGCCGGAGCCCGGCAAACCGTTCGAATACGACTACCGCCTGCACTGGACCATCGACGAGCCGAAGTTCCAGGCCCCGGACCTGGGCTGGGTCAAGCAGACCCTGCGTTCGACCGGTGACGTCAAGCAGTCCAACCTGATCCGCCAGCCGGATGGCAGCGTCGCCTTCCTGGTCGACTTCCACGGCCCGGCCCTGGCCGCGCTGCCGGAAGACACCGCGGTACGCAGCCAGATCAGCGTTGGCGAAAATGCCGAGGTGGTCGAGAACAACCTGCGCTATAACCCTGAGATCAAGGGCTGGCGCCTGACCCTGCGGCTGAAGGTGCAGGATCCGAAGAAAGCCACCGAAATGCGCGCCGCGCTGGTGCGTGACGTGCCGGTGGAAGCGCCGAAGGAAGCCGCCCCGGCCAAGGACACCAAGCAGGACAAGGCCGCCGCCAAGCACGCCAAGGCAGAGCACGCCAAGGCCGCCAAGGCCGAGCAGCCTGCCGAGCAACCCGCCGCCGACGCGGCACCCACCAACGGGGCCCCGGCCAGCACCGAGAAGGTGCTGACCGAAACCTGGAGCTATCAGTTGCCTGCCGATGAGTAACTCAAGCGCAAGGCCGGAATCGCTTGGCGAATACCTGGCCCACCTCCCCCTGAGCGATGAGCAGCGTGCGGAACTCGCCAGCTGCGCCTCGTTCAGCGAGCTGCACCAACGTCTGGCGGCCCACCCGGCCGCCACCCCCAGCGAGGCCGTGCAGGCCTCGGTGGGCTCCCGCCTGACCGTCGGCAGCGCCGCCGAACTGGAAGACGCCGAGATGCTCGGCGTCGATGGCGGCGGTCGGCTGTGCCTGAAGATCGCCCCGCCGATCAAGCGCACCAAGGTCCTGCCCGAGCCATGGCGCACCAATATCCTGGTGCGCATGTGGCGGCGCATGACCGGCCGCACCAACGCGCCGCAGCCGCCCAAGCGCGAGCTGCCGCCCGCGCGCTGGCGCCGGGTCGGCTCGCTGCGCCGCTATATCCTGCTGTTGCTGATGCTCGGCCAGACGGCGATCGCCGGCTGGTACATGAAAGGCATCCTGCCTTACCAGGGCTGGTCGTTCGTCGACTTCGACGAAATCGTCAGCCAGCCGTTCCTGGAAACCGTCGTGCAGGTTTGGCCGTATGCCCTGCAGACGTCCATCCTGATCCTCTTCGGCATCCTCTTCTGCTGGGTGTCGGCGGGCTTCTGGACCGCGCTGATGGGCTTCCTCGAGCTGCTCACCGGGCGCGACAAGTACAAGATCTCCGGCAGCAGTGCCGGCAACGAGCCGATCGCCGCCGATGCGCGCACCGCCATCGTCATGCCGATCTGCAACGAGGACGTGCCACGGGTCTTCGCCGGCCTGCGCGCGACCTTCGAGTCGGTCGCCGCCACCGGTGACCTGGACCGTTTCGACTTCTTCGTGCTCAGCGACACCAACGACACCGACATCGCCGTCGCCGAGCAGCAGGCCTGGCTGGAGGTATGCCGCGAGGCCAAGGGCTTCGGGCGCATCTTCTACCGCCGCCGCCGTCGCCGGGTGAAGCGCAAGAGTGGCAACCTCGACGACTTCTGCCGTCGCTGGGGTGGCGACTACAAGTACATGGTGGTGCTCGACGCCGACAGCGTCATGAGTGGCGAGTGCCTGACCAGCCTGGTGCGCCTGATGGAGGCCAACCCGGACGCCGGGATCATCCAGACCGGGCCGAAGGCCTCGGGCATGGACACCCTCTACGCCCGCCTGCAGCAGTTCGCCACCCGCGTGTACGGCCCGCTGTTCACCGCCGGCCTGCACTTCTGGCAGTTGGGCGAGTCGCACTACTGGGGCCATAACGCGATCATTCGCATGAAGCCGTTCATCGAGCACTGCGCCTTGGCGCCGTTGCCGGGCAAGGGCGCCTTCGCCGGTGCGATCCTGTCTCACGACTTCGTCGAAGCCGCGCTGATGCGCCGTGCCGGCTGGGGCGTGTGGATCGCCTACGACCTGCCGGGCAGCTACGAGGAGTTGCCGCCGAACCTGCTCGACGAGCTCAAACGCGACCGCCGCTGGTGCCACGGCAACCTGATGAACTTCCGCCTGTTCCTGGTCAAGGGCATGCATCCGGTGCACCGCGCGGTGTTTCTCACCGGGGTGATGTCGTACCTGTCGGCGCCGTTGTGGTTCCTGTTCCTGGTGCTGTCCACCGCGCTGCTGGCGACCAACACGCTGATGGAGCCGCAGTACTTCATCGAGCCGTTCCAGCTCTACCCGCTGTGGCCGCAGTGGCACCCGGAGAAGGCCATCGCGCTGTTCTCCACCACCATCGTGCTGCTGTTCCTGCCCAAGCTGCTCAGCGTCATCCTGATCTGGGCCAAGGGCGCGACCGAGTTCGGTGGGCGTATCAAGGTCACCGTGTCGATGCTGCTGGAGATGCTGTTCTCCATGCTGCTGGCGCCGGTGCGGATGATCTTCCACACCCGTTTCGTGCTGGCCGCGTTCCTCGGCTGGGCCGCGACCTGGAACTCGCCGCAGCGTGACGACGACTCCACCCCGTGGAGCGAGGCGGTGCGCCGCCACGGCCCGCAGACCCTGCTGGGCATCGCCTGGGCGGCACTGGTGGCGTGGTTGAACCCGAGCTTCCTGTGGTGGCTGGCGCCGATCGTCGGTTCGCTGGTGCTGTCGATCCCGGTGTCGGTGATCTCCAGCCGTGTGCGCCTGGGGCTGCGGGCCAAGGACGAGAAGCTGTTCCTCATCCCTGAGGAATACGCCACACCGCACGAACTGCTGGCCACCGACCAGTACACCCACGAGAACCGCTGGCATGCCCTGAAGGACGGTTTCGTCCGTGCCGTGGTCGACCCACGCCAGAACGCCCTGGCCTGCGCCATGGGCACCGCCCGCCACGGCCAGGCCCAGGCGATCGAGGCGCTGCGCGCCGAGCGTATCGCCAAGGCTCTGGAAGTCGGGCCCAAGGGCCTGGACGGCAACACCCGCCTGGCGCTGCTGAGCGACCCGGTAGCGCTGTCGCGCCTGCACGAGCAGGTGTGGGCCGAGGAGCACGAGGCGTGGATCAAGGTATGGCGCAACTCCATCGCCAGCGATCCGCATTCGCCACTGCTGCCGCTGCACCCGGAGAATGAGGCTCAGCCAGCCCTCGTGGGCGCCTGATCCACCGCATCGCGGGGCAAGCCCGCTCCTGCAAGGGTCTCACACCCCCTGTAGGAGCAGGCTTGCCCCGCGATTGCGTTGCAGTGGCCAAAGCACCGATTTTTGGCCAACAAAGTCCCCCCCGGCTCTAGGTCCAAGGCCGCGCATGCGTTAGCATCCCACCCGACATAACGCACCGATCGGTACGATCGTGCCGAGACAATAAAATTCTGCGTACTTCTTGCTAGGGGACCTGGTGATGATGAAGAAATACCTGTCGCGCATGCTGCTCGGCGTTACCGCGCTGGTCGCGGTCTCGGCCGCCCAGGCGGGCGCCATCGACGATGCGGTCAAGCGCGGCACGCTGCGTGTGGGCATGGACCCGACCTACATGCCGTTCGAGATGACCAACAAGCGCGGCGAGATCGTCGGCTTCGAGGTGGACATCCTCAAGGCCATGGCCAAGTCCATGGGCGTCAAGCTGGAAACCGTCTCCACCGCCTACGACGGCATCATCCCGGCGCTGTTGACCGACAAGTTCGACATGATCGGCAGCGGCATGACCCTGACCCAGGAACGCAACCTGCGCCTGAACTTCAGCGAACCCTTCATCGTCGTTGGCCAGACCCTGTTGATCCGCAAGGAACTGGCGGGTGAGATCAAGTCGTACAAGGACCTGAACAACGAGAAGTACCGCATCACTTCCAAGCTGGGCACCACGGGCGAAATGGTCGCCAAGAAGCTGATCGGCAAGGCCAAGTACCACGGCTACGACAACGAGCAGGAAGGGGTGATGGACGTGGTCAACGGCAAGGCCGATGCCTTCGTCTACGACGGGCCGTACAACGTGGTGGCGGTGGAGAAGGCCGGCGCCGGCAAGCTGTTGTTCCTGGAAGAGCCCTTCACCTTCGAGCCGCTGGCCTTCGGCCTGAAGAAAGGTGACTACGACAGCCTCAACTTCATCAACAACTTCCTGCACCAGATCAAGCATGACGGGACCTACGATCGTATCCACGACAAGTGGTTCAAGAACAAGGACTGGCTGAAGGACATGGAATAAGGCCCAGGCCACAAGCCCAGGCCCCAACCCCGACGCGCAGGTGGCGCCTTGGGTGGTTGGTCGAAGAGGTGGGTTGTCCGTACTGGCCCCCCTGACTGACTGACCTCCAGGCAACCCCTGCGCGTTCGCATTTACGGAAGCACCCACGTGATCAAACACAAGAAAGCCCTGTGGCCCTGGCACGCGCTGACCGCGCTGGTCTTGGTGGGCCTGGCGTTCAGCCTGTACCTGGCCACCTCGATGATCTCCTACGAGTGGCGCTGGAACCGCGTGCCGCAGTACTTCGCCTACAAGGCAGAGGACGTGCAGCGGGCGGCCGGCTACGGCACGGTCGAGGACATCGTCGTCTCCGGCGACAGCGCGCGCGTCACCCTCAAGGACGAAGGCGGCGACCAGCAGGTGCTGGACGTGGCCAAGGACAGCCTGCAACTGAGCCGCGGCGACGACGTTGCCGAGGGCGACGCCATCGGCGTCACCCGCTACTGGGCCGCCGGCCCGCTGGCCTGGGGCCTGTGGACCACCTTGTGGATCTCCTTGGTGTCCGGCGCCCTGGGTTTGTTGATCGGCCTGTTCGCCGGGCTGTGCCGGCTGTCGAACAACCCGACCCTGCGCGACTTGTCCACGGTGTACGTCGAGTTGGTGCGCGGCACACCGCTGCTGGTGCAGATCTTCATCTTCTACTTCTTCATCGGCACCGTGCTCAACCTGTCCCGCGAGTTCGCAGGCGTTGCGGCGCTGGCGCTGTTCACCGGCGCCTACGTGGCCGAGATCGTCCGCGCTGGCGTGCAGTCGATCGCCAAGGGGCAGAACGAGGCGGCGCGCTCGCTGGGCCTGAACGGCGCCCAGTCGATGCGCCACGTGATCCTGCCGCAGGCGTTCAAGCGCGTGCTGCCGCCGCTGGCCGGGCAGTTCATCAGCCTGGTCAAGGACACCTCGCTGGTGTCGGTGATCGCCATCACCGAGCTGACCAAGAGCGGTCGCGAGGCCATCACCACCTCGTTCTCGACCTTCGAGATCTGGTTCTGCGTGGCAGGCCTGTACCTGCTGATCAACCTGCCGCTGTCGCACATCGCCAGTCGGCTCGAGCGGAGGCTTGCGCAAAGTGATTGAAGTTCGTGAACTGCTGAAAGTCTTCGACACCCGGGGCCAGGTGGTGCGTGCGGTGGACAACGTGTCCACCCAGGTGGCCAAGGGCGAGGTGGTGGTTGTGCTCGGCCCTTCGGGCTCGGGCAAGTCGACCTTCCTGCGTTGCCTCAACGGCCTGGAGCACTTCGACGAAGGCCACGTGGCCATCGACGGCCTGCGCCTGGAAGACCCCAAGACCGACATCAACGCCTACCGCCGCGAAGTCGGCATGGTGTTCCAGCACTTCAACCTGTTCCCGCACATGACCGTGCTGGAGAACCTGTGCCTGGCGCAGAAGGTGGTGCGCAAGCGCAACAAGGCCGAGCGCGAGGCCAAGGCGCGGGCGTTGCTGGAGAAGGTCGGCATCGGCCAGAAGGCCAATGAATACCCCTCGCGCCTGTCGGGTGGCCAGCAGCAGCGGGTGGCCATCGCCCGGGCACTGGCGATGGACCCGAAGGTGATGCTGTTCGACGAGCCGACCTCGGCGCTCGACCCGGAAATGGTCGGCGAGGTGCTGGACGTGATGAAGACCCTGGCCCAGGAAGGCATGACCATGGTCTGCGTGACCCACGAGATGGGCTTTGCCCGGGAAGTGGCCGACCGGGTGCTGTTCTTCGATCACGGCAAGCTGCTGGAGGATTCGCCGCCCGAGGCGTTCTTCGCCTCGCCCAAGGACCCGCGCGCCCAGGCGTTCCTGCGCCAGGTGCTGTAAGCGGCGCTGGGCTCATCGCGGGGCAAGCCCGTTTCTGCAGGCACACCGCCGATTTCCAGGGCGGCGCCTTACCTGTAGGGCGGGCTTGCCCCGCGATAGGGCCATCAAAGGCTGAACCGCCCCAGCATCCCGCGCAACTCCTGGCCCAACTGCTCCAGTTCCCCACTGGACGCCGCGGTCTCTTCGCTGGCCGTGCTGGTCTGGTCCGAAACCACGCGCACATTGATCACGCTGCGGTTGATCTGCTCGGCCACCACGCTCTGCTCCTCGCTGGCCGTGGCGATCTGCTGGTTCATGCCCTGGATGGTCGAGACCGTGCGGGTGATCTGCCCCAGCGCATCGCCCGCCCGGCGGCTCAGTTCGACGCTCTGTTCGGTCAGGCGCTTGCTGCTGTCGAGCAGCCCGGTGACCTCGTCGGTGCCGCTGTGCAGGCTGTCGATCAACTGCTCGATTTCCTCGGTCGACTGCTGCGTGCGCTGCGCCAGCCCGCGCACCTCGTCGGCGACCACGGCGAAACCGCGCCCGGCTTCGCCGGCCCGCGCCGCCTCGATGGCGGCGTTGAGGGCCAGCAGGTTGGTTTGCTCGGATACCGACTTGATCACGTCGAGGATGCTGCCGATACGCTGGCTTTCCCCCGCCAGGTGCTGCATGGACGCCAGGCAGCGGTTCATCTGTCCGGCCAGTTGCTCGATCTGCGCGATGGCCTCGTTCACCACCTGGTCGCCCATCTGCGCCTGGTGGTCGGCGTCGGTGGCGGCGAGCGAAGCGTGCTCGGCGTTCTGCGCCACTTCCTGAACCGTGGCGCTCATCTGGTTCATCGCCGTGGCGACCTGGTCGGTTTCCTCGCGCTGCTGGTTGATGCGGTCCTTGGTGTCTTCGCTGCTGGTCGCCAGTTGCGAAGCCGCGATGGACAGGTGGCTGACACTGCGGTCGATGCCACCGATCAGCTCGCGCAGGCTCAAGGTCATGTCGCGCATGCTGTTCTGCAACTGGCCCATCTCGTCGCGGCGCGTGGCCGGCTCCACCTGGCTGAGGTCGCCACGGGCGATGCGCGCCGCCTGGGCCAGGGCTTGGCGCAGCGGCTGGGTGATCTGCAGGGTGATCAGCCAGGCGGCCAGCACCCCGAGCCCCAGGGCCAGCAGGGCCACGCTGGTGATCACCGAGCGCGCTGCCGTTGCCTCGTGGTCGCGCTGGGCGACCTTCTGCTCGGCCAGCGTCAGGCTGGCCTGGCTCAGGTCGTCGCCGATCGCCTCCATGTCGTTGTGCAGCTGTTCGACACGGATCGCGGCTCGCCGGTACTGGTCGAGGCTGGCGCGGTATTGCGCCAGTTCGGTTCTGGGGCGCTCGCTCAGGGCACGTGGAAGGCCCAGCGGCGACAAGGCTTTCAACAACTGCTCAAGGCTGCCGTCCGCAGCATTCAGGGCGGTATCGCCGACCTTGGCGAAGCTGTCCAGGGGCGAGAAGGTGTAGGCGGGAACCAGGCTTTGCTGATTGGCGCTGTCGACGTGGCGGGTGAGCGTGTCCATCATGCCAAGCGCCGCGTTGTCCTGGCTGTCGCCGGGCATCTTGAGCAAAGCTTGGGTCTGCAGGTCGTCGATCACCGTTTCCAGGGTTTGCACCTTGGCTTGCATGGCCTCGCGCAGGGTGATGCGTGTGCCGGTGGCGCGTTGCAGTTCGACGAAGTCCTCGCGCAGGCGCTGCAGCTGTTCAAGCTTTCGGGTGAGCAACTGGCGGGCCTCGTCGACGCGGCTGCGTTGCGTGAGCAAGGTGAGCTTGCTGTCCAGCTGATCGAGGATGCGCGCGATGCGGGCCTTGCTGGTGTCGTCGGCGAGCACGCGGAAGGTGATGCGCTCGGCGCGCAGGTCCTTGGTCAGGTCATTGATCTCGGTGATTTCGCTGAGCTGTTCCGAGCGGATGATGGCGCCGTCCAGGGCGCGCCAGCCGCTGAGGGTGGTTGCCAGGGTGAGAAGCAGGACCACGGCGAAGCCCAGGGCGAGCTTGAGCCTGACGCTCAGGTTGCCAAGCTTGTGGTTGAGGTAGCCGAACATGGCGATTCTCCGTCCAATTGAGAAGGGCTGGGTGATAGTGGTTTGCTATCGCCCAGCCCTTTGCTCATCGGCAGAGAGTGCGTAGGACTCGACCTGAGAATTGCGTAGGAAACGTCGCTATTTGATGTTTCGGCACAGTCCTCGTGGAAGCCGGCTTGCCCCGTGATAGGGGCAAGCCCACTACAGGCGGAAGCGCCCCACCAGCCCCTGCAAGTGCGTGCCCAGCCGCGCCAGCTCGATGCTGGAGCTGGCGGTCTCTTCACTGGCGGCGGAGGTCTGGTCGGAGATGTCCCGCACGTTCATCACGCTGCGGTTGATTTCCTCGGCCACGGCGGTCTGCTCTTCGGCGGCGGTCGCGATCTGCTGGTTCATGGCCTGGATCGACGACACGGTGCGGGTGATGGTCTCCAGCGAGCCGCCCGCGCGGCGGGTCAGTTCGACGCTGCTGTCGGTCAGCTCGCGGCTGCTGTCCATCACGCTGGCCACGCGCTGGGTGCCGCTTTGCAGGCTGGCGATCAGCTCTTCGATTTCCTCGGTCGACTGCTGGGTGCGCTGGGCCAGGCTGCGCACCTCGTCGGCCACCACTGCGAAGCCACGCCCGGCCTCGCCGGCGCGCGCGGCCTCGATGGCGGCGTTGAGCGCCAGCAGATTGGTCTGCTGGGCCACCGACTTGATCACATCCAGCACGCTGCCGATCTTGTCGCTTTCGGCCTTGAGCTGGCTCATCGCTTCGCTGGAGTTCATCACCTCGCCAGCCAGGCGCTCGATCTGCGCGATGGCCTCGCCCACGACCCGATCACCCTCGCGGGCCTGCTGGTCGGCCATCAGCGCCGCCTCGGAGGCCTGTTCCGCGTTGCGTGCGACCTCATGCACGGTGGCGGCCATTTGGTTGATGGCGGTGGCGACCTGGTCGGTCTCGACTTTCTGGTTGTTCACCCCGGCGCTGGTCTGTTCGGTGACCGCCGACAGCTGCTCGGCGGCGCTGGCGATCTGCGTCACGCCGTCGCCGATGCCGCCGATCAGCTCGCGCAGGCCCAGGGTCATGCGCTGCATGCTGGCTTGCAACTGGCCCAGCTCGTCGCGGCGTTCGACTTGCAGGTCCTGGCTCAGGTCGCCGCTGGCCACGCGCTCGGCGGCGCTGAGCGTCTGGCGCAGGGGCACGACGATCTGCCGAGTGATGACCCAGGCGGCAAGCAGGCCCAGCACCAGGGCCAGGCCGGTGGCGATCCCAAGGGTCGATTTGGCCTGGCGGGTGCCCTGGTCGCGGATGTTGGTCTGCGAGTAGGTCAGTTCCTGGCTCGCCTGCATCAATACCTGGCCCAGCTGGACCATGTTCTGCAAGGCCTGCTCGGTGGTGGTTTGCGCTTCGCTGAACTGGTTGACGGCATCGCGGTAGCCGGCCATGGCCTCGGCGGCGTCGTTCAGCGCGGCGGCGTATTCCGGCGGCAGTTTGGTCGGCAGTGCCTTGAGCAGGGCCAGGGCCTTGTCGATGGCATCCAGCGCGGTTTGCTTGAACTCGGCCTTGTCGCTGTAGGTGTAGCCCCGTACCTGGAAGCGTGCCTGTTGCAGCAGCACGCCGACTTCGACGGTGGCGTGGTAGTGGTTGATCTCACCCGATTGCAGCACGCGCTGTTCGACCTGCCCGAGCAGTTCGGCGGCCTTGTCGGCGCTGCTGCCCAGGGTGGCGCGCGCGGCTTCGCGGCGTTGCGCGGCCTGGCGCATGCTGGCGAACGCCTCCTGGTACTGGCGCAGGGCGTCCTGCTGCTTTTGCAGGCGCTGCACGTCGGCCGGCTCTTCGATCTCGTTGACCATGCGCTGCAAACGCCGGTCGAGGCTGCCAAGGGCCTTTTCCATCTCGCCCACGGCGGCGTCGTCGCGGTTGCGCTGGTACTGCTGGCGGGCGATGCGCAGCTCCTGGGTGCTCTGGTAGATCAGCGAGATGTTGCCCAGCTTGTCGCCGCGGCTGGTCACCGCGTCCAGCCCCTGCCAGCCGGTGAGGGTGATGCCCAGGGTCAATAGCAGTACCAGCCCGAAGCCAAGCCCAAGTTTGCTGTTGACGCTGATGTTGCCCAATGTTCGAGCGGCTTGACGGTACATGGTGAACTCCCTGGTGAGCGGCAGCGCTGGTTATTGTTCTCTGGACAATACATCGGCCGCGCCCCGGGGAACTTGACCTCAGGGGTGTGACTTCGGCGCTCAGAACAGCCGGGACAACAGCGCCGTCACGGCGGTCTCCACGCGCAGGATGCGCTCGCCCAATTGCACCGGTTGCAGCCCGGCCTGGCCCAGCAGCTCCACTTCGTAGGGGATCCAGCCGCCTTCCGGGCCGATCGCCAGGGTCACCGCGTCCTCGACGCCACGTGGGCAGGCGGGGTAGGGGCCGGGGTGGCCGACCAGGCCGAGGGTGCCGGCGGCGATGGCCGGCAGGCGGTCTTCGACGAACGGTTTGAAGCGCTTCTCGATGATGACCTCGGGCAGCACCGTGTCGCGGGCCTGTTCCAGGCCGAGGATGAGGTTGTCGCGAATGGCCTGCGGTTGCAGGAACGGCGTCTGCCAGAAGCTTTTCTCGACCTTGTAGCTGTTGACCAGAATCAACCGCGGCACACCCAGGGTGGCGACGGTCTGGAACAACCGGCGCAACATCTTCGGCCGGGGGACGGCAAGCACCAGGGTCAGTGGCAGCTTGGCCGGCGGCGGCTGGTCGAAGCTGACCTCAAGCTCGGCTTCGTGGCCTGCCAGGCGCAGCACCGTGGCCTTGCCCATCAGCCCGCCGATGCGCCCCACGCGCAGGCTGTCGCCCACCGCCACGCGGTGGATCTCCTGCATGTGGGTGAAGCGCCGGTCGGCCAGCACTACGCGGTCGGCCGAGATGAAGTCGGCTTCTTCGAGCAACAGCAGGTTCACGGTTGGGTCGCTGGCGGTTGGTCGTCAGGGTCGCCATCGGCTTCGTTGCGCGTTTGGCTGCGCTTGCGCACCAGGCCGCCGAACAGCACGCCGATCTCGAACAGCAGCCACATCGGCACCGCCAGCAGGGTCTGCGAGAAGATGTCCGGTGGGGTGAGGATCATGCCGACGACAAAGCAGCCGATGATCACGTAGGGGCGGATCTTGCGCAGGTAGGCCACGTCGACCACGCCGATCCACACCAGCAATACCACCGCCACCGGGATCTCGAAGGCGACCCCGAAGGCGAAGAACAGGGTCATGACGAAGTCCAGGTAGCTGGCGATGTCGGTCATCATCGACACGCCCTCGGGCGTGGCGCTGGCGAAGAAACCGAAGATCAGCGGGAATACCAGGAAATAGGCGAAGGCCATGCCGGCGTAGAACAGGATGATGCTCGACACCAGCAGCGGGATGGCGATGCGCTTTTCATGGCGGTACAGCCCCGGGGCGATGAAGCCCCAGACCTGCTGGAGAATGAACGGGATCGCCAGGAACAGCGAGACGATCATGGTCAGCTTGAACGGCGTGAGGAACGGCGAGGCCACATCGGTGGCGATCATCGTCGCGTTGGCCGGCAGGTGGGCGCGCAGTGGCGCCGACACCAGGGTGTAGATCTGCTGGGCGAAGGAGAACAGCCCGGCGAAGATCAGGAAGATGGCGGCGACACAGCGCAGCAGGCGGGTACGCAGCTCGGTCAGGTGCGCGACCAGCGGCATTGGCTGGTCTTGTTCCGGGGTTTCGCTCATGGGGTTCGGGGCGGCTGGCTTGGCTCAGGGGTAGGGGGCACGGGCGTGGCGTCGGCGGCGGGCACCTGCGGTGCGGCGTTGGCCGTTGCTTCGCTGGCGGCCGGCGGCGTGCTCGGCTGGGCCTGCGGGTTGAGGATGCGGCGGGCCTCCTCTTCCATCTGCAGGATGTGCTCGTTGTGCAACTGGCGGCGGATGTCGTCGGCACCGATTTCGCGCTCGACTTCCATCTTGATGCTGTTGAAGCTGCGCTTGAGCCGGCCGATCCACAGGCCCGCGGTGCGCGCAGCGCCCGGCAGGCGCTCGGGGCCGAGCACCAGCAGGGCGACCAGGCCGACGAGCAGCAGCTCGCTGAAGCTGATGCCGAACATGGGTCAGTCTTTCCGTTGTGGCTCTTGGACCGGCGTGGCCTGGCCCTCGAGGGTGTGCGGCTGGTTCAGCGGCGCGGTGTTGTGCGGCTGCTGGGTGGGCTGCACGGACGGTTGCACCGGCGGCGGGGTGGGCTCGGCGGGCTTGTTCTCTTCGTCGTTCATGGCCTTGCGGAAGCCCTTGATCGATTCGCCCAGGTCGCTGCCGAAGTTCTTCAGCTTCTTGGTGCCGAACACCAGCACCACGACGACCAGCAGGACGATCCAGTGTTTCCAGTCAAAGATACCCATGGTGTACTCCCTTGAATGATGTGTCGCCTGAGCGGGCGTTATCGCGGGGCGAGCCCGCTCCTACAGGGGGGCATGGCGCTCAGGTCGGTTGGCGTGCGGCCTTCTCGTCATGGCCGGAAAGGCCGAAGCGGCGGTCGAGTTCGTCGAGTACCGCCTGCGGGTGTTGGCCCAGCGCGCTGAGCATGACCAGGCTATGAAACCACAGGTCTGCGGTTTCATAGATGACATCGCTGCAATCCTTGCTGACGGCGGCGTCCTTGGCGGCGATGATGGTCTCGATGGACTCTTCGCCGAGCTTTTCCAGGATTTTGTTCAAACCCTTGTGGTAAAGGCTGGCCACGTAGGAGCTGTCGGGCGCGGCTTGCTTGCGCGCTTCCAGCACTTCGGCGAGGCGGTCGAGGGTGTCGCTCATGGTCAGTGCCCTGCGTGATAGATGGAGCCCGGGTCTTTGAGCACCGGGTCGACGATGTTCCACTGGCCGTCTTCGTAGACGCGATAGAAGCAGCTTTCACGGCCGGTATGGCAGGCGATCCCACCCAGTTGCTCGACCATCAGGATGATCACGTCGGCGTCGCAGTCCAGGCGCAGCTCATGCAGCTTCTGCACGTGCCCCGACTCTTCGCCCTTGCGCCACAGCTTGCCCCGCGAGCGCGACCAGTAGATGGCGCGCTGCTCGGCGGCGGTCAGGGCGAGGGATTCACGGTTCATCCAGGCCATCATCAGCACGCGCCCGGTCTTGTGGTCCTGGGCGATCGCCGGTACCAGGCCATCGCTATTCCACTTGATCTCGTCCAGCCAGTCTTTCATCGTCGACTCCAAACCCGGGCCGGCTCCTGTACAGGCCCTTTGCGCTCTAGTGTGCCAGCCAGCGGCGCGGCTGGCTATCGGCGCACGATCAGGTACAGGCCGGCGGCGAGCATCAGCCAGGCCGGCCAGGCGGCCGGTGCGCTGAGGCTGACGGCGCCGGCGGCCAGGGTGGCGCCGCCACCGAGCAGGCCGGCGCCCAGCAGGCGCAGCGCCCAGTTGTCGCCCAGGCGCCGACGCTCGGGCAGTTGCGGGTCGTGCAGGTGCGGTTGCGACAGGCGCTCGAGCAGGTCGCGGGTCATGTCGGCCAGGTGCGGCAGTTGCTCGGCCTGGCTGTAGAGGTTGCCGAACACCGCCTTGGGGCTCATGCGCTCGCGCATCCAGCGCTCCAGGAACGGCTTGGCCGTGCTCCACAGGTCCAGGTCCGGGTACAGCTGACGGCCCAGGCCCTCGATGTTGAGCAGGGTCTTCTGCAGCAGCACCAGCTGCGGCTGGACTTCCATGTTGAAGCGCCGGGCGGTCTGGAACAGGCGCATCAGCACCTGGCCGAACGAAATATCCTTTAGCGGTTTTTCGAAGATCGGCTCGCACACGGTGCGGATCGCCGCCTCGAACTCGTTGACCTTGGTGTGCGCCGGCACCCAGCCCGAGTCGATGTGCAATTGCGCCACGCGCCGGTAGTCACGCTTGAAGAAGGCGATCAGGTTGCGCGCCAGGTAGTCCTGGTCCTCGGCGGTGAGGCTGCCGACGATGCCGCAGTCGATGGCGATGTATTGCGGGCTCCACGGCTTGACCGTGCTGACGAAGATGTTGCCCGGGTGCATGTCGGCGTGGAAGAAGCTGTCGCGGAACACCTGGGTGAAGAACACCTCGACGCCGCGCTCGGCCAGCAGCTTCATGTCGGTGCGCTGGTCGGCCAGGGTGGCCATGTCGGTCACCGGCACGCCGTAGATGCGCTCCATCACCAGCACCTTGGGACGGCACAGGTCCCAATAGACCTGCGGCACGTACATCAGCTCCGAGCCTTCGAAGTTGCGTCGCAATTGGCTGGCGTTGGCCGCCTCGCGCAGCAGGTCGAGCTCGTCGTAGATGGTTTTCTCGTAGTCGCCGACCACCTCCACCGGGTGCAGGCGGCGGGCATCGGCGGACACCCGCTCTGCGCCCTTGGCGATCAGGAACAGCCAGGCCAGGTCCTGGGCGATCACCGGCTTCAGGCCCGGGCGCACCACCTTGACCACGACCTCTTCGCCGCTCTTCAGGCGCGCGGCATGCACCTGGGCCACCGAGGCCGAGGCCAGCGGCTCGACGTCGAAGCGGCTGAACAGCTCGCCGACCTTGGCCCCGAGCTGGCCCTCGATCAGCGCCACGGCCTTCTGCGGGTCGAACGGCGGCACGCGGTCCTGCAGCAGCATCAGCTCGTCGGCGACGTCGGTGGGCAGCAGGTCGCGGCGGGTGGAGAGCAACTGGCCGAACTTGATGAAGATCGGCCCCAGGTCCTGCAACGCCAGGCGCAGGCGTGCGCCTCGGGACAGCTCCAGCGGCTTGCGCGGCAGCCAGCGCCAGGGCATCAACAGGCGCAGGCTCATCAGCCACCAAGGCAGGGGCAGGTCGAACAGCAGGTCATCGAGGCGGTAGCGGATCACGACGCGCTGGATGCGCAACAGACGGCGGACGGCGAGCAGCTTCATGCGTTATCGCTGGTATCAAGGGATCGGGAGAGACGGCGGATACGCGCGTCCAGGCGTTCAATGTCGACCTTGAGCGCATCGAGCTCGCTGAAGGCCGCTTCGGCTTCGCGCTGGCCGACGAGGGTGCGGGATTCCTCGGCCAGGTATTCGGAGAGGTTCTGGCTGAAGCGTGCCAGGCCTTGCCGGGTCCAGCGCGCCCGCAGGCGCAGGTGGCCGGCGAGCAGCGCCGTGGGCACCGGGCCCAGCCAGCGTTGCAGCTCGTGCTCCCAGTCCAGCTCCAGGTCTTGCAACACGCCGAACAGGTCGAGCAGCACGGCGCTGTCGCCATGCAGTTCGACCTGGGGGCTGTGCAGCACGGCGTTCTTGTCCTTGGCGAAGGCCAACTGGGCCAGGCTGCCGGCCGGGGCGCGCAGGCTGCAATCGACCTCGCCCTCCCAGTGGGCGGCGAGCATCAGGCCCTCTTCGTCGGGCAGGATGAACACCTGCAAGGCTGGCTGGCGGCAGTCGATGGCGATCACCTTGCCTTCCAGCGCGGCCAGGCGCGGCAGGGCCGTGCTGTCCATGCGCAGCACACGGTTGAGCCCGTGCTCGACGCTGGCGAGCAGGCCGGCCAGGAGCATCAGGGCTTGATTCCCCGGTGCACGGCGACGATGCCACTGGTCATGTTGTGGTAGGTGACGCGGTCGAAGCCGGCGTCGACCATCATGCTCTTGAGGGTTTCCTGGTCGGGGTGCATGCGGATCGACTCGGCCAGGTAGCGGTAGCTCTCGGCGTCGTTGGTGATCAGCTTGCCGGCCAGCGGCATGAAGGCGAACGAGTAGGCGTCGTAGGCGCGCGACATCAGCTTGTTGGTGGGTTTGGAGAACTCCAGCACCAGCAGCCGGCCACCGGGCTTGAGCACGCGCAGCATCGAGCGCAGGGCGTCTTCCTTGTGGGTGACGTTGCGCAGGCCGAAGGCGATGGTCACGCAGTCGAAGTGGTTGTCGGGGAAGGGCAGCTTCTCGGCATCGGCCTGGACGAACTCGATGTTGCCGGCCACGCCACGGTCGAGCAGGCGGTCACGGCCAACCTTGAGCATCGACTCGTTGATGTCGGCCAGCACCACCTGGCCGCTGGGGCCGACCAAGCGCGAGAACTTCGCCGCCAGGTCGCCGGTGCCGCCAGCGATGTCCAGCACCCGGTTGCCGCTGCGCACGCCGGACAGCTCGATGGTGAAGCGCTTCCACAGGCGGTGCATGCCGCCGGAGAGGACGTCGTTCATCAGGTCGTACTTGGCGGCCACGGAGTGGAAGACCTCGGCGACTTTCCTCGCCTTCTGGCTCTCGGGCACGTCCTGGTAGCCGAAATGGGTGGTGGGCTCGGCGTGTTCGCCTTTGCGCTGGTCGTTCATATCGCTTCACCGGGAAAAAATTACCGCCATTCTAGGGTGAACGGGCGGATTTGTCTTGGCGGGGTGTGCCGCCTCGCGGGCGCGGGCATAATGCCGAGTATGTCCCTACTGCCTGGATGCCCCGCATGACCCAGATCAGCGTCGAACGCAAACATTCCCTCGGCCGCGAGGCCGCCCGCGCCAAGGCCGAGGCCCTGGTGGAGAAACTCTCCCGCGAGTACGACCTCAAGGCCAGCTGGAACGGCGACCGCGTCGATGTCACCCGCAGCGGCGCCAACGGCAGCGTGCACATCGGCGACGACAGCATTCGCGTCGAGCTGAAGCTGGGCATGATGCTGTCGATGATGAGCGGCACCATCAAGGGCGAGATCGAGCGCGCGCTGGACAAGGCCCTGGCCTGACTTCAGCTGCGAGCAGCGACGCCTATCAGCTCGCCGCTCGCAGCTCGTAGCTGCTCTTAGGGTGAGGTTTCTAATTTTTCGCCCTACCTTTGTGCTCAAGCCCAACGACCCTGGGCAGTTCCTCCATCCCTTTTCGAGCGTGAGGTGCAGAGCATGGCCAAGTTGAATTTGAAGAAAACCGAAGACGCCGCAGGCAGCTCCCTGGACGACGTGCGCGGCTACGCGCGCAAGGTCTGGCTGGCGGGCCTGGGCGCCTACGCCCGTGTCGGCCAGGAAGGTTCCGAGTACTTCAAGGAGCTGGTGAAGGCCGGTGAAGGCGTCGAGAAGCGCGGCAAGAAGCGCATCGACCAGAAGATCGACGCGGCCAACGGCCAGCTCGATGAAGCCACCCAGGAAGTGAGCCGCGTGCGCGGCAAGGTCGAGGTGCAACTCGACAAAATCGAAAAAGCTTTCGACGCGCGGGTCGGTCGCGCCTTGAATCGCCTCGGCATTCCGTCTAAACATGACGTTGAGGCGTTGTCTATCAAGCTTGAACAGCTGCACGAGCTGCTTGAGCGTGTCGCGCGCAAACCATAAGGAGAGCAGGATGGCTGGCAAGAAGAACACCGAGAAAGAAGGCAGCTCGTGGATCGGCGGGATCGAGAAGTACTCCCGCAAGATCTGGCTGGCGGGCCTGGGTATCTACTCCAAGGTCGACCAGGACGGGCCAAAGCTGTTCGATTCGCTGGTCAAGGACGGCGAGAAGGCCGAGAAGCAGGCCAAGAAGAACGTCGATGCCGCCAAGGACACCGCCAAGTCCGCGACCACCTCGCGGGTGTCCGATGTGAAGGACCGCGCGCTGGGCAAGTGGAGCGAGCTGGAAGAGGCCTTCGACAAGCGCCTGAACAGCGCCATCTCGCGCCTGGGCGTGCCGAGCCGCAACGAGATCAAGGCCCTGCACCAGCAGGTCGATACCTTGACCAAGCAGATCGAGAAGCTGACCGGCGCCTCGGTCACGCCGGTGTCCAAGACGGCCAGCAAGACTGCCGCCAAGCCACTGGCCAAGGCGGCGGCCAAGCCAGCTGCGAAACCGGCGGCCAAGACCGCCGCTGCCAAGCCTGCCGCTAAAGCCGCTGCCAAGCCCGCAGCAGCCAAGCCGGCCGCTAAACCGGCCGCCAAGCCTGCAGTGGCCAAGCCAGCCGCCAAACCGGCCGCCAAACCTGCAGCGGCCAAACCTGCGGCCGCCAAGCCGGCAGCGGCGAAAAAGCCTGCCGTGAAGAAGGCGCCGGCCAAGCCCGCAGCGGCCAAGCCAGCAGCACCGGCAACGCCGGCAGCCACCGCGGCGCCAGCGCCAAGCGTGGCACCGGCCAGCAGCACCCCGTCGGCGCCCGTGAACCCGGCTACCCAGGCCTGATAGCGCGGCGTCTGCATCGCGGGGCAAGCCCGCTTCCATAGATACTCCGCTGTACTCAACGTCAGCGGGGCGTCTGTGGGAGCGGGCTTGCCCCGCGATTGCGTCAGTATTGCCTACCTCACCCTTCCAGGTATTTCCCCGCCAGTTGCTCCGCCGCCTTGCGTGCCGGCGCTTGCAGGTGCGGTGCCACCAGCATCATCACCTGGTACACCACGACCCCCACGTCACCCTCGCGCCCCAGCACGCGCTGGTAATCCAGCGAGAACAGCAACGTCAGGGTGATCTGCTCGACCAATTGCCCCAGTGCCTGCATCTCGCTGACCACCAGCCCCTGCGCCTTCAGGCTCGCCAGCAACGCAGCCAGCGTGCGCTTGAGCGCATTGATCAGGTTGCGCATGCCCCGCGCCAGCTTCGGCAGCTTGCCACTGAGGTTCGACAGGTCCTGGAACAGGAAGCGGTACTGCGCCATGCGCTCGACGATCAGGTGCAGGAACAGCCAGTAGTCCTCGGCATCCAGGCGCACCTCCAGGGGCGGGTCGAGCAGTGGCATCAGTTCTTCTTCGAAGCGCTCGAACAAGCCCAGCACCAGCGGCTCCTTGCCGTGGAAGTGGTAGTACAGGTTGCCTGGGCTGATGCCCATCTCGTTGGCGATTTCCAGGGTCGAGACGTTTGGCTCGCCCTGATCGTTGAACAGTTGCTGGGCACAGGCCAGGATGCGGTCGCGGGTTTTCATTCGGTCAGCGCGCCAGCACGTAGGCGCCCGGCGCCGGGCTCAGCGGCGGGTAGGTGGCATTGCCCAACTGCGCCTTGGGCGCCTTCAGGCTGCCGGAGCGCTGGCCAATCCATTCCACCCACTGCGGCCACCAACTGCCGTCGCTGCGCGTGGCGTCGTGGAACCAGGCGCGCGGGTCGCTCGACAGACGGGGGTTCTCCAGGTAGTACGCCTTGGGGTTGCCCGGCGGGTTGATGATGCTCTGGATATGCCCACTGTGCGACAGCACGAAGCGCCGCTCGCCGCCCAGCAGCAGGGCCGAGCGGTACACCGCGTCCCACGGGGTGATGTGGTCGTTGCTGCCGGCCACCGTGAAGCTGTCGACCGTGACCTGCCTGAGGTCGATCGGCGTGCCGCACACTTGCAGGCCATCAGGGTGAGTGAGCGGGTTGAGCTTGAAGAAGTCCAGCAGGTCGCCGTGCAGCGCCGCCGGCAGGCGGGTGTTGTCGGCGTTCCAGTAGAGGATGTCGAAGGCCGGTGGCGCCTTGCCGAGCAGGTAGTTGTTGACCCAGTAGTTCCAGATCAAGTCGTTGGGGCGCATCCAGGCGAAGATCCGCGCCACCTCGCCGCCGTCGAGCACGCCGCGCTGGTGCGAGCGGCGCTTGGCCGCCTCGATGGTCTGCTCGTCGGCGAACAGGCTGGCGGGGCTGTCGAACTGGCTGTCGAGCAGGCTCACCAGGTAGGTGGCGCTGCGCACCCGGTTGAGCTGCTGCTTGGCCTGCAGGTGGCCTTGCAGCGCGGCCATGGTCAGCCCGCCGGCGCAGGCGCCCATCAGGTTGGGGTCGCGGCTGCCGCTGATGCTGCGGCAGGCATTGAGCGCTTCCTCCAGCGCTTGCACGTAGCTCGACAGGCCCCATTCGCGGTGGCGCGGGTCGGGGTTGCGCCAGCTGACCATGAACACCTGCAGGCCGCTCTTGAGCATGTATTGGACGAAGCTGTTGGTCGGTCCAAGGTCGAAGATGTAGAACTTGTTGATCTGCGGCGGCACCACCAGCAGGGGCCGGGCGAACTGCTTCTCGCTCATCGGCTTGTACTGGATCAGTTCCAGCAACTCGTTGCGAAACACCACGGCGCCTGGTGTGGTGGCCAGGTTGCCGCCGACCTCGAAGGCGCGCTCGTCGACCTGGCGTGGCAGGCCGTCGTTGTGGCGCATGTCGTCCACCAGGTGGGCCAGGCCGCGCACCAGGCTTTGGCCGCCGGTGTTGAGCAGTTCCTTGATCGCCAGCGGGTTGAGCAGGCTGTTGCTCGGCGCCAGGGCATCGGTCAGCAGGTTGAACAGAAAGTGCGCGCGGGCGCGGTCGTCGTCGGCCAGCGAGCTTTCCTCGATCCACTGGCGGGTCTGCTTCTGCCAGGCCAGGTAGGCTTGCAGGCCGCGGCGGTAGAAGGGGTTCTGGCTCCAGGTCGGGTCGCTGAAGCGATTGTCGCGCGGGTGCGGTTGGTGCGGGGTGTCGCCGAGCAACACGCGGCCCAGCTGGCCGCCCAGGCTGAGCAGGTGGTGGGCGGTGTGCAACGGGTTGCGCAGGCCGATGCGGCTCACCTGGCGCAGGGTCGAGACCAGGTCGCGGCCGCGCAGGCCGGTGATTGCGTTCTGCACGCTCATGCTGGTGGCGGGGGGCGGTGCCTTCCCTTTTTCCGGTTTTTCCTTCATGGCAACACTCCCTCGTCGGTCCATTTGTGCGGGGGCCTCATCGCAGGGCAAGCCCGCTCCCACAGAGGCCCCGCTGATTCTGAATACAGCGGGGTCCCTGTGGGAGCGGGCTTGCCCTGGGAGAGGGCCGTGCAGTTACAGCCAGAAACGACCTCACCCGCCAGAGGCGGGGCGCGGGTGCATCACCGCGCGTTGGCGTTCTTGCTGGAGGAATTTCATGATGATCGGCGCGACGGCCTCGGCCCGGGTGATCAGGAACAGGTGACCGTCGTCGATTATGTGTAGCTGGGCGTTGGGAATTCGCCAAGCCAGCAGGCGCATGTTGATCAGTGGAATCAACGGGTCGTCGTCGCCGGCCAGCACCAGGGTCGGTTGGCTGATCTTGTGCAGCCAATGGATGCTGGTCCAGCCAAGGCCGGCGAACAACTGCCAGTAATAGCCCATCTTGCCGCCGGAGCGCACCTTGGCCGCGTGGTGCATGGCCAGCTCCGGGTCGCGGCGGAAACCACCGCCGTAGATCAGCGGCGCGATGCGGATCACGTGGGACGGCTGCACGTAGCGCCGGGGGCTGGCCATCATCCACAGCACCTTGGGCTTGCCCGGCACCATGAAGGCGCCAGCGGCGGTGGCGGCCAGCACCAGCTTCTTGCAGCGCTCGGGGTAGTCGTGGGCGAACTGCTGGGCCAGCGCGCCGCCCCAGGAAACGCCGATGACGTTGACCTGGCCGTAGTCCAGGTAGTCGAGCATGCGTGCGGTCAGCTTGGCCAGGCCGGGGAAGCGGTAGGGGTGGCGCGGCGTCGACGAGCCGCCGACACCGGGCACGTCGAAGGCGATGACTTCCAGGTCCGGGTCCAGCGCCTCGATGAACGGGAACACCAGCTCGAGGTTGGCGCCGATGCCGTTGAAGATCAGCAGCGGCGTCAGGTGCGGCTTGCCGGGGCGGACGGCGGTGCGGATGGACTGGTTGTCCAGCTCGACGGTCCTGAAGATGTACGGTTGCGACATGCACGGAACTCTGGGGTGGATGAAACGCCGTGGCGCGCCCGGGCGGCCACGGCGGTGTGGCTCAGCGCTCGTGGACGTAGGTGCCCGGTGCCGCCTCGCCGGCGGCATAGGCGCGGTTGCCCAGGCGCGTCGGGGCTTTCTTCAGCTCGCCCGCCCGCTCGCCCAGCCAGGTCTGCCAGTGCAGCCACCAGGAGTCGGCGTGCTTGACCGCGTTCTCCTGCCAGGCCAGCGGGTCATCGGGGCGGTCCTCTCCGGTCATGAAGCGTGCCTTGGGGTTGCCCGGCGGGTTGAGGATGCTCTGGATATGCCCGCTGTTGGACAGCACGAACTCGATCTTGCCACCGAACAGGTGCGCCGAGCGGTAGCACGACTGCCACGGGGTGATGTGGTCGGCGGTGCCGGCGACGCTGTAGATGTCGCACTTCACCTGCTTCAGGTCGATCGGCGTGCCGCACACCTCCAGGGCATCGGCGCGGGTCAGCGGGTTGTTCTTGAACATCTCGATCAGGTCGCCGTGGAAGGCGGCGGGCAGTCGCGTGGTGTCGTTGTTCCAGAACAGGATGTCGAAGATCGGCGGCGGGTTGCCGAGCAGGTAGTTGTTGACCCAGTAGTTCCAGATCAGGTCGTTGGGGCGCATCCAGGCGAACACCTTGGCCATGTCGCTGCCTTCGAGCACGCCGGCCTGGTAGGAGTGGCGCTTGGCCGCCTCCAGGGTCTGCTCGTCGACGAACAGCGCGACCTGGGTGTCGACCGTGGTGTCGAGCACGCTGACCAGCAGGGTCAGGGCGTTCACCTTGCTCTCGCCGATCGCCGCGTAATGGCCCACGAGCGCCGTGCAGGTGATGCCGCCGGAGCACGCGCCGAGCATGTTCAGGTCCTTGGCGCCGGTGATCGCCAGCACCGCGTCGACCGCCTCCTTGAGTGCGTCGATGTAGGTAGACAGGCCCCATTCGCGCTGGGCCTTGGTCGGGTTGCGCCAGCTGACGATGAAGGTCTGCTGGTTGGAGCGCAGGCAGAAGCGCGCCAGGCTCTTCTCCGGGCTCAGGTCGAAGACGTAGAACTTGTTGATCTGCGGCGGCACCACCAGCAGTGGGCGGGCATGCACCTGCTCGGTGATCGGGCGGTACTGGATCAGCTCCAGCACGTCGTTGCGGTAGACCACCGCGCCCTCGCTGGTGCCCAGGTTCTTGCCCACCTCGAAGGCGTCCATGTTCACCTGGCTGGGCATGCCACCGTTGTTGACCATGTCCTTGGCCAGGTTGGAGAGGCCGTCGAGCAGGCTCTTGCCGCCGGTCTCGAAGAAGCGCTTGACCGCCTGCGGGTTGGCCAGGGTGTTGGTCGGGGCCATGGCTTCGGTCATCAGGTTGATGACGAACTGGCCGCGGCTGATGTCCTGCGGCGACAGATTGCTCTCGCCAATCCAGTCGTTGAGTTCCTTGCGCCACGCCAGGTAGGTCTGCAGGTAGCGCCGGTACAGGGGGTTCTGGTTCCAGGCCGGGTCGTTGAAGCGGCGGTCGTCGTTTTCCGGCTGCAGGGCGGACTTGCCCAGCAGCACGTTTTTCAGTTCCAGGCCGAAATGCGCCACGTGCTTGGCGCTGTGCAGCGGTTGGCGAACCGCCTGGCGCAGCACGGTCCGCGCCGAAGTCAGCAGGTCCTTGCGGCGGATACCGATGACCGGGTTCAGCCCCAGGGTGTTTTCCGAGGCCTGCCGCTGCAGCTCATCGTTGTTCTTGTTACTCATCTACGACGCTCCGTTGTCCTGAGACGAGTACCGGTTGACTGTGGCGGGTACACAGGCGAATGCCGGTACTGCTGCTCGGGTGACCAGTGATAACGAACAGCGGTTGCGGACCGGATGCAAACGGTGATGAGCGGCGGGTTTTTCTGCGTGTGAAGACAGCCTGCTTTCGCTCGCGACCTCTACATACCGGCCTGGCCCTGTTCGTTCATGCAGCACAGCAAACGATGCAGGGAACTTGCCAGTTCCATTGGTTACCCGACTTTCATGTAATGCGCAAGACAACCCTTCGTGGGCTGTCATCCAGGCATTCAAGCAGATGAGATTAGAAAATGCGCTCTAAAGCTGGGAAGCCTTGCGCTAGAGCATCAGTTTCACCACCGACTCGGCCGGGTCGCGGGATTTGCCGGCCTTGTGCAGTTCGTCGAGGTACTCGGCCCACAGTTGCTCCTGGCGCAGGCACAGTTGCTCGAGGTACTCCCAGGTGAACAGGCCGCTGTCATGGCCGTCGTCGAAGGTCAGTTTCAGTGCGTACTGGCCGGCAGGCTCGAGGGCGCTGAGGCCGACGTCGACCTTGCCGAATTGCAGGATGGGTTTGCCGTGGCCCTGGACTTCGGCGGAAGGGGAGTGCACCCGCAGGAACTCGGCGGGCAGGTGGTAGACCTCGCCGGGGGCATAGGTGAGGGTCAGGGTTTTCGAGGCTTTGTGCAGGTTGATGGCGGTGGGCAGGCGGGCCATGGCGGGGTCTCGTTTAGCGGCAAGCTTCAAGCTTCAAGCTACGAGAGTCGATATTCAAGCCATCGCGGAAAAATCATTCGGCCGGTTTGCCGCAAGCGACGCAGATCAACTGGTCGCTTGCCGCTTGTGGCTCGCGCTTACAGGATGTAGCGCGACAGGTCTTCGTTCTGCGCCAGCTCGCCGAGGTGGCTGTTGACGTACGCCGCGTCGATGTGGATCGGCGCCTCGTCATGCACGCTGGCCAGGTCGCCGGCGCTGAACGACACCTCTTCGAGCAGGCGCTCGAGCAGGGTGTGCAGGCGGCGCGCACCGATGTTCTCGGTCTTCTCGTTGACCTGGTAGGCGATCTCGGCCAGGCGCTTGATGCCGTCGGCGGCGAACTCGATGTTCAGGCCCTCGGTCTTGAGCAGCTCGCGGTATTGCTCGGTCAACGAGGCGTGCGGCTCCTTGAGGATGCGCTCGAAGTCTTCCGGGGTCAGGGCCTTGAGCTCGACACGGATCGGCAGGCGGCCTTGCAGCTCGGGCACCAGGTCGCTTGGCTTGCTCAGGTGGAACGCGCCGGAAGCGATGAACAGGATGTGGTCGGTCTTGACCATGCCCAGTTTGGTGTTGACCGTGCAGCCCTCGATCAACGGCAGCAGGTCACGCTGCACACCCTCGCGGGAGACATCGGCGCCACCGACGTTGCCACGCTTGGCCACCTTGTCGATCTCGTCGATGAACACGATGCCGTGTTGCTCGACCGCTTCCAGGGCCTTGCCCTTGAGCTCTTCCTCGTTGACCAGGCGGCTCGCCTCTTCGTCGCGGACCATCTTCAGCGCTTCCTTGACCTTCAGCTTGCGGGTCTTGCGCTTGCCCTTGCCCATGTTGGCGAACAGGCTCTGCAACTGGTTGGTCATCTCTTCCATGCCGGGCGGCGCGGCGATCTCGACGCCCATGTTCTCGGCGACTTCGATCTCGATTTCCTTGTCGTCCAGCTGGCCTTCGCGCAGGCGCTTGCGGAACAGCTGGCGGGTGTTGGAGTCGCTGCTCGACGGCTGGGCTTCCTCGTTGAAGCTGCTGACCCGCGCCTGCGGCAGCAGGGCGTCGAGGATGCGGTCTTCGGCGGCGTCTTCGGCGCGGTGGCGCACGCGCACGATTTCCTGCTCGCGCAGCATCTTCAGCGCGGCATCGGCCAGGTCGCGGATGATCGACTCGACATCGCGGCCGACGTAGCCGACTTCGGTGAACTTGGTCGCCTCGACCTTGATGAACGGTGCATTGGCCAGTTTGGCCAGGCGCCGGGCGATTTCGGTCTTGCCCACGCCGGTGGGGCCGATCATCAGGATGTTCTTCGGCGTGACTTCGGCGCGCAGCTCGGCCGGCAGTTGCATGCGCCGCCAGCGGTTGCGCAGGGCGATGGCCACGGCGCGCTTGGCGTCGTCCTGGCCGATGATGTGGCGGTTGAGTTCGTGGACGATCTCGCGGGGGGTCATGGACATGATGAATATGGTCCTCGGGCGCAGTGGGTCAGCGTGGAAAAGCCCCCTCACCGGGAGAGGGCGCCAGAACAGCTGATCACTGCGCCAGGTCCTGCTCCTCGATGGTCAGGTTGTGGTTGGTGAACACGCAGATGTCGCCGGCGATGTTCAGGGCGGTTTCGGCGATTTCGCGTGCCGAGAGGTCGGTCTTGTTCAGCAGGGCGCGGGCTGCGGCCTGGGCGTAGGCGCCGCCGGAACCCATGGCGATCAGGCCGTCCTCGGGTTCGACCACGTCACCGTTGCCGGTGATGATCAGCGAGGCGTCCTTGTTGGCCACCGCCAGCATGGCCTCCAGGCGGCTGAGGGTACGGTCGGTGCGCCATTCCTTGGCCAGCTCGACGGCGGCGCGCACCAGGTGGCCGGAATGTTTCTGCAACTGGGCTTCGAAGCGCTCGAACAGGGTGAAGGCATCGGCGGTGGCACCGGCGAAGCCGGCGATGACCTCGCCGTTGTACAGGCGGCGCACCTTCTTGGCGTTGCCTTTCATCACGGTATTGCCGAGGGAAACCTGGCCGTCGCCGCCCATGACGACTTTGCCGTGGCGGCGGACTGAAACGATGGTGGTCAAGGGGAGAGTCTCCACGCAGCGGGGCGAAAATGCCTGTTGCAGACTCATATGGGGGTGGGGGGAAGGATTTCAACCTGAGGGGATGAGCGGTGGCTGTGCCGGCCGTGTCGCGGGGCAAGCCCGCTCCTGCAAGGATCACGCAATCCTGTAGGAGCGGGTTTGCCCCGCGCGGGTATGGCTCAGGCCTCGTGGCAGACGTGCCCGTCGACCAGGGTGTAACGCACCGCGCCTGGCAGGCAGTGGCCGATGAACGGGCAGTTCTCGCCGCGCGAGTACCACTGCTCGCCGGCCACGGTGGAGGCGTTCGGGTCGAACAGCACCAGGTCGGCCGCGCCGCCGACCTTCAGCTCGCCCGCCGGCAGGCGCAGCGCCTGGGCCGGGCCGCTGGTCAGGCGTGCCAGCAGGGTCGGCAGGTCGAGCAGGCCGTCGTCCACCAGGGTCATGGCCAGCGGCAGCAGCAACTCGACGCTGCTGATGCCTGGCTCGGTGGCACCGAACGGCGCCAGCTTGGCATCCCGCTCGTGTGGCTGGTGGTGGCTGGAGATCGCCTGGATCACCCCCGACTTCACCGCCTCGCGCAGGCCATCGCGGTCGGCGGCGGTGCGCAGCGGCGGCTGCACGTGATACAGACTGGAGAAATCGCGCAGCGCCTCGTCGGTGAGGATCAACTGGTACAGCGCCACGTCTGCGGTGACCGGCAGCCCCAGCTGCTGGGCCTGGGCGATCAGCCGCGCGCCGCGGGCGCTGGTGATCTGGGTGAAGTGCGCGCGCACGCCGGTCTGCTCGACCAGCAGCAGGTTGCGCGCCAGGGCCACGGTCTCGGCGCTCTCGGGGATGCCCGGCAGGCCGAGGAAGCTGGCCATGGCGCCTTCGTGGGCCAGGCCGCCCTGGGACAGGTCACGGTCCTGGGAGTGGAACACCACGGTCAGGTCGAAGGTGGCGGCGTACTCCAGGGCGCGGGCCAGGGTGCGGTTGTTGGGGATTTCCTTCAGGCCGTTGCCGAAGGCCACGCAACCGGTGTCGCGCAGGGCCACCAGCTCGGCCAACTGCTCGCCGTCCAGGCCCTTGGTCAGGGCGCCGACCGGGTAGACCTTGCTGTTGCCGGCCTCGCGGGCGCGATCGAGGATCAGCTCGGCCACCGCCGAGGTGTCCAGCACCGGCTTGGTCTGCGGCGGGCAGCACAGGCTGGTGACGCCGCCGGCCACGGCGGCGCGGGTTTCGCTGGCGATGTTGCCCTTGCGGCTGTAGCCCGGCTCGCGCAGGGCGACGTCCAGGTCGACCAGGCCCGGCGCGACCACCAGGCCCTCGGCCTGGAGCGTGCGGCTGGCGCTGAAGCCGGCGGGGGCGGCGCCGATCGCGGCGATGCGGCTGCCGTCGATGTGCAGGTCGGTGACGGTGTCCAGGCCGCTGCGCGGGTCGATGACTCGGGCGCCAAGAATGCTGAGGCTCACAGGGCGTTCTCCTGGTCCAGTTGACGTTGCGCGTTCTGCCCGCTCATGGCCATCGACAGCACGGCCATGCGCACGGCGATGCCGTAGGTGACCTGGTTGAGGATCACCGACTGGGCGCCGTCGGCCACTGCCGACTCGATCTCCACGCCGCGGTTGATCGGGCCCGGGTGCATGACGATGGCGTCGGGCTTGGCGCCGGCCAGGCGCGCGGTGGTCAGGCCGAACAGGCGGTAGAACTCGCCTTCGCTGGGCAGCAGGCCGCCGGCCATGCGCTCACGCTGCAGGCGCAGCATGATCACCACGTCGACGTCCTTCAGGCCCTGGGCCAGGTCGGTATAGACCTTCACCCCATATTGCTCGACGCCCACCGGCAGCAGGGTCTTCGGGCCGATCACGCGGATGTCCGGGCAACCGAGGGCCTTGAGCGCGAGCATGTTCGAGCGAGCCACGCGCGAGTGCAGGATGTCGCCGACGATGGCCACCGAGAGGTTCTCGAAGCTGCCCTTGTGGCGACGGATGGTCAGCATGTCGAGCATGCCCTGGGTCGGGTGCGCGTGGCGGCCGTCGCCGCCGTTGATCACCGCCACCTCCGGGCACACGTGCTCGGCGATGAAGTGCGCGGCGCCGGAGTCGGAATGGCGCACCACGAACATGTCGGCGGCCATGGCCTCCAGGTTGCGCAGGGTGTCGAACAGGGTCTCGCCCTTGCTGGTCGAGGAGGTCGACACATTCAGGCTGATCACGTCGGCCGACAGGCGCTGGGCGGCCAGCTCGAAGGTGGTGCGGGTGCGGGTGGAGTTCTCGAAGAACACGTTGCACACGGTCTTGCCGCGCAGCAGCGGGACCTTCTTCACGGCCCGGGCGCCGACTTCGAGGAACGAGTCGGCGGTGTCGAGGATCTCGGTGAGCAGTTCGCGGGGCAAACCGTCGAGCGAGAGGAAGTGGCGCAGCTGGCCCTGGTCGTTGAGCTGCAGCGGGCGCTTGGCGTCAAATGGCGTCATCGCGGGGGACTCTTAAAGGGCGGATGCGGGGGCGAGGTCCTGACGCTCGAGGGCGAGCGGCGTGGGTCCGGTCAATTTTACCCGTTCGTGGGGGGCCAGCGACAGGGTCGCGCCGAGCACGTTCGGGCGGATCGGCAGTTCGCCGGCATCCAGGTCGAGCAGGCACACCAGGGTCACGCTGGCCGGGCGGCCGTAGTCGAACAGCTCGTTGAGCGCGGCGCGTATGGTGCGACCGCTCATCAGCACGTCGTCCACCAGCACCAGATGCTGGCCCTCGATCTCGAAGGGCAGCTCGGACGGGCGCACCTGCGGGTGCAGGCCGTTCTGGCTGAAGTCGTCGCGGTAGAAGGAAACGTCCAGGGTGCCCAGCGGGCTGGCGTCGCTCAGTTCCTGTTGCAGGGCTTGGGCGACCCACACGCCACCGGTGCGAATGCCGATGAAGCGCGGCTCGGCGATGTTGCGGCGCACCAGGTGGGCGCGTAGGTCGACGGCCATCTGCCGGATCAGGTCGGCGGGGTTGGGTAGGCTCATTGCGTGCTCCTTGGGGCGCCGATCAGGCCGGCGGCAAAGCGGGTGATCAGGTATTGGCCTCCAGCCAGCCTTGCAGCAGCAGGGCTGCGGCGATGGCGTCGACCGGGTTGTCGCGGTAGCTGCCATGGCGGCCGCCACGGGCCATCTGCTCGCCCTTGGCTTCGAAGGTGGTCAGGCGTTCGTCGTGGGTGTGTACCGGCAGGTTGTAGCGGCCGTGCAGGCGCCGGGCGAACTTCTCGGCGCGTTCGCTCATCTCGCTGGGCGTGCCGTCCATGTTCAGCGGCAGGCCGACGACGATGGCGTCGGGTTTCCATTCCTTGATCAACTTCTCGACCTGGCTCCAGTCCGGCACGCCGTTCTGCGCCTTCAGCGTGCACAGCTCGCGGGCCTGGCCGGTGATCACCTGGCCGACGGCGACGCCGATCTGCCGGGTGCCGTAGTCGAAGCCCAGCAGCAGGCGCAACTCGGCCATCAGGCGTGACCCGCCTGGCTGGTCAGCAGGCTGAGGTTGATGCCCAGGCTGGCGGCGGCGGCTTCAAGGCGCAGGTCGCTGGCCAGGCCGAAGATGATCTCGGGGTCGAACGGGCAGTTGAGCCAGGCGTTGTCGGCCAGCTCCGCTTCCAGCTGGCCGGCTTCCCAGCCGGCGTAGCCGAGGGTGATCAGGCTCTTTTGCGGGCCGCTGCCGTCGGCGATGGCGAACAGCACGTCCTGGGAGGTGGACAGCGACAGCCCCTCCAGCTCGACGGTGGCCTGGTAGCTGCGCTCGCTGGAGTGCAGCACGAAGCCTCGGTCGGTCTGCACCGGGCCGCCCTGGTAGATCGGCACGTGCAGGGTGCTGGCCGGCGGCTCGTCGTCGGGGCGCAGCTGTTCGAGGATATCGGCCAGGTTCAGCTCCTGCGGGCGGTTGACCACCAGGCCCATGGCGCCGTTGGCGTTGTGCTCGACGATGTAGGTGAGGGTCTGGGCAAAGTTCGGGTCGGCCATGTGTGGCATGGCGATCAGGAACTGATGCTTGAGGTAGCTGGGGGCGAGGGTTTTCATGGGTGATAGTGTGGCGTCAGGTGGCGAGGCTGACAAGCTGGCTGTGCTGTGCCCGTAGCGGCCCCGCGATGGGGCCGGCACAGCCCGCGCCGATCAATTGCTCGACAACCGGTCCCCACGGGCGAAGCGCCAGGTGCGGATGATCTCCAGCCGGTCGAACTCCGCCAGGTCGCCAGTGAACGGCGCGAACGGCGCCGCCAGGCGCACGATGCGCTGGGCCGCCTGGTCGAGCACCGGCTGGCCGGACGACTCCAGCACCAGCACTTCATACAGCGAGCCGTCGCGGTTGATCGACACCAGCATCCGCAGGTTGCCGTAGATCTGCTGGCGCCGTGCCTCCTCGGGGTAGTTGAGGTTGCCGACCCGCTCGACCTTCTTGCGCCACTCCTCCTTGTACCAGGCGCCCTTGTCGCGCATGGTCGAGGCGGCGTTCAGGCGGTGGATGCGCGGGCGCTTGGCGTACAGCTGCTGCTCGTTGGACAGCTCGGCCTCCAGGCTGGCGATCTGGCTCGACAATTGCGAACTGTCGAAATCCGGCACCGCCGCCGGGGGCTTGGGCTGGGCCTTGGTTTCCTTGGGCTGGGGCGCGACTTTCTGCGGCTTCGGCGCCTGGGTGGTGACCACCGACTTGGCCGGCGCCGGTGGGGTTTCCGGGCGGGCGGCGGGCGGCGGGGTGACCTTGTTGATCTTGCTGTCCTGGAACGGCGCCACCTCGGTGGTGGCAGGCACTGCCTTCTTGTCCAGGGTGCCGCTGCCCTGCTGGTCGGCCTGGGCCTGGAAGTCGGCCTTCTCGGGCGGTTTCTCGCTCTTGAAGGTGGCCAGGGTGATGTCCAGGGTCTGGCGGATTTCGGCCGGTTTGGTGAGGGTGAAGCCCACGCCGAGGATCAGCGCCAGGTGCACCAGGGCGGCCAGGAACAGGGTAAAGCCGAGCCGGTCCACCGGGCGAACGCGCGGTGGCAGCAAGTCGGCGGGGATGTCGGCGGGCAGCGTCATCGGGTATCCAGAGGTCAGCTTCGAGCTACAAGCAGCAAGCTTGGAGTGGCAGCGGTTCGGCACCTGCCTGCTTTTTCTCGCGGCTTGCAGCTTGCGGCTTGCAGCGGGTCATCATACCCCACTCCACGGTTTTGCTCCGCGTCCGTGGTCAGCGCGCCTTGAGCTTGCGATCAATGGCATCCATCAATTGCCCGCCGATGCCGGTGTTGTAGGCGGCGTCGATCTCGCGGATGCAGGTCGGGCTGGTGACGTTGATTTCGGTGAGGTAGTCGCCGATCACGTCCAGGCCAACGAACAGCAGGCCCTTCTCGCGCAGGCTCGGGCCGACCTGGGCGGCGATCCAGCGGTCGCGTTCGGTCAGCGGGCGCGCCTCGCCACGCCCACCCGCGGCCAGGTTGCCACGGGTCTCGCCGCTGGCCGGAATACGCGCCAGGCAGTACGGCACCGGCTCGCCGTCGATCATCAGGATGCGCTTGTCGCCGTCCTTGATTTCCGGCAGGAAGGCCTGCGCCATGATCTGCTGGTTGCCATGCTGGGTCAGGGTCTCGAGGATCACCGAGAGGTTCGGGTCGCCCTGGCGGTGGCGGAACACCGAGGCGCCGCCCATGCCGTCCAGCGGCTTGAGGATCACGTCGCCATGGGTGGCGGCGAATTCGCGCAGGATATCGGCGCGGCGGCTGACCAGGGTCGGCGCCATGCACTGCGGGAACTGCGTGGCGAACAGCTTCTCGTTGCAGTCGCGCAGGCTCTGCGGCTTGTTGACCACCAGCACGCCTTCACGCTCGGCCTGCTCCAGCAGGTAGGTGCTGTAGACGAACTCCATGTCGAAGGGCGGGTCCTTGCGCATCAGAACCACGTCCAGCTCGGCCAGCGGGGTGTCTTGCTCGTCGCCCAGCTCGAACCAGCGCGCCGGGTCGGCGAACACCTTCAGCGGGCGCATCCGCGCGCGGGCCTGGCCGACGCCCAGGTAGAGGTCGCGCTGCTCCATGTAGAACAGGCTCCAGCCGCGCTCCTGGGCCGCCAGCAGCATGGCCAGCGAGCTGTCCTTCTTGTAGGAAATGGACGCGATGGGGTCCATGACAATCCCGAGGCGAACGCTCATGGGGTAATTCCTCTTGGCGCCGCAAGGGCGCGATGGCACGAAAGAAAAGTGGCTCAGGGTGGCGCCGCGAACGCGCGTGGTCAAGGGGTGGGGCGGATGGAATGCCTTCCCGGACTGTGCTAAAAAAGCAGCTGCAAGCTATGAGCTGCAAGCGGCAAGCCAAGGCATGTCCCCGCCGACTCGCTTTTTCTTGAAGTTCGAAGCTCGACGCTTGAGGCTCGCCCCCCCACTGGAAGGCATCTATGGAACAACCCCTGAAGGTGATGGTGATCGACGACTCCCGCACGATCCGCCGCACCGCCCAGATGTTGCTCGGCGAGGTGGGCTGCGAGGTGATCACCGCCAGCGACGGCTTCGACGCCCTGGCCAAGATCGTCGACCACAAGCCGCGGATCATCTTCGTCGATGTGCTGATGCCGCGCCTGGACGGCTACCAGACCTGCGCCGTGATCAAGCAGAACAGCGCCTTCAAGGACACCCCGGTGATCCTGCTGTCCTCGCGCGACGGCCTGTTCGACAAGGCCCGCGGGCGGGTGGTCGGCTCCGACCAGTTCCTCACCAAACCGTTCAGCAAGGAAGAACTGCTCGATGCGATCCGGGTGCACGTACCGGGGTTCGCCGCGCAGGAACAACACGCACCCTGACACCGCCCGCCCTGGCGGCGTCCTTTCCTTAATTTGGGGAAACAGCATGGCCCGAGTTCTGATTGTCGACGATTCGCCGACCGAGATGTACAGATTGACCGAGTGGCTGGAAAAGCACGGCCACCAGGTGCTCAAGGCCGACAACGGCGCCGATGGCGTGGCCCTGGCCCGCCAGGAGAAGCCCGACGCGGTGCTGATGGACATCGTCATGCCTGGCATGAACGGCTTCCAGGCCACTCGCCAGTTGAGCAAGGACCCTGAGACCAGCGCCATCCCGGTGATCGTGGTCACCACCAAGGACCAGGAGACCGACCGCATCTGGGCCCAGCGCCAGGGCGCGCGGGACTTCCTCACCAAGCCGGTGGAAGAGCAGGCGCTGATCCGCAAGCTCGACGAAGTGCTGGGCGCTTGACCACCCGGCCCCAGGGCGCGTCGCTGACCGCCTTCGAGCTGTTGCTGGACATCGACCGTCGTTGCCGCCTGCTGGTGGCCGACCAGCCGCCCCAGGACACGCGCCTGCAACAGTGGAGCGGCATTGGTTTTCGCATCGCCGGGCAATGGTTCGTGGCCCCCATGGGCGAAGTCGCCGAGGTGCTGCGCGAACCGCGCAGCAGCCGCGTGCCGGGCGTGCAGCACTGGGTGCGCGGGGTGGCCAACGTGCGTGGGCGGCTGCTGCCGGTGATGGACCTGTCGACCTTCTTCGGCCTCGGCCCGGCCGCGCCGGGCAAGCAGCGCCGGGTGCTGGTGCTGGACCACGAGGACCTGTTCGCCGGGCTACTGGTGGACGAAGTGCTGGGCCTGCAACACTTCACCTTGAGCAGCCTCGAGCTGTCACCGCCGCAGCCGTTGATCCGCGCCGCGGCGCCTTTTGTCCAGGGGCATTTCCCCCGTGAACGCAACTGGGCGATCTTCAGCCCGTTCGCCCTGGCCCAGGCGCCCGGCTTTCTCGATGTGGCGTTGTAGAGGATCCCGCCCGTGAACAACCCCGCCGCACCCATCGCCCCCGCCGCCGTGGCCCAGCGCCCGCGCAGTACCGCGCAGATCACCGTGCTGTTCGTGGTGCTGATCCTGTCGATCATCCTGCTGTTCGCCAATTTCGCCTACCTCAACACCCAGGCCAACTACGACAAGCAGTACATCGGCCACGCCGGCGAGCTGCGCGTGCTGTCCCAGCGCATCGCCAAGAACGCCACCGAGGCCGCCGCCGGCAAGGCCCTGGCATTCAAGCTGCTGTCGGATGCGCGCAACGACTTCGAGCGGCGTTGGAAGTACCTGCGTGAAGGTGACAAGGCCACCGGCCTGCCACCGGCGCCCGCCATGGTCCGCGACGAGATGGACGCGGTGCGCCAGGACTGGGAGAACCTGCGCAAGAACACCGACACGATCCTCGCCAGCGAGCAGACTGTGCTGTCGCTGCATCAGGTGGCGGCGACCCTCGCCGAGACCGTGCCGCAGTTGCAGGTCGAGTACGAAAAGGTGGTGGAGATCCTGTTGCAGAGCGGCGCCCCGGCCAACCAGGTGGCGGTTGCCCAGCGCCAGTTGCTGCTGGCCGAGCGCATCCTCGGTTCGGTCAACACCGTGCTCGCCGGCGACGAGAGCTCGGTGCAGGCCGCCGACGCCTTCGGCCGCGATGCCAGCCGCTTCGGCCAGGTGCTCGAAGGCATGCTCGGCGGCAACCCGGCGATCCAGGTGACCCGCGTCGAAGACCCCGATGCCCGCGCGCGGCTGGCGGAAATCGCCGAACTGTTCCAGTTCGTTTCCGGCTCCGTGGACGAGATCCTCGAAACCTCGCCGGAGCTGCTGCGTGTGCGCGAGGCCGCCGGCAACATCTTCAGCCTGTCGCAGACTCTGCTCGACGAGGCTTCGCACCTGGCCAACGGTTTCGAGAACCTGGCCGGCGGGCGCACCCTCGACACTGTCGGCGGCTATGCCCTGGGCCTGCTGGCGCTGGCCTCGATCATCCTCATCGGCCTGGTGATGGTGCGCGCCACCCACCGCCAACTGCGCGAGACCGCCGAGAAGAACGAGCGCAACCAGCAGGCGATCATGCGCCTGCTCGATGAAATCGAAGAGCTGGCCGACGGCGACCTGACCGTCACCGTGTCGGTCACCGAGGACTTCACCGGCGCCATCGCCGACTCGATCAACTATTCCGTCGACCAACTGCGCGACCTGGTGGCGACCATCATCCACAGCGCCGAGCAGGTCGCCGCCGCCGTGCAGGACACGCAGAACACTGCGCGCCAGCTGGCCAAGGCCTCCGAGCACCAGGCCGACCAGATCAGCGAAGCGTCGCTGGCGGTGGGCGACATGGTCGAGTCGATCGACCGGGTGTCGGCCCACGCCTACGAGTCGGCCAAGGTCGCCGAGCGCTCGGTGGCCATCGCCAACAAGGGCAACGAGGTGGTGCACAACACCATCCATGGCATGGACAACATCCGCGAGCAGATCCAGGACACCGCCAAACGGATCAAACGTCTTGGCGAGTCCTCCCAGGAGATCGGCGACATCGTCAGCCTGATCGACGACATTGCCGACCAGACCAACATCCTCGCCCTCAACGCGGCGATCCAGGCCTCGCTGGCGGGCGAGGCCGGGCGCGGCTTTGCCGTGGTCGCCGACGAGGTGCAGCGCCTGGCCGAGCGTTCGTCGTCGGCCACCCGACAAATCGAGGCGCTGGTGCGCACCATCCAGGCCGACACCAACGAGGCGGTGATCTCCATGGAGCAGACCACCGCCGAGGTGGTGCGCGGCGCGCGCCTGGCGCAGGATGCCGGGGTAGCCCTGGCGGAGATCGAGGGCGTTTCGCAGAACCTCGCCGAGCTGATCCACAGCATCTCCGACGCCGCCCAGTTGCAAACGTCGTCGGCTGGGCAGATTTCCCACACCATGGCGGTGATCCAGCAGATCACCGCGCAGACCTCCGCCGGCTCCGGCGCCACTGCCGACAGCATCCGCCACCTGGCCAGGATGGCCAGCGAGATGCGCCGCTCGGTCTCCGGCTTCACCCTGCCGCCTGCCGCGGCGCGGCGTTGAGGAGCGCCTGATGGCCGTCACCGCAGTGAGCCCTGAGCGTCACGACACGGTCGCCCTGGCCTGGACCAAGGCGGCCATCCTCGACTGCCTGGGCCAGGCGCGCCAGGCCCTGGAGCGCTTCACCGGGGAGACCGACGACCCGAGCCTGCTGGAATACTTCATCGACAACCTGCACCAGGTGCACGGCTGCCTGCGCATGCTAGAACTGCGCGGCGCGGCGCGCCTGGCCGAGGAGCTGGAACTGCTCGGGCGGGCCATGGCCGACGGTCAGGTCAGCCCCCGCGGCGACTGCCTGGGCGCGTTGTTCCGTGGCCTGGAGCAATTGCCGCCGTACCTCGAGCGCCTGCGCGGCGCGCGCCACGACCTGCCACTGGTGGTGCTGCCGCTGCTCAACCAGCTGCGTGGCTGTCGCGGCGCCGAACCGTTGGCCCAGGGCAGCTTGATGGGCGAGGCGGCGCAGCGCCTGGCGGGTGCGGCGGACTTGGCCAACCTCGACCTGTCGCTGGGCAACTGGCGCGACCAACTGCAGGCCGGGCAGGGCCGCGATGCCCTGCGCTCGGTGGTGATGGCCCTGTGCGATGACCTGGTGCGGATCAAGGAGCGCCTCGACCAGTTCGTGCGAGGTGACCGCGACCAGGGCGAGCAACTGGACGCCCTGGTGGCGCCGCTGCGGCATGTCGCCGACACCCTGGCGGTGCTGGGCTTCCAGCAGCCGCGCCGGGTGATCATCGACCAGGTGCTGGCCCTCCAGGCCCTGGCCCAGGGCGAGCGCGAGGTGGACGACGCGGTGCTGATGGACGTCGCCGGGGCCCTGTTGTACGTCGAGGCGACCCTCAATGGCATGGTCGGGCCGCTGGAGGAAATCCTTCAAGGCAGCCTGCCCGGCGGCGAGTTGGCGGACATCCGCCAGTTGGTGCTGAACGAGTCGTTGTCGGTGTTGCAGCAGGCCAAGGACCTGATCGGCGATTGCCTGGAGTCCGGCTGGCCGCGCCAGCGCCTACAGCCGCTGCCGGGCCTGTTGCAGCAGGTGCGGGGCGCCCTGGCGATGTTGATGCTGCCGGCCGCTGCCGAAGTGTTCGGCGCCAGCGCCGGTTATGTGCAGGGCTGGCTGGCGCACCTGGACGACGAACCGCCGACGGACGACCTGACCCACCTGGCCGACGCCCTGAGCGCTGCCGAGTGCTACCTGCAATGGCGCGTGGCCGACCCGTTGGCCGACGCCCAGCGGTTCCTGGACATGGCCTGCGCCAGCCTCGCCGCCCTCGGCGTGCCGTGCAGCCAGGGGCCGGCCGAGGACAACACGCTGGACGACGGCATCGACGACGAACTGCGCGAGGTGTTCCTCGAGGAAGCCGGTGAGCTGTTGCCGGAGATCGAGCGCCACTGGCTGCGCTGGCGCGCCGACAACCAGTTGCGCGAGGCGCTGGTGGAACTGCGCCGGGCGCTGCACACGCTCAAGGGCAGCGGGCGCATGGTCCACGCCCAGGGCGTGGCCGAGCTGGCCTGGGGCGCCGAGCACGTGCTCAACCGCGTGCTGGAAGGGCGCATCAGCCTGTCGGGCGAGGCGCAGGTGGCCTTGCAGCAGGTGTTCGTGCACCTGCCCGACCTGCTCGCCGATTTCGCCGTCGGGCAGATGCCGCGCCTGGCCCAGGTCGAGCAGTTGGCCAGCCACCTGCATGCCCTGGCGCTGAACGATGCGCCTGCGGTCGCCGAAACCGACGGCCTCGACCCGCAGTTGCTGGAGATCTTCCGCAACGAGGCCCAAGGCCATCTGGCCAGTCTCGAGGCCTTCCTGCAAGACGCTGCTGGCCAGGACACCGCGGTCAGCGACAGCTTGCAACGCGCCCTGCACACGCTCAAGGGCAGCGCCGCGATGGCCGGGGTGATGCCGGTGGCCGAGCTGGCCACCGCCCTCGACCGGCTGGCGCGGGAGTGCAAGGCGCACCAATTGCCCTTGCAGGTGGCCGACCTCGAATGGCTGGAGGCTGCACGCTCGCTGTTCCACCTGGGCCTGGCGCAGCTCGACAGCACGCCGCTGGCGCCGATCCCCGGCGCCACCTCGCTCATCGAGCAGGTCGGCGACGCAGTGGACGCCCGCCTGGCCGTGCTGCGCGACGCCCCGCAACACAGCCGCCGCACCCGCCGCGACCCGCAGTTGATCGCCAGCTTCCTGGCCCAGGGCATGGACATCCTGCTCGATGCCGAGTCGCTGCTGTCGCGTTGGCAGGAGCACCCGCGCGAGCGCCATGAACTGGACGCGCTGCTCGACGAGCTGACCACCCTCGGCCACAGCGCGCACCAGGCCGACCTGTGGCAGGTCGACGAAGTCTGCGAGGCGCTGCTCGACCTGTACGGCGCGGTGGAGGAGGGCAGCCTGGTGGCTGAGGCGCGCTTCTTTACCCTGGCCCAGCAGGCCCATGAAGCGCTGATCGATATGCTCGACGAGATCGCCGCCGGCCAGGAAGTGACCCCGCGCCCGGAATGCCTGGCCGCCCTGCGTGGCCTGCTCGACGGCGCGCTGGCGCCCAGCGCCCTGGGCCACGTGGGCGACGACGGGGTGACGCCGTTGGCGGCGCCGACGGACATGCCGGAAGCAGCGGTCGTGCAACTGTTCCTCGAAGAGGCCGGCGACATCCTCGACAGCGCCGACCAGGCCCTGGCCCTATGGCGGCACGACCCCGACAACGCCTCGGCGCTGTCGGCCCTGCAACACGATGTGCAGACCCTCAAGGGCGGCGCGCAGATGGCCGCGATCGGTGCCATCGAAGTGCTTGCCCAGGAGCTTGGGCTGTTCTACGAAGCTTTGGTGGACCGCCGCCTGGGCGCCAGCGCGGCGCTGCTCGACCTGCTGCAACGCAGCCACGCGGCGCTGGGTGCGATGCTCGACAGCCTGCGACAGGGCCAGGTGCCGCGCTCGGCAGTGGCGCTGCTTGGCGAGCTGCGCGACCTGCGCCACGCGCCGCCTGCGCCGCAGCGCCCGGAGCCGGTCGGTGAGGACGCCGAGGCGCCGGCGGACAAGGAACTGCTGGAAGTCTTCCTCGAGGAAAGCTCGGACATCGTCGAAAGCGCCGGCGCCGCCCTGGCGCGCTGGCAGGCCGACCCGCGCAGCAGCGTCGAGGTGGAGAACCTGCTGCGCGACCTGCACACGCTCAAGGGCGGCGCGCGCATGGTCGAGATCGCCGCTATCGGCGACCTGGCCCACGAACTGGAATTCCTCTACGAACTGCTGGCCGCCGGGCGCCTGCCGCCGACCCCGGCGCTGTTCAGCCTGCTGCAGAACTGCCACGACCGCCTGGCGCACATGCTCGACGCCGTGCGCCTGGGCCAGCCATTGCATGCCGCCACGGCGCTGATCGACTACATCCGCAACTTCTCCAGCGCCGCCCTGACCGACAGTGCCGCGGCCCAGGTGACGAACGAGGCCGCGCCCGCCGAGGCCCCGGCTGCCGCGCCCGAGCGCGCGCCAGGCGACATGGTCAAGGTCGATGCCGAACTGCTCGACGACCTGGGCAACCTGGCGAGCGAGCACGCGATCATCCGCGGTCGCATCGAGCAACAGGTCAACGATGCGCAGTTCGCCCTGAACGAAATGGAAACCACCCTGGAGCGCATGCGCGACCAGTTGCTGCGCCTGGACACCGAGACCCAGGGCCGGCTGGCCAGCCGCTGGCAGGCCGAGGGTGATGCCTACGATGACTTCGACCCGCTGGAGATGGACCGCCACTCGCTGTTGCAGCAGCTGTCCCGGGCGCTGTTCGAGTCCGCCTCCGACCTGCTCGACCTCAAGGAAACCCTCAGCCAGCGCGCCCAGGAGGCGCACAGCCTGCTACAGCAGCAGGCGCGGGTGAACAGCCAGTTGCAGGAGGGCCTGACCGCCACCCTGATGGTGCCGTTCGAGCGCCTGGTGCCGCGCCTGCAACGGGTGGTGCGCCAGGTCGCCAGCGAACTGGGCAAGCAGGTCGAGCTGGTGGTCGGCAACGCCGAGGGCGAACTGGACCGCAGCGTCCTCGAACGCATGGTCGCGCCGCTGGAACACATGCTGCGCAACGCCGTCGACCACGGCCTGGAAAGCCGCGAGGTGCGCCTGGCGGCGGGCAAGCCGGAGCAGGGCACCATTCACTTGAACCTGCTGCACGAAGGTGCCGACATCGTCATCGAGATGAGTGACGACGGTGCCGGCGTGCCACTGGAGGCGGTACGCGACAAGGCCATCAAGCGTGGCCTGCTGGCGCCGCAGGCGCAGTTGAGCGACCACGAGATCCTGCAGTTCATCCTCCGGCCCGGGTTCTCCACGGCGGAGAAGATCACCCAGATTTCCGGGCGCGGCCTGGGCATGGACGTGGTGCACGAGGAGGTCAAGCAACTGGGCGGGGCGATGAGCATCGAGTCGAGCCCGGGCAAGGGCGCGCGCTTCCTGATTCGCTTGCCGTTCACCGTGTCGGTGAACCGCGCGCTGATCGTGCACCTGGGCGAGGAGCAGTACGCGATTCCGCTGAACACCATCGAGGGCATCGTGCGTGTGCCGCCGGCCGAGCTCGACGCCTGCTACCAGCTCGACCCGCCGCGCTACCGCTATGGCGGCCACGAGTACGACCTGCGCTACCTCGGCGAGCTGCTGCAGGACGTCGCCCGGCCCAGCCTGCTGGGGCAGAGCGTGCCGCTGCCGGTGCTGCTGGTGCATGCCCAGGAGCAGTCGTTCGCCATCCAGGCCGACAGCCTGTCGCCGAGCCGCGAGATCGTGGTCAAGAGCCTGGGGCCGCAGTTCGCCGCAGTGCCGGGGTTGTCCGGGGCGACGTTGCTGGGGGATGGCCGGGTGGTGCTGATTCTCGACCTGCTCGGCCAACTGCGTGGCCAGCAGCGCCGCCTGGCGCGCCTGCCGATCGATGCGGGCACGCCGCGCACGCTGTTCGGCCCGGCGCCACGGCGTGCGCTGTTGGTGATGGTGGTGGACGACTCGGTCACCGTGCGCAAGGTCACCAGCCGCCTGCTGGAGCGCCATGGCATGAGCGTGCTGACCGCCAAGGACGGCGTCGACGCCATGGCTTTGTTGCAGGAGCACCGCCCCGACGTGCTGTTGCTGGACATCGAGATGCCACGCATGGACGGCTTCGAAGTCGCCACCCGCGTGCGTCGCGACGAGCGCCTGCACGACCTGCCGATCATCATGATCACCTCGCGCACCGGGCAGAAACACCGCGACCGGGCCATGGCCATCGGCGTCAACGACTACCTGGGCAAGCCGTACCAGGAGTCGGTCCTGTTGCAGAGCATCGCCCACTGGAGCCAGCCCCATGCTTGAATATATCGCCGGCCAGCGCAGCAGCCTGACCGGGCTGCTGCTGCCCCTGGGCGACCGGACCCTGGTGTTGCCCAACGTCGCCGTGGCTGAACTGATCGGTGAGCGTCGGTTCGTGTGCGAGTCGTTCGAGCCGTTGTGGCACATGGGCTGGATCGACTGGCGCCAGCAGCGCTTGCCGCTGATCGGTTTCGAGGCTGCCTGTGGCGGCGAAACGCCCTGCGGTGAGCGGGCACGGGTGGTGGTGCTCAATGCCCTGGGGGATACCGGGCTGCGTTATCTGGCGGTGTTGCTGCAGGGGATTCCGCGTTCGTGCAAGCTCGACAGCCAGCTCAACTACGTGGATGTGCCGTTGGGGGCGCTGGAGTTGGCGGCGGTGCAGGTCGGTGAGTTGGTGGCGCGGGTGCCGGACCTGGCGGGGTTGGAGCGGTTGGTGCGTGACGCGGATTTGCAATCCGTTGCCGGGTAGGCGGGTGTTCTTCAAAGACGCGGGCTTGCCGCGCGAGGCAGACACCGCCGCCCCATCAGGAACCCACTGGCCTTCAGGAGGTCCATGCCTGCATGTACTACGGTGAACGCTTCAATGCCTGGACCCACCTGGTGGGCGCGGTACTGGCCTGCATCGGCGCGATCTGGCTGATCGTCGTCGCGGGCTTGCAGGGCGACCCCTGGAAGATCGTCAGCTTCTCCATCTACGGCTTTACCTTGCTGCTGCTCTACAGCATCTCCACCCTCTACCACAGCACCCGTGGGCGGGCGAAGGTGATCATGCGCAAGCTCGACCACCTGTCGATCTACCTGCTGATCGCCGGCAGCTACACGCCGTTCTGCCTCGTCACCCTGCGTGGGCCCTGGGGTTGGAGCCTGTTCGGCATCGTCTGGGGGTTGGCGCTGGTGGGCATGTTGCAGGAGATCAAGCCGCGCTCCGAGGCGCGCATCCTGTCGATCATCATCTACGCGCTGATGGGCTGGATCGTCCTGGTGGCGGTCCAGCCGCTGCTCGCCAGCCTCGGCGCCGCTGGCTTCGCCTGGTTGGCGGCCGGCGGGGTGTTCTACACCGTCGGAATCATTTTCTTCGCCTTCGACAGCCGCTTCCGCCACTGGCATGGCATCTGGCACCTGTTCGTGATTGCCGGCAGCCTGATGCACTTCGTGGCGGTGTTCTTCTACGTGCGTTAGAAATCGCCCCATAGCTGTTGCGCCACCGCCAATGCCACCACCGGCGCGGTTTCGGTGCGCAGCACGCGCGGGCCGAGGCGGGCGGCGTGGAAGCCGCTGGCCTTGGCCTGCTCCACTTCGGCATCGCTCAGGCCGCCCTCGGGGCCGATCAGGAAGGCCAGGCGGGCGGGCTTTGCGTGGCTCGTCAGCGGTTCGGCTACCGGGTGCAGCACCAGCTTGAGGTCGGCTTCGGCGCTCTTGAGCCATTCGGCCAGCGTCACCGGCGGGTGGATCAGCGGCACGCTCGAGCGGCCGCACTGCTCGCAGGCGCTGATCGCCACTTGGCGCCAGTGGGCCAGGCGCTTGTCGGCACGCTCATCTTTCAGGCGTACTTCACAACGTTCGCTCACGATCGGTGTGATTTCGCCGACGCCAAGCTCGGTGGCCTTCTGGATCGCCCAGTCCATGCGCTCGCCGCGCGACAGGCCCTGGCCCAGATGGAGATGCAGCGGCGATTCGGCCTGGCCGGGCAAGGCCTGGTCGAGGGCCACGCGCACGGTCTTTTTGCCGACCTCCAGCAACTGGCCGAGGTACTCCTGGCCGCTGCCGTCGAACAGCTGCACGGCGTCGCCGGCGCTCATGCGCAGCACACGGCCGATGTAGTGGGCCTGGGCCTCGGGGAGGTCGTGTTCGCCGAGGGCGAGGGGGGCGTCGATGAAGAAGCGGGACAGGCGCATGGTTCAGCTCGGGGTAAAGGGTGGACGTGGCCCCTGTGGGGGCGGGCTTCGGAGGGCTTGAGGCTCAGCCCGGGTCGCGGAAGTCGGGGTGGAAGTCGGCCGGCACGGCCACGCTGACGCTGCCACGCGTGGCGATGTCGATGCCTTCGCTGGCCACCTCGGCAAGGAAGTCGATCTGCTCCGGGGTGATCACGTAAGGCGGCAGGAAGTACACCACGCTGCCCAACGGCCGCAGCAGCGCGCCACGGGTCAGGGCGTGCTCGAACACCTTCAGGCCGCGTCGCTCCTGCCAGGGGTAGGCGACCTTGCCGGCCTTGTCCTGGACCATCTCGATGGCCAGGGCCATGCCGGTCTGGCGCACCTCGGCCACGTGCGGGTGCTCGACCAGGTGCGCGGTGGCGCTGGCCATGCGCACCGACAAGGCCTTGTTGGCCTCGATCACGTTGTCCTCGGCGAAGATGTCCAAGGTCGCCAGCGCGGCGGCACAGGCCAGCGGGTTGCCGGTGTAGCTGTGCGAATGGAGGAAGGCGCGCAGGGTCGGGTAGTCGTCGTAGAACGCCTGGTACACATCGTCGGTGGTCAGGCACGCGGCCAGCGGCAGGTAACCGCCGGTCAGGGCCTTGGACAGGCAGAGGAAGTCCGGGCGGATGCCGGCCTGCTCGCAGGCGAACATCGTGCCGGTGCGGCCGAAGCCCACGGCGATCTCGTCGTGGATCAGGTGCACGCCATAGCGGTCGCAGGCCTCGCGCAGCAGCTTGAGGTACACCGGGTGGTACATGCGCATGCCGCCCGCGCCCTGGATCAGCGGCTCGACGATCACTGCGGCGACGCTGGCGTGATGCTCGGCCAGGGTCTGTTCCATGGCGGCGAACAGGTTGCGGGAGTGCTCTTCCCAGCCCATGCCGTCCGGGCGCAGGTAGCAGTCGGGGCTCGGCACCTTGATCGTGTCGAGCAGCAGCGCCTTGTAGGTCTCGGTGAACAGCGGCACATCGCCCACCGACATCGCCGCGATGGTTTCGCCGTGGTAGCTGTTGGTCAGGGTGACGAAGCGCTTCTTCTGCGGCTGGCCCTTGTTCTGCCAGTAGTGGAAGCTCATCTTCAGCGCCACTTCGATGCACGACGAGCCGTTGTCGGCGTAGAACACCCGGTCCAGGCCGGCCGGGGTCATGGCCACCAGGCGTTCGGACAGCTCGATCACCGGCTGATGGCTGAAGCCGGCGAGGATCACGTGCTCCAGCTGGTCGACCTGGTCCTTGATGCGCTGGTTGATGCGCGGGTTGGCGTGGCCGAACACGTTGACCCACCAGGAACTGACCGCGTCGAGGTAGCGCTTGCCGTCGAAATCTTCCAGCCACACACCTTCGCCGCGCTTTATCGGGATCAGCGGCAGCTGCTCGTGGTCTTTCATCTGCGTGCAGGGGTGCCACAGGACCTTGAGGTCGCGTTGCATCCACTGTTGATTGAGGCCCATGGGCACCGTCTCCTGGGGGTGTGGCATGTAGGACGGCACAAGCCTAAGCAAAGCCACCGGTTGGGACAACCTTCCCTGTTTTTCTGTACCGGCCCTATTGGGGCGAGCCCGCGCCCACAGGTGCCCACGGCTTTCGGAACCTGCGGGGTGCCCGTGGGCGCAGGCCTGCCCCGCGATAGGGCCATCCGCTACAACAAAAAAATCTAACCCGACGAGGCACTTGATAGCCCTGTGCTGGCAGCGCCCCCAGACCTGACGTATTCTTAACGCATCTTCCCGGGGTATTCCTTCCCCTCGTTTCCATCCCTCTTTCCGGAGTTCGCCGACATGGCTGCTGCTTGGGTGCGCCTGTGCGCGTTGGTATTGATTGGTGTGTCCAGCGGCGCCGCGCTGGCCAAGGACAAGACACCTACGGCAATCGTGGTGGGTGGCGGCCTGGCCGGTCTCACCGCGGCTTATGAACTGCAAGCCAAGGGTTGGCAGGTCACCCTGCTGGAAGCCAAGGCGGGCATGGGTGGCCGTTCGGGCCTGGCCACCAGCGAATGGATCGGTAACGGCAAGACCCAGCCCGTGCTGACCCAGTACCTGGAGCGTTTCAAGCTGGAAACACTGCCCGCGCCGGAGTTCGTGCGCACCCCCGGCTACCTGATCGACGGCGAATACTTCAGCGCCACCGACCTGGCCACCAAGCAACCGGCCACCGCCGAGGCGATCAAACGCTACGAGAAGACCCTCGACGACCTCGCCCGCTCGATCGACGACCCGCTCAACCCGGCGGCCAACAGCACGCTGTTCGCCCTCGACCAGATGAACGTCTCCACCTGGCTCGACAAGCTGCAACTGCCCGCCACCGCACGCCAGCTGGTCAACCAGCAGATCCGCACCCGCTACGACGAGCCGTCGCGCCTGTCGCTGCTCTACTTCGCTCAGCAGAACCGCGTCTATCGCGGCGTCGGCGACCGCGACCTGCGCGCCGCGCGCCTGCCCGGCGGCAGCCCGGTACTGGCCCAGGCGTTCGTCAAGCAGCTCAAGACCATCAAGACCAACTCGCCAGTATCGGCCGTCGTCCAGGACAAGGACGGCGTGACCGTGAAGGTCGGCACCGTCGGCTACCAGGCCGATTACCTGGTGCTGGCCGTGCCGTTGCGCGCGCTGGCCAAGATCCAGATGACCCCGGGGCTGGACAGCCAGCACCTGGCGGCGCTCAAGGGCACCAACTACGGCTGGCGCGACCAGCTGATGCTCAAGTTCAAGAGCCCGGTATGGGAGAGCCGTTCGCGCATGTCGGGCGAGATCTTCAGCAACACCGGCCTGGGCATGCTGTGGATCGAGCCCGCGCTCAAGGGCGGGGCCAACGTGGTGATCAACCTGTCTGGCGACAACGCCCGCCTGCTGCAGGCGTTCGGCGACAAGCAGATGGTCGACCAGGTGCTGATTCGCCTGCACGCCTTCTACCCGCAAGCCCGGGGCGCGTTCACTGGCTACGAGGTCAAGCGCTACAGTACCGACGCTGGAACCGGCGGGGCCTACTTGGCCTATGGCCCAGGGCAGATCAGCAAGTACTGGCGCCTGTGGGAGCGCCCGGTGCAGCGTATCGCCTTCGCCGGCGAGCACACCGACGCGCTGTACCCCGGCACCCTGGAAGGCGCCCTGCGCAGTGGCCAGCGTGCGGCCAGCCAGGTGCAGGACCTGGCGGCCGGCAAGTCGTTCGATCCGGCCAAGGCGGCACCGGTCGCCGCAGCAGCGGCTGGCGCGGCTGCGGGAGCGGTGGCAGGGAAAGACAAAGGCGGGTTCTTCTCCAATATGTTCGGCGGCGCTTCCGATAAGGCACCCGCCAAGTCCGAGCCGGTGAAAGTGGAGGACGCCAAGCAGGACAAACCGGGCTTCTTCTCGCGGATGTTCGGCAGTGACGACAAGACGCCGGCCAAGCTCGAGCCAGTGGCCAAGACCGAAGAGCCGGCACCGGCGGTGGCTCCGGCACCCGCGCCAGCCGCTGCGCCTGCGCCAGCGCCGGTGGTCAAGGAAGAACCGGCCAAGGCCGCGTCCGTGAAGGCCGCACCGGCCAAACCTGCCGCGGCGCACAAGCCGGCGGCCAAGCAAGCGCAGAAACCGGCGCCGGCGAAAAAGGCCGAGCCTGCCAAGAAACCGGCGGCCAACGCACAAGCCAAGGCCGGTTGATGCTTTAGCGCCTGCCCTGGCCTCATTGGGGCAGGCCCGCGCCTACAGGTACCCCGTAGTCTCAAGGACGGCGGTGAATCTGTAGGCGCGTGCTTGCCCGGCGATGAGGCATCTCTGGCAAATACTTCCCTCTTGTCTATCGTTAATGTTTCCTTAATAGCGCCCTAGCAGAATAAAGTATCGATTTTTCTGATGATCCAAAGCGGATTTTTAGTCTTTTATTCGATCTTTTAAGCGTTAATCTTGTGCTCGGCTTTCACGGGGAAACACGCCACCATGCAACTTCGCAACTCAGCTTCCCGCTACGGTTTGATCAGCATCATCCTGCACTGGGGCGTGGCCTTGGCAGTGTTCGGTTTGTTCGCCCTGGGCCTGTGGATGGTCGGCCTCGACTACTACGACCCCTGGCGCAAGGCTGGCCCCGACCTGCACAAGAGCATCGGCCTGGTACTGCTGGCTGCCATGTCGTTGCGGGTGATCTGGCGCTTCGTCAGCCCACCCCCACCGGCACCCGCCAACCATGGCCCTTTGACCCGTGGGGCTGCCAAACTCGGTCACCTGGCGCTGTACCTGGGCCTGTTCGCGGTGATGGGCGCCGGTTACCTGATCTCCACCGCCGACGGTGTCGGCATCCCGGTCTTCGACTTGTTCGAAGTGCCGGCGCTGGTCAGCAACCTGCCTGACCAGGCCGATACCGCCGGGGTCATTCACCTCTACCTGGCATGGGGGTTGGTGATTTTCGCCGGCCTGCATGCCCTGGCAGCGCTCAAGCACCATTTCATCGACCGTGACGCGACCCTCACCCGCATGCTGGGCCGCAAAGCTTGACTCTCAACCTCAATTGCAAAGGAAGGAAGTAACGATGTTGAAAAAGACTTTTGCCGCTCTGGCGCTCGGTACCGCTCTGATTTCCGCCGGCCAGGCCATGGCTGCCGAATACAAGATCGACAAGGAAGGCCAGCACGCCTTCGTCGACTGGAAGATCAGCCACCTGGGCTACAGCTTCATCCACGGTACCTTCAAGGACTTCGACGGCAACTTCACCTGGGACAGCGCCAAGCCTGAAGCCAGCAAGATCAATGTCGACCTGAAGACCGCCAGCCTGTGGTCGAACCACGCCGAGCGTGACAAGCACATCGCCAGCGCCGACTTCCTCGACGTGAAGAAGTACCCGGACGCCAAGTTCGTCTCCACCAGCGTCAAGTCCACCGGTGACAAGACCGCCGACGTGACCGGCGACCTGACCCTGCATGGCGTGACCAAGCCGGTCACTTTCAAGGCCGTGTTCAACGGTGAGGGCAAGGACCCATGGGGCGGTGAGCGCGCAGGTTTCAACGCCAAGACCACGCTGAACCTGAATGATTTCGGCATCAAGGGCCCAGGCCCGACTTCGCAGACCCTGGACCTGGATATCAGCCTGGAAGGTGTGAAGCAGAAGTGATGCAGGGGGCGCCGCCGGCGAAGGCTGGCGGTGTAGCGCAGCACCTGTAGGCGCGTGCTTGCCCCGCGATGAATATCACGCAATGCCAACGAAAACGCCGCCCGATTGGGCGGCGTTTTCGTTGGCGCGGGGCTTACGAACCCTTGCGGGTCAGCAGGGCCGGGCGCTCGCCGCGTGGGCGGCTTGGCAGGTCATCCAGTTGCTCGGGCGTCGGGTAACGGTCGAGCTTGGATTCCTTGCGGATGATCACCGGCTGCTGCTGCGCTTCACGCGGGTTGCGCACCGCCGGTTCCTGGCGAGCGCTGTCGTCACGGCCATTGGTGCGACCACGGCCGGCATTGCCGTCGCGGCGACCGCCACCGTTGCTGGCGCCACCGTTGTTACGCGCACGCTTCTCGCCGGAACCTTGACCCTGGCCTTGGCCTTGGCCTTGGCCCTGACGCTGGCCACCGCCGTTGCCGCGACCCTGGCCTTGACCGGCGCCGTTGCGCTGGCCTTGGTTCTGGCCACCGCCGCCGTTGGCGCCTGGGCGGCGATTACGGCCCTGGCCCTTGGCATTCTGGTACGGGCTGACGTAGTCGGCGCGGTTGCCGAAGTTGTCGACGTCGTCGTCCAGGAACTCTTCCGGATCACGGTTGGCAGGGGCCTGCGGGACGCCGCCCTGGCCTTGCGCGGCCTGCTGCTGGCGTGGTTTGCGCTCGCGCTGCTTGTTCGGCTGTTGCTGCTTGGGCTTTTGCGCCTTGTCGCCGGCCTTCTCGCCGTCGGCCGGCTTGTCGGCCGCCTGCTGCTTGGCCTTGCCTTTGTCCTTGCCCTTGTCCTTGCGGCCACCGCCGTCCTTACCGCCTTCGGCGCGCTGCTGCTGGTTGCGACCGTCACGGCCGTTGTTCTGCTGGCGCTCACGCACCTCCGGCTTCTCGGCTTCGACTTGCGAGGCGTCGAAGCCCATCAGGTCGCCATCGGGGATTTTCTGCCGGGTGACGCGCTCGATGCTCTTGAGCAGCTTCTCTTCGTCCGGCGCCACCAGCGAGATGGCCTCGCCCGAGCGACCTGCACGGCCGGTGCGGCCGATACGGTGCACGTAGTCTTCCTCGACGTTGGGCAACTCGAAGTTGACCACGTGGGGCAGTTGGTCGATGTCCAGGCCGCGGGCGGCGATGTCGGTGGCGACCAGGACGCGCACGCTGTTGGCCTTGAAGTCGGCCAGGGCCTTGGTGCGGGCGTTCTGGCTCTTGTTGCCGTGGATCGCGGCGGCGGTCAGGCCGTGCTTTTCCAGGTACTCGGCCAGGCGGTTGGCGCCGTGCTTGGTACGGGTGAACACCAGCACCTGTTCCCAGGCGCCCAAGGTGATCAGGTGCGCCAGCAAGGCGCGCTTGTGGCTGGCGGCCAGGCGGTAGACACGCTGTTCGATACGCTCGACGGTGGTGTTCGGCGGCGTGACCTCGATGCGCTCGGGGTTATGCAACAGCTTGTCGGCGAGGTCGGTGATGTCCTTGGAGAAGGTCGCCGAGAACAGCAGGTTCTGGCGCTTGGCCGGCAGGCGCGCGAGGACTTTCTTGACGTCGTGGATGAAGCCCATGTCGAGCATGCGGTCGGCTTCGTCGAGCACCAGGATCTCGACCTTGGACAGGTCGACGCTGCCTTGGCCGGCGAGGTCCAGCAGGCGACCAGGGCAGGCCACCAGCACGTCGACGCCCTTGGCCATGGCCTGCACCTGCGGGTTCATGCCGACGCCGCCGAAGATGCAGGCGCTGATGAAGTGCAGGTCACGGGCATAGACCTTGAAGCTGTCGTGCACCTGGGCCGCCAGCTCGCGGGTCGGGGTCAGCACCAGCACGCGCGGCTGGCGCGGGCCGTGGCGCTGGGACTTGTCGGGGTGGCCGCCGGGGAACAGGCGCTCGAGGATTGGCAAGGCGAAGCCGCCGGTCTTACCGGTACCCGTCTGGGCGGCAACCATCAGGTCACGGCCTTGCAACACGGCGGGAATGGCCCGCTGTTGCACAGGGGTCGGCTGGGTATAGCCCGCTGCCTCGATAGCGCGGACAAGAGCCTCGGAGAGACCGAGGGAAGCAAAGGACATGGGCAATCCTGTTCTCGTGGGGGCTGGGCCCTGTGGGGTGTTCTGCCTGGCGCGACGGGCATCGGAGGGATGCGATCGCGTCCGGTCCAGCTGGGCTTCCACTGCGCATCCTGGAGGCTGCAGGCGGGCACCAGAGGTGCGTCGCTGCGGGTCGAGATGCCGGTTGCGAGGCCGAGCGTCCGGGCGTGAGCCGGGCGGGAAGGCCCGAGTATAACAGAGCTATTGCGGCGTGCCGCGCTCCTGCTGCTCAACGGCGGCAGGAAATTCGCCGTTGCCATCCTCGTAGCGGGCGCTGATCGCCGCGAAAGCCGGCTCCTGCTTGAAACGTCGCAGGGTTTCGGAGAACTGCGCGGCCAGTTGTTCGCGACCTGGTTTGCGCGCCAGGCCCAGGTACTGGGCCTGGCGGCTGATCACCAGTGGCAGCTCCTCGACTTGGCTTTCCAACCCCAGATGCTGGCGCAGGTAGCGGCCCACGCGGCGGTCGGTGATCAGCAGGTCGATACGGCCCAGCACCAGCTTGCCGAAATTCGCCTCGTGGGTGGGGGCCGCCTCGCGGCGGAACAGCGGCGAGTCGTTGAAACCGCTGCCGTAGGCGTAGCCGGGCGAGGTGCCGACGGTCAGGCCGGCGAGGTCTTCCAGACGCTCCACGGCGTGGCGGCGGATGGTGGTCTGGAACAGCACGAACTCCACCGTCGACATGGGCTCGTCCGGGTAGGCCAGGTAGGGCTTGCGCGAGTCGAGCTGGAAGATGTCCATCACCCCGTCGGCCAGCCCTTGCTCGGCCATCGCCAAACACCGCTTCCAGGGCAGGAATTCCCAGTCCACCTCGATGCCCAGGCGCTTGAACACCTCGGTGGTGACTTCGTAGTCGATGCCGGCGGGTCGGCCATGGAACTGGTAAAGGTAGGGGGCCCAGTCATCACTGACCAGGCGCAAGCGCTCTGCCTGGGCCAGCGGGCTCAGGCAGGCGAGCAGCAGGAGGCAGAGGCGACGAGGGAATTCGGGCATGGCGCGAGGGTACGCCGTCGGGCGAATGATGGCCAGTGGGGCGCGATGTCACTGGCCGGAGGCTCAGCGCCGCAGCAAGTGTGCCTCGATTTCATCGCAACGGGTGCCCAGGGTCAGGCGCAGGCCTGGCTGGCGCAGGAAGGCACGCAGCTGTTCGGCGTTCAACTGGCCACTGCGTGCGTGGAAGTTCTCCAGGGCCTTGTCCCACCAGGCGGGCGCACAGGCCCGGTCGAACTCGTTGGGGTAGGCGTAGCAGCCGTACAACAGTTCGCGGGCGAACTGGCGCTGGTGGCTCGGCAGCGTCAGGCTCATGGCTTTGTAGCCGAGACGCTGCAAGGCGGGTGGACGCGGCAACCGGTCGTTGACCAGGACGACGTCGGCCCGTGCGGCATCGCCCAACGGGTCGTCGCCATGTTTGCGCAGCCAGGCCTGGATCTTGGCGCGAAATTGCGCCTTGCGGCTCCAGTAGTGATGGATGACGTCGGTACACGCCGCGACCTCCAGCCTGCGATAGGCGGCTATCGCCAGGCAGAACTCTTCGAGCGTGTAGGCCTCGGGGGCCAATGGGTGCAGCTCGTCCATCAAGGCGATGGAGTGGTCGAGCGTGGCGGCATCCTGGGCGTCGAGGCCGATTACCCCGGAGTTGAGCAGCGGCATCTGGCTGTCGGCCAGGCCGCGGGCCTGCAAGAGCGGCAGCAGGTTCTTGTACAACGGGCACTGCTGGTTTTCACCGTAGCGCGCACCGAAGGCATTGCACAGCAGCCGGCCTGGCCCGACGCGGTCGAACAGCGCCAGGGGCGAGGTGCGGAAAAAGGTGTCGGTGTCGATCAGCACCGCCCTGGCGTGTTGGGTGAGCACTTGGCGCAATAGCACGTGCTTGCTGCGAAAGTGATAGCCATGGGGCTGGTTCCAGGCCTGGCGGGTGGCTTCGTCGAGGTGGTGCACGCTGACCGGCAGCCCGGTGTAGGGCGCGGGGTTGTCGGTGTGGACCTGAATGTCCAGGGCCTGACCGGGTGGCAGGTGGGTCAGGGCGCTGACGATACTGAAGCAGGCTTCCTGGTGGTACGTGGCCGGGCCGAAGGCCAGGTAGACGAGTTGCGGGGTGTGGGGCGAGGACATCGCAGCGAGGCCTGTGGATTGCTGAATGAACAAGGCCTCAATTTACAATTGAAGCCTTAATCATTTCTTAAACAGTTTTTACCGAATTGTTTCAGCGTGGCAGCTTGAGGTTGTTCCAGATCGCCAGGCTCGGTTCGGCTTGGTTCAGCGTATAGAAGTGCAGACCCGGTGCGCCGCCTTGCAGCAGCTCGTCGCACATACGGGAGATCACCTCCTCGCCGAAGGCCTGGATGCTCGCGGCGTCGTCGGCGTAGGCTTCCAGCTGTTTGCGGATCCAGCGTGGGATCTCGGCGCCGCAGGCGTCGGAGAAACGCGCCAGTTTGCTGTAGTTGGTGATCGGCATGATGCCGGGCACCACCGGGATATCCACGCCCAGCTTCTGCACGCGCTCGACGAAGTAGAAGTAGCTGTCGGCGTTGAAGAAGTACTGGGTGATGGCGCTGTCCGCACCGGCCTTGACCTTGTGCACGAAGTTGGCCAGGTCGTCCTCGAAGTTGCGTGCCTGCGGATGCATCTCCGGGTAGGCGGCGACTTCCAGGTGGAAGTGGTCACCGCTTTCCTGGCGGATGAACTCGACCAGGTCGCTGGCGTGGCGCAACTCGCCGCTTGCCATGCCCATGCCCGACGGCAGGTCGCCACGCAGGGCGACGATGCGCTTGATGCCGGCAGCCTTGTACTGGTCGATCAGCGCCCGCAGCTCTGCCTTGGTGTCACCGACGCACGACAGGTGCGGCGCGGCGGCGACCTTGGCCTCGCTTTCCAGCTGCAGCACGGTGTTCAGCGTGCGGTCGCGGGTCGAGCCGCCGGCGCCGTAGGTGCAGGAGAAGAAGTCGGGGTTGTAGGTGGCCAACTGGCGGGCGACGGCCATCAGCTTTTCATGGCCGGCGTCGGTCTTGGTGGGGAAGAACTCGAAACTGTAGCGGCGTTCCTGGGACATCGTTGGCTCCTCAGCTCCAAGCCTCAAGCTTCAAGCTGCAAGTAAAAGCCAGATCGGTGATGGCCGATCTGGCTTGGGCATCGTTCAAAACTAGTGACAGCCGAATGCTGCAAGCAGCTTAGTAGCGGTAGGCGTCCGGCTTGAACGGGCCTTCGACGGTCACGCCGATGTACTCGGCCTGTTGCGGGGTCAGCTGGGTGACCACGCCACCGAAGCCGCGGACCATCTCCAGGGCCACTTCCTCGTCGAGTTTCTTCGGCAGCACTTCCACGGTCAGGCGCTCGGCCTTCTTCGCGGCAGGCAGCTCGGCGAACTTCTGCTCGAACAGGAAAATCTGCGCCAGGACCTGGTTGGCGAACGAACCGTCCATGATGCGGCTCGGGTGACCGGTGGCATTGCCCAGGTTCACCAGGCGGCCTTCGGCCAGCAGGATCAGGTAGTCGTCGTTGTGCGGGTCGAAGGTGCCCGCGCCGGTGCGGTGGATCTTGTGCACCTGCGGCTTGACCTCTTCCCAGGCCCAGTGCTTGCGCATGAAGGCGGTGTCGATCTCGTTGTCGAAGTGGCCGATGTTGCAGACCACGGCGCGCTTCTTCAGGGCCTTGAGCATGTTGGCGTCGCAGACGTTGACGTTACCGGTGGTGGTGACGATCAGGTCGATGCGGCCCAGCAGCTCGGTGTTGATGCCCGCTTCGGTGCCGGTGTTGATGCCGTTCTTGAACGGGGAGACCACTTCGAAGCCGTCCATGCACGCCTGCATGGCGCAGATCGGGTCGACTTCGGTGACCTTGACGATCATGCCTTCCTGGCGCAGGGACTGGGCCGAGCCCTTGCCCACGTCGCCGTAGCCGATCACCAGGGCCTGCTTGCCCGACAGCAGGTGGTCGGTGCCGCGCTTGATGGCGTCGTTCAGGCTGTGACGGCAGCCGTACTTGTTGTCGTTCTTGCTCTTGGTCACCGAGTCGTTGACGTTGACCGCCGGGACTTTCAGGGTGCCGGCCTTGAGCATGTCGAGCAGGCGGTGCACGCCGGTGGTGGTCTCTTCGGTCACGCCGTGGATCTTGTCCAGCATGGCCGGGTATTGCTTGTGCAGGATTTCGGTCAGGTCACCGCCGTCGTCCAGGACCATGTTGGCGTCCCATGGCTGGCCGTCCTTGAGGATGGTCTGCTCGATGCACCACTCGTATTCCTGCTCGGTTTCACCTTTCCAGGCGAACACCGGGATGCCAGCGGCGGCGATGGCGGCGGCGGCCTGGTCCTGGGTGGAGAAGATGTTGCAGGACGACCAGCGCACTTCGGCGCCCAGGGCGATCAGGGTCTCGATCAGCACGGCGGTCTGGATGGTCATGTGGATGCAGCCGATGATCTTCGCGCCCTTGAGCGGTTGCTCGGCCTGGTATTTGCGGCGCAGGCCCATCAGCGCGGGCATTTCCGACTCGGCGATGATGATTTCCTTGCGGCCCCAGTCGGCCAGGGAAATGTCGGCGACCTTGAAATCGGCAAAACCAGCAGGCGTGTTTACAGCGCTCATTGAGAGCCTCCATTCGTAGTGTGCGAATGGGCGCCGTTGTGCGTTGAGCGTCCGCGGGAGCGGACAACGCCCCATCCGAGCCTGACAGGTCGAGCCTGCTGCAGCGCCCCTCGGACGGGTGGCGGGATGGCCGTCGCGGAGGGCGGCCATGTGAAACGGCGAGATTATAGCCGCGCGCGCGTGACACGCCCAAGACTTTCTGTCGATTTATCGCGGCGATAGTCGAAGGGCCATGGAGCGTGACCGGTGGGTCTGCCATCATGACCGCCTATCAGTCACGCAGGTCAGGAGCAGCGATGAACTTCCACACCCGCAAATGGGTAAAACCCGAAGACCTCAACCCCAACGGCACCCTGTTCGGCGGCAGCCTGCTGCGCTGGATCGACGAAGAGGCGGCGATCTACGCCATCGTCCAACTGGGCAACCAGCGCGTGGTGACCAAGTACATCTCCGAGATCAACTTCGTCAGCGCCTCGCGCCAGGGCGACATCATCGAACTGGGCATCACCGCCACCGAGTTCGGCCGTACCTCGATCACCCTCAAGTGCGAAGTGCGCAACAAGATCACCCGCAGGGCGATCCTCACCGTCGACAAGATGGTCTTCGTCAACCTCGGCGAGGACGGCCAGCCGGCGGCGCATGGGCGTACCGAGATCAAGTACATCCAGGACCAGTTCCCGGATACCGCTGTCGAGTAACGCCGCCTTCCCGCGGCGATGGCAAACCCTATGGGAGCAACGGTACTTGTTGTGCCTGTGCTGGCCCTGTCGCGGGCGAACCCGCTTCCACTGGGGCTGCGGACGTCGTGCCGGCGGCGCGGTGCCTGTGGGGGCGGGCTCGTCCGCGATGACGGTGGTTAGGCCGGCATCGCGTTGCGGACAGGCCGGGGTTACTGACTGACCCCGCGCACCACCCGCCCGATGCTCAACCCCTGCACCAGGATCGACGACAGCACCACGATGTAGGTGATCGACAGCAGTAGGTCACGCTCGTCCCCCACCGGCAGCGACAGCGCCAGCGCTACCGAAACACCGCCCCGCAAGCCGCCCCAGGTCAGTACCCGAATGGTGCCCTTGGGCACGCTGCGCCAGCGTCGCAGCAGCACGATCGCAGGGGCCACCGTCAGCAGTCGCGAGGCCAGCACCGCCAGTGCCAGCACCCCCCCGGCCGCCAGGTGCAGCCAGTTGAACGGCAGCAGCAACAGCTCCAGGCCGATCAGCGCGAACAGCAGGGCGTTGAGCATGTCGTCGATCAACTCCCAGAAACCGTCCATGTAGCGGCGGGTCATGTCGTTCATCGCCAGGTTACGCCCCAGGTTGCCGATGATCAGCCCAGCCACCACCATGGCGATCGGTGCCGAGACGTGCAATTCGTAGCACATCGCCGAACCGCCGATGACCAGCGCCAGGGTCAGCATCACCTCGACCTGGTACTGCTCGATGCTCTTGATCATGCGGTAGGTGGCATAGCCGATCAGTCCGCCGAAGATCACCCCACCGACGGCTTCGCGGGCGAACAGGATCGCCGTGTCGGCAACGCTCGGCGTCTCGCCGAGCTGGATGATGCCCAGCAGTACGGTGAATACCACCACTGCGGTGCCGTCGTTGAACAGCGACTCGCCGACGATGGTGGTCTTCAGCGGCTTGGGGGCATTGGCGGTACGCAGCGCGCCGAGCACGGCGATCGGGTCGGTGGGCGAGATCAGCGCACCGAACAGCAGGCAGTAGATCAGCGGCACCTGCCAGCCGAACAGGGCGAACACCCAGTGCGCCAGGTAGCCGATCACCACGGTGGCGATCAACACGCCGAGGGTGGCCAGCAGGCCGATCGGCCAGCGGTAGCTGCGCAGGTCGCCGAGGTTGACGTGCAGGGCGCCGGCGAACAGCAGGAACGACAGCATCCAGTGCATCAGCAGGTCGTTGAAGTCGATCTGGTTCATCAGCCCTTCGACGCGCTCTTCAAGGCCGGGGAAGCCGATCAGGCTCAGGCCCTGGAGCAGCAGGGAGAACAGCAACGCGGTGACCATCACGCCGATGGCGGGCGGCAGGCCGATGAAGCGGTAGTTGACGTAGGTGAGAAGGGTGGTGAGGCAGATGAACGCGGCAACTAATTCAAGCATCCTGAATCCTGTGACAGTGGCTTCCAAGTCGTACCCGAATGGCTCGGGTGGTTGTTTGATGACCTGGGGAGCGACTCGGGACACACCTTATGACCGGAATTCTTGAGAACGTTCCAACGGCGAGGCAAAACGCCGGGATCCTCCGACCTGTTTTCAGGGCGACGCAAGCCCGCTACAGGGGAGCGTGTCGTATATAGTTGGCAAGCCCACACCACAAGGAACCCCGCGCGTGCTGGCCACCTCCCTGGTACTGGTCGCCGCCCTGCTGCACGCGACCTGGAACACCCTCATCAAATTCAGCGGTGAGCGCCTGCTGGTGATCGCCAGCATGGATGTGGTCGCGCTGGTCTTCGCGGTGCTCGCCGTGGCTTTCGTAGAACCCCCGCCCGCTGAGGTCTGGCCCTGGCTGCTGGCCTCGGCCTTCGCCGAGCAGCTCTACCGCTTCCTGCTGATCCAGGCCTACCGGGTCGGCGACCTGGGGCTGGTCTATCCTCTGATGCGCGGGCTCTCACCGCTGGTGGTGCTGGGCTTGACCCTGGCCTTTGCTGGCGAACAGCTCAGCACGCAGCAGGTCGTCGGCATCCTGTTGATCCCCTGCGGCATGGCCTGCCTGCTGTGGCAGGGGGGCGGCGGTGACCGATTGCCCTGGTCGATGCTGCCGGTGGTGGCGCTGATCGGCTTGTGCATCGGTTGCTACACCTGGTTCGACGGCCAGGCCGTGCGCTTTTGGGGCAAGCCCTGGGACTACCTGGTGTGGCTGACCTTGCTCAGCGCTTGGCCATTCCCGCTGCTGGCCGGTGTGGCGCGGCGCGCGCCGTTCGCCTTGTTCTGGCGCAGCCAATGGCGCCTGGGCCTGGCGGTGGGGGTGTGCGTGCTGCTGAGCTACGCGCTGGTGCTGTTCGCCATGCACCTGGGCTCGGTGGCCGAGGCGGCGGCGCTGAGGGAATTGAGCGTGATCCTGGTGGTGCTGCTGGGCATGCGCTACCTCAAAGAACCTTTTGGCGGGCCGAGACTCCTAGCTTGCGGGCTGGTCCTGGCAGGCATGCTGGTGATGAAGCTCTGACCCTGAACCTCTGAACAAGGAGTGCTGTGCATGACCGTCGCCCTGTGGTGCATCCTCATTGCCCTGGTACTGCCGCCGCTGTGCGCGTGGATCGCCAAGATGGCCAGCGGCCGGTTCCGCCTGGCGGACAACCATGACCCGCGCGCCTTCCTCGACACCCTCGCGGGCCTGCCACGGCGGGCCCATGCGGCGCAGCAGAACGGCTACGAGGCTTTTCCGGCGTTTGCCGCGGCGGTGCTGGTGGCGGATATCGTCGGCAATGCCGAGCAGGTGACCCAGGATGTGCTGGCGGTGTTGTACATCACCAGCCGGCTGCTCTACATCATTTGCTACCTGGCCGACTGGGCCATCCTGCGGTCGCTGGTGTGGTCCGCTGGGTTGGTGCTGATCGTGTCGTTGTTCGTCGTATCGGCGTGAAGCCATCGCGGGGCAAGCCCCCCAGACACAGGCCCCGCGATGGCTTCACCACCGATCACGGCACTTTCGGTGCCTCGGGCAGCGGTTGCCCCTTGGGCCACAGCATCCAGATCTGCCCCTGCTGCTTCATGTTGCCCGCCAGCTCCCCGGCTTCGTGCCCGGTGCCCCAGAACAGGTCCGCGCGCACCTCGCCAGTGATCGCGCCGCCGGTGTCCTGCGCACCGACCGGGCGCACCACTGGCGCACCGTCCGGGCGGGTGGTCGACAGCCACAACAGGCTACCCAGCGGGATCACTTTGCGGTCGATGGCCACGCTGTAGCCAGCGGTCAAGGGCACGTTCAGCGAACCGCGCGGGCCTTCGTTGCTGTCCGGGCGGGTGCTGAAGAACACGTAGCTGGGGTTGCTGGCCAACAGTTCCGGCACCCGCTGCGGGTTGGCCTGGGCCCAGGCGTGGATGCTGCCCATGGTCACCTCTTCCTTCGGCAACTGGCCCTGCTCGACCAGCCAGCGGCCAATCGGCCTATAGGGGTGGCCGTTCTGGTCGGCATAACCCAGTCGCAGTTGGCGACCGTTGTCCAGCTGGATACGCCCTGAGCCCTGTACCTGGAGGAACTGCAAGTCCATCGGGTCGGTCAGCCAGGCCAGCACCGGTGCCTTGACGCCCTGGCGGTTGATCACTTCGGCGGTGTCGTAGGGCTTGAGCACGCGGCCTTCGAGGCGCCCGCGCAGGCGCTTGCCTTTCAGCTCGGGGTACACGCTGGCCAGGTCGACCACGATCATGTCGTCGGGCACGCCGTACACGGGCACGTGCGCGCTGTCGGTGCGCGCCAGGCTGCCAGGGTAGACCGGTTCGTAGTAGCCGGTGATCAGGCCGTTGGCGTTGTTTTGCGCCGAGCGCAGGCCGTACACCTGCAGGTTCTGCTCGAGGAAGGTGCGCACCTGTGCGGCACTGGCGCTCGCCGTGCCAGCCGCCTCGCAGGTGGCGGACCACACCGGGTCGCGCTTGAGCTTTTCGCAGCCGTTGCGCCAGGCGTAGAAGCCTGCCAACAGGTCTTCGTCGCTGACGGCGGGCAGGTCTTTCCAGGTGGCGGGGGCGTAGGTGGCGATGGCGTGCGCTTCAGGCTTGGCGCTCTCGCCGCCGTTGCAGCCGGCCAGCAAGGCCAGGGTCGGCAGCGTCCAGGCGAGGTGGCGTAGGGCAGATTTCATGAGTGAGTACCTGTGGCGGCCGAGCATGAGTTTTCGACCTTTGTTTCTGTATGGGTATTGGCCTTTGTCTGGAGCGGGGCGATACTGGCGCCCCTTTTGTCCAGGCTGATGTGACCGTGATGCTCCAGCGATTGCCCCTTGTACTGCTCGCTGCGCTGGCCTTGAGTGCCTGCGATGGCGTCGACCCGAATTCGCCGCTGGGTCAGCGCAAGGCGATCTTCAAGCAGATGCTCAGCACCAGTGAAGGCATGGGTGGCATGCTGCGTGGCCGGTTGCCGTTCGACAGCGGCGCGTTCGCCGACGGCGCCGTGAAGCTCGATGCGTTGGCTCATGCGCCGTGGCAGCATTTTCCGTCGGTGCGCGACGCAGGTGACAGCAGCGCGCGGGCGGAGGTCTGGGAGCGTCAGGCACGCTTCCATGAACTGGCCCGGCAACTCGAAGCGGTGACCGGCGAACTGGTTGGCGTGACCCGTGCGCAACCTTTGGAGGCGGCGCAACTCAAGGCGCCGATGGACAAGGTCGAGGCGGCGTGCAAAGCCTGTCATACGGAGTTTCGCAATCACTGAAAAGGGCCCGCCCGTCAGGGGGCGGGGCGCTGACTCAGCGCTCCAGTTCGTCCACCGCTTCCTGCAGCTCCTTCTTCGCTTCGGCGAGCTTTTCCTTACGCTTGTTGATCTTCTCCGGGTCGCCTTTCTTCATGGCCTTGTCCAGGTCCTTGGTGCGTTGGTTCACCTCGTGGCGGGCATCGAGCACCTGCTGCTCGCGCGCCTTGCGCAGGCCGGCATCGGTGCAGTGCTCGGTGCTTTCCTGCAGAGCCTTTTCGAGGCCGGCGACCTGCTCGGCATTGTTGTTGTCACGGGCGATCTTGAGTTGGTTCTCGATGGCGCTGCGCTTGGCTGCGCAGCCGGTCAGGCCTGGGTCGGGCTGGGCGGCCTGCGCGGCGCTGGCGGCAATGCCCAGGGCAGTCAGCAGGACGAACGAGGGGAACAGTTTCATGGGAGGGCCTCCAAGTCGGGGCGGGGCAGCATAAAGTTGGGGGAAATCCTGCCTTGGTTTTCTTCAATTAGGAACCCTTGTTGGGTTTTCCTACCGGGGAAACAGATAAATCTGGCGTATTTATCTTTTGCGGCGTATTGCCAGGTGGCGCCGATGCGAACCCATCGATGCCACTGGCGGCCAACTGTCGGGCCAGGGCTTGAACCTCCTGGTCCGAAAGAAATGCCTGCATCCGCCGACCACCGTTGTCGCCGACGCCAGGCAGTGCCTGCCAGTCTGCGAGGGGGCGGGTGGAGACCTCGGACCAGTTAGTCCCCAGGGCAAGGTCGCGCGGTGCAGGGAAGCCCAGGCCCCGTAGCCACTGGTCGAACGACCGGGTGCGCGCCAGTGCGAAGCTGGCCGATAGTTGCCGTGCGCGGGTGCTGCCGATGCCGGGTATGCCTTCCAGTTGCGGTAGGCCGAGCGTCAACCAGTCGGCCAATCGGGTCACCCGCCCGGCCCCCACCAACCGACGCCAGGTGCCCTGCCCGATAGAAGGAAGGTTGAGCCCGTGCTTGCCTGCCAGCCGGTCCAGGCGCGCGACGAATTGCTCTTCGCAGCCGGCAGTGGCCTGCCAGCAGCTGAGCGCGTGGTATCGCCCCGTGGGCGGCGGCGCCACGGTGGCGCGCACGAGGGCGCGATGCACCACGTTGCGCAGGCGTGGGATGGTCAAGCCGGCGAGGTCGATGGCGACCTGATCCCCTGGGCGCACATCCAGCGCCTGCCAGCGGGCGAGGGAGCCCAGGCTGACCTGGCTGATGCGTCGCCCGTCCAGCTCGATGGGGTGCAAGCGCACCACGGGGGTGATTCGGCCGGTGCGCCCGACCCGGAAATGGACCTCGCGCACCTCGGCCAGCGCTTGGGAAAACGGGTACTTCCAGGCGGCGATCCAATAGGGCGCCTTGGCCTGCCAACGGCTGGCCGGTGGGCGGCTGCCTTGGCGCAGAATCACGCCGTCGGTGGCGAAGGGCAGGGGCGAGCGGTACCAGTGCTGGCGCCAGTGTGCGGCGTCGGTAGCCTCATCGATCGCCACGCTGAAACGCTGGCTGTCGGGAAAGCCCAGCGCCGCCAGCTGCGCCAGGCGCTCGGCCTGCTCGGCCGGGCCTTGTGGCCAGCTCCAGACGAATAGGCCGATGCCCGCACCCTGTGCGTCGTCCAGCGCCTTGCGTGCCATGAGCCCAGCCACGGTGCCACGCGCGCCCGCGCCGCCCGACGTGGCCTGAACATGTGCGTCCAGGCGCCAGTAGAGCTCGCCCTGCAGCACCAGGTCGAGTGCCTGTGGCAGTTGCCGGGCAATGCCGTGCAGGCGCGGGATGTGCCGGCTCCAGTCATGCCCGTGGCTACCGTCGCCGCGGCTGAGCAGTTGCACCAGCGCGCCTTGGCGATAGATCAACGAGACCGCGACACCATCGACCTTGGGTTGTATCCACAGGCCTCGCTTGCCGCGCATCCAGCGGGCGACGGCGGCTTCGTCGGCCAGTTTGTCGACACCGGTATGGGGTATGGGGTGGGCTATCGGCCCGACCGCGCTGGCCAGTGGGTCGTTGTCATGGGTCAGGCTGAAGCAGCCTTGTAGATGGCGCAGGCGTTCGCGGCTCTGGTCGTAGAGTTCGTCGGCCACCGGCGACTCGCCGAGGCGGTGGTAGCGATCGTCCCAGTCGGCCAGGGTGGCGCGCAGCCGCTCGACCTCGGCATGGGCCCGCTCGGCCGGCCATGGCGGGCAGGCGTGGGCGAGGGGCAGGTAGAACAGCAGCAACAGGCCAATGAACGGCTTGAATGACATCGCCAGCATCCTTGCAGGGCGGGAGGAGTGCTCAGCCTAGGCCTGCATCGAGCTGAGTGCCGGCCCCAAGGTGTCAGCCGATATGTCACGAAAAAGCCCCTGCCGATCGCTCGGCAGGGGCTTTCGTTCACTGCTGTAGGACGCTTACAGGCCAGCGGCGTCGCGCAGGGCGTCGACGCGGTCGGTGCGTTCCCAGGTGAAGGTGGTGAAGGTGTCGTCGCCGACGGTCTTCTGCTGCGGCACTCGGCCGAAGTGGCCGTAGGCCGCGGTTTCCTGGTACATCGGGTGCAGCAGGTCGAGCATCTTGGTGATGGCGTACGGGCGCAGGTCGAAGCACTCGCGCACCAGTTGCACGATCTTGTCGTCGGCGACCTTGCCGGTGCCGAAGGTGTTGATCGAGATGGAGGTCGGCTGGGCCACGCCGATGGCGTACGACACCTGGATCTCGCAGCGCTCGGCCAGGCCGGCGGCGACGATGTTCTTGGCCACGTAGCGGCCGGCGTAGGCGGCCGAGCGGTCGACCTTGGACGGGTCCTTGCCGGAGAATGCGCCGCCACCGTGGCGGGCCATGCCGCCGTAGGAGTCGACGATGATCTTGCGACCGGTCAGGCCGCAGTCGCCCACCGGGCCGCCGATGATGAAGTTGCCGGTCGGGTTGATGTGGAACTGGGTGTCCTTGTGCAGCAGCTCGGCCGGCAGGGTGTGCTTGACGATCAGCTCCATGACCGCTTCACGCAGGTCTTTATAGGACACATCCGGGTTGTGCTGGGTCGACAGCACCACTGCGTCGATGCCGACCACTTTGCCGTTCTCGTAGCGGCAGGTGACCTGGGACTTGGCGTCCGGGCGCAGCCACGGCAGCAGGCCGGACTTGCGCGCCTCGGCCTGGCGTTCGACCAGGCGGTGCGAGAAGCAGATCGGTGCGGGCATCAGCACGTCGGTCTCGTTGCTGGCGTAGCCGAACATCAGGCCCTGGTCGCCGGCACCCTGGTCTTCCGGCTTGGAGCGGTCGACGCCCTGCGCGATGTCCACCGACTGCTTGCCGATGATGTTCATCACGGCGCAGGTGGCGCCGTCGAAGCCGACGTCGGAGCTGTTGTAGCCGATGTCGATGATGACCTTGCGCACCAGGTCTTCCAGGTCGACCCAGGCCGAGGTGGTCACTTCACCGGCGATGATGGCGACACCGGTCTTGACCAGGGTTTCGCAGGCCACGCGGGCGTACTTGTCCTGGGCGATGATCGCATCGAGGATCGCGTCCGAAATCTGGTCGGCGATCTTGTCCGGATGCCCTTCGGACACGGACTCGGAGGTAAAAAGGGAGTATTCGCTCATCTCGCGGGTTCCTAAAAGTTTACCGATGGTGAGTGTCGCCAGCTGTCCGCTGGAAATGTCGTACTTGAATCTGGAAGCCGTTACGCAAGCCTACATAGAGGCTTTCCCCGGGAACCAGCCCTGCAGCGTTGGCCCAACGGGCCAGCTCGTCCTGCTCGAAACCAAGCCACAGGTCGCCGCAGGCTTCCCGCGCCCACCCCTGGTCATGGCTGCACAGTTCGGTGATCAGCAGGCTGCCGCCCGCTTTCACGCGTTCGGCCAGCAGGCGCAGGGCCAGGGCCGGGTCGCTGAAATGGTGCAGCACCATGTTCAGCACAACGCAGTCGGCTTGCGCATCGGTGGCCCCCAGTGCATCGGCCAACTGCAGGTTTACGTTACCCAGGCCTTCGCGCTCGCAGACCTGACGGGCCAGTTCGAGCATGGTCGGGCTGTTGTCCAGGGCCGTGACGTGGGTGAAACGCCGGGCCAGGTCGGGCAGGAAGCCGCCGTCGCCGGGGCCGACCTCCAGCGCGCTGGCATCGGGGCCGAAGCTGAGGTTGTCGAGCAGCGCCAGCAGGCTTTCGCGGTACTGCGGCAACCCGGCGATCAGGTCTTGCTGGGCGCGGAAGCGTTCTTCCACGCGCAGGAAGAAGTCCTGGCTGGTGGCGGCGCGGCGCTGTTGCACCTGGGCGATGCGGGTCTGCACGGCCTCGGGCAGGGTGAGCTCGTCGACCTCTTCGAGCAGCGCCGCATGCAGGCGGCCGCCCAGGCGCAGGCTGTCGGGCAGGGCGCGGCGGTAGAAGATCGCGTTGCCTTCGCGGCGAGTGGCCACCAGGTCGGCCTGGGCCAGGACCTTGAGGTGATGGCTCATGCCGGACTGGCCGATATCGAAGATCTGCGCCAACTCCAGCACGCCGAACGAGTCGCTGGCCAGTGCGCGCAGCACGTTCAGGCGCAACGGATCGCCGCTGGCCTTGCACAAGGCGGCGAGGTCGTCGCTGCTGTGGGGAAGAATCGATTGCGCGCGCAGGTTCATGGGGCGGCAGTCTAGACAGGCATCGTTGCCCCTGCAAGATCAATATCAAAAAGTTTTGATATTGCGGGATGAGCGGTGCCGAACCGCTCCTGCAAAGAGACGGGTTTTCGTGAAAACGGAGGCAAACACAGGAAAATCGCCCGACTGCGACCATCCGTCATTGCCCCCGGCCCCCGCTGTGGGCGAAAATGGCCGCCTTTTTTCGTTTCACTACTTATTCAAGCCCCAGGAGATAAGCGATGCCCAGCCGTCGTGAGCGTGCCAACGCCATTCGTGCCCTCAGCATGGATGCCGTGCAAAAGGCCAACAGCGGCCACCCAGGTGCCCCCATGGGTATGGCGGATATCGCCGAAGTGCTTTGGCGCGATTACCTGAAGCACAACCCGAGCAACCCGAAGTTCGCCGACCGTGACCGCTTCGTGCTGTCCAACGGCCATGGCTCGATGCTGATCTACTCGCTGTTGCACCTGACCGGCTACGACCTGTCGATCGACGACCTCAAGGCCTTCCGCCAACTGCACAGCCGCACCCCGGGCCACCCGGAATACGGCTACACCGCTGGCGTCGAGACCACCACTGGCCCGCTTGGCCAGGGTATCGCCAACGCCGTGGGCTTCGCCCTGGCGGAGAAAGTCCTGGCCGCGCAGTTCAACCGCGAAGGCCACACCATCGTCGACCACAACACCTACGTGTTCCTCGGCGATGGCTGCATGATGGAAGGCATCTCCCACGAAGTCGCCTCGCTGGCCGGCACGCTGGGCCTGAACAAGCTGGTCGCCTTCTACGATGACAACGGCATCTCCATCGACGGCGAGGTGCACGGCTGGTTCACCGACAACACCCCGGCACGCTTCGAAGCGTACAACTGGCAGGTGATCCGCAACGTCAACGGCCACGACGCCGACGAGATCAAGATGGCGATCGAGACCGCGCGCAAGAGCGACCGTCCGACCCTCATCTGCTGCAAGACCATCATCGGCTTCGGTTCGCCGAACAAGCAGGGCAAGGAAGACTGCCACGGCGCACCGCTGGGCAACGACGAAATCGCCCTGGCGCGCAAGGAACTGAACTGGAACCACGGCCCGTTCGAAATCCCCGCCGACATCTATGCCGAGTGGGACGCCAAGGAAGCCGGTGCCAAGGCCGAGGCCGAGTGGGACCAGCGCTTCGCCGCCTACGCCCAGGCTTTCCCTGAGCTGGCCGCCGAGTTCAAGCGCCGCGTTGCCGGTGACCTGCCAGCCGACTTCGCCGAGAAGGCCCAGGCCTACATCAATGAAGTCGCCGCCAAGGGCGAGACCATCGCCAGCCGCAAGGCCAGCCAGAACACCCTGAACGCCTTCGGCCCGCTGTTGCCCGAGTTCCTCGGTGGCTCGGCCGACCTGGCCGGTTCCAACCTGACCCTGTGGAAAGGTTGCAAGGGCGTCGAGGCCAATGACGCCAGTGGCAACTACGTGTTCTACGGCGTGCGCGAGTTCGGCATGACCGCGATCATGAACGGCGTCGCCCTGCACGGCGGCCTGGTGCCTTACGGCGCGACCTTCCTGATGTTCATGGAATACGCCCGCAACGCGGTACGCATGTCGGCGCTGATGAAGCAGCGGGTGATCCACGTCTACACCCACGACTCCATCGGCCTGGGCGAAGACGGCCCGACCCACCAGCCGATCGAGCAACTGACCAGCCTGCGCAGCACCCCGAACCTGGACACCTGGCGCCCGGCGGACGCGGTCGAGTCGGCCGTTTCCTGGAAAGCCGCCCTGGAGCGCAAGGACGGCCCGTCGGCGCTGATCTTCTCGCGCCAGAACCTGCAGCATCAGAGCCGCGACGCCCAGCAGATCGCCGACATCGCCCGTGGCGGCTACGTGCTGAAGGACTGCGCCGGCGAGCCTGAGCTGATCCTGATCGCCACCGGTTCCGAAGTGGGCCTGGCGGTGCAGGCGTTCGACACGCTGAGCGAGCAAGGCCGCAAGGTGCGTGTGGTGTCGATGCCGAGCACCAGCGTGTTCGACGCCCAGGACGCCGCCTACAAGCAGTCGGTGCTGCCACTGGAAGTGGGTGCGCGCATCGCCATCGAGGCTGCCCATGCCGACTTCTGGTACAAGTACGTCGGCCTCGAAGGCCGCGTCATCGGCATGACCACCTACGGCGAGTCGGCTCCGGCCTCCGCGCTGTTCGAGGAATTCGGTTTCACCCTGGAGAACATCCTGGGCACCGCCGAAGAGCTGCTGGAAGACTGATGCTCCAAGCCTGGGGGCAGTGATGCCCCCGTCGATCGCGGGACAAACCCGCTCCTACAGGGCATGTGCAGTGCCCTGTAGGAGCGGGCTTGTCCCGCGATGGCCGTTCAACGCACTAGCCACGTGAGTCCCGAATGTCCCAGCGTCCCTACAAAGTTGCACTCAACGGTTACGGCCGCATCGGCCGCTGTGTCCTGCGCGCACTGTTCGAGCGAGGGGCGAAGGCCGGTTTCGAGATCGTCGCGCTGAACGACCTGGCCGACCAGGCCAGCCTGGAATACCTGACCCGCTTCGATTCCACCCACGGGCGCTTCCCCGGCGAGGTGAGGGTCGACGGCGACTGCCTGCACATCAATGGCGACTGCGTGAAAGTGCTGCGCCAGGCCACCCCGGAAGGCATCGACTGGGCCGCCCTGGACATCGACCTGGTGCTGGAATGCTCCGGTGCCTACAACACCCGTGCCGAAGGCCAGCGCTTCCTCGACGCCGGCGCGCCACGGGTGCTGTTCTCGCAGCCGATGGCCAGCGAGGCGGACGTCGATGCCACGGTGGTCTACGGCATCAACCAAAGCTGCCTGAGCGGCCACGAGTTGCTGGTGTCCAATGCCTCCTGCACCACCAACTGCGGCGTGCCGCTGCTGCGCGTGCTGGACCAGGCGTTCGGCATCGAATACGTGCAGATCACCACCATCCACTCGGCGATGAACGACCAGCCGGTGATCGACGCCTACCACCACGAAGACTTGCGCCGCACGCGCTCGGCGTTCCAGTCGGTGATCCCGGTGTCCACCGGCCTTGCCCGCGGCATCGAGCGCCTGCTTCCGGAACTTGCCGGGCGAATCCAGGCCAAAGCGGTACGCGTGCCGACCGTCAATGTGTCGTGCCTGGACATCACCCTGCAGACCGCCCGCGACACCAGCGCGGCCGAGGTCAACCGGGTGCTGCGCGAGGCCGCGCTGGACGGCCCGCTGAAGGGGCTGCTGGCCTACACCGAGCTGCCCCACGCCAGCTGTGATTTCAACCATGACCCGCATTCGGCCATCGTCGATGCCAGCCAGACCCGCGTCTCAGGCCCACGCCTGGTGAACCTGCTGGCCTGGTTCGACAACGAATGGGGGTTCGCCAACCGTATGCTCGACGTTGCCGAACACTACCTGCACGTCGTCCACCAAACCCGCAGCAAACAGCCCTGAAGGACTGCATTCATGACCGTGTTGAAGATGACCGACCTCGACCTGCAAGGTAAGCGCGTACTGATCCGCGAAGACCTCAACGTCCCCGTGAAGGACGGTGTGGTAGCCAGCGATGCGCGTATCCTGGCAGCGCTGCCGACCATCAAGCTGGCCCTGGAAAAGGGCGCGGCGCTGATGGTCTGCTCGCACCTGGGCCGCCCGACCGAAGGCGAGTTCTCCGCCGAGAACAGCCTCAAGCCGGTCGCCGACTACCTGAGCAAGGCCCTGGGCCGCGAAGTGCCGCTGGTCGCCGACTACCTGGACGGCGTCGAGGTCAAGGCCGGTGAGGTGGTGCTGTTCGAGAACGTGCGCTTCAACAAGGGTGAGAAGAAGAACGCCGACGAGCTGGCGCAGAAATACGCCGCCCTGTGCGACGTGTTCGTCATGGACGCCTTCGGCACCGCGCACCGCGCCGAGGGTTCCACCCACGGTGTGGCCAAGTTCGCCAAGGTCGCCGCGGCCGGCCCGCTGCTGGCCGCCGAGCTGGATGCGCTGGGCAAGGCCCTGAAGGCCCCGGCCAAGCCGATGGCGGCCATCGTCGCCGGCTCCAAGGTGTCCACCAAACTGGACGTGCTGAACAGCCTGAGCGCGGTGTGCGACCAGCTGATCGTCGGTGGCGGCATCGCCAACACCTTCCTCGCCGCCGCCGGTCACCCGGTCGGCAAGTCGTTGTACGAGCCTGACCTGCTCGAGACCGCCAAGGCCATCGCCGCCAAGGTCAGCGTGCCGCTGCCGGTGGATGTGGTGGTCGCCAAGGAGTTCGCCGAGAGCGCCGAGGCCACCGTCAAGGCCATCGCCGACGTGGCGGCCGACGACATGATCCTGGACATCGGCCCGCAGACTGCGGCCAACTTCGCCGAACTGCTGAAATCGTCGAAGACCATCCTGTGGAACGGCCCGGTCGGCGTGTTCGAGTTCGACCAGTTCGGCAACGGTACCCAGGTGCTGGCCAAGGCCATCGCCGACAGCGCCGCGTTCTCCATCGCCGGTGGCGGTGACACCCTGGCGGCCATCGACAAGTATGGCGTTGGCGACGATATCTCCTACATTTCTACCGGTGGCGGCGCCTTCCTCGAGTTCGTCGAGGGCAAGGTGCTGCCAGCGGTGGCGATTCTGGAAGAGCGGGCCAAGGCCTGATTGTTCAGGCGCCTGGCAAAGGGAGCGACCGGATGGTCAAGCAATTGCCTGTGATGATCGTGGCCGTGCTGCTGGGCGCCTGCTCCAGCGGCGGCGCCCCCGATGCCGAGCCGCCGCAGACGCCCCAGGGCGGCTGCTACCAGTCCCAGTGGCAGGCGGAAACGGTGCCGGTGATCAGCAAGCGCCTGGGCCCGGACGGCCTGGAAAAGTACGACGACGAGCACCAGCGCAAGGCGCCGGGCTGCCCTTGATCGGTTCAAGGCAACCTGGCGAGCGATTCGTGGTCATCTAGGGGATATTCAATGAAAGCGCTTCTGGCCCTCGTGGCCCTGGCGACACTGGCGGGCTGCTCGCTGCTGCAACCGTCGAAGCCCGCCGCGACGGACAACTGGACCCGCTGGGTCTGCGACAGCCAGGCCGAAGTGCTGTGGCGCTTTGCCGACGCCAAGCAGGACGCGGTCGACGTGCGCCTCGGTGGCGGCGACCAGGTCTACCGGCTCAAGCCTGAGCCGGGCGCCTCGGGTGCGCTGTACAGCGATGGCGTGCTGGCCTTCCACACCAAGGGTAACGAAGGCCTGGTGTACTGGGTGGCGACCAACGATCTGATTGGGCGGGGCTGCAAGGCACCGTGACTGGCCGGGCCGCAACCACGGCCCACACTACTTGAACAGCAACCGCCCCTGCGGCAGGCTTGCACGAAACAACGACGCTTGTCGGGAGAGAGATACACAATGGCACTCATTAGCATGCGCCAGATGCTGGACCACGCCGCCGAGTTCGGTTACGGCGTTCCGGCTTTCAACGTCAACAACCTCGAGCAGATGCGCGCCATCATGGAGGCCGCCGACAAGACCGACTCCCCGGTCATCGTCCAGGCTTCCGCTGGTGCCCGCAAATATGCCGGTGCCCCTTTCCTGCGTCACCTGATCCTGGCGGCGATCGAAGAGTTCCCGCATATCCCGGTGTGCATGCACCAGGACCACGGCACCAGCCCTGACGTGTGCCAGCGTTCGATCCAACTGGGCTTCAGCTCGGTGATGATGGATGGCTCGCTGAAGGAAGACGGCAAGACCCCGTCCGACTACGAATACAACGTCCGCGTTACCCAGCAGACCGTGGCGTTCGCCCACGCCTGCGGTGTGTCGGTGGAAGGCGAGCTGGGTTGCCTGGGCAGCCTGGAAACCGGCCAGGCCGGTGAAGAGGATGGCGTCGGCGCCGAAGGCATCCTGGACCACAGCCAGATGCTGACCGACCCGGAAGAGGCCGCCGACTTCGTCAAGAAGACCCAGGTCGACGCCCTGGCCATCGCCATCGGCACCAGCCACGGCGCCTACAAGTTCACCAAGCCGCCCACCGGTGACATCCTGGCCATCGACCGCATCAAGGCGATCCACCAGCGCATCCCCAACACCCACCTGGTGATGCACGGTTCCTCGTCGGTGCCGCAGGACTGGCTGGCGATCATCAACGAGTTCGGCGGCGACATCAAAGAGACCTACGGCGTGCCGGTCGAAGAGATCGTCGAAGGCATCAAGCACGGCGTGCGCAAGGTGAACATCGACACCGACCTGCGCCTGGCCTCCACCGGCGCGATCCGTCGCTTCCTGGAGCAGAACAAGGCCGAGTTCGACCCACGCAAGTATTTCGCCAAGACCGTCGAGGCCATGCGCGACATCTGCATCGCCCGCTACGAAGCCTTCGGCACCGCTGGCAACGCCTCGAAGATCAAGCCGATCTCCCTGGATGCCATGTACCTGCGCTATGCCAAGGGTGAGTTGGCCGCCAAGGTCAACTGATTCGACGGTTGAAAAGAAACCCGCAGCGATGCGGGTTTTTTTATGGGTGCAAGAAAGGGTGCAGATGCCGATGCCTCTGTCGCGGGGCGAGCCCGTTCCCGGTACGGTGGGGTGCCCGTAGGTGCGGAAACACCACACAACCCGGCAGATCTACCGTTAGTCGGCTATCGTCATTTTTATAAGCTGATAGCGATCTGATTGCATTGCGTCTCGCAACGCCACGTCTAGAGTGAACAATCGGATCCAATCGCAAGTGGCAGTCGATCTTACAAGAGAAGCGGCATGGAAGGAGCGCAACCTCACGCACAGGACGGCAACTCGGTTTTGCTGGTCGTCGACGATTACCCGGAAAACCTGATCAGCATGCGTGCCTTGCTGGCCCGCCAGGATTGGCAGGTATTGACGGCAAGTTCCGGAATGGAAGCCCTGAGCGCTTTGCTGGAGCATGAGGTGGACCTCGTTCTGCTCGATGTGCAGATGCCGGAGATGGACGGCTTCGAGGTCGCCCGGCTGATGCGCGGCAGCCAGCGCACGCGGTTGACCCCGATCATCTTCCTCACCGCCAACGAACAGTCCCAGGCCGCCGTGCTCAAGGGTTATGCCAGCGGCGCGGTGGATTACCTGTTCAAGCCCTTCGACCCGCAGATCCTCAAACCCAAGGTCCAGGCCCTGCTCGACCAGCAGCGCAACCGGCGCATGCTGCAGCGCCTGACCCGCGAGTTGGAATCGGCGCGGGCGTTCAATGCCTCGATCCTGGAGAACGCTGCCGAGGGCATCCTGGTGGTGGACGAGGCGGGCATCATCGGCTTTGCCAACCCGGCCATCTCGCGGCTGCTCGAAGCGTCTGTGGATAACCTCAAGGGGGCCCATGTACTGGAGCTGATCCAACTGCCCAGTGCCAGCCTGTGGCGCGACTCGGACTTCTATCGCGCCTACCTCGGCCGGGAGATCTTCCGCGTGCACGACGCCCAGTTGCGCACCGCCTCCGGGCAGTTGGTGCCGGTGGCGCTGTCGTGCGCGCCGCTGCCGGTGGAGCAACAGGCGATGGTGGTGACGGTGCTGGACATGTCGGTGGTGCGCAGCCTGCACCAGCAGTTGGAGCACCAGGCGGTGACCGACCCACTGACCGGGCTGTTCAACCGCCGTGGTTTCTACCAGGCCGCCGAAAGCGCGCTGCTGCGCAATGAGCGCTCCGACACCATGCAGGCCCTGATGTACATGGACCTGGATGGCTTCAAGCGGATCAACGACTCGCTTGGCCACGAAGCCGGTGACCAGGTGCTGCGCTGGGTCGCCGAGCAGCTCAAGGACTGCCTGGGCAACCAGCCACTGCTGGCGCGCATGGGCGGCGATGAATTCACCGCGCTGTTCGACGGCCTGGCCTACCCGGAGTTGGCCGGGCGTATCGCCGAGCGCCTGCTCGAACGCATGGCCAGCCACCCACAGCTCGATGGCCTGGAGGTCAACCTCGGGGTGAGCATCGGCATTGCCACCTACCCGGATTGCGGTGCCAACGTCGAAGGCCTGCTGCGTGCCGCCGACGCGGCGATGTACGCGGCCAAGCGTGCCGGGCGCCACCAGTACCGTTTCTATGACCAGGAACTCAACGGTCGCGCGCGTTCGCGGCTGATGCTCGAAGACAGCGTGCGCAGCGCCATCGAGCACAAGGACTTCACCCTGGTCTACCAGCCCCAGGTGGCGTTCGCCGACGGTCGCCTGCGCGGCTTCGAGGCGCTGTTGCGCTGGCAGCACCCGAGCGTCGGTGACGTGCCGCCCGGGCTGTTCATCCCGTTGCTGGAAGAGGCGCGGTTGATCCACCGCCTGGCCAGCTGGATCTACGACAAGGGCGCGGCCCAGCGACGAGCGTGGTATGCGTGCTTCCCCGAGGAGCTGGTGTTGGGCATCAGCCTGAGCCGCGCGCAGTTCACCCAGCCCAACCTGGTCGATGAGCTGCGCCGTGTGCTTCAGGACCACGGCCTACAGCCGGCGCAACTGGAAGTGGAGGTGGCGGAAACCTCGCTGATGTACGACATCGACGCCGCCGCACGCCAGGTGCGGCGCCTGCGTGAGCTGGGGGTGCGGGTGGCGCTGGACGACTTCGGTGCGGGCGACTGCTCCCTGCGCATGTTGCGCGACTTGCCGATCGATACCCTCAAGCTCGACCGCCACCTGGTGGCGCGCATTCCCGATTCGGCGGCCGACACGGCGCTGGCCCATGGGGTGATCACCTTGTGCGCGGACTATGGCATCACGGTGATCGCCGAAGGGGTGGAGACCCAGGCTCAGGCCGATTGGCTACGTGCCAATGGCTGCGCCTACGTGCAGGGGTTCCTGGTGGCGCGGCCGATGACGGCGAACGATGCGGGCGGGTTTGCGGTGGCCTATCCCTGGCCCTGAGGGCGGCCTTGTCGCCTGTAGCGGGCTTGCCCCGCGAACACGGGCGCAGCCCGTGCCAGGCGGCGCCACGCCCTCACAACTCACGGGCAAACGGCAACTGCGGCCCCACCCGCGAACAGGTGATGGCCGCCGCGCGAATGGCATAGGCCAGCATCCCCTCGATCGCCTCCCGGGTCAGCGCCGCCAGCGCCTCGGGGCTGTCCGCCCCCAGGCGCGCCAGGTAGGCCAGCACCGCCGCCTGGAAGGTGTCCCCCGCGCCAACGGTGTCGCGCACCGGCAGCGAGGTGTCCGCCGGGCACGCCCACGACCCCAGGGCGCAGTGCACGCTTGCACCTTCTCCGCCATGGGTGACGAACACCAGTCGGCAGCGCTCGTTGAGCCAGCCACGGGCCACCTCGCCCGGGTCCTGACCCGGGTAGAGCAGCGCCAGGTCTTCCTCGCTGGCCTTGATCAGGTGCGCATGGGCGGCGAACCCCTCGACCTGCCGGCGCCACAGCGCCACATCGGGCTGCGGGTTGAGGCGCACGTTGGGGTCCAGGCTGATCAGGCGTCGGTCGCGCTCGCGTTGCACCAGTGCCATCAAGGCATCGGCCACTGGCTTCACTACCAGGGTGTAGGAGCCCACGTGCAGGCCACGCACCCGCTCATCCAGCACGGGCAGATGCTCCAGGCGTACCTGGCGGTCGGCGCAACCCTCGCCGCGGAATTGATACTGCGCCGAGCCATGGGCGTCGAGGCCGACCATGGCCAGGGTGGTTGGCGCCTCATTGGTCACCAGGAAGCCGCAGTCCACGCCTTCCTCTTCCAGCACCCGGCGCAGGCGCGCGCCCAGGTAGTCGCTGGACAGCCCGCCGAACAGCGCCGCCTCCACGCCCAGCCGGCGCAGGCCGACGGCGACGTTGAACGGCGAGCCGCCAGCGATTGCGGTAAAGCCCAGCTCGCCCGCGCGCGGGCTGCTTTCCAGGCTGAAGACATCGAACAGGGCCTCGCCACACACCAGGTACATGAAATGCTCCGAATCGAAAGAAGAGGGTAAGGATACCCGCACTCAGCGGGCGGGCAGGTGTTCCCGGTAGCGCTGGTAGGCAACCTCGTAGGCCGCCTGCTGCGCCGGGCGCGGCAGGGTGCGGGTGCTTTCGTCGAGGTGGACGCAACGTTGGCACAACGCCTCGAGGCTGTCGCCATCGCCTTGTTGTCGACCCAGGCTCCAGGCCGCCTGGATCGCCGCGCCCAGGGCGCCGGCTTCGGTCTGCGCCGGGCACACCAGCGGCAGGCCGAGCAGGTCGACGAGCACTTGGCGCCACAGCGGGCTTTTCGAGGCGCCGCCGACCAGGCGGATTTGCGTGCCTTGCAGGCCGCTGGCGCGCAGCAGGTCGAGGCCATAGCGCAGGCTGAAGCAGGTGCCTTCGAGCACCGCGCGGCACAGGTTGGCGCGGGTCAGGTTGCTGCTCGTCATGCCGTGCAGGCTGGCGCTGGCCTCGGGCAGCGCGGGCACCCGTTCGCCGTCGAAGAACGGCAGCAGCAGCAGGCCGTCGGCGCCGATCGGTGCTTGCGCGGCCAGTTCGGCGAAGCGTTCGAGGTCCAGTTGCAGCAGGTCGCGCACCAGGGCGCAGGCGCTGGTCAGGTTCATCGTGCAGATCAGCGGCAGCCAGCCGCCGCTGGAGGCGCAGAAGGTCGCCACCTCGCCCTCGGCGCTGACCAGCGCCTGCTCGGCGTGGGCTGCCAGGGTGCCGGAGGTGCCCAGGCTCAGGGTGATCATGCCGGGCGCGATATTGCCGGTGCCGATGGCGGCGAGCATGTTGTCGCCGCCGCCGCTGGCGACCCAGGCCTCGGGGTTGAGGCCGAGTGCGCTGGCGACCTCCCCGCGCAGGGTGCCGATACAGGCGCCGGGTTCGACCAGCTCGGGCAGCGCGGCCAGCAGGCGTTCGCCCGGCTCGATGAGTTGCAGCACCTCGTTCGCCCAGGTGCGACGGCGCACGTCGTAATAACCGGTGCCGGAGGCATCGCCCGGCTCGCTGCAGGCGCGGCCGGTCAGCCAGAAGTTGAGGTAGTCGTGGGGCAGCAGGATGTGCGCGGTGCGAGCGAACAGCTCGGGGAAGCGGCGTTTGCTCCACAGCAGCTTGGACAGCGTATAGCCCGGCGCGATCACCAGCCCCAGGCGCTCAAGCGAGCCACGCGGGCCGCCCAGGGCGGCCAGCAGTGCCTGGTTTTCTGCCGTGGTCTCGGTGTCGCACCACAGCTTGGCCGGGCGCAATACCTGGCCCCGCTCGTCCAGCAGCAGCAAGCCATGCTGCTGGCCGGATACCGCCAGCGCGCGGATCGCCTGGCCGTCGACCCCGGCTTCGCGCAAGGCTCCGGCCACTGCCGCGCGCAGGGCTGCCAGCCAGTCGGCCGGGTCCTGCTCGCGGCAGCCATCGCGGCCCTGCGGTGGCGCATGGGGGGCGCTGCCCAGGCCCAGCACCTGGCCGCTGCCGGCGTCCAGCACCAGGGCCTTGGTGCCCTGGGTGCCGCAATCGATGCCGAGGAACAGTCCGTCCATGTGATGCGCTCCGGGTCAGTCGCCGAGGAGGCTACGCAGGGTTTCGCTCACACCGACCTCGCGCAAGCTGTCGTACATGCGCTCGAAGGCGCTGACGAAGGCCTTGGACGCCGGGATCGCCGTGCCGAAGATCGCCTCGTCGCCGAGCACCCGCGCGGCCAGGCCATCGCGCTGCACTACCCGCGCCTGGCAGTCCGAGGCCCGTGGGTCGGGGATCGCATAGAGCGTGCCGTTCTCGTCGACGCCGCGCAGGTACAGGGCCCAGGCCGCGACCACCAGGGCCACGCGCTCCAGCGGCTGGCCGTCGGCGATCAGGCGGTTGGCGGTGGGCACGATGAACTTGGGGAATTTCGACGAGCCGTCCGAGCACACCCGCTCCAACTGGTCGGCGATGGCGCGGTTGGCGAAGCGCTCGGTGAGGCTGTCCTTGTAGCGTTCCAGGTCGATGCCCGGCACCGGGGCCAGCTGAGGGGTCACGTCCTGGTCCATGAAGGTACGCATGTAGCGGCGCAGCAGTGGGTCGGCCAGGGTTTCGTGGACGAAGCGGTAGCCCTGCAGGAAGCCCAGGTAGGTGAGGGCCAGGTGGCTGCCGTTGAGCAGCTTGATCTTCATCTCCTCATAGGGCGCGACGTCGTCGGTGAACTGCACGCCTACCGCTTCCCAGGCCGGGCGTCCGGCGACGAACTTGTCTTCCAGCACCCATTGCAGGAACGGCTCGCAGACCACCGGCCAGGCGTCCTCCACGCCGTGACGCTCGGCCAGTTGCAGGCGGTGGTCGGCGCTGGTCATCGGGGTGATGCGGTCGACCATGGCGTTGGGGAAGCTGACGTTGCCGTCGATCCACTGCGCCAGGTCGTGGTTGAGCAGGTGGGCGAAGGCCAGCAGCGCCTTGCGGGCCACTGCGCCGTTGTGTGGAAGGTTGTCGCAGGACATCACGGTGAATGGCCCCGTGCCGGCCTCGCGACGGCGCCGCAGCGCTTCGCAGAGGAAGCCGAAGACGCTGCGCGGCGCCTGCGGGTGGACCAGGTCGTGCTGGATCAGCGGTAGGTCGGCACGGAACTCGCCGGTGCTGTCGTCGATGCAGTAGCCACCCTCGGTGATGGTCAGTGAGACGATGCGGATGCCGGGTTCGCACAGCTTGGCCAGCAGTGCCTCGGCGCTGTCCTCGGCCAGCAGCATGCCGTTGATCGCGGCGATCACGCGCACCTCGGTGTCGGGATGGTCGCCCAGCTCGAACAGGGTGTAGAGGTGCTCCTGGGCCGCCAGGGCATCGCGCATGGCGCGGTCCTCGCTGCGCAGGCCGGCGCCGCAGATCGCCCAGTCGAGGCCTTCGCCGCGGTTCATCAAGGCGTCGGTGTAGGCCGCCTGGTGGGCGCGGTGGAAGCCGCCGACGCCGATGTGCACGATGCCCTGGCGCAGCTGCGCCGGGTCGTAGGAGGGGCGGGCGACCGTGTTCGCCAACTGCCCGAGGTTGTGCTGGTTGAGTCTCATCCTGGGTGTCCTTGGAAGGCGGTTTCAGGCCGCCTGTTGCAGTCGTTTGTCGAGGGCCAGGCCGTTGCTGTCGAACAGGTGGCAGTGGTGGGCGTCGAAGGTCAGCTCCAGTGGCTCGCCGAAACCCGGCGCGAAGTCGCCACGCACCCGCACCGTGAGCATTTCCCCGGAGGCGGCGCGCACGTGGCAGTACGTGTCGCTGCCCAGGCGCTCGCTGACGTCGGCACTCACCTGCAGCGAGCCCTGGGCGCCTTGGCCGGCGCGGTCGATGTTCAGGTGCTCGGGGCGGATGCCCAGGGTCACCTGGCTGCCGGTGGCCAGCTCGCCCGCGCACAGCGGCAGGGCGATGCGCGCGCCGCACTCCAGCGCGACCTCGCACTGGTTGCCCTGGTTGCGGCTCAAGTGGCCGCGCAGCAAGCCCATCTTCGGCGTGCCGAGGAAGCCTGCGACGAACAGGTTGACTGGGTGGTGGTACAGCTCCAGCGGCGAGCCGACCTGCTCGATGCGCCCGCCGTTGAGCACCACCACCTTGTCGGCCAGGGTCATCGCCTCGACCTGGTCGTGGGTCACGTAGATCATGGTCGCGGCCAGCTCCTGGTGCAGGCGCGCCAGTTCCAGGCGCATCTGCACGCGCAGGGCGGCGTCGAGGTTCGACAGCGGTTCGTCGAACAGGAAGATCTTCGGGTTGCGCACGATCGCCCGGCCGATCGCCACGCGCTGGCGCTGGCCGCCGGAAAGCTGGCGCGGCTTGCGTTCGAGCAAGGGTTGCAGTTCGAGGATGCGCGCGGCGTTGTCGACCTTGCTGGCGACTTCACGTTTGTCCACGCCCGCCAGGTCCAGGGCGAACGACAGGTTCTTGCGCACGGTCATGTGCGGGTACAGGGCGTAGGTCTGGAACACCATGGCCAAGTCGCGCTTGGCCGGGGCCGTGTCGGTGATGTCGACGCCGTCCAGGGCGATGCTGCCGCTGCTGGCGTCCTCCAGGCCGGCGATCAGCCGCAGCAGGGTCGACTTGCCGCAGCCGGACGGGCCGACGAACACCACGAACTCGCGATCGCGCACGTCCAGGTCGATGCCCTTGATGATGGCGTGGCCATCGAAGCCTTTTTGCAGGTTGCGGATCTTCAGGTCAGCCATGTCGAGTTACCTCCGCAGTGCGGGCTGAGTTAACGAGTACCTGGGGGCGCGTTGCGCCAGGGGGATGAAAGCGGTTCATTTCACGGCCCCGAACGACAGGCCGCGCACCAGTTGCTTCTGGCTGATCCAGCCGAAGATCAGGATCGGTGCGCAGGCCAGGGTCGAGACGGCCGAGAGTTTGGCCCAGAACAGCCCCTCGGGGCTTGAGTAGGAGGCCACCAGCGCGGTCAGCGGGGCGGCGGCCGAAGAGGTCAGGTTGAGCGACCAGAACGCCTCGTTCCAGCACAGGATCAACGACAGCAGCAGGGTCGAGGCCAACCCGCCGCGGGCGATCGGCAGCAGCACGCGGACGATCTCCTGCCAGGTGCCGGCGCCGTCCAGGCGCGCGGCCTCGAGGATGTCCACGGGGATGTCCTTGAAGTAGGTGTACACCATCCACATCACGATCGGCAGGTTGATCAGGGTGTAGACGATGATCAGAGCCAGGCGCGAGTCGAGCAGGCCGAACTGCTTGGCCAGCAGGTAGATCGGCATCAACACGCCCACCGGCGGCAGCATCTTGGTCGACAGCATCCACAGCAGCGTGCGCTTGGTGTGGCGGCTCTCGAAGAAGGCCATGGAGTAGGCCGCCGGCACCGCGATGAGCATGCACAGCAGGGTCGCCGAGAAGGAAATCAGCACCGAGTTCCAGGCGTAGGCGAAGTAGTCGCTGCGCTCGTTGATGTGCAGGTAGTTCTCCAGCGTCGGCGCGAAGATGAACTGCGGCGGCGTGGCGAAGGCGTCCAGCTCGGTCTTGAAGCTGGTCAGCAGCATCCAGAAGATCGGGAAGAAGATCACCAGGGCGATGCCCCAGCACAAGAGGCCGATCAGCGCGTCGCGCAGGCGGCGGGTTTGCTTGAGTGTCAGCATGGCGGGCTCCTCAGCTGCGCTCGGTGAGGTTCTTGCCGATCATCCGCACCAGCACGATGGCGGCGACGTTGGCGATCAGCACGGCGATCAGGCCACCGGCCGAGGCCATGCCGACGTCGAACTGCAGCAGCGCCTGGTTGTAGATCAGGTAGGCGAGGTTGGTGGACTCGTAGCCGGGGCCGCCGCTGGTGGTGGTGAAGATCTCGGCGAACACCGAGAGCAGGAAGATCGTCTCGATCATCACCACCACGGCGATCGGCCGGGCCAGGTGCGGCAGGGTCAGGTGCCAGAAGATCGCCAGCGGCCCGGCGCCGTCCAGGCGCGCGGCTTCCTTTTGCTCCTGGTCCAGCGACTGCATGGCGGTCATCAGGATCAGGATGGCGAACGGCAGCCACTGCCAGGAGACGATCAGGATGATCGACAGCAGCGGGTAGTGCGCCAGCCAGTCCACCGGCTGGGCGCCGAACAGGCGCCAGACGACGGCGAGGATGCCCGACACCGGGTGGAAGATCAGGTTCTTCCACAGCAGCGCGCTGACCGTGGGCATGATGAAGAATGGCGAGATCAGCAACACCCGCACCACGCCGCGGCCCCAGAACTCGCCGGCCTCCAGCAGTGCCGAGATAAGCACGCCGAGCACTACGCTGATCGCCAGCACGCTGCCGACCAGGGTCAGGGTGTTCAGCGCGCCGGGCATGAAGCCGGCGTCGGTGACGAAGAAGCTGAAGTTCTCCAAACCGACGAACTGGTTTTCGCCGGGGTACAGCAGGTTGTAGCGGATCAGCGAGAAATACAGGGTCATGCCCAGGGGCACGATCATCCACAACAGCAGCAGCGCCACCGAGGGGCTGACCAGGAACCAGCCGGGGCCGACGCGGCGTTTGCCGGGGCGCGGGGCGGTGAGGGTCGGGGTGTCGAGGGCCGAGGTGTTCATGGCGACTCCGTGGATTGCGAAAAAGGGCGAGCGGCCAGCCGCCACCGTGCAGGCGGGCTGCACGGCAACGGCCAGGGGCGAGCTACTTGGGGTAGCCGGCGCGCTTCATCTCGCGGGCGGTGGATTGCTGGGCGGCGGCCAATGCCTGGTCGACCTGCATCTGCCCGGTCAGGGCGGCGGAGAACAGCTTGCCGACCTGGGTGCCGATGGCCTGGAACTCGGGGATGGTCACCAGTTGGATGCCCACGTAGGGCACCGGCTTGAGGGTCGGGTGGTTGGGATCGACGCGCTTGAGCGACTCCAGCGTTACCTTGGCGAACGGCGCGGCGGCCAGGTAGGCGTCGCTGTAGGTCGAGGCGCGGGTGCCCGGCGGCACGTTGGCCACGCCCTCCTTGTCGGCCACCAGCTTGCCGTAGGCCTCGGAGGTGGCCCAGGTGCTGAAGGTCTTGGCGGCGTCCTTGGACTTGGAGCTGGTGGGAATCGCCAGCGCCCAGGAGTACAGCCACGAGGCGCCCTTGTCGGTGACTTCCTTGGGCGCGAAGGTGAAGCCGACCTGGTCGGCGACTTTGCTCTGGCGCTTGTCGGTGACGAACGAACCGGCGACGCTGGCGTCGACCCAGATCGCGCACTTGCCGCTATTGAACAGCGCCAGGTTCTCGTTGAAGCCGTTGCTGGAGGCGCCGGGCGGGCCGTAGTGCTTCATGGCGTCGACGTAGAAGCTCAGGGCGTTCTTCCACTCGCTGCCGCTGAACTCCGGTTGCCACTGTTCATCGAACCAGCGCGCGCCGTAGGCGTTGGCCACGGTGCCGATCAGCGCCATGTTCTCGCCCCAGCCGGCCTTGCCGCGCAGGCACAGGCCGTATTGGCCTTGGTCGGGTTTGTTGAGCTTGGCGGCGAACTCGCCGAGCTGGGTCCAGGTGGGCTGCTCGGGCATGGTCAGCCCGGCCTGCTGGAACAGGTCCTTGCGGTAGTAGGTGATCGACGCCTCGGCGTAGAACGGCAGGGCGTACAGCGTGCCGTTGGCCGACAGGCCGTTGCGCACCGAGGGGAACACGTCGTCGAGGTCGTAGTCGGCGGGCAGCGCGGTCATCGGCTCCAGCCAACCCTTGGCGCCCCACAGCGCGGCTTCGTACATGCCGATGGTCAGCACGTCGAACTGCCCGCCCTGGGTGGCGATGTCGGTGGTCAGGCGCTGGCGCAGCACGTTCTCTTCGAGCACCACCCACTTCAGCTGGATGTCCGGGTGCTGCGCTTCGAACACCTTGGACAGGCGCTGCATGCGGATCATGTCGTTGTTGTTGACCGTGGCGATGGTCAGGGTTTCAGCGGCCTGGGCGTACAGCGGCAGGCTGAGGCAGGCGGCGGCCAGGCAGGCCTTGATCGAGTCGTTCATCTGTGAACTCCCCTCCCGGGCCGCGTGGCGGCGCGGAAGACATTATTGTTTTTGTGTCGCTCGCCGCCGATTACACCGCCGCGCGGCGACGGCGACAAAGCCTCGCCTGCACTGGTGCTGATACTTTTTTGCAGTGCCTGGGCGTCAGGGGCGGTTCTGCTCGGTGAGCCGCTGGGTCACCAGGCTGCGGTAGCCGGAGGGGGTCATGCCTTTGAGCTGCTGGAAGCGCCGGTTGAAGTTCGACAGGTTGCTGAAGCCCGATTCGAAGCACACCTCGGTCACCGGCAGGTCGCTCTTGGCCAGCAGCTCGCAGGATTTGCTGACCCGCAGGCGGTTGACGAACTCGACGAAACCACGCCCGGCGGCCTGCTTGAAGAAGCGCGAGAAGTAGGTGGGGGTCATGCCCAGGTGCTCGGCGACCTCGTTCTGGGTGAGGTCCTGGGCGTAGTGCTGGAAGATGTAGTCCACCGCCCGGTTGATGCGCTCGACGTTGTGCTCGTCGGCCAGTTGCGAGGAGGTGACGGTGGAGAGCAACTGGTAGTCCTCGCAGGCGGCGAGCTGTTCCATGAGGATAAAAAAGTATCCCAGGCGGGTCATGCCGCGGCTGTCGGCGATGCGTTGCAGCAGTTGGCGGCTCTCGGCGATCAGCGCCGGGTCGCGGAACTCGATGCCGTAGCGTGCCCGGGCCAGCAGCGGGGCGAGCCGGTTGAGCTCGGAGAACACGTGGCTGCCGTCGTCGAGCACTTCGTCGGTGAAGTTGACCAGCATGTCGCGCTTGCCCACCACTTCGTCGGGGCCGACCTGGCTGATCCAGTTGTGCGGCAGGTTCGGGCCGGTGAGGAACAGGGTGTCGGGGGCGAAGTTGCCGATGTAGTCGCCGATGAACACCTTGCCGGCGCTGGCGACGATCAGGTGCAGCTCGTATTCCTTGTGGAAGTGCCAGCGCACCAGCGGGCTGGGGAAGCCGTGCTGGCGGTAGATCAGCGAGTGGCCTTCGTGGTCGTCCATCAGTTCGTAGGACGGGTCGGTGACTTTGCTGGGTTTGGGCATGGCAGTGGCGTCGACCGGGGGCGAGTGGTCATCCTAGCTAAAAAAGGTTGTGCGTGCCGGCCCTATCGCGGGGCGAGCCCCCGCGCACAGGCGCGGGCTTGCCCCGCGATAGGGCCGGCCCTGATAAACTCTGCCGTCCCTTGACCAGCACGCCGCCATGACCCCGCTACGCTACCTTCAAGCCTACCCCCCGCACCTGCAGGAGCAGGTCCGCCAGATGATCGCCAGCGACCGCCTGGGCGACTACCTGCACCAGCGCTACCCTGGCCGCCACGACGTGCAGAGCGACAAGGCGCTTTACACCTACGCCCAGGACCTGCGCCAAGCCTTCCTGCGCAGTGCCCCGCCGCTGGACAAGGTGCTCTACGACAACCGCCTGGACCTCACCCACCGCGCCCTCGGCCTGAATACCGCGGTCTCGCGGGTGCAGGGCGGCAAGCTCAAGGCGAAGAAGGAAATCCGCATCGCCTCGCTGTTCAAGGACGCGGCGCCGGCGTTCCTGCGCATGATCGTGGTGCACGAACTGGCGCACCTGCGCGAGCGCGACCACAGCAAGGCGTTCTACCAACTCTGCCAGCACATGGAACCGGACTACCATCAACTGGAGTTCGACCTGCGCATCTACCTGACCTACCGGGAACTGCCGGGCAATGCATGAGGACCCCGCGATCATGGACGTGAGCAAGACCAAGAGCAGCTTCTACCGTCGCCTCTACGTGGCCTGGCTGATCGACAGCCAGACCGCCACCAGCGTGCCCGCGCTGATGGAGGCCACCGGCATGCCCCGGCGCACCGCCCAGGACACCATCACGGCGCTGGCCGACCTGGACATCGTCTGCGAGTTCGAGCAGCAGAGCGGCGCGCGCAACCATGCGGGGCACTACCGTATCCGTGACTGGGGGGCGATCGACAAGCAATGGATCATCCAGCACCTGCGGCAGATCCGCGAGGTGCTGGGGTACCCCTGAGCACTGTGGGTGCAACTGTCGTGGTGATGGCCGCGCCAGCCTCATCGCGGTGCAGGCGCGGAGGTTGTTCCGCGGTGGCGGGGTTGTCGATTATGGAATATTAGTCTACGGTAGAAAATAATTCCCTTCCTGCCGAGCGCTTCCATGTCCATCGACGCCGCCTACCTCGACTCCCTCCACCACGCCATCACCGATGCCCACCACGCCCTGCGCCCACAGGTGGCGGTCACCCCCCTGAGCCACAGCCCTGGTCTCTCGGCCCTGACCGGCTGCGAGGTGTACCTCAAGTGCGAGCACCTGCAACACACCGGCTCGTTCAAGTTTCGCGGCGCCAGCAACAAGCTGCGCCTGCTCGACCCCAGGCAACGCAGCCGTGGCGTGATCACCGCCTCGTCCGGCAACCACGGCCAGGGCCTGGCACTGGCCGGGCGCCTGCTCGGCGTGCCGGTGACGGTCTACGTCAGCAGCGACGCCTCGCCCTACAAGATCACCGCCATGCGCGCCCTCGGCGCCGAGGTGGTGACCCTCGACTGCGACCCGTTGAGCGTCGAACTGGAAGCCGCGCGCCAGGCCCGCTGCCAGGACAAGCCGTTCGTCTCGCCGTACAACGACCCACAGATCATCGCCGGCCAGGGCACTATCGGCCTGGAACTGTACGAGCAGCAACCGGACCTCGACGCCGTGTTCGTCGCCACGGGTGGCGGCGGCATGATCTCCGGCATCGGCGCCGCCCTGCGCGGGCTGGCCCCGCAGGTGGAACTGGTCGGCTGCTGGCCGGCCAACGCGCCGACCCTGCAACGTTCGCTGCAAGTCGGGAAGATCATCGACGTGGAAGAAGCGCCGACCCTCTCCGACGGCACCGCTGGCGGCGTCGAACCGCGCAGCATCACCTTCCCGCTGTGCCAGCGGCTGGTGCGGCGCACGGTGCTGGTCGACGAAGACGCGATAAAGGCCGCCATGCGCGTGGTCGCTGCCAGCGAGCGCTGGATCATCGAAGGCGCGGCGGGGGTGGCGATGGCGGGCATGCAGGCGCTGGCCAACGAATACCAAGGCAAGAAGGTCGCGGTGGTGCTGTGTGGCCGCAACATCGCCTTGGACAAGTACCTGGAGGCGATCCAGTGAAGGTCTTCGATAAACCGCGCATCGTCGCCAGCCTCGACCTGGAGCGCGCCGTCGGGCTGATCGAACAGGGCTTCGTGGCCTTTTCCGAGGGGCAGGTGCAGGTTCCGCCGGTGCAGAACTTCGCCTTTGCCCCAAGCAATGGCGACTGCTGCGTGAAGTCCGCCTGGGTACAGGGCAGCGACACCTTCACGGTCAAGGTCTCCACCGGTTTCTACGACAACCCGGCCCAGGGCCTGGAAAGCAACGACGGCCTGGTGCTGGTGCTCTCGGCCCGCACTGGCCAGCCCCTGGCGTTGTTGCAGGACGGCGGCTGGCTGACCGGCATCCGCACCGCCCTGGCCGGGCGTATCGCCGCGCGCCTGCTGGCGCCACGGGAGGTCCGCGCGATCGGCGTGCTTGGCAGCGGGGTGCAGGCGCGTCTGCAACTGGAGCAGTTGATGGCAGTCACCGACTGCCGCCAACTGCTGGTCTGGGGCCGGGAGGTGGCGCGGCTGGCGGACTACCGGGCGTTCGCCGAGGGGCTGGGCTTCGCTGTGCGCGTCACCGCCGACGCCGAGGTGCTGGCGCGGGCGTCGAACCTCATCGTCTGCACCACGCCGTCGCGCGTGGCGCTGATCAAGCGTGAGTGGGTGCAGCCCGGGACGCACATCACTGCGGTGGGCGCCGATGCCCCCGGCAAGCAGGAACTCGACCCGGCGTTGGTGGCGGCGGCCGGGCGCATCCTGGTCGACTCGGTGGAGCAGTGCAGCCGCTACGGCGAAGTGTCCCACGCCCTGGCCGCCGGGTTGATCGAGCGGCGCCAGCTTGTGGAGATCGGCGCGGTGCTCGGCGGCCACGCCCCCGGGCGCCTGGACGATGAGCAGATCACCCTCGCCGACCTGACCGGGGTGGCCGTGCAGGACGCGCAGATCGCCAACTGCGCCTTGACCTGCCTGGAGGGTGATCCTGCATTCGGCCAAAATAGAGGCTAAATGATATTATTGGCCGCTGTGGTGGCCTTTCGCCTTTGTGTACTCTCCCTGCACCAGCGTGGGAACCCAACTGCGAAAGGAACTGAGCATGCGGCCACTGCTTTGCGTTCTTGGACTTGCGGTAACGATGCTCGCAACCCCAGTGATGGCGCAGCAGACGCTGCGCCTGGTGGCGGACAAATGGCCGCCGTTCACCGACAGCGGCCTGCCCGGCAACGGCCTGGCCACCAGCCTGGTCACCCAGGCGCTGAGCCGCGCCGGCTACGCCAGCGAATTCGAGGAAGTGCCCTGGGCGCGGGCGCTGATGGGCGTTGGCGAAGGGCGCTACGACGTGCTGATCAACGCCTGGTACAACGAATCCCGCACGCGGCTGGGGCAGTTCTCCGGCGCCTACCTGACCAATCGCATCCGTTTGCTCAAGCGCCAGCGCGAGCCCTTCAGCTACACCTCCCAGGCCGACCTCTACCCGTTCAGCATCGCGGTTGTGCGTGACTATGCGTACTCCGAGGCGTTCGACGGCGATACCCGCTTGAACAAAGTGGCGGTACGCAACTTCCCCTCTGCCGTGCGCATGCTGGCGGCGGGCAGGGTGGACCTGGCGGTGGAGGATGAATATGTGGCGCGTTACCACCTGCAGAGCGAGGCGGCGGCGGTGCGCGAGGCGGTGGATTTCGTCGAGCGGCCGTTGGGCGAGAACAGCCTGCATATCCTGGTGAGCCTCAAGCACCCCGAGCACCAGCGGATCGTCGAGCGGTTCGAGCGGGCGATCGCCGCGATGAAGGCCGATGGCAGTTATGCGCGGTTGTTGAAGCAGTATGGGCTGTGAGGGGGGCCGTCACTGACAGCCGATTCAGGCCGGCTCTCCTTCCTTGATCAGGTGCGCCGCCAGGGTCCGCAACGGCCCCAACTGCCGGCAGATCAAGGCCAACTGCGTCTGCACCAAGCGCTGGTGTTCATCCAGCTCCTCGGGCATTTGCTCCAGCTGATTGGCCAGTGCCTCCTCGCCATCACTGTGAATCGCCACCGGCAACCGCGCCGCCAGCCCATTGGCGATCTCGTCGAGGCTGCGCGCCAGTGTGCTGCCGGCGCCGTCGATCAACTGTTCGTGCACTTCCGCCGGCAACGCCGTGTCACGGTGCGCGCCCAACCCCGAGAGGTAGCTGAGCAAGGTATGCGACAGCACCAGGAAGCGGAAGCCCACGTCGGCCTCCTTGCGGAAGTGCCCCGGTTCCATGAGCATGTTCGACAGCGTGGTCGACAGCGCCGCGTCGGCGTTGTGCGCATTGCGCCGGGCCAGGCGGTAGGCCAGGTCGTCGCGCTTGCCGTTGGCGTACTGCTGCATGATCTGGCGCAGGTACAGGCTGGCGCAGGTCAGGGTATTGGCCAGCACCTTGTTCAGCCGTCGGCCCTGCCAGTCGGGCAGGAACAGGAACACCGCGAGAATCGCGATCAGCGCGCCCACCAGGGTATCGAACAGGCGCGGCAGGAACAGCCCGTAGCCGTCGCCGATCTGGTTGAAGCAGAACAGCACCATCAAGGTGATCGCCGCCGTGGCCAGGGTGTAGCGGGTGGTGCGGTTGACGAAGAACACCACCCCGGCCACCACCGCGAACAGCGACTGGACGATCGGGTTGGGGAACAGGTCGAACAGCGCCCAGCCCACGGTCAGGCCGATGGCCGTGCCGAACACCCGCTGCACCAGCTTGCGCCGGGTGGCGCCATAGTTCGGCTGGCAGACGAACAGCGTGGTGAGGATGATCCAGTAGCCCTGGGTCGGGTGGATCAAGTGCACCATGCCGTAGCCGATCGACAGCGCCAGGGGCAGGCGCAGGGCATGGCGAAACAGCAGCGAGGTCGGCGTCAGTTGGGTGCGCAGGCGTGTCCAGACATCCTTGAGGGTGCGCGGCGAGCGGTCGAGCAGGCTGCTGTCGCTGGCATCGGCCAGGCTCTCGGGGTTGCTGGCGGCGCTGAGCAGCCGGTCCAGCGTGGCCAGGTTCGCCGCCAGTGCCCGCAGCGAGCGTAGCAGGCCGCGCCAGGCCGGGTTGCTCTGGATGCGCAGGTGCTCCAGCGAGGCGTTGAGGTCTTCCAGGGCCTCGGGGTAGCCGCTGGCGAGCACGAACGGCTGGCGCAGGCGGATCGAGCGGGCCAGTTCCTGGCAGGATGCACCCTGTTTGCGCAGCAGGCGCTGGCAGCGGAACATCACGTCGCTGTGGAAGAACGCCTCGGTGAGCGCGTTGTAGGGATAGTGCGAGGCGCTCACCCGTTCGTGGATGTCCTGGGCCAGGAAGTACAGCTTCAGGTAACGGCTGACTTTGGAGTTCGGCTGGCTGTTGCCGACCCGGTGCAGGATGATTTCCTTCGCCGCATTGAGCGCCGCCACCACCTTGCCGTTCTGCTGCGCCAGCTCCAGGCGCTGCGCCTCGACATCGAGGGTGCGGACCGGCTCGAACAGGCTGGCCTTGAGCTTGAGGTAGCTGCCCAGTTCATAGAACAGCTTGGCCAGGCTCTGCTGCACCGGTTGGTTGGAGAACAGCGCCTGCCACAGCACCGACAGCGCTCCGTACCAAGCGGCGCCGGCCACCAGCAGCAGGGGCTCGTGCCACACATCGTTGACCTGGCCGCCGCGCTGGTCGACGCCGATCATGGTGTACACCGAGAGAATCAAGGTGGCCGAGGCGATGGCCCCGTAGCGCTCGCCCAGGGCGCCGAGCATGGTCAGGCCGAAGGCCGCCAGGGCCAGGGCGACGGCGAATATCCAGGGGTAGGGGAATAGCAGCTCGACCGAGAGCGAGGCGACGGCGAAGCACACCAGGGTCACGGCCAGGGCGCTGAGCCGGCCCTGCCAGCCGTCGTCGGTCTCGGCCAGGGCGCTGGCGATGATGCCGAGGAACAGTGGGATGAGCAGGCTCATCTCGTTTTGGTACCAGCACCAGGCCATGGTGCCGGTGAGGGCGATGGTTACGCGGATGGCGTAGCTGAACTTGTCTTGGCCCCACAGGCGACGCAATGAATGGCGGAACGAGCTCGATGACATGATGGCCTTGGGCTGTGGGCGAATGGGTATCCTTACAGGGCCTCGGGGCGGCTGCGTAGCCGCCCCAAAAACGGCACCTTGGCACAGACCAGCAAGAAGCGTTCCGTGCTGAAAGGTTTCTACTCTACACGAACTGCGCCGCCGCGTTGGCCGAGGCCCAGGCCCACTGGAAGTTGAACCCACCCAGGTGCCCGCTGACGTCCAGCACCTCGCCGATGAAGTACAAACCCGGGCTGTTGAGCGATTCCATGGTCTTGGACGACACCTCGCGGGTGTCCACCCCACCTAGGGTCACCTCGGCGGTGCGATAGCCCTCGGTGCCCGCCGGCACCACCTGCCAGGCCGCCAGTTTTTCGGCGATTTGGGTCAATTCTGCCGGAGTGTACTGCTTCAACGGTTTCGAAACGAACCACTGCTCGGCCAACAGGTTGGCCAGCTTTCGGGTGAACACCTCGCCCAGCACGGTCTTCAGCTCGCTGTTGGGGCGTTCGACCTGCTGGCCTTGCAGCCATTCCAGCGCATCGCGGTCCGGCAGCAGGTTGAGCTCGACCGTGTCGCCGGCCTCCCAGAACGACGAGATCTGCAGGATCGCCGGCCCGCTCAGGCCGCGATGGGTGAACAGCAGGTTCTCGCGGAAGCTCACCCCGTTGCAGCTGGCGATGCAGTCCAGCGAGGTGCCCGAAAGCTCGGTGCACAGTGCCTTGAGCTGGGGCTCGGTGATGGTGAACGGCACCAGCCCGGCGCGGGTTGGCAGCAGCGTGTGGCCGAACTGGCGCGCCACCTGGTAGCCGAAACCGCTGGCCCCCAGGGTCGGGATCGACAGGCCGCCGGTGGCGATCACCAGCGACTGGCAGGCGAACGGGCCGGCGCTGGTGTGCAACTGGTAGCCGCCCTCGACCTTGTCGATGCGCTCGATGCTGGTGTTCATGCGCAGCTCGGCGCCGGTGGCGTCGCATTCGGCCAGGAGCATGTCGAGGATGTCGCTGGACTTGTTGTCGCAGAACAGCTGGCCGAGCTTCTTCTCGTGGTACGGCACGCCGTGCTTGGCCACCAGCTCGATGAAGTCCCACTGGGTGTAGCGGGCCAGGGCCGATTTGCAGAAGTGCGGGTTCTGCGACAGGAAGTTGGCCGGCTCGGTGTACATATTGGTGAAGTTGCAGCGTCCACCGCCGGACATCAGGATCTTCTTGCCCGGCTTGTTGGCGTGGTCGAGCAGCAGCACGCGGCGGCCACGGCGGGCGCTGAGCTGGGCGCACATCAGGCCGGCGGCGCCGGCGCCGAGGATGATCACGTCGGTGGAGTGCACGGTATGAACCTATCTGGATGAAAACAGAAAACCTGTGGGGGTAATAAGACGGTGTGGTTTCAGAGCATGCGGACTTTCAGGGCGCGCCCCTTGATCTTGCCGCTGTTCAACCGCTGCATCGCCTGCTTGGCCACCGCCCGCTCCACGGCGACGAACGCCTGGAAATCGAAGATGGCGATCTTGCCCACCTGGGTGCCGGGGATGCCCGCGTCGCCGGTCAGTGCGCCGAGGATGTCGCCCGGGCGCAGCTTGTCCTTGCGCCCTGCGGCGATGCACAGGGTGGTCATGGCCGGCAGCAGCGGCTCGCCGCCCTTGCTCTTGAGGCTGTCCAGCTGGTCCCAGCGCAGCGGGCTCTTCTGCAGCGCCTCGATGGCTTGGGCGCGGTGGCCTTCGGCCGGGGCCACCAGGCTGATCGCGAGGCCCTTCTCACCGGCACGGCCGGTGCGCCCGACGCGGTGCACGTGGATCTCCGCGTCACGCGCCAGCTCGACGTTGATGACCATGTCCAGGCCATCGATGTCCAAGCCGCGGGCGGCGACGTCGGTGGCGACCAGCACCGAGCTGCTGCGGTTGGCGAACATCGTCAGCACCTGGTCGCGGTCACGCTGTTCCAGGTCGCCGTGCAGGGCCTGGGCATGGATGCCCTTGGCCTTGAGGTGGGCGACCACGTCCTCGCACTGCTGCTTGGTGAAGCAGAACGCCACGCACGAGGTTGGGCGGTAGTGGCCAAGCACGCGGGTGACGGCTTCCAGGCGCTGCTGCGGGTCGATCTCGATGAAGCGCTGCTCGATCTGGTTGTCGGCGTGCAGGCTCTCGACCCTGACCTGCTGCGGCGCGCGCATGAAGTCGGCGGCCAACTGCTCGATGCCGGCCGGGTAGGTGGCCGAGAACAGCAGGGTCTGGCGGCGCGCCGGGGTGCGGCCGATGATGCTGGCGATAGCGTCGAAGAAACCCATGTCGAGCATGCGGTCGGCTTCGTCGAGCACCAGGGTGTTGAGGCCGTCGAGCACCAGGGTGCCTTTGTCCAAGTGCTGCTGGATGCGCCCCGGGGTGCCGACGATGATGTGCGCGCCGTGCTCCAGCGAGGCGATCTGCGGGCCGAGCGACACGCCGCCGCACAGGGTGAGGACCTTGATGTTGTCCTCGGCGCGGGCCAGGCGGCGCAGCTCCTTGGCCACCTGGTCGGCCAGTTCGCGGGTGGGGCACAGCACCAGCGCCTGGCAGCCGAAGTAGCGCGGGTTGATCGGGTTGAGCAAGCCGATGCCGAAGGCGGCGGTCTTGCCGCTGCCGGTCTTGGCCTGGGCGATCAGGTCCTGGCCCTTGAGGATGACCGGCAGGCTCTGCGCCTGGATCGGGGTCATCGCGGCATAGCCGAGGGCGTCCAGGTTGGCCAGCATGGCGGCGGACAACGGCAGGGTGGCGAAGGCGGTGGGGGTGGTGGTCACGAGGCGGGCCTGCGGTGCGAAGCGAAAAATGCCGCACAGTCTACCAGCCTCATGGCGATTCGCCCTACGTTTCCACATGTTCTTCCGGACGACGGGCACGCCTTCCGTCCGTCGGCGCCAGTTGCAGGAAGAGGGTCGCCGCCAGCATGGCCATTACGCCGATGGTCACGAAGGTCAGCTGGAACGCGCCCAAGGTGGTTTGCACGCCTTCGGCGCTGCCCGCCGCGGTGAAGCCACCGAGCAAGGCGCCGGCGCAGGCCACGCCCAGGCTTAGCGACAGCTGCGCGACCACCGACAGCAGGCTGTTACCGCTGCTGGCGCTGGCGTCGTCCAGGTCGATCAAGGTCACGGTATTCATCGCGGTGAACTGCAGCGAGTTCACTGCGCCCAGCAGCGCCAGTTGGGTCAGCAGCAGGGCATAGGGCGTGCGTTCGTCGACCAGCGCCAGGCTGGCCAGCAGGATGCCCAGCAGCAGGGTGTTGCCGGTGAGCACGATGCGGTAGCCCAGGCGCTCGATCAGCGGCCGGGCGATGGCCTTGGCGACCATCGCCGCCGCCGCCAGCGGGATCATGCTCATCCCCGCCTGCGCCGGCGAGTAGCCCAGCGCCACCTGCAACAGCAGCGGCACCAGGAAGGGCAGGGCGCCGCTGCCCAGGCGCGCGAACAGGTTGCCGAGGATGCCGATGGCGAAGGTGCGCACGCGGAACAGGCTGGGCGAGAACAGCGGCTCCGGGTCACGCCCGGCGCGCAGCCAGTACGCCGCCAGGCAGGCCAGGCCGGCGAACAGCAGCAACATCACCCGCAGATGCGGCAGGTGCAGCTCGCCCAGGCCTTCCATGGCGATGGTGATCAGCACCATCGCCGCGCCGAACAGGATGAACCCCGGCCCGTCGAAGCGGGTGCGTTCGCTGCCGCGCAGGTCGGGGATGAACTTCCACACCGCATAGCAGCCCAGCGCGCCGACCGGCAGGTTGATCAGGAAGATCCAGTGCCAACTGAGGATCTCCACCAGCCAGCCGCCCAGGGTCGGCCCCAACAGCGGGCCGAGCAGGCCGGGGATGGTGATGAAGCTCATGATCCGCACGAGTTCCGAGCGCGGGTAGGCGCGCAGCACCACCAGCCTGCCCACCGGCAGCATCAGCGCCCCGCCCAGGCCCTGGATGATCCGGGCGATGATCAGGAAACCCAGGCTGTTGGCGATGGCGCACAGCAGCGAGCCGAAGCTGAACAGTAGGATGGCGCCGAAGAAGATGTGCTTGGTGCCGAAGCGGTCGGCGATCCAGCCGGAGGCGGGAATCAGCAGCGCCACGGTGAGCATGTAGGCGATGATCACGCCCTGCATGCGCAGCGGGTCTTCTGCCAGCGAGTGGGCCATGGCCGGCAGCGCGGTGTTGAGGATGGTGCCGTCCAGCGACTGCATGAAGAAGGCGATGGCCACCACCCAGGGGATCCAGCGGGCGGTGGTGGGGTCCAGCGGGGTGCGTTCGGACATGGCCTCGTTCCTGGAGAATGCGCGGCGCCCTTGTCGGAGCGGGTCGAGCCCGCGCCTTCAGGGGGCGTGGTGTTACAGGGTCAATGTCAGGGCTTTGACCAGCGCCCCCGGCAAATGGCTCGACCCGGTGTGCCGTTGCCCATAGGTGCTCGCTGAGAGGATCAGCTCGCGTTCGCGGGTCAGGTCTTCCAGTTGCTGGCCCAGCAGGTTGTACAGGCTGTCGTCGAAACGCATGGTGCTGACCGGCCCCTGGATCTGCCCGTTCTCCACCCAGAAGGTGGCGAAGCGGGTCAGCCCGGTCATGCGTGCCGCTGGCAGGTCCGAGTAGTTCAGGTACCACAGGTTGCTGATGTACAGCCCGGTGCCCAGGCGTTCGAGCACCTCGGCCGTGGCCAGTGAGCCGGGCGCCAGGCTCAGCGCGCACGGCGACTCGTAGTTGTCGGCACCGTTGGCGCCCAAGGCGAACTCGGCGGCGCTGCGGGCACTGACCAGCCGCTCGCGCGCCTGGCCCTCGCCGATCAGGCGCAGGTCCTGGCGCGGCGAGCCTTCGTCGGAGAACGCCGGGCTCAGCGAGCCGCTGACCTGCTCGTCGACACTCACCAGTGGGCTCAGCCGCGCATCGCCGTTGTACAAGCGCTGCAACGGGCTGTTGCCGGTGGCCAGGGCCTGGGCCGAGAAACCGCCCCAGGCGAGCAGGCCGGCGATCTCGTCCATCGCCGCCGGGGCCAGGTAGGCGCGGTAGCTGCCGGGCTTGAGGGTGATCGCCGGGCGGCCGAGGAAGGCCAGTTGCTCGCGGGCCTGGCGCAAACGCGCGGCGAACGCCTCGCCTTCCCAGGCCTGCCCGGCGTAGTTGGCTTTCACCGCCTGGCCATTGGCGTGGAACAGGCTCCAGTCGACGTTGAAGCTGTTGGCCTGGTGCCAGCCGAAGGCCCCGAACGAGCTGGCGAAGCCGCGGCAGATCGGCCCGGCGGCGTAGATGCCGACCAGGTCCAGGTCGCCGGCCTCGCGCTCGATCAGCGCCAGCACTTCGGCCAGCTCCGGCAGCGCCTGGGCCTGCTCGCTATGGCTGCGCCAGGCGCTTTCGTCCAGTTGCAGGTAAGGGTCCACGGGCAGCAGCGGCAGGGTCTGGCGCAGTTGCCCGAGGGCTGCGTGCAGGCGCTGGCGGTCCAGTTGCGGGTCGCCGCCGAGGGTGAACTGCTGCTCGGCCTGGCGCCCCTCGCGGATCAACCGCAACTGCGCGCTGGCCTGGGCGACCTCGCCCGCCTGGCGCACCTTGGCGTGGTTGAAGCGAATGAAGCGTGACTGCTCGGCGCTGTAGCCGAGGGTGAAGTGCTCGTCGGCCTGGCGGGCGTCGCGCAGTGCGTCGACCAGCGCCTCGAAGCGTTGCTGGGGCGTGGCGCTCATCAGGCGTCTCCTCCGAATACGTCGACCTGGCGGAACACGCAGGCCGGCGAGGCGTGGCCGACCCGCACCACCTGGTTGGGCTCGCCCTTGCCGCAGTTCGGCGTGCCGAGCACCTGGAAGGTGCTGGCGTCGCCCACGGCCGCAAGGTTGCGCCAGAACTGCGCGGAGATGCCGCGGTAGTTGGGGTTCTTGACCACGCCCTTGAGCTCGCCGTCTTCGATCAGTTGGCCCCATTCGCAGCCGAACTGGAACTTGTTGCGTGCGTCGTCGATGGACCACGAGCGGTTGGTGCGCATCAGGATGCCGCGCTCGATGCCGCCGATCAGTTGATCCAGCGACTGGTCGCCCGCTTCGATGTTGAGGTTGGCCATGCGGTCGATCGGCGCGCGGTTCCAACTGCAGGCGCGGCTGTTGGCCACCCCGGACAGCCCCGAGCGCAGTTGCGACAGCGCGCCGCCCAGCGGGCGCAGCAGCAGGCCGTCGCGGATCAGGAACTGCTTGCTCGCTGGCGTGCCGTCGTCGTCGAAGCTGTAGCTGGCCAGCTCCTCGCCCAGGGTCGGATCGAAGGTCACGTTGAGCAGCGCCGAGCCGTATTGCAGGTGGCCGAAGTCGCTGGCCTTGACGAAGCTGGTGCCGGCGTAGTTGCGCTCGTCGCCGAGGATGCGGTCCATTTCCAGGGGGTGGCCGATCGACTCGTGGATCTGCAGCATCATCTGGTCGGGCATCAGCAGCAGGTCGCGCGCGCCGCTCGGGGTGTTGGGCGCCAGCAGCAGTTGCAGGGCCTGGTCGGCGATGCGCCGGGCGCCGCCGACCAGGCCGCAGCGCTGGATGACCTCGAAGCCGCCCTGCTGGCCGAAGTTGTCGCGGCCCAGGCTGCGGCTCTGGCTGTCCTGGCCGTCGCTGGCGGTGACCGCCAGGCCCGGGAACAGGAAGCGCTGGGCGTGGCGCAGCTCGGCGCCGGCGCTGTTGAGGTAGGTCTGCTCGACCTGGCTGATGCCCAGGCTCGCCTGCCAGTCCACCAGGCGGCTGTCTTTCGGCACGCTGGCCGATTCCGCGGCGAGCAGTTCCAGGCACTCGGCAAGGTTTGGCAGCGGCTGGTCGAGGTTGGGCGAGAGATGGTCGTGGCGGGCGCTCGGCACGGGGTGCGCGCTGAGGTCGAGCAGGCTGTGGGCGGCGATGCCGTAGGCCAGCGCCTCGGCTTGTTCCAGGGCGCGTTGCAGGCCAACCTGGGACAGGTCGGCGGTGGCCGCGTAGGCTTCCACGCCGTTGACCCGCACGCTGAGCATCGCCCCTTCGTCCTGGCTGAAGAACGGCGGCTCGGCGACGTTGCGCCGCACCGACAAGGCTTGGTGCGACTGCTTCACATGGCGTAGCGAAAACACCTCGGCCGTGCTGCGCAGCGCGGCGAAGCGCTGGCGCAGCAGGGCGCTGGAATCGAACATGCGGGAACCTCCGGTGCGCGGTGGTTCCCCCTAGAACCACCCCTCTTGCATGGCGAGGCAGGTGTCGTCGCGGGCCTCGAGCAATGCCAGGTCATTATGGCAGGGAGGTACTTCCCAGGTGAGGAAATAACGCGCGGCCTGCAGCTTGCCCTGGTAGAAGTCGCGGTCGCCCTCATGGCCCTTGAGCAGCCCCAGCTCGGCATGGATCGCCTGCTCCAGCCAGCGCCAGCCGACCACGCAGTGGCCGAACGCCTTGAGGTACAGCGCCGAGTTGGCCAGGGCGCCGGCGACCTTGCCTTGGGCCAGGTCGCCGAGCAGCGCCAGGGTCACGGCCTGCAAGCGGTTGACCAGTTGCTCCAGCGGCTGGCGCAGGGCGTCGAGGTGGGGGTGGTGGCTGGCGCGCTCGCAGGTGGCGGCGATCAGGCGGATCAGTTGCTTGAGCCCGGCGCCGCCGTTCTGCGCCAGCTTGCGCCCGAGCAGGTCGAGCGACTGGATGCCGTGGGTGCCTTCGTGGATCGGGTTCAGGCGGTTGTCGCGGTAGTACTGCTCCACCGGGTATTCGCGGGTGTAGCCGTGGCCGCCGAGGATCTGGATCGCCAGCTCGTTGGCCTTGAGGCAGAACTCCGAAGGCCAGGACTTGACGATCGGGGTCAGCAGGTCGAGCAGTTCGTGGGCCTGGCGGCGCGCGCTTTCGTCGGCGGCGGTCTGGGTGTCGTCGAACAGCCGCGCGGCGTACAGGCCCAGGTCGAAGGCGCCCTCGACGTAGGCCTTCTGCGCCAGCAGCATGCGCTTCACATCGGTGTGGGCGATGATCGGTACCGGCGGGCTGGCCGGGTCCTTGTTGTCCACCAGGCGCCCCTGCGGGCGTTGGCGGGCGTATTCCAGCGAATACAGGTAGCCGGCGTAGCCGAGCATCACCGCCCCCATGCCGACGCCGATGCGCGCCTCGTTCATCATCTGGAACATGCACGCCAGGCCCTGGTGCGGCTGGCCGACCAGGTAGCCGACGCACTGGCCGTTGTCGCCGAAGTTCAGCGCGGTGGAGGTGGTGCCGCGCCAGCCCATCTTGTGGAACAGCCCGGCCAGCAGCACGTCGTTGCGCGGGCCTAGGCTGCCATCCTGGTTGACCAGGTACTTGGGCACGATGAACAGCGAGATGCCTTTCACCCCGGCTGGGGCGTCGGGCAGCTTGGCCAGGACCATGTGCACGATGTTCTGCGACAGCTCGTGGTCGCCGCCGGAAATGAAGATCTTGTTGCCCTTGAGGCGGTAGCTGCCGTCGCCGGCGGGTTCGGCGCGGGTGCGGATGTCGGCGAGCGACGAACCGGCATGCGGCTCGGTGAGGGCCATGGTGCCGAAGTAGCGGCCTTCGATCATCGGTTGCAGGTACAGGCGTTTCTGCTCGTCGGTGCCGAAGCTTTCGATCAGGTTGGCCGCGCCCATGGTCAGGAAGGGGTAGGCCGTGGTGCCTGCGTTGGCGGCCTGGAAGTGCGCGAAGCAGGCTTGCGAGACCAGGCTTGGGAGCTGCATGCCGCCGACGTCGAAGTCGCGGTTGGCGTTGAGGAAGCCGGCGTCGAGGAAGGCCTCGACGGCGGGCTTGACCTCGGGGATCAGCTCGGCGCGGCCGTCCACGTAGCGCGGCTCGTGCTCGTCGCCCTTGCGGTTGTGCGGGGCGAAGAGTTTTTCGGCGAGGGTGCGCGCGGTGTTCAGGGCAGCGTCGAAGGTTTCGCGGGTGTGCTCGGCGAAGCGCGGGCGTTGGGTCAGGGCTTCGGCGTCTAGGACTTCGTAGAGTTCGAAGGCGAGGTTGCGGGTGTTGAGCAGGGTATCGGACATGTCGACATTCCTAGGCAGGCGTGGGGCGAGTCTAGGATTTGGCTGGCGGTGCTTACCACCATGATTGATCCAACTGATGGCAGGGCACAATGTGAGGCGACCCTGAGCGTGGGTGATCAGGGTTGGAATAGCGAGCCGTCAGGGTTCAGCGGTCGGAAGTAGCCCTTGATGCAGGTAACTTCTCGCACACAAAGCTGAATGTGGGTTTCCTGCCGAAAACTTGTACCCGGATAGAGGCAGGTCCCTTCAAGGAAAGGTGAGCGAACCGAATGATAGGGCTCTAGGCCCACGACCTCGCGAGCGGAGTGAAGAGACTGGAAAACAAGGCAGTCTAGAAAACGCTTGAGATTATCGGTGTCGCCGGTGAAGCCTGGTTTGTTCTCAGGTAGCGCATCGCTGCTTGACGCTAGAAGCTGGTAAGCCGCTCCAAGCTCTTGCAAGGCCCCTTCCTCTGTCAGGTTGAGGCAGAGGCCTAAATTGATCACCGCGCCAACAACATATGGGTCTTTGATAGAGCCTTGGCCGCGCTTGTGCTGCTTGATGCGATGGGCATAGCTAAGTGCCCGCTCCGGGCTGTTTTCCCAGAAGTAGGCACCTGCACCGAGCCAGTCGTAGTCGTTTACGCTTGGCGACACTTGATCGCCAGCTAGGATGGCTTCACCGATTTGACGGTCGCAACCGTGGAACCCTAGAACGAACGAAGGGAGCTGTTGATACATTCAGCGAAAATTAGCCTTGAGCTCGTCTTTGGCTGTGAACATTCCCGTTTTAGCGCGGAAGGCCTTGGCTTCGGAGGGGTCGTTGGCGAGGATTTGAGCCAGTTGGCTGATGCGCTGGGCGGCCTCGAGGTGAGGGTTATCAGCTTTTGGCTTGTTGGCGACCTTGGCTGTCATGTCGACCTCCAAGGGTCGTTAAAGTGGATAGGATGTCTGCCACTCTATAGCTGAACCGTAGATTTGTCAGCCTATGAGCGCTCAAATCAGAGGTTTCTTAGGACTTTCCTTATTCCTTGTAGTCCATTTCCCAAACATGCTTCCAAGGCCTTTTTTGAGCCATTGCGGTGGTCTGGGTTGGCTTCTAGTCTCCGGCGGTCGTTGCGAAATCAGCGACCGGCTTTGACAGGCCGACTAGGTCTATCCCGATGGCTTTGCCTTTATGGCGGCTGTGCATGGGGCACTTCGCGTGCGCCGGGTTTGGGATACCTACCGGTCTGTCAACCTATGTACAGCTGCCACCCTCTTGTTTGACAGCCGGCGTGTGGTAGCCCCTTTCAGGTACCCCAAAATGCTGAAGATAGTCCCAGACCCACCCCACAATCATCACTCCCTCGAAGACACCCTCATCCAGGCCAGCGAATACGCCCTGTGCGCATTGACCGTGGCGAATCAGGCGATCCTGCTGCAGCCCAAGGCCCCGGCCGCGATCCTGATGATGGCGTCGATGCATGAAGTCGAAGCGCTGCGTGTGTTGCTCGAATCGGCGCTGATCCAGGTGCAGATGCCCGCGGTTTCGCAGGTGCGGCATTAGGTTATGCATCGTCTGCGCGGCCCCGCGATAGGGCCCGCACAGGCAACAGAAAGTCCAGGGAGACCAAACCATGACCAACGACGACACCCCGCAGAAAACCACCGTCGGCAAGACCAAGTTCTACCAGGGCGAGGGCATGACCCAACCGCTGTTCTGCATCGAACCCGGCATCCCCTGCCAGCACGCCCGCGAGCAGGCCTCGGAGCTGATGGGCTACGTGCGCGACATGACCCTCACCGGCGTGCTGGACAACAACCCGCAGCTGGTCTGGGCCTCGCACTACCTCAGCGCCCTGGCCAAGGCGCTGATGGATGACGCCGAGCTGGGCATGATGCACTGACCACCCCCAAAAGCATCGCGGGGCAAGCCCGCCCCCACAGGCCCCGCGCCAACCCGTCAGACGGCGCGGTACCTGTGGGGGCGGGCTTGCCCCGCGATGGCGTCAGTGGCCTCAGCCGATGGTCATCAGGCTGGCATTGCCCCCGGCCGCCGCGGTATTCACGCTCACCGCGCGCTCGATCACCAAGCGCTCCAGGGCGACCTGGTGATCCCCGCTCGACAGCCCATGCACACCGACGATGGCGCCAGCCCGCTTGGCCACCTGCTTGCAGATGCCACGCAGTTGGTCGGAGTCGCCGTGGTGGATCACCGCGTCGAACGCCACGTCATCCTTGCTCCAGTCCGCCACCAGCTTGACCTTCGCCTGCAACTCCTTCGGCAGGCGCGCGCGCAGGCTCTTGGCCGGCTCGCCATCGGCCCATACCGCCGAGCTGCCCACCGCCAGCACCGCGGCGAACTGCGCCAGCAGGTCGGCTTCGTTGTCGGCCAGGCACAGCACGTGCTCACGCGGCAGCACGGTGTAGGTGTTGCGCTCGCCGGTCGGGCCGGGCAGCACGCGGGTGATACCGCTCTGCGACTGCTCGGCGAAGGTGTCGCACAGCGCCGCCAGCTCCGGCTGGTTGCTGCCGGCCCAGGCTTTGAGTGCATGCAGCGGCTTGATCTGCTGGTCGCGCAGGGTGGTGTCGGCCTTGCCTTCACCGTCCGCACGCTGGAAGTGACGGGCGATGGCGTCGGCCGGGCGGGTCGACAGCAGGCGGTACAGGTACAGCGGGCCGCCCGCTTTCGGGCCGGTGCCCGACAGGCCTTCGCCACCGAACGGTTGCACCCCGACCACCGCGCCGACGATGTTGCGGTTGACGTACATGTTGCCGGCGTTGACGTTGTCCACCACCTTGGCGATGGTCTCGTCGATGCGGGTGTGCACGCCCAGGGTCAGGCCGTAGCCGGAGGCGTTGATCTGCGCGATCAACTGGTCCAGATGCTTGCGGTTGTAGCGCACCACGTGCAGCACCGGGCCGAAGATCTCGCGCTTGAGCTCGTCGAAGCTCTCCAGCTCGATCAGGGTCGGCATCACGAAGGTGCCGCGCTTGCATTCGTTGGCTTCGGCGACGGCCACCTGGTAAACGGTGCGGCCTTTCTCACGCATGCCTTGGATGTGCTTCTCGATGCCGGCCTTGGCCTCGGCGTCGATCACCGGGCCGATGTCCACCGAAAGGCGCTCGGGGTTGCCCAGGCGGTTCTGCGCCATGGCGCCCTTGAGCATCTCGATCACGCGGTCGGCGGAATCCTCTTGCAGGCACAGCACGCGCAGGGCCGAGCAACGCTGGCCGGCGCTGTCGAAGGCCGAGGACACCACGTCGATCACCACCTGTTCGGTCAGCGCGGAGGAGTCGACGATCATCGCGTTCTGCCCGCCGGTCTCGGCGATCAGCGGGATCGGCCGGCCTTGTGCGTCCAGGCGGCCAGCGACGTTGCGTTGCAGCAGGCGTGCGACCTCGGTGGAGCCGGTGAACATCACGCCCTTGACGCGCTCATCGCCCACCAGGCCGGCGCCGACGGTCTCGCCACGGCCCGGCAGCAGTTGCAGCACGCCCTCGGGAATACCGGCCTCCAGCAGCAGGCGCACGGCCTGGGCGGCGACCAACGGGGTCTGTTCGGCGGGCTTGGCCAGCACCGGGTTGCCGGCGGCCAGGGCCGCGGCGATCTGGCCGGTGAAGATCGCCAGGGGGAAGTTCCACGGGCTGATGCACACCACCGGGCCCAGCGGGCGACAGGCGTCGTTGCGCAGGTCGTTGCGCGCCTGCACCGCGTAGTAGCGCAGGAAGTCCACGGCTTCGCGCACTTCGGCGATGGCGTTGGCGAAGGTCTTGCCGGCTTCGCGGATGAGGAGGCCCATCAGCGGCTGGATCTCGGCTTCCATCAGGTCGGCGGTGCGCTCGAGGATCGCGGCGCGCTCGGCCGGCGGGGTGGCCTGCCAGATCGGCGCGGCGTTCAGCGCGCACTGGATGGCGTTGTCGACGTCGGCGACCGTGGCTTCCTGCACGTGGCCCACCACATCGCGGTGGTCGGCGGGGTTGAGCACCGGCTGGGCCGCGTTTTCGCTGGCGGCGCAGGCCAGCAGCGGGGTGGCCTTCCAGTCGTTGTGGGCGGTGGCCAGCATGGCGCAGGACAGCGACGCCAGGCGGTGTTCGTTGGCCATGTCGATACCGGCCGAGTTGGCCCGCTCGCTGCCGTACAGGTCGCGCGGCAGCGGGATGCGTGGGTGCGGCAGGCCGACGCTGCCTTCCTGGGTGGCCATGCGCTCGATGCTGGCGACCGGGTCGGCGACCAGTTCCTGGATGGAGATCGAGTGGTCGGCGATGCGGTTGACGAACGAGGTGTTGGCGCCGTTTTCCAGCAGGCGGCGCACCAGGTAGGCCAGCAGGGTTTCGTGGGTGCCGACCGGGGCGTACACCCGGCAAGGACGGTTCAGGCGACCGTCGGCGACCTTGCCCACCACCTGCTCGTACAGCGGCTCGCCCATGCCGTGCAGGCACTGGAATTCGTACTGGCCTGGGTAATAGTTCTGGCCGGCGATGTGGTAGATGGCCGACAGGGTGTGGGCGTTGTGGGTGGCGAACTGCGGGTAGATGGCTTCCGGCACCGACAGCAGCTTGCGTGCGCAGGCGATATAGGACACGTCGGTGTAGACCTTGCGGGTGTAGACCGGGTAGCCCTCCAGGCCCTCGACCTGGGCGCGCTTGATCTCGCTGTCCCAGTAGGCGCCCTTGACCAGGCGGATCATCAGGCGGTGGCGGCTGCGCTTGGCCAGGTCGATGACGTAGTCGATCACGTACGGGCAGCGCTTCTGGTAGGCCTGGATGACGAAGCCGATGCCGTTCCAGCCGGCCAGCGACGGCTCGAAGCACAGGCGCTCGAGCAGGTCCAGCGACAGCTCCAGGCGGTCGGCTTCCTCGGCGTCGATGTTCAGGCCGATGTCGTATTGCTTGGCCAGCAGGGTCAGCGACAGCAGGCGCGGGTACAGCTCTTCCATCACGCGCTCGTACTGGGCGCGGCTGTAGCGCGGGTGCAGGGCCGAGAGCTTGATCGAGATGCCCGGGCCTTCATAGATGCCACGGCCGTGCGAGGCCTTGCCGATCGAGTGGATCGCCTGCTCGTAGGAGGCCAGGTATTTCTGTGCGTCGTGCTCGGTCAGCGCGGCTTCGCCGAGCATGTCGTAGGAGTAGCGGAAGCCCTTGGACTCGAAGCGGCTGGCATTGGCCAGCGCTTCGGCGATGGTCTCGCCGGTGACGAACTGCTCGCCCATCAGGCGCATGGCCATGTCGACGCCCTTGCGGATCATCGGCTCGCCGCTCTTGCCGATGATGCGGGTGAGCGAGGAGGTGAGGCCGGATTCGTTGTGGGTCGAGACCAGCTTGCCGGTCAGCAACAGGCCCCAGGTGGCGGCGTTGACGAACAGCGACGGGCTGTTGCCCAGGTGCGGCTGCCAGTTGCCGGTGCTGATCTTGTCGCGGATCAGCGCATCGCGGGTGCCCTTGTCGGGGATGCGCAGCAGGGCTTCGGCCAGGCACATCAGCGCCACGCCTTCCTGGGACGACAGCGAGAACTCTTGCAGCAGGCCCTGGACGATACCGGCACGGCCGCCTGCGCTCTTCTGGTTGCGCAGTTTGTCGGCGAGGTTGGCGGCGAGCTTGTTGGTGGCATCGGCCAGCGGTGCCGGCAGGCGTGCCTGTTCCAGCAGCATGGGCACCACTTCCGGCTCGGGGCGGCGGTAGGCGGCGGTGATCGCCGAGCGCAGCACCGACTGCGGCAGGATGCTTTCGGCGAACTCGAGGAAGCACTGGTGGGCGTGGTCGGCCGGCACGTCGCCCGCCTCGTCGCCCGCAGCCACGGCGTGGCCGTTGAGCTCGTTCAGGGTAGCGCCACCCTCCAGCTTCTCCAGGTAGTTGAAGATCGCTTGCTTGATCAACCAGTGCGGGGTGCGGTCAATGGACTGCGCAGCCGCTTTCAGTCGCTCACGGGTCGGGTCGTCGAGTTTGACCCCCAGGGTGGTCGTCGCCATTTCTTATCCTCGTTATTGCCACGGGCGTGGCCTAAGCTGGCGGCAAGATTAGCCTGTAGGACAATTCGGGTGCAACCGGGTGCAACCCGAAATGCGGATGAAAAAGGTGCAACTCGTCCGATGGGTTTGCCCTTGCAACGGGCAGGGTCGTTTTCAGTGCTTTTTATTATTAAAAATGGGTTTTTTGTCGCGATAAGGAGCAAAAAAGGCGTTTTATCTGAAAATGCATGTTGTGGTGCAACTTGCAAATGAAAAGTGGTTGCACCTTCTTCATGTTGTTGCATAGGATGCGCCGCCTGGGTGCAACCGTCTCACAAAGGCGGTCGCAAGAGATAAAAACAACGCCAGGGCACAACTCATGGGCAACCCCATCACGATCACCTTCGTGATCTACATCGCGGCAATGGTGCTGATCGGCTTCGCGGCCTATCGCTCCACCAACAACCTTTCCGACTATATTCTCGGCGGCCGTAGCCTCGGCAGCGTGGTCACCGCGCTTTCCGCCGGCGCCTCCGACATGAGCGGCTGGCTGCTGATGGGCCTGCCGGGCGCCATCTACATGTCGGGCCTCTCGGAGGCCTGGATCGCCATCGGTCTGACCATCGGCGCCTACCTGAACTGGCTGTTCGTCGCCGGCCGCCTGCGCGTGCAGACCGAGCACAACGGCGATGCCCTGACCCTGCCGGACTACTTCGCCAGCCGCTTCGAAGACCAGAGCGGCCTGCTGCGGGTGATCTCGGCGATCGTCATCCTGGTGTTCTTCACCATCTATTGCGCCTCCGGCATCGTCGCCGGTGCCCGTCTGTTCGAAAGCACCTTCGGCATGTCTTACGAGACCGCGCTGTGGGCCGGCGCCGCGGCGACCATCGCCTACACCTTCGTCGGTGGCTTCCTGGCGGTGAGCTGGACCGACACCGTGCAGGCCACGCTGATGATCTTCGCGCTGATCCTCACGCCGATCATCGTGCTGATCTCCACCGGCGGCTTCGACACCACCTTCCTGGCCATCGAGGCGCAGAACCCGGCCAACTTCGACATGTTCCGCGGCGCTACCTTCATCGGCATCATTTCGCTGATGGGCTGGGGCCTGGGCTACTTCGGCCAGCCGCACATCCTGGCACGCTTCATGGCCGCCGATTCGGTCAAGTCGATCGCCAAGGCGCGCCGCATCTCCATGACCTGGATGATCCTGTGCCTGGCCGGCACCTGCGCCGTGGGCTTCTTCGGCATCGCCTACTTCTCGGCGCACCCGGACCTTGCTGGCCCGGTCACCGAGAACCACGAGCGGGTGTTCATCGAGCTGGCGAAGATCCTGTTCAACCCCTGGGTCGCCGGTGTGCTGCTGTCGGCCATCCTGGCGGCGGTCATGAGCACCCTGAGCTGCCAGCTGCTGGTGTGTTCCAGCGCCCTGACCGAAGACTTCTACAAGGCCTTCCTGCGCAAGAACGCGTCCCAGGGTGAGCTGGTGTGGGTCGGCCGGATGATGGTCCTGGCCGTGGCGCTGATCGCCATCGCCTTGGCCGCCAACCCGGAAAACCGCGTGCTGGGCCTGGTGGCCTACGCCTGGGCCGGCTTCGGCGCCGCGTTCGGCCCGGTGGTGCTGATTTCCGTACTGTGGAAGGGCATGACCCGCAACGGCGCGCTGGCCGGTATCGTGATCGGCGCGCTGACCGTGATCCTGTGGAAGAACTACATCGGGCTGGGCCTGTACGAGATCATCCCGGGCTTCCTGTTCGCCACGCTCGCCATCGTCGTCGTGAGCAAGCTGGGGCGCCCGAGCGCCAGCATGGTGTCGCGCTTCGAGAAGGCGGACGAGGCTTACCACATCGGTAAGTGACAGGTTCGCGTCGTCTGCATCGCGGGGCAAGCCGGCCCCTACAGGGATTCTGTAGGGGTGGGCTTGCCCCGTGTTGCTTCGTGATGCCGACCGCCGCACCTGACGGTTCCCGCGCGACAAGGTAAACTTGCCAGCCCCGCAGGAGCCCACATGAACTATCGCCACGCCTTCCACGCCGGCAACCACGCCGACGTCCTCAAGCACATCGTGCTGACCCGCCTCATCGCCCTGATGTCGCGCAAGGAGCAGCCGTTCGCCTACATCGACACCCATGCCGGCCTCGGCCTGTACGACCTGCAGGGTGACCAGGCGACCCGCACCGGTGAATACCTCGAAGGCGTTGCCCGCCTGTGGGGTCGCGACGACCTGCCTGCCGTCACCGCCGACTACCTGCGCATCATCAAGCGCCTGAATGCCGACGGTGAGCTGCGTTACTACCCCGGCTCGCCCGAGCTGGCGCGGCGCCTGATGCGCCAGCAGGACCGCGCGCTGCTCAACGAGAAGCACCCCGAAGACGGCCCGCTGCTCAAGGACAACATGAAGAAAGACCCGCGCGTGACCGTGCACCTGGGTGAGGGCTGGCATGTGCCGCGGGCCCTGCTGCCGGTGCAGGAAAAGCGCGCGATCATGCTGATCGACCCGCCCTTCGAGCAGGCCGACGAGCTCAAGCGCTGCACCGTGGCGATGAAAGAGGCGATCGGCCGCATGCGCCAGACCGTCGCGGCGATCTGGTACCCGATCAAGGACCAGCGCTCGCTGACCCGTTTCTACCAGGACCTGACCAGCACCGGCGCGCCCAAGCTGCTGCGCGCCGAGCTGTACGTGCACCACCAGGACAGCCCGCAGGGTTTGAACGGCTCGGGCCTGGCCATCGCCAACCCGCCGTGGGGCCTGGAAGAGGAGCTGCGCGAGCTGCTGCCGTGGCTGGCCAAGGAGCTGGCGCAAAGCGCCGGCAGCCACCGCCTCGATTGGTTGATCGCCGAATAGTCGAAGCCTCGCACCCCTTGCAGGAGCGGGCTTGACCCGCGATGGCGCCAGCCCAGGCAACCCGCCTGGTCCTGCTGCCGCCATCGCGGGACAAGCCCGCTCCTACAGCGCTATAATCCCGCCCTTTAGCCGCCACCCGCCCACGAGGCCGCTGGCGCATCCCTATCGAATGAAGAGGCTAGACCCTTGGCATTGACGATTCTTGGCCTGTCCGGCGCCCTTAGCCATGACCCTTCCGCGGCCCTGTACATCGACGGCAAGCTGATTGCCGCCGCCGAAGAAGAGCGCTTCGTGCGTGACAAGCATGCGAAGAACCGCATGCCCTACGAGTCGGCGAAATTCTGCCTGGAGCAGGCCGGCATCAAGCCGTCGGACGTCGACGTGGTGGCCATCCCGTTTGCCCCGATCAGCCTGTTCGGCAAGGCCCGCTGGCACTACGCCAAGCGCTACTGGTACGCCCCGGACCGCGCCCTCGACGCGATCCTGATGGGCAACCGCCGCTACAAGCGCTACCGCAAGAAGATCGTCTGGTGCCTGGAGCAACTGGGCTTCGACCCGAAGAAGGTCAAGATCGAGCCGGTCGAGCACCACCTGGCCCACGCCTCCAGCGCCTACCACTGCTCGGGCTTCAAGGAAAAGACCGCGATCCTCGGCATCGACGGCAAGGGCGAGTACGCCACCACCTTCTTCGGCTACGGCGAGAACGGCAAGATCCACAAGATCAAGGAGTTCTTCGACCCGGATTCGCTTGGCGGCCTGTACGGCGCGATGACCGAGTTCCTGGGCTTCGAGATGCTCGACGGCGAGTTCAAGGTCATGGGCATGGCGCCGTACGGCGACGCCAGCAAGTACGACTTCTCGCGCCTGGCCAGCTTCGAGAACGGCGAACTGGTGATCAACACCGAGTACGCCAACGTCATCGGCCTGCGCCGCTATAAAGAGAAGGGCAAGGGCTTCTACTTCTCGCCCAAGCTGATCGAATGGCTGGGCCCCAAGCGCGAAGGCGACATCGCCGACGAGCCGTACATCCACTATGCCGCCAGCATGCAGGCGCTGTTCGAGAAGCTGGCGCTGCAGATGATCGACCACTACCTGGGCGGTATCCTCAAGGAAACCGGCAAGCTGGCCTTCGCTGGCGGCTGTGCGCTGAACGTCAAGCTCAACCAGAAGATCATCGCCCGTCCGGACCTCAAGGAACTGTTCGTGCAGCCGGCCTCCGGCGACGCTGGCACCGCGGTCGGCGCGGCGGCCTATGTGTCGCATGCCCGTGGCGTGCCGGTTGAGAAGATGGAGCACGTCTACCTCGGCCCCGCGTACTCCAACGAGGACGTGATCGCCGCCTGTGCCCGCCACCCGAACGCGCCGAAATGGCGCAAGCTCAGCGACATGCCGCAGCGCATCGCCAAGATCATGGTCGATGGCAACCCGGTGGCCTGGTTCCAGGGTCGCATGGAGTTCGGCCCGCGCGCCCTGGGCGGTCGCTCGATCATTGGCTGCCCGAGCGTGCCGGGCGTGGCCAACCGTATCAACGAGCAGATCAAGTTCCGCGAACGCTGGAGACCTTTCTGCCCGTCGATGCTCGACACCGTCGCCCCGCAGATGATCAAGGTCGACCACCCGGCGCCGTTCATGACCTTCACCTTCGAAGTGGCTGAAGAGTGGAAGACCCGCGTGCCGGAAGTGGTCCACGAAGACGGCACTTCCCGTGCCCAGGTGCTCAAGCGCGAGTACAACCCGCGCTACTACGACATGATGAAGGCCCTCGAGGACCTGACCGGCAACGGCGTGTCGCTGAACACCTCGCTCAACCGCCGTGGCGAACCCATGATCTGCTCGCCGACCGATGCCCTGAACATGTTCTACGGCTCGGACCTGCAATACCTGATCATGGAAGACATCCTGGTGGTCAAGGACGGCGCGGCCCCGTATGACCAGCCGCTCTGAATTGCGCGTCCTGCAGTTCTGCCATGGCTACGACGGGCCGTTCCTCGACTGCGCCCGTCAATACGCCAGCCTGTTCCAGGGCAGCGGCTACCGGGTCACCACGGTGTTCCTTACCGGCAAGGCCGACCCGCAGGTGGCCGCGGGCTGCGCCTCGGACGAGGTGCTGTTCCTCGAATTCAGCTCCAAGGCCGTGCGTGGCCTGAAGCTTGGGGCGATCCGCGCGCTGCGCCGGATCGCCGCCGAGCGCCATTTCAGCTTCTGCATCGCCCATCGCTTCAAGCCCGTCTACGTCGCGCTGCTGGGTACCGGCCTGCCGGTGATCGGTGTGCACCATGCCTTCGGCGACTACCAGCGCAAGGGGCGGCGCCTGTTCGCCAACCTGTTGCGCAAGCGCTTGAGCCTGCTCGGGGTGTCCGACGCGGTGCGTGACGACATGCGCCGCTGCTTGGCGCAGTGGCCGGCCGAGCGCATCCAGACCCTGTACAACCGTATCGACATCGAGGCCTTGCAGGCCACGCTGGTGCCTCGCGATGAAGCGCGGCGCGCCCTGGGCCTGGACCCGCAGGCGTGGATCGTCGGCAACGTTGGCCGTCTGCACCCGGACAAGGACCAGGCCACCCTGCTGCGTGGTTTCGCCGAGGCGTTGCCTGGCCTGCCCGCGGGCGCGCGCCTGGCGGTGCTGGGCAAGGGGCGCCTGGAGGGTCACCTCAAGGCCCTCGCAAGCGAGTTAGGCATTGCCGGCCAGGTGGACTTTCTCGGCCAAGTGGCGGACGCACGGCGCTATTTCCAGGCATTCGACGTGTTCGCCCTGAGCTCGGACCACGAGCCGTTCGGCATGGTCCTGCTCGAAGCCATGGTCGCAGGTGTGCCGTTGCTGGCCACGGCCTGCGGCGGTGCGCGCGAGGTGGTCGAGGGCGTCGGCGTGCTGTTCCCACTTGGCGATGCCGGGCAGTTGGCCCAGGGCCTGAAACACCTGGCCGGACTGGATGACGCCCAGCGTCAGGCCTGCGCCGAACACATGCTGCAGCGCCTGCGCGAACGCTTTTCCGACTCGGCCGTGCGCGACGCCTTCTGGCAATTGCCTCAGGTGCGCGCATTGGCAACGGAGGCGTGATGCTCAACTACCTCCAGGCCTGGCGCGAACGCGGCTGGGCAGTCATCGACGCTGAAACCTACGCCGCTGCCTGGCAGCGTTTCGGTGGCAGCGTCGCGACGCATCCCTTGGTCGTCGCGCAACTGGCGGACCTGGCACAGATCCCGGTGCGTTACCTGGGTTGCTACAAGGGCGACGAGCTCAAGGCGGCCATCCCCACCTGGGGCCGGCACCTGGCCTTGGCTAAGGACGTACTCAAGCGCCAAGGCAAGAAGGCCCTGTTCGACCTGGGCAACGCCGAGATCATCCTGCCCGCCGCCGCCGAGGCTGGCGCGCCGTTGCGTCATGCCGGGCGCTACCTGTCGGAACTCAATCACGGGCGTTTCGTCGGCCTCAAGGCGCAGGCCGAGCAACTGGCCATGGCCCGCCCGCACGAAGACTTGTCGAAGAAATTCCGCTACAACCAGCGCCGCGAACTGCGCCTGCTGGAGGAGGCGGGCGGTGTGGTGCGGCCGATCGGTGAGTTCAGTGCCGCCGAGATCGCCGCCCTGTACTGCGACCTGTTCCAGCGTCGCTGGGGTTTTCCGGCCACGGGCGCGGCGCGCATGGCCGAGGTGGTCGAGCGCCTGCGTGAGCTGTTGATCGGCTCGGTGCTGTTCATGGGCGACGCGCCCATCGCCATTCAACTGGTGTACCGCGTCGAGGCGCCAGAGTGGATCAGCGTCGAGTACATCAACGGCGGCGTCGACCCCGAGACCAAGGCCTTCAGCCCCGGCAGCGTGCTGAGCTTCCTCAACACTCAAGCCGCCTGGGAAGACGCGCGGGCCCGCAACAAGCCGCTGCGGTTCTCGTTCGGGCGCGCCGACCGGGAGTACAAGGACCGCTGGTGCAACCCCGTGCCGGTGTACCAGGCATGAGCCGCAAGCAGCAGTTGCTAAAGCGCCATCGGCGCAACAAGCGCCTGGGCCTACTGGCCGGGTTGGTGCTGCTGGTGGCGCTGGGTGTGCTGACCTGTTGGTGGTTGCCGTTGCTGCTACTGCCGTTGGCCTGGGTGGCCCATGAGGCGTGGTTCGCCGACCATTTGTTCTATTCGCCGGACGAGGACTACGCCTACGACTTCGGCGAGCACACCCGCGCGGCCGGCGTGACCCTGCAGGCGGGCCTGCTGGGCACCGATGCGGCCCTGGGCGACGAAGACACGCTGATCCTCGAAATCCGCGTCAAGGCCAGCTGGCTCGGGCGTTTTCTCGATCCGCGCGTTCAGTTGTCCTCGGCGGATGCGCACGACACCCAGACCTTCGAGCGCGGCGTTGATGGTGTGCGCTTTCTCAACCTGACCGGCTTCGCCGCGGCCTTGAGGGCCGGGCAACTGCGCCTGTGTGGCCGCCATTGCCGGCTGCTGGGTGCGCCGCGTCTGTGGATGACTCCGGCGGTCGAGCTGCGCCGTCGCCGGGTCATGGTCATCGCCCCGCACGCCGATGATGCCGAGCTGGCCGCTTTCGGGCTGTACAGCCAGGCCGACGAAACCTGGGTGGTGACCCTGACCGCGGGCGAAATCGAGGCCGAACATTATCAACAGATGGGCCTGCCCCGCGCCGAGGCCGCGCGCCTGAAGGGCCGTCTGCGCGCCTGGGACAGTATCGCCGTGCCGCGCTGGGCTGGCGTACCGGAGTCGCGTTGCGTGCAGTTGGGCTACTTTTGCCTGCAATTGCCGTCCATGCAGGCCGCGCCTGAGCAGCCGATGGCGTCCCGCGAAGCGGACACGGCCGATATCCGCCCATTCCGTTGCTTCAACCCCTTCCCACTGCCGGCCGACGCCGACGGCGCGCCGACCTGGTGCAACCTGCTGGCCGACCTGCGCGCGCTGCTGGAGATGGCCCGGCCTCAGGTGCTGGTGATGCCGCATCCGCAACTCGACCCGCACCCGGATCATCTCTGCGCCCAGGCCGCTGTTCTGGAAGCCTTGAAGGGCCTGGCGCATCAGCCCGAGACGCTGCTGTGCTACGCCAACCACCTGCACGACAACGATCGCTGGCCGATGGGCGACAGCGGCGATGGCGTGGCCTTGCCGCCACAACTGAGCGCCGCGCAGGCCTGGGCACCGTGCAGCCTGGTGCTGGACGCGCCCACCCAGCGTGACAAGGCGATGGCCCTGGGCATGATGCACGACCTGCAGCCGCCAGCACCCTTCAAGCGCCGCCTGCGCCGCTTGCTGCAGCGCTGGCTGGCCGGGCGTCGAGCGTCGCCGTATGGGGAGAACGAGTTCTTCCGCAAGGCGGTGCGCCGGCATGAATTGTTCTGGCGCCGTGAACTGTGAGCCAAACCGATGACTGACCGCGAAGACGCCCCAAGGAAAGCAATGAAAGTCCTATTTCTGGTGCAGAAGGAGCAGCGGGCGATCCTCGACCGCCTGTACGACGGCGTCGCGGCCCATTGCGACTGCGACTTGCGCTGGCTGTCCAGCGACGACCAGCGCAACCTGCGCCGTTACTTCAAGCGCGAGGTTGACGTCACGCGCTACGACCGCATCGTGTTCTTCCTGCGCTTCAAGCAGGAGATCCGCCAGGTCGCCTTCATCCGCAGCGTGCCCAACCTGGTGATCCTCGAGCACGATGCCTACCAGAACTACATCCCCTGCAAGTACACCGGAAAATTCAGCGCGCACTACCGCCAGTTGCCGTGGGCGCGGGTGATCAGTTCCGGCTACATGGTCAGCGAGCGCCTGCGCCAGGAAGGCTTCGACGCGGTCTTCGTGCCCAAGGGCTACGACGAGCGCCTGCTCACCGACCAGGGCCGCGAGCGCGACATCGAGCTGGCCTTCGTCGGCAGTACCAATAGCGTGGCCTACAGCGGGCGCAAGGCGCTGCTCGACGAGCTGGGGCAGGTGGAGAACCTGGTCGTGACCCGCACCAAGTCCGGCGAGGACTACTGCAACACCCTCAACCGCATCCGTTTCTTCGTCAGTGCCGATGTCGGCATGGGCGAGTACATGATCAAGAACTTCGAAGCGATGGCGTGTGGCTGCGTGCTGCTGGCCTACGACCAGGGGGCCGAGGAAAATCGCGCCCTGGGCCTTGAGGACATGCACAACGTGGTGTTCTACGACAGCATCCCGGCGCTCCAGGAAAAACTGCGCAGCCTGCGCGCCGACCCCGCGTTGGCGGCGCGCATCGCCAGCAATGGCCGCGACCTGGCCACCTCGCGCTTCAGTTTTGCCCAGGTAGGACGTAGCATCGTCGAGCACATGACCCCCCCCTTGCGGCCGCACCCACCGCTGAGCGCATGGCAGCGCCTGCGTCTGAGGCTCGGACTGTGAGCAAGCAACCGCCAGCCCTGGAGGCGGGACATGAACCATTCAGAGCCGTAAGGCGGAGGGAGCCCCGTGCGCTTCTCGGAAAACAGTGACATTACCCTGGTGGTGACCAGTTGCGGGCGTTTCGACCTGCTCAAGGAAACCCTGGAGAGCTTCGATCGTTGTAACACCGCACCGATCCGTGAGGTCTTCATCACCGAGGACTCTGGCGATGACGCGGTGCACCAGGCCGTGCCGGCAGGCTGGAAAGACCACTGCACGGTGTTCGTCAACCGGCCGAAACTGGGGCAGTTGGCCTCGATCGACCTGGCCTATGGCCAGGTCAAGACGGCTTACGTCTTCCACTGCGAAGACGACTGGAAGTTCTATCGCCAGCATTTCGTCGAGGACTCCCGGGCGATCCTGGAGGTCAGTCCGAGCCTGCTGCAGGTGTGGCTGCGCAGCCATGCCCATGACCTGTCTATCCACAGCCCGTACATTCACCTTGGCGAGCGCCAGGTCATCGCCGATGTGCCGTGCTACCCATTGCTGTCGGATAAGGCCGAGTGGCAGGCGTTCTCGCTCAACCCCGGCCTGCGCCGCTTGAGCGATTATCAGCGCTGCGCGCCGTTTGCCGCCTATTCTGGTGAAAAGGCGCTTTCGCGCCGTTATGCCGAGCTGAACCTGACGGCGGTCACGTTGGAAGGCGATGCGGTACTGCACACGGGTTTCGGCAACCATGTGACCTTGCCGGAAGAAGTCCAGCGCAAGACCAAGCGCCGCCAACGCGATCGATTCAAGTTGGCGGCGGCGGTAGTGTTCGGGGTCTTGATCGGCATGGGAATTGGATTTCTTGCTCACTGAATCTGCGGGACTGGCAGCTAACCTGGCAGGGACAACGGAGTTACGCCGATGAACATCGTCAACGTGATGTGGTCAGGCGGTGCTCCATACATGTCGGTACACAAGGTTCATCAGCAGATGTTGAACCATGCCGATACGGATGCCCGCGTCGCCAACTGGATCCTCCTTGGGGACGGTCTTTGCGTCGGCATGGAGCAGGCGCGAGCCTGGCATTTGCCACACCGTGCGCTCAAGCGCCGCAGCCCGTGGCGCCTGTTGATGCCATGGTTGCGCCTGCGCCTGCGCAAGGCGCTAAAACAGGCCCAGGCCGATGTGCTGCTGCTCGATGGCATGGGGGTCGCGCGCGTGGTGTTGCCGCTGCTGCGCCACCTGCCGGGCGTGCGGGCTACGGTGCTGTTCCATGGCTCGACGCGCCTGCGAGGCAATGACATTCACCTGCTGCGGGCACTGCCTGCCGAGTGCCTGAGTATCGCGGCCGTCTCGCGTACCCTGGCGCAGGCTTTGGAGCAGGCGTTGGGGCGCCCGGTACAGACCTTGCGCATCGCGCTCGACCCACAGGTGTTCGCCGGCGAGTTGGTCACGCGCGAGCAGGCCAGGCGCTCGCTGGCCTTGCCGCAGGCCGGCAGGCAACTGTTCGGGGCCGTTGGGCGGCTGGTCGAAGGGAAAGGCTTCGAGATGCTGATCGAGGCGTTCGTCGAGCTGCACGCGCGGCAGCCGGACGCGCACCTGGTGATCATCGGCGATGGCGAGCTGAAGGCGTCTCTGACGTCGCGGGTCGAGGCCCTTGGCCTGGACGATTGCGTGTCGTTGTGTGGCTATCGTCAGGACTTGTCGCAACTGTACCGGGCGCTGGACTGGTTGCTGGTGCCCTCGCGTTCCGAAGGGCTTGGCCTGGTGGTGCAGGAGGCGGTACTCGCCGATGTGCCGGTGCTATGCAGCGATCTGCCGGTGTTTCGTGAGCAGTTGGGCGAGGCCGGCCTGTACGTGCCGGTCGGTGACCAGCAGGCCTGGGGCAGGGCGCTTGTGCGCTGCGCCACGCGCGATGCGGGCGAGGTCGCCCGCCAGCAGCGTCTGGTGTTGGCCCCGGAGCAGGCCTGGGACGCGTTCCGCCAAGGGGCGGTGAGCCTGCTGCGTAGCTGAGGCTCAGCGGCCTAGCAGCGCGCTCTGCAGCTCGGCCAGGGGGAAGTGTCCGGCGAGCTGCTCGCGTTCGATGTAGTTCGCCAGGTGCTGCACATTGCGACGCACCATCCGCGCCGACAGCGGCCCGCGCAGGAAGCGCATATCGGCCACGTCGATCAGCCCCAGGCGCTGCTCGGGGGTGACCACCACATTGCCCAGGTGCAATGAGCGAAAGTAGATCCCCGAGCGGTGCAGTTGGCGTACCAGCTCGATCAAGCGTGGCAGGTAGTCGCTCCAGCTGAAGCCAGGCTGGCGCGACAACTGCAACAGCGTCTCGCCTGGCAGCGGGCGGTAGAGCACCGCTGTGCGCCCCGGCATTGGCAGCTTGTGATGGCTGACCACCTCCAGCGTGGGGATGCCCATCTGCACCAGGCGCAGGGCATTGTCGATGAAGCGTTGCGAATACGGGCGCAGCAGCGCAGATGAAATCAGACGCTTACGACGAAAAACCTTGAGGATATTTCCATCCCCGAGCAGGTAGACTTTGGCGCCGTGGCTATCTGCCTCCAGCACTTTGGCGCCGAGTGTCAGCTGATCGAAGTCGACCTGGGAGAGACGCGTGCATTGCATGGGTGGGGGCCTTGTCGTCTACAAGCAAAATGACCGGCAATAATGCCGAAAATAACGCGGTTGCACCATGATGGTGTCATTCGATTCATCGGAGGAACGGATGTTGTATCAGAAACGCTGGGCGCAGGTCTGGCTGGGCTTCGGACTTGTCTGGTTCCTGGCGGCGATTGCGCTGTCGCCGAGTAACAAGGTCTATCAGCAGGGCCTGATCCTGTTCCTCTGGCTACCTACACTGGTGCTGGGCTGGTCGGCACGTGGCGTGTTTGCCCAAGCCTGGCGCCGCCAGCCGGCGTTGTGGGGCGCGGTCGCGCTGTTGCTGGTTTGGAGTGCGCTCAGCCTGGCCTGGTCTTCGACCGAGGAGGGCGCGCGCGAGGGCAAGCGGCTGCTGTATATCCTGCTGTTCCTCATGGCGTTTCCGTTGCTGGCCCAGCTCGGTTCGGCGCGTAATCGGCTGGTGTTGCAAATAGGCGGCGCACTACTGGCTGTCGCGGCCCTGGTATCCATCTTTCACTTCTATGTCCGGCTGAACAATCCCTGGGTTGCCCGCCTTGAAGGCATCGGCGAGATCTCCCATCCCATTCTTGGCGCCTATGTCGTTGGTGTCGCTGTGCTCGTGCTGCTCTTTCAGGCGCCGCGCCAGCGCTTGCTGCAGCTGGGCTGGGTTTTGGCCCTGGCCTGCCTGGGGGCGTTCGTGATGCTCAGCCAGAGCCGCGGCGCCGGTTTGGCGCTGGTCTTTACGGTTGTGCTGTCTCCCTTGTGGTTCCGTGACCGGCAAAGCAGCCTGTTCGCCGGGTTGGCACTGCTTGCCGCTGCGGCCGCGTTCTATCTCTTCCATGACCTGGTCATGCAGCGCGGCTCGTCCTATCGACCGGAAATCTTCCAGGCGTCTGTGCGAATTATCGCTGAGCATCCGTGGGTCGGCTTGGGCCTGGGTGCGTTCTATCGCGTTGAGGTCGCGGGCATACCGTTCGACCACACCCACAACATGTTCACCCATGTCGCCGTCGAACTGGGCCTGCCCGGCATGGTGCTGTGGGTGGCGGTTTGGCTGTTCTCCCTGGGCGAGATCGTGCGTGCCCGCCATACCCACTTCGGCAAGGTCCTGCTGGGCCTCTGGGTGTTCTCCACCCTGGCCATGCAGTTCGACGCCGCCAGCCTCACCGGCACCCCGCGGGCCGAGTGGTTCATCAGTTGGCTGCCAGTCGGCCTGGCGATGATGTTGCCGTGGGTGCATGCCGGTCGGGATGCCTGTGGTAAAATTTCCGGTTCAACCTGAACAGCGAGCTCGATGATGGCCGAAACACCGCGCCCCGCGGAGCAACCCACCAGCCTGAAGATCTACTTCCGGCTGCTGGGCTACGTGAAACCCTATATCGGCATTTTCCTGCTGAGCATCGTGGGCTTCGTGATCTTCGCCTCGACCCAGCCGATGCTGGCCGGGATCCTCAAATACTTCGTCGACGGCCTGAGCAACCCGCAAGCGGTGTTGTTCCCCGATGTGCCCTACCTGCGCGACCTGCAGTTGCTGCAGGCGGTACCGCTGCTGATCATCCTGATCGCCGCCTGGCAGGGGCTGGGTTCGTTCCTCGGCAACTATTACCTGGCCAAGGTCTCCCTGTGCCTGGTGCACGACCTGCGCCTGGAGCTGTTCAACAAGCTGCTGGTGCTGCCCAACCGCTACTTCGACAACCACAACTCCGGGCACCTGATCTCGCGCATCACCTTCAACGTGACCATGGTCACCGGCGCCGCCACCGATGCGATCAAGGTGGTGATTCGTGAAGGCCTGACCGTGGTGTTCCTGTTCATCTACCTGATGTGGATGAACTGGAAGTTGACCCTGGTGATGGTCGCCATCCTGCCGGTGATCGCCGTGATGGTGAGCACTGCGAGCAAGAAGTTCCGCAAGCAGAGCAAGAAGATCCAGGTGGCGATGGGCGACGTCACCCACGTCGCCTCCGAGACCATCCAGGGTTACCGCGTGGTGCGCAGCTTCGGTGGCGAGGCGTACGAAGAGCAGCGCTTCAAGAACGCCAGCCAGAGCAACACCGACAAGCAGCTGCGGATGAACAAGACCGGCGCGCTGTATACCCCGGCGCTGCAACTGGTGATCTACAGCGCCATGGCCGCGCTGATGTTCCTGGTGCTGTTCCTGCGCGGTGACGCTTCGGCGGGCGACCTGGTTGCCTATATCACCGCCGCCGGCCTGCTGCCCAAGCCGATTCGCCAGCTTTCGGAGGTCAGTTCGACCATCCAGAAGGGCCTGGCCGGCGCGGAAAGCATCTTCGAGCAACTGGACGAGAAGCCCGAGGTCGACACCGGCACGGTGGAGAAAGCGCGCGTCGAAGGCCGCCTGGAGGTGCGCAACCTGAGCTTCACCTACCCGGGTGCCGAGCGCCAGGTGCTCAGCGACATCAGCTTCGTTGCCGAGCCTGGGCAGATGATCGCCCTGGTGGGCCGCTCCGGCAGTGGCAAGTCGACCCTGGCCGCGCTGATTCCGCGCTTCTACCACCACAACACCGGGCAGATCCTGCTCGATGGCGTGGAGATCGAGGATTACCGCCTGCGCAACCTGCGTCGCCATGTATCCCAGGTGACCCAGCACGTCACCCTGTTCAACGACACAGTGGCCAACAATATCGCCTACGGCGACCTGGCCGGCGCGCCGCGCGAGGCCATCGAGGCCGCCGCCGCCGATGCCTATGCCAAGGAGTTCGTCGACCAACTGCCCAAGGGCTTCGACACCGAGGTGGGCGAGAACGGTGTGCTGCTCTCCGGTGGCCAGCGCCAGCGCTTGGCGATCGCTCGGGCGCTGTTGAAGAACGCCCCGCTGCTGATCCTCGACGAGGCCACCTCGGCACTGGACACCGAATCCGAACGGCATATCCAGGCGGCGCTGGACCACGTGATGCAGGGCCGCACCACCCTGGTGATCGCCCACCGCCTGTCGACCATCGAGAAGGCCGACATGATCCTGGTCATGGACCAGGGCCGCTTGGTGGAGCGCGGCACCCATGCCGAGCTGCTCGAGGCCAATGGCCATTATGCCCGCCTGCACGCCATGGGGCTGGATGAGCCGAACAAGGCTGACATCACCTGAAACCCTCATGAATCGGGGCCTGCGCGGCCCCGATTGTCACTGGGATTGTCACCACTGCAGTTGGCCGTAAAGCCGCCGTCTGCCGTGTGCTAATATCCTGCCCCTGTTCATTTTTCCATATGGGTTGCCCATGAAGTTGTCCATGCCGCGTTTCGATCAAGCCCCGGTATTGGTGGTCGGCGATGTCATGCTCGACCGCTACTGGCATGGCGGTACCTCACGGATTTCGCCCGAGGCGCCAGTGCCGGTGGTCAAGGTCGAGCAGATCGAGGACCGCCCCGGTGGCGCGGCCAACGTCGCCTTGAACATCGCCGCGCTTGGCGCCCCGGCTTCGCTGGTGGGTGTCACCGGCCAGGACGAGGCCGCCGAGAGCCTGGCCAACAGCCTGCAGGCCGCAGGCGTGCGTTCGATCTTCCAGCGCATCGCCCACCAGCCGACCATCGTCAAGCTGCGGGTGATGAGCCGTCACCAGCAGTTGCTGCGCATCGATTTCGAGGAACCCTTCGCCACCGACCCGCTGTCGCTGGGCGCCGAGGTCGACACGCTGCTCGAAGGGGTCAGGGTCCTGGTCCTGTCGGACTACGGCAAGGGCGCGCTGCGCAACCACCAGAGCCTTATCGAGGCGGCCCGGGCCAAGGGCATTCCGGTGCTGGCAGACCCCAAGGGCAAGGACTTTTCCATCTACCGTGGCGCCAGCCTGATCACCCCGAACCTGAGCGAGTTCGAAACCATCGTCGGGCGTTGCGCCGACGAGGCCGAACTGGTCGCCAAGGGCCTGCAACTGATGCAGGACCTCGACCTGGGCGCGCTGCTGGTCACCCGCGGTGAGCACGGCATGACCCTGCTGCGCCCCGGCCACCCTGCCTTGCACCTGCCGGCACGGGCCCGCGAGGTGTTCGACGTCACCGGTGCCGGCGACACGGTGATCTCCACCCTGGCCGCCGCCATCGCCGCCGGTGAAGACCTCCCCCACGCCGTGGCGCTGGCCAACCTGGCCGCCGGCATCGTGGTCGGCAAGCTGGGTACCGCGGCCATCAGCGCCCCGGAGTTGCGTCGGGCTATCCAGCGCGAGGAAGGCTCCGAGCGTGGCGTGCTGTCCCTGGAGCAACTGCTGCTGGCCATCGACGATGCCCGCGCGCACAACGAGAAGATCGTCTTCACCAACGGCTGCTTCGATATTCTCCATGCTGGCCACGTGACCTACCTGGAGCAGGCACGCGCCCAGGGCGATCGTCTGATCGTCGCGGTCAACGACGACGCCTCGGTCAGCCGCTTGAAAGGGCCTGGCCGGCCGATCAACAGTGTCGACCGGCGCATGGCCGTGCTGGCTGGCCTGGGCGCTGTGGATTGGGTCATCAGCTTCCCGGAAGGCACCCCCGAGAACCTGCTGCGCCAGGTCAAGCCGGATGTGCTGGTCAAAGGCGGCGACTATGGCATCGACCAGGTGGTCGGCGCCGATATCGTCAAGGCCTCTGGCGGCACGGTGAAGGTGCTGGGGCTGGTCGAGAACAGCTCGACCACGGCGATCGTCGAGAAGATCCGCAAGCATTGATCGGTGTGTGAGGAGGGGCTGCGCAGCAGCCCCTTTCGTCATTTGTTCAACGATGTCCGTGCCCGCTGCAACAATTGCTTGGCCTTTTCACTGAACCGCCGCAGGTGTGACGCCTGCTCGGCCTTGGGTTCCACCAGCCCCTGCTGCTTCACCCACTCCTTCCAGCGCACCCGCTCCTCCTTCACTACCCAGCCTTCCTGCCGGGCGAAGCTCTCAGCCAGGTACAGCCCGCGTGTGCTCGCCGGTGTCAGCTGATCCTTCTTCAGTGTGTAGAGCTCGGCCAACGGCTGGCCGTCCTGCAACGGCATCAGGTACAGGTCGGGGCGCTTGCGGTTGAGCCGCGCCACCAACTGGTCGCCCTCCAGTCGCTCGTCGACGTGGAACAGGCTGAGCGACTTGGCTTCCTTGGGTACCTGCAAGCGCAGGTCGTAGATCAGTTGCAGCGACGCCGTGGGCAGGTGCACGTAGGCCCGGGGCCGCTCCAGCAGCGTCAGGTTGCCGCAGTGCACCGGGCGGGCCGCGCCGGATTCGGGGGTCAGTTGCACCGGCAATGCCTCACGGTAATGCAGCGCCGCAGCATAGGGCGCGGGCAGCCAGGTATCGTTGAAGCGCCCGCCCAGCCAGCCTTCCGGGGTTTCCAGCAGGCATTCCTCGGCCACTTCCTGGATGGCGGTGTGCAGGGGAATGTTCAGCTCCTGGGCTGGCACGTAGCCGGAGATCAGCTTGAGCACCACGTCGCCGCGGTCCTGGCGCCGTTGGCGCACCAACACCCAGTAGTCGCGGTTCTGCCAGTGCAGGGTCAGGCGCACCGAGACGCCGAGGTTGGCCAGTTCGGCCACGAAGCGCTCGGGGTCGGCGACCTGGATCGCCTTGCGCCGCTGCAAGGTCTGGGCGAAGTTCAGCGGCATGCCGATGCTCTTGTAGATCAGGCCGTCGGGCGTGGCTTCGACATGCAGTGGCAGGGTCTTGAAATTGCTCGGGTTCTTGCGGATCAGCGTGCGCGCCACGAGGCTCCTCCTTGCGTTGGGCGGCCGCGTGGGCGGCTCAGGCCTGGCCCAGGATGCGGGCGACGGTGGCCACGTTGTGGGCCAGGTGCAGCGGATTGATGGTGCCGACGATAGCACTGCTCACCCCGGGGTGGGCAAACAGCAGCTCGAAGCTGGCCTGCACGGGGTCGACCCCCGGCGCCAGGCAGATATGCCCGCTGGCCAGCGCCTTCTTGACCAGGATGGCCTTGCCGTGTTCGGCAGCGTAGTCCAGGACCGGCCGTTCCGCCTGTTCGTTGAGGTTGTAGGTGACCATGGCGCAGTCGCCCTGCTGCAAGGCTTTCAGCCCGCCGGCCACGGTTTTTCCGGAGAGCCCGAAGCCGAGAATCTTGCCCTCCTGCTTGAGCTCGGCGAGGGTTTGGTACACCTCTTCCTGGTCGAGGATGGCCAGGTCGTTGCCATCCGAATGCACCAGCACCAGTTCGATGCGGTCGGTTTCCAGGCGCTGGAGGCTGCGTTCGACCGAGCGACGGGTGTGGGCGGCACTGAAGTCGAAGTGTGACTGGCCGTTGTCGAACTCCTCGCCGACCTTGCTGACGATCACCCAGTGCTCGCGCTGGCCACGCAGCAGCGGGCCGAGGCGCTCCTCGCTGCGGCCATAGGCCGGCGCGGTGTCGAGCAGGTTCAGGCCCAGGTCGCGGGCCTGGGCCAGCAGCAGACGGGCGGCGGCGTCGTCGGGGATGGTGAAGCCGGTGGGGTATTTCACGCCTTGGTCACGGCCGAGCTTGACCGTGCCCAGGCCCAGCGGCGAAACGCCCAGGCCGGTGCTGCCCAGCGGGCGGTGGAAGTCGTGCAGGGTCGGCAGGCTCATGGCAGCAGTTGCTCCCAGGCGGGCACGCCGAGCGGCGGGCGGGGCAGGTCGGCAAGGTCCGGTTGCGCGGCTGGATGGATGCCGTCGCGCTCCAGCGCAGCCAACACGCGGTCGGAAAAGTCCGGCGCCAGGGCCAGCTTGGTCGGCCAACCCACCAGCAGGCGCTGCTGTTCGGCGAGGAAGGCGTTGTCCGGGCGCACCAAGCCCGATTGCGCGGGCTCGGCGCGATCGATACGCAGGGTGGCCCAGCGCACTTGGGCCTGGTCGATCCAGGGCAGCAGGCTGGCGACTTCCTTTTGCGCAGCGGCGACTTGCGCGGCGGGCTCGCGGGCCACGCCGTCGGCTTCGGCGAGGTCGCCGCCCAGGTACCAGACCCACTGGCCATCGGCGGCCGGGTGGGTGGTCACGGTGACGCGCGGCTTCGGCCCGCCTCCCAGGCAGTGGGCATACAGCGGCTTGAGGTTGGGGCCCTTGGCGATGACCATGTGCAGCGGTCGGCGCTGCATCGCCGGTTGGCTCAGGCCCAGCGCGTGGAGCAGGTCGGCGGTGCCGCCGCCAGCGCTGAGCACCACGCGCTGGGCACGGATCTCGCGGCCGTCGACGCTCAGGCCGACCAGATCGTCGCCCTCGCGCAGCGGTTCGATGCGCTCGCCGGCCAGCAGGCTGTCACCGGCCAGGCTCGCCAGGTTGGCCAGCAGGCTGGGCACGTCGACCACCAATTCGGCCAGGCGGTAGACCTTGCCTTTGAAATGGCGGTCTTGCAGCGCCGGTGGCAACTGCTCGCCCTTGACCTGGTCGACCCGACCACGCACGGCCTTGCTGGCGAAGAAGCTGGTGAGGTTGCCGGCCAGGGTGCCGGGGGACCACAGGTAGTGGGCATCGGACAGCAGCCGGGTGGCGGACAGGTCCAGCTCGCCGCTGCCGGCCAGCGCCTCGCGCCAGCGGCGCGGCATGTCGGCGATGGCTTCCGAGGCGCCGGTCAGGGCGCCGTGCAGGGCGTACTTGGTGCCGCCGTGGATGATGCCCTGGGACTTGATGGTCTGCTCGCCGCCAAGGCTCGCGCGTTCCACCAGCACCGTCGAATAACCCAGGCGACGCAGCCGGGCATTGAGCCAGAGGCCTGCGACTCCGGCGCCGACGATCAGGACGTCAGTGGAAATGGCGGTTGGCATGCGGGTACCTCGTAGGCTGGAACGATTGCCCAGTATACAGCCCGCGTTAGGCACATGTGCCTATGATCAGTGTCCGGTGCTCTTGGAGAACAGCTGGATCACCACCACCCCACCGACGATCATGGCCATGCCGAGCATGGCGGGATAATCCAGTTTCTGGCCGTAGATCACCAGGGCCGCCACGCTGATCATCACGATGCCCATGCCGGCCCAGATGGCGTAGGCGATGCCGATCGGAATGCTGCGCACCACCAGGGTCAGCATCCAGAACGCCACCGCGTAGCCGCACACCATCAGCACCAGCGGCAGTGGCGTGCTGAGGCCCTTGACCGACTTCATGGAAGCGGTGGCGACGACTTCGCCGAAGATGGCGATGGCCAGATAGACATATGCGTTCATGGTGCGAATCCTCCGTTACTGGACGGGCATTCTAGGCTTCACCTGGATGGGGTAAAGTCATTACCTATCTGGTATGGAGATAGGCTGATGGCCGAGCAATGGGATCTCGAACAACTGCGCCTGTTCGTCCAGGTCGCCGAGCTGCGCTCGTTTTCAGCGGCGGCGCGGGCACAGCGCAAGGCGCAATCGGCAGTCAGTAGCGCCATCGCGCTGCTGGAGGCGGACCTTGGCGTGACCCTGTTCGAGCGCAGCAGCGGCCGCCAGCCGCGTCTGACCGAGAGCGGCGAGGCCTTGCTGGAGGACGCCCGCGAGCTGCTGCGCCAGTGCGAGCGTCTGGAGGGGCGGGCGCTGGCGTTGATGCGGGGGCAGGAGGCGCTGCTGCGGGTCGCCCAGGACGAAGCGATGCCCTACCAGCCGGTGATCGACAGCCTCGACGAGCTGGCCAGCCGCTACCCGTACCTGCAAGTCCAGCTGGCCAGCGGTGCCCAGGGCGATGTGGCGCGTAAATTGGTGGAGCGGCGGGCCGACCTGGGGTTGTTCTTCCATCATGAGAGCATTCCGGCGTCGCTGGAGCGCCGTGCGCTGGGCAGTGTGGAAATGGTCACGGTATGCGCCGTGGACCACCCGCTGGCTCGCCTGGGCAGTGTTTCGCGTCAGCAACTGGCGCGTCATCGTCAGTTGCTGATCACGCCCCAGGAGAGCGACTACCCCGGGGGCGAGGCGATCAGCCCGCAGGTATGGCGAGCCGACAGTTTCTACGCCATGGCCGAGTTGCTGATGCGCGGGTTGGGGTGGGCCTGGCTGCCACGGCATGTGGTGCAGTACCCAACCTACCAGGCGCAGATGGTCGAGCTGGCAAGCGAGTGGCGCCCGCCCGCGCTGGTGGCCGAGTTGGCGTGGCGGAGGGACCAACCGCTGGGGCCGGCGGCGCAGTGGCTGGCGGAACGCTTCGCGGTGCACCTGCGGGCGATTGGTTAGCGGGTTTGCCCGTGATGCGGTACAGGCCTTTTCACATGGATCCTAGTAAACTGCGCGGCCATGAACAGAACCCTCTATACCCTGCTGTTTCACCTGGGCCTGCCGCTGGTCGCGCTGCGCCTGTTCCTGCGCGGTCGCAAGGCGCCAGCCTACCGCCAGCGCATCGCCGAGCGTTTCGCCTGCGATTTGCCCCCGATGCGCCAGGGCGGCATCTGGGTGCACGCGGTGTCGGTCGGCGAGAGCATCGCCGCCGCGCCGATGGTCCGCGCCTTGCTCCAGGCCTACCCAGACCTGCCCATCACCCTGACCTGCATGACCCCGACCGGCTCCGAGCGCATCCGCGCGATGTTCAAGGACGAGCCGCGGATCCAGCACTGCTACCTGCCCTACGACCTGCCCTGGGCGGCGGGGCGCTTCCTCGACCATGTGCGGCCCCGGCTCGGCATCATCATGGAAACCGAGCTGTGGCCCAACCATATCCACCAGTGCGCCAAGCGCGGCATCCCGGTGGCGCTGGCCAACGCCCGGCTGTCCGAGCGCTCGGCCCGCGGCTATGCGCGCTTCGCCGGGCTGACCCGGCCGATGCTCGAGGAAATGAGCCTGATCGCGGTGCAGACCGATACCGAGGCCGAGCGCTTCCGTGGCCTCGGCGCGCGCGGCGAATGCGTGCGAGTGACCGGTTCGATCAAGTTCGACCTGAAGGTGGATGAGCAACTGCTGCCCCGCGCCCGTGCCTTGCGTGAGCAATGGTCGGCGTCGCAACGGCCGGTGTGGATCGCCGCCAGTACCCATGAAGGCGAGGACGCGCTGATCCTCGATGCGCATCGGCAATTGCTGGCGGTGCACGGCGATGCGCTGTTGATCCTGGTGCCACGCCACCCGGAGCGTTTCGAGGCGGTGCATGCCCTGTGCGAGGACACTTTCGCCACCGTGCGGCGTTCGTCGGGCGCGCTGGTCGAGGCGCGGACCCAGGTGCTGCTGGGCGACACCATGGGCGAGTTGTTGTTCCTCTATGCCTTGGCCGACATCGCCTTCGTCGGCGGCAGCCTGGTGCCCACCGGGGGGCACAACCCGCTGGAGCCGGCGGCGCTGGCGCTGCCGGTGATCACCGGGCCGCATGTGTTCAACTTCCTGGAAATCAGCGCGATGTTGCGCGAGGCGGGGGCGTTGCAGCAGGTGGACGATGCCCAGGGGCTGGCGGCTGCGGTGCGCCGGTTGGTGGAGTTGCCGCAGGATGCGCGGCGCATGGGCGAGGCGGGCAGGGCGGTGATGCAGGCCAACCAAGGGGCGCTGCAGCGGTTACTGGAGGGGTTGGGGCGGTTGGTGGGTTGACCTTGCCGGCCCTATCGCGGGGCCAGCCCGCGATAGGGCCGGCCCAGACAACCTCATTCAGGGCCGACGTTCGAAATTCTTCGCCGCCGCCGCCGCCAGGTCCGGTGGCAGGAAGTCCTTGTCCGGGTTGTAGTCGGCCTTCAGGTAGCGCCCCAGGTCCTGCAGGTCTTGCGGGCTGAGCGTCCCGGCCGCCTGCTTCAGGCGCAGGTTGTCGAGGATGTAGTCGTAGCGGCTGTTGTTGTAGTCGCGCACCGAGGTGTACAGCTGGCGCTGGGCGTCGAGCACGTCGACGATGTTGCGCGTGCCCACCTGGTAGCCGATCTCGGTGGCCTCCAGCGCGCTCTGGTTGGAGATGATCGATTGCTTGCGCGCCTGCACCTGCTCCACATCGGTGTTCACCGCGCGGTGCAGGTTGCGCGTGTTCTCCACCACTTGGCGGCGCAGGCTCTCGCGCTGTTGCTCGCTCTGGCTCAGGCGCGAATAGGCCTCGCGCACTTGTGAGCTGGTCAGGCCGCCGCTGTAGATCGGGATGTTCAATTGCAGGCCGATGCTGGTCTGCTCCACGTCGCCGCCATAGCGCACGCCGGGCTGTGGCGCCGGGTTGGTGAAACCGAGGTTGTCGTTGTCGCCTTTCTGGTAGCGCGCCACCGCATCGAGGGTGGGGGCGTGGCCAGCCTTGCGCTGGCGCAGGGTTTCTTCGGCGGCGTCGACGGCGTGGTTGGTCGCCAGCAGCGTGAGGTTCTGCCGCGCGGCGGTCTCGACCCAGGCCTTGGCGTCGTTGGGCGTCGGCACCTGCACCGGCAAGGTGTGGACCACCCCTTGCAGCGACGCGTATTCGCGATTGGTCAGGGTCACCAGCGCCTCGAAGGCATCCTGCACGCGGCGCTCGGCGATGATCCGGTTGGCGCGGGCGGTGTCGTAGCTGGCCTGGGATTGCAGCACGTCGGTCTTGTCCGAGAGGCCGACGTCGAAACGTTCGTTGGACTGGTCGAGCTGGCGCTTGAAGGCGGCCTCCTCGGCCTTGGTCGAGGCCAGGTTGTCCTGGGCGCGCAGCACCGCGAAGTAGTTCTCGGCGGTTTGCAGGATCAGGTTCTGCTCGGTGGCCGACAGCTCCAGCGCCGCCTGTTCGTTGACCGCCTCGGCGGCCTGCAGTTGGAACCAGCGGTCGGCGCGGAAGATCGGCTGCGATAGGGTCGCGCTCCAGCTGTTGCCGCTGCGGTTGGAGGTGATCGAGGGTTCGTCCAGCTTGGTGCGGGTGTTCATCATCTCGGCCCCGGCCGAGAGGTTCGGCAACAGGCCTGCGCGGGCCTGGGGCACCACTTCGCGGCGGGCGCCGTAGTCGGCGCGGGCGGCGGCAAGGTCGGCGTTGTTGTCGACGGCTTCCTGGTAGACGCTGACCAGGTCGGTCTTCACCGTCGTGGGCACATCCGCTGCCCAGACCACTCCGTTGGACGCACAAGACACGGCAATCGCCAGTGAGAGTTTGCGCAGCATAGAACGATCCTTGAATTTCTGAACTGTTGAGTATCGGAAGATGCGCCAGTGTAGTGCCGCACGCACCTGGCAACAATCGCCCATCGCGCTTTTCATCACCCGCGTATTTAGCCGCTTGGCTTTGCCGGCCACTCCAGTCTAGACTGCGCAAGTTCTTGTCGGGGTGCCTTGAATCGAAGGCTGAGATCGGAAAGTTCCGGATCCCGTTGAACCTGATCAGGTTAGCGCCTGCGTAGGGAACAAGATTGCTCGCTTTCCCGGCGAGACTCTTGTGCCAGGTCCGGGATTGTCGAAGCGTCCAGCTCAAGGCACTCCATGTATCCGGCACGGCACCCATCACGGGGTGCGTCCGCGTCCTTCAGGTTCACCCCGACATTCCGTCCGAAAGGAAGCTGTCTGGAGAGCCTGTGATGAGCAAACAAGAAAAAACGATCCACCTCAGCGAGTCGGCGCAAGTCGACCAGCAGTCCGTGCAACCCCTGCCCAATTCGCGCAAGGTCTACGTCCAGGGTTCGCGCCCCGACATTCGCGTGCCGATGCGCGAGATCAGCCTGCACGATACCCCCACTGACTTCGGCGGCGAGTCCAACGCCCCGGTGCTGGTGTACGACACTTCCGGCCCCTACACCGACCCCAACGTCATCATCGACGTGCGCAAGGGCCTGGGCGATGTGCGTTCAGCGTGGATCGACGCCCGCGGCGACACCGAGCGCCTGGCCGGCCTGAGCTCGAATTTCGGCCAGCAGCGCCTGAACGACGCCGAGCTCGCCAAGCTGCGCTTCGCCCACGTGCGCAACCCGCGCCGTGCCAAGGCCGGCGCCAACGTCACGCAGATGCACTACGCGCGCCAGGGCATCATCACCGCCGAGATGGAGTACGTCGCCATCCGCGAGAACATGAAGTTGCAGGAAGCCCGTGCCGCCGGCCTGCTGAACCAGCAGCACGCCGGCCACAGTTTCGGCGCCAGCATCCCGAAAGAGATCACCCCCGAGTTCGTGCGCGAGGAAATCGCCCGCGGTCGCGCGATCATCCCTGCCAACATCAACCACACCGAGCTGGAGCCGATGATCATCGGCCGCAACTTCCTGGTGAAGATCAACGGCAACATCGGCAACAGCGCCCTGGGTTCCTCGATCGAGGAAGAAGTGGCCAAGCTGACCTGGGGCATCCGCTGGGGTTCGGACACGGTCATGGACCTGTCCACCGGCAAGCACATCCACGAAACCCGCGAGTGGATCATCCGCAACTCGCCAGTGCCGATCGGCACCGTGCCGATCTACCAGGCCCTGGAGAAAGTCGGCGGCGTCGCCGAAGACCTCACCTGGGAGCTGTTCCGCGACACCCTGATCGAGCAGGCCGAACAGGGCGTCGACTACTTCACCATCCACGCCGGCGTGCTGCTGCGCTACGTGCCGCTGACCGCCAAGCGCGTCACCGGCATCGTCAGCCGTGGCGGTTCGATCATGGCCAAGTGGTGCCTGGCGCATCACCAGGAGAACTTCCTGTACACGCATTTCGACGAGATCTGCGAAATCATGAAGGCCTACGACGTCAGCTTCTCGCTGGGCGACGGTCTGCGCCCAGGTTCGATCGCCGACGCCAACGACGCCGCGCAGTTCGGTGAGCTGGAAACCCTTGGCGAGCTGACCAAGATCGCCTGGAAGCACGACGTGCAGTGCATGATCGAAGGCCCTGGCCACGTGCCGATGCAGTTGATCAAGGAGAACATGGACAAGCAGCTCGAGTGCTGCGACGAGGCGCCGTTCTACACCCTCGGCCCACTGACCACCGACATCGCCCCGGGCTACGACCACATCACCTCCGGCATCGGCGCGGCGATGATCGGCTGGTTCGGGTGCGCCATGCTCTGCTACGTCACACCCAAGGAGCACCTGGGCCTGCCGAACAAGGACGACGTCAAGACCGGCATCATCACCTACAAGATCGCCGCGCATGCCGCCGACCTCGCCAAGGGCCACCCTGGCGCGCAGATCCGCGACAACGCGCTGTCCAAGGCGCGTTTCGAGTTCCGCTGGGAAGACCAGTTCAACCTCGGCCTGGACCCGGACACCGCCCGTGCGTTCCACGACGAGACCTTGCCCAAGGAGTCGGCCAAGGTCGCGCACTTCTGCTCGATGTGCGGGCCGAAGTTCTGCTCGATGAAGATCACCCAGGAAGTGCGTGAGTACGCCGCCAACCAGCGCATCGAGGCGGTGGATGTGTCGGTCGAGGAAGGCATGCGCGAGCAGGCCGAGCGGTTCCGCCAGGAAGGCAGCCAGTTGTACAAGAAGGTCTGACCCACGCCGTACCCTGTAGGCGCGGGGCAAGCCCGCGCCTACAGGGGGCGTGGCCAATCCAAATTCTCGGCGAAGATCAATAATGAACAGCCATTTCTCCCCCGACCATCCGGTCCCCTCCAGCCAGCGCCTGTTCGGTGCTCGCGACCTGTTCTCCCTGTGGTTCTCCCTGGGCATCGGCCTGATGGTCCTGCAGGTCGGCGCTTTGCTCGCCCCTGGCCTGGGCCTGGCCGGCGCGCTGCTGGCGATCGTGCTCGGCACGGCGGTCGGCGTGCTGCTGCTGGCGGCGGCGGGGGTGATCGGCAGTGACACCGGCCTGTCGGCCATGGGCAGCCTGCGCCTGACCCTGGGGCGCCACGGCGCTGGCTTGCCGGCGCTGCTCAACCTGTTGCAACTGGTGGGCTGGGGCTCGTTCGAGATCATCGTCATGCGTGACGCGGCCAGCCTGCTCGGCAGCCGCGCGTTCGGCGAAGGCAGCACCTGGAGCAGCCCGCTGCTGTGGACCCTGTGCTTCGGCGCCCTGGCCACCCTGCTGGCGGTCAGCGGGCCGCTGGCCTTCGTGCGCAAGGTGCTGCGCAAGTGGGGCATCTGGCTGCTGCTTGGCGCCTGCCTGTGGCTGACCTGGAACCTGTTCGCCAAGGCCGACCTGGCCGACCTCTGGCGTCGCGGCGGTGATGGTTCGCTGTCGCTGGCGGTGGGCTTCGACATCGTCATCGCCATGCCGCTTTCGTGGCTGCCGCTGATCGCCGACTACTCGCGCTTCGGTCAACGTGCCAGCCGGGTCTTCGGTGGCACGGCACTCGGTTTCTTCCTCGGCAATGCCTGGCTGATGAGCCTGGGCGTGGCCTATACCCTGGCCTTCGCCCCCAGTGGCGAGGTCAATGCCTTGCTGTTGGCGCTGGCCGGTGCCGGGCTGGGCATCCCGCTGCTGCTGATTCTGCTCGACGAGTCGGAGAACGCCTTCGCCGACATCCACTCGGCGGCGGTGTCCACCGGGCTATTGGTCAAATTGAAGGTCGAGCACCTGGCGCTGGCCATCGGCTTGCTGTGCACGCTGATCGCCCTGCTGGCGCCGTTGGCCCAGTACCAGAATTTCCTGCTGCTGATCGGGTCGGTGTTCGCGCCGCTGTTCGGCGTGGTGCTGGTGGACCACTTCGTGATCCGTCGCCGTCGCGCGCCGGCGCGGGTGGGGGGCTTGCATTGGCAGGCGCTGCTGGCCTGGGCGGTGGGGGTGGCGGCCTATCACCTGATCGCCAACGGGGCGCCTGAGTTCGGCGCGACCCTGCCAGCATTGCTGCTGGCAGGGGGGCTGCAGGGGTTGCTAAGCCTCAGCCGCGGCCGGGAAACAGCTCAGGCTTGAGCACGCCGTTCAGGCGCGGATAGGGGAGTTTCAGCTCCACGTGGCCCATGGAGTAGGGCGCGATGGCATACACCTCGTACTTGACTACCACCGCGCCGTACGTCAGGGCGACGTGCGGCGAGCGCTTGAACGGCCAGGTCTTCACGAACTCGGCGTCCTTGTCCATGCCGGTGCTGATCAGCCAGGCGCGGTGGGATTCCTCGACGGTCTTCCAGAAGGTCTCTTCCTGGCCGGGCAGCAGCATGTCCTGCAGGGTCAGCACCTTGTCGAGCTTGCGCGAGTAGTTGAGGAAGGCGCGCCCGGGCATGCCATGGGCGCCGCCGCTGTCGAGGTAGCTGGACAGCTCGATGATCACCAGCCCGTCATGCTGCTCGCGTACCTTGGCTTGCAGGTAGCTGCTGTTGCGCTTCTGCGCGTTGGCCAGGTACTGCTGTTCGTAGGCTTGCAGGGTGGTCGGCGCGCTGCCGCGCTGGTTGTCCTCGGTCAGTTGCAGCAGGTTGCGCTCGACGATGGCGTCGAGCTTGGGCAGCGCCGGGAAGTGCACGGTGTCGATGTTCACCAGTGGGCAGTCGCTTTCGCCGCAGCCGGGCTTGATGTGCTCCCAGGCGTCGCGCTTGACTTCGAGCGGGGCCCGGTAGTTGGGCGCGAACAGGCTCTGGCAGGCGCCGAGGGTCAGCGCCAGCAGGGCCACGGCAGTCAGTTTGACGAGCGTCATGTTGATCCTTGCAGAACTTGGATAGTCGGCCTTGGACCGTCGGCACGGCCGTCGGTTCGCCACTAAGCTATCAAAGAGAGGGCGGCCTGTCCCGCCTGCCCGAACGGTCGCCTCAAGGGGATGAAACGCGACGACACGCAGAGTAGGATGGCGCGATGCGGCAAACGAGGTAATGAGGACTCCCATGTCAGACACGTTGAATTCGGTGCCCCAGGCGGTCGAGATCGTCGAACGCACCAACTGCTTCCAGGGCTTCTACAAGCTCGACCGGGTGCGCCTGCGCCACGAGCTGTTCGCCGGGGGCCTGGGCCGCGAGATCAGCCGCGAGCTGTTCGTGCGCCACGACGCGGTCTGCGTGCTGCCCTACGACCCACTGCGCGACGAGGTGGTGCTGATCGAGCAGTTCCGCGTCGGCGCCCTGGGCAAGACCGACAACCCTTGGCTGATCGAGCTGGTCGCCGGGCTGATCGACAAGGACGAACAGCCCGAGGAAGTCGCGCACCGTGAGGCCGAGGAAGAGGCCGGTCTGAGCTTCGGCGCGCTGTGGCCGATGACCCGCTATTTCCCTTCGCCCGGCGGCAGCGATGAATTCGTCCACCTGTTCCTTGGTCGTTGCAGCAGCGAAGGCGCCGGCGGCCTGCACGGGCTGGAGGAGGAGGGCGAGGATATCCGCGTGCGTGTCTGGTCGTTCGAGGATGCCCTGCAAGCGGTGCGCGACGGGCGCATCGCCAACGCCGCGAGCATCATCGCCCTGCAATGGCTGGCGCTGAACCGCGACGAAGTGCGGGGGATGTGGAAGTGAACCTGCTGCGCGAGCGCTACCGGGTCGACCTCGCGGGCCTGCAGGCGGCCTGCGAGGCCAACTACGCGCGGCTGATGCGCCTGCTGCCGGAGATGCGCAGCACGCAAAGCTCGCGGCGCATCGGCATGGCCCAGGGCGACCAAGTGCTCGGCGTGCTGGCCCTCGACGTGCTGCTGGCCTGCCCCTACACCACGACCTTGCGCGTGCGCCAGGAGCACAGCCTGCCCTGGCTGCCGGTGCCGCAACTGGAGGTGCAGGTGTACCACGACGCGCGCATGGCCGAGGTGGTCAGCGCCGAGCACACCCGTCGGCTGCGCAGCATCTACCCCTACCCCAACGCGGCGATGCACCAGCCCGACGAAAAGGCCCAGCTCAACCTGTTCCTCGGCGAGTGGCTGAGCCACTGCCTGGCCTGCGGCCACGAGCTGGAAACCGTGCGCTGAAATGTGATGGCGATCGGTTTCGAGTGTTTGCTCGAAACCATTCCCACGCCATAATCGCGCTGAATCCGACCGAGGAGACGGCCGTTGGCCCAGCCAGACCATTCCCCCGCCCCGGCACCCGTCCACGTGGTGCAACTGACCGACGCCCACCTGTTCGCCGACCCGGCGGGCACTTTGCTGGGCCTCAACACCCGTGACAGCCTGCGCCACGTGATTGGCCAGGTGCGGCGGGAGCAGCCGCGCATCGACCTGCTGCTGTGCACGGGGGATTTGTCCCAGGATGGCAGCGTGGCGTCCTACGAGGCATTCCGCGAGCTGACGGCGGTGTTCGAGGCGCCGACCCGCTGGCTGCCGGGCAACCACGACGAGGCGCGGGTGATGGCCGAGGTGGCGCCGTCGCTGGTACGGACGGTGACCGATATCGGCGCCTGGCGCATCGTCATGCTCGACTCGGCGGTGGTTGGGGCGACCCACGGTTTCCTGGCGCCTGCGCAACTGGCCGCGCTGGATGCCGCGTTGGCAGGCGCGGGCGCGCGCCATTGCCTGGTATGTTGCCACCACCAACCGGTGGACATCGGCTGCGCCTGGATCGCGCCGATCGGCCTGCGCAACGCCGATGAGCTGTTCGACCGGCTACGCCGTCACCCGCATGTGAAGGCGCTGCTCTGGGGGCATATCCACCAGGAATGGGATGAGCGGCGCGACGGCCTGCGCCTGCTGGCCACGCCGTCGACCTGCATCCAGTTCGCCGCGCGCAGCGAGGACTTCAAGGTCAGCGAGGAGCCGCCAGGCTACCGCTGGCTGCGCCTGCACGCGGACGGGCGGCTGGAGACGGGGGTGGAGCGGGCGCGGGACTTCAGGGTGACGCTGGACTTCAACAGCCCTGGCTATTGAATACGCCAGGGCGCGGTGCAAGCCTGCGCCTACCGGGGATGGCGCTCAATTTGAAGATTGTGTTGCGAAAATCCCAGCCCTGCGCCAAAACCCGGCGAACACGCTACACTGCGCGTCCCTGCGCCCCATTCAATGGGCGCGAAGCCACAGATTCCGGGGGCAGCATGTCGGGTTCCATCCTCTATATCCATGGCTTCAACAGCTCGCCGCTGTCGATGAAGGCGCGTCAGTTGGAAGCGGTGATGCAGCAGCTTGGCCTGGCCGACCGCCTGCGGGTACCGGCCCTGCACCATCACCCGCGCCAGGCCATCGCCCAGCTCGAAGCCGTCATCACTGAGCTCGGCGCACCCCTGCTGGTCGGCAGTTCGCTCGGCGGCTACTATGCCACTCACCTTGCCGAGCGCCATGGCCTCAAGGCCCTGCTGGTCAACCCGGCGGTCAGGCCGCACCTGCTGTTCGACGGCTACCTCGGCACCCAGCGCAACCTCTACACCGACGAGACCTGGGAGCTGACCCTCGACCATGTGCAGGCCCTGGCCGAACTGGAGGTGCCGCCACCCCAGGACGCCGCCCGCTATCAAGTGTGGTTGCAGACCGCCGATGAAACACTGGACTATCGCCATGCCGAGCGCTATTACCGGGCCTGTGCCCTGCGCATCCAGGCCGGCGGCGACCACAGCTTCCAGGGCTTCGCCACGCAGTTGCCGGCCCTGCTGGCCTTCGCCGGCGTTGCCCGCGGGCAATATGCGGCGCTCGATTTTTCTGTATTTTGACTTTTTCGCATTCACCAGACTGACGACGAGAACCCATGGCCACTCCCAGCGCTAGCGCCTATAACGCAGACGCCATCGAAGTCCTCTCCGGCCTTGACCCGGTCCGCAAGCGGCCGGGCATGTACACCGACACCAGCCGGCCCAACCACCTGGCCCAGGAAGTCATCGACAACAGCGTCGACGAAGCCCTGGCTGGCCACGCCCGCGCGGTGCAGGTCATCCTGCATGCCGACCATTCGCTGGAGGTGTGCGACGACGGCCGCGGCATGCCGGTGGACATCCACCCCGAAGAGGGCGTGTCCGGGGTCGAGCTGATCCTCACCAAGCTGCACGCCGGCGGCAAGTTCTCCAACAAGAACTACCAGTTCTCCGGCGGCCTGCACGGGGTCGGCATCTCGGTGGTCAACGCCCTGTCGAGCCAGGTCCGTGTGCGGGTCAAGCGCGACGGCAACGAATACCAGATGACCTTCGCCGACGGCTTCAAGGCCAGCGAGCTGGAGGTGATCGGCAGCGTTGGCAAGCGCAACACCGGCACCAGCGTGTACTTCAGCCCCGACCCCAAGTATTTCGACTCCCCGAAATTCTCCATCAGCCGCCTCAAGCATGTGCTCAAGGCCAAGGCCGTGCTGTGCCCGGGGCTGTCGATCAGCTTCGAGGACAAAGGCACCGGCGAGAAAGTCGAGTGGCACTACGAGGACGGCCTGCGCTCGTACCTGGTCGACTCGGTCAGCGAGTTCCAGCGCCTGCCCGACGAGCCGTTCTGCGGCAGCCTGGCCGGCAACAAGGAAGCCGTCGACTGGGCGCTGCTGTGGCTGCCCGAGGGCGGTGACAGCATCCAGGAAAGCTATGTCAACCTGATCCCCACCGCCCAGGGCGGCACCCACGTCAATGGCCTGCGCCAGGGCCTGCTGGACGCCATGCGCGAGTTCTGCGAATTCCGCAACCTGCTGCCGCGCGGGGTCAAGCTGGCGCCCGAGGACGTCTGGGAGCGCATCAGCTTCGTGTTGTCGATGAAGATGCAGGAGCCGCAGTTCTCCGGGCAGACCAAGGAGCGCCTATCGTCCCGCGAAGCGGCGGCGTTCGTCTCCGGCGTGGTCAAGGACGCCTTCAGCCTGTGGCTCAACGGCCACCCCGAACTGGGCATGCAGCTGGCGGAACTGGCCATCAGCAACGCTGGCCGACGCTTGAAGGCGAGCAAGAAGGTCGAGCGCAAGCGCATCACCCAGGGCCCGGCGTTGCCCGGCAAGCTGGCCGACTGCGCCGGGCAGGACCCGATGCGCGCCGAGCTGTTCCTGGTCGAGGGTGACTCGGCGGGTGGCTCGGCCAAGCAGGCGCGCGACAAGGAGTTCCAGGCGATCCTGCCGCTGCGCGGCAAGATCCTCAACACCTGGGAAGTGGACGGCGGCGAAGTGCTGGCCAGCCAGGAGGTGCACAACATCGCCGTGGCCATCGGCGTCGACCCCGGCGCCACCGACCTGTCGCAGCTGCGCTATGGCAAGATCTGCATCCTTGCCGACGCCGACTCCGACGGCCTGCACATCGCGACCTTGCTGTGCGCGTTGTTCGTCCAGCACTTCCGCCCGCTGGTCGAGGCCGGCCATGTCTACGTGGCGATGCCGCCGCTGTATCGCATCGACCTGGGCAAGGAAATCTACTACGCCCTCGATGAAGCCGAGCGCGACGGCATCCTCGACCGCCTGGTGGCCGAGAAGAAGCGCGGCAAGCCGCAGGTCACCCGCTTCAAGGGCCTGGGCGAAATGAACCCGCCACAGCTGCGTGAGACCACCATGGACCCGAACACCCGGCGCCTGGTGCAGTTGACCCTGGACGACCTGGCGGGCACCACCGAGATCATGGACATGCTGCTGGCCAAGAAGCGCGCGGGCGATCGCAAGAACTGGCTGGAGACCAAAGGCAACCTGGCCGAGGTCCTGGTTTGATTCGTCTGCTGGTCGCAGCCTGGTTGGCGCTGTTCGCACTGCCGAGCCTGGCGGGCAACTGGCCGGAGCTGAAGTTGACCGCCGAGCACCCGATCGAGGGCATGCGCGGCGGCAACCTGTCGGGTCTGGCCGTGTGCCGGGGCGCCTTGTGGGGCGTTTCCGACCGCGACGACGACCGTATCTATCGGTTCGACCAGCAGGATGCCGTATGGCGCGCCGAGGCGCTGGCCTTCACCCCGCCCCCACCGCCGGAAAGCGGCCTGCCGTGGGGGCTGAAGTCGCGCAACTGGGCAGTGTCGTTCATTCGCGGTGGCGAGCTGGACTACGAAGGCATCACCTGCGACCAGGCCGGTAACTTCTATCTGGTCAGCGAGGCGCACGCCGCCGTGCTGCAGGTGCCCGCCGAAGGCCAACCCGATTGGCTGCGCATCGACCAGGCCATGGTTCGCCAGGCGCGGGCCAGCGGCATGCTGCTGCACTTCAATGCCTTGTTCGAAGGCCTGGCGATCAACCCTGCGGGTGATCGCCTGTGGCTGGCTGCCGAGCGTGAGCGCCGTGGCCTGATCGCGGTGCAACGCCAGCAGGCGGTGTGGACCTGCGGGCGCAGCTGCGTGTTGCTCAGCGAGGCCGGGGTGGAGATGCAGCCGCCGCAGATGCCTGGCTCGCGGGCGCTATCGCGGGACTTCGCCGACCTTGCGTTGTTCGACGGCAAACTGTTCACCCTGGAGCGCAATGCCTTCCGCATCTGCCGGCGAGACGCCGACACGGGAGCGGTGGAGCGCTGCTGGTCGTTCGCCGCCGATGCCCTGGTGGATTCGCGGCGCTACGACCAGCCCTTTGGCCTGGCCGAGGCGTTGGTGATCGACAAGGATGGCGCCTGGATCGGCCTGGACAACAACAACGGCAGCCGCGCCGATGGCGAGACGCGGCCGATCGTCTGGCGCTTCGCCGCGCCGGACGGTGGCTGGAGCGCCAAGCCGTGAGCCAGCAGCCGCCAGGCAAGCGCGCGGGCCGGGTGCTGATGGTGCTTGCCTGGGCTGCGGCGATGTTCCTTGCCACGCGCTTCTTCGGGCAATGGGAAGCGCGCCAGCAGAATCCCAATCCCGTGGTGCAGTCCGAGCACGGCGAAGGGTTCATCGAGGTGCGTCTGCTGGGCAACGGCCAGGGTCATTTCGTCGCCGACGGCGCGATCAACGGCAAGGGGGTGCATTTCATGCTCGACACCGGCGCCACCGATGTGGCGATCCCCGACATGCTGGCCCGTGACCTCGACCTGCCGCGTGGCGCGCCGGTGCTGCTGAGCACCGCCAATGGCCGCAGCGAAGGCTACCGCACGCGGCTGGACAGTCTGCAACTGGGCGACATCCACCTGCGCGACGTGCGCGCGGTGGTGGTCCCCGGGCTGGACGGCCAGACGATACTGCTGGGCATGAGTGCCCTCAAACAACTTGAATTCACCCAGCGCGGCGGCACTATGCTGCTGCGCCAGAACCTGAAATGACGAGGCCCGCATGAGCGACTCACTGGAACTCAGTCTCGACGGCGTCGAACGCCGCTCCCTGGCTGACTTCACCGAACAGGCCTACCTCAACTACTCCATGTACGTGATCATGGACCGTGCGCTGCCGCACATCGGCGACGGCCTGAAACCGGTGCAGCGGCGCATCGTCTACGCCATGAGCGAGTTGGGGCTGGACGCCGATGCCAAGCACAAGAAGTCGGCGCGTACCGTCGGCGACGTGCTCGGCAAGTTCCACCCCCATGGCGATTCGGCCTGCTACGAGGCCATGGTGCTGATGGCCCAGCCGTTCAGCTACCGCTACACGCTGGTCGACGGCCAGGGCAACTGGGGTGCGCCGGACGATCCGAAGTCGTTCGCCGCCATGCGTTACACCGAGGCGCGCCTGTCGCGCTACTCCGAGGTGCTGCTCAGCGAGCTGGGCCAGGGCACCGTCGACTGGGTGCCGAATTTCGACGGCACCCTGCAGGAGCCGCAGGTGCTGCCGGCGCGCCTGCCGAACATCCTGCTCAACGGCACCACCGGGATCGCCGTGGGCATGGCCACCGACGTGCCGCCGCACAACCTGCGTGAAGTCGCCAGCGCCTGTGTGCGCCTGCTCGACGAGCCAAAGGCGACCCTCGAACAACTGTGCGAGCACATCCAGGGCCCGGATTACCCCACCGAGGCGGAGATCGTCACCCCGCGCAGCGAGATCCTGAAGATCTACGAAAGCGGCAAGGGCTCGATCCGCATGCGCGCGGTATACCGCGTCGAGGACGGCGATATCGTCGTCACCGCGCTGCCGCACCAGGTCTCCGGGGCCAAGGTGCTGGAGCAGATCGCCGCGCAGATGCAGGCCAAGAAATTGCCGATGGTCGCCGACCTGCGTGACGAATCGGACCACGAGAACCCCTGCCGCATCGTCATCATTCCGCGTTCGAACCGCGTCGACGCCGCCGAGCTGATGCAGCACTTGTTCGCCACCACCGACCTGGAGAGCACCTACCGGGTCAACGTCAACATCATCGGCCTCGACGGTCGCCCGCAGCTCAAGAATCTGCGCGCGCTGCTGCTGGAGTGGCTGGAGTACCGCATCGGCACCGTGCGTCGCCGCCTGCAATTCCGCCTGGACAAGGTCGAGAAGCGCCTGCACCTGTTGGAAGGCTTGCTCACCGCGTTCCTCAACCTGGATGAAGTGATCCACATCATCCGCACCGAGGACCAGCCCAAGCAGGCGCTGATCGCCCGCTTCGAACTCAGCGAGATCCAGGCCGACTACATCCTCGAGACCCGCCTGCGCCAGCTGGCACGTCTGGAGGAGATGAAGATCCGTGGCGAGCAGGACGAGCTGCTCAAGGAACAGAAGCAACTGCTGGCCCTGCTGGGCAGCGACAGCAAGCTGCGCAAGCTGGTGCGCAGCGAGCTGATCAAGGATGCCGAGACCTATGGCGACGACCGTCGTTCGCCGATCGTCGAGCGCGCCGAGGCCAAGGCCCTGTCGGAAAACGAGCTGATGCCGACCGAGCCGGTCACCGTGGTGCTCTCGGAAAAAGGCTGGGTGCGTTGCGCCAAGGGCCACGACATCGATGCCACGGGCCTCTCGTACAAGGCCGGTGATGGTTTCAAGGCCGCTGCCGCCGGGCGGTCCAACCAATTCGCGGTGCTCATCGACTCGACCGGGCGCAGCTACTCGCTCGCCGCCCACAGTTTGCCGTCGGCCCGTGGCCAGGGCGAACCGCTGACCGGCCGCCTGACGCCGCCACCGGGGGCGACCTTCGAATGCGTGCTGCTGCCTGACGACGATGCGCTGTACGTGGTGGCCTCCGACGCCGGCTACGGTTTCGTGGTCAAGGGCGAGGACCTGCAGGCCAAGAACAAGGCTGGCAAGGGCCTGCTCAGCCTGCCCAACGGCGCCAAGGTGATGACCCCGCGACCGGTGGTCGATCGCGAGCAGGACTGGTTGGCGGCGGTGACCACCGAGGGGCGCCTGCTGGTGTTCAAGGTCGCCGACCTGCCGCAGTTGGGCAAGGGCAAGGGCAACAAGATCATCGGCGTGCCGGGCGACCGGGTGGCCAGTCGGGAAGAATTTGTCACAGATCTTGCAGTGATTGGCGAGGGCTCCACCCTTGTATTGCAAGCTGGCAAGCGTACCCTGTCACTCAAGCCGGACGACCTGGAGCACTACAAGGGCGAAAGGGGTCGTCGTGGTAGCAAATTGCCACGCGGTTTCCAGCGAGTGGATGGCATGCTCGTGGAGCGGTCGGAATAATCTGGTCATCCGTCTGGAACGGCGTTTTCAGCGTCGTTCGAGGCGGAAATGCTGGAGTCCGAGGGCTATTTCGCGGATGATAGTGCCCTTGCGGGCGCGGCGTGGCCGTTGCCTGTGGGAATCCACATGAGTATCACTGCGGTTGCCGAGTGGCGGCCGCTTGGATGGAATGAATGAAATTTCTGCGCCTTCCATTTGCGCTGCTGATGACGGGCTTGCTGGGTTTGAGCGGGTGCAGCATGCACCAGCCGGTCGCCCTGTACCAGCTCGACAGCGGCGACCCCGGCCAGCCTACGCAAGCCGCGGGCATGGCGGTGGTGCTCGGCCCGGTATCGGTGGCCGACTACCTGCAACGTGAAACCTTCCTGCAACGCCAGACCGATGGCAGCCTGACTGCGGCGACCGACGGTCGCTGGGCCGGCAGCCTTTCGTCGGATATCGACCAGTTGCTGGTTCGCCAACTGGCCTGGCGCCTGGACAGCCAGCGCGTGGTGCTGGCCCCTGCGAGCACTGGCTTCACCCCGGATGTCCAGGTGCTGCTGTCGATCACCCGCCTGGACTCGGGCAGCAACCAGCCGGCGATCCTTGATGCCCAGTGGCGGGTGCTCGACCGCCGTGGTCATGTACGCGATAACCGCATCGTTCACCTCGAACAGCAGCATGCCGGTACTGAGGCCTCGCAGGTGCAGGCGCAGGGGCAGTTGTTGCAGAAGCTTGCCGAGCAGTTGAGCGCGACGGTCAAGCCGTTGGCCAACCAGCCGGCCATCGCCGAGGAGGCGCCGAAGAAACCCGCAGCGCCGGTGCAGGTGAAGAAGGAGCCGGAGAAGTCGAAGATCCCGATGGCTTCGCCGATTCGCACGGATATGGAAGTCTATCGGTTCTGATAGATGACACCAGGCATAAAAAAGCCCGCAGTGATGCGGGCTTTTTTATGCCTGGGCGGCGCTGCCCTCTTTAGGAGCGGGCTTGCCCCGCGATAGGGCCAGTAAGGTCTGACTGGGCCGCCCTATCGCGGGACAGGCCCGTTCCTAGAGGGGAAGGGCGCCATTCTCAGGCGCGGCGCTCGTGCATCCGCGCCAGCTGGCGCTCCAGCATCGACGGGTAGGGCTCCATCAGGCGCTCGACGCAGCAGGCACCCTCGGGGCTGGCGATCGGGCGGATGCGCGCGCGCTGGCGGATCAGCGCGTCATCGCTGACCTTGCGCTCGACCAGCAACAGGTTGCGACTGTGCTGCGATAGCGCCAGGGCGTCCTGGGCGTTCTCGGTCATCAGCAGGTCGACTTGGTCCAGGCCCTGGAGGTCGTCGCCCAGGGTCAGGCCCAATTGCAGTTGCAGGGTGATGCCGCTGTCGGCCACCTCGATCTGCAAGGCATGGCCCAGGGCGCGCAGCAGCTCGCCGCAGCAGATGGCGTTGGTCAGGTAGTCCTCGCCGCTGTCGCGACTATGGAACAGCAGCAGGGTGCTGCCGTCGTTGAGGGTGTGCACTTCGCCTTCATACAGCGAGGCAGCCTGGTCCAGGCAGTCGCGGTAGCGCTCGAGCAGCTCGGTCAGGCGCGTGCGCGGCAGGCGACGCAGTTGCTCCTGGGAGCCCAGCTGAACCGCCAGCACGGCGCTGGTCTGCGGCTCATTGGAGGCCGTGGCGGTGGGGCGGGCGGGGCTTTCGTCCTCGTCGATCAGGCCAGCGAAAGCCTCGTCGTCCTCGTCATCCTGGGCCACCACGGGCTTGGCCCGCGGCGCAGCCCTGGCGGGGGCCTCGGCTTCGTGCAGGTCGGCGAAGTCGTCCTCGTCGTCGTCTTCCTCGGGCTCCGGCGGTGGCGGCGGGGCGAGGCGCGCGTGCAACTGGCGGGCCAGGTCGCCGATCTCGTCCTGGCGCTCGATGGCAGGGGTGTACGGGTGCGGGTCGCGCAGCCACACGCGCAATTGCAGCAGCGGCGTGGAGATGAAGCGGCCCAGGCGCAGGCTCAGGGTGAGGGCCAGGGCCAGCAGGATGGCGGCCAGGATGCCCATGCTCTGCAGGCTGATCAGCATCGGCTGCTGGAACTGGCTCATGTCCAGGCTGATGCGCAACTGGCCGGCGGTGACGTCCTGGAAGGTGATCTTGGTCTGGTACAGGCCCTCGGCTTCGCCCAGCAAGCTGTTCTTCGGGCGCTGGCCGGCTTCGGCGAGGATGCGGTTGTCCACGCTGTAGATCGCCGCGTGGGCCACCAATGGGTTCTTCACCAGGTTGCCGAGCAGCACGTTGAGGCTGAGGATGTCGTTGGACACCAGCAGCTCGGTCGCCGAGGTGGCGGTCTGGGTGGTCAGGCTCTGGCCGACGGCATCCGCCTGCTCGTGCATCGCCTGCTTGAACTGCAGGCCCATCACGCAGGCGTATATCACCAGGGCCATGGCCACCAGGAAGATGTTGTGGCTGGCGATGCGCAATGCCAGGGGCACGCGTCGCTGACGCAGGGCTCGGAAGATCATCAGAAAGAAATTGTCGGTTTTGACAGGCGTGGGCCGGTTCACAGAGCGCGGCTCTTCATGGCGATAAATTGCTGCGCAGTATAGCGACCCGTGTTTTGTCGGCAAAGTATTGCCAGCGCCCGATGGTCATGGAAAATCGGTAGAATGCGCATTTTTCATCGAGTTGGAGCCCCGGTCTTGCGCGAAATCGTCCTGATCAACATCACTGGTGAAGACCGTCCCGGTCTTACCGCGGCCATCACCGGCGTCCTGCTCCAGGGCGGTGTGAGCATCCTCGACATTGGCCTGGCGGTGATGCACGGCACCCTGTCGTTCGGCATCCTGGTCGACATCCCTGACAACGAGGTGGCCACCCAACTGCTGCAAAGCGTGCAGGCCAGGGCCCACGAGCTGAACCTGCAGGCCCGCTACACGCCGGTCTCCGAGGCGGACTACCAGCACTGGGTCGACAGCCAGGGCGAGAACCGCCATATCGTGACCCTGCTCAGCCGCAAGGTCACCCCGGAGCAGTTGCAGCGAGTCAGCGCGGTCATCAGCCAGTACGGCCTGACCATCGAGCGCATCGAGCGTTTGTCCGCGCGCGTGGCGCTGGACGCCCTGACCGAGAAAGGCCGTGCCTGCCTGGAAATTTCCGTGCGTGGCGAGCCGAGCGACGCCCAGGCCCTGCGTGCGGATTTCTTCGCACTGTCGGCCGAGCTGGCCATCGACATCGCTTTCCAGCAGGACGACCTGTTCCGTCGCAATCGCCGCCTGGCGGTGTTCGACATGGACTCGACGCTGATCGAGGCCGAGGTCATCGACGAATTGGCCAAGGCCGCCGGTGTGGGTGAGCAGGTGTCGGCAATCACCGAGCGCGCCATGCGTGGCGAGCTGGATTTCCGCGCCAGCTTCAAGGAGCGCATGGCGCTGCTCAAGGGTCTTGATGTCAGTGTGCTCGACGAGATCGGCGCCTCGCTGCGCCTGACCGAAGGCGCCGAGAACCTGTTCGCCGAACTCAAGCGCCTGGGCTACAAGACCGCGATCCTTTCCGGTGGTTTCACCTACTTCGCCAAGCAGGTGCAGGCGCGTCTGGGGATCGACTACGTGTTCGCCAACGAGCTGGAAGTGGTGGACGGCAAGGTCACGGGCGTTGCGGTCGAGCCGATCGTCGATGCCCAGCGCAAGGCGCAATTGCTCCAGGAGCTGGCGCACAAGGAAGGCTTGCAACTGGAGCAGACGATTGCCGTGGGCGATGGTGCCAACGACCTGCCGATGTTGTCGCTGGCCGGGCTGGGCGTGGCGTTCCGGGCCAAGCCGCTGGTGCGTCAGTCGGCCAAGCAGGCGATTTCGACCCTGGGGCTGGATGGGGTGCTGTATTTGCTGGGCTGGCGTGACCGCGACGCGCGTGGCTGAGGCCAGGTAAGCCATTGGTGTGATGGTGGGTTTACCGGCTTCATCGCGGGGCAAGCCCGCTCAGATTTCGCGCCGTCGTCAAGAGCGGCGCTGGGTCTCTAGGCGCGGGCTCGCCCAGCGTGCGGTGTTGAGTCCGCCATGAAAAAGGCCCTGCCTGAGATGATCAGGCAGGGCCTTTTCGTTGCGTCGGGGTCAGCCCTGGGTCGGCAGTGCCAACTGCTCGCCCATGCGCACCGCCGAGCCCGCGCCAAGGCTTTCGGCCCACTTCACTTGCTCCGGCCCGAACAGCACGATGGCGGTCGAGCCCAGCTTGAAGCGGCCCAGCTCGGCGCCTTTGTCCAGGTGGATCGGCGCACGGCTGGCTTCGTCGTAGCGGAAGGTCTTCAGCTCGCGCTTCGGTGGGGTGACCAGGCCGGCCCAGACGGTCTCGATCGAGGCGACGATCATCGCCCCCACCAGCACCACGGCCATCGGCCCGCGCTCGGTGTCGAACAGGCACACCACCCGCTCGTTGCGGGCGAACAGCTCAGGGACGTTCTCGGCGGTGGTCTGGTTCACCGAGAACAGCCGGCCTGGCACGTAGACCATCTCGCGCAGGGTGCCGGCCAGCGGCATGTGCACGCGGTGGTAATCCTTCGGCGACAGGTAGATGGTGGCGAACTCGCCGCCCATGAACGGCGCGGCCAGCGCCGGGTCGCCGCCGAGCAACTCCTGGGCGCTGAAGCTGTGGCCCTTGGCCTGGAAGATGCGACCGTGCTCGATCGGGCCAAGCTGGCTGACCGCACCGTCGGCTGGGCAGAGGATCGCCCCCGGGGTTTCGTCCAGCGGGCGGGCGCCGGGTTTCAGGGCGCGGGTGAAGAAGGCGTTGAAGTGCTCGTAGGCGGTGAGGTCTTCGACCAGTGCCTCGGCCATGTTCACCTGGTAGCGCTTGGCGAACCAGGCGGTGAAGGCGTTCTTGAACCAGCGCGCACGGCACTCGGCGACGCAGCCGGCCAGCCGCGACAGCAGGTGGTGCGGCAGCAGGTACTGGCTGATGATGAACAAGCGGGATTTCATTGGCATTCCTTGAATTCAGACTTCTACAGGCGTGTCCGGGTGGTTGCCCCATTCGCTCCAGGAACCGGCGTAGGCCTTGATCCGTGGGTAGCCAAGGGCCTTGGCCACCAGGTAGGTGAAACCGGAGCGGCGGTGGGTCTGGCAGTGGGTGATCACTTCCTTGTCTGGCGTGATGCCCATGTTTTCGAGCGCCTGCGCGATATCTTTGCGGATGCGCAGGTGGTCGTTGAGGTCCATGCCCGCCGTCCACTCGAAGTTGATCGCACCGGGGATGTGCCCACCTTTGGCGGCCAAGACCTTCTCACCACTGAATTCCTGCGGGCCGCGCGCGTCCCAGATGACCAGGTCATCGGCGCCCAGGCGGCTTTGCAGGTACTCGCGGGTGGCGGTCGGCTCGCTGTGCAGGCGCAGGCGGACTTGGGTGTTGGCGGGTGACGGCACCTCGGCGCAGAGCTTGTTGGCGGGCCATGCCTGGATGCCGCCATTGAGGTAGTGGTAGCCCTTGTGGCCAATCACGTCGAGCAGCCAGATGAAGCGGCCGGCCCATCCACCGCCTTCATCGTCGTAGACCACGTAGACGGCGTCGTCGCGGTGGCCGAGTTCGCTGAACAGCTTCTCCAGGTCTCCCAGTGCCGGCAGCAGGCCGGGCGCTGGCGGCTGACCGAGTTGGGTGCGCTTACCTTCGACAAAGCGAGCGCCGGGTATATGCCCGCTGACGTAGCGGTTGGCGCTGCTCAGGTCGACCAGGATCAGCGCTGGCGAATCCAGGCGCGGCAGCAGGTCCTCGGCTTCGATCACAAGGGGCAGGCCGGAAAAGTCAGTCATCCACGTTCTCCAGGGCGGAAAGAGGCCGATTGTAGCGCATGCCTCAGGCGTTGCGGTTGGCGAAGGTGGCCAGTGCGCGCTCGATGCATTGGGCAGTCTTGCCAAAGGCCTGCACGCTGACATCGGCCAGCGGCCTGCCGCCTTGGTCGGCGATGGCCAGCATCAGCACCTGGTCGCCCACGGCCAGCGAGCGCAGCAACAGGTGTTCACCGGGGAACAGTGCGCGCAGCGGTGCTGGTAACAGGGTGGCGAACTGGGCGTGGTTGTCTGGGGTCAGGCGTAGTTGCCCGGTTTTGCTCATCAGGCGTTGCAGCAGCTTGTTCTGCGCCAGTGGCAGCACCAGGGCGGCGGCCTCGCGCGGCACGCCGCTGGCCTGCTGCACCCGCAGGCAGTCCTGGGGCCTGTCGAACATCAGCAGCAGGATGCGCGTCAGGCCGCAGGCCTGCAGGGCCAGGCGCGCCTGGGTGGCCAGGTGCACGGCGTTGCTGAACGGGCTGGGCTGGGCCAGCAAGTCGCCGCACAGCGTACGCCAGCGCTCCAGGTCATGGGGTGGCGGCGGCGGTGGGGTGAGCATGTCCGGGTGCGGGCGGCGCTGGTGCCAAGGCCAGATCAGGGCCTCGGCCGGGTGGAACAGCGCATGCCGGGCATGGTGGCGGGCGCTGGCCGCGGCCTGTTGGTGGACCTGCTGCTGCACGTCATCCAACGAGGTTTGCAGGTACAGCGCGGTCAGCAACTGCCAGCGCAGCAGGTGCGGGTTGTCCCAGCCGACCTGGGCCGACAGGGCCAGGCCGTTGGCCAGCAGCACGGTGTTGGCCGGCTGGTTGAACCAGCGCCGCAGCGCCGGGGTGTCGTCCAGCAGGTGCTGTTGGGTGAAGCCGTCCGGTTCGCGGGCGATGGCGAGGATCTGCGCCAGTTGCTCGCGCTCCTCCAGCAGCAGGCGGTAGCCCTGGGTCACCCACTCTGGCAGGCGCCAGTGCTCGGCCACCGCCTGGCACAGTTGCATGATGCGCACGCCGAACAGCTCATGCTCGACCTGCGCCGCTTCCTCGCCCTTGTGGATAACCCGCAGCTCCCAGGCGTCGAGCAGCTTGGGGTAGGCCAGGGCCATGGCCCACAGCGGCGAGAGGAACAGCAGGCTGCCCCAGTGGATTTCCTGCCACAGCCGCGCCAGGCGGCTGGCGAACAGGCCGTTGGCCTGCTGGGTGGCGTGCTGGCTGATCAGCAGGAACTGGCGCAGCACCGGCGGGATGTCGTCACCGGCGATGGCCGGCAGGCGTGTCAGCAACTGGGCGATGCGGGTCATGCCCAGGCGGTTGAGGGCGATCTCCAGGCTTTCGGCAGGTTCGGCCTGGCTGGCGTTGGCCGGGTGGTTGGCCTCGCGCATCACGCACAACACCAGGGCCGGGCTATCCTGCATCAGTTCGGCGATGTCACGCAGTGAGCGGCGGTTGTCGTTCAGTGCCGCCATCACGCGGTCGTAGCTTTCTTTCGGCACCGGTACGCGGACACCGTCGAGCAGCTTCACCCAGGCATCGAGAGAGGTCGGAATCTGGGCTGGCACCTTGGTTTCGATTGGCATTTTGACATCGGTCCAAACTGGCTTTTCGCTTTGAGTGGCTATAGTCTGGCGCAGTTCTGCCGATAAGTAGAAGAAGAGTTTAAAAGCTTCCGCCCCTGACCCTGACCACGACAGTAAGTGCTTCCAACTTATGGCTAAAATTATCGGCATCATCGTCGTATTCGCGAGCGTGCTCGGCGGGTATGTGCTTTCCCACGGCAAGATCGCGGCCCTGATCCAACCGTTCGAAGTGCTGATCATCGGCGGGGCCGCCTTTGGTGCATTCCTTCAGGCCAACCCTGGTTACATGACGATGCATGTAATCAAGAAGTCGCTGAAGATGTTCGGCACCCGTTTCACCCACACCTTCTACCTGGAGGTGCTCGGGCTGATCTACGAGATTCTCAACAAGAGTCGTCGCGAAGGCATGATGGCCATCGAGGGCGACATCGAAGACCCCGCGGCCAGCCCGATCTTCGCCAAGTACCCTGCGGTGATGGGCGATGCGCGCATGACCGCGTTCGTCTGCGACTACCTGCGCATCATGTCCACCGGCAACATGGCGCCGCACGAGCTCGAAGGCCTGTTCGACATGGAGCTGCTGAGCCTAAAGGAAGACCTCGAGCACCCGTCCCACTCGGTGACCAGCGTCGCCGATGCCATGCCTGGCTTCGGTATCGTTGCGGCGGTACTGGGTATCGTGGTGACCATGGCCTCGCTCGGCGATGGCGACCAGAAGTCCATCGGCCTGCACGTGGGCGCGGCGCTGGTCGGTACCTTCTTCGGTATTCTCGCCGCCTACGGCTTCTTCGGCCCGTTGGCCAACTGTCTGCGTCACGATGCCAAGGAAGAGCTGAACGTCTACGAGGCGATCAAGGCTTCCCTGGTGGCTTCGGCCTCCGGCATGCCGCCGTCGTTGGCCGTGGAGTTCGGGCGCAAGGTGCTGTACCCGGCGCACCGCCCAAGCTTCGCCGAACTGGAACAAGCGGTTCGCGGTCGCTAAGCCATGGAGAACAATCAGCCCATCATCGTCAAGCGCGTCAAGCGCTATGGCGACGGCCACCACGGCGGCTCCTGGAAGATCGCCTTTGCCGACTTCGCCACGGCGATGATGGCGTTCTTCCTGGTGCTGTGGTTGCTGTCCACCGCCACGCCCGAGCAGAAGATCGCCATTGCCGGCTACTTCAAGGACCCGATCGGTTTCTCCGAGAGCGGCACGCCCTACGTCATCGACCTGGGTGGCTCGCCGCAGCTGGCGCCGGAAAAGACCATCAACCCTGAGCAGAAGTCCGAGCCGACCCCCGATACCAGCATCCAGATGGACAAGGATCGGATCGAGAGCATGGCCGAGCAGGTCGAGCAAGAGCGCCTCAACCTGCTGCTGCAGGAATTGCAGAACAAGGTCGAGGCGAACCCGCAACTGCAGAAGTTCAAGGACCAGATCCTGTTCGAGATCACCCAGGACGGCCTGCGCATCCAGATCATGGATGCCGAGAACCGGCCGATGTTCGACCTGGGCAGCGCGCGCTTGAAGCCGTACTTCGAGGACATCCTGCTGGCGATGGCCGACACCATCAAGGCGGTGCCGAACAAGATCAGCGTCAGCGGCCACACCGACGCCAAGCCGTATGCCGGCAGCGGCGACTACGGCAACTGGGAGCTGTCGGCCAACCGTGCCAACGCCGCGCGTCGCGCGCTGGTCGCCGGTGGCTACCCGGACGGCCAGGTGGCGCGAGTGGTGGGGTATGCATCGTCGTCGCTGTTCGACCGCGAGAACCCGTTCAACCCGGTGAACCGCCGTATCGACATCATCGTCCTGACCAAGAAGGCCCAGCGCGACATCGAAGGCGAGCAGGGTGCACCGCAAGACCCGGCCAACCCGACACCGCCGGCCGATGCCACGCCGGGCGCCTCCTCGGCGGCGCCCGCCGACGGCTCGGCGCCAATGCAGCCGCGTGAGCTGCGCCAGAAGCTGAACATCTTCGAGGATGGCGTGTTGAAGATGGACGAGACCAAGGAAAACTAAACCCGCTCGCAGCAACGCACGTTCACCTTGCAGGCGCGGGACAAGCCCGCTCCTACAGGGGCGTGGCGCCTGCGGGTCAGTAGGTGTCCTGGGTCAGGCTCGCCACGATCGAGCGGTAGCTGTGCATCCGCTGCGCCGACACCCGCCCTTCCTCTAGCGCCTTGAGCAGCGCGCACCCCGGTTCGCGGTCATGCTTGCAATCGCGGAAACGGCAGCCGCCGAGCAGGTCGCGGAATTCGATGAACCCCGCCTCGACGTCGTCACGGCTGACATGCGCCAGGCCAAACTCGCGGATGCCCGGCGAGTCGATCAGGTCGCCGCCATTGGGGAAGTGATAGAGCCGCGCGGTGGTGGTGGTATGGGTGCCTTGGCCCGACCACTCGGAGAGGTCGCCGACACGGGTCTGCGCATCCGGCAGCAGGCTGTTGACCAGCGACGACTTGCCCACCCCGGATTGCCCCACGAACACACTGATGTGCCCATCCAGCGTCTGTTGCAGGCGTTGCATGCCATCGCCCTGGTGCGCGGACACCTCCAGCAACGGATAGCCGAGGTCACGGTACACCGCCAGCAGCGCGTTGAGCGTCGGCGCGTTGTCGTCGTTGATCAGGTCGGCCTTGTTCAGCAGCAGCAACGGGCGGATGCCGGCGTGCTCGGCGGCCACCAGGTAGCGGTCGATGAGGTTGGCCTGGGGCTCCGGCGCCGGGGCGAAGACGATCACGATCAGGTCGACGTTGGCCGCCACCGGCTTGAGCTGGCCGTGGTTGTTCGGCCGGCACAGCTCGGCGCTGCGCGGCATCTGCGCGACGATCACGCCATTGCCCTGGTTGCCGGCGCGCCACACCACGCGGTCACCGGTGACCAGGGCCGGCAGGTTGGCGCGCAGGTGGCAACGGAACACCTGGCCGGCGGCTTCGCCGTCCTGGGCCTCGACCTCGACGGTGACGCCGAAGTGGGCGATCACCAGGCCCAACTGCTCGGGGCCCAGGTCGCCGCCTTCCAGCTCCTGCAGGGCGTGCTGCTCACGTTTGGCGGCGCGGGCGGCGCGTTCGCCTTGGATCTTTTCGATGCGCCAGTTCTGGCGGCGGTTGAGCTGGCGTTTGGCCATGAAGGTTCCGTGTTGGCGGTGCAAAAGAAAACGGCAGGCAGTTTAGCATGCTCCACTAGGCTAATATGGCGGCCTATTCGAGGAGCCTATTCATGCTGAACCCACAGAACCTGATCTGGATCGATCTGGAGATGACCGGCCTGGACCCGGACAACGACGTCATCATCGAGATGGCCACCATCGTCACCGACAGCGAGCTGAACACCCTGGCCGAAGGCCCGGTGATCGCCATCCACCACAGCGATGCCGTGCTGGCGCGCATGGACGAGTGGAACACCCGCACCCACGGCGCTTCGGGCCTGACCCAGCGCGTGCGCGAAAGCCGTGTGGGCATGGCCGAGGCCGAGGCCCAGACGCTGGCGTTTCTCGAACAATGGGTGCCCAAGGGCAAGTCGCCCATCTGCGGCAACAGCATCTGCCAGGACCGCCGCTTCCTGTACCGCCACATGCCGGCGCTGGAAGGCTATTTCCACTACCGCAACCTCGATGTCTCGACCCTGAAGGAACTGGCCGCGCGCTGGGCGCCGCAGGTGCGTGACAGCTTCAAGAAGGGCAGCACCCACCTGGCGCTGGACGACATCCGCGAATCCATCGCCGAGCTGCGCCACTATCGCGAGCACTTCATCAAGGTGTGATGCGCCAGGGCGCCGCGGCGCCCTCTTCTGGTGCCCCGCTTGACTGGGTAGACTGCGCGCCTTTTCCCGCACGGACCTGCGCCATGTTGTTGATGCTCTACCTCATCGCCATTACCGCCGAAGCCATGACCGGCGCGTTGTCCGCCGGGCGGCGCGGCATGGACTGGTTCGGCGTGGTGCTGATCGCCTGCGTCACTGCCCTGGGCGGCGGCTCGGTGCGCGACGTGCTGCTCGGGCATTACCCGCTGACGTGGGTCAAGCACCCGGAGTACCTGGTGCTGACCAGCTTCGCCGCGCTGCTGACGATCTTCATCGCACCCTTGATGCGCCATCTGCGCTCGCTGTTTCTGGTGCTCGACGCCCTGGGCCTGGTGGCGTTCACCCTGATCGGCTGCATGACCGCGCTGGAGATGGGCCAGGGCATGCTGGTGGCGTCGATCAGCGGGGTGATCACCGGGGTGTTCGGCGGCATCCTGCGGGACATCTTCTGCAACGACATCCCCCTGGTGTTCCGCCGCGAGCTGTATGCCAGCGTGTCGTTCGCCGCCGCGTGGTTCTACCTGGGCTGCGTGCACTTCCAGGTGCCGGCCGAGCAGGCGATGTTGCTGACGTTGTTCGGCGGGTTCCTGGTGCGCTTGCTGGCGATCCGGTTTCATTGGGAAATGCCCAAGTTTCATTACAACGACCAGCAGTGAGCGCTGTGCGCCCACCCTTTGGGGCGCATGGTGTCAGGCTTTGCCGGCGTGCTGTGCCAACGCCCATTCCACATGCTCGCGCACCAGCGCCGACGGGTGCTCGCGCCGCGCCCGCAGCGCCTCCAGCACCGGTATTGTCGACGGCGCGTTGCCCAGCCCCACCGCCAGGTTGCGCAGCCAGCGCTCGTAGCCGGCGCGGCGCAGCGGCGAGCCTTCGGTGTGGGCCAGGAAGGTCTTCTCGTCCCACAGGAACAAGGTCGCCAGTTCCGCGTTGTCCAGGCCATGGCGTGGCTTGAAGTCGTTCTCGCCGGTGGGGCGGGCGAAGCGGTTCCATGGGCAGACGATCTGGCAGTCGTCGCAGCCGAACACTCGGTTGCCGATCAGTGGGCGCAGTTCCACCGGAATGGCCTGCTTGAGCTCGATGGTCAGGTAGGAGATGCAGCGCCGTGCATCCAGGGTGTAGGGCGCGACGAAGGCCTTGGTCGGGCACATGTCCAGGCACGCCTGGCAGCGACCGCAGTGCTCGGTGCCCTGGGCGCCATCCACCGGCAGCGGCACGTCGACGAACAGCTCGGCGAGGAAGAAATAGCTGCCGGCCTTGCGGTTCAGCAGCAGGGTGTTCTTGCCGATCCAGCCCAGCCCCGCCTGCTCGGCGAGGGCCTTTTCCAGCACCGGGGCGCTGTCGACGAAGGCGCGGTAGCCGAACGGGCCGATCGCCTCCTGGATGCGGTCGGCCAGGTGCTGCACGCGCTTGCGCACCAGCTTGTGGTAGTCGCGGCCCAAGGCGTAGCGCGAGATGTAGGCTTTCTCTGGCTGGGCCAGGCGTTGGGCCATCAGCGTGTCGCCGGGCAGGTAGTCCATGCGCAGCGACACCACCCGCAAGGTGCCGGGGATCAGTTCGGCGGGGCGCGAGCGTTTCGTGCCGTGGGCGGCCAGGTAATCCATCTCGCCCTGGTAGCCGGCATCGAGCCAGCGTTGCAGGTGCTGTTCGTGTTCGCCAAGGTCGATGCCGGCGATGCCTACGTGGGCAAAACCGAGTTCGCGGCCCCAATCCTTGATCGATTGGGCCAGGGTGGCGAGGTCAGGGGTGCAGGCGGACATGGATGGACAAGGCAATACGGGCTCAGGTGCGTATAATTCTGCCAGACATCGGAGCCTTTGACCCCATGCCTCGGACCAAACACCCCGACAACATGCCGCAACCGCTCAGCGCACTGACCGTCGCGCACCTGCCCGCACGCCTCGTGGACGCCCACAAGGGTGACTTCGGCCATGTGCTGGTGGTCGGTGGCGACCTGGGCACCGGCGGCGCCGTGTTGCTCAGTGCCGAGGCGGCGTTGCGCTGCGGTGCCGGCCTGGTCAGCGTGGCGACCCGGCCCGAGCATGTCGCGGCAAGCCTTGCGCGGTTGCCGGAGGTCATGTGCCTGGGGGCGAACTCGGCCAATCAGTTGACCGACGCACTGGCACGCGCCTCGGTGCTGGTGGTGGGGCCCGGCCTGGGCCAGGCGGCCTGGGGCCGCAGCCTGCTGTCGGCGGTGGCCAATGCGCCCTTGCCGCAAGTGTGGGACGCCGACGCCCTGAACCTGCTGGCCCGCGCGCCATTGACGTTGCCCAGCGGCAGCATCCTGACGCCGCACCCGGGCGAGGCCGCGCGCTTGCTCGGGGTGTCGACCGAGGCGGTGCAGGCCGACCGCGTCGGGGCGGCGCGCAAGCTTGCACGGCGGCACGACAGCGTCTGCGTGCTCAAGGGCGCGGGCACCCTGGTGGCCGCGCCCAGCGGGGAGCTGGCGCTGTGCGAACGTGGGCACCCGGCGATGGCGGGCGCTGGGCTTGGCGATGTGCTGGCCGGTGTGCTGGCAGCGCTGCTGGCCCAGGGCCTCGGCGCCTGGCAAGCGGGCTGCCTGGGCGTCTGGTTGCATGCCTGCGCCGGCGAGCGGCTCGGGGTGAAAGGTAGAGGGCTGGCGGCCAGTGACCTGGCGCCGGTCATACGTGAGTTGTTGGAGGAACATTCAGCGTGTCAGGCATAACCTTTTTTCTGGCCGATGAGCCAGCCACCGTCGCCTTTGGCGCGCGCCTGGCCGAGGTGACCGGTGGCCACGGCGTGATCTTTCTCGAAGGCGACCTGGGGGCCGGCAAGACCACCCTGTCGCGCGGTCTGATTCGCGGGCTGGGCCACACTGGCCCGGTGAAAAGCCCTACATTTACCGTGGTAGAACCCTACGAAATCGGCGAAGTGCGGGCCTACCACTTCGACCTGTATCGCCTGGTCGACCCGGAAGAGCTGGAGTTCATGGGTATACGCGACTACTTCGAAGGCGACCCTCTATGCCTGTTCGAGTGGCCGCAGAAAGGCGCGGGCGTTTTGCCAAAGCCCGACCTGACCATTACCATAAGCCCCCAAGCGGGCGGCCGCTCGCTGAACCTGTCGCCGCAGGGGGCTCGCGGCGAAGCCTGGTGCGCCAATCTGGCGGCCGAATACAAACAGTAAGTGGGGAAAGGTATGCGCATACGCGCACTGGTCGCCGTCGTTGGGCTGCTGCTGACCGCGGTGACCGTTGACGCTCTGGCCGTCACACAAGTCAAGAGCATGCGCCTGTGGCGCGCACCGGACAACACGCGGTTGGTGTTCGACCTGTCCGGCCCGGTGCAGCACAGTGTCTTCACCCTCAGCGCGCCGGATCGCCTGGTCATCGACATCAACGGCGCGACCCTGGCCGCGCCGTTGAACGTCTCCACCTCGAACACTCCGATCACCAGCGTGCGTTCGGCTCAGCGCACGCCCAGCGACCTGCGCGTGGTGGTCGACCTGAACAAGGCCGTCACTCCCAAGAGCTTCACCCTGGCGCCGAATGCCCAGTACGGCAACCGCCTGGTGGTCGACCTGTACGACCAGGAGGCCGATGCCGTCGCCGCCAGCAACCCGACCCCGCCGCCGGCGCAGGTGCCACCCACGCCGCCCGCGGTCCCAGTGACGCCGGCGCAACCGGCGATCAAGCTGCCACCGGTGCCCAATGGCAAGCGTGACATCGTCGTCGCCATCGACGCTGGCCACGGCGGTGAAGACCCGGGTGCCTCCGGCTCGCGCGGGCAGCACGAGAAGGACATCGTGCTCGAGATCGCCCGCGAGCTGCAGCGCCAGATCAACACCGAGAAGGGGTACCGCGCCGAGTTGACCCGTACCGGCGACTACTTCATTCCGTTGCGCAAACGCACCGAGATCGCCCGCAAGAAGGGGGCCGACCTGTTCATCTCGATCCATGCCGACGCCGCGCCGTCCAAGGCCGCCTTCGGCGCCTCGGTGTTCGCCCTGTCCGACCGTGGCGCCACGTCCGAGACTGCGCGCTGGCTGGCCGACAGCGAAAACCGCTCCGACCTGATCGGCGGCGCCGGCAACGTCAGCCTCGACGACAAGGACCGCATGCTCGCCGGGGTGCTGCTCGACCTGTCGATGACCGCCACCCTCAGTTCGAGCCTGAACGTGGGGCAGAAGGTGCTCGGCAACATGGGGCGCATCACCTCGCTGCACAAGCAGCGTGTGGAGCAGGCTGGCTTCATGGTGCTGAAGTCGCCGGATATTCCATCGATTCTCGTGGAAACCGGGTTCATCTCCAACGCCAATGAAGCTGCCAAACTGGCCACCAAGGGCCACCAGCAGGCCCTAGCGCGTTCGATCCACACCGGCGTGCGCCAGTTCTTCCAGCAGAACCCGCCACCGGGCACCTACATCGCCTGGCTGCGCGACACCGGCAAGATCGCCCAGGGCCCGCGCGAGCACACCGTGCGCCCGGGCGAAACCCTGGCGATGATCGCCGTGCGCTACCAGGTCAGCGTCGCCAGCGTGCGCAATGCCAACAGTCTCAAGAGTGACGAGCTGAAGGTCGGCCAGCACCTGGACATCCCCAGCACCACCCTGGCGTCGCAGCAATGAGCGGCGGTTCGCGGATCCAGTTGCTCAGCCCTCGGCTGGCCAACCAGATCGCCGCGGGCGAGGTGGTCGAGCGCCCGGCTTCGGTGGCCAAGGAACTGTTGGAGAACAGCCTCGATTCCGGCGCCAAGCGCATCGATGTGGAAGTCGAGCAGGGCGGGGTCAAGCTGCTGCGGGTGCGGGATGACGGCGGCGGCATCGCCGCCGACGACCTGCCGCTGGCCCTGGCGCGTCATGCCACCAGCAAGATTCGCGAGCTGGAAGACCTCGAAGGTGTGCTGAGCCTGGGCTTTCGTGGCGAGGCCCTGGCCTCGATCAGCTCGGTGGCGCGCCTGACCCTCACCTCGCGCACCGCCTCAGCCTCCGAGGCCTGGCAAGTGGAGACCGAAGGCCGCGACATGACCCCCCGGGTGCAGCCGGCCGCCCACCCGGTCGGCACCTCGGTCGAGGTGCGCGACCTGTTCTTCAACACTCCGGCCCGGCGCAAGTTCCTCAAGGCCGAGAAGACCGAATTCGACCACCTCCAGGAAGTGATCCGGCGCCTGGCGCTGGCGCGTTTCGACGTGGGCTTCCACCTGCGGCACAACGGCAAGAGCATTCTCAGCCTGCACGAGGCGCCGGACGAAATGGCTCGCGCACGGCGGGTCGGCGCGATCTGCGGGCCGGGCTTCCTGGAGCAGGCGCTGCCCATCGATGTCGAGCGCAACGGCCTGCGCCTGTGGGGGTGGGTCGGTCTGCCGACCTTTTCGCGCAGCCAGGCCGATTTGCAGTACTTCTTCGTCAATGGCCGCGCGGTGCGCGACAAGCTGGTTGCCCACGCGGTGCGCCAGGCCTACCGCGACGTGCTGTTCAATGGCCGGCACCCGACCTTCGTGCTGTTCCTGGAACTCGAGCCCAACGGCGTTGACGTCAACGTCCACCCGACCAAGCACGAGGTGCGCTTCCGCGAAGGGCGCATGGTCCACGACTTCCTCTACGGCACCCTGCACCGCGCCCTGGCCGATGTCCGCCCGGAAGACCAACTGGCCGCTCCCGCCGCTGCCACCGAAATCGTCCGCCCCAGCGGCCAGCAGGCCGGCGAGTTCGGCCCCCAGGGCGAGATGCGCCTGGCCACGCCGGTGCTCGAACAGCCCCAGGCCGAACAGCGTGGGGCGTTTTCCTCCAGTGGCGCTGGTGCCGGCTACCAATACCAATACACCCCGCGGCCGTCGCAACCGGTGCCGGCGGCCGAGGCCCAGGCGGTATACCGAGAGTTCTTCGCGCCGCTGAACAACGGTACGGCGGCGCCCGCGCCGCTGCCGGAAAGCCAGGGCGACATTCCGCCGCTGGGTTACGCGCTGGCGCAGCTCAAGGGCATCTATATCCTGGCCGAGAACGCTGTGGGCTTGGTGCTGGTGGACATGCACGCGGCCCACGAGCGGATCATGTACGAGCGGCTCAAGGTGGCGATGGCCAGTGAGGGCTTGAGCGGTCAGCCGCTGCTGGTGCCCGAGTCGCTGGCGCTGAGCCAGCGCGAGGCGGATTGTGCCGAGGAGCACGCCCAATGGTTCCAGCGCCTGGGCTTCGAACTCCAGCGGCTGGGCCCGGAAACCCTGGCCATCCGGCAGATCCCGGCGCTGCTCAAACAGGCCGAGGCCAATCGCCTGGTGCAGGATGTGCTCGCCGACCTGATGGAATACGGCACCAGCGACCGCATCCAGGCGCACCTCAACGAATTGCTCGGCACCATGGCCTGCCACGGCGCGGTGCGCGCCAACCGGCGCCTGGCCATCCCCGAGATGAACGCACTGCTGCGTGACATGGAAAACACCGAGCGCAGCGGCCAGTGCAACCACGGCCGTCCGACCTGGACCCAGATGGGCCTGGATGACCTGGACAAACTCTTCCTGCGCGGTCGATGAAATGAGCGGCAAGCCCCCAGCGATATTTCTCATGGGCCCGACGGCGGCCGGCAAGACCGACCTGGCCATCGAGCTGACCCGGGTGCTGCCGTGCGAGTTGGTCAGCGTCGATTCGGCGCTGGTCTACCGCGGCATGGACATCGGCTCCGCCAAACCCTCCAAGGCAGTGTTGGCGGCGCACCCGCACCGGCTGATCGACATCCTGGATCCGGCCGAGAGCTATTCCGCGGCGCAGTTCTGCACTGACGCCCTGGCGGCGATGGCCGAGATCAGCGCGCGTGGCAACATCCCGTTGCTGGTCGGCGGCACCATGCTGTATTACAAGGCATTGCTCGATGGCCTGGCCGATATGCCGGCGGCCGACCCTGTGGTGCGCGCCGAGCTGGAGGCCCAGGCCCGCGCACTGGGGTTGGGCGAATTGCATCGGCAGTTGGCCGAGGTCGACCCGGAGTCGGCCGCGCGCATCCACCCCAACGATCCGCAGCGGCTGATCCGCGCCCTGGAGGTCTACCGGGTGAGTGGTGAAAGCATGACCGCGCACCGCCAGCGTCAATTCACGGAAAGTCACGGTTCAGGCGCAGGCGCAAGCGGACATTTCCCCTATACTGTGGCCAGTTTGGCGATTGCGCCTACAGATCGTCACATTTTGCACGAGCGAATTGCGCTACGATTCTCGCAAATGCTGGAACAGGGCTTCGTTGACGAGGTCCGAGGGTTGCGAGCCAGAAGTGACTTGCATGCGGGGCTGCCGTCTATACGGGCAGTGGGGTATCGACAGGTCTGGGATCATCTGGACGGCAAGTTGAGCGCCGAGCAGATGCGTGAGCGCGGTATCATTGCCACACGCCAATTGGCGAAACGGCAATTCACCTGGTTGCGCGGCTGGCCCGACGTACACTGGCTGGACAGCCTGGCCTGCGACAATCTGTCCCGCACCTTGAAATACCTGGGCGCCGTCTCCATATTGAGCTGAGTCCCTGCATTTGCCGTCTATTCTTGCGATTGGGCGGCTGAATCTATCGATTTTTACTGTTTTTCTACTATTTATCCTTACAGGAGTGCGGCATATGTCAAAAGGGCATTCGCTACAAGACCCTTACTTGAACACCTTGAGAAAAGAGAAGGTTCCGGTTTCCATCTACCTGGTTAACGGGATCAAGTTGCAGGGCCAGATCGAATCCTTCGACCAGTTCGTCGTGCTGCTGAAGAACACTGTCAGCCAGATGGTCTACAAGCACGCTATTTCGACTGTTGTTCCTGCCCGTCCGGTTCGCCTGCAAATGTCCGATTCCGATCACGGCGACAGCGAGCCAGGCAACGCCTGAGTTAGGAGCCTGCATTGTTCTTTGAGCGCCACGGTGGTGGTGAACGGGCGTTGCTCGTTCACTTGGAAGGTCAGAACCCTGAGGCGCGCGAAGACCCGCAGGAGTTTCAGGAGCTGGCACTGTCGGCCGGAGCGGACATCGTCTACCTGGCCACAGTGGCACGGCACCAGCCTACGGCCAAGTTCCTTATCGGCAGCGGCAAGGTCGAGGAGCTGCGTGACCTGGTCAAGGCTGAAGAAGCCGACCTGGTGATCTTCAATCACACCCTCACCCCCAGTCAGGAACGTAACCTCGAGCGTGTCTTCGAGTGTCGCGTGCTTGACCGCACCGGTTTGATCCTCGACATCTTCGCCCAGCGGGCGCGTACCCATGAAGGCAAGCTGCAGGTCGAGCTGGCCCAGCTCGAACACATGAGCACGCGACTCGTGCGCGGCTGGACCCACCTTGAGCGGCAGAAAGGCGGTATCGGCCTGCGCGGCCCGGGTGAAACCCAGTTGGAAACCGACCGCCGCCTGCTGCGGGTGCGCCTGCGCCAGATCAAGGCACGCCTGGAAAAGGTGCGCAGCCAGCGCGAGCAGGCGCGTCGGGGGCGCAAGCGCGCCGACATCCCGTCGGTCTCGCTGGTGGGCTATACCAACGCCGGCAAGTCCACCCTGTTCAACGCCCTGACCCAGTCCGACGTCTACGCTGCTGACCAGTTGTTCGCCACCCTCGACCCGACCTTGCGCCGGCTCGAACTGAGCGACCTCGGGCCGATCGTGCTGGCCGACACCGTGGGTTTCATTCGTCACCTGCCACACAAGCTGGTCGAGGCGTTTCGCGCTACGCTCGAAGAGTCGAGCAACTCCGACCTGCTGCTGCATGTGATCGACGCCCATGAGCCGGAGCGCATGGAGCAGATCGAGCAAGTGTTGGCGGTACTGGGCGAGATCGGTGCCGAAGGCTTGCCGATCCTCGAGGTCTATAACAAACTCGACCTGCTCGAAGATGTCGAGCCGCAGATCCAGCGCGATGCCGATGGCAAGCCGCAGCGGGTCTGGGTATCGGCGCGTGATGGACGTGGTCTGGAGCTGGTCGGCCAGGCGATTGCCGAGTTGCTGGGGGATGACCTGTTTGTCGGAACCTTGCGCCTTGAACAGCGATTTGCCCGCCTGCGCGCGCAATTCTTTGCGCTCGGCGCAGTGCAAGGCGAAGCGCACGATGAAGAGGGTTGCAGCCTCTTGAGCCTGCGTCTGCCCCAGGTCGAACTGAATCGCCTGGTCAGTCGTGAAGGCCTTGAGCCGCACGTGTTCATTGAGCAACACACTTTGCAATAAATGCCCAGCGAGGTCGCCGGGCGACTATGACAGGCATTCTGTAGCATTGGACGGCGCGCCGTGGGCGCGTCTTTGCTTTATCAGATGGAGAGCGCTATGGCTTGGAATGAGCCGGGTGGCAACTCGAACAATCAGGATCCCTGGGGCGGCCGCCGCGGTGGCGGTGGTGGTGGCGACAAGAAAGGTCCACCGGATCTCGACGAGGCCTTCCGCAAGCTGCAGGACAGCCTGAACGGCATGTTCGGCAGTGGCAAGAAACGCGGTGGCAGTGGTGACCGCAACATCGGCAAGGGCGGTGGCTATGGCCTGCTGGGCATTGGCCTGGCCGTGCTCGCGGCTATCTGGCTGTACAGCGCCGTGTACGTCGTCGACGAGCAGGAGCAGGCCGTGGTGCTGCGCTTCGGCAAGTACTACGAGACCGTCGGCCCCGGCCTGAACATCTACTTCCCGCCGATCGACCGCAAGTACATGGAAAACGTCACGCGCGAGCGTGCTTATACCAAGCAGGGCCAGATGCTCACCGAGGACGAGAACATCGTCGAGGTGCCGCTGACCGTGCAGTACAAGATCAGCAACCTGCAGGATTTCATCCTCAACGTCGACCAGCCGGAAGTCAGCCTGCAGCATGCCACCGACAGCGCCCTGCGCCACGTCGTGGGTTCCACCTCGATGGACCAGGTGCTGACCGAGGGCCGTGAGCAGATGGCCGTGGATATCCGCGAACGCCTGCAGCGCTTCCTCGACACCTACCGCACGGGTATCACCGTCACCCAGGTCAACGTGCAGAGCGCGGCAGCCCCGCGTGAAGTGCAGGAAGCCTTCGACGACGTGATCCGTGCCCGTGAAGACGAGCAGCGTGCGCGCAACCAGGCCGAGTCCTACGCCAATGGCGTGGTGCCCGAAGCCCGTGGCCAGGCCCAGCGCATCATCGAGGACGCCAATGGCTACCGTGATGAAGTGATCGCCCGCGCCAAGGGTGAGGCCGACCGCTTCACCAAACTGGTTGCCGAGTACCGCAAGGCCCCTGACGTCACCCGTCAGCGCCTGTACCTGGAGACCATGCAAGAGGTGTACAGCAACACCAGCAAGGTCATGGTGGCCACCAAGGACGGGCAGAACAACCTGCTCTACCTGCCACTGGACAAGATGGTCGAAGGCAGCCGCAACAGCGCAGCGTCGGTCAGCAGTGTGTCGCCGTCGGTCAATGACGCTGCCGCGCGTGCCGTGCAGGACCTGCAACAGCAACAACAGCCGCTGCGTTCTAGGGAGAGCCGCTGATGAGCAATAAATCGCTGATCGCCCTGATCGCCGCCGTGGTGCTGGCCGTCGTGGCCTGGAACTGCTTCTACATCGTGTCCCAGACCGAGCGCGCGGTATTGCTGCAATTCGGCCGTGTGGTCCAGGCGGATGTCCAGCCGGGCTTGCATGTGAAGGTCCCGTACGTCAACCAGGTGCGCAAGTTCGACGCTCGCCTGATGACCCTGGACGCCCCGACCCAGCGCTTCCTGACCCTGGAAAAGAAAGCGGTGATGGTCGATGCCTACGCCAAGTGGCGGGTCAAAGATGCCGAGCGCTTCTACACCGCGACCTCGGGCATGAAGCAGATCGCCGACGAGCGCTTGTCGCGTCGTCTGGAAAGCGGCCTGCGTGACCAGTTCGGTAAACGCACCCTGCACGAGGTGGTCTCCGGTGAACGTGACGCGCTGATGGCCGACATCACCGCTTCGCTGAACCGCATGGCCAGCAACGAGCTGGGCATCGAGGTCATCGATGTGCGCGTCAAGGCCATTGACCTGCCGAAGGAAGTCAACCGCAGCGTGTTCGACCGCATGAGCACCGAGCGTGAGCGTGAGGCCCGCGAGCACCGCGCCAAGGGTAACGAGCTGGCCGAGGGTATCCGCGCCGATGCCGACCGCCAGCGCCGTGTACTGTTGGCCGAAGCTTACCGAGAAGCCGAGGAAACCCGCGGTGATGGCGACGCCCAGGCGGCCTCCATCTACGCCAAGGCCTATGGCCAGGACGCGGACTTCTTCACGTTCTACCGCAGCCTGTTGGCGTACCGCGAGAGCTTCTCCAGCAAGAGCGACGTGCTGGTCCTGGATCCGAAGAACGAGTTCTTCCGCTTCCTGGACAAGAGCAAGCCGTAACCGGACCACCCCGCCGGGCAGCTAAAATGCCCGGCGGGGTGCATCCCGGACGAAAACGGGTGTATGATGAGTCAGCCGGGAAATTCCCGGCTTTTTTGCGTCTGCAAGGTTCATTGGCCACGACGCAGTGTAATTCGAGGGTGTTGGCACGGCGGTGGCGCTGGGATCAGTGCTGCCTGCTGTTGTGCGCCAATGCCTGCTTCACAGACGGCTCGCCCGCAGGCAGGCCGCCCGGACCTAAGGGGAAATGGCGTAATGGCAACGGTAGACCGCTGGCTTCTGCCAGATGGCATCGAGGAAGTACTGCCACCTGAGGCGGCGCGCATCGAGATCGCGCGTCGCCAGGTGTTGGACCTGTTCCAGAGTTGGGGTTACGAACTGGTCGTGACCCCGCATATCGAGTACCTGGAATCGCTGCTCACCGGTGCCGGCCAGGACCTGGACCTGCGTACCTTCAAGGTGGTCGACCCGCAGTCCGGTCGCCTGATGGGCTTCCGTGCCGACTTCACCCCGCAGGTGGCGCGCATCGACGCCCACACCTTGCGCCGCGAAGGCCCGAGCCGCCTGTGCTACGCCGGTAGCGTCCTGCACGCCCAGCCACGCGCGCTGTCCACCTCGCGCAGCCCGATCCAGTTGGGTGCCGAGCTGTATGGCGATGCCAGCCCCACCAGCGACGTCGAGGTGATCAGCCTGATGCTCGCCATGCTGCAACTGGCCGACGTGCCGGACGTGCACATGGACCTCGGCCATGTCGGCATCTACCGCGGCCTGGCCCGCGCTGCCGGGCTGTCTGGCGACGTCGAGCAGCAGTTGTTCGACGCCTTGCAGCGCAAGGCCAGCGACGAAGTGTTCGCCTTGACCGCCGACCTGCCGAAGGACCTGGGCGGCATGCTGCGCGCCCTGACCGAGCTGTGCGGTGGTCGCGAAGTGCTGAACGAAGCGCGCGTGCGCCTGGGTCGTGCCCCGGCCAGCGTGCTCGCGGCACTGGATGACCTGTTGGCAATCGCTGACCGCCTGGCCGCGCGCTACCCGGACCTGCCGCTGTACTTCGACCTGGGCGAGCTGCGCGGCTACCACTACCACACCGGCGTGGTGTTCGCCGTGTTCGTCCCGGGCGTCGGTCAGTCGATCGCCCAGGGTGGGCGCTACGACGACATCGGCGCCGACTTCGGCCGGGCGCGCCCGGCCACTGGTTTCTCCACGGATTTGAAGACCCTGGTCACACTGGGGCGAGCGGAGGTCGTGTTGCCTGCCGGCGGGATCTGGATGCCCGACAGCGGTGATACGGCACTCTGGCAGCAGGTCTGCCAGTTGCGTTCCGAGGGCCAGCGCGTGGTCCAGGCCCTGCCTGGCCAGCCGCTGAGTGCTGCTCTCGAAGCGGATTGTGATCGGCAATTGATTCAGCAAGACGGGCGCTGGCAGGTTCTGCCGCTGACCCAATGAGATTTTCTCGTCGGCGCATGGCCGGCAACCAAGTTTGCGTGAATGAGGACAAGTGTTATGGGTAAGAATGTCGTCGTCCTGGGCACCCAATGGGGTGATGAGGGCAAGGGCAAGATCGTCGATCTGCTGACCGAACATGCTGCCGCCGTAGTGCGCTACCAAGGTGGCCACAACGCAGGTCACACCCTGGTGATCAACGGTGAGAAGACCGTTCTGCACCTGATTCCGTCGGGCATCCTGCGCGAAGGCGTGCAGTGCTTGATCGGCAACGGCGTGGTCGTCGCGCCGGACGCCCTGATGCGTGAAATCACCAAGCTGGAAGAGAAGGGCGTACCGGTGCGCGAGCGCCTGCGCATCAGCCCGGCCGCGCCGCTGATCCTTTCCTACCACGTGGCCCTGGATCAGGCCCGCGAGAAAGCCCGTGGCGAAGCCAAGATCGGCACCACCGGCCGCGGCATCGGCCCCGCCTACGAAGACAAGGTCGCTCGCCGCGGCCTGCGCGTGGGCGACCTGTTCCACCGCGAGCGTTTCGCCGCCAAGCTCGGCGAGCTGCTGGACTACCACAACTTCCAGCTGGTCAATTACTACAAAGAGCCGGCTATCGACTTCCAGCAGACCCTGGATGAGTGCATGGCCTACGCCGAGCAGCTCAAACCGATGATGCTCGACGTCACCGCCGAGCTGCACAACCTGCGCCGCGCCGGCAAGGACATCATGTTCGAAGGCGCCCAGGGTTCGCTGCTGGACATCGACCACGGCACCTACCCGTACGTCACCAGCTCGAACACTACCGCCGGTGGCATCTCCACTGGTTCGGGTGTCGGCCCGATGTACCTGGACTACATCCTCGGTATCACCAAGGCCTACACCACCCGCGTCGGCTCCGGCCCGTTCCCGACCGAGCTGTTCGACGAGACCGGCGCCACCCTGGCCAAGCGCGGCCACGAGTTCGGTTCCACCACCGGCCGTGCTCGTCGTTGCGGCTGGTTCGATGCCGTGATCCTGCGTCGCGCCATCGACGTCAACAGCATCTCGGGCATCTGCCTGACCAAGCTGGACGTGCTGGACGGCCTGGAGACCATCAACATCTGCGTGGGCTACAAGAACGAGAACGGTGCGGTCATCGACGCGCCTTCCGACGCCGACAGCTACATCGGCCTCGAGCCGGTATACGAAGAAATGCCGGGCTGGAGCGAGTCGACCGTGGGTGTGAAGACCCTGGAAGAACTGCCGGCCAATGCGCGTGCCTACATCAAGCGCATCGAGACGCTGATCGGCGCGCCGATCGACATCATCTCCACCGGCCCGGACCGCAACGAGACCATCGTGCTGCGTCATCCGTTCGCCTGATTCGCGCTTCCATAGGCTGATCGAACGCCGCGTCTCCGTAAGGGGGCGCGGCGTTTTCATTTCCAGTGGCTGACTCTGTCGCAAGGTATAGGGTGCCGCTGCTGCATCTTGGCGTATATCCCGCCTGCCACCGGCACACCCCTTGCTGTAAGAATGATCTGTAGATGCCATCAAAGTAATGGCGCCAGAAACACGGGGGTTCCGACGTGTCTGCCATCCTTTCTCTGTTACGAAGCCGCCTTCTGCGGCCTGTTTTTGTTGCACTTGGTATCGCTCTTTTGGTGCAGGTCTTGGTCGCCGTTGCGCTGACCCGGAGCACCGTAACCGCCCTGGAAGCCGACTTGGGCGAACGCCTGGGGGCCGACAGTCGCAAGCTGGCTGGCGAACTGGAGCAGGCTGGCCAGGATGTGCGCGCCGGTCTCGACAGCCTCTCGGCCAGCACCCGGCAACGGCTCAGTGCCGGGCTTTCCTCGCGGCTGGAGAGCGAGCAGAAGCAACTGCGCGATACCCTGGAGAAAAACCTCAAGGACTCGGCCAACGATATGGCCGAACTGCTGGCCTCGGTCGCCCCGCGGGCGATCTGGGACAACGACGTGCCCACGCTCTCCGATTTCGCACGCCGTGCCCAGCGCAATCCCAACGTGTTGTTCGTGATCTACGACGACGCGCAGGGCGAACACCTGACGCGCTACCTGAACCGTCAGAATCCCGTCAATCAGGCCCTGCTGGAAAAGGGGCAGGGTGAGCGGGCGCTGGACAAGGTGCTCGAAGCCGCCCGACGTGACCCATCGGTGTACTTCGTCGAAGCCTCCATCAGCCCCAACGGCGTGGAGATCGGCAAGGTGCTCATGGGGGTTTCCACCGCGTCCGTGGAGCAGGCGCTCAAGGCGCTCGACCAACGCTTCGCCACCTTGATCGCCAGTGGCGAGCAATTGGTGGGTGAGAGCCTGGGGGCTGCGGCGGCCGACAGCGGCAAGACCCTGCGCGCTCGCCTGGAGACCGCGCAGAACAGCGCCACCGCGATGCAGGCCAACACCGCGCAGACGGTGCGCGATGCCGCTGGCGATCTGCGCTGGCGTATCGGCGTCGGCCTGGTGCTGGTGGGCTTGGGCGTGCTGTTGGTGGTGGCCGTAGTGCTCGGGCGGCGCGTGGTCAGCAAGCTGCGTCTGCTGATCGCTGCGCTGGATGACCTGGCCGCCGGTGAAGGCGACCTGACCAAGCGCGTGCCGCTCGACAGCCGCGACGAGATCGGTGACATGGCCAAGGCGGTCAACCGCTTTGTCGACAAGTTACAGCCCATCGTGCGCGAAGCGGGCGAGGTGGCCCAGCGCACTGGCGTGGAAATTGGCACCATGGCCCAGCGCAACGCGGGTGCCGATGCCGCCGCCGCACTGCAGCGCGACGAGGTGGCCGCCAGCCTGCGTGACCTCTCCAGCATGGCCGACGAGGCCCAGGCCGAGAGCCAGGCGATGCAGGCAGCATTGCAGCAGGTGGTGGACATTCGCCAGGCCACCGACGAGAACAGTCAGGCCACGACCCAGCTTGCAGGTCTGATCGAGAACCTTGCCGGGCAGGTCGAGACCGGCTCGCAAGTGATCGAGCGCCTGGCCAAGCAGAGCGAGCAGATCGAGGTGGTATTGACGGTGATCCACGGTATTGCCGAGCAGACCAACCTGCTGGCGCTCAATGCTGCCATCGAGGCGGCGCGGGCGGGCGAGACCGGGCGTGGCTTCGCCGTGGTGGCCGACGAGGTGCGGGCGCTGGCGAGCAAGACCCAGAGCTCCACCGGTGACATCCAGGCGCATATCACGGCGTTGCAGCAGGGCGCGAAGGAAGCGGTGGCGACCATTGGCCAGGCCGGCATCAAGGCCAGTGAAGGCTTGCTGGTGCTGCGCGACAACGAGCGTCGGCAGCAGTCGGTGCAGGCAGCGGTGGAGCAGGTGCACGCGGCCATTGGCCTGGCCACCCGTGCGGCGGAGCAGCAGGCCCATGGGGCGCAAGCGGTGCGGGGCAGAGTGCAGACCATCCACACCCAGGCCGAGCGCTCTGCGCAGGTGGTGATGCAGACCACCGCCAGCAGCAAGGTGCTGGACGACCTGGCCGCGCAGTTGCGGGCAAGCCTGGGGCAGTTCCGGGCCTGAGGTTGGCGGCACCGGCTTCATCGTGGTGCGAGCCCGCTCCCACAGGTGGGGCACTGTTCTTCGGGCCAGTGCCGAGCGTGTGGGAGCGGGCTCGCCCCGCGATGGGCCTACGCCTTGTTGAGGTACATCCGCGTGGTCAGCAGGTAAACCGGCAGCCCTGACACCACGATCAGCAGCGCCGCATAAGGCGCCGCCGCCGCGAACTCGACGTTGGCGGTATGCGCCCACACCTCGGTGGCCAGGGTGGTCATGCCGGTCGGGCTGAGCAGCAGGGTGGCGGTCAGCTCCTTCATCGCATCCAAAAACACCAGCGCGAACGCCGCCGCCAGGGCCGGGAAGATGATCGGCAAGGTCACCCGGCAGAAGGCTGAGAAGCTGCTGGCGCCCAGGGTGCGCGCGGCCTCCTCGAGGGTCGGCGACGCCTTGTTCAGCGCCGTGCGCACCGGTGCCTGGGCCAGCGGCAGGAACAGCAGCGCGTAGGCCAGGATCAACAGCGCGGTGGTCTGGTACAGCGCCGGCACGTAGTGCAGGGCGAAGAACACCAGCGTCAGGGCGATCACCAGGCCGGGCAGGGCGTGCAGCAAGTACGGCAGGCGCTCGGCCCAGATCGCCAGGCGGCCTTTGTAGCGCACCACCAGGAAGCTGATCGGCAGCGCCAGTAGCACGCAGAACCCGGCGCCACCCAGTGATACCGACAGCGAAGTGAACAGCGCCTTGCCAATGGCCGCCACCGGGAACGCGGCCGAGGAGCCGACGCTCAGCCAGTAGCCCAGCATCGCCAGCGGGATGCCGCTGCCCAGCACCGCCAGGCCCAGACAGAACACCTGCGCTGGCGCGCTCCAGGCGCGCAGGGGAAGCGGCTGCGCGCGACGTGCTACGCCCTGGCCGATACGCACGTGGCGGGCCTTGCCGCGCACCCTCAGCTCCAGCCAGAGCATCGCCAGGCACAGCGCCAGCAGCACTGCCGAGAGCATCGCCGCATTGGCGTTGCTGAATTCCAGCTCGAACTGCTGGTAGATCGCCGTGGTGAAGGTCTGCAGGCCGAGGATCGACAGGGCGCCGAACTCCACCAGCATGTGCAGGGCAATCAACAGCGCGCCACTGAGCATCGATGGCCACAGCAAGGGCAGGGTGACCTTGATGAACACGCCCCAGCGGCTGCAGCCCAGGGTGCGCGCTGACTCCTCCAGCGAGGTGTCGAGGTTGCGCAGGGTCGCAGCCACCGGCAGGAACACCAGCGGGTACTTGGACAAGGCCATGACCAGGATCGCCCCGCCCAGCCCTTCGAAGTCCGAACTCAGCGACACCCAGGTGAAACTGCTGACGAACGAGGGCACGGCGAATGGCAGGCACAACACCACGCCCCACAGGCGCCGACCGCGCAGGTCGCTGCGTTCGAGTAGCCAGGCCAAGGCCAGGCCGACCACCAGGCATACCAGGGTGACGCCGACCATCAGCATCAGGGTGTTGCGCAAAAGACCCCAGACGAACGGGCGCCAGAGCAAACGCAGGGCTTCGTGCCAGCCGGCCTCCCAGGCCTTGATGGCGACGTAGGCCAGTGGCAACAGGCTCATGGCGACCAGGAACAGTACGGGCAGCACCACCCACACCGAGGGGCGCTTGCGGCGCGGCACGAAACGTACCTGCACAGGTTCGGGCACGGCGGCAGTCATCAGAGCAGGCCGACCTCGCGTTCAAGCTCGATCGCTTCCTCGGCATTGCCCAGGTCGGCTGGCGAGATCTTCGGTGGGCGCAGGTCTTCGAAGGGCTTCAGGCCACGATCGGAGACCATGCCTTTGTGCAGTGGGTACTCGGCGGTGGTCTGGGTGATCACGCGCTGGCCTTCTTCGCTGGCCATCCAGTTGAGCAGGGCCTGGGCCTCCTTCGGATGCTTGCTGGCCTTGACCACCGCAGCACCTGAGATGGTGACCAGGTTGCCGGCATCGCCGTCGGCCAGGTAGTAGAGCTTGGAGTCCAGCTTGCCGCGCTCGCGCTCCAGCGCATACCAGTAGTAGTTGTTCACCAGCACGGCCGCCACTTCGCCTTTTTCCACGGCCTTGAGGGCAACCATGTTGTTGGTGTAGGCCTTGCCGAAGGCTTTCAGGCCGGTCAGCCATTCTTCGGTGGCGTCGCGGCCATGCATCTTCAGGATGGCCACGGCCTGTTCCTGGAAGGCGCCGCTGGTAGGGACGTAGCCGACGCGCCCGTCCCACTCGGGGTTGGCGAAGTCCATCACCGTGCTCGGCAGGTCTTTTTCGTCGATCTTCTTCGGGTTGAACACCACGATGCGCGTACGGGCGGTGATGCCCATCCAGGTGCCGCTGGCGCCAACGTACTCCTTGGGCACCATGTTCGCGGTGGCGTCGTCGATTTTCGCCAGTAAGCCCAGCTCGCCCAGGTTGTTCAGCGGCGGGGATTCCTCGGTGTAGATGACGTCGGCTGGCGAGCGCGCGCCCTCTTCGATGATCTGGCTGGCCAGCTGGTTGCTGCTGCCCTTGCGGATATCGATGTGGATGCCGGTCTTGGCCTCGTAGGCCTTGGCGATGGCTTCGCCGATTTCCTTGTGCTGGCCGTTGTACAGGGTCAGGGTGACCGGGTCGTCTGCCAGGGCGGCCGGTGCACCGATGACCAGGCCCAGGACGGCGGCGGCCAGGGTGCGCATCAGCGGTTTCGGGCGGATCGTCATGCGGGTGCTTCCTCGCTTACGGCTACATATTTGGAAACAATGGTAAACGAAATCGTTTCTCAAGTGGCCGTGGGAGGTGAAATTCAGTAGGGGGCTATCGAGGTGGGGAAGGGAGGAGAGGCGATTGTTCGGACCCTGTCACCGGGCAAGCCCGCTCCCGCAGCCTTGAGGAACGACGCCGTACCTGTAGGCGCGGGCTTGCCCCGCAATAGGGCCGGCAGCTCAGAACAAAAATCGCAGACAAGAAAAAACCCACTAGCAAGCTAGTGGGTTTTTATATGGTGCCCAGGAGAAGACTCGAACTTCCACGACCGTTAAGTCACTGATACCTGAAACCAGCGCGTCTACCAATTCCGCCACCTGGGCAAAGCTTTTACATCTACAGCATGAATCGTGTTGCTGAATGACCGATAACTCTGCTATCTATCACTCGAAATTTTTGGTGCCCAGGAGAAGACTCGAACTTCCACGACCGTTAAGTCACTGATACCTGAAACCAGCGCGTCTACCAATTCCGCCACCTGGGCACACTTGTCGAGATCCAATGATGCTTTACAACATCGTTTCTCTCAACTACAACGTCGGGGGTGTCCGTCGTCGTGGTGCGCACTATACGGATGCCCCGATGGGCTGTAAACCCCCGGATCGAAAAAAAATTCAAAAAATTCAACTTGTTGATTCCGCGAGCCTTCTCATTCAACAGGAGCCCCCGGCGGGGCTGTCCAAGGCTGACATTTCCGGTTTCAATACGCCTATGCGAAACTTCTCGTCTATATACCCCAAGGTGAACCCCTCCTGATGGCCGATTGGCAATCCCTCGACCCCGAGGCCGCCCGCGAAGCGGAAAAATACGACAATCCCATTCCCAGCCGTGAGCTGATCCTGCAACACCTGGCCGACCGTGGCGAGCCGGCCGCGCGTGAGCAGTTGGCAGCGGAATTCGGCCTCTACGAGGAAGACCAGGTCGAGGCCCTGCGCCGCCGCCTGCGCGCCATGGAGCGCGATGGCCAGCTCATCTATACCCGGCGCGGCACCTATGCCCCGGTAGACAAGCTGGACCTGATCTGCGGCCGCGTTTCCGGCCACCGCGACGGCTTCGGCTTCCTCATTCCCGACGACGGCAGCGAAGACCTGTTCCTCAGCCCGGCGCAGATGCGCCTGGTGTTCGACGGCGACCGCGGCCTGGCGCGCGTGTCCGGCGTCGACCGCCGCGGCCGCCGTGAAGGCGTGCTGGTCGAGGTCATCTCCCGTGCCCACGAAAGCGTGGTCGGCCGTTACTTCGAGGAAGGCGGCATCGGCTACGTCACCCCGGACAACCCGAAGATCCAGCAGGAAGTGCTGGTCACCGCCGGGCGCAACGGTGGCGCCAAGATCGGCCAGTTCGTCGAGATCAAGATCACTCACTGGCCGACCCCGCGCTTCCAGCCTCAGGGTGACGTGGTCGAGGTGATCGGCAACTACATGGCCCCGGGCATGGAAATCGACGTGGCCCTGCGCAGCTACGACATCCCGCATGTCTGGCCAAAGGACGTGCTCAAGGAAGCGCGCAAGTTCCGCTCCGAAGTCGAAGAGAAGGACAAGGAAAAGCGCATCGACCTGCGCCACCTGAACTTCGTCACCATCGACGGCGAAGACGCTCGCGACTTCGACGACGCGGTCTACTGCGAGCCCCTGGGCAAGCTGCGCCTGTTCTCCGGCGGCTGGCGCCTGTACGTGGCGATCGCCGACGTCTCCAGCTACGTGCGCCTGGGCTCGGCCCTGGACGTCGAGGCGCAGCAGCGCGGCAACTCCGTGTACTTCCCGGAGCGCGTGGTGCCGATGCTGCCCGAGGAGCTGTCCAATGGCCTGTGCTCGCTGAACCCACACGTCGATCGCCTGGCCATGGTCTGCGAGATGACCATCAACAAGGCCGGCCAGATGGTCGACTACCAGTTCTACGAAGGGGTGATCCACTCCCACGCGCGGCTGACCTATAACAAGGTCAGCAGCATGCTCGAGCACGCCCGCACCCGTGAGGGCAAGGCCCTGCGCGAGGAGTACAGCGCGGTGCTGCCGGACCTCAAGCACCTCTATGCCCTGTACAAGGTGCTGGTGGATGCCCGTCACACCCGTGGCGCGATCGACTTCGAGACCCAGGAAACCCGGATCATCTTCGGCGAAGACCGCAAGATCGACGAGATCCGCCCGACCGTGCGCAACGACGCCCACAAGCTGATCGAGGAATGCATGCTGGCGGCCAACGTCGCCACCGCCGAGTTCCTGCAGAAGCACAATGTGCCGTCGCTGTACCGCGTGCACGACGGCCCGCCGCCGGAGCGTCTGGAAAAACTGCGCGCCTTCCTGGGTGAACTGGGCTTGTCGCTGCACAAGGGCAAGGACCCGTCGCCGAAGGACTACCAGGCCTTGCTGGCGAGCATCGCCGGGCGCCCGGACTTCCACCTGATCCAGACCGTCATGCTGCGCTCGCTGAGCCAGGCGGTGTACAGCGTCGAGAACAACGGCCACTTCGGCCTGAACTACGAGGCCTACACCCACTTCACCTCGCCGATCCGCCGCTACCCGGACTTGTTGGTGCACCGCGCGATCCGCAGCGTCATCCGCTCGAAGATCGACACCCCGCACGTCAAGCGTGCCGGTGCCATGAGCATCCCCAAGGCGCGCATCTACCCGTACGACGAGAACGCCCTGGAGCAGATGGGTGAGCAGTGCTCGATGACCGAGCGTCGCGCCGATGAAGCCACCCGCGACGTGGTCAACTGGCTCAAGTGCGAATACATGCGTGACCGCGTGGGCGAGACCTTCCCCGGTGTGATCACCGCGGTGACCGGTTTCGGCCTGTTCATCGAGCTGACCGACATCTACGTCGAGGGCCTTGTGCACGTCAGTGCGCTGCCGGGCGACTACTACCACTTCGATCCCGTGCATCACCGCCTGGCTGGTGAGCGCACCGGGCGCAGCTTCCGCCTTGGCGACTCGATCGAAGTCAAGGTCATGCGTGTCGACCTGGAGCAGCGCAAGATCGATTTCGAGTTGTCCGACGCTGCCGCCAAGGCGCCGGTCGGTCGCAAGCAGCAGGGCGCCTCGGCTCCCGCCGCCGCGTCCGAGCCGGCCCCGGAAACCGCCAAGGCCACGCCCAAGCCGCGCAGCCGCAAAAGCGAGAGCGCCGACGCCTACTTCCCCAAGGACGCGGTGCAGCGCAACGCCGAGGTGCGCAAGAGCCGTGAAATGAAGAAGGCGCTGATGAGCGAGGCGCGTCAGGGCCACGCCAGCGGCAAGTCGGACAAGGGCGCCAAGGCGTCCGGCAAACCGACCAAGCATCGCAAGGGGCCGTCGAAGTCCGGCGCGCCACGCAAGGGCAAGCACAAGTCATGAGTCAGCTGGAAAAGATCTACGGCGTGCACGCCGTGCAGGCCCTGTTGCAGCACCACCCCAAGCGGGTCAAGCAGATCTGGCTGTCGGAAGGGCGCAGTGAGCCGCGCCTCCAGGCCTTGCTGGCGCTGGCCGCGAAGTACCGCGTGCCGGTTGGCCAGGCCGAGCGCCGTGAGCTGGACGCCTGGGTCGAGGGCGTGCACCAGGGCGTGGTGGCCGAGGTCAGCCCGAGCCAGGTGTGGGGCGAAGCGATGCTCGAGGAGTTGCTCGAGCGCAGCGAGACGCCGCCGCTGATCCTGGTGCTCGATGGCGTCACCGACCCGCACAACCTCGGCGCCTGCCTGCGCACCGCCGATGCCGCCGGCGCCACGGCGGTGGTGATTCCCAAGGACAAGTCGGCCACGCTCACCGGCGTGGTGCGCAAGGTCGCCTGCGGCGCCGCCGAGGTGATCCCGTTGGTGGCGGTGACCAACCTCGCGCGCACCCTGGAGAAGCTCCAGCAGCGCGGGCTGTGGGTGGTCGGCACCGCTGGCGAGGCCGAGCAGGAGATCTACCAGCAGGACCTCACCGGCCCGCTGGTGATGATCATGGGCGCCGAAGGCAAGGGCATGCGCCGGCTGACCCGCGAGCATTGCGACTTCCTGGTGAAGCTGCCGATGGCCGGTAGCGTCAGCAGCCTGAACGTCTCGGTGGCCACCGGGGTGTGCCTGTTCGAAGCGGTGCGCCAGCGCCAGGCCAAGCGCTGATTCATTCTCGTCGGTGCTGGCTTCATCGCGGGGCAAGCCCGCTCCCAAAGGTATCCCGCTGTATTCGCAATCAGCGGGGGCTGTAGGGGCGGGCTTGCCCCGCGATGGCGTCCTGCCGGGCAGCACATTGCCCGGCAATTGTTTCTAGCTGTTCAAATAATCGCCAATCACCTTGCTTGTCTGCCCCGCCTTCTCTACAATTGCGCCCCTTGCCGAGCTGGCAGGCATGTATGTGCCTACCCTCCGTGCAAGACACACAGTGTCATTCACTCCTTGTCTGACCAGATTCGCTGGCAGACTACTAACCCGTAAGGAGCATTCATGCGTCATTACGAAATCATCTTCCTGGTCCACCCGGATCAGAGCGAGCAAGTCGGCGGCATGGTCGAGCGCTACACCAAGCTGATCGAAGAAGATGGTGGCAAGATCCACCGCCTGGAAGACTGGGGCCGTCGTCAGCTGGCCTACGCCATCAACAACGTTCACAAGGCTCACTACGTGATGCTGAACGTTGAGTGCTCGGGCAAAGCCCTGGCCGAGCTGGAAGACAACTTCCGCTACAACGATGCCGTAATCCGTAACCTGGTCATCCGTCGTGACGAAGCCGTAACCGGCCAGTCCGAAATGCTGAAGGCCGAAGAGAACCGCAGCGAGCGCCGTGAGCGTCGCGAGCGTCCTGAGCATGCTGACTCCGCCGATGGCGACGACAGCAATGACAGCGACAACAGCGATAACGCTGACGAGTAATCCACGGACCTTTTGAGGAGCCTATTACATGGCACGTTTCTTCCGTCGTCGTAAATTCTGCCGCTTCACTGCTGAAGACGTGAAAGAGATCGACTTCAAAGATCTCAACACCCTGAAAGCTTACGTATCCGAAACCGGCAAGATCGTTCCGAGCCGTATCACTGGTACCAAAGCTCGTTATCAGCGTCAGCTGGCCACCGCTATCAAGCGCGCCCGCTTCCTGGCCCTGCTGCCCTACACCGACAGCCACGGCCGCTGAGACCGGGTCGTCGACAAGTAGCAAGGGATAGGCATGCGAGCGTTGGCTGATTTCATCATGCGCGGTCGCGTGCAGGCCACTGTAGTGGTGGCCGGTTGTGCGGCATTGCCGCTGTTGTTCTGGTTGAGTGCCGCCGCCGGGAGCCTGGTGTTCCTGCGGCGCGGTTTCAAGGACGCATCCTCGGTCATCGTGTGGGGCATCTTGCCCGCGTTGGCCTGGTGGGTCTTCGGCGAGCCGCGCACCTTGATGGTGCTGCTGGGGGCGCTGGGGCTGGCTGCGCTGTTGCGCGCCGGGCATTCCTGGAACCGGGTGCTGTTGTCCAGCATCGCCCTGGGCCTGTTGTACGGTGTGATCCTTGGTTCAGTGTTCCAGGAACCGATCGAAGCTCTGGCGCGAGCGCTTGAAAAAGCCCTGCCGCAGATGCTCGGCGGCCTTTACCAGCAGTTGTCGGTAGAGGAACAGGCGCACTTGGCGAGGCTCATCGTACCGGTGCTCAACGGCCTGATCGCGGCCTTGTTGCAAGTTGTCAGTGTGCTGGCCCTGATGTTGGGGCGCTACTGGCAAGCCGTGTTGTACAACCCGGGAGGTTTCGGCCGCGAGTTTCAAGCGGTGCGCATTCCCCTGGTGCCGGCGCTGCTGCTGCTGGCGTGCATGCTGTTCGGCCCGAACTTCGGTTCCGGCCTGGCATTGCTCACGCCGCTGTGCAGCGTGCCGCTCATGTTCGCGGGCATCGCCCTGCTGCATGGGCTGGTGGCGCGCAAACGCCTGGCCAAGTTCTGGCTGGTGGGGTTGTACGTGACGCTGGTGCTGTTCATGCAGCTGACGTATCCGTTGCTCGTGGTTTTGGCCGTTGTCGACAGCCTGATTGATTTTCGCGGTCGCCTGTCACCCAAGGGTGACGACTCCGCGAACGGTGAAGGTTAAAAGTTAAGAGGTTTTACCAAATGGAACTGATCCTGCTGGAAAAAGTCGCCAACCTGGGCAACCTGGGCGACAAAGTTAAAGTTAAAGCCGGTTACGGCCGTAACTTCCTGCTGCCATTCGGCAAGGCCACCGTTGCCAACGCCGCCAACCTGGCCGCGTTCGAAGAGCGCCGCGCCGAGCTGGAAAAAGCAGCCGCCGACAAGAAAGCTTCGGCTGAAAGCCGCGCTGCCCAACTGGCCGAGCTGGAAGTCACCATCACCGCCACCGCTGGCGATGAAGGCAAGCTGTTCGGTTCGATCGGCACCCACGACATCGCTGACGCCCTGACCGCCTCTGGCGTTGAAGTGGCCAAAGCTGAAGTTCGTCTGCCGAACGGCACCATCCGTCAAGTTGGCGAATACGACGTAGCCGTGCACCTGCACAGCGACGTTGAAGCCACCGTGCGTGTGGTCGTCGTTGCAGCCTAAGCTGTAGCATCGGTTGGCTCCTTGCGGGCCAGCCGGTAACATCGGGCACGGCCCTGCTTTGCGCAGGCCGTGCCCTTTGTTTTTTCACTCCCCCTGATTCTTGCGTGGCCATGAACGAGATCACCCATCCCGAACAGCTCGACCTGCAAACCGCTGCCCTGAAGGTGCCGCCGCATTCCATCGAGGCCGAACAGGCCGTGCTCGGTGGCCTGCTGCTGGACAACAACGCCTGGGAGCGGGTGCTGGACCAAGTGTCGGATGGCGACTTCTACCGGCATGACCACCGGCTGATTTTCCGTGCCATCCACAAGCTGGTGGACCAGAACCAGCCGTTCGACGTGGTTACCCTGCACGAGCAGCTGGAAAAGGAAGGCCTGTCGTCCCAGGTCGGTGGCCTGGCCTACCTGGCGGAACTGGCGAAGAACACCCCCTCGGTGGCCAACATCAAGGCCTATGCCGCGATCATTCGCGAGCGTGCGACGCTGCGCCAGTTGATCAGCATCAGTACCGACATCGCCGACAACGCCTTCAACCCCCAAGGCCGCAATGCCGAGGAAATCCTCGACGACGCCGAACGGCAGATCTTCCAGATCGCCGAGGCGCGGCCCAAGACCGGTGGCCCGGTAGGGGTCAACGAGCTGTTGACCATGGCCATCGACCGCATCGACACGCTGTTCAACTCCGACAGCGATATCACCGGTGTCTCCACCGGCTTCACCGACCTGGACGAGAAAACCAGCGGCCTGCAGGCGGCCGACCTGGTCATCGTCGCGGGCCGTCCGTCGATGGGCAAGACCACCTTCGCCATGAACCTGGTGGAAAACGCCGTGTTGCGCAGCGACAAGGTGGTGCTGGTGTTCTCCCTCGAGATGCCCGGTGAATCGCTGGTGATGCGTATGCTGTCGTCGCTGGGCCGCATCGACCAGACCAAGGTGCGTTCCGGCCAGCTGGACGACGATGACTGGCCGCGGCTGACCTCGGCGGTGAACCTGCTCAACGACCGCAAGCTGTTCATCGACGACACCGCGGGCATCAGCCCTTCGGAGATGCGTGCGCGTACCCGGCGCCTGGCGCGAGAACACGGCGACATCGGGCTGATCATGGTCGACTACTTGCAGTTGATGCAGATTCCCGGCTCTGCCGGCGACAACCGTACCAACGAGATCTCCGAGATCTCCCGCTCCCTCAAGGCCCTGGCCAAGGAGTTCAACTGCCCGGTGATCGCCCTGTCGCAGCTCAACCGTTCCCTGGAGCAACGGCCGAACAAGCGCCCGGTGAACTCCGACTTGCGTGAATCCGGTGCGATCGAGCAGGACGCCGACGTGATCATGTTCGTCTACCGTGACGAGGTGTATCACCCCGAGACCGAGCACAAGGGCGTGGCCGAGATCATCATCGGCAAGCAGCGTAACGGCCCCATCGGCTTCGTGCGGCTGGCGTTCATCGGCAAGTACACCCGCTTCGAGAACCTTGCGCCGGGCATGTACAACTTCGACGACGACGAATAACCCGGCACGCCACCGCCCCTGTCGAAGCGGGCTTGCCCCGCGATGCGATGCTGGATTCGGCGACGCCATCTCGGGACAAATGCGCGGCCTCGATGAATCCGACCTCTACCGTCGGATTTGGTCAAAATTTGTGCTATATTCCGCGCCCGCGATTTCCCTGCACACCAGAACCGGTCACTGACATGCAAGCAGCCAAGCCTCTCTACGACTATCCCAAGTACTGGGCCGAATGCTTCGGGCCAGCGCCGTTCCTGCCGATGAGCAGGGAGGAGATGGATCAGCTCGGCTGGGACTCCTGCGACATCATCATCGTGACCGGCGACGCCTACGTCGACCACCCGTCGTTCGGCATGGCCATCATCGGTCGTTTGCTGGAAGCCCAGGGCTTTCGCGTAGGCATCATCGCCCAGCCGAACTGGCAGTCGAAGGACGACTTCATGAAGCTCGGCGAGCCGAACCTGTTTTTCGGTGTCGCGGCCGGCAACATGGACTCGATGATCAACCGCTACACCGCCGACAAGAAGATCCGCTCCGACGACGCCTACACCCCGGGTGGCATCGCGGGCAGCCGGCCTGACCGGGCCAGCCTGGTGTACAGCCAGCGTTGCAAGGAAGCCTACAAGCACGTGCCGATCGTGCTCGGCGGCATCGAGGCCTCGCTGCGCCGTATCGCCCACTATGACTACTGGCAGGACAAGGTCCGTCATTCGATCCTGATCGATGCCTGCGCCGACATCCTGCTGTTCGGCAACGCCGAGCGCGCGGTGGTCGAGGTGGCGCAACGGCTGTCCAACGGCGAGTCGATCGAGAGCATCAGCGACGTGCGCGGCACTGCGTTCATTCGTCGCGACACGCCTGAAGGCTGGTACGAGATCGACTCCACCCGCATCGACCGTCCGGGCCGGGTCGACAAGATCATCAACCCCTACGTCAACACCCAGGACACCCAGGCCTGCGCCATCGAGCAGGCCAAGGGCGAGGTGGAAGACCCGAACGAAGCCAAGGTGGTGCAAATCCTCGACAGCCCGCGCATGACCCGCGAGAAGTCGGTGATCCGCCTGCCGTCGTTCGAGAAGGTGCGCAACGACCCGGTGCTCTATGCCCACGCCAACCGTGTGCTGCACCTGGAGACCAACCCCGGCAACGCCCGTGCGCTGGTGCAGAAGCATGGCGAGGTGGACGTGTGGTTCAACCCGCCACCCATTCCCATGACCACCGAGGAAATGGACTACGTGTTCGGCATGCCCTACGCGCGCGTGCCGCACCCGGCGTATGGCAAGGCGCGCATCCCGGCGTACGAGATGATCCGTTTCTCGGTGAACATCATGCGTGGCTGCTTCGGCGGTTGCACCTTCTGCTCGATCACCGAGCACGAAGGGCGGATCATCCAGAACCGCTCCCACGACTCGATCATCCGCGAGATCGAGGAGATGCGCGACAAGGTGCCCGGCTTCACCGGCGTGGTCTCCGACCTCGGCGGCCCGACCGCGAACATGTACCGCATCGCCTGCAAGAGCCACGACATCGAGAAGCACTGCCGCAAGCCGTCGTGCGTGTTCCCCGGCATCTGCGAGAACCTCAACACCGACCACAGTTCGCTGATCGAGCTGTACCGCAAGGCCCGTGCCTTGCCGGGGGTGAAGAAAATCCTGATCGCCTCGGGCCTGCGCTACGACCTGGCGGTGGAGTCGCCGGAGTACGTCAAGGAACTGGTCACCCACCACGTTGGCGGCTACCTGAAAATTGCCCCGGAACATACCGAGCGTGGTCCGCTGGACAAGATGATGAAGCCGGGCATCGGCACCTACGACCGCTTCAAGCGCATGTTCGAGAAGTTCTCGAAGGAGGCGGGCAAGGAGCAGTACCTGATCCCGTACTTCATCGCCGCGCACCCCGGCACCACCGACGAAGACATGATGAACCTGGCCCTGTGGCTCAAGGGCAATGGCTTCCGTGCCGACCAGGTGCAGGCGTTCTACCCCTCGCCGATGGCCTCGGCCACGGCCATGTACCACTCGGGCAAGAACCCGCTGCGCAAGGTCACCTACAAGAGCGAAGGCGTGGAGATCGTCAAGAGCGATGAGCAGCGCCGCCTGCACAAGGCGTTCCTGCGCTACCACGACCCGAAGGGCTGGCCGATGCTGCGCGAGGCGCTGGAGCGCATGGGCCGCGCGGACCTGATCGGCCCGGGCAAGCACCAGCTGATTCCGCTGCACCAGCCGCAGACCGACAGCTACCAGAGCGCCCGGCGCAAGAACTCCACGCCGAGCGGCAGCCACAAGGTGGGCAAGGAACAGAAGATCCTCACCCAGCACACCGGCCTGCCGCCGCGCGCCAGCGATGGCAGCAAGCCGTGGGACAAGCGCGAAAAAGCCAAGGCCGAGGCGTTCGCCCGCAACCAGCAGGCCGCCAAGGAGCGCAAAGAGGCGGCCAAGGGTGGCAAGGGCAAGAAGAAGCCGCGTCAGCCGGTGATCCCGCGCTGATCGTGAAGGGCTGCTGAACGCCACGGGCCCTTGTAGGAGCGGGCCAAGCCCGCTCCTACAAGGGCGTCGCCGTATTTTTCAGTCGGGTTTCCTGTCGACCCACTTCGGCAGCACCGGCGAGACGAACTCATCCATCCCATCCAGCAGCGCATCCGGCTGCTGCCCGAGCAACAGCATCGCCCGGTGTTGTGGCCGCACGAAACCTTCCTCGACGATATGGTCGAGGAACCCGCCGAGCTTTTCATAGAACCCATTCACATCCAGCAGGCCCAACGGCTTGGCGTGATAGCCCAGTTGCCCCCAGGTCCACACCTCGAACAGCTCCTCCAGCGTGCCTAGCCCGCCCGGCAGGGCGATGAACGCATCACTCAGCTCAGCCATGCGCGCCTTGCGGGCGTGCATGCCATCGACCACTTCCAGGCGGCTCAGGCCTTTGTGGCCGATTTCGGCGTTCATCAGGCTCTGCGGGATGATGCCGATCACCTCGCCACCGGCTTGCATGGCCGCGTCGGCCACAGTGCCCATCAAACCAACCGCGCCACCACCATAGACCAGGGTCAGGCCGCGTCGGGCGATGGCCTGGCCGAGGGCGATGGCCGCCTCGCGGTAGGCAGTGTTGGCGCCAATGCTGGCGCCGCAGAAGACACAGACGGAACGTACAGGCATTGCTTTTCTCCAGTGCGGTTCACCCTTGCGCGGGCAAGGGGGCACACAGGGTAAGGGCCAGACCGACAGCTTCCAAGGGCCGACTCACTCGGGGCGGGCGAATTCGTAGACGGCCGAGCCGGTGGCACCGCACGCATAGGCAGCCAGCAGGCCGCGCATGAAATTTCCAAGAGTCATGGTGATTGCTCCTAAATGAGAGGTTGTCTCATCGTCTATCAAGGAGGCATGATGTGCACTTAGATTGGTTGTATACAATCCATTGAACAAATCTACTGGCTGGCCACTGGCTACCCCTTGACCCACGTCAGGGAGGGGGTATGCGGTTTCAGGCAGTCTCGCAATTGATAAACCCTGCCAAGGAGATTCACGATGTTTGCGAAAGCTGTAGCGGTATCCCTGCTGACCCTCGCCAGCGCGTCCGTCTTTGCTGCCGAGTGCTCGGTGACCGTCGATTCGACCGACCAGATGTCCTTCACCAGCAAGGAATTCACCGTCGACAAGAGCTGCAAGGCGTTCACCGTCAAGCTGACCCACTCCGGCAACCTGCCGAAGAACGTCATGGGCCACAACTTAGTGATCAGCAAGACTGCCGACATGCAGGCCATCGCCACCGAAGGCATGACCCAGGGCCTGGACAAGGACTACCTGAAAGCCGACAACGCCGCGATCATCGCCCATACCAAGATGATCGGCGCGCCGGAGAAGGAGACCGAGGTGAAGTTCGATACCTCGAAGCTGGAGGCCGGTGGTGACTACAGCTTCTTCTGCACTTTCCCGGGCCACATCTCGATGATGAAAGGCAAGGTCATCTTCAAGTAACGAACGCATCACCCTTTGTAGGAACGGGCTTGCCCCGCGATGGCGTCGGTGAATCACCTTCGCCATCGCGGGGCAAGCCCGTTCCTACGAATGCACTGCGCTATTGCTTATGGGGCGAACGGCAGTTCGCGCTTGTGCTGGGTCTTGCGGTAGGTGTTGACGATGATGTCGAACGCCTCCTGGTCCACCGGCTCGCCGTGCAGGAAGGCATCGATCTGCTGGTAGGTCACGCCATGCGACGCCTCGTCCGGCTTGCCCGGCGCCAGATCCTCCAGGTCGGCGGTCGGCACCTTTTCCACCAGCGCCTCTGGCGCCCCGAAACTACGGGCGATGGCACGCACCTGGTGCTTCACCAGGCCGCTCAGCGGCGCCAGATCGCACGCCCCGTCACCGAACTTGGTGAAGAAGCCCATCACCGCCTCGGCCGCATGGTCGGTGCCGATCACCAGCCCCGCGCGGGCGCCGGCGATGGTGTACTGGGCGACCATGCGCATGCGCGCCTTGGTGTTGCCGACGACGAAGTCCACCAGGGTCGGCGAACCGCCTTCCAGCGCCTTCACCTCACCGGCCAGCGCCCGCACCGCGGGGGCGATGTCGACGGTGTGCACCTCATCGGCCTTGATCACCTCCAGGCAGGCCTGGGCGTCGTGCTCATCATGCTGCACCTGGTACGGCAGGCGCACGGCGATGAAGCGGTACGCCGCGTCGCCGGTCTCGGCGCGCAGCTCGTTGATCGCGCGCTGGGCGAGCAGGGCGGCGGTCATCGAGTCGACCCCGCCGCTGATGCCCAGCACCAGGGTCTTGAGCCGGGCATTGGCCAGGCAATCCTTGATGAACGCCACGCGCCGGGCGACTTCGGCCTCTAGCGCGGCGGCGTCGGCGAACGGCGGCTGCACCTTGAGCGCTTGCGCAATCTCTCGCTGAACGGCTTGCATGGGTTACTCCTTGCTGGGGACTTTGAATACGTGGCGCAGGTAGGCGACGAAGTTCTCGTCGCGGCATTGGGTCTTGGCGGACTCGTCGGAAATCTTCGCCACCGGCGAGCCATTGCAGTCGGTCATTTTAAGCACGATGCTCATCGGCGCCACCCCAGGAATGTCGCAGGTCAGGTTGGTGCCGATGCCGAAGCTGACGTTGATGCGCCCGCGCAGCGCGCGGAAGATCTCCAGTGAACGGGTCAGGTTCAGCCCGTCGGAGAACACCAGGGTCTTGGTCATCGGGTCGATACCCAGCTTGCGGTAATGGGCGATGGCCTTCTCGGCCCAGGCCACCGGCTCGCCTGAGTCGTGGCGCAGGCCGTCGAACAGCTTGGCGAAGTACAGGTCGAAATCGCCGAGGAAGGCATCCATGGTGATGCAGTCGGTCAGGGCGATGCCGAGCAGCCCGCGGTACTCGCGGACCCAGCAGTCCAGCGCGGCGATCTGGCTGTCGATCAGCCGCGGGCCGAGCTGCTGGTGGGCCATGATCCACTCGTGGGCCATGGTGCCCAGGGGCTTGATATCCAGTTTCCATGCCAGGTCGACGTTGCTGGTGCCGACGAAGCGTGCCGGGAAGTCATCACGCATCACCCGCACCACGTCTTCCTGGACCCGGCTGGAGAAGCGCCGGCGCGTGCCGAAATCGGCCACCTGCAGGTGTTCCAGTTCGTCGTCGCTGGCGTGGGCGCGCAGCCAGTCGAACTTGCGGTACAGCTGGTCGCGCGCCTCGACCAGGCGCATGTGCGGGTGCAGGTGGCGGTTGCGCACCTCGCTGACGATCGCCAGCAACGGCACTTCGAAGAGGATCACGTGCAGCCAGGGGCCACGCAGCCGCAGGTACAGCTGGTCGTGCTCGATGCCGATGTGCACGTAGCGCAGGTTGAAGCGGAACAGGCCGAGAAAGCGCAGGAAGTCGGGCTTGAGGAAGCTGTAGCGTTCGAGGAAGGCCAGTTGGCCAGCGTCGAGGGTGAGGTCTTCGAGTTGTTCGATCTGCTGGCGGATCTCGCCCAGGTAAGGACGCAGGTCTTCGCCGTTGCGGCAGCGGAACTCCCACTCGACGTCGGCGTCCGGGTAGTTGTGCAGAACGCCCTGCATCATCGTCAGCTTGTAGAAGTCGGTGTCGAGCAGGTTGTGCACGATGCGCTCGGCGAATGCGCTCTCGCTCATTCAAAAGCTCCAGGTCGGCGGTGCCCGCCATGGGGTGGGGGCACGCGGGAATAAACGCCATTGTGCCAGTGTTTTCCGGAGGAATGAGGCATTTGTGGCGTCTCGGATGGCCCTATCGCGGGGCAAGCCCGCTCCGGCAGCGGGTGTGTCCGTAGATAAATCAATGACTCTTCCTACACCGACTAGCCTTTCAACAGTGCATCCCTGTAGCAGTTTCGCACCGGCTGTGTGCACTTCGGTGACGTCGCGCTGTTACAGGTCGGTTGCACATTGACGCTTACGGAGGTTGCAATGATGGCGGGCAGGGGTTGCTCCTTTGCCAGGCGTGTGGTGGCGCTCGTCTCATGGCAGACGGTTGCACGCTCAGTAAAGAAACGACCGTCGGCCGCTCCCGATGGCTCAACGCGGTGTGTTTTCGTGATCGATAAAACCGATGGCACGGCCCTTGCTCAGACCACAGGGCAGAAAGTTGTAGTGCCAACCAAAAAAAACTCTAGGAGCACCACCACATGTCGCAGACGTTTTACAAGAAAGGTTTCCTGGCACTGGCCGTAGCCACGGCACTGGGTGTTTCTTCGTATGTTCAGGCCGACGTCAAGATCGGCGTCGCGGGCCCCATGACCGGTGCCAACGCAGCGTTTGGCGAGCAGTACATGAAAGGTGCCCAGGCGGCTGCGGACAAGATCAACGCCGCTGGCGGGATCAACGGCGAGAAGATCGTCCTGGTCAAGGGTGACGATGCCTGCGAGCCGAAACAGGCCGTGGCCGTGGCCAACCGCCTGGTCGACCAGGACAAGGTCATCGGCGTGGTCGGCCACTTCTGCTCCTCCAACACCATCCCTGCCTCCGAGGTATACGATGAAGCGGGCGTGATCGCCATCACCCCCGGCTCGACCAACCCGCAGGTCACCGAACGCGGCCTGTCCGCGATGTTCCGCATGTGCGGCCGTGACGACCAGCAAGGCATCGTCGCCGGCGACTACATCGTCGACGTGCTCAAGGGCAAGAAAGTCGCCGTGCTGCACGACAAGGACACCTACGGCCAGGGCCTGGCCGATGCGACCAAGGCGCAGCTGACCAAGCGCGGCGTCACCCCGGTGCTGTACGAAGGCCTGACCCGCGGCGAGAAGGACTTCAGCGCCGTGGTCACCAAGATCCGCTCCACCGGGGCCGACGTCGTCTACTTCGGCGGCTTGCACCCTGAGGCTGGTCCGCTGGTGCGCCAGTTGCGCGAGCAGGGTCTCAAGGACGTCAAGTTCATGTCCGACGACGGTATCGTCACCGACGAACTGGTCGCCACCGCAGGCGGCGCACAGTACACCAACGGCGTGTACATGACCTTCGGCGCCGACCCGCGCTTGCTGCCAGACAGCAAGACCGTGGTGGAGGAGTTCCGCAAGGGTGGCACCGAGCCTGAAGGCTACACCCTGTACGCCTATGCCTCGGTCCAGGCCCTGGCCGCTGCGTTCAACGGCGCCAAGTCGAACAAGGGCGAAGACGCCGCCAAGTGGCTCAAGGCCAACCCGGTCAAGACCGTCATGGGCGAGAAGAAGTGGGACAGCAAGGGCGACCTGACCGTCTCCGACTACGTGGTCTACCAGTGGGATGCCAACGGCAAGTACCACCAGCTGGAAAAACAAAAATAACAACGGCTCGCGGCCCGGTGCGCAGAGCGCCGGGTCGCTGCCCCGCGGTATTTGTACTTTATCCGTAGATCTGCACAGTCCTGCGCGGCGAGGGTCGCTTCACCCTTGCCCCCGCCGTGGTCGGCGCTCGTGCAATCTCAATAGGTGAGATTGCGTTATGGATGGTATTTTCCTGCAGCAACTGGTCAACGGGCTGACCCTCGGGTCGGTCTATGGCCTGATCGCCATCGGCTACACAATGGTCTATGGCATCATCGGCATGATCAACTTCGCGCACGGCGAGGTGTACATGATCTCCGCGTACCTCGCGGCGATCAGCCTGGCATTGCTGGCCTACTTCGGCATCGAGTCCTTCCCCCTGCTGATGCTCGGCACGCTGTTGTTCACCATCGTCGTCACCGGCGTCTATGGCTTCACCATCGAGCGCATCGCCTACAAGCCACTGCGCAACTCCACCCGCCTGGCGCCGCTGATCAGCGCCATCGGTATCTCGCTGATCCTGCAGAACTACGCGCAGCTCAGCCAGGGCGCGCGCCAGCAAGGCGTACCGACCCTGCTCGAAGGCGCCTTGCGCGTCGAAGTCGGCACCGGCTTCGTGCAACTGACCTACACCAAGATCTTCATCCTCGTGGCAGCTTTCGTCGGCATGGGCCTGCTCACCTACGTGATCAAGTACACCAAGCTCGGCCGCATGTGCCGCGCCACCCAGCAAGATCGCAAGATGGCCTCGATCCTGGGCATCAACACCGACCGGGTGATCTCCTACGTGTTCGTCATCGGTGCGGTGATGGCCGCGCTGGCCGGCGTGCTGATCACCATGAACTACGGCACCTTCGACTTCTATGCGGGCTTCATCATCGGCATCAAGGCGTTCACCGCCGCAGTGCTCGGCGGGATCGGCTCACTGCCCGGCGCGATGCTCGGCGGGATCATCCTGGGTATCTCCGAGTCGCTGTTCTCCGGCTTGATCAACTCCGACTACAAGGACGTGTTCAGCTTCTCGCTGCTGGTGCTGATCCTCATCTTCCGTCCGCAAGGCCTGCTGGGTCGCCCGCTCGTGGCTAAGGTGTGAACATGTCTGTTGCCAATTCTGCCCCCGTTTCGCAAAGCAAGGGTTTCGACCTCAAGCGCAGCCTGATCGAAACCGTCGTCGCCGGCTTGCTGGCACTCATCGTCTTTGGCCCGGTCGTCGGCGTGGTGCTCGACGGCTACAGTTTCAACGCAGAACCCTCGCGCGTGGCCTGGCTGGTCGGCGGGGTGATGGTCGGGCGCTTCCTGCTCAGCCTTTACCTGCAAACCGCCGGTGGCCAGCGCATGCTCCAGGGCTTCGACAGCGGTGGCTCCGGCGTGCACGTGCTGGCGCCGGACTACAAGACGCGCCTGCGCTACATCATCCCGGCGCTGATCGTCATCGCCATCGTGTTCCCGATCTTCGCCAACAAGTACCTGCTGACCGTGGTCATCCTCGGGCTGATCTACGTGCTGCTGGGCCTGGGCCTGAACATCGTGGTCGGCCTGGCCGGCCTGCTCGACCTTGGCTACGTGGCGTTCTACGCCATCGGCGCCTATGGCCTGGCGCTGGGCTACCAGTACCTGGGCCTGGGCTTCTGGAGCGTGCTGCCGCTGGCGGCGATCGCCGCGGCGCTGGCGGGGTGCATCCTCGGCTTCCCGGTGCTAAGGATGCACGGTGACTACCTGGCCATCGTGACCCTGGGCTTCGGCGAGATCATCCGCCTGGTGCTGAACAACTGGCTGTCGTTCACCGGCGGCCCGAACGGCATGCCGGCGCCGTCGCCGACCTTCCTGGGCCTGGAGTTCGGGCGCCGGGCGAAGGACGGCGGGGTACCGATCCACGAGTTCTTCGGCTTCGAATACAACGCCAACCTGAAGTTCATCTTCATCTATGCCGTGCTCTTCCTGGTGGTGCTGGCAGTGCTGTACATCAAGCACCGCCTGACCCGCATGCCGGTCGGCCGCGCCTGGGAAGCGCTGCGCGAAGACGAGATCGCCTGCCGCTCGATGGGCCTGAACCACGTGCTGGTCAAACTCTCGGCCTTCACCCTCGGTGCCTCCACCGCAGGCCTGGCCGGGGTGTTCTTCGCCACCTACCAGGGTTTCGTCAACCCCTCGTCGTTCACCTTCTTCGAGTCGGCGCTGATCCTCGCCATCGTGGTGCTCGGCGGCATGGGCTCGACCGTCGGCGTGGTGATCGCGGCGTTCGTGCTGACCGTGGCCCCGGAGCTGTTGCGCAGCTTCTCCGAATACCGCGTGCTGCTGTTCGGCGTGCTGATGGTGCTGATGATGATCTGGCGACCGCGGGGGCTGATCCGCATCAGCCGCACCGGCGTGGTCCCGCGTAAAGGAGTGGCGCCATGAGCGACGAAATCATTCTCTCGGTCGACAACCTGATGATGCAGTTCGGCGGCATCAAGGCGCTCAGCGACGTCAGCCTGAAGGTCAAGCGCAACCAGATCTTCGCCCTGATCGGCCCCAACGGCGCAGGCAAGACCACCGTGTTCAACTGCCTGACCGGTTTCTACAAGGCCAGTGGCGGGCGTATCGAGCTGAACGTGCGTGGCAGCCACACCAACGTCATCCAGTTGCTTGGCGAGCGCTTCCAGCCGGCGGATTTCGTGTCGCCCGCGCGTTTCGCCAACCGCATGTACTACAAGATGTTCGGCGGCACCCACCTGGTGAACCGCGCCGGCCTGGCGCGGACCTTCCAGAACATTCGCCTGTTCAAGGAAATGTCGGTGGTGGAGAACCTGCTGGTGGCCCAGCACATGTGGGTCAACCGCAACCTGCTGGCCGGGGTGCTCAACACCAAGGCCTACCGCAAGGCCGAAAGCGACGCGTTGGACCATGCCTTCTACTGGCTGGAGGTGGTCGACCTGGTCGACTGCGCCAACCGCCTGGCCGGCGAGTTGTCCTACGGCCAGCAGCGCCGCCTGGAGATCGCCCGGGCCATGTGCACGCGGCCGAAGATCATCTGCCTCGACGAACCCGCCGCGGGCCTCAACCCGCAGGAAACCGAGGCGCTGAGCCGGATGATCCGCGTGCTGCGTGACGAGCATGACATCACCGTGGTGCTGATCGAGCACGACATGGGCATGGTCATGAGCATCTCCGACCACATCGTCGTGCTCGACCACGGCAACGTCATCGCCGAGGGCGCCCCGCAGGACATCCGCAACAACCCGACGGTGATCGCCGCCTACCTGGGTGCCGACGAAGAGGAACTGATATGAGCGCACCCATTCTCGAGCTCAAGGACCTGGACGTGTTCTACGGGCCGATCCAGGCGTTGAAGAAGGTCTCGATGCACATCAACGAAGGTGAGACGGTGAGCCTGATCGGCGCCAACGGCGCGGGCAAGTCGACGCTGTTGATGTCGATCTTCGGCCAGCCGCGCGCGGCGTCCGGGCAGATCGTCTACCGTGGCACCGACATCACCCGCAAGTCGTCGCACTACATCGCCTCCAACGGCATCGCGCAGTCGCCGGAAGGGCGCCGGGTGTTCCCCGACATGACCGTCGAGGAAAACCTGATGATGGGTACCATCCCCATCGGCGACAAGCATGCCGATGAAGACATGCAGCGCATGTACGAGCTGTTCCCGCGGCTCAAGGAGCGGCGTAACCAGCGGGCGATGACCATGTCCGGTGGCGAGCAGCAGATGCTCGCCATCGCCCGCGCGCTGATGAGCCGGCCCAAGCTGCTGCTGCTCGACGAGCCGTCGCTGGGGCTGGCGCCGATTGTGGTCAAGCAGATCTTCTCGACCCTGCGCGAGCTTGCGAAGACCGGCATGACCATCTTCCTGGTGGAGCAGAACGCCAACCATGCGTTGAAGCTCTCGGATCGGGCCTACGTGATGGTCAACGGGCAGATCCGCATGAGCGGGACCGGGCAGGAGCTGCTGGTCAACGAAGAGGTGCGCAGCGCGTATCTAGGCGGGCATTGAGGTGGGGCCGTGGGGCCGCTGTGCGGCCCCATCGCGGGGCTAGCCCCGCTCCTACAGGTTCAGCGCTGCCGCAGCGGCCGGAATCACAATGTGGACAACTTGTCGCATATCCTGCCAGCAGCACACGATATTCCCCTCGTAAGCCCTTGTTTCCACAGCCCCATAATTGTCCACGGATGATGTGGAAGCGCCTGTGGAAAACATGGTGGCACTCCTTTGTAGCCCTTTAAATCCGTGACCTCCAAGAATTTGATTGTTTTTTGATCAATCGCTGCCCGCACCGCTGGCTCGTCACTAATCCACGGCAGAATCCTACTGCGAAATCGCGTAAAACCCTGTGGATAACTCTGTGCAAAACCCTTGGACAGACTGCTGTACGCGGCACCGCTGAAAGCGTTGCGCCATTACGCGCACGACTGGCGAACCGCCAAAGGGTTCCCCAGCCCCGACGAATTGCCCCCAATCCATGGGGAAAGGCTTGTGGATAAGATGCGCATAGCCTGCCACACCCCTTGTAGCTCAAGGGCTTGCGACGATTGAACATTTTTTGACCAGCCCTCGCGCTGCTTGCTGCCAGCGTGCGCCGCGGGCATGCTGCAAGGCCTGGCGACCACCCTCCACAGCGAAGGAGATACAGCATGACGTCCACCGTATTCATCACAGGCGCGACTTCCGGTTTCGGCGAGGCCACCGCTCGCCGTTTCGCCGAGGCCGGCTGGAAGCTGGTCCTCACCGGTCGGCGCAAGGAGCGCCTGGACGCGCTCTGCGCCGAGCTGTCGGCCAAGACCGAAGTGCTGGGCCTGGTGGTCGACGTGCGTGACCGCAAGGCCATGCAGGCTGCGATCGACAGCCTGCCGCCGACCTTCGCCACGCTGCGTGGCCTGGTCAACAACGCAGGCCTCGCCCTCGGCGCGGACCCCGCGCCGAACTGCGACCTGGACGACTGGGAAACCATGGTCGACACCAACATCAAGGGCCTGATGTACACCACCCGCCTGCTGCTGCCGCGCCTGATCGCCCATGGCCGTGGCGCGAGCATCCTCAACGTCGGCTCGGTGGCGGGCAACTACCCGTACCCAGGCAGCCACGTGTATGGCGGCACCAAGGCCTTCGTCGGGCAGTTTTCGCTGAGCCTGCGCTGCGACCTGCGTGGCACCGGCGTGCGCGTCACCAACATCGAGCCGGGCCTGTGCGAGAGCGAGTTCTCGCTGGTGCGCTTCGGTGGCGACCAGTCGCGCTACGACGCCACCTACGCCGGCGCCGAGGCGATCCAGCCACAGGACATCGCCGAGACCATCTTCTGGATCCTCAACCAGCCGGCGCACATCAACATCAACAACCTCGAGCTGATGCCGGTGAGCCAGGATTGGGCGGGGTTTGCGATCGATCGGTCGGTCAAGGGCTGACCGACGCGCGCAAGGGAGGTTTTCAGGCCAGGCGTTGCAGGCCTTCGAGGCAGGTGGCCAGGTGGTAGGGCGTGGTAGACGGCATGTCGTGACGGCTGACCTTGCCCTGGCCGTCGCGGCATTCGTGCCAGCCGCCGGCATGCAGGAAGTTGTCTTCGAGGGCCTTCAGCTGGGTCAACAGCTTCGCCTCGTTGCCTGGCAGCAACGCCAGCGCGCGCAGGTATTCGGCCTGCGCCCAGATACGCTGGGTGGCGTCGAGCACCTGGCCGTCGCCATCGAGCATCGCCAGCACCGCAGCGTCCTTCACCCCGCAGCCCTCGGCATAGGCGAAGGCCCGGGCCAGCGAGGCATGCAGCGGGCTTGACCGCAGCAGTGGCGAGGTGTCGAGCAGGTAGAACCATTCGAACTGGTGGCCTGGCTCGAACCAGTTATCCACAGCACCGCGGGGTTTTTCCAGCATCAGGCCATGGGCCGGTTCGATGAAGTGCGTCTGCAAGGCTGTGCATAACTGCACCAGGGCCTGTTGCACGGCGATGTCTTCGCGTACCTCGAGGGTTTGCAGGAAGGCTTCGGCCAGGTGCATCTGCGGGTTCTGCAAGGGGCCGCTGCCCAGGTCCGACCAGTCTTCGCCAAGGCTCGCCTCGTACAAGCCGTCGTCGCGCGCGAAGCGTCCGGCGACGATCTCCAGCGCGGCATTCAACGTCGACTCCACCAGGCCCTCGCGGACCTTGCCCCAGTAATGGGCGCAGGCGAAGACGATGAAGGCGTGGGTGTAGAGGTCCTTGCGCCGGTCGAGCGGGCGGCCTTCGGCGTCGATGCTGTAGAACCAGCCGCCGTGCTCGGCGTCGTGGAAGTGCCGCTGCAGCGAGCGGAACAAGGCCGCGGCGCGTTCAGCGGCGCCGGGTTGCTCGATGCGGCTGCTGAACAGGTACAGCTGGCGCGCGCAGGCCATGGCCCGGTAGCGCTGCACCGGCAGTGGGCGGTGCTGGGCGTCGAGGGCTTCGTAGGGCAGGGCCATGTCGGCGTTCCAGCCCGGGCCCTGCCACAGCGGCACGATGCGTTCGGCGAAGTGCTGGCGAAAGCGCGCCAGGCGGGTGCGGAGTTCGGGCAGGGAAGGGCGGGGGTCGGACATGAAGGCGCTCGTCGCAATCGGGCAGTGCGCCATGGTAGCAGAAGTGCTCATGCGCTTTGATCTGGGGTGTTTGGGCGGGCCTCATCGCGGGGTATGCCCGCTCAGGTTCACCGCTTGCCCTGCGATGAGGCCGGCGAATCAGCCCGGATGGCCCAGCCCCTGCCAATGACGGGCACCCACGAAGATGAAACGCAGTTGCTGGGTGATCTTCTCTTGCGGGCTGAGGGCTTGTGGGTGGTGCGGGTCGGGCCGGTCGATCAGCTCAGGCAGGGTCGCGAACACGGTCTTCACCACCAGGTCGGCCATCACCGCCAGGGCTGCGGCGTCCAGGTGCTTCCAGCGCGGCATGCGCGCAAGGTCGGTGGCCAGGTCCGAACTGATGTCCTGGCGCAGGCGCGCGATGGCCTGGCGCACGGCCTGGGAGCCGCCATATTGCTCGCGGGCGAGGAACAGGAACTGGGCACGGTGGGCGGCCACCACGTCGAGGAAGATACGCACCGAGGCGTCGGTGATACCGCCGAGTTCGAATTCATTCTGCCGGACCAGGCGAATGGTGTGGCGGAAGGTGGTGTCCACTTCGGCGACCAGCGCCAGGCCCAGGGCGTCCATATCGGGGAAATGCCGGTAGAAACCGGTGGGCACGATGCCGGCGGCCTTGGCCACTTCGCGCAGGCTGATGCTGCCGAAGCCACGGCCACTGTCCATCAGCTGGCAGGCAGCGTCGAGCAAGGCTTGGCGGGTCTGAAGCTTCTGTTCGGCGCGCGGCAGCATGGGGCAGGATTCTGTGGTTGTACGGCTGGGCACTCTAGATAAAAAAACGAAGCCCGGTCAATGGACCGGGCTTTGGAGGGTAGCAGGCGCTGGATGTCGGATTATCGTTATCGGCCATAGGGCTTAGCTCACACGGCTGATTTCGACCAGGCGATCCGAGCCGCCTTCGGCGACGCGATTGTTGCGTTCGATCAAACGGTCGGAACCCCCTTCGGCGACGCGGTTGTTGCGTTCGATCAGACGGTCGGAACCCCCTTCGGCGACGCGGTTGTTGCGTTCGATCAAACGGTCGGAACCCCCTTCGGCGACGCGGTTGTTGCGTTCGATCAGACGGTCGGAGCCACCTTCGGCGACGCGATTGTTGCGTTCGATCAGACGGTCGGAGCCACCTTCGGCGACGCGGTTGTTGCGTTCGATCAAACGGTCGGAGCCACCTTCGGCGACGCGGTTGTTGCGTTCGATCAGACGGTCGGAACCCCCTTCGGCGACGCGGTTGTTGCGTTCGATCAGGCGATCCGAACCCCCTTCGGCCAGGGTGTTCAGCGGTTGGGAGACCACCGCGGCGCTGGAGCGCGCTTCTGCAGTCGGGGCTTGCTCGGTGGCCGGCAGGGCGAAGGCATTGGCGGCCAGGATGGATAGACTCAGGCTCAGCAGCAGTTGGCGTTTCATGATTCGGTGCTCCTCGTGGGGGGCTGGAAAGTGGCTACGAGGGCAATGCTACGCTTGGTAACTCAAGATAAAAGTTCATAAAGATAATGGTAACAATCGACGGAATTGATGGTAGGTCTAAACCGCTCTATATCAGTGGTTTCGTTGATGATTGTGGCAAAGTGCTACTCGGCTTTTGCAGTAACACCGCATAGCGTTTTCGAGGAAAAGCTGCGAAAGAGGTCAGGAAAATCTTCGCTATCATTGCCGCCATCGATAAAACCCCACAGGTTTTCATCAGTCCCACTCAATAAGTGCCCTCGTCGCGCCACCATCGGTCACGCAGTCAGGAGAACTCCGCAATGACGCGCCCCGCCAGAATCCTCACTTGGACCCTCGCCAGCCTGTTGGCTTTGCTCGCGATACTGCTGGTGGTGATCGCTACCTTCGACTGGAACCGCGTCAAGCCGCTGCTCAACGAGAAAGTTTCCGAAGCCCTGCACCGGCCCTTCGCCATCAATGGCAACCTGGCGGTGCAGTGGCAGCGCGAGCCTGACGAGGGCGGCTGGCGCGCCTGGGTGCCGTGGCCGCGTTTCGTCGCCGAGGACCTGACCCTGGGCAACCCCGAGTGGCTCAAGGAGCCGAACATGGTCGGCCTTGAGCGCGTGGAGTTCCGCCTGTCACCGCTGCCGCTGCTGTGGCAGCGGATCGTCATCCCGCGCATCGATCTGACCCAGCCCAACGCCAGCCTCACCCGCCTGGCCGATGGGCGGGCCAACTGGACCTTCGACTTCGGCCCCAAGGATGAAAACACCGAGCCCTCGAAGTGGGTGCTGGACATCGGCGCCATTGGTTTCGACCAGGGCAACGTCGCCTTCGACGACCAGACCCTGAAAACCAGCCTGAAGGTGCAGATCGACCCGCTGGGCAAGCCCATCCCGTTCAGCGACATCGTCGGCAAGGCCAGCGCCGAAAAGGCCGGTGGCGCCCAGGACTACGCCTTCGGCCTCAAGGCCCAGGGCCGCTACAAGGGCCAGGCGGTCTCGGCCAGTGGCAAGATCGGCGGGCTGCTGGCGCTGCAGGACGCCAGCCAGCCGTTCCCCCTACAGGCCGACGCGCGCGTCGGCGATACCCGGGTGACCCTGGCCGGCACCCTGACCGACCCCCGCAACCTGGGTGCCCTCGACCTGCGCCTGCGCTTGTCCGGCAGCAGCCTGGGCAACCTCTACCCGCTGACCGGCGTGACCCTGCCCGACACCCCGGCCTACGCCACCGACGGCCACCTGATCGCTAACCTGCACGACCCCGAGGGCGCGCGGTTCCGCTATGAAGGCTTCAACGGCAAGATCGGCGACAGCGACATCCATGGCGACCTGGCGTTCGTCGCCAGCCAGCCGCGGCCGAAGTTGTCCGGCAACCTGGTGTCCAACCAGTTGCTGTTCAAGGACCTGGCCCCATTGATCGGCGCCGACTCCAACGTCGAGCAGAAGGCCCGTGGCGGTGCCAGCAAACAGCCCACCGGCAAGATGCTGCCGGTGGAGGCGTTTCGCACCGAGCGCTGGCGGGCGATGGATGCCGACGTCACCTTTGCCGGCAAGCGCATCGTCCATAGCGAGCAGCTGCCCTTCAACGACCTCTCCGCCCATGTGCTGCTCGATGACGGCGTGCTGCGTCTGGAGCCGCTGCGTTTCGGCGTGGCCGGTGGCAACCTGAATGCGAACATCCGCCTCGATGGTCGCGCCGCCCCGTTGCAAGGCCGTGCCCAACTGACGGCCCGGGGCTTCAAGCTCAAGCAACTGTTCCCGACCTTCGCGCCGATGCAGACCAGCTTCGGCGAGCTCAACGGTGACGCCGACATCAGCGGGCTTGGCAACTCGGTGGCGGCGTTGCTGGGCAAGGCCAATGGCGATCTGCGGCTGTTGATCAACGACGGTGCGATCAGCCGCAGCCTGATGGAGATCGCCGGTCTCAACGTCGGCAACTACGTGGTCGACAAGCTGTTCGGCGATGAGGACGTGAAGATCAACTGCGCGGCGGCGAATGTCGGCATCAAGGATGGCTTGGCGACGACACGGCTGTTCGTCTTCGATACCGAGAACGCGATCATCTATATCAATGGCACCGCGAACTTCGCCAGCGAGCAGTTGGACCTGAAGATCACCCCGGAGTCCAAGGGCATGCGGTTGTTCTCGCTGCGCTCGCCGTTGTACGTGCGCGGGCCATTCGCCAAGCCCAATGCGGGGGTGCAGGCCGTGCCGCTGGCGTTGCGCGGGGCGGGGATGGTCGCGCTGGGGGTGGCCATCGGGCCAGCGGCGGGGTTGCTGGCGCTGATCGCGCCCAGTGGCGATGTGCCTAACCAGTGCACGCCGTTGCTGGAACAGATGAAGGCCGGCAAGGCGCCGGCGGCGGTGAAGGCGAAGCGGTAGAGGGGGAGGGCTGCGCCCGTGATCACGGGGCAAGCCCGCACCCACAGGTGCAGCACTGGCTTCTAGAACAGTGCGATACCTGTGGGCGCGGGGGCTTCACAGCCCTTGCAAGAGGTCCGCCATGTCGTCGGCGTGCTCTTCTTCCTGCGCGAGGATGTCCTCGAAGATGCGCCGGGTGGTCGGGTCCTTCTCACCGATGTACTGGATGATCTCCCGGTAGCTATCGATGGCGATCCGCTCGGCCACCAGGTCTTCCAGCACCATCTCCTTCAGCGACCCGCCCGCCACGTACTGGGCGTGGGAGTTCTTGGTCAGGTTGTCCGGGTTGAAGTCGGGCTCGCCACCCAACTGCACGATGCGCTCGGCCAGCTTGTCGGCGTGCTCGGCCTCTTGGGTGGCATGCTCGAGGAACTCCTCGGCGGCCACGCTGGCCTTGATGCCGCTGGCCATGAAGTAGTGGCGCTTGTAGCGCAGCACGCAGACCAGCTCCGTGGCCAGCGACTCGTTGAGCAGGCGCAGGATCTGCTCGCGGTCGGCGTTGTAGCCCTCGGTCACGGCGCCTTGCTCGACATGCTGGCGGGCACGTTCGCGCAGGGTCTTCACATCGGTCAGTTCAACGTTGCTCATGGTCATCTCCGAAAGTCAGGGTGGTCAGGGGGCGGGACGGCTCAGGCGCCGGGAACGGCCTGGCGGTCCTCTTCTCGTTGTTTGCAGGTCTTGAAGCCTTTGGCATCGACATGCCCGGTGGCGTCGAAGCGCACGTAGTAGGGCTGCTGCTTGCCGTCGTGGTTGAGGATGTAGTCATTGCAGGTGCCACCGTGCGGCAGGTCGCTGGCGTTGGACGGGTTGCCGCCGATGGCGATGACCTTCTGCATGGTCATGCCGTGCTCCACCTGCTTGACCAGCGGTTCGTCGCGATAGGTGACGTAGTCCACCGGGTTTTCCGGGCGACTGCCGCAGGCGGCGAGGGTGGCGCTCGCCAGCAGGATGGCCAGAGTCTTTCTGTACATGGTCACGCTCCTTGCTCGGGTCTGTTCTGGTTGGAACCGCGCGGCGCGCCAGGAGTTCGATCGCAACCTATAGTGAGCAGGGGCTTGTCCAGGGAGAGGGAAGGGGATGAAACAAGAACTGGCCACGCGCTACCCGCTGGTGCTGGTGCCCGGCATGCTCGGCTTCGTGCGCCTGCTGCTGTACCCGTACTGGTTCGGCATCGTCCCGGCGTTGCGCCAGGGCGGGGCGCAGGTGTTCCCGGTGCAGGTCTCGCCGCTGCATTCGAGCGAGGTGCGCGGTGAGCAACTGCTGGCGATCATCGAAGACATCTGCGCGCGCACCGGTGCCGACAAGGTCAACCTGATCGGCCATAGCCAGGGCGCGCTCAGTGCCCGCTACGCCGCAGCGCTTCGGCCGCAGCGGGTGGCCTCGGTGACCTCGGTGGCCGGCCCCAACCACGGCTCGGAGCTGGCCGACCACCTGGAGCGCACGGCCCCCGGCGACTCACCCGGGGGCCGTCTGCTCAAGGCCGCGCTGCATGGCCTGGGGCTGCTGCTGGTGTGGCTGGAGACGGGCTGGCGCCGCGACCCGCTGCCGATCGACGTGCACGCCTCGCACCAGTCGCTGACCAGCGCCGGGGTGGCGCTGTTCAACCAGGCTTATCCACAGGGCTTGCCCGATACCTGGGGTGGGCACGGGCCGGGCGAGGTCGGCGGGGTGCGCTACTACTCGTGGTCCGGCACCTTGCAGCCCGGCCGCACCGACCGCGGCCTGAACCGTTTCGACGGCAGCAACCGCTTCTGCCGCCTGTTCGCCCGCAGCTTCGTGCGCGAAAAGGGCCACTGCGACGGCATGGTCGGGCGCTGCAGCTCGCACCTGGGCGAGGTGATCGGCGATGACTACCCGCTCGACCACCTGGACATCGTCAACCAGCAGTTCGGCGCGGTCGGCAAGGGTGCCGACCCGGTGCGGCTGTTCATCGAGCATGCCGCCCGGCTCAAGGCTGCGGGGCTTTAACGGGGCGGCGTAGCGGGGTGGTCCAGCGCTCGGCGAGAATCACCCCGGCGAGGGTCAGCAGGCCGCCGTACAGGTGGTAGCCGGCCAGTCGCTCGCCCAGCACCAGCGCGGCGATCAGCGCGGTGACCACCGGCAGCAGGTTGAAGAACTGCGTGGTGCGGCTGGGCCCCAGGCGCTGCACGGCCTGCATCCAGAACAGCGGGGCGATCATCGAGGCCAGCACGCAGGCATACAGCACCAGGCCGATGTTGCGGGCGGTCAGGCCGGTTTTCTCCGATACCAGGTACAGCGGCAGCAGCACCAGGATCGCCACCAGGATCTGCAGGTACAACAGCTGCAACGGCGGCAGGCGCAGTTGCCATTTCTTCAGCAGGCAGCTGTACAGCGCGTAGGCGAAGGTGGCCACCAGCATCAGCAGGTCGCCACGATTGAGACCGTGCTGCAGCAGCGCCGCTGGTTGGCCCGCCGAGACCACTTCCAGCACCCCGATGAACGACACCACGGCGCCGAGCAGGGCACCGAAGGTGAGGCGCTGGCCCAGCCAGGCGATGGACAGGGCCAGCGACATCAACGGCATCAGCGAGAGGATGATGCCCATGTTGGTGGCGCTGGTGATGCCGGCGGCGAAGTAGGCCAGGCTCTGGTACATGGCCATGCCCAGCACACCGAGGATGAACACCTTGCCCAGGTGCGGGCGGATGGCGGCGCGGTTGCGCCATACCTGGGGCAGCAGGAAGGGGGTGAACAGCAAGCCGGCCAGCAGCCAGCGGTAGAGGCCGATCTCGGCGGGGAAGATGGCCCCGGCCGACATCTTGGTGACCACGGTGTTGCCGGCCCAGATGAGGATGGCCAGCAGTGGGAAGGTGTAGTTCATAGATCTCTCGAAAACGGTACGTCGCCCCTTTGTAGGCGCGGGCGCGTGGCTGTTCTGCCGGCAACGGGAAATGGAGGATGTGCCGATTGGCGGCCATTATCCCCTGTCTGTCCACAAGCCTATACTTCCATCCAGACAACCAGCCCATCGAACCAGACACCATGGCCGGCAAATACCTCGACATCCCCACCTTCAGCGAACTCCCCGCCCCGGTGTACTTCCGTTACGACGAGTTCAGCGCCGACACTATCAGCGCCCCGCACCGCCACGCCTGGGGCCAGCTCAACTACGCCGCCCACGGCGTGATGCACCTGGACGTCGACGGCCAGCGCTTCGTCTCGCCCCCGCACTACGCGGTCTGGGTACCGCCCGGCCACGAGCACGGCTGCTACAACCCCCAGGCCATCGTCTACCGTTCGGTCTACCTCGACCGCAGCCTGTGCGCCGACCTGCCCGCACAACCCTGCAGCCTGTTGATCAGCGACATCCTCAAGGCGATCCTCGGCGACTTCGCCCGGCGCGACCTCCGGGTGGCGCAGGATACCCGCGACCAGCGCCTGGTGCAGGTGCTGCTCGACCAGTTGCTGCTGGCGCCGACCCAGACCTGCTACCTGCCCTACGCCCAGGGCGAGGGCCTGCGCCAGGTGCTCGAAGCGTTGCACGCCGACCCTGGCGACAACCGCCCGCTGGCCGACTGGGCGGCGCAAGCGCACGTCAGCGAACGCACCCTGGCGCGCCAGTGCCTACGTGAGCTGGGCATCAGCTTCGGCGAGTGGCGCCTGCGCCTGCGCTTTCTGCGCGCCATCGAGGCGCTGGAGGGCGATGGCTCGGTGCAGGCCATCGCCTTCGACCTCGGCTACAGCAGCGCTTCGGCCTTCATCGCCATGTTCCAGCGCCAGGCCCAGTGCACCCCGGAGCAGTACCGCCGACGGGCACGGGCGGGCTGAGCGGAATGTAAAAAATCTTGTCTACACTCAGCTCGACGACCGTGCATCCGGCGCGGAAACAAGGAGACCACTCCATGAAGAGGCTGCAAGTGCCATTGCTGGTATTGGGTGTGTTGATCAGCGCGCAGGGATTCGCCGCCACCGCGCAACAGGAAAAGATGAAGACCTGCAATGCCGAAGCCACCGAAAAGGCGCTCAAGGGCGATGAGCGCAAGGCGTTCATGAGCACCTGCCTGAAGGCCAAGCCGGCCCAGACCCAGCAGGAAAAGATGAAGACCTGCAACGCCGACGCCACCACCAAGGCGCTCAAGGGCGACGAGCGCAAGGCCTTCATGAGCGACTGCCTGAAGAAGAAATGACCTGCGCCTATGCCTGCCGCATGAAGGCTGGCAGACTGCGGGTCTTTCCGCTGTCTGCCGCCGAGGCTGTATGACCTTCACCCCCCGCCAGATCACCCTGGCCAGCTGGATCATCGTCATTGCCGGCCTGCTCCTGGCCCTGCCCCTGAAGCTGCTGCCGAGCCTGCTGGCCGGCCTGTTGGTGTACGAGTTGGTGAACATGCTCACCCCGCGCCTGCAACCGCTGATCGCCGGGCAACGCGCGCGTTGGCTGGCGGTGGCGTTGCTCGGCACCCTGGTGGTCAGTACCCTGACGCTGTTGATCGCCGGCGCCTTCAGCTTCCTGCTGCACGAGGCGGAGAACCCCGGCGCCTCGCTGGACAAGTTCATGGGCCTGGTGGAGCGCGCCCGCGGGCAACTGCCGCCGTTCATCGAAGGCTACCTGCCGGCCAGCGCCGCGGAGTTCAAGGTGGCCATCGGCGACTGGCTGAAGAGCCACCTGGGCGAGTTGCAACTGGTGGGCAAGGGCATGGCGCACATGTTCGTCACCTTGCTGATCGGCATGATCCTCGGCGCCATCGTCGCCTTGCAGCGCATGCCCGACCTGTCGCGGCGCAAGCCCCTGGCGGCGGCGCTGTTCGAGCGCCTGAGCCTGCTGGTGCAGGCGTTTCGCAACATCGTTTTCGCGCAGATCAAGATCTCGCTGCTCAACACCTTCTTCACCGGGATCTTCCTGGCGGTGATCTTCCCGCTGTTCGGCGTGCACCTGCCGCTGACCAAGACGCTGATCGTGCTGACCTTCCTGCTGGGGCTGCTGCCGGTGATCGGCAACCTGATGTCCAACACGCTGATCACCATCGTCGGGCTGTCGTTGTCGATCTGGGTGGCGATGGCGGCGTTGGGGTATTTGATCGTGATCCACAAGGTCGAGTATTTCCTCAACGCGCGGATCGTCGGCGGGCAGATCAGTGCCAAGTCGTGGGAGCTGCTGCTGGCGATGCTGGTGTTCGAGGCCGCGTTCGGGCTGCCGGGGGTGGTGGCGGGGCCGATCTACTACGCGTACCTGAAGAGTGAGCTCAAGCGCGCCGAGTTGGTCTGACGCAGGCCAGCGCGCTCCTGCAGGAGCGCGCGGCGTCGTCGTTAGAGGGTGCCGTAGCGCTTGCGCGCCTCGATCGCCAGCCCGCTGCCGATGCTGCCGAAGATGTTCCCTTCCACATGCTGCGCGTTCGGTAGCATCGCCGCCACGCTGTTGCGCAGCGCCGGGATGCCGCTGGAGCCGCCGGTGAAGAACACCGTGTCCACCTGCGCCTCGCTCACCCCGGCCTTGGCCAGCAGCTCGCTGACGCTGCCCCGCACCCGTTCCAGCAAGCCACCGATGGCCTCTTCGAACACCGCGCGCGTCAGGTCGACCACTAACTCAGGCTCCACGCGCCCCAGGTCGATGCGGCGGCTATCGTGCTCGGTCAGCTCGATCTTGCTGGCTTCCACTTCCATCGCCAGCCAGTGCCCGGCGCGTTGCTCGATCAGGTTGAACAGGCGGTCGATGCCCAGCGTGTCCTCGATGTCGTAGCGCATGCTGCCCAGGGCCAGTTGGGATTTCTGCGAGTACAGTGCGTTGATGGTGTGCCAGGTGGCCAGGTTCAAGTGGTAGCTGGTGGGCATCAGCGCACCGCTCTTCATCCGGCTGCCGTAGCCGAACAGCGGCATCACGCCTTGCAGGCTCAGTTGCTTGTCGAAGTCGGTGCCGCCGATGTGCACGCCCCCGGTGGCGAGGATGTCGCTCTGGCGCTCGTCGATCAGGTGGCGCTCCGGCGACAGGCGGATCAGGGTGAAGTCCGAGGTGCCGCCGCCGATGTCGACGATCAGCACCAGCTCTTCGCGGGTGATGCGCGACTCGTAGTCGAACGCTGCGGCGATCGGCTCGTACTGGAACGACACGTCTTTGAAGCCAAGCTTGCGCGCCACCTCGGCCAGGGTGTCCTCGGCCTCCTGGTCGGCGGCCGGGTCTTCGTCGACGAAGAACACCGGGCGGCCCAGCACCACCTGCTCGAAGTCGCGCCCGGCGGTGGCCTCGGCGCGTTTCTTCAGCTCGCCGATGAACATCCCCAGCAGGTCCTTGAACGGCAGGGCGGTGCCCAGCACGCTGGTGTCATGCTTGATCAGCTTGGAGCCCAGCAGGCTCTTGAGCGAGCGCATCAGGCGGCCTTCGTAGCCTTCCAGGTATTCGTGCAGGGCCAGGCGGCCGTACACCGGGCGTCGCTCCTCGAGGTTGAAGAACACCACCGACGGCAGGGTGATCTTGCCGTCCTCCAGGGCGATCAGCGATTCGACGCCCGGGCGGTGCCAGCCGACCGTGGAGTTTGAGGTGCCGAAGTCGATGCCGCAGGCGCGGGCCGGGGATGCGTCAGACATGGTGGAAGGCTTCTCGAGGGCAAAACGGCCGCGCAGTTTATGCCTTTGGCCGACAGAATCAAGACCGGTCGTCTGCTGTGGAACAACCCCAAGCGAACCTTGAAAGGCTATGCTTGCCCCCTATCTTCAGAAGCAACGCGTCATTTCCCATTGGTGATCCTTAGATGGACTTCAAAGACTATTACAAGATTCTTGGCGTAGAGCCGACCGCGGACGAAAAGGCGATCAAGGCCGCCTACCGCAAACTCGCGCGCAAGTATCACCCCGACGTCAGCAAAGAGCGTGACGCCGAGGACAAATTCAAAGAGGCCAACGAGGCCTACGAGGTGCTGGGCGACACCCAGAAGCGCGCCGAATACGACGAGATCCGCAAGTATGGCGGCCAGCACGGCCGGCCGTTCCAGGCCCCGCCGGGCTGGGAAGGCCGTGGCGGCGGTGGCGGTTTCGAAGGCGGTGACTTCTCGGATTTCTTCAGCTCTATCTTCGGTGCCCGTGGCGGCAACCCCTTCGGCCGTGGCGGCCAGCAGCGCAGCACCGGCAGGCGAGGGCAGGACGTGGAACTGGAACTGGCGATCTTCCTCGAGGAAACCCTGAGCAAGGAGTCCAAGCAGATCAGCTTCCAGGTCCCGCAGACCAACGCCGCCGGCCAGCGCACCGGGTTCACCACCAAGACCCTCAACGTCAAGATCCCCGCCGGGGTGACCGACGGCGAGCGCATCCGCCTCAAGGGCCAGGGCGCGCCGGGCGCGGGTGGCGGGGCGAATGGCGACCTGTTCCTGACCGTGCGTATGGCACCGCACCCGCTGTTCGATGTCGAAGGTCATGACCTGATCATCACCGTGCCGCTGGCCCCTTGGGAGGCGGCGCTGGGCACCAAGGTGGCGGTGCCGACGCTGACCGGCAAGATCAACCTGACCATCCGCCCCGACAGCCAGAGCGGCCAGCGCCTGCGCGTGAAGGGCATGGGCCTGGCCACCAAGCAGGGCGAGCGTGGCGACCTCTACGCCCAGCTCAAGGTGGTGATGCCCGCGCAGTCCGATGCGGCGGCCCGTGAGTTGTGGACCAAGCTGTCCGAGAAGGCCGCGTTCAACCCGAGGACACACTGGAGTAAGTGATCATGAGCAGCACCCTGATCGTTCAACTGGACATGCGTACCCTCTGCCAGGAAGCCGACCTCACGGCCGACTGCGTGATCGAGATCGTCGAGCACGGCATCGTTGAACCGTCGGGGCGAACGCCGGACGACTGGCTGTTCGATGACCGCGCGCCGGGGACGGTGAAGCGCGCGGTCAAGCTGCACCAGGAGTTGGAGCTGGAGTGGGAAGGCGTGGCGCTGGCGCTGGAGTTGCTGGAGGAACTGCAGCAGTTGCGCAGCGAGAACAGCATGCTGCGCCAGCGGTTGGGCAGGTTCACCCAGATGTAAAGGGGCCGCTGCGCAAGCCCGCTCTTTGTAGGCGCGGGCTTGCCCCGCGATGGCGTCGGTGAACTCAACATCGCCTACACAGGGGCGCGCAGCACCTTGTAATACAGCGCCGTGGCCCGATACAGCCCATCCGGCCCACAGGCGTAGTCTGGAATCTCCCCCGCCTTGGCGTACCCCAGTGCCCGGTAGAAGCCCTCCGCCCCCGACCCCGCTTCGGTGTCCAGGTACAGCATGCCGCGCTTGCACTGGCGCGCGGCACTCTCCAGCGCCTGCATCAGGTGCTGCCCCAACCCCCGCCGCCGCGCGCTGCTGTGCACCAACAGCTTCTGCACCTCGGCGCGGTTCAGCCCGTTGGGCTTCAGGCACAACCCCAGTTGCACGCTGGCCAGCACCTCCCGCCCCTGGGCCACCACCCAGAGCAACTGCTCGCCATTGCCCAGCCGCACCTTCACCTCATCGAAATAACGCAGCGCCTGCGTCTCGTCCAGGTCGTCGAGAAACCCCACCGAGGCGCCATGGCGCACCGCATCCAACAGCAGCGCGACGAGGCCGTCGCGGTAGTAGGCCAGGCTTTCGTGGGTCACCCGTTGCAGTTGCGCGGCGTTCATCGGGGGTCAGCTCCTCGAAGGGGGAAGGGCGTCGTCATCCAGCATCAATTGCATGAAGGTCAAATCCAGCCAGCGCCCGAACTTCACCCCCACCTGCGGCATCTGCCCGCTGGTGACGAAGCCCAGGCGCTCGTGCAGGCGGATCGACGCGGCGTTGCCGCTCTCGATGGCCGCCACCATCACATGCTTGCCACAGGCCCGCGCGCGGGCCACCAGCGCTTGCATCAACAGCGGCCCCAGGCCCTTGCCGCGCTGGTCGCCACGGATGTACACCGAGTGCTCCACGGTGTGGCGGAAGCCCTCGAACGGCCGCCAGTCGCCGAACGAGGCATAGCCCAGCACGCCCGTGTCATCCGCCGCCACCAGGATCGGGTAACCTTGCTCGGCGCGCGCGGCGAACCACGCCTGGCGGTTGGCGAGGTCCACCGGGGTTTCGTTCCAGATCGCCGTGGTGTTGCGCACGGCATCGTTGTAGATGTCGAGGATGCCGGGCACGTCGTCGGGCAGGGCATCGCGGATCAGGTGGCTCATCGCAGCGTCTCGCAAGGGGTTTGCCGCAGATTAAATGGTAACCAGGCCACGCACACCCTCGGCCTGCATGTTTTCGCCACGGCCACGCTGGATGATCTCGCCCCGGGCCATCACCAGGTACTGGTCGGCCAATTCCTCGGCGAAGTCGTAGAACTGCTCCACCAGCAGGATGGCCATGTCGCCACGCTTGGCCAGCGTGCGGATCACCGCGCCGATCTCCTTGATCACCGAGGGCTGGATGCCTTCGGTGGGCTCGTCGAGGATCAGCAGGCGCGGGCGGCTGGCCAGGGCCCGGCCGATGGCCAATTGTTGCTGCTGGCCGCCGGAGAGGTCGCCGCCGCGGCGTTGCTTCATTTGCTCCAGCACCGGGAACAGCTCGTAGATGAACGCCGGCACCTCGCGGGCCTCGCGGGCCGGGAAGCGCGACAGGCCCATCAGCAGGTTTTCCTCGACGCTCAGGCGCGGGAAGATCTCGCGACCCTGGGGCACGTAGGCGATACCGGCGTGCACGCGTTGCTGGGGCTTGAGCGCGGTGATCGGCTTGCCCTCCCACTCGACGCTGCCTTCGCGCGCCGGCACCAGGCCCATCAGGCAGCGCAGCAGGGTGGTCTTGCCCACGCCGTTGCGCCCGAGCAGGCAGGTGACCTCGCCGACCTTGGCCTCGAAGGACAGGCCGCGCAGGATGTGGCTGCCGCCGTAGTACTGGTGCAGGGTGTCGATCTTGAGCATGTCAGTGTTCCTGAAAAAGTGGCTGTGTCTGTGCCGGCCCTATCACGGGGCACAGGCGCTAAAGATCAGCGGCCGAGGTACACCTCGATCACCCGCTCATCGGCCTGCACCTGCTCCAGCGACCCTTCGGCCAGCACACTGCCTTGGTGCAGCACGGTGACGTGGTCGGCGATGCTGCCGACGAAGCCCATGTCGTGCTCCACCACCATCAGCGAATGCTTGCCCGCCAGGCCCTTGAACAGCTCGGCGGTGAACTCGGTTTCGGCATCGGTCATGCCTGCCACCGGCTCGTCGAGCAGCAGCAACTGTGGCTCCTGCACCAGCAGCATGCCGATCTCCAGGAACTGCTTCTGCCCGTGCGACAGCAACCCCGCCTGGCGCCCGGCCAGCGGCAGCAGGCGCAGGGTGTTCAGCACCTCCTCGATGCGCTGGCGCTGCTCGCCGCTCAGGCGCGCGGCGATGCTCGCCCACACCGACTTGTCGGTCTTCAGCGCCAGCTCCAGGTTCTCGTACACGCTCAGCGCCTCGAACACCGTGGGCTTCTGGAACTTGCGACCGATGCCGGCCTGGGCGATCTGGTGCTCGCTCATGCGGGTGAGGTCCAGGGTGTCGCCGAAGAACGCGGTGCCGGTGTCGGGCCGGGTCTTGCCGGTGATCACGTCCATCATCGTGGTCTTGCCCGCGCCATTGGGGCCGATGATGCAGCGCAGCTCGCCGACGCCGATGTACAGGTTCAGGGCGTTGAGCGCCTTGAAGCCGTCGAAGCTGACGCTGATGTCTTCCAGGCTCAGCACCGTGCCGTGGCGGGTGTCGAGCCCGGCCTTGCGCGGCTGGCCGAGGCCGATGGCGTCGCGGCCGGCGCCGAGGGTGTCGAACACCGGCTCGAGCATGAATTCCGGGTGAGCGGGGGGGACGCCTTTCATGGCTGGCTCCTTTTCTTCAACAGGCCCACCACGCCCTTGGGCAGGTACAGGGTGACAAGGATGAACAGCGCACCGAGGAAGAACAGCCAGAACTCCGGGAACGCCACGGTGAACCAGCTCTTCATGCCATTGACCAGCCCGGCGCCGAGCAGCGGGCCGACCAGCGTGCCGCGCCCGCCCAGGGCCACCCACACGGCGGCCTCGATGGAGTTGGTCGGCGACATCTCGCTGGGGTTGATGATGCCCACCTGCGGCACGTACAGCGCGCCGGCCAGGCCGCACAGCACCGCGCTCAGCACCCAGACGGTGAGCTTGAAGCCACGTGGGTCGTAGCCGCAGAACATCAGGCGGTTCTCGGCGTCGCGCACGGCGGTGAGCAAGCGCCCGAACTTGCTGCGGGTCAGGCGCCAGCACAGGTACAGGCTGCCCAGCAGCAGCGCCACGGTGAGCAGGAACAGCACCGCGCGGGTGCCTTGGGAGGCGATGTCGAAGCCCAGGATCGTGCGGAAGCTGGTGAAGCCATTGTTGCCGCCAAAGCCGGTCTCGTTGCGGAAGAACAGCAACATGCCGGCGAAGGTCAGGGCCTGGGTCATGATCGAGAAATACACGCCCTTGATCCGCGAGCGGAAGGCGAAGAAGCCGAACACCAGCGCCAGCAACCCCGGCGCCAGCACCACCAGGCACAGCGCCCAGGCGAAGTGCTGGGTGCCGGCCCAGTACCAGGGCAGCTCGCTCCACGACAGGAAGGTCATGAACCCCGGCAGGCCGTCGCCAGCGGCCTGGCGCATCAGGTACATGCCCATGGCGTAGCCGCCGAGGGCGAAGAACAGGCCGTGGCCGAGCGACAGCAGCCCGGCGTAGCCCCAGACCAGGTCCAGGGCCAGGGCGACGATGGCGTAGCAGAGGATCTTGCCCACCAGCGTCAGGGTATAGGCCGAGACCTGCAGCGCGTGGCCCTCGGGCAGCAGCGACAACAGCGGCAGGGCCAGCAGCAGCAGGACGACGGCGGCGCCGATGGCCAGGGTGGCGCGCGGCCCGGCCTTTTGCGTGGCGGTGACAAGCAGTGGCTGGTTCATCAGTCGATTACCCGTCCCTTGAGGGCGAACAGGCCTTGCGGGCGTTTCTGGATGAACAGAATGATCAGCGCAAGGATGAGGATCTTGCCGAGCACCGCACCGATCTGCGGCTCCAGCAGCTTGTTGGCTATCCCTAAGCCAAAGGCCGCCCAGAGGCTGCCGGCCAGTTGCCCGACGCCGCCGAGCACCACCACCAGGAACGAATCGATGATGTAGCTCTGGCCCAGGTCCGGGCCGACGTTGCCGACCTGGCTCAGGGCCACGCCGCCGAGGCCGGCGATGCCCGAGCCGAGGCCGAAGGCGAGCATGTCGACGCGCCCGGTGGACACCCCGCAGCAGGCCGCCATGTTGCGGTTCTGCGTCACCGCGCGCACGTTCAGGCCCAGCCGCGTGCGGTTGAGCAGCAGCCAGGTGAGCAGCACCACGGCCAGGGCGAAGCCGATGATCACCAGGCGGTTGTACGGCAGCACCAGGTTGGGCAGCACCTGGATGCCACCGGACAGCCACGCCGGGTTGCTGACCTCGACGTTCTGCGCGCCGAACAGCAGGCGGATGGCCTGGATCAGGATCAGGCTGATGCCCCAGGTCGCCAGCAGGGTTTCCAGTGGGCGGCCGTACAGGTGGCGGATCACCGTGCGTTCCAGGGCCATGCCGACCCCGGCGCTGACCGCGAAGGCCACCGGCAGGGCGATCAACGGGTAGAACTCGATCGCCCCGGGGGCATAGCGTTGCAGCAGCACCTGGACCATGTAGGTGCTGTAGGCGCCGAGCATCAGCATCTCGCCGTGGGCCATGTTGATCACCCCGAGCAGGCCGAACGTGATCGCCAGGCCCAGGGCCGCCAGCAGCAGGATCGAACCCAGCGACAGGCCGCTGAAGGCCTGGCCGAGCACCTCGCCCAGCAGCAGCTTGCGTTGCACTTGGGCGAGGCTGGTTTCGGCGGCGGTGCGCACGCCGGCATTGCTTTCGGCTCCTGGCTGCAGCAGCGCTTCGAGGCGCGTGCGGGCCAGCGGGTCGCCGGTTTCACCGAGCAGACGCACCGCCGCCAGGCGCACGGCGGGGTCTTCGGCGCCCAGTTGCAGGTTGGCCAGGGCCAGGCCCAGGGCGGCGTGCACGGCGGCATCGGGCTCGCTGGCGAAGCGCCGGTCGAGGAAGGCCATTTGCGCCGGCTGCGCGGTTTTCTGCAATTGGCGGGCGGCGGCCAGGCGGGTGTCGGTCTGCTCGCTGAGCAACTGGTGGCTGGCCAGGGCGTTGTCGATCAGCCCGCGCAGGCGGTTGTTCAGGCGCACCTTGCGCGAGTCGTCGGTGGCGACGCGGCCCTCACGCAGGTTCTCCAGCAGCGCCAGGCGCGCCGGGTCGGGTTGCGCCGCCCAGCCTTCGAGCAGGCTGGCCTGCTCGTTGGGCTTGGCGGTGAGGAAGAATTCACCCTCGCTGGCCTGGGTTGCCAGGGGGAGCAGCAGGAGGAGGGTGAGCAGGAGTCTGAGCATGCGGGCAGTCCTGGAAAACAGCGGTGGATTCATCGCGGGGCGAGCCCGCTCCCACAGGTACCCACAGATCCTGAGGGCAGCGGTGAGCCTGTGGGCGCGGGCTAGCCCCGCGAATGGGCCGCACAGCGGCCCCGTGCGATCAGTTGCCTTTCACCGCGTAGTCAGGGCGCTTGTCGTTGCCCGGAATGAACGGGCTCCACGGCTGCGCACGCAGCGGTTGCTGGGTTTCCCAGACCACGCTGAACTGCCCGTCGTCCTGGATCTCGCCGATCATCACCGGCTTGTGCAGGTGGTGGTTGGTCTTGTCCATGGTCAGGGTGTAGCCGGACGGCGCCTGGAAGGTTTGCCCGGCCAGGGCTTCGCGGACCTTGTCGACGTCGGTGGACTTGGCCTTCGCCGCTGCCTGCGCCCACATGTGGATGCCCACGTAGGTGGCTTCCATCGGGTCGTTGGTCACCGCCTTGTCGGCGCCTGGCAGGTTCTTGGCCTTGGCGTAGGCCTTCCAGTCGGCGACGAACTTCTGGTTCACCGGGTTATCCACCGACTCGAAGTAGTTCCATGCCGCCAGGTGGCCCACCAGGGGCTTGGTATCGATGCCGCGCAGCTCCTCCTCGCCCACCGAGAACGCCACCACCGGCACGTCGGTGGCCTTCAGGCCCTGGTTGGCCAGTTCCTTGTAGAACGGCACGTTGGAGTCGCCGTTGACGGTGGAGATGACCGCGGTCTTGCCGCCGGCCGAGAATTTCTTGATGTTGGCGACGATGGTCTGGTAGTCGGCGTGGCCGAACGGGGTGTAGACCTCTTCGATGTCCTTGTCGGCCACACCCTTGCTGTGCAGGAAGGCGCGCAGGATCTTGTTGGTGGTGCGTGGGTAGACGTAGTCGGTGCCCAGCAGGAAGAAGCGCTTGGCCGCGCCGCCGTCTTCGCTCATCAGGTACTCCACCGCCGGGATCGCCTGTTGGTTAGGCGCCGCGCCGGTGTAGAAGACGTTCGGCGACATCTCCTCGCCTTCGTACTGCACCGGGTAGAACAGCAGGCCGTTGAGTTCCTCGAACACCGGCAGCACCGACTTGCGCGACACCGAGGTCCAGCAGCCGAACACCACCGCGACCTTGTCCTGGGTCAGCAGCTGGCGGCTCTTCTCGGCGAACAGCGGCCAGTTGGAGGCTGGGTCCACCACCACCGGTTCGAGCAGCTTGCCGTTGACCCCGCCCTTGGCATTGATCTCATCGATGGTCATCAGCGCCATGTCCTTGAGCGAGGTCTCGGAGATGGCCATGGTGCCGGACAGCGAATGCAGGATGCCGACCTTGATGGTCTCGGCGGCCTGGATGGTCCAGCTCAGCCCCATGGCTGCGAGGCTTGCGCTTAAGGTGACGGCCTTGATCAGACTGCGACGCTTCATGTGCTCTCTCCGGTGCTTTATTAGGGTGTTGGCAACGCGGGGAGGGCTTTTGCAAGTGGTGTGCCGACTTGTGTACAAGTGGCTAGGGCGCATGTTTGCAGGGTTTTGCGCGCAAGCTCAGGGGATTTTCGGGCCAGGTTGGTGCTGCTCGAGGCCTGCTGCACAGGAATGGGGCCGCTGTGCGGCCCATCGCGGGGCAAGGTGGATCGCCGCACTGCGATGGGCTGCGCAGCAGCCCTTTCAGGCGCTCAGTTGTCGCGTGCCACGACGCCGCGCGGCTGGCGCTTGTTGCGCACGAACTGGTAGGTCACCGCCAGCAGCACGAACCACAGCGGCGTCACCACCAGCGCCGCGCGGGTGTCGGCCTCCAGGCTCAGCAGCACCAGGATGCTGGCGAAGAACACCAGGCACACGTAGCACATGAAGCGCCCGCCCGGCATCTTGTAGGTCGATGCCTGGTGCAGCGCCGCGCGCTGCTTGCGGTAGGCCAGGTACGACAGCAGGATCAGCGTCCACACGAACATGAACAGCACCGCCGACACGGTGGTCACCAGGGTGAACGCCTCGACCACGTCGGGGACGATGTAGATCAGCACCGCCCCCAGCAGCAGGCAGGTGCAGGAGAAGTACAGGCCGTTGGCCGGCACGGAGCGGCGCGACAGTTTCTCGAACGCCCTGGGCGCATCGCCCTCCTGGGCCAGGCCGAACAGCATGCGGCTGGTGGAGAACACGCCGCTGTTGGCCGAGGACGCCGCCGAGGTCAGCACCACGAAGTTGATGATGCTCGCCGCCGCCGGCAGGCCGGCCAGCACGAACAGCTCGACGAACGGGCTCTTGCCCGGCACCACCTCGCGCCATGGTGTGACCGCCATGATCGCGATCAGCGCCAGCACGTAGAACACGATGATGCGGATCGGGATCGAGTTGATCGCCCGCGGCAGGGTGCGCTCGGGGTTCTTCGCTTCCGCTGCGGTGGTGCCCACCAGCTCGATGCCGACGAAGGCGAACACGGCGATCTGGAAGCCGGCGAAGAAGCCCAGCAGGCCATTGGGGAACAGGCCGCCGTCGTTCCACAGGTTGGCCAATTGCGCGCTGTGCCCGCTCGGCGATTGGAAGCCGGTGACGACCATGTACAGGCCGGTGGCGACCAAGCCGAGGATGGCGACGATCTTGATCAGGGCGAACCAGAACTCCATCTCGCCGAACAGTTTCACCGTGACCAGGTTCAGCGACAGCAGCAGGCCCACGCAGGTCAGTGCCGGTATCCATTGCGGCAGGCCGGGGAACCAGAACTGCGTGTAGGCGGCGATCGCCACCACGTCGGCGATGCCGGTGACCACCCAGCAGAACCAGTAGGTCCAGCCGGTGAAGTAGCCGGCCCAGGGGCCGAGCAAATCGGCGGAGAAGTCGATGAATGACTTGTAGTTGAGGTTCGACAGCAGCAACTCGCCCATGGCGCGCATGACGAAGAACAGCATGAAGCCGATGATCATGTAGACGAAGATGATCGACGGGCCGGCGAGGCTGATGGTCTTGCCCGAGCCCATGAACAGGCCGGTGCCGATGGCGCCGCCAATGGCGATGAGCTGGATGTGGCGGTTGGTCAGGTTGCGTTGCAGGTGCTGGTCGTCAGCAGGCGGGGAGGAGGAGGTCCGGGTCATGGGCTGCATTCCATTGAGGGTCAGTCTTCTTGTGGAAGCCGGGTAGGCTAACACGCGCGTTCCGATCGCGGGGTGGACAGAAGGCGCCGATCTTGGCGGTACAGACAGGATCGAGGGATGACCCGCATCCATGCCTGTCGCGGAGCAAGCCCGCTGTTACAGGTTCACCGCTGAACCTTGTAGGAGCTGGCTTGCCCCGCGATGAGGCCGGTAGGCTCAGCGCAAACTTCAGGCCCGAACCAACGCCCTGCGCCGCACCACCAGGCTATCGACCAGCCACATCAGCACCATCGACACCCCCACCAGCGGGAACAGTACCCCCAGCACCAGCATCACCCCCACCGCCGTCTTCCAGCGCGGCAGGTCATGGCGCAGCGGCGGCACGCCCAGCCCACCGCTCGGCCTGCGCTTCCACCACATCACCAACCCGCTCACCGACCCCAGCAGGATCATCAGGCACACCAGCAGGATGATCAGTTGGTTCAGCGGCCCGAACATCTTGCCCTCATGCAGCATCACGCCCAGCTCGGTGGCGCGGGCGACCGGGCTGTAGTGCGCCCAGCGCACGTCGGCCAGTACCTGGCCGGTGTATTGGTCGACATGCAGGGTGGCGTCGTTGCGCGGGTCGTTGGCGAACACGGCGATGGTGAACACGCCCTCGGCGGTGCTCGGCAGGGTGATGCTGTAGCCCGGCTCGACCTGGCGTGCCGTGGCCAGATCCTCGACCTGCTGCAAGCTCACCTGCGGTGCTGCGGGCGCGCTGTTCATGCCGTGGTGCCCGGCATGTTCGGCATGCTCGCCGGACACTGGCATCGGCGTGTTCTCCAGCGCCCAGGGCACGGTCTGGCGGTGCGCCTCGTTGAGCACGCGGGCCTGCTGGTCGGACTTCGGCACGTCGTTCCACATGGCCGCCGGGAAGCGGTTCCACAGGTCGGCGTATTGCTTGCCCCACAGGCCGGTCCAGGTCATGCCGCTGAGCAGCATCAACAGCAACAGGGCCGAGCCCCAGAAGCCGCTCACCGCGTGCAGGTCGCGCCACAGCACGCGCCCGCGCGCCGACAGCCGTGGCCACAGCACCCCGGCGCTGCTGCGCCCGCGCGGCCACCACAGGTACAGGCCCGAGACCACCAGCACCACGCCCCAGCCGGCGGCCAGCTCCACCAGGCGGTCGCCGACGCTGCCGACCATCAGTTCGCCATGCAGGGCGCGGGCAATCGCCTGCAGGTTGCGCTTGGCGTCCTGGCCGCCCAGCACCTTGCCGCTGTACGGGTCGACGAACACGTTCAGTTCACGGCCGCCGTCGTGCACCACGAACTGTGCACTGTGAGTGGCATCCACGGCGGGCAGGTACTTGCTCACCTGCCCCTGTGGGTAGGCTTGGCGCACGTTGGCCAGCAGGGTGTCGGCCCCCTGGCGGTGATGGCCGGCCTCGACCACCATCAGGTCGCGGTACATCAAGGGGTCGAGCTGCGGTTTGAACAGGTAGATGATCCCGGTGATCGCCAGCAGGATCATGAACGGCGCGACGAACAGCCCGGCATAGAAATGCCAGCGCCACGCCAGGTTGTAGAAGGAAACGCTTGGTTTGCTCATGGGAGCCTCCCCTTGCCAAGAAGGGCGCGGTCCGGCCCGCGCCCGGATGTTGTTGTCAGAAACTGATGTCGACCTTGGTCCAGAAGGTCCTGCCTGGCTCGTTCACCGGCTGCGGGTCTGCCGCCGGGTAGCCGAACCCGGCGTTCCCGGCCAGGTTCAGGTGCTCGGCGTAGGCCTTGTCGAACAGGTTGTCGACGCCCGCGCTGAGCTTGAGGTTGCGGTTCACCTTGTAGGCGCCGTTGAGCGAGAACACGCCGAAACCGGCGCTTTGCTCGTAGTCCTTGCCGACCACGTTGCCCTGGTTCTCGGCGATGCGGTGCTGCGCCGCCACCAGGCGCCACAGTGCGCCGACGCTCCAGTCGTCACGGCTGTAGGTCAGGCCCAGGCGGCTTTCCAGCGGCGGCATCTGCGGCAGGGCCTTGCCGTCGCTGCTGTTCTTGCCCCAGGCGTAGGCCAGGGTGACGTCGGCCTTCCAGTTTTCCGTCAGTCGGTAGGCCGCGCCCAGTTCGCCGCCCATGATGCGGGCGTCGATGTTCTGCGCCTGGGTGCTGCTCATGCCCATCATGGCGCTGCGGTAGTCGAACAGGATGAAGTCGCGGACGTGCCCCACGTAGCCCGAGGCCCAGGCCTCCAGGCGTTCGCCCTGGTACTGGATGCCGAAGTCGAGCTGGGTGGTCTTCTCTGGCTTGAGGCTGTCGAAGGCGTTCACCGAGCCGTTCGGGCCGCGCGTTGGCGAGAACAGCTCCCAGTAGTCGGGGAAGCGCTGCGCGTGGCCCAGGCCGATGTAGCTGGTGGCCGGGATCGCCGCCAGGTCGTGCTCGTAGCGCACGAAGCCGCTGGGCAGGCGGTCGGCGCGGGTATCGCCGTGGGTGGCGCTGCCCTGGCGGAAGTCGCGGGCCGAGGCGCGGTCCAGGCGGGCGCCGGTGATGAAGCGGTCCTCGCCGCTGGCGTACCAGGTCAGCTCGCTGAACAGGCCGTAGTTGTGGAAGTCGGCGTCCTTGGTCCAGGGCTGGCCCTTGTGCGCATCGACGCCCATGCCGCCCCGCTTGCGGTGTTCGTTGGTCTGCGCGTCGAGGCCGCTGACCAGTTGCACGTCGGCCCAGCGCCAGGTGGCCTTGATGCGCGCGCCGAGGGTGCGGCGGTCGACGTTGCTGACCATGGGCATGCCCATCATGCCGCTGCCCGACGGGGTGCGCAGGCTGTAGTTGTCCATCACGTGGTCGGCGTAGTTGTAGTAGACCTGTGCCTCGACCTTGTCGAGCACCTCGCCGAGGTTGGACTTCTCGAAGCGCAGGCCCAGGCTTTCGCGCTTGAACTGCGAGCCGTCCATGCCACGCCCGGCGTAGCGCGCCTCGCCGTCGCCCTTGCCGGCGGTGAGTTCGAGCAGGGTGTCGGCGTCGGGCGTCCAGCCAAGGGTGGCGTCGCCGTTCCATTTGTCCCAGCGCGACGGCACGCTGTCGCCGTTGCCGTCCTGGTAGTCGTCGGAGCGCGACTGGTTGCCGACGAAGCGTGCGTAGGCCTGGCTATTGCCAGCGGCGGCGTCGAGCACCTTGTCGAAGCGGCCGTTGGAACCGGCCAGCAAGCTTGCATTGACGCGGCTGCCGAGGGTGCCGAACTGCTCCGGCTCACGTTCGAAGAGGATGGTCCCGGCCGAGCCGCCCGGGCCCCAGATCACGCTTTGCGGGCCTTTGATCACGGTCAGGCGGTCGTAGGTTTCCGGCGAGATGTACGAGGTGGGGGCGTCCATGCGGTTGGGGCAGGCGCCGAGCATCACGCCGCCGTTGGTGAGGATGTTCAGGCGCGAGCCGAACATGCCGCGCAGCACCGGGTCGCCGTTGGTGCCGCCGGAACGGATGGCGGAGAAGCCGGGGATGGTCTTGAGGTAGTCGGCGCCATCGCTGGCCGGTACCGGTTGGCGAGGGTCCTTGGGGTTGGTCACCACGGTCAGCGGCGAGCTGGGCGCCACGGCGGTGATCACCGTGGGGCTCAGTTCGGGCGCCTCGACGGCGTGGCCCTCGTGGCCGGTTTCGGCGGCCAGCGCCAGCGGCGCCAGCAGCGAGCCGCAAAGCAGGGCGAGGGCCCCGCGTGGGGACAGGGCAAAAACAGGGGTGCAGCCGGACATAATGATTCCAGTCGATCAGTCATGAGTCAGCGCGAAGCCTCCTGGCTTCGGGCATGGAGCGGGTGGGTCAGACGCTGATCGAGCGGGGCGGGGCGCGGCTGCGCGCACCGGGGAACACGGCCTGGCGGGCGTGGCCCTGGCGTGGGGTAATGGCGGCGAGGGTGGGCGGTGGGGCGCTGCTGGCGCTGAGTGGGCTGAGGGTCTGCGGCAGCGCGGGGCAGTTGAACAGCAGGGTGCAATAGCCGCACTTTTCCCACAGTGCGTGGGCGTGGCCGTCACCGCCATGGTCGCCATGGCCCATGGCGGCATGGTCGTGCCCGGCGGCCATGGGCATGGCCATGTCCATGTCCATGTTCATGCCGGCGTGGTGGTTCATCGGCATCGACTGGGAAACCAGCGGGCCGATGAAGATCATCCACATGGCGAACAGGCTCAGCCAGCCGCCACCGACGCGCCTGCGGTCAGGGCGTGTGGAGCGGGCGCAGCGGTCGCGCGGCAGGCTCATGGCGAGCGCCTGTCAGCGGTCAGTGCGTGTGTTCGTGCCCAGCCTGGTCGGCGGGAGGCTGCTGCTGCACGGCGACCTCGACGGTGATGTCGCCGGCCTTCTCGAAGTGCAGGGTCAGCGGGAAGCGCTTGCCGTCGACGAGCAGGCTGCGGTCTTTCGGTTGCAGCAGCATCACGTGGTAGGCGCTGGGGGCGAAGGTCAGGTCCTTGCCGGCGGGGATCACCACGCTGGGCACCTGTTGCATCTTCATCAGGCCGTCGGCGGTCTTGGCGTGCTCGTGCAGTTGGGCGTCGTCGCTGACGGGGGTGTCGACGCCGAGCAGGCGGTCATCCGCGTTGCCGTTGTTGTGCACGATGAAGTAGGCGGCGACGTTGGGCGCGTTGGGCGGCAGCGCCAGCGACCAGGGGTGGGCGATGTGCAGGTCGCCGACGGTGTATTCGTGGGCGCTGGCGAAGGCGCTGGGCAGCAGCAGGGTGGCCAGGATGAGGGCTTGCTTGAGCATGGTGAGTCTCCGGTCTGTTCGGGTTCGGTCGACAGCGTGGCGAACTCAGGCCAGGGGAGAGGCACGGGGGTTGAGCGCCGGCCAGAGCTGGCGCGGCGTGGGTGGGTATGTGGCGAGCGGCGGCGCGGCGCCGAGGCGCACCGCGGCGGGTGTGTGCAGCTGCGCGGGGTGGCCGCCGAGGGCCAGCAGCGGCGCGGCGCCGGAGCAGCACCAACAGTGCTGCATGTTGGTGTGGGCGTCGCCTTGCGGGCCGAGGTCGATCTTGGCCAGGGCCTGGACATCGGGCTTGGCCTTGCTGGCGCCGCTGGAACAGAAGGCCCCCCACAGCAACTGCTCGGCCGCGCTCTTGGGCGCGGCCGAGGACAGTGGCATGGCCAGCAGGTTGAACAGCACGGCGAGGCAGGCTATCCAGGCGATGTGCCGACGTGGGGGCATGGAGAGATCCGGTCAGGAATCAGATGGGTATTGTAGGGCGAGTATAGGTAAAAACACGGGGGTGCGGTGAAGTGCCGCACCTGGGGGCTGTGCGGACGCAATCGCGGGGCAAGCCCACTCTACAGGGGACGCTGTCATACCCGCGGGAGAGGGCTTGCCCCGCGATGGGAAATCAGGCCTTGCCGCGGCCCAGCAGCCCGCGCACGGTCTCTTGCAGGTCGGCTGGCAGCACCACCACCTTGGCGTTGTCGCTGCCCGCCAGGTTCTCCATCGCGCCGATGTAGCGCTCGCCCAGCAGGTACATGGCCGGAGTGGTCTCGTTGCCCACGGCTTCCTTGACCAGTTCGATCGCCCGCGCCGAAGCCTCGGCCAGGTTGATCTGCGCCTCGGCGTCCAGCTTGGCCGCTTGCAGGCGCGCCTCGGCTTCGAGGATCGCCGCCTGCTTGGCGCCTTCGGCACGGGTCACGTCGGCTTTACGTTCACGCTCGGCGGCGGCTTGGCGCTCCATGGCCACCTGCATGTTCTCCGAGGGCTTGATGTCCTGGATCTCCACCGAGCGCACGGTCACGCCCCAGTCCTCGGTCTGCTCGGACATCGCCTCGCGCAGGCGGGCCTTGATCTGCTCGCGGCTGGACAGCGCCTCGTCCAGGTCCATCGAGCCGACGATGGCGCGCAGCGAGGTCATGGTCAGGCTGGTGACGGCGAAGGTGAAGTTCTGCACGCCGTAGGAGGCTTTCTGCGGGTCGACCACCTTGGCGAAGCACAGGGCGTTGGCGACGATCACCGCGTTGTCGCGGGTGATGATCTCCTGTTGCTGCACGTCGAGGATGATGTCTTTGGTCGGCAGGCGGTAGGCGACCACGTCCATGTACGGGATGACGATGTTCAGGCCGGGCTTGAGCGTGCTGTGGTAGCGGCCCAGGCGCTCGACGATCCATTCCTCGCCCTGGGGCACGATGCGCACCCCCTTGAACACGGTGATCAGGACGAACAGGGCGATGACGCCGGCGACGATGAGGCTGGTCATGGGGGAAAATTCCTTTTTGCTACGGGGTCAGGCCCGGGTGACCCGGGCGGTGTTGCCTTCGATGGCGGTCAAGCGCACGCGCTCGCCGGAGGGGATGTCGCTGTCGGCGATGCACGTCCATTCCTCGTTGCCGAGCACCGGCTTCTGGAAGCGCACGCGGCCTTTCTGGAATTCCGAGACGCTGGCGGTCAGCAGGCCGACCTCGCCGATCACGCTATCGGCGGTCCAGCGCGTGTCCGGTTGCTTGCGCCGAAACACCTTGAACCACAGCACCGTGGTGATGGACGACAGCAGCACCCACAGCAACACCTGCGTGGCCAGCTCCAGGCTGGGCGCCACCACGGCGATGAGCGAGACGAGCACGGCGCCGATGCCGAACCAGAGGATGAAGAACGTCGGCAGGACCAGTTCCAGCAGGATCAGGGCGAGGCCGAAGACGAGCCAGATCCACCATTGCATTTCCATATGGGCGAGGCCTTCCAAGGGAGGAGGCTGGAGTCTACGGCAGCAATGAGTCAGATGGCCATTCGGACGTGTTCGCTGACAGGGGGCGAAAAATCGACAACGTTCGCGTGGGTCAGGGCGCCAGGGCTTGCAGTAGCGCGTCTGGGTCGAGGAACTCGCGGTCGACGGGCGGCAACGCCGGGCGCTTGAGAATCAGCACCGGCACCCCGCGCTCGCGCGCCACCTCCAGCTTCGGTTCGGTCGCCACGCTGCCGCTGTTCTTGCTCACCAGCACATCGATTCGCCGCCGCTCGAACAGCGCGCGCTCGTCGTCGAGATGGAACGGCCCGCGTGCGCCGATCACCTCGCAGCGCGCGTTGCCTGGGCAGGTTTCGAGGGCGCGCAGGGTCCAGAATTGCCGGGGCGGAATTTCATCCAGGTGTCGCAGCGGCTCGCGGCCAAGGGTGAACAGCGGTCGCTGGAACGGCGCCAGTGCCTCGATCAGCCCGGCCCAGCCATCGACCTCGCGCCAGTCGTCGCCCGGCTGGGCTTGCCAGGCCGGCCGGCGCAGGGCCCAGCAGGGAATGCCGGCGGCTTTCGCGGCGAGGGCGGCGTTGTGGCTGATCTGCGCGGCATAGGGGTGGGTGGCGTCGACCAGCAAACTGATGCCCGCCTCGCGCAGGTAGGCCGCCAGCCCCTCGGCGCCGCCGTAGCCGCCGACCCGCACCTGGCAGGCCAGGTCCTGCGGCACCCGGGCGATGCCGGCCAGGCTGTAGACGTGCTGCGGGCCGAGGCGCCGGGCGATGGCCAGGGCCTCGGTGACCCCTCCGAGCAGCAGGATGCGCCCGCTCATTGCACACCTGCCTGGCCGACGATACCGCCCTGGCGATCGATGGCGAACACCTCCACCTGTACCTGCGCCGGCACCACGCTGCGGGCGAAGGCCAGGGCGTGGGCGCACACCGCGTCGCCCAGGGCGATGCCGGCGGCATGGGCCAACGCCAGGGCCTGCTGGCTGGTGTTGGCGGCGACGATCGCCGCCTGCAGTTCGGCACTGGCGCCGATCTGCGCAGCCCAGCCGGCCAACTGCGGCAGGTCGATGCTCGAATGGCGGCTGTGCAGGTCCATGTGCCCGGCGGCCAGCTTGCTGATCTTGCCGAAGCCACCGCACAGGCTCAGGCGCGCCACCGGCACCTTGCGCAGGTGCTTGAGCACCGCGCCGACGAAGTCGCCCATTTCGATCAGGGCGATCTCCGGCAGGGCGTAGACCCGGCGCATGGTGTCTTCGCTGGCGTTGCCGGTGCAGGCGGCGATGTGCGTGTAACCGTTGGTATGGGCGACGTCGATGCCCTGTTGGATCGAGGCGATGTAGGCCGCGCAGGAGAACGGCCGGACGATGCCGCTGGTGCCGAGGATCGACAACCCGCCGAGGATGCCCAGGCGCGGGTTCATGGTCTTGAGCGCCAGTTGCTCGCCGCCCTGCACGTTGACCGTGACCTCGAAGCCGCCGCCATAGGCGCATTCGCCGGCCAGGCGTTGCAGGTGCTCGCTGATCATCCGTCGCGGCACCGGGTTGATCGCCGGCTCGCCCACCGCCAGCACCAGCCCGGGGCGGGTCACGGTGCCGACGCCCTGGCCGGCGACGAAGCGGATGCCGGGCTCGCTCAACAGGCGCACCTGGCTGTAGAGCAACGCGCCGTGGGTGACGTCCGGGTCGTCACCGGCATCCTTGAGCGTGCCGGCCTCGGCGCGCTCGCCGTCGCGGCGGCAAAACTCCAGGCGCATCTGCACCTGCTTGCCCTTGGGCAGGGTGATCTGCACCGCGTCGTCGTTGTGGCCGGTGAGCAGCAGGCGGGCGGCGGCGAGGCTGGTGGCGGTGGCGCAGCTGCCAGTGGTCAGGCCGCTGCGCAGCGGTGCGGGTTGTTCGCGGGTTTCTTCACGCATCGCGGGGCTTGACCACGTCGAGCAGGGTGATTGGCAGCGCCTGGCGCCAGGTGTCGAAGGTGCCGAGGGGCTGGGCCTGGGCGATGTGGATACGGGTCAGCTCGCCGCCGTGGCGCTCACGAAAATGCGCCAGCGCCAGTTCGCTTTGCAGGGTCACGGCATTGGCCACCAGCCGCCCGCCTGGGCGCAGGCGTTCCCAGCACAGGTCGAGCACGCCCTCGCGGGTGACGCCGCCGCCGATGAAGATCGCGTCGGGGCGCTCCAGGTCGTGCAGGGCTTGCGGCGCCTTGCCGCGCACCAGTTGCAGGCCAGGCACGCCGAGTTGCTCGCGGTTGTGTTCGATGAAGCCCTGGCGGCCCTCGTCGGCCTCGATGGCCAGGGCGCGGCAACTGGGGTGGGCGCGCATCCATTCGATGCCGATGGAGCCGCAGCCGGCGCCCACGTCCCACAGCAGCTCGCCGGGGGTTGGGGCGAGGCGGGCGAGGGTGATGGCGCGTACGTCGCGCTTGGTCAGCTGGCCATCGTGGCGGAAGGCGCTGTCGGGCAGGCCGGCCACCGGCGAGCGGCGCGGTGCGTCCGCTGCGGCCAGGCACTCGATGGCTACCAGGTTGAGCGCGGCGGCCTGGGGGTGCGGCCAGTCGTTGGCGGTGCCGCTGAGCTGGCGCTCCTCTGGCCCGCCGAGGTGCTCGAATACCCACAGGCGGCTCGGCCCGAAGCCCCGTTCGCGCAGCAGCGCGGCGATGGCGGCAGGGCTGTCGCCGTCGTTGCTCAGCACCAGGAGGCGGATGCCGCTGTACAGCTGGGCGTTCAGTGCCGCCAGTGGGCGGGCGACCACCGACAGCACCTGCACCTCCTGCAACGGCCAGCCCAGGCGGGCGGCGGCCAGGGCGCAGGAAGAGGGCATCGGCAGCACCTGCAGCTCCTCGGCCGGCAACTGCCGCGCCAGGCTGGCGCCGACGCCGTAGAACATCGGGTCGCCGCTGGCCAGCACGCACACCGGCTCGCCGCGCAAGGCCAGCAGCGGCGCCAGGGAGAAGGGGCTGGGCCATGCGTGGTGCTGGCCGACCACGCAGCGTGGCAGCAGCGCCAGCTGGCGTGGGCTGCCGAAGATGCGCGTGGCCGACAGCAGCGCGCGCCGGGCTTGTTTGCCCAGGCCGCTGAAGCCGTCTTCGCCGATGCCGATTACTGTCAGCCAGGGGGCCATTACGTTCGTTTCCATTTTCAAGGCTGTCGCGCCCCGTGCAGGCGCCTGTTTCATGAGAGCTGCGACCACCGGCTTTTCATGCCGCCGACCAAAGCAGGCATAATACCGCGCCTTCTACACTGAAGCGCACCTTCACGATTGCCGGACACCCCCTTGAAGCAGCCCCCGACCCCCGCCGTTTCACCCCGCCCCTCGGCCTGCCCGGGGTTGTGGCGCATCGTCGCCGCGCGCGATGGCGGCATCTGTCGCATCAAGCTGCCCGGTGGCCTGCTGCGGGCCGAGCAGGCCGAAGCGGTGGCCGAGGCCGCCGAGCGCTTCGCCGGTGGGGTGATCGAGGCGACCAATCGCGGCAACCTGCAAGTGCGCGGCATCGGCAGCGACCACCAGGGCCTGGTCGAGCATCTGCTGGCCGCCGGCCTGGGCCCGCGCGAGGCGGCGGGCGATGACGTGCGCAACCTCATGCTCAGCCCCCTGGCCGGTGTCGACCCTGCCCAGTTGATCGATGTGCGCCCACTGGCCGCGCAGATCCTCAGCCTGCTGGAAACCACCCCGCACCTGCACGCGCTGTCGGCCAAGTTCGCCGTGCAGCTCGATGGCGGCGAGGCCCTGGCGATGCTCGAGCACCCCCATGACCTGTGGCTGTCGGCCCTGCACCTCGATCAGCAACCGTGGCTGGCCTTCGGGCTGGCCGGGTGCCCGGCCGATGGCGCGCCGCTTGGCGCGGTGCCGCTGGCGCAGGGCCTGGCCCTGGTGCGTGCGGTCTTGGAGCGCTTCCTCGACCTGGCCACGCCGGAGCAGGCGCGCATGCGCCAGCTGTTGCAGGGCTGTACGGCCGAGCGCTTCGTCGAAGGCCTGGGCATCGCCCTGCGCCGCGACGCGGCGGTGCTGGGTTGGCGCCGCTCGAGACGCCCCAGCCCCTGGCTAGGCCGCCTGCCCCAGCGGCAGGGCGTGGCCCTGGGCGTGGCACCGCCGCTGGGGCGGCTGACCCCGGCCATGCTGCGTGCGCTGGCGCACCTGGCCCGTGAGTCGGGCGATGGCAGCCTACACATGAGCCCCTGGCAGAGTGTGGTGCTGCCGCATTTCAAGGAAGATCACCTGGCCAACGCCCAGGCGCACCTGCGCGCGCTGGGCCTGCTGTGCGATGCCGGGCAAGCGCTGGCGCGCGTCACGGCCTGCACCGGCGCCAGTGGTTGCGCCAAAGGCCAGGCCGACACCAAGGCCGATGCCCTGGTGCTGGCCGCCTGCCTGCCTAGCGGCGCGCCGGGCAGTGTGCACCTGTCCGGTTGCCCCCGTTCCTGCGCCGTGGCCCATGTCGCCCCGGCCACCCTGCTGGCCCGCGCCCCGGGCCGCTACGACCTTTACCTACGCGATGCGCACGCGCCGGGCTTCGGCCGTCTGCGCGGCCGCGACCTTACCCCAGAAGAAGCAGGCGCGATGCTCGACCTGCCGACGGAGCCCCTTGATGATTGATTACATCCGCGATGGTCAGGAGATCTATCGCAATTCCTTCCGCATCATCCGCGAGGAGGCCCGCTTGGAGCGCATCCCCGCCGACCTGGAAAAGCTCGCCGTGCGGGTGATCCACGCCTGCGGCATGGTCGAGGCCATCGACGGCCTGCAATTCTCCGAAGGCGCCGGCAGCGCCGGGCGCGCGGCGTTGGCCAAAGGCGCGCCGATCCTCTGCGACGCGCACATGGTCGCCGAAGGCATTACCCGCGCGCGCCTGCCTGCCAACAACGAGGTGATCTGCACCTTGCGCGACCCGAGCGTGCCGGGCCTGGCCAAGGACGCTGGCAATACCCGCTCGGCGGTGGCCCTGGAACTGTGGCGCCCGCACTTGGAAGGCAGCGTGGTGGTGATCGGCAACGCGCCGACGGCGCTGTTCTACTTGCTGGAAATGCTTGATGCAGGGGCCCCGAAACCGGCCTTGATCCTCGGCTTCCCGGTGGGCTTCGTCGGTGCCGCCGAGTCCAAGGCGATGCTCGCCGCCGACAGCCGCGGTGTGCCGTTCGTGATCATGCAGGGCCGCCTGGGCGGCAGCGCGATGGCCGCCGCAGCGGTCAACGCGCTGGCCACGGAGGTGGAATGATGACGCCGCGCGGACGTCTGCTTGGCCTGGGCGTTGGCCCCGGCGACCCGGAACTGATCACGGTCAAGGCCCTGCGCCTGCTGCGCGAGGCGCCGGTGGTGGCGTACTTCGTGGCCAAGGGCAAGCGCGGCAATGCCTTCGGCATCATCGAGGCGCATCTGCAGGCGCAGCAGACCCTGCTGCCGCTGGTGTACCCGGTGACCACCGAGGTCCTGCCGGCGCCGCTGTCGTATGAGCAGGTGATCAGCGACTTCTACGACGAAGCCGCCGCGCAGGTTGCCGAGCACCTGGACGCCGGCCGCGACGTGGCGGTGATCTGCGAGGGCGACCCGTTCTTCTACGGCTCCTACATGTACCTGCACGACCGTCTGGCCCAGCGCTTCGAGGCTGAGGTGATTCCCGGCGTGTGCTCGATGCTCGGCGGCGCCTCGGTGCTCGGCGCGCCACTGGTGTACCGCAACCAGACCCTCACCGTGCTCTCCGGCGTGCTGCCCCACGACGAGCTCAAGCGTCGCCTGGCCGACGCCGACGCGGCGGTGGTGATGAAACTCGGGCGCAACTTCCCCAAGGTGCGCCAGGTGCTGGCCGAACTGGGCCTGGATGGGCGCGCGCTGTACGTCGAGCGGGCGACCATGGCCAACCAGAAAATTGTGCCGCTGGATGAGGTGGACCCGCAGTCCTCGCCGTACTTCTCGCTGATCATCGTGCCGGGGGAAAAATGGCAGGGCTGAACCTGAACACCGCACCGGCCATCGTCATCCTCGGCCCTGGCAGCCTGGGCACGGCGCGGCGTATCCAACAGCGTTATCCACAGGCGCGGATCCATGGGCTGAGCGGCCGGGTCGAGGGCGTCGACCAGTATTACCAGGCGTTCGGCGACACCCTGCGTGCGCTGTACCAGCAGGCCACGCCCATCATTGCCCTGTGCGCCGCGGGTATCGTCATCCGTACCCTGGCCGGACTGCTCGACGAGAAAGGCGCCGAACCGCCGGTGCTGGCCGTTGCCGAGGATGGCAGCGCGGTGGTGCCGCTGCTCGGTGGGTTGAGCGGGGTCAACGTCATGGCCCGTGAGCTGGGCGAGGCGCTGGGCGTGGCTGCGGCGATCACCACCAGTGGCGAACTGCGTTTCGGTACCTGCCTGCTCAACCCCCCCGAGGGTTATGCGCTGGCGGACCTGGAGCAGGGCAAGCGTTTCGTCTCCGACCTGTTGGCCGGTGAATGCGTGCGCATCGAGGGCGAGGCCACGTGGTTGGCGCAGGCCCAGTTGCCACAGGCCGACACCGCGCAACGCACCATTCATGTCGGTTGCCAGGCGCGCCCGGCGCGTCGCGACGAGTTGCTGATCCACTCGCGTTCGGTGCTGGTGGCGGTACCTGACGCTACGCCGGGGCTGGCCGTCCAGGTACGCCAGGCGTTGCAACAGGCGGGCATTGCCGAGGCGTCGTTGGCTTGCCTGCTGGCCAACGACACGGCGATGGCCGAGCCTGCGCTGCATGCCGCCGCCCAGGCACTGGGCGTCGCCGTGCGCCATGCGCCGGCCGCCGACACCCCGTCGGCCCTGGCCGCACAGGCCTTGCCCGGCGCGCGGCTGGTCGAGGTGGCGGGTCTGGCGATCGCCGTGGCCGCCGTGCCCATCGACGTGGCGCGGGTGGGCCGGCCACGTGGCCGCCTGGCGGTGATAGGCCTTGGCCCCGGCGCGGCCGAGCTGATGGTGCCGGCGGTCAAGGCGGAGTTGGCCCGCGCCCAGGACGTGCTCGGCTACGAGACCTACGTGCGCATGGCTGGCCCGTTCCGCGACGACCAGGTGCTGCACTGCACCGACAACCGCGAAGAGATGCAGCGCGCCCGCCACGCCTTCGCGCTGGCCGCCCAGGGGCGCTCGGTGGTGGTGGTGTCGTCGGGTGACCCGGGTGTGTTCGCCATGGCCGCAGCGGTGCTCGAAGCGCTGCACGCCTCCAGCGACCCGGCCTGGCACCAGGTCGACCTGCAGGTCCTTCCCGGCGTCTCGGCTTCGCTGGCCACCGCCGCCCAGGCGGGGGCGCCGCTGGGGCATGATTTCTGCGTGATGTCGCTGTCGGACAACCTCAAGCCGTGGTCGACCATCGAGAAGCGCCTGGACCTCGCCGCCCAGGCCGACCTGGTGCTGGCGTTCTACAACCCGATTTCCAAGGCCAGGCCCTGGCAACTCGGGCAGGCGCTGGGCATCGTGCGTCAGCATCGCGAGGGGCAGACCCCTGTAGTACTTGGGCGTGATATCGGTAGGCCGGGGCAGACGCTGAAGGTCGTCAGCTTGGCTGAGCTCACCCCGGAAATGGTCGACATGCGCACCATGGTGCTGGTCGGCTCCTCCACCACCTGCCGGTTTGAGCGGGCCGACGGAGGTGAGTGGGTGTATACGCCGCGCTGGTACCCGGCGGCTGGTTGAAGCGTTGGGGAACTGCTTCACGCCTGCACCACGGCCATCGGCTGGCTAGGGTGAAGGCCCCTGGCGATAGGCGCCAGGGGATTTCACCGGAGTTGTCCCCATGACCGAAGAGAAGAAGGACGGCGGCGATAGCCTTGCCGTCGTCGAGCAGTCCCTGCTGGTGCTCAGCGCAAGCGTTTCGGCACAGAAACGTCGGGATGCGAAAACCATTTACCAGTTCGCCACCCTGGTGGCGTCCAAGGCGCACAACCGCGATGGCGAGTCCGAAGCGTGGTTCAACAAGTTTCTGGAAGTGATGAGAAGCTGTGGCTGGGTCGTTGGCAAGCGCTCCTTCGAGCGTGACTACGACACCACCCGTTCCCTGACCCTCGGCCCCGTGGTGTTCAAAGCCGCCAAGGCCGCAGGCGAGGCCTTGCTCGGCGGCCCGATCGGCGAAGCGGCCGGCAAGCTGGCGGCCAAGGTCTTCAGTTCGCTCGGTGACCTCACCGAAGCCCAGGAAATCTACAAGCAGAACATGAAAGGGCACCCCGTCTCGACCACCGGGCTGGGTACCTGCATCGAGACCCCTGAAGGTGAACTGTTCATGGTGGTCAACGCCTTCAGTTGCTCGCCCGCTGAAAACGACCTGGATACCGTGCTGTTCGAGTGGAAGAGTTCGAGCAAGGACCGCTACAGCGCCTCGGCCGTGCTCAACCTCAACGAGGTGGTGTACACCGATCAGGTGCGCGCGTCGATCGAAGCCAAGTTGGTTGCCAAGGCCGTCAAGGCCCCCGACGAATTCGAGATCTGACCGGCAGACGGGGCTTGCGGGCCCCGTCCTTCCTTTCGGCATTTGCACGATGAGGCACCTGATGAGTGAGCAGGCTTATTCCCTATGGCTCGTGGGCGGCACTGCACTGCTGGTCGAGCAGCCGCCTTCGCCTTTGCAGCGATACGTACTGGAGTCGGTGTTGTACGCCCAGCTGCGGGCGGACAAACAGAGCGGCCCCCGCTTTACCCACTATGACCGTTGGTACAACGACTACCGTGCGGCGCTGGAGGCGCGTGGCTGGGTCGTCACGCGCAGCCACAGTGATTATCGTCCGCGCACGGATGATCGGCCGCTGGCCATCGCCCCCTACCTGTGCGAGCGGCTACAGACCCGCCACCCCCGCCTGGCGGCCCCGCTCCAGGCCGCCGTTTCCAGGCTTCTCCAGGCCGATGCGCAGGCGCAGTTGCGCCCCAGCAGCGTGGCCGGCACCCAGGTGGTCTACGAATTGGGCGTGATACTGCCCGGCCCTTCGCTCGAGCTGTACAGCCTTGCGTTCGACGGTGGCTCGGCCTCGGTACCGATCGACCTTGGCGCCACTGTGGCGGCATCGGCCACACGCGATGGCATCGACCTGCGTGAAAGCCAGGCCACGATGACCGAGCTGCTGAGTGAGGCCAATCGCCAGGATTTGCACGCGCTGATCGAGCGCAAGCAGCTGGCGGGGCATATCAAGGACCTGGGCTTTATCGAGGCGGGAGGCGCATATGGACAATCGTGAAGCGGCCGTGGTGGGTGCAAGCGTGGTGTCGTTCATCCCCGGCGTGACCGTCGAGCAGCGCCAAGCCGTCAAGCTCGCCGCGCTATGGGCTGAAAGCACGACCTTGAAGACCCTGCCGGGCGCAACGGCCGGGGAGCAGTACGACTACTATCGCAAGCAATTGAAGTTTCTCGGCTGGGACGCGCAGCCTCCCGAGGAGGCGCACTGGCCGGACCCGCAGCGGCCAGCGATCGTCGACCAGGCGTTGCGCAGGATCGATGCGGTTGCCGGTGAGCGGCATTCCAGCGGCATGGCGTTGGCGTTCGAGGCCTTGAAAGGCGAAGGTCCGGCATTGCTGCACTTCGAATCGCGCTGTCAGGAACGCGGGGTGTTCCAGTTGCTCTCCTGCGCACCGGTGGGCAACAACTACGTGGACATGGTGGTCTATCACGAAGCGGCGGACGCCAAGCTGCTGACGGCGGGCTTTCTGTTCCGCGAGCGGCGCAGCCTCAAGGTGTCTGCCGAACTGGTGCGCTTCAATACCCGCCTGTTCGTTCAACAGCACCGTGACAAGGTGCTGCGTGCGACGGAGAAGATCTCGCTCAAAGAGATTCATACCCTGCGGATCTAGCCCAGCAGGTAACCCCTGATCCCGGTGAAGATGATCTGCGCCGCCAGCGCACACACGAAAAGCCCCATCAGCCGGCTGACGATCTGCAGGCCCTGGTCGCCCAGGATCCGCTCGATGCGGTGCGAGAGGTACAGCACCAGGCCGACGGTAAGGCTGGCCAGGGCGATGCTGATGATGGCCAGCAGCTTGTCGTCCCAGTGCGGTTGGCCGACCCCCATCACCAGCAACGCACCGATGGTGCCGGGGCCCACGGTGAGGGGGATGGTCAGTGGCACGATGGTCACGTCCTGCTGCACGTTGTCGGCCTGCACCGCCGACTTGCCCTGGGCCATGCCCAGGGCCGAGATGAACAGCACGGAGCCGGCGCCGATGCGGAAGGCGTCGGCGGTGATGCCGAACACGCCGAAGATCACCCGGCCGAACAGGTACAGCAGCACGCTGGCGATCAGCACCGCGCTGGCCACGCGCCAGGCCAACTGCTTGCGCTCCTTGCTGGAGTGGCCGCGGGTCAGGCTGATGAAGCACGACAGCACGAAGAACGGGCTGTAGAGCACGAGCATCTTCAGGTACACGCTGAACAACTCATGGAGCATGGAGGTGGGTCCAGGACAGGGGCGGTGCCGGGAAGTGTATCAGCAGGTGAGGGGTGGTGGTCGGGCCGGCCCAGTCGCGGGTGTCAGGAGCTATGCACCGACCCTGACGCCGCCGCCCTGCGTCCCACCCAGAACTGGATCAGTTCGCGCAACTGCGACAACTCCACCGGTTTTGCCATGTGCCCGTCCATACCCGCCAGGCGCGCCCGTTCCTTGTGTTCGCTGAGGATGTGCGCGGTCAGCGCCACCACCGGGGTGCGTGGGCGCTGGTTGGCGGTTTCCCAGGCGCGCAACTGCTGGGTGGCCGAGAAACCGTCGAGGATCGGCATCTCGCAGTCCATCAGCACCAGGTCGTAGCGCTGCGTCTTCATCGCCTGCAGCGCTTCTTCGCCGTTGCTGGCGGTGTCCGGCTCCAGGTTGAGCTTGCCGAGCATGCCGCGAATCACCTTGGTCGAGATGCTGTTGTCCTCGGCCACCAGGATACGGAAGTCGGTGGGCAGGTCGAGTGGCGCTGGCGCACCGCTCAGGACCAGGGAAATCGCCGGCTCCCGCCCACGCTGCGCCAGCTCCTCGGCCAGGGTGGTCTTGAGCGTGTAGCCGGCCACCGGCTTGGCCAGGATGCGCTTGACCCCGGCATTGCGCGCGATGACCTTGCTTGGCGCGTTGCTGATGCCGGTGAGCATCACCACCAGGATGTCGTGGTTCAGGCTCGGGTCTTCCTTGATTTTCGCCGCCAGTTGCATGCCGGTCATGCCCGGCATGTTCTGGTCCAGCAACACCGCGTCGAAGTAGTCGCGCAGGTGCGCCTTGGTCCGCAGCAGGGCCAGCGCCTCTTTGCCCGACGGCACTGCGCTGACGTTCATGCCCCAGGCGCTGCACTGCTGCACCAGCACCTTGCGGCAGGTGTCGTTGTCGTCCACCACCAGCACCCGGGCATCGCGCAGCGGGCCGTCGAGGTCGGCGAGCGGCTGCTCCAGGCGCAGTGGGTCCAGCGGCAAGGTCAGCCACAGGGTGTTGCCCATGCTGGTGCTGGTCTTGATGCCGAACTCGCCCTGCATCAGGCCGATCAGCTGCTTGGCGATCACCAGGCCCAGGTGGCCGCCGAGCTTGTTGCTGGAGAGGAAGTGGTGGCTGTGCAGCTCGGCCTGCAACAGCGCCTCGCGCTCGGCGGCGGCCATCGGCTCGCCGCTGTCCTGCACGGCGATGCGCAGGCGCGGGGCGTTGCCGCGCTGGTCCAGGGCCACCACCAGCAGGATCTCGCCGTGGTCGGTGTTCTTCAGGGCGTTGTCCAGGAGGCTCGACAGCGCCTGGCGCAGGCGCGTCGGGTCGCCGCTGATCACCCGTGGCACCTGGGGCTGGGTGAAGCTGATCAGCTCGATGTTCTGCTGTTCGGCCTTGGCGCGGAAGATGTTCAGGCAGTCCTCGATCAGCGCGTTGAGGTCGAACTGCACATCGTCCAGCTCGATCTGCCGGGATTCGAGCTTGGAGATGTCGAGGATCTCGTTGATCAACGTCAGCAGCTCGTTGCCGGCGCTGTGGATGGTCTGCACGTAGTCGCGCTGCTTGACCGACAGCGGCGTGCCGAGCAGCAACTCGGTCATGCCCAGCACGCCATTCATCGGTGTGCGGATCTCGTGGCTGATCTTGGCCAGGAACTCGGCCTTGGCGTTGATCTCGGCGTCGCTGGCGGCCAGGGCGCGGCTGGCGCGGAAGCGTTCCTCGTTGATCTTGCGCAGGCGTTCGCTGACCGCCAGGTTGAGCAGCAGGCCGCTGATCACCGTCATGCCCATGAGGATGCCCAGCAGCCAGGGCGTGGGCGTGCGGGTCAGGCCGAGCAGTGCCGGCAGCAGCACCAGGCCGCCCAGGTTGAACACCAGCATGCCGGCGGTGAACAGCCGCGCCGGCGCGTAACCCTTGTACCAGTGGTAGCTGCTGACCACCAGCATGCTCAGGCTGCCGAGGGCGAGCAGGGCATAGGTGGTGAGGTTCAGTGGCAGGGTATCGATGAACAGCAGCACCAGGCCACTGACGCAGGCGATGAGCATTTCCGCCTGCAACACGCGGTTCAGCCGCGGCGAGGCGCAGGGCGAGAAGAAACGCTGGGTGAAGTACAGGCCGCTGAGGCCCGCCAGCACCAGGGTCAGGTAGGCGGCCGGGGTCTGCGCGCTGTGCCACAGGCGCCACCAGGGGCCGCTCAAGTTGAGCAGGATCAAGGCGCTGAGCAGCATCAGCGCGTGATACAGCGCCAGCACTATGGTGGTGCTGGAGCGCGAATAGAGGAAGCGGATCAGGTTGTGCAGGATCAACATCACCAGGCCGCCGAACAGCAGGCCGAACAACAGCGGCAGGCGTTGGTCGGTGGCCGACGCGGCGGCCGGCTCCAGGCTGATGGCCGGGCGCAGTTGGTGCTCTGAGATCAGGCGTACGTAGATGTCCAGCGGCTGGGTGCTGTTGGGCAATGGCAAGACATGGTCGCTGCCGCGCAGGGTGGCGCTGGCGCGGACACTGCTTTGCCGCCCATGGTGCAACTGGCGCAGCAGCTTGCTGCCGTCGAGCGCGTAGAGGTCCAGTTGCGAGAGGTCGGGGGCGAAGATACGTAGCAGGCGTTCGTGGTCCGCCGGCTCCAGGCGGTAGTGCAGCCATAGCGCCTGGCTGGGCAGGGCGGCGTCGAGCTGTTCGAGCGGTAATGGGCTGAATTGGTTGCGGTAGCGCTCGGAGCGCACGTCGGAGAGCATCAGGTTGGCTTGTTCGTCGAGCAGAACGGACCATCCGCCGCCTGGTTCGGCCGAGGCCGGGAGCAGGCAGAGCAGGGTCAGCAGGCTGACGATCAGAGCTGTGGCAATCCGAAGCCGACGCACGACGAAATCCCTTCTTGGCTAAAGTGCCGGACAACAACTATGCGCGGCGCGCGAAGGCGAAGGCAAGGCCCCTGGGGGGCCTTGTCGACGAGCCGAAGGCCGTGCGCCGGGTTGGCACGGCGATTCGGTTGCAGCTTAGCGCTTATCTTCACCACGCTCGCGGGCGATGGCCCGGTAGCCGATGTCGGTGCGGTAGAAGCTACCGTTCCAGCTCACTTCCTTGGCCAGGCGGTAGGCCTGCTGCTGGGCGGCCTCGACGGTATCGCCCAGGGCCGTGGCGCAGAGCACGCGACCACCGGCGGTGGCGACTTGGCCGTCCTTCAGCGTGGTGCCGGCATGGAACACCTTGCCTTCGAGCTTGGCGGCAGCGTCCAGGCCGCTGATCACGTCGCCCTTGGCGTAGTCGCCAGGGTAGCCACCGGCGGCCAGCACCACACCCAGGCTCGGCCGTGGGTTCCACTGTGCTTCGACCTTGTCCAGGGCCTTGGCGAACGCGGCTTCGACCAGCAGCACCAGGCTCGACTCCAGGCGCAGCATGACGGGCTGGGTCTCCGGGTCGCCGAAGCGGCAGTTGAACTCGATGACCTTGGGGTTGCCCGCTTTGTCGATCATCAGGCCGGCATAAAGGAAGCCGGTGTAGACGTTGCCTTCCTCGGCCATGCCGCGCACGGTCGGCCAGATCACCTGGTCCATCACGCGCTGGTGCACCTCGGCGGTGACCACCGGGGCCGGCGAGTAGGCGCCCATGCCACCGGTGTTCGGGCCGCTGTCGGCATCGCCGACGCGCTTGTGGTCCTGGCTGGTGGCCATCGGCAGCACGTTGTGGCCGTCGACCATGACGATGAAGCTGGCTTCCTCGCCGTCGAGAAACTCTTCGATCACCACGCGCGAACCCGCTTCGCCGAAGGCGTTGCCGGCAAGCATGTCACGCACGGCGTCCTCGGCTTCCTGCAGGGTCATGGCGACGATCACGCCCTTGCCCGCGGCCAGGCCGTCGGCCTTGATCACGATCGGCGCGCCTTTTTCCTTCAGGTACGCCAGGGCCGGCTCGATCTCGGTGAAGTTCTGGTAGTCGGCGGTGGGGATCTTGTGGCGGGCCAGGAAATCCTTGGTGAAGGCCTTGGAGCCTTCCAGCTGCGCCGCGCCCTGGGTCGGGCCAAAGCAGTCCAGGCCACGGCTGCGGAACAGGTCGACGACACCGGCGACCAGCGGCGCTTCGGGGCCGACGATGGTCATCTGCACGTTCTGCGCGGCGAAATCGGCCAGTTGCTCCAGGGCCAGCACGTCGATGGCGACGTTCTCGCACTTGGCTTCGGTGGCGGTGCCGGCGTTGCCGGGGGCGACGAAGACTTTCTCGACGCGGGGGTCCTGGGCGACTTTCCAGGCCAGGGCGTGCTCACGACCGCCGCTGCCGATGATCAAAACTTTCATGTCAAAACCTCGAATTCTGTCGGACGGGAGGCAAAGCCTCACGCTGTACGGGGTCGCAATGAAGCCGGTAGATGCAAGGCGGGGTCGGTTCCGATGAGCGGAGTTGCCTTCTGGCAATGAGCATCAGCGGAACCGGCCCCAACGCAGCAGATGCCTGCTTCAGTGCGGCCGATTGCCGTAAATCAGTGGCGGAAGTGGCGCATGCCGGTGAAGACCATCGCGATACCCGCTTCATCGGCCGCGGCGATGACTTCTGCATCGCGCATCGAGCCGCCTGGCTGGATCACCGCGCTGATACCCACTTTAGCCGCGTTGTCGATGCCGTCACGGAACGGGAAGAAGGCATCCGAAGCCATGACCGCACCTTGGACCTGCAGGCCAGCATGCTCGGCCTTGATGGCAGCGATGCGTGCGGAGTTGACGCGGCTCATCTGGCCCGCGCCGACACCGATGGTCTGGCGGTTCTTGGCGTAGACGATGGCGTTGGACTTGACGAACTTGGCGACCTTCCAGGCGAACACCAGGTCGTGGATCTCCTGCTCGCTCGGCGCGCGCTGGGTGACGACCTTGAGGTCTTCGGCGGCGATCATGCCGATGTCGCGGCTCTGCACCAGCAGGCCACCGTTGACGCGCTTGAAGTCCCAACCGGCAGCGCGCTCGGCGGGCCACTCGCCGCATTCGAGCAGGCGCACGTTCTGCTTGGCGGCAACCACGTCGCGGGCGGCCTGGGAGATTTTCGGCGCGATGATCACTTCGACGAACTGGCGGTCGACGATGGCCTTGGCGGTTTCGCCGTCCAGCTCGCGGTTGAAGGCGATGATGCCGCCGAACGCCGACTCGGTGTCGGTGGCGTAGGCCAGGTCATAGGCCTTGCGGATGCCGCCTTCGTTTTCCGGCACCACCGCCACGCCGCACGGGTTGGCGTGCTTGACGATGACGCAGGCCGGCTTGACGAAGCTCTTCACGCACTCCAGCGCGGCGTCGGTGTCGGCCACGTTGTTGAACGACAGTTCCTTGCCTTGCAGCTGGATGGCGGTGGAGATGCTCGCCTCGCCTTTCTTCGCCTCGACGTAGAACGCCGCGCTCTGGTGCGGGTTCTCGCCGTAGCGCATTTCCTGGGCCTTGACGAACTGGCTGTTGAAGGTGCGCGGGAACTCGCTGCGGCCTTCGGTGGACAGGGTGTCCTTGGCCTGGTCGATGCTGCCCATGTAGTTGGCGATCATGCCGTCGTAGGCGGCGGTGTGCTCGAAGGCCTTGAGCATCAGGTCGAAGCGCTGGGCGTAGGTCAGGCCGCCGGCCTTGAGGTTTTCCAGGACGCTGGCGTAGTCGCTGGCGTTGACCACGATGGCCACGTCCTTGTGGTTCTTCGCCGCCGAGCGGACCATGGTCGGGCCGCCGATGTCGATGTTCTCGATGGCGGTCGGCAGGTCGCAGCCAGGCTTGGCGATGGTCGCCTCGAACGGGTACAGGTTGACGGCGACCAGGTCGATCGGCTTGATGCCGTGCTCGGCCATGATGGCGTCGTCAGTGCCGCGACGGCCGAGGATGCCGCCGTGGATCTTTGGATGCAGGGTCTTGACCCGGCCGTCCATCATTTCGGCGAAGCCGGTGTAGTCGGCCACTTCCACCGCGTTCACGCCGTTGTCCTTGAGCAGCTTGTAGGTGCCGCCGGTGGACAGGATCTCGACGCCGAGCTGTTGCAGCTCACGGGCGAACTCGAGGATGCCGGTCTTGTCGGAGACGCTGATCAGGGCGCGGCGGATCGGCAGGCGGGTAGTCTGGTCGGTCATTTCGGGTTCCATAACGCGGTGGAGTCAGCAAAAAAGGCGCCTCTTTGACGAGCCGCCTTTTCGGATTGGGATTCTGGCTTTACAACAGGTCGTACTGCTTGAGCTTCTTGCGCAAGGTGCCTCGGTTGAGCCCGAGCATCTCGCTGGCCTTGGTCTGGTTGCCCTTGACGTAGTTCATCACGCTTTCGAGCAGCGGCGCCTCGACTTCCGAAAGCACCAGGTTGTAGACGTCCGTGACGGTGGCGCCTTCCAGGTGGGCGAAGTAGTTGTGCAGCGCCTTCTCCACGCTGTCGCGCAGGGTCTGCCCCTCTTCGCTCGGCGTGTTGAGGTGCTGTTTGAGGTTGGCGTTGTCGCTCACGGGCGTTGTTCCACTCACTAATGTCTCGGTCAAAATCGTCATGCGGCCACCCCTTGTCCGTCCTCTGTCTCAAGGCTCTGTCGACGTTCGGCGAAGAACGCACGAACGTTGGCGCACTGCGCTTGGGTTTCTTCCAAGGCATTGAACCGGGCACGAAACTCCCTGCCGCCCGGGCGTGTAGCCAGATACCAGCCAACGTGCTTGCGGGCGATACGCACGCCCATCACATCGCCATAGAAGGCATGCAGCGCGGCAAGGTGTTCCAGCAGAATGCGTTCCACTTCCTCCAGCGCGGGGGCTGGCAGGTGTTGGCCGGTCCGCAGGTAATGCTCGACCTCGCGAAAGATCCACGGCCGCCCCTGGGCGGCGCGGCCGATCAGCAGGCCGTCGGCTCCCGTGGCGTCGAGCACCGCGCGGGCCTTTTCTGGCGAGGTGATGTCGCCGTTGGCGAAAACCGGGATCGACACCGCCTGCTTGATGGCTGCGATGGTGTCGTACTCGGCTTCACCGGTGTACAGGTCGGCGCGTGTGCGGCCATGCACCGCCAGCGCCTGGATACCGGCCTGCTCGGCGATCTTCGCCACGGTCAGGCCGTTCTTGCTCGCCCGGTCCCAACCGGTGCGGATCTTCAGGGTCACCGGGACGTCCACGGCGCCGACCACGGCCTGGAGGATCTCGCTGACCAGAACTTCATCTCTCAATAAAGCAGAGCCTGCGGCTTTGTTGCAGACTTTTTTCGCCGGACACCCCATGTTGATGTCGATGATCTGCGCGCCGGCCTCGACGTTGGCCCGGGCCGCCGCCGCCATCATCTGCGCGTCGCCACCGGCGATCTGCACCGAGCGAGGCTCGGGATCGCCTTCGTGGATGCGGCGCAGGCTCGACTTGCGGCTGTTCCACAGGCTCATGTCGCTGCTGACCATCTCCGACACCACCATGCCTGCCCCAAGGGCTTTGCAAAGCGTGCGGAAAGGCTGGTCCGTGACCCCGGCCATGGGCGCGAGGATCAGGTTGTTTCGCAGTGTGTAAGGGCCGATGCGTACCGCCGACATAGGTGTTCCCTGTTGTGGGGCCGGATCATTGGAGTTCGAAAAAGGGTTGGCATGATACCCGCTCTCGATGACCGGATAAAGATGGAACTGGATAAAATCTGAACAGTTGCGTCGTTATGACGTCCAGTTCCAAGCGGCAGCCTCGAGCCGCGAGGAAGAAGCGGACCGGCTTTTTCTCGAAGCTCGAAGCTCGGAGCTGCTTCTACTCCGGCGAGCGGAAGCTGAGGCTGTAGTTCACCGCCTTCGGCCCCGGGTCGAGGATGTCCAGGGCGATGTGGATCGGCGTCTGGCTCGGCATCTCGCCGCGCCCGGCCAGCTCGCCGGACAGGTACTCGCTGGGCTTGAAGCGCCGGCTGGCGATCAACTGGCCGTTGAGGTCGGCGAAGCGCAGTTCCAGCAACGGGAATGGCTGGGAAAACGAGGCGCGGTTGTAGATGATCGCGTCGACGATCAGCGCGCCCTTGAAGTCCGGGTGGCTGCGCACCACCAGGTTGCTGCTCTTGATCCGCGCGATGTCCACCCGCGTCGGCACCTGGCAGCCGACCAGCGGGCATACCTGCTGGAACAGCGGCCGGTAGCGGTCGTGCCGGGCCATCTCGTCGAAGTGGTACCAGACGTACTGGAACACCAGCAGGCCGGCGGCCAGCAGGGCCAGGAAGCCCCACAGCAGGCGTTTGCCCCAGTTCGGTGCGGGCTTTTCCCAACCCAGTTGCAACGGGTCGTCGACCACGTCGACCAGCGGCTCCTTGCGCGGGCGCGGCGCCTTGGCGGCCAGCACCGGCTCCAGGCGTTCGCCGGGGAGCAGGTCGTCGTCCTCTTCCTCGTCGCGGGCCGATACGCGCACGGCGCGGGGCTCGTCGTCGAGGGCGGAGAGGCCTTTTTCGGCGATGTCGTCATCGCTGGCCGACAGCGGCTGGGTGGCTGGCTCCTGCAGCTCGTCGATGACGTTCGCTCGGGCGGGCGGGTCTTCGTCATCCAGGTCCAGGGCCAGGCCCAAGGTTGGCTCGGTGCGTTCTTCGGGCTGCGCTGGCAGGTCGAGAGGTTCCTGCTCGACCAGCGTCGGAGCGGGCACTTCGTGGGGTTCGGGCTCCAGGTGGTGATCGTCGGTGGCGGTGCCGAACGGCTCGTCGCTGTGTTCGTCCGTGCCTTGTTCGTCACGCCGCGCCTGCAAACCATCGCCGTCGGCCCGAGCCGGGTGTTCGGGCTGCCCGCCACGGCGTTCGAGGCGCGCCAGTTCCTGGTCGAGATCGAGGTCGTCCAGCGCCTGGGCGGTGCTGGCCCAGTCGTCCTGGCTCGGCGGCACGCGTTCGGCAGGGGGTTGCACGACCGGTGCCGCGGGCGCCGGCGTCGGCTCGGCGACCGACGGCGGGGCACTGGCGGCCTGGCTCTGTTCCAGCAACTGCCGGGCGGCATTGAACACCTGCAGGCAGTGGCCGCAGCGCACCACGCCACGGGCCACGCTCAGTTGGTGATGAGTGACGCGAAAGCTGGTCTGGCAATGCGGGCACTGGGTGACGAAACTGTCGGTCATGCGGCGATCCGAAGAGCTGTGCAGGAATTGATTCTAGGCCCGCTCAGCGGCGGCGACCACTGATGCGTACCCAGCCGTCGCGCACGACGATCGGGTCCAGCTCGAAGTCGGCGGCATAGGCGGCGGCCACTTCCTCGCCCTGTTCGGCGAGGATGCCCGACAGTGCCAGCAGGCCATCGCGGCGAACCAGCCCGGACAATTGTGGCGCCAGCGCCACCAGGGGCCCGGCGAGGATGTTGGCGACCAGCACGTCGGCCTGCATCGCCGGCATCTGCTCGGGCAGGTACAGGGCCAGCCGTTGGTCGGCGATGCCATTGCGCCCGGCATTGTCGCGCGAGGCCTCCAGGGCCTGCACGTCGATGTCGGTGCCGACCGCCTCGCGGGCGCCCAGCAGCAGGGCGGCGATGGCCAGGATCCCCGAGCCGCAACCGAAGTCCAGCACCTGGGTGCCATCGAGCGATTGGCCGTCGAGCCATTCCAGGCACAGCGCGGTGGTCGGGTGGGTGCCGGTGCCGAACGCCAGGCCCGGGTCGAGCAGCAGGTTCACAGCGTCCTTTTCCGGGGCCTCGTGCCAGCTCGGCACGATCCACAGGCGGCGGCCGAAACGCATGGGCTGGAAGTTGTCCATCCAGCTGCGTTCCCAATCCTGGTCCTCGATCACCTCGGCGTGGTGTTCGGGCAACTCGGCATCGGTCAGCAGGCGCAGGTGGGCGAACACCTGCTCGGGCTCGGCATCGGCCTCGAACAGCGCGAGGAGGTGGGTGTGCGACCACAGCGGGGTGGTGTTGAGGTCCGGCTCGAAGATCGGCTGGTCCTCGGCGTCCATGAAAGTCACCGAGACGGCGCCTACTTCCAGCAGGGCGTCTTCATAGGTTTCGGCTTGTTCCGGGCTGATGGCCAGGCGTACTTGCAGCCAGGGCATGGCGGGCACCTTTGGGGAATCGAGAAGGGCAGCCTGGGCTGCGCGAAGGCTGGCAGTGTACTTGAGTGCGTGGGGTTTGTGGATGCTTCGCCGGCCCTATCGCGGGGCAAGCCCGAACGGGCAATAAAAACCCCGGCACAGGGCCGGGGTTCGTTCACCTCACGCCACGATCACTCCTGGTTGGCCAGTTTGTGCTCGAGGTAGTGGATGTTCACGCCGCCTTTGCAGAAACCTTCATCGCGCACCAGGTCGCGGTGCAGCGGGATGTTGGTCTTGATGCCGTCGACGACGATTTCGTCCAGGGCATTGCGCATGCGCGCCATGGCTTCGTCGCGGTCCTTGCCGTAGGTGATCAGCTTGCCGATCAGCGAGTCGTAGTTCGGCGGTACGGAGTAGCCGCTGTACAGGTGCGAATCGACCCGCACGCCATTGCCGCCCGGGGCATGGAAGTGCTTGACGGTGCCGGGGCTCGGGATGAACTTCTTCGGGTCTTCGGCGTTGATCCGGCACTCCAGCGAGTGACCGCGCAGCACCACGTCTTCCTGGCGGAACGACAGCTTGTTGCCTGCGGCGATGCTGAGCATCTCCTTGACGATGTCGATGCCGGTGACCATTTCCGAGACCGGGTGCTCGACCTGGACGCGGGTGTTCATCTCGATGAAGTAGAACCGGCCGTTCTCGTACAGGAACTCGAAGGTGCCCGCGCCGCGGTAGCCGATCTCGATGCACGCATCCACGCAACGCTTGAAGACTTCCTGGCGGGCCTTCTCGTCGATGCCGGGGGCCGGCGCTTCTTCCAGCACCTTCTGGTGGCGGCGCTGCAGCGAGCAGTCACGGTCGCCCAGGTGCACGGCGTTGCCTTGGCCGTCGGACAGGACCTGCACTTCCACGTGACGTGGGTTGGTCAGGAACTTTTCCAGGTAGACCATCGGGTTGCCGAAGGCGGCACCGGCTTCGGTGCGGGTGAGCTTGGCCGAGGCGATCAGGTCCTCTTCCTTGTGCACCACGCGCATGCCGCGACCACCACCACCACCGGCGGCCTTGATGATCACCGGGTAGCCGACGTCACGGGCGATCGCCAGGGCGACCTCTTCGTCTTCCGGCAGCGGGCCATCGGAGCCCGGCACGGTCGGTACGCCCGACTTGATCATCGCGTCCTTGGCCGAAACCTTGTCGCCCATCAGGCGAATGGTGTCGGCTTTCGGGCCGATGAAGGCGAAACCGGATTTCTCCACCTGCTCGGCGAAGTCGGCGTTCTCGGCGAGGAAGCCGTAGCCGGGGTGAATGGCGGTGGCGCCGGTCACTTCGGCCGCAGCGATGATCGCCGGGATGTGCAGGTAGGATTCCTTGGACGACGCAGGGCCGATGCAGACCGATTCGTCGGCCAGGCCCAGGTGCATCAGTTCGCGGTCAGCCGTGGAGTGAACCGCAACGGTCTTGATGCCCAGCTCTTTGCAGGCACGCAGGATCCGCAGGGCAATTTCCCCACGGTTGGCGATCAGGACTTTTTCCAGCTTCCCAGACATCGTTGGCACTCCGCGATTCAAACGATGGTGAACAGCGGCTGGTCGAACTCAACCGGCTGACCGTCTTCCACCAGGATGGCGTCGATGACGCCGCCGATATCGGCTTCGATGTGGTTCATCATCTTCATCGCTTCGACGATGCACAGGGTGTCGCCTTTCTTCACGCTCTGGCCAACTTCAGCGAAGTTCGGCGAGGTCGGCGAAGGCTTGCGGTAGAAGGTGCCAACCATCGGCGAGCGGATCACGGTGCCTTTCAGGGCCGGGGCGGCAGCGGCTTCGGCGGCCGGAGCGGCGGCTACCGGGGCGGCGGCGACTGGCGCAGCGGCGATCGGCGCCGGGGCGAAGTACTGCTGGGCGGCCGGGGTCTTGCTGTGGCGGCTGATGCGAACGGACTCTTCGCCTTCCTTGATCTCCAGTTCGTCGATGCCAGACTCTTCCAGCAGTTCGATCAGCTTCTTGACTTTACGGATATCCATTAATCATCAACTCCCAAGGTTTCGGTCGGGGCTTAATTTGAAAACGTGTCGAAAACGTTTTTGCGTAACCTCGGCCCAACGGGCCAAGGCCTTGTGTCATCAGGGCTGTGCGTTGGCAGCCAGGTGTTCCAGCGCGGATTCCAGGGCCAACCGGTAACCGGTGGCGCCCAGGCCGCAGATCACCCCTACGGCGACATCGGAGAAGTAGGAGTGGTGACGGAACGGTTCACGCTTGTGCACGTTGGACAGGTGCACTTCGATGAATGGGATGCTCACCGCCAGCAATGCGTCACGTAATGCGACGCTGGTGTGGGTGAAAGCCGCCGGATTGATCAGGATGAAGTCCACGCCCTCGTTGCGCGCGGCGTGGATGCGGTCGATCAGTTCGTACTCGGCGTTGCTCTGCAGGTACTGCAGGTGATGGCCTGCGGCACGGGCGCGCTGCTCCAGGTCCTGGTTGATCTGGGCGAGGGTGGCGGCGCCGTAATGCCCCGGCTCGCGGGTGCCGAGCAGGTTGAGGTTGGGGCCGTGCAGCACCAGTAGGGTGGCCATCTGCGGATTCCTTGATCTTGTAGGGCAATTCGACATAGCGCGGCGACTATGCCGCAAGAGGGCAGCGAGTGTCCAGTTCCCGGCAATAGCCAGCACGATGTCCGAGATTCGCGCAAAGTATGTGACCGAATGACGGTCTTTGGTCACTCTCTTGCAGAAAATTCCCGTCGCGCGGGAAGTTATAGACCGAGTTCGCCGCGCACGCGCGCGAGAATGCTCGTGAAATCGCCGGCGTTTATCTCGCCGACCACACGATCGGCGGTCATTTCGCCGCCGTTCGGCGCAAAGAACAACAGTGCGGGTGGGCCGAACAGTTTGTAGCGGTCCAGCAGCGCGCGCTGCTCGGCGTTGCTTTCGGTGATGTCGAAGCGCAGCAGCTTGAACGCGCCCAGTTGCGGGGTGACCTGCGGCGCATTGAGCACTTCGTGCTCGATCACCTTGCAACTGATGCACCAGTCGGCGTACCAGTCCAGCAGCACCGGCTGGCCCGCCGCCTTGGCCTCGGCCAGGGCCTTGTCCAGCGCGGCGGGAGTGGTGAGGGTCTGCCAGGCGTCGGCCTGGGGCGTGGCGCCGGCACTGGAGGCGCTGGCCACGGGCGGTGGCAGCGGGCGCAGCGGGTCGTTTTGGCCGCTGAGGGCGCCGTACCAGCACGCCAGGGCGTAGACCATCAGCAGCAGGCCGAGCAGTTGCGCCAGGCGCTGGCGCGGGGTCTTGACCACGAACTCCAAGGCGCCGAGGAACAGCGCCACGCCGGCGGCCAGCAGGCCGACCAGCAGCAAGGTCGCCGGCCCCGGCAGCACGCGGCTGAGCAGGCCGATGGCCAGGCCCAGCAACAGCACGCCGATGGCGTTCTTCACCGTGTTCATCCACGGCCCGCTCTTCGGCAGCCAGGTCGCGCCGCCGGTGGCCACCAGCAGCAGCGGCGCGCCCATGCCCAGCCCTAGGGCGAACAGCTTCAGCGCCCCACCCAGGGCGTCGCCGCTGGCGCTGATGTACAACAGCGCCCCGGCCAGTGGGGCCGACACGCACGGCGATACCAGCAGGCTGGACAACACCCCGAGCACCGCCGCGCCGAGCAGCGAGCCGCCGCGGGTGTGCTGGGCCATGCGGTCCAGGCGGCTGCTCAGCGCCTGCGGCAGCTTGAGGTCGAACAGGCCGAACATGGCCAGGGCGAACAGCACGAAGAACAGCGCGAACGGCACCAGCACCCAGGCCGACTGCAAGCGCGCCTGCAGGTTGAGGCCGGCGCCGAACAGGCCCATCAGCGCGCCGAGCGCGGCGAAACTGGCGGCCATCGGCAGCACGTAGGCCAGCGACAGGCTCAGCCCGCGCCAGCCGCCGACCTGGCCGCGCAGCACCACGCCGGAGAGGATCGGCAGCATCGGTAGCACGCAGGGGGTGAAGGTCAGGCCGACGCCGGCGAGGAAGAACAGCAGCAGCGACTGCCAGCGCCAGCCCTCCGACGCAGTGCCAGGCTGTGCGCCGCCGAGGCCATCGATCGGCAGGCGCGCGGTTTCCGGTGGATAGCACAGGCCCTTGTCGGCGCAGCCCTGGTAGCCCACCAGCAGGGTGAAGGGGCGTTGCTCGGCAACGTTTCGCGGCAGCTCGATGTCGAGCACGCCGTGGTACACCTCGACATCGCCGAAGAACTCGTCGTGCTTGGCTTCGCCGGGCGGGATGCGCGGCTGGCCGAGGGCGATGTCGGCAGGCTCGGTGCGGAACTGGAAGCGGTGGCGATAAAGGTAGTAGCCGTCGCTGGCGACGAAGCGCAGCTTGATCGACTGGGCGTCGGTTTGCACCAGACTGAGCTTGAAGGCCTCGCGCACGGGCAGGAAGTCGGCGCTGTTGGACAGCGAGGCGGCGCCGAGGGTGGCGCTGGGGCGGTTGTCCAGCAGGCCCGAGGCGAAGGCGGGCGTGGCCAGCAGCAGGAACAACAGGAAAAACAGGCGGCGCATGGCGGACTCGCGAGGTGGAACGTGGGGGCATGATAGCGGAGTTGCCGGGGATTGTCGGGGGCAGTGCCGGCCCTATCGCGGGCTTGCCCCGCGACAGGGCCGGTACAGGCAGCGCAGGGCTCAGACCCGAAACGCCCGCACCGCCGTATTCAGCTCCCCGCCCAGTTGCAGCAACTGCTCGCCTTGCTCGCGCCCTTCACCGATGCGCTGCAGGTTGTCCTCGCCCAGCGCGTGAATACGCTCGCTGTGATCGCGGATCTCGCTCACCGCGCCACTCTGCTGGGCAGTGACGTCGGCGATGCGCCCCGCCGTGTCGGCGATCGTGCGAATCGCGCTGACGATCTCGTCCAGCGCACCGTCGGCGGCCTGGGCCTGGTTGGCGGTGGCCTCGGCATGTTCGAGTTGGGTGCGCATGCCGTTCACCGACTCGCGCGCCGCGCGCTGCAAACGGTCGATCAGCGCCTGGATCTCGCCGGTGGCGCCTGTGGTGCGCTGGGCCAGCGAGCGCACCTCGTCGGCCACCACGGCGAAACCGCGCCCCATCTCGCCGGCCCGTGCGGCTTCGATGGCGGCGTTGAGGGCCAGCAGGTTGGTCTGTTCGGCGATGGCGCGGATCACCGTCAGCACACCGCCGATGGTCGCCGACTCTTCCGCCAGCTGTTCGATCATCTGCGCGTTGCCCTGCACCTCGTCGACCAGCGCGCGCAGGCCCGACAAGCTCTGGCCAATCACCGACTGGCCCTGTTCCACGGCGCGCCCAGCGTCGCGACTGGCCTCGGCGGCGGCGCTGGCGTCACCCGCCACCTGCTGGATGGTCGCCTCCAGCTCACCCAGGGCATCGCGGATCTGCGCGGTGTCGCCGGCCTGGCGTTCGGCGCCGTCGTGCAACGCGGTGCTCATGCCGGCCAAGGCGTTGCTGCTGCCGGCCACCTGTTCGGCGTTGTGCCGCAGGGTGCCGACCAGCTCTACCAGGTACTGGCGCAGGCGGTTGAGCGACGCTTGGATGTCGTGCAGTTCGCGGTTGCTCTTGCCCAGGGCAATGGGCTGGGCGAAGTCGCCCTCGGCCCAGCGCGACAGCGCCGGCGCCAGGCTGGTCAGGGTGCGCGCCAGGCGCCGTTGCAAGGTGTCGATAAGCAGGGCGATCAGCAGGATCAGGCCAATCATCAGGCCCTGGATGATGCGCACCTCGCTGGCGATCTTCGCGTGCAGGCCCCGCACTTCCGGCTCCAGCCCGGCGATGGCTCTCTGAACCGCCTCCAGGCGCTCGCCAGTGCTGGCGGCGAGCGCCGCGCGGCGTTCGATCTGCTCGCGGGTGCGCTGCAGTTCGGCGGGGTAGCGACCGAGCAGGCTCTGCAACTCGCGCTTCAGGCCCACGGCGACGTCTTCCTGCTGTTCGCTGGCCTGGCTTTCCAGGCCCATCAGCGCGGCGAAGTCGTCGGCGTTGGATTCGGCGGCGCGGGTCACGCCGAGCAGCGGCAGGCCCTCGATGAGCTGGGCCTGGGCGCGGATCGCTTGCAACTCGCGCTCGACCTCGTCGGCCAGCTCCGCGCGGCCGCTGCTGACCAGCTTGTCACGGGCCAGGGCCAGGCGCCCCAGGTGTACCGCGGCGTCGAGCAGCGGCGCCAGGTAGCGGCCGGCGTTGGGGTTGCCGCTGTCGCGGGCGTAGCCGGCCAGTTGCTCGAAGTTCGCCCCCAGCTCGCGCTCGGCCTGCAGTAGCAGGGCCTGCGGGTCGCCGGCCAGCTTGCCGGCGGCGAGCAGTTCGTTGGCGGTGAAGGCCTGCAGCGTGTCCAGGCTCGGGCGCAGTTGGCCGGCGAGTTCCTCGGGCCATTCGGCGAGGGACGCCTGCAATTGCTTGTTGGCCTCCATGGCCGCCGCGTGGCGCAGGGCGTCGCCGCTGCCCAGGTAGGCCTGGATGTTGCTGGCGGCGTCGTTCTGGAAATGCTGGGACAGGCCCAGGTAACGCTCCATCATCTGGTAGGGGCGCTCCAGGGCGCGCTGCGACCACCACAGGGTCGCGCCCAGGGCGATGCACACGGTCACCAGCAACAGGGTGTTGAAATTGGTCAGCCACTTCAGGCGCATAGCCGCGAACTTCCTGCGGGGAGTGGGAGAGGTAGGTGCCTGAAGTTATTGCGGTTTTGTGACGGGGTGATGACGGCGGAGGGTTGGCGCCCTAAAAAAGTGGCAGAGTGCCTTTATGGGGTCGTCACAGGCCGCCTAGGGCTCAACCCTCACCACACAATTGCGCCCCGCATGCTTGGCCCGGTATAGCGCCTCGTCGGCGGCGCTGGCCATGGTCAGGGCGTCCAGCCCGTCATCCAGCTCCACCACCCCGGCGCTGAAGGTGCACTGCAAGTCCTGTGGCTGCGCCGGGTAATGGATCTCGGCGAAGCGCCGGCGGATCTCATCAAGCACCTTGTGCGCCGCGTCCAGCCCGGTGTTGGGCATGACGATGGCGAACTCCTCGCCGCCATAGCGGCCGATGAAGTCGGTCTTGCGCAGGCGCTGCTTGAGGAACAGCGCCAGGCTCTTGATCACCCGGTCGCCCATCGGGTGGCCGTGGCGGTCGTTGATCTTCTTGAAGTGGTCGATGTCGAGCATGGCGAAGGCCAGCGGGCGCGCCTCGCGGCGGGCGCGGAAGCTGCAATCCTCGAGCAGTTGGAGGATGTGCGTGTGGTTGTACAGCCCGGTCAGGCTGTCGCGCACCATCCGCGCCTTGAGGTGGCGGGCGCGGGCGGCGCGGTTGCGCACCGTGGTCACCAGGTGGCGGGCGCGGATGGGCTTGGTGAGGAAGTCGTCGCCGCCCTCGCTCATGGCATCGAGCTGCTTGTCCAGGTCGTCCTCGGCCGACAGGTAGATGATCGGCACGCTGACGTAGCGGTCGTTGTGGCGGATCACCTTGGCCAGCTCCGTGCCGGTGCAGTCGGGCATGTACATGTCGAGGATGATCAGGTCCGGCTGGAAGTCGGCCAGCTCCGCCATGGTGCGGATCGGCTCGGTGAGGGTGCGGGTGATGATCCCGGCGCCGTTGAGCAGGCGCTCGGTGTTCATGGCCTGGGCGCGCGAGTCGTCGATGATCAGCACGCGGAACGGGTCGTACTGGGTGGCGCTGGTCAGCAGCTCGACCTTTTCCAGCAGGCTCGAGGCCTCCAGGGTGCCGGTGAGGAACTCCTGGCCGCCGGCGCGCACTGCCGCCAGGCGCGTGGGGGTGTCGGTTTCCTGGTGGCTGAAGAACAGCAGCGGGATGTGCTGCTCAAGGCCCTGCTGGGCCTGGGCCGCCAGGTGCAGGCCCAGGCCCGGCCCGGTGAAGTCGACGTCCATGACGATCGCCGAGGGCAGCCGTTCGCTCATCGACGCGCGAAACGCCTCGGCGCTGTACAGGGCCTGCACGCCGAGGCCGAAGAACTCCAGCTGCTGGGCCAGGCGCTCGGCGCGGTCGTGGTCTTGCAGCAGGATGTACACCGGCTTGCGCAGCGGCGGCAACGGCACGTGGTCGAGCTGGTCGCCCTTGCGCAGGCCGGTGCGCGACAGGCGCTGCATCAGGCGGTTGAGCTCGCCGATCAGCTCCGAGTTGAGCCGCGCGCTGTTCGCCTCGATGGCTCGCAGGGTCTGGCCGATGGCCACCGACAAGCTGCTGTGCTCGGGCTGCTCGAAGCGCTCGGCGTAACGCTGCAGGCGCAGGTTGGCCTCGCACAGCTCGCCCAGGTCGCCGCTCGACCACTCGCCGCGTTGCAGGCGCTGCCAGATCTCCAGGATCTGTCGGGCCTGGTGGATGACCCGCTGGGCGAAGTGCTGCTTCAAGCGCTCGTGACTGGGCTCGGCTGGTTGGCTCATGTCCTGACTACTTGTTAGAGGTTGGCGTGCAGGTTCAATGATGGCTCTATGCTAGCAGTTCTTTACTGCGTCGCGAGTGCTGCGAATCAACAAAGCGTTTCAGGACGAATATTCAGTTACTGACCCGCTGGTCGCTTATGCGTATGGCGGTGTCTGCTTTATAGTGCCGGGACGCGGGCTTGCCGTGGCACCCTGGCCGAGGCCTGTGGTCCAAGCCCCTGAACCGTCATGATTGATTAAGGACAACGCCATGCTGGATTGGAAAAACCGCGAGGCCAAAGCCGAGCCCCGCGAGCGCGTCGAAGGCCGCGGCGCCGCTACCCGTAGCTACCTTGGCGGCCTGTGGAGCCGCGCCCTGGGCACCCTGGTCGGGTTTTACCTGCTGGTGTGCATCGGCCTGGGCTGGTACTGGAGCCAGGAGCCGGCGCTGTTCCCCGTGCAGCAGAGCGCCCAGGCCGCGGCCGAGCGCAACAACCAGCAGATGGTGGTGGGCTACACCACCGTCGAGACTCTCAAGACCGTCGCCGGCACCCTGCTGAACAAGCCTGGCGGGTACATCTCCAACGACCGCTTCCCGCCCGGCCTGTGGATGGACAACATGCCCAGCTGGGAATACGGCGTGCTGGTGCAGGTGCGCGACCTGTCGCGCGCGCTGCGCAAGGACTTCGCCCGCTCCCAGTCGCAATCCACCGAGGACGCCGACCTGGCCAAGGCCGAGCCGCGTTTCAACTTCGACAACAAGAGCTGGATCCTGCCGTCCAGCGAGTCGGAGTTCGAGGAAGGCATCAAGTCGCTGGGCCGCTACCAGGCGCGCTTGGCCGCCGGTGACCAGGGCGCGATCTTCTACACCCGCGCCGACAACCTCAACAACTGGCTGGGTGACGTCGCCACGCGCCTGGGCTCGTTGTCCCAGCGCCTGTCGGCCAGCGTTGGCCGGGTCAAGCTCAACAGCACCCTGAAGACCGAGAGCGTGCAGCCGGGCCAAGCGCCGCAGCTCGACGAGGAACTGGTGGAAACCCCGTGGCTGCAGATCGACAACGTGTTCTATGAAGCCCGTGGCCAGGCCTGGGCGTTGTCGCACCTGCTGCGCGCCATCGAGGTCGATTTCGCCGACGTGCTGGCGAAGAAGAATGCCACTGTCAGCGTGCGCCAGATCATCCGTGAGCTGGAGGCGTCCCAGGAGGCGCTGTGGAGCCCGATGGTGCTCAATGGCAGCGGCTTCGGCATGTGGGCCAACCACTCGCTGGTGATGGCCAACTACATTTCCCGCGCCAACGCCGCGGTCATCGACCTGCGCCAACTGCTGTCGCAGGGCTGAGCATGACCATCAACCCCGCCGAGGTCGCGCATCGCGCGGCCTCCGATGCCGAGCTGGTGGCCTGGGTCGACGCGGCCGACGAGCCGCTGGGCGCGCTGCCGCGGGCCGAGCTGCGTGAGCGCGGGCTGATCGGCCGCTGCACCTTCATCCTGCTGTTCAACAGCGCCGGGGAGCTGTGCGTGCACCGGCGCACCCTGAGCAAGGCGCTGTACCCGGGGTACTGGGACGTGGCGGCGGGGGGCATGGTGGCGGCGGGCGAGGGCTACGCCGATTCGGCGGCGCGCGAGCTGGAGGAAGAGCTGGGTGTCAGCGGCGTGGTGCTGCGCTTTCACGAGAAGTTCTACTTCGACCAGCCGGGCAACCGCCTGTGGTGCGCGGTGTTCTCCGCCGTGTGGGACGGGCCGTTGCGCTTGCAGCCGGAAGAGGTCATGGAGGCGCGGTTCCTGTCGGTCGAGCAGGCCGAGGCGCAGAGCCGGGTGCAGCCGTATTGCCCGGATTCGCTGGCGGCGTTGCAGCGCTACAAGGATGGGTTGCCGCCCGGCGAGCGGCGTTGACGCTGTCGCGGGGCAAGTCGGGTCGCCGCACCGCCGCGGCCCAGGTCGCAATACATGCGTAAAATGGCGCAATCCGGTACTTAGCAAGCGATGCATTTATCGTTACACTGCGCGCCCTTTTCGGGCTGCCGCAGCACCTGCGACAGTTAGCGCCGCCCCTGCCAGAGTGGGGCTTCGCGGTCGGTCCTGGCTCCAGGCATCGACCATTTTTTGTCCTCAGCAAGAGGAACAAAAGTGTCCAAGAAAGCTTCTTCCTTCGCCGCCCTGGGCGGTCTTGTGTATTCCACCGATGCTGGCCGGCATTGCCCTGACTGCGGCAAGCCGGTAGACGCCTGTGTCTGCAAGCAGCCGGTCACCCCCGAAGGCGACGGCATCGCCCGCGTGCGCCGCGAAAGCAAGGGCCGCGGCGGCAAGACCGTGACCACCGTGACCGGCGTGCCACTGCCACTGGAGCAGCTCAAGGAGCTGGCCAGCAACCTCAAGCGCCGCTGCGGCACCGGTGGCGCCTTGAAGGATGGGGTCATCGAGATCCAGGGCGACCACGTCGAGCTGCTGCTCGCCGAGTTGACCAAGCAAGGTTTCAAGGCGAAGAAATCCGGTGGCTGATGCCCCGGCGCGATTTTTTGCCCAGCGCTTTCTAAACTCGTTCCCGTGGCCAAGGTCTACCCTGGCACGGATGAATCGTCATTTTCAGCTTCTACACTGCGTCCGCCCCAGCGGGGCAGTGTCTTCGACTTATTTATAGGGGACTTGAATGTCCGTACGACGCACACGCAAAGACGATGGCAGCCAGTGGACCGTGGCCGACAGCCGCAGTGTTTATGGTATCCGCCATTGGGGCGCGGGTTATTTCGCCATCAATGAAGCCGGGCGTGTCGAAGTACGCCCCAACGGCCCCGGCAGCGCGCCGATCGACCTGTACGAACAGGTCGAGGAGCTGCGCCAGAGCGGCCTGTCGCTGCCGCTGCTGGTGCGCTTCCCGGACATCCTGCAGGACCGCGTGCGCCAGCTGACCGGCGCCTTCGACGCCAACATCGCGCGCCTGGAATACCAGAGCCAGTACACGGCGCTTTACCCCATCAAGGTCAACCAGCAGGAAGCGGTGGTGGAGAACATCATCGCCACCCAGAACGTCTCCATCGGCCTGGAAGCCGGCTCCAAGCCCGAGCTGCTGGCGGTGCTGGCGCTGGCGCCGAAGGGCGGCACCATCGTCTGCAACGGCTACAAGGACCGTGAGTTCATCCGCCTGGCGCTGATGGGCCAGAAGCTGGGCCACAACGTGTTCATCGTCATCGAGAAAGAGTCCGAGGTCGCCCTGGTGATCGAGGAGGCCGCGGAGCTGAAGGTCAAGCCGCAGGTTGGCCTGCGCGTGCGCCTTTCGTCGCTGGCGTCGAGCAAGTGGGCCGACACCGGGGGCGAGAAGTCCAAGTTCGGCCTGTCCGCCGCGCAGTTGATCTCGGTGGTGCAGCGCTTCCGCGACGCGGGCCTGGACCAGGGCATCCGCCTGCTGCACTTCCACATGGGCTCGCAGATCGCCAACCTGGCGGACTACCAGCACGGCTTCAAGGAAGCCATCCGTTACTACGGTGAGTTGCGCGCGCTGGGCCTGCCGGTCGACCACATCGACGTCGGCGGTGGCCTGGGTGTGGACTACGACGGCACCCACTCGCGCAACGCCAGCTCGATCAACTACGACATGGACGACTACGCCGGCGTGGTGGTGGGCATGCTCAAGGAGTTCTGCGACGCGCAGGGCTTGCCGCACCCGCACATCTTCTCCGAAAGCGGCCGCTCGCTGACTGCGCACCACGCCATGCTGGTGATCCAGGTGACCGACGTCGAGAGCCACAACGACGAAATGCCGACCATCGAGAACAAGGAGGCCCTGCCCGAGACCGTGCAGTGGCTGGCCGACCTGCTCGGGCCGACCGACATCGAGATGGTCACCGAGACCTACTGGCGCGCCACCCACTACATGGGCGACGTGGCCGCGCAGTACGCCGACGGCAAGCTGACCCTGGCTGAAAAAGCCCTGGCCGAGCAATGCTACTTCGCCGTGTGCCGCCGCCTGCACAACTCGCTCAAGGCCCGTCAGCGCTCGCATCGCCAGGTGCTGGACGAGCTCAACGACAAGCTGGCCGACAAGTACATCTGCAACTTCTCGGTGTTCCAGAGCCTGCCCGACACCTGGGCCATCGGCCAGGTGCTGCCGATCATCCCGCTGCACCGCCTGGACGAAGAGCCGATGCGCCGCGCGGTGCTGCAGGACCTGACCTGCGACTCCGACGGCAAGATCAACCAGTACGTCGACGAGCAGAGCATCGAGACCAGCATGCCGGTGCATGCGGTGAGGGAGGGCGAGGACTACCTGCTGGGCGTGTTCCTGGTGGGCGCGTACCAGGAGATTCTCGGCGACATGCACAACCTGTTCGGCGACACCGACTCGGTGAACATCTACCAGAACGCCGACGGCAGCGTGTACCACGCCGGCATCGAGACCCACGACACCATCGAAGACATGCTGCGCTACGTGCACCTGTCGCCGGAGGAGTTGATGACCCACTACCGCGACAAGGTCGCCAGCGCCCGCATCACCGCGCGCGAGCGTACCCAGTACCTGGATGCGCTGCGCTTGGGGCTGACCCGGTCTTCGTACCTGTCTTCGTAAGGCGGGTGTCGCCATCGCGGGGCGAGTCGGATCGCCCCGCGATGAACTCACTGCAGATCGTCCAGCGTGGCCGTTAGCTCCACGCTCACCGGGCTCACTTCGCCGTCTTCCCTGAGCACCGCCGTGCTCGAATAGCGGTAGACGGTGTCATGGGTGCGTGCATGAACTTTCAGTCCTTGCACCCTCTCTATCGCACCGGGTTGCCGGGTGACCAGGAACGGTGAAAGACCTTTCAGCATATCCAGGGCCTTCTGCTCGTCATCCTGGCGCGGCGCGATGAAGTACAGGTACGTCATCGGCACCGTCGCGCCGCCGCTGTTGCTGAGCACTTCGTAGACGGCACTGTACTTACCGATAGGTAGGTTGGAGACGATGCGACTCAATTCAGGCGTCGGGGCGGCTGTGAAGATCCATATGGATTGTATGAGGATAACTAGGACAAGACTGGCGATCAGCCACCTAGTAACCGAAAGACTTCGCATACTCGATACCTGCCTTGATCCACTCTTGATCTTGAGGATCATCACCATAGGGCGGAGATCCCCACCACGTGCCGAACTCGGGATTGTTGGTGCCTGCACGACCTTGAGCCCAGCCAGCGCCTCGGTTTTGATCTTTCTGGGCGAATTGACAATTGAGTCAAACGGAAAAGTATTTCAGGTCCTTTTCTTTTATTGCCGTGTCTTCTTGCAACACAAACCCGCTGCAAGTCGACGCCTGTTGTGCGAGCGGTTTTGTGTCGCGAAAGGGCAGCGGCTCACCGCACCCACAGCCCCTTGCGCTGCAACCGCCACCCCACCCACCCCAGGGTCACCGCCCGCAGCGCCATGAACCCCAGAAACGCCACCCACAGCCCGTGGTTGCCGAACCCGCGCAACCCCAGCCCCAGCGGCAACGCCAGCAGCACTGACAGCAACATAGCGTTGCGCATCTCGCGTGCCCGGGTCGCGCCGATGAACAGCCCGTCGAGCAAATAGCTCCACACCGCCACCAGCGGCAACACCGCCAGGTAGGGCAGGTAGGGGTACGCCGCCGCGCGGACGCTGTCGATGTCGGTCTGCACATCGATGAACACCTGCCCGCCCGCCAGGAACACCCCGGCAAAGCTGAGGCTGACGATCAGCGACCAGCCGCAGGCCACCACCAGCGAGCGGCGCAACGCCTCACGGTCGCGGGCGCCGATGGCGTGCCCGCACAGCGCTTCCAGCGCATGGGCCAGGCCGTCGAGGGCATAGGCGGTGAGCATGAGGCCGTTGAGCAACAGGGCGTTGGCCGCCACCGTGGCCTCGCCCAGGCGTGCGCCCTGTACGGTCAGCAGCAGGAACACGCCCTGCAACGCCAGGCTGCGCAGGAAGATGTCGCGGTTCACCGCCAGCAAGGGCCGCCAGGCCTGCCAGCGACGCAGCGCGGCCCAGGCGATGCGCCCGGGGTAGGCGCGCAGGGCCGGGCGGGTCAGGGCCAGGCCGAGCAGCGCGGCGCTCCACTCGGCGATCACCGAGGCCCGCGCCGAACCCAGTACGCCCCAGTCCAGGCCCAGCACGAACCATAGGTTCAGGGCGATGTTCAGCAGGTTGGTGGTCAACAGGATCGCCAGCGGCGCCCGGGCGTTCTGGGTGCCGAGGAACCAGCCCACCAGGGCGTAGCTGGCCAGGGCCGCCGGCAGGCCGAGCAGGCGGGTGTGGAAGAACGCTTCGGTGGACTGCTGCAACGCCGCGCTCGGCTGCATGGCGTGCAGCGCCAGTTGGCTGAAGGGCAGGGCGAGCAGGCCGATCAGCAGCGCGAAGGCCAGCGCCAGCAGCAGCCCCTGCACCAGCACCTGGCGCAGCGCAGCACCGTCGGCGCGGCCCGCCGCCTGGGCGGCGAAACCGGTGGAGCCCATGCGCAGGAACCCCATCAGGCCGACCATGAAGGTGAACAAGGTGGCGCCCACCGCCACCGCGCCGAGCTGGTGGGCGTGGGGCAGGTGGCCGATCACCGTGCTGTCCACCAGCGCCACCAGCGGCACCGAGATGTTGGAGAGGATCATCGGTGCGGCCAGGGCCCAGACCCTGCGGTGGGTGGGGCGGTGGCGCCAGTCGAGGGGCAGGGTGGGCATGCGTGGGGGCGGGCCTTCGTGGTGGGGATGGGGGCCCGCACTGGCAGCGCACGAACCAAGGTCGGGAATTCTACCCGCCCCGCAACTTATCCGCGCGAACCCCGTCTCACTTGTCACCCATCGCCCGGTGAGCCTGCGCTGGTTGCGCTATAGTTTCCGCCTTCACCACCCCGCTGCCGAAGAGTTCTCTCTCCATGCTCAACAAAGGATTGTTGCTGGCCTGCGCGCTGGCCTTTCTCAGTGCCTGTGACTCCTCCTCCAAGGACACCCCGGCACCCGCCGAAAAACCCGCCGCCAGCGCGGCCGTCGAGGCCAAGGCGCCGCAGCGCGAAGACCCGGCGGTGCTGGCCAAGCGTTACGAAGGCCGCGAGCTCGCTGTGCTGGATGTCTCGGAAGTGCAGCTCGACGGCGCCAGCACCCTGTCGGTGAGCTTTTCGGTGCCGCTGGACGCCAACCAGGACTTTGCCAGCAAGATCCACCTGGTCGACACCGTCAAGGGCAAGCTCGACGGCGCCTGGGAACTCTCCGATAACCAGATGGAGCTGCGCCTGCGCCACCTCGAGCCGCAGCGCAAGCTGGTGCTGACCGTCGACAAGGGCCTGCTGGCGGTCAACGGCAACGCGCTGCCAAGCGAGTCGGTCAGCCGCCTGGAAACCCGCGACATGCAGCCCACCATCGGCTTCGCCAGCCGCGGCTCGTTGCTGCCCACGCGCCTGGCCGAAGGGCTGCCGGTGATCGCCCTGAACGTCGACAAGGTCGACGTGGAATTCTTCCGCATCAAGCCCGACATGCTCTCCAGCTTCCTGGTCAACTGGGGCCGCAACAGCAGCCTGTACTACTACCAGTCCAAGGAAACCCTGGAGATGGCCGAACTGGTCTACAGCGGCCGCTTCGACCTCAACCCCGCGCGCAATACCCGCGAGACCGTGCTGCTGCCGATCGCCGGCATCAAGCCCTTGCAAGAGCCGGGCGTGTACCTGGCCGTCATGCGCGCCTCGGGCACCTACGACTACTCCCAGCCCGCGACCCTGTTCACCCTGAGCGACATCGGTGTCTCCGCGCACCGCTACCGCGACCGCCTCGATGTCTTCGCCCAAGCCCTGGAAGGCGGCAAGGCCTTGGCCGACGTGACCCTGGAGCTGCACGACGACAAGGGCAAGCTGCTGGCCCAGGCCAAGACCGACGGCAAGGGCCACGCGCAACTGCCGATCACCGCCAAGGCCGACACCCTGATCGCCACCCAGGGCGTGCACACCACCCTGCTGCGCCTGAACACCGCCGCGCTGGACCTGGCCGAATTCGACATCACCGGCCCCCAGGCCAACCCGTTGCAGTTCTTTATCTTCGGCCCGCGCGACCTGTACCGCCCTGGGGAGACGGTGCTGCTCAACGGCCTGCTGCGCGACCAGGACGGCAAGCCGCTCAAGCCACAGCCGGTGACTGTGGAAGTGCGCCGCCCCGACGAGCAGGTCAGCCGCAAGTTCGTCTGGGAAGCGGACGCCAACGGCCTGTTCCAGTACCAACTGCAATTGGCCAGCGAGGCGCCGACCGGGCGCTGGCAGTTGTTGCTCGACCTCGGCGGCGGGCGCAAGCAGGTGTACGAGTTCCTCGTCGAAGACTTCCTCCCCGAACGCCTGGCGCTGGAACTCAAGGGCAGCGACACGCCGCTCAGCCCTGAGGAAACCGCCAGCATCCAGGTCAAGGGCCGCTACCTCTATGGCGCCCCGGCCGCGGGCAACCGCCTGAGCGGCCAGGCCTACGTGCGCCCGCTGCGCGAAGCGGTGCCGAAGCTGCCGGGCTACCAGTTCGGCTCGGTCACCGAAAACGAACTGAGCCAGGACCTGGAACTGGACGAAGTCACCCTCGACGCGTCCGGCAAGGCCACCGTCGACATCGAAAGCCGCTGGGCCGAGGCGCGCTCGCCGTTGCAACTGACCGTGCAGGCCAGCTTGCAGGAGTCCGGCGGCCGGCCGATCACCCGGCGCCTGGAGCAGCCGATCTGGCCCGCCGAGCGCCTGCCTGGCCTGCGCGGGCTGTTCGACGGTGAGGAGACCGACAGCGACGCCCCGGTGGAGTTCGAGGTGCTGGTGGCCGACCGCGACGGCAACAAGCTGGCCGCCGACGACCTCAAGGTGCGCTTGATCCGCGAGCGCCGCGACTACTACTGGAACTACTCGCAGAGCGACGGCTGGAGCTACAACTACAACGAGAAATTCCTCACCCAGGCCGAGGAGACCGTCAGCGTCAAGGCCGGCTCCACGGCCAAGCTGACCTTCCCGGTGGAATGGGGCCCGTACCGGGTCGAGGTGGAAGACCCGCAGACCGGGCTGGTGTCCAGCGAGCGCTTCTGGGCCGGCTACCGAGCCCAGGACAACGCCGAAGGCGGCGCGGTGCGCCCGGATCAGGTCAAGCTGGCGCTGGACAAACCGTCCTACGCCGACGGCGCCACCGCCAAGGTCACCGTGACCCCGCCGGCGGCCGGCAGCGGCTACCTGATGATCGAGTCCAGCGATGGCCCGCTGTGGTGGCAGGAAATTGATGTGCCCGCAGCAGGCAAGACCTTCGAGGTCGAGCTGGACAAGAAATGGGCACGCCACGACCTCTATATCAGCGCCTTGGTGATCCGCCCCGGCGAGCGCAAGGTCAACGCCACGCCCAAGCGCGCCGTCGGCGTGCTGCACCTGCCGCTGGACCGCGCCGAGCGCAAGCTCGCCGTGACCCTGCAAGCGCCGGAGAAGATGCGCCCGAAACAGCCGCTGACCGTCAAGTTCAAGGCCATCAACGCCGACGGCAGCGTGCCCAAGCAGGTGCACGTGCTGCTGTCGGCGGTGGACGTGGGCATTCTCAACATCACCGACTTCAAGACCCCCGACCCGTTCACCAGCCTGTTCGGGCGCAAGGCCTACGGCGCCGACCAACTGGACATCTACGGGCAGTTGATCGAAGCCGGCCAGGGCCGCCTGGCGAGCCTGGCGTTCGGTGGCGACGCGGCCATGGCCAAGGGTGGCAAACGCCCCAACACCACGGTGACCATCGTCGCCCAGCAGAGCGTGCCGGTGACCCTCGACGAGCAGGGCGAGGGGCAGGCGAGCGTCGACATTCCCGACTTCAACGGCGAGCTGCGCCTGATGGCCCAGGCCTGGACCGACGAACACTTCGGCGTCGCCGAAGGCAAGACGGTGGTGGCCGCGCCGCTGATCGCCGAGCTGTCGGCGCCGCGCTTCCTCGCCGGCGGCGACCAGACCCGCCTGGCGCTCGACCTGGCCAACCTCTCTGGTCGCGCCCAGCAGCTGAACGTGCAATTGAGCACCGAGGGCCAGTTGAGCCTCACCGCCGCCGCCCAGCAGAACGTCACCCTGGCCGTGGGCCAGCGCAGCACGCTGCTGATTCCGGTGCAGGCCGAAGGTGGCCTGGGCCAGGGCAAGGTGCGGGTGAGCGTCACCGGGCTGCAACTGCCCGGCGAGCCGGCCAACACCTTCGAACGTGAATGGACCCTCGGTGTGCGCCCAGCCTACCCGGCGATGCTCAAGCACTACCGCGTGGCGTTGAAGGAGCAGCCCTGGAGCCTGCCCGAAGGCGACCTGGCGCTGTTCGAGCCGGCGGGCCTGGAAGCCAGCCTGGCGCTGTCGAGCCGCCCGCCGCTGAACCTCGCTGAGCAGATCCGCGCCCTCGAAGCCTACCCCTACGGCTGCCTGGAGCAGACCACCAGTGGCCTGTACCCTTCGCTCTACGCCGACGCCGAAAGCCTCAAGCGCCTGGGCATCAAGGGCGAGCCGGCCGAGGTGCGCAAGCGCAAGATCGAGATGGGCATCGAGCACCTGCTGGGCATGCAGCGCTATAACGGCAGCTTCGGCCTGTGGAGTTCGGACAGCGAAGAAGAATACTGGCTGACCGCCTATGTCAGCGACTTCCTGCTGCGCGCCCGCGAGCAAGGCTACGGCGTCCCTGCCGAAGCGTTGAAGAAGGCCAACGAGCGCCTGCTGCGCTACGTGCAGGAGCGCAACCTGATCGAAGTCGACTACAGCGAGAACGCCGAGCACACCCGCTTCGCCGTGCAGGCCTACGCCGCGCTGGTGCTGGCGCGCAGCCAACAGGCGCCGCTGGGCGCCCTGCGCAGCCTGTTCGAGCGGCGCAGCGACGCGCGTTCCGGCCTGCCGCTGGTGCAGCTGGCGGTGGCGCTCGACAAGATGGGCGACAAGCCGCGTGCCCAGCAGGCCTTGCAGGCGGGCCTGGCGATCGGCCGCGGCAAGGGCTGGCTGGCCGACTACGGCAGTGCCGTGCGTGACCAGGCGTTGATCCTTGCCCTGTTGCAGGAAAACGACCTGGCCGGCAACCAGGTCGACCAGCGTCTGTTCGCGCTGTCCGACGAGCTGGCCGCCAACCGCTGGCTGTCGACCCAGGAGCGCAACGCGCTGTTCCTCGCCGGGCGTGGCTTGCTGGGCAAACCCGAGGGCAACTGGCAGGCGCGCCTGGACAGCGCCGGTGAAGTGCGCGAGTTCAACAACGCCGAGTCGGGCATGAAGCTCGAAGGCCCGCTGCTGGCTTCGCCGCTGAGTATTCAGAACCAGGGCAGCGAGACCCTGTACCAGCAACTGACGCTCTCCGGCTACCTGCGCCAGGCACCGGCGGCCAGCGGCAATGGCATGGAGATTCGCCGCGAGTACCTGGGCATGAACGGCCAAGCGCTGGACCTGCGCAACCTGCGCAGCGGTGACCTGGTGCTGGTGCACCTGGCGCTCAAGGCGCAGAGCCAGGTGCCGGATGCGCTGGTGGTCGACCTGCTGCCGGCGGGCCTGGAGCTGGAGAACCAGAACCTCGCGCAAAGCGCCGCCAGCCTGGAGAACGCCAGCAGCGCGGTGAAGCAGTGGCGCGAGTCGATGCAGAACGCCAGCGTGGTTCACCAGGAGTACCGTGACGACCGCTACGTGGCGGCGCTCAAGCTCGACAGCTACGGCACCACCCACCTGCTGTACCTGGCCCGCGCGGTGACCCCGGGCAGCTACCGCATTCCCCCGCCGCAGGTGGAGTCGATGTACCGGCCGAACCTGCAGGCGGTGGGGGAAAGCCAGGGGGACATGGTGGTCAAGAACCGCTAGCACGAACGCGCACTCCCCCTGCAGGAGCGGGCTGGCCCCGTGATAGCGTCAGCAGGGCCAGCGATGCTGCCTGGTCTGACGCTATCGCGGGGCCAGCCCGCTCCTGCAGGGAGAGTGCGCGTCGTTCAATGCACCACCCAACTCAACACCCACAACCCCAGCAACGCCCAGATGATTCCCAGCACGATCGACGCTCGCATGAACGCGCGCACCGCCGAATACAGCAGCATCAGCCCGACGATCAGCGCCAGGATGCTGACCAGCGACGTGTCCATGCCCAGCGTGCGCGCCAAGCCATCGATGAAGTTGCCCCCGGCGTTGGCCAGCAGGTTGAACAGCCCGCTCAAACCATCGACGATGAAACGGATCAACGAACCCAGTGCCTGGCCCAGCCACTCGAAAAAACCTTCTACATGCATAGTCGCTTCCTGATGATCGAATCGGCGATTCCAAGGCTTTGGCCATCACCTGGCCAGGTCGGTTCCCGATGCCAAGCTTAGTTCGCGCGCGGGCCGTGCGCGGCCTTGCCGTCACCTTGGCGTTGTCGGCGGCGCTGCTGTGGCTGGCCGACCGCCTGTGGCCGCTGCCACTGCCCGGTGACGACCTCGCTCGCGTGGTATTGGCCGAAGACGGCACGCCGCTGTGGCGCTTCGCCGACGCCGACGGTGTCTGGCGTTACCCGGTCAGCCCCGACGAGGTGTCGCCGCTGTACCTGGAGGCGCTGCTGACCTACGAGGACCGCTGGTTCTACAACCACCCAGGGGTCAACCCGCTGGCCCTGGCGCGCGCTGCCTGGCTGAACCTGCGCGGCGGGCGCGTGGTGTCGGGCGGCAGCACCTTGTCGATGCAGGTGGCGCGGCTGCTCGACCCGCACGACCGCACCTTGGGCGGCAAGCTGCGCCAGCTGTGGCGCACGGCGCAGCTGGAGTGGCATTTGTCCAAGGCCGAGATCCTCCAGCTGTACCTCGACCGCGCGCCCTTCGGTGGCACCTTGCAGGGCGTGGCGGCCGCCAGCTGGGCGTACCTGGGCAAGTCGCCCAGGCAGCTCACGCCCGCCGAGGCGGCGCTGCTCGCCGTGTTGCCCCAGGCGCCCAGCCGCCTGCGCCCTGACCGTCACCCCGAGCGCGCCCAGCGGGCCCGCGACAAGGTCTTGCAACGCCTGGGCGAATACCAGGTGTGGCCGCAGCAGCGCCTCGACGAAGCCCGTGAGGAGCCGTTGCTGCTTGCCCCTCGCCAGGAACCGGCCCTGGCCCCGTTGCTGGCTCGGCGCCTGAATACCCCGGGCAGCCCGCCGCTGATCCGCACCACCCTCGACGCCGCGCTGCAACGACGCCTCGAAGACCTGCTGCTGGGCTGGCGCGCGCGCCTGCCCGAGCGCACCTCGGCGGCGATCCTGGTGGTCGAGGCGCAAAGCATGGCGGTGCGTGCCTATATCGGCTCCATCGACATCAACGACGCACGGCGCTTCGGCCATGTCGACATGGTCCATGCCTTGCGCTCGCCCGGCTCGACGCTCAAGCCGTTCCTCTATGGCATGGCCATGGACGATGGCCTGATCCATTCCGAGTCGCTGCTGCAAGACGTGCCTCGGCGCTACGGCGACTACCGCCCCGGTAACTTCTCCATGGGCTTCAGCGGCCCGGTGTCGGCCAGCTCGGCGCTGGCCTTGTCGCTCAACTTGCCGGCGGTGCAGTTACTCGAAGCCTACGGCCCGAAGCGCTTCGCCGCGCAGTTGCGCATGGGCGGCATGCCGCTGGTGCTGCCGCCGCTGGCCGAGCCGAACCTGTCGCTGATTCTCGGCGGTGCCGGCAGCCGCCTGGAGGATCTGGTTGGCGGCTACGCGGCCTTGGCCCGGGACGGCCATAGCGCGCGCATTCGCCTGCAACCGCAGGACCCGCTGGTGGAGCGGCGCCTGCTGTCGCCGGGGGCGGCGTGGATTACCCGGCGCATCCTCAGCGGCCAGGCGCGCCCCGACCGCGACCCCCACGCCGAGCTGGTGCAGCGCCCGCAACTGGCGTGGAAAACCGGTACCAGCTATGGCTTTCGCGATGCCTGGTCGGTGGGTGTCGGCCCGCGCTACCTGATCGGTGTGTGGATCGGCCGCCCCGACGGCACCCCGGTGCCCGGCCAGTTCGGCCTGGCCTCGGCGGCGCCGCTGATGCTCCAGGTGCACGACCTGTTGAGCAACCGCGACAGCCAGCGCGGCATCGCCGTGCCGGTGGCCGCGGTGCCGTCCAGCGTCGGCGTGGCCGCGATCTGCTGGCCACTGGGCCAGCCCATGAGCCGGCAGGATCCCGAGTGTCGGCGCCAGCGCTTTGCCTGGACCCTCGACGGCACTACGCCGCCGACCTTGCAGGCTGCGGACCAGCCGTTGGGGTTGGGGTTGCGGGAAACGGTGTGGGTCAATGACCGGGGGCTGCGTGTCGATGCCACTTGCGCGGGCGCCAGGGCCCGTGAGGTGGCCTTGTGGCCTGCGCCGTTGGAGCCCTGGCTACCCAGGGTCGAACGGCGTGCCGCGCGCCTGCCGGTGGTGGACCCGGCTTGCCCGCCGCAGGTGCCGGCCAGTGCGCCGCCGTTGTCGATCGTGGGGGTACGGGCGGGTGATGACCTGCGCCGGCCAGCGACCAGCCATGAGCCCTTGCAGTTGCGGGTTTCGGCGTTGGGGGGGGCAGGGCAGCGCTGGTGGTTCGTCAATGGGCAGCCGGTGGGGGAGACCCAGGGGCAGGACAGTTTGTTGGTGCGCTTCGAGCAGGCGGGGCGGATCGAGTTGAGTGCGCTGGATGAAAGTGGGGAGACGGCGCGGGTGGAGTTTCAGGTGAATGAGTGATTTGGGTGGGTTGGCCTGAGGTTGCATCGGGGTTGAGAGGCACCTATCAGCCCCAAACCCAGCGCGATAACTAGTCAGTTATCACTATCCCATCCGTAGTGCGCCCAATCCATACAATATAAGTAATTGAATTAGTTATGGTTTTATTCGGTGCTGGCCCCCTGCCTCCGGTCTTAATACCAACTTACGACCTATCCGCCCCCACCCTCCAGAGCTTCACTGCTGATTGAAAGGATCACGGCGCCGCAAACGGCCCCGCGCATCCCACCACCAACAGCGGCAGGAGTCGCCCACATGAACAATCACGCGTGGATCAAGACGGGTACGGCGCTGGCACTCATCATGGCGCTGGGGCTGGCAGGCTGCAGCAGTGGCGGCGGCGGCCATCACAGCGAAGTCGATGGCTCGTCTGCGGATGGCGCGGCCGGTGCGGCGGGCAGCGATGGCTCGGGTGGCGCAGGCAGCGGTGGCACGGCCGGCACCGGTGGCTCAGGCGGCACCGGAGGCGGCGGCACTAACCCAGGCAACGGCGGTGGCACCCCAGGCGGTGGCGATGGCGGCACCGGTGGCGGCAGCACGCCCACGCCGCTGGTCACCGGCCAGGTGGTCGGGCAGGTGGGCGATACCGTCTCCGGCCTGGGCGATGGTCTCAGCAACCTTGGCCAGGTGGTGGGCTCGCTGCCCATCGCGGGCGATACCTCGCTGACCGGTGGCGTCGGCGCGCTAGTCTCGTCCACCGGCGATGCCGTCAACAGCATCGGCAGCGGCCTGAGCGACGGCCTTGGGCAACTGGGCACTGGCAACAACGCGGTCGGCACCACCCTGGGTGTGGTCGGCGCCGCCACCGCCAACCTCGGCACAGGCGTCAGTGGCCTGGGCGATGGGGTTCAGGGGCTGGCGAACAGTTCGCTGGTCGAGCAGGTACCGCTGGTCAACCAGGTGGTCGCCGGGGTCGGGCAGGGCGTCGACCAGGTGGGCCAGGCGGTGACCATGCTGGGCAACACCCTGACGCCAATCGGCACCAGCGGGCCGTTGAGCGGCGCCACCCAAGGCGTCAGCGATGCCTTGGTGCCGGTGGTGTCGCTGGTGGAAAACACCGTCGTCAATGCCACCCGCCAGACCGGCTTGGCCGGGCCGCTGAACCAGACCCTGAACCGTGTCGGCGGCACACTGGACCAAGCAGGCCAGCAGTTGGCGGGCGCGGGTAACGGCAACCCATTGACCGACACCCTCGGACAGACCGTCAGCAACCTGGGGGGCACGGTGGCCATCGGCAGCGGCTTGGCCCCGACCAGTGGTGGCCCGCGCACAGGGCTGCTGGAAACCGTCGGTGGCGTGGTCGCAGGCGCCGGCAACGGCTTGGCGGGTGGCGTCGGCAATCCCAGCCTCGCCACGGTCGGTGGCACTGTGGGTCAGGTGGGCAACACGGTCGCCAGCCTCGGCACCGTGGTTGGCGGCAATGGTGTGACCAACACCGCGGCGGGCGCTCCAGTGGCTGCGCTCACTCAACAGGTCGGGGCAGGGCTGAGCCCGGTGCTGGGCAGCGTGGCCAGCGTCACCCAGCAGGTTGGCACCAGCACCGGCGTGGGCGCGCCAGTGGCCGGGCTGCTGAACCAGGCCGGTGGCGCGGTGGCATCGGCGGGCGGGCAGTTGAGCGCGGCCAGCGGCAACCCGGTGGTCAGCCAGTTGGGCAGCACGGTCAGCGCGGTGGGCACCGCGGTCGGCCAGGCCGGTGGGTTGCTCACCGGTAGTGGTGGTGGGCAGGCGGGTGGCATCGGTGGTGTGCTGGGCGGCGTGAGCGGCGCCTTGGGGGGCGGCCAGCGTTGAGTCGACGGGCCTGCGGCAAGCACCTACGCTTGTAGCAGGCCCCGCCTCATCGCGGGGCAAGCCCGCGCCTACAGGTCCCCCAGCCTGTTTGACAGCGGCGGGCACCTAACCCCCGGATCATGGAGTGTCCGAATGCGTCCACTGGTCGTGACGATGCTGGTGCTGTCCTGGGCCTGCGTGGCCCGTGCCGAACCCCTGCCGAGTTTCCTCAACAGCAACGAAACCGAACGCCGCCTGCCCACCCCGAACCTGCCCATGGATGCCTATCGCCCCAGCGCGCCCGGCCTGCAGGTGCCGCCACTGGCCACCCCGCAGCAGCCGCCGCTGTTGATGAGCACCGAGGTGCAGGTGCGCAAGGTGCGTTTCGAGGGCGGCACGGTGTACCCGCTGAGCGACCTGCGCGATCACTACCGCCCCCTGCTCAACCGCAAGGTCACCCTGGCCGAGCTGATCGACGTCACCCGCCGTTTGACCCAGCGCTACCAGCAGGACGGCTACCTGCTGTCATATGCCTACCTGCCGCCCCAGGACTTCGCCGATGGCCGCGTGCGAGTGGTGCTGGTGGAGGGCTACATCCGCGATCACCAGGTCGAAGGTGACATCGGCCCGGCCCGCGCCTACCTCGACCGCCTGGTGGCCAAGCTCAAGGCCGAGCGCCCGCTGACCCGCAAGACCTTCGAGCGCTACACCAGCCTGATCAGCCGTATCCCTGGGGTGACCTTCCAGGCCCAGGTGCCGCCCCCCGGCACCACCGACGGCGCCACCCGGCTGGTCGCCCAGGCCTCGCGCAAGCCGTTCACCACCAGCATGAACCTCAGCGATGGCAACCGTGACGACCTGCAAGCGCTGTTCGGCGCCACCAGCAATGCCCAGACCCGCTTCGCCGAACAGCTCAGCGCCAGCGTGCTGGTGCCGCCGGGCGAGGACAAGGAGCGTTACTGGCGCCTCGACTATGGCCAGTTCGTCGATGACGAGGGCACCCAGCTGCTGCTCTCGGCTTCGCGCTACCGCAGCGACCCGAAAGCCCGCATCCGCCTGGACAACGGCATCGACCTGACCCAGCACCGGGAGAACGAGCGCTACGCCATTGGCTTGAGCCAGCCGCTGATCGCATCCCCCACCGAGTGGCTGGAGGTGGTGGGGCGTTTCTATGCGGTCAACGACCGCATCGACTACCAGGTGGTCGGCCTGCCGTTGGAGCTGAAAAGCGAAACCGACCTGCGTGCGCTGTCGTTCGAGGGCGACTGGCGCAAGGCCGAGGCGCGTCGGCTGCGGATCCTCAGTGCCGGCGTGTACCAGGGCCTCGATCACTTTGGTGCGCGCACCAACGCCGGCTACGACCTAGACTTCCTGCGCCTGCGTCTGTCCGGGGCGCAAAGCGATAACTTCCTCGACCACTGGCAGGGCGTCGCTTCGGCAGCAGCTTACTGGAGCAACGACAGCCTGCCCGACAGCGAGCGCGCGGTGTTCGGCGGGCAGAACTTCGGCCGCGGCTACCCCAGCGACCAGGCTTCCGGCGACAAGGGCTGGGGCTTGGCCTACGAAGTGAACTACAGCTTCCAGCGCGATGGCGCCTGGCTCAAGGTCATGCAGCCCTACGTGGTGCTGGATGCGGCGCGGGCCTGGTTCAACGAGCTGGACGTGCAGAGGGCCAAGCTTTCGTCGGCGGCGGTGGGGGTGCGTTTCGGTGATGCGCGCTATTACAACATTGCCTTGGAGGTGGCCAAGCCGATGTCGGATATCGCGCTGGACAGCCTGAATCGGCGGCCGAGGTTCACGGTGAGTTTCAGTTATCAGTTGTAGCGGTGTGGCAGCGGGTTGTATTCCCGGCGCAATGTTCCTATCGCGGGGCAAGCCCGCTCTACAGGGTGAGGGTCACCTCGTTACTTGGCCACCTGCAGCAACGGCTTGGGAAACAGGTTGTCCAGGGTCTCCAGCAACCGGGCGTGGTAGATCGGCTTGCGGAACAGGTCCAGCACCTGCAGACGCAACAGGTCGCTGACATCGTCCATCCCCGCATGCCCGGACATCACGATCACTGGCAGGTGCTGGCGGGCGGTATGGTCGCGCAGGCGTTTGATCAGGCCGATGCCGCTCTCTTCGGGCATGCGCAGGTCGGTGATCACCAGCGCCACGTCGGGGTGGCGGGTGAGGTGATGCAGGGCCAGTTTCACCGAGGTCGCGGTGTGGCACTGGAAGCCTTCGTTCTCCAGCAACTCGGCCAATTCCAGCAGGGCCTCTTCCTCGTCGTCCACCAATAGGATCTGTTGGCGCAAGGAAGAGGTCGGCATGGTCGGCTCCGGGTCGTGGGCTTCACAGGGCGGGCGTTCGGCGCAGGGTCAAGGGGTGGTGGTGATGGCGGTCTTGATCTTGGTCATCAAGGCAGTGACCTCGGCGGAAATCGGGGTGACGAACGCCGCCAGCGCCACCGCGACCATCGCGGCGATCACGGCGTACTCGATACCCGAGGCGCCGTCCTTGCGTTTGAGGAAGCTCACGCAATGGCAATACATCTTCAGCAACATGGCACATCTCCTTGCGCCGACCGGCGCCGGTTTCGGGATGCGGCAAAGTGACACCCCTTTGACATCACAGGATTGCCAAGCTGCGCCAAGCTGCAAATGTAAAAAGGAGTTAGTCATAAAGTATTGGTTTTAATCAGGTTATCTAAGTGACTGTTTTCTCAGTGCGTCAAATTTACGGCTGAAAAAAGCCGACCGCCCTCATGGCGAACGAGGCTGTCTGCGCTACCGTTCAATAGCGAAATAGTTACTTTTTGACATCACGCGTTTGGGTGCAGGGAGGGGCGGACATGAGCAGTCGCTTGACCATGATGCTGGCTGCCCTGTTCCTGTTCGCCGCCTTGCTTGCCGGCTACTGGGGGCTGACCCTCAGCCGTCCAGTTGCGCCAGCACCGGCACCGGTCATGCCAAGTGCCGAGCAACCGCTCGTCGCCCCGGCGCCTGCGCCTCCCGCTCCACCACCTGGCTCGCCCATCGTGGTGCTGCGCAAGGCGGTGCCGGCCAATACCCCGTTGAGCGAAGAGGATGTTGTGGTCGAGCGCCTGCAAGTGGTGCCGGCCAGCGCTTTCCAGCGCATCGAGCAGGTCGTCGGGCGCAGCAGCGACCGCCCTTTGGCGGCGGGCACCTGGCTGGACGCGTCGAGCTTCCAGGCGGGCGGGCCGCTGGCGCGGATGATCCGCCCGCATGAACGAGCGGTGGCCGTGGGCGTCGACGAGGTGGTCGGCGCTGCCGGGCAATTGCGCCCCGGCGACTACGTCGATGTGCTGCTGTTCCTGCGCGAGGAAAACAACCATCCGCAGGCCTCCGCCCAGGTCGTGGTGCCGGCGTTGCGCGTGCTCAGCGTCGGCGAGCAGACGGGCCTGGCCAACGACGGCCGCCCGGCCCAGACCCCCGAGGAAATCAAAGCCCGTCGTGACCAGGCGATGATCGGCAGCGGCAGCGGCACTCGCACCGTGGCCCTGGCGGTGCCCGAGGCGCTGGCCAGCCGGCTGATGCTCGCGGCCCAGGCCGGCACCCTGCGCCTGGCCGTGCGCAGCGCCGATGAACAGCGCCTGGCCCGCTACTGGGCCGACCCCAGCGCCACCCCGCAGGTGGACAGCGCCAACCGCGACCTCTACCGCTTCAGCCAGCTGTCCCAGGTACCGCTGGCCACGGCCGCGCCCGCCGGCAGCGTGCCGGGCATGCAGATCATCCGTGGCGCCAAGGGCGCTGACGACGCGAACAAGACCCCCTGACCCAGCAAGGATGCCGCGATGCGTAGTTCCGAGCGAATGTTCACTCTTGTGTGCTGCGCGCTGGCCCTGGCTGCGCTGCTGCCCCGGGCCCATGCGGCGGCCAAGGGCTGCGAGGCGGTCGCCCAGTTGCCCTCGGTGATCGAAATGGACCAGGGCCTGCAACAGGAGCTACGCCTGCCCTTGGCCATCAGTCGGGTGGCGGTGGGCGAGCCGAAGGTCGCCGATGTGCAGGCCAGCGGCGAGCGCGCCGTGTTGCTGACCGCCGTCGGTCCCGGCAATACCACGCTGATGCTGTGGACCGCCTGCGCGCCGGCACCCCATCGGGCGATGCTGTTCGTCAAGGGCCGGGCCACGGTCGACATGGCCGAGGCCGCGCTGCTGCCGTCCCAGGACGCCGCGTTGCCGACCCAGGTGCAGGCCGACATCCGCTTCGTCGAAGTGCGCCGCAGCAAGTACAAGGAAGCCGGGGTGCGGCTGTTCTTCAAGGGATCCAACAATACCCTGTTCGGATCGCCGGGCACTGTGCCTAACACCTTTGTGCGCCCTGACCACGTGCCAGGTATCCAGACCAGTAGCAACCCGGTGAGCTATGCCGATGTGCGTCCAGGTATGCCCCTCGACAACGGCGTCTTCAACATCGTCTGGGGCGGCGGCAGCAGCCGTTTCCTTGCGGCGATCAACGCCCTGGAGAACAGCGGTTTCGCCTACACCCTGGCACGCCCCAGCCTCACCGTGCTCAGCGGCCTGACCGCGAGCTTCCTGGCCGGCGGCGAGATCCCCATCCCGGTGCCCAGCGCCGGTAGCGACAACGTGTCGATCGAGTACAAGGAGTTCGGTGTGCGCCTGGCGCTGACCCCCACGGTCATCAGCCGTGATCGCATCACTCTGAAGGTCGCACCGGAAGTCAGCGAACTGGACTTCACTAACGCGGTGAACATAGCTGGCACCGCAGTACCTGGTCTGAGCGTGCGTCGCACCGACACCAGCATTTCCCTGGCCGATGGCGAGAGCTTCATCATCAGCGGGCTGATCAGCAGCAATACCCGTTCGGCGGTGGACAAGTTCCCTGGTCTTGGCAACCTGCCGGTGATCGGCGCGTTCTTCCGTCAATCGTCGCTGGTACGCGAGGAAACCGAACTGCTGATGATCGTCACCCCGCACCTGGTCCAGCCGCTGGCCGCCAACGCCCGTTTGCCCGAGCTGCCCGGTGAAGACCTGCGCACCTACGACCCCAGCTGGGGCCGCCTGTTCTTCATGGAAAACGGCAACTTCAATGGCCGCAGTGGGTTATCACGATGAGCGAGAGCCTGAACCAGACCTACCTGGCGCTTACCCGCAACGAGGACGACCTGCACTGGTTGCAGGGCGCCCTGACGCCCTTGGGCCAGGTGATCGGCGCCAGCGCCGGCAGCCTCGACGAGCTGCTGGCATTGGTCGACGTGACCTTCAGCAACCTGGTCTTCATCGGCCTGGACCGCGAGCAACTGGTGAGCCAATGCGCGCTGATCGAAGGCGTGCTGGAGGCCAAGCCGATGCTGGCGATCGTCGCCCTGGGCGATGGCATGGACAACCAGCTGGTGCTGCACGCCATGCGCGCCGGTGCACGTGATTTCGTGGCCTACGGCTCACGCGCCAGCGAGGTGGCCGGGCTGGTGCGGCGCCTGGGCAAGCGCCTGCCGGCGGTGACCAACAACCCCAGCCTGGGTGGCCTGACCGTGCTCTACGGCGCCCAGCGCGGTGCCGATGGCGCGCTGTTGACCACCCACCTGGCGCGCGTGGTGCAAGAGAGCGGCCAGCAGACCCTGTTGCTCGACCTTGGCCTGCCGCGCGGCGACAGCCTGGCCCTGCTCGGGCTGGAGGCGTCGTTCCATTTCGGTGACGCCCTGCGCCACCTGCGCCGGCTCGACACCACCCTGATCGACAGCGCCTTCACCCGTGACAAGGGCGGGCTGCGCATCCTCGCCTACGCCGAGAACGACGAGCCCCTGGCCCAGACCAGCGCCGCTGAGCTGTACATGCTGCTCAGCGCCCTGCGCCAGCACTTCCAGCACATCGTCGTGAACCTCACCGGGCATGCCGACAGCGAGGCGCTGCGCACCGTCGTCAGTCACTGCGACAAGCTGATCGTCTACACCGACCAGAACATCCTCGACTGCCGGCGCAACCTCGACGTGCTGGAGCTGTGGCGCGATCGCGGCATCAAGCTGGAGCACGCCAGCCTGCTGGTCGACCGCTACCTGCGCCATGTCGCTCCCGACGCCGAGGCCCTGGCCAAGCGCTACGCGTTGCCGTTGCTCAAGGTCATCCCGTACAGCCCCGAGGTGCGCCTGAACGTCAAGAACCAGGGCCTGACCCTGTTCGAACTGGCCCCCCGCGAAGGCCTGACCCAAGCCCTGCGAGGCCTCGGCGAGCGCCTGGCGCGGCGCTCGGAAAACCTCGCGCCACCGACCTTCACCTGGCTGCGCCGGCTGTGGGGCAGCAAATGAGCGGCGACGAACCCTTCGGCGGCGCGCGCCACGCCGCCAGCGACCCGCAGGCGCTCAAGCGTGCGTTGCACCGCTTCGTCATCGATGCCATCGAGGACACCGGGCGCAACCTGCTCGAAGGCGCGCGCCCGGCGCTGGCGCAGTTCATCCTCGAACAGGTCGGCGACTACGTCGGCCGCCTGCGCCTGGCGCTGTCGCGCTACGAGATGGAGCGCCTGGCCGAGGAACTGGTCGACGAGCTCACCGGCTTCGGCCCACTGGAGGTGCTGCTGCGCGATGTCAGCGTGACCGAGATCCTGGTCAACGGGCCATACCGGGTATTCGTCGAACGCGCCGGGCTGTTGCAGCAGACCGACCTGCGCTTCATCGACGCGCACCATGTGGAGCGGGTGATGCAGCGCATCCTCGCGCCGCTCGGGCGGCGCCTGGACGAATCGTCGCCGATGGTCGACGCGCGCCTGCCCGATGGCAGCCGGGTCAACGCGATCATCCCGCCGGTGGCACTGGACGGCCCGTGCCTGTCGATCCGCAAGTTCCGCCAGGACATGCTCAAGAGCGCCGACTTGCTCGCCACCCGGGCCATCGACCAGCCGATCTTCGACTTCTTCGAGCGCGCCGTGGGGCGGCGCTGCAACGTCCTGGTCAGCGGCGGCACCGGTACCGGCAAGACCACCTTGCTGAACATCCTCAGCCAGATGATCGCCCCGCAGGAGCGCCTGGTGACCATCGAGGACGTCGCCGAACTGCAACTGCACCACCCGCACGTGGTGCGCCTGGAAACCCGCCCGCCGAACGCCGAGGGCCACGGCGAGATCAAGGCCAGCGAACTGATCCGCAACGCCCTGCGCATGCGCCCGGATCGCATCCTGCTCGGCGAGATTCGCGGCGCCGAGGTGATCGACGTGCTCACCGCGATGAACACCGGGCATGACGGCTCGATGAGCACGGTGCATGCCAACACGGCCCAGGATGCCCTGCTGCGCCTGGAAACCCTGGTTGGCCTGACCGGCCGCCAGGTGGCCGAGAAGACCTTGCGGCAGATGATCTGCGCGGCGCTGGACGTGGTCATCCAGTTGACCCGCCTGGCCGATGGCCGGCGCTGCGTCAGCGAAGTGCTCGAGGTGGTGGGCGTGCGCGACGACGTGTACGTCACCAATACCCTGTTCCGCCTCGACCGGCGCAATGGCGACAGCTTCCTGCGCGAGGCGCACCACCCGGCGGGCGCCAAGTTGCTCCACGAGGGCGTGCTGTGATCGGGCCGCTGCTGCTGGCCCTGGCACCGCTGCTGTTGGGCGTGGCGCTGGTGCTGTTGCGCCTGGGCTTGCACAAGCGCGGCGAGGAGCGCGTGCTGCAACGCCTGGGCCGTGCCTACCGCGCGGTACGCAGCGGTAGCGCCCGGCGTGACTGGCTCGACCCGTTGCTGTTGCGCGCGGGCCTGGCGCATATCGAGGTGCGCCCACGGCGTTGGCTGCTGGGTTGGCTGGCGCTGGTGCTGCTGGCGCTGCTGGCCAGCGGCTGGGTGGCGGCGTTGATGGTGCTGCTGGGCGTGCCGCTGACGGCGTACTTCTACCTGAGTTGGTTGTGCCGTCGCCGCGTGCGCCAGTTGGTCGAGCAACTGCCAGGCCTGCTGGACTACAGCGTGCGCAGCCTCAAGGCCGGGCGCACGCTGAGCGACGCGGTGCTCGGCGGCGTCGATGGCACCCGCGAGCCACTGCGCTCGGCCTTGGGCCGGGTGCGGCGCAACGTGCAGTTGGGCGTGCCGCTGGACGACGCCATGCACGAGCTGGCCGAGCTGTATGGCCAGGACGAGTTGCGCCTGTTCGCCCTGGGCCTGCGCATCAACCAGCATTACGGCGGCAACGCCAGCGAACTGATGGAGAACCTGATCAAGCTGATCCGCGAGCGCGAGCAGGGCGGTCGTCAGCTCAAGGCCATGACTGGTGAGACCCGCGTGACCGCGTGGATCCTCGGCGCGCTGCCGCTGTGCATGGTCGGCTACTTCCTCATGGCCAACCCCAACTACCTGCTGGCCATGTGGCGCGACGCCCACGGGCAACTGCTGCTGCTGATGGCCTTCGCCCTGCAAATGCTCGGTTGCCTGGTGCTGTGGCGCATGATGAGGAGCCTCTGAGCATGGCCCTATTGATCGCCGCACTGTGTCTGTTCGCCGGTTTCGCCCTGCTGGCGCTGCAACTCGCCCGCCAGTGGCGCGGCCGTTACCTGGTGGCGCGGCGCCTGCAAGGCCGCATGGCCCGCGAGGAGCGCTTGAACGACTGGCTGCAGTGGTTGGGTGGCAGCCCCTTGGGCCGTCGCCTGCAGAAGCTCGACAGCGAAACCCAGGGCTTGCTCGACCGCCTCGGCTGGCGCCGCAGCCGTCAGCGCGCGCTGTTCGCCGCCGTGCAGTTGGGCCTGCCGTTGCTGGCGATGGGCGTGGTGCTGGTGTTGCAGCACGGGGTGACGGGCACCGGGCCGTTGCATTGGCTGGTGCTGCCGCTGATCGCCCTGGGCGCCGGCTACCTGCTGCCCAAGCGCCTGCTGGCAGCGGCGGCGGCGCGGCGCCAGCGGCGTATCGCCGCGGAGGTCAGCCAACTGATTCCACTGCTGCGCATCCTCTTCGAGACCGGCCTTGCGGTGGAGCAGGCGCTGCGCGTGCTGAGCCAGGAGGGGCGGATGTTGGTGCCAGAGATCAGCGAAGAGTTGCGCCAGGTGCTGCAACGGGTCGACTCGGGCCTGGCGCTGGGCGCGGAACTGGAGAAAAGCGCGCGCCTGCTGGCGGTGGACGAATACCTCGACACCTGCGTGATCCTGCAGCAGTTGCTTCTGCAGGGCAGCGGCGCGATGAAGTCGCTGCTGGCGCTCAAGGACCTGCTCGACGACCGCCGCCTGACCGGCTTGCAAGAGCGGGTGTCGAAGATGTCGGCGAAGATGTCGGCGGTGATGATGATGTTTCTGTTCCCGGCCTTGCTCATCGTGCTGGCCGGGCCGGGTTTTTCCGCGTTGGCGCGGGCGTTGGGGTCCTAGGGGGAGGGGCGATGATGAAAGTGTTCCTGATGGCCGGCAGCCTGTTGCTGCTGATGGGGTGCGCGGGGCAGCAACCCCAGGGCCTGGACCGCCTGTTCGGCGGTGGCGCCTGCGCCAAGCCGGATGCCGACCAGCAACTGGCGCTGAACCTGGCCGACGAGATGGTCAACGACGGCCGGCCCCACGCCAGCCTGGCCCATCTGCAAAAACTGCCCGACAGCCTGGAGGCGGTGCGCCTGCGCAAGGCCAAGGTGTCGCGCCTGCTCGGGCGCAGCGAGGCCGAGCCGTTGTACCGCAGCCTGCTCGGCGGCTGCCTGGCGGCCGAGGCCGAGCATGGTCTCGGCCAACTGGCCTCGGCCCGCGGCGATGACGTGCAGGCGTTGCAGAACCTGCAACGCGCGGTGCGCCTGGCGCCCACCGACGAGAAGATCCGCAACGACTTGGGCGTGGTGCTGATGAACCTGGGCCGCCATGAGCAGGCGCGCTTCGAGTTCCTCACCGCCATCGAGTTGAAAGAGGACAACCCGCTGCCGGCGGTGAACCTGGTGACCTTGTCGCTGGTGGAAGACAACTGGCAGCAGGCCAGTGACCTGGTGAGCCGCTTGCGCTTGAAACCCGAGCAGTTCGCCGAAGCCCAGGCCCGGGCCCAGCGACTCAGGGCCAGCGCACGCACGCCGCTGAGCTGAGCGACGCGGTCCCCTGTGGGAGCGGGCTCGTCCCGCGATGATGCCAACGGAGGTCTTCCCGATGTCCAGATGCCTGATACTGCTGACCCTGCTCGCCCCCCTGGCGGCCCTGGCCGAAGAGCCGCCACGCGAGCCGCCGCCGGAAACCGCCACCGAAGCCCTGTTGCGCGTGCAGTCCAGCGGCCAGCAGGCCTCCACGCAACCCCAGGTGCAGACCGCGCGCGAGCGCGACCAGTCCATGCAGCGCTGGCTGGACACCTACAAGTATGTGATTCCGGATTTCTATCGCTGGACCAAGATCAATTCGTCCAACAATTGAGGCGGGGGATTTTGTGGTGTTTGTGCCGGCCCTATCTTGCCCCGCGATAGGGCCGGCACTGACAACCGCTAATGGGTGGTAAAGCGCTGGTGCACCGGCGAAGACCGTGGCGTCAACGCCAATGCCAGTTGCGTGCGGTTGTGCATGTGGGTCAGGCGCAACACCTGCGACACGTACAGCTTCACGGTGTTCTCGGTAATGCCCAGCTCGCAGGCGATCTGGTAGTTGGTCTTGCCCTTGCTGACCAGCTTGGCCACCTCCAGCTGGCGGGGTGAAAGCTTCTCGAACACTGGCGGCAACTCGCTTTCACCTTCCTCCACGTCGCCGACGCGCCGGTGCGTGCCCTGGCCGCGGGCTTTCTCCAGGTCCTGGTAGAGGTCGTCGATGGATTCGGCCAGCTCCTGTAGACGCTGGTTCAGGTTGCCCAGCTCGCGGAAGTTGCGCCGCCGTTCGCGCAGCACCTCCTCCTGGCGCTTCACGCCCTCCAGCAATTCGACGAGGTCCATCGGCTTCTGGTAGTAATCGGCGAACCCTTCGCGCAGGGCGCGGATCACGTCCTGCTTGTCGGCGCGGCCAGTGAGCATGATCGCCTCGAACAGGCGCTGCTGGCCGGCGATGGCCTTGATCGCGCGCACCAGCTCGATGCCATCGCGCTCGGGCATGTGCAGGTCGCACAGCACCAGGCCAATGGCCTCGTCGACTTTGTAGCGCTCGATGGCGTCGGCCGTCGAATGGGCCGGCACACAGTGGTAGCCCTGGCTTTCGAGGAATTCGCAGAGCTCTTCGACGATCAACGGCTGGTCGTCGACAACCAGAATCTTCACCTCACTGACAGACTTGTTCACGATCCACTCCCTGTTCGTATCGGTCTTGCTCCGTGGCCAGCAGACTGGCCGTTAAGAACGGTAGTCGCACTTTTCAATTATGTACAAGGGTTATACAAAGGGATTCGACCGCCTGGTCATTCAGGGGATCCATACCGCGGTTAAAAGGAAACCCGCCAAAACGTACGGTGCGAACGGCTGCTTGTCGCCCACCTGCTCGGCCAGCCGCTGCAGGCGCTTCTTCACCTTGGGGTTGAGCAGGGTCCACAGCCGGCGCCGGCCGAAGATCCACACCAGTACCGCGACGCCGGCACCGATGAAGGTGCCCAGCACGTACTGGTGGCTGGTGGCCAGGGCCAGCGCGCCCATCAATTTCACGTCGCCAGCCCCGAAGCGGCCGAGCATGTAGCCGGGCAGGGTGAGCAGCATGACGATGGCCAGCGCCCAGCCGGCATCGCTGGCGTCGGCGCCGATCCAGCTGTGCCCGGTGGCGAACAGCCAGGCCAGGGCGCAGGCGGCCGCGCCCAGGGTCAGCGTGTTGGAGATCTGACGTTCACGAACATCTTGTTCGGTGCACAAGGCAAGCCACAGCAGGAGAACAATGCTTTGCATTGGCAATTTGCCATCCCTATTCGTTGAACGGTTCTATGCTGTCAATCAGGGGTTCACTGGTCAGGGTAGACGCGATCATGCAAGCAGGCCCGGCAAGACGGCAAAAAGGCGCGGCAGCCATCGAGTTTGTCGCAGTCTTCATGGTGTTCTTCGCAGTCTTCTACGGGCTGGTCAGCCACGCGTTGCCCATGCTCATGCTGCAGTCGTTCAACCAGGCCACCAGCGAGGCGGTGCGCCGCTGCGTAGCCCTCGACCCGACCAGTGCCACCTATGGCACCGACGTGCAGGCCCTGGCCCGTGAAGTCATTCGCCAGCAACTGACCTGGATGCCTGGCGTGCTCAATTTCCAGCCCACCAGCGATACCCGCGTGACCCTCGGTTCGGGCCGGCTGCTGACCGTGACCATCGACTACCCCACCAGCAAGTTGACCAACGTGTTGCCCGTGCTCGTGCTGCCGCTGATCGGCCCTGTGCCGCAACTGCCGGCACGCCTGAAGTCCGAAGCGAGCCTACAACTGTGAGCGGGCTGTTCGACCGCTGGCGCGGCGGCCAGTCGCCGGCGCATGCGCCCGAACTGCCGCAGACGGTGGGCCTGCAATTGTGGCTCGACGACCAGGCCCGCGTGCTGCGCCTGGCTGGGCCGTTGCGCAGCGTGCTGGCCTTGCCCGCGCAGCGTGGCGCACGGGTGCACGACTACCTCGAACGGCATAGCTGGCTGGTGCTCGAAGGCGAACCTGCCGACTGGCAGGGCCAGCCGCTGGACCTGGACTTCCACACGGTGATCGGCCACCCCCTGCATACCCGCGGCTGGCTGCTGCGCCAGGCGGATGGCTGGCTGCTGCAAATGTTCGACATCGGCGACTTGCTGCGCGCCAGCGAGCAGGATGGCCATCGGCAGGCCCTGCGGCAGTTGGCGGCGCGTCTGGGGCGAGCGATGCGCGAGTGCGGCGACGAACACCTCGAGCAGGCCGCCGCCGAACAGTTGCAGCATCTGGCCTCGCACTGGCACGCCGGCGCCGTGCGCCTGATGCTGCGCGAAGCCTCGGGCTGGCGCTGCCTGGCCAGCAGCGACGTCGACTGGCCCTGGGCCGAGGATGCACGCCTGCAACCCTGGCTCGATACCCTGCCGCCGCAGGGCTTGCTCGGCGGTCACCAGGCCCCCGAGCTACTCGCCCTGTGCGGTGGCTTGTCGCTGTTCATGCTGGCCTACGTGCAAGGGCCGGACGTGCAGGCCTGGCTGTTGTGTGCCGGCGCCGACCAGCCGCCGACGCCAGACGAGGCCCAAGCCCTGCTGCCGGCGCTGGCCGAGCCGCTGTTGGCGCGTCACCGCCAGCTGCAGTTGGCCCGCCAGGCGCATCACCTCGACGACTTGCAACGGCAGTTGGGGGCCGGTTGGTGGGAGTGGCCGCTGCAAGGCCCTTTGCACCTTGACCCGACCCTGGCCGCCAGTCTCGGGTTGGCGGGCCAGCCCAGCCTCGAGCAGTGGCTGGCACGCGTGCACCCGGCCGACCGCGAGGCGGCGCAGATGGCCCTGGAGCAGGCCCGCGAAGGGCGCGAACTGAGCCTGAGCCTGCGCCTGCTGGATGACGACGGCCTCGGCGCGTCGCGTTGGATGCACTGGGTCGGCCAGTTGCAGGGCCGCCAGCTGCGCGGCTTCGTGCTCGACATCAGTGCGCTCAAGGCCCAGGAACACCAGGCCGGCGCCGCCCGTGCACGGCTGGAAAACCTGATCGCCAGCTCGCCGGCGGTGATCTACGTGCAGCGCTATGCCGAAGGCGCGCTGTACGGCGAGTTCTTCAGTGCCAGCCTGACCCCCTTGCTGGGGTGGGCCGCCGACAGCGAACAGGCGCGCCAGCCGGGCCTGGCCGTGCACCCCGATGACCACGCGCAGTGGCTGGAGCGCACCCGCAGCCTGCTGCGCGACGGCCAGGTGCGCTGCCGCTACCGCCTGCGCGACCAGCGCGGCGGCTACCACTGGGTGCTGGACGAGGCGCGCCTGTTGCGCAACGACCTGGGCCAGCCGCTGGAGGTGGTCGGCTTGTGGCTGGACGTCAGCGAGGCGACCGAAGCCGCCGAGCGTGTGCGCCAGAGCGAGGAGCGCTACCGCGTGCTGGTGGAGGACTCGCCAGCGATGATCTGCCGCTACCGCCCGGACCTGAGCCTGGTGTTCGGCAACCGGCCGCTGGCCGACCACCTGGAGTGCGAGCCGGCGCAGCTGGCAGGCATGAACCTTGGCCAGTGGTTGTCGCCGGCCGAGCGCGAGGCGTTTGTCGAGCGCCTCGCCGCGCTGACCCCCGAGCAGCCGCTGAGCAGTGCGGAGATCTGCCTGCAACTGCCGGGGCGCGAACATGCCTGGTGGGTGTGGGCCGACCGTGGGTTGTTCGACGCCCAGGGCCAATTGGTCGAGATCCAAGCGGTGGGCCGCGACAACACCGAGGTGCGGCGCAGCCAGCGTCAGCTGTTGCAGGGCGCGAAGATGGCCACGCTCGGTGAGTTGGCGAGCGGGCTGGTGCACGAGATCAACCAGCCGCTCAACGTGATGCGCATGGCGGTGGCCAACACCCTCAAGCGCCTGGAGAACGGCGCTGCCGACGCGGCCTACCTGAACGACAAGCTGCGGCGTATCGAGGCCCAGGTCGAGCGCGCCGCGCGCTTGGTGGAGCACATGCGCGTGTTCGGCCGCCGTTCCGAGGTCGAACGCCAGCCGTTCCCCGCCTGGGCTGCGGTGGAGGGCGCGGTGGCGTTGCTGGAGGAGGGCCTGCGTGGCAAGGGCGTGGGCCTGCGTATCGAGCCGCCGGTCGAGCAGCCGGTGGTGCTTGGCCACCAGGACCAGCTTGAGCAGGTGCTGATCAACCTGATGGTCAACGCCCGTGACGCCCTGCTCGAACACGACCGCGATACACCCTGGATCGGCGTGCGCCAGCACGTCGCCGACGGCCAACTGTACCTGCTGGTCGAGGACAATGGCGGCGGCATCGACCCGCGCCTGCTGGAGCGGATCTTCGAGCCGTTCTTCACCACCAAGCCTGCGGGCGTCGGCACCGGGCTAGGGCTCTCGGTGAGCCACGGCATCGTCGCCGCCATGGGCGGCAGCCTGGGCGCGGTGAACGAGGCGCAAGGCGCATGCTTTCGGGTGTCACTGCCGCTTCACATCGCCAGCTGAGCACGGCCATTGGAGCAACTGAGGTTGGCGCCGACCTCGGCGTTGACCAGGTCGATGCCCAGGGTCTTGAGCAGCACGTTCACCAACGGGTCGAGCAGCGGGCTGAGCAGGTTCTTGATCAGCGGCTCGAGGATCGCCTTCACACCGTCCAATACGCCACCGGTGATCACCAGCAACTGGCCCAGGCCGCTGTTGTTGACGGTGGGTTTGTAGGCTTGCAGCTGGATGCCCAGCAGGGTGTCGCTGAGGCTGCCGACGACGTTCTCGTTGGCGCTCTTCATCGGCAGGTAGGCGGCGGGCAGGCCGATATCGGGCGGCGTGCTGGTGGGGGCGGCGAACACCAACGGCCGTTCCTGCGGGCCGCTGCCGAGCACCTTGCTGTCCACCCGCAGGCCGATGCCGCCACCGGCGAAAGGCACGCGGGGCTTGCAGTCGCCGGTAGGCAGGATCAACAGGCGTGTGCAGACCTTGGTGCCGATGTCGATCAGCGGCAGCGCCTTGACCGCGGTGGTGCCGTTGGCGAAGAACGCATCCGGTGACTCGAAGCGGCCCACGGCGATCTTCGCCGCCGAACTCTGGGTCAGGGTGTCCAGGCGTTTGGGCGAGCAACTGTAGTTGGCGGGAGGCTGCGGTTGCAGGCGGCTGGTCGCCTCGGCGACCTCCAGGCCAATGTCGATGTGCAGCTTGTCGGGCACCAGCACGATGTCGGCAACGGTGCAGGGAATGCCCAGCAGGCACAGCACCGACTGCACGGTCGATGCCAGGTTCAGGCTGAGCAGGTTGTTGAGCACGTTGGTCAGCGGCGAGACCAGGTCGAGCACCGCGTTGGCCAACCCGAAGATGCCGTCGAGCAATGGCAGGTCGAGCGAGATCATCGCCCGTATCTGGGCGGTGTGCACGCGCAGCTCGTTCTGGCTGGGGTCGCCGACCGACGAGATCTGCTGCGGCTCTATCACTTTCAGGCGCACCCGCCCGTTGACCAGGCCCAGCACGTTGATCGGCAGGTCGGCGGTGGCCGCGCTTTCGCTGGCCGCCAGCTGGATCACCCCCTGCACCAGTTGCAGCAGCTGGATGCTGGCGTCGAGCCCGGCCTGGGCGGTGCCGTTCTGGATGTCGAGAATGTCGCCCAGCTGCAGCAGCGTGCCGTTGCTGGCGCCCAGGGCGATCTTGCCCAGGTTGGTGATGACCTCGGCGGCCGCGCCGCTTTGCTGCAGCACCTTGATCGCGGCTTGCAGCAGTTGCGTGGCCGTGGCGTTGGCGTTGAGCAGTTGCTGGTAGTCCCCGACCTTGAGGTTCAGGTCGATGGCCAACTGGTCGAGGAACTTGAGCAGGTTGAGGTCGGTGGCGGCCAGGCCCTGCCAGCCGGCGACATCCAGCGTGACGCTGCCGCCAAGCAAGCCGAGCAGGGCGTTGAGCACGACGGACTGGCGTGAGTCGACCGTGGCCAGGGTGCTGCGGATGCTCAGCATGGCCTGCGGCTGCATCGGCGTGGAGGCCACGGCGGTGGCGCTGACCAGGCTGGTCAGCGGCAGTTCCTGGCCTTCGACCACCTGGTAGATGCTGCGGACGATGCTGGTGTTGAGGGTGCGGCTGACCTTGACCTTGATCGCCTCGTTGCGCGTGGCATCAGGGTTGAAGGTGCGCACGCTGTTGTCGCCGGTTTGCAGGTAGCCGCAAGTGGCTACCAAGGGGTCGGACGGGCTGTGCCCGTTGCGCGTGGCGGCGGCGCGGGCGAGGTCGTAGGCCTGGGCGCCGCTGCCCGTGCACACGCCGTGCTGGCCGGCTGCTTCGAGGGCCGACATGTCGGCGATGCGCTGCAGCTTGCGCTGTTCCAGGTAGAGGCGTCCGCTGTCGACCACCAGCACCATGAACGCCACGGCCAGCCCCAGGGTAAGGGCGGCCATCAGGCCAATCGCGCCTCGTTGGCGCGCAGCGAAATGGGGAACCACGGGCACTCCTTTGCAGGCCATTGGCCACGCAGTGCAGCTGCGGTGCAAAAGAGTGTAGTCAAAGTGATGGCATGTTGCCTGTGCCGGCCGCATCGCGGGCTTGCCGCGATGAGGCCGGTGAAGATTCATCGCGGTGGGTAGTTGGACATCACCTGGGTCACGGTTTTCTGGATCGCCGCATTGCGCTCCTGCGGGCTCGGCGGGTAGTTGCTCATGACCTGCTCGGCACTGCCTCGCCACACCAGCTTGCCGTCCTTGCCGTCGAACAGGTCGACCTGGATGGTCGCCACCTTGTAGTCGACGCTGCGGGTCTCGTTGTACATCGGCCCACCCCAGTAGCCGCCCCAGTAGCCCCCCCAGCCACCGCCGTAGTTGGTGGTGATCTGCTGCTGACGTTGCTCGACGATCAGGTACGCACGCACCTTCACATCGGCCCGGGCATTGCCCTGCACCGGGCGCAGGCCGCGCTGGTCGAGCTGGTCGGCGACGGCCTGGCGGATGCGTTGTTCGGTGAGGTCGCTCTTGATCCGCGGGTCGTCCGGGCGGTACTGCAATGCCGGCTCTTGCCACGTCCAGCTGCGGTAGGCGGCGAAGTCACGGCTGGCGTCGAAATCCTGGATGACATTGTTGCTGGAGCAGGCCGCGAGCAGCACGACCAGGGACAGCAGGACGAAACGGCGCAACATGATGGTTCTCCTGGGCGGTTAACTGGGGGGGTAGCCGGCGAGCGCCTTGTGCACCGAGTCGCGCAGGGCGTTCTCGCGTTCACGGGGCGAGCTTTTGTCGCTGCCGCTCTCGGCGCTGGCGCTCCACACCGGCTGGCCGCTGCGGGCGTCGAACAGGTCGATGCGCACCACCATCACCTCGACCTCGTAGGTGCGCACGATCGGCACGCTGCCGTAGGCGCCGTAGCCGTGGCGGTAACCGCCGTAGCCGACGCTGCCGTAGGGGTAGGGGCCGTAGTAGGGGTCATAGTCGTAGTCGCGCACCTGGCGCAGGCGCCGCTCCAGGCGCAGGTCGGCGCTCACCAGCAAATCGGCGTTGCCGGCGCGGGCCGGGCGCAGGCCGTGCTGGTCGAGGGCGCCGCTGACCGCCTCGGCCAGTTGCGCGGGGTCGGCGCTGGCGTTGCCGCTGGGCAACTGGCCGTTGCGCCAGGCCCAGTTGCGGTAGCGCCCGTAGTCGCGTGCCGGGGCCGGGTAGGCGCTGGCGTCGAAGGTGGTGGCCACCTGCGGCGGTGCCGGGGGCAGCGGGCGGGAGCTGGCGACGTAGGGGTTGCTGCCTTGGCAGGCGGCCAGGGCGAAGGGCAACAGGGCCAGGCACAACAGGCGGTACGGCATGGGGTCCTCCCGACGGGCGGGGTCAGCGGGGGCGGCAGATCCAGTGCAGGTAGCGGCCGAGCCCGGCGAAGCTGGGGTGGCGGCGGTGCGCCAGTTCCATCTCCAGCAGGTCGAGCAGCTCGGCCTTGGCCTGGAACTCCTTGGGCATGTAGTCGTGGAACACCCGCACGCCACTTTCACTTTCGACCTGCCACAAGGGTTCAAGTTGCGCCTTGAGTTCACGCGGATCAAGCGGTTTCTGGGGTGTCAGGCTTTGCTTCTCGCCGGCCAGGCGGTTGCTGCGCAGCTTGCGGAAATGGCCCTTGATCAGGTTGCGGTACACCAGCGCGTCGCGGTTGTAGAACGCCAGCGACAACCAGCCACCCTGGGCGGTCAGCTGGTGCAGCACCGGCAGGATGCTTTCCGGCTCGGCCAGCCATTCCAGCACGGCGTGGCACAGCACCAGGTCGAAGGGTTCGGTGAGCTGGCCAAGCAGTTCCTGCCACGGCGCCTGGATGAAGGTGGCCGGCTGGCCGGCCTCGACGAAGCGCGCGCGGGCGCCATCGAGCATGGGCGCGGCGGGTTCGGCGAGGGTCACCTGGTGGCCGCGCTGGGCCAGCCACAGGGCCATGTGGCCCAGGCCCGCGCCGATGTCGAGCACACGCAGGGGGCGGTCGGGCAGGGCTTCGGCCAGGTCGGCCTGGAGCACCGCGAGGCGGATCGCGCCCTTGGCGCCGCCGTAGATCTTCTCGGCGAAGCGGCTGGCCAATTCATCGAAGTGACGGTCGTTCATTTGGCGAAGCGCCTCTCGCTGTCGGCCAGCTTGGCCCGTACCACCTGCTCCAGGTCCAGGCCCAGCTCGCTGCACAGCAGCAACAGGTAGAGCACCACGTCGCCGACTTCCTGCCCGGCGTGGGCGAGTTGCTCGGGGGGCAGTTGGCGCGACTGGTCCTCGGTCAGCCACTGGAAGATCTCCACCAGTTCGGCCATTTCCACGCTGGCCGCCATGGCGAGGTTCTTCGGGCTGTGGAAGCCGCGCCAGTCGTTGCTGTCGCGGATCCGGTGCAGGCGCTCGGTCAATTCTTGCAGGTTCATTGGGGGCTCTCCTTCTGGCGCATAGCTTCGGCGGCGTGGGGGAGCAAAGCAAGTGAATTGCGGGGGCTGTGCCGGCCTCATCGTGGGGCAAGCCCGCGCCTGCAGGGGCCGGTGGACCGCTGTAGGCGCGGGCTTGCCCCACGATAGCGGTCTAAAGCGTGCGCCACCTACCGAGCATGTGCAGCAACCCGCCATGCCCCTCCAAGCGCAACTGCCCCTGCGCCCCCGCCTCGCTGGCACTGAGGATCACTTCCGAGGGCAACCTCACGGGTTTGTGGAAATCCACCTCGAACGCATACCCGGCGGCCGGCAGGTGGCCACGCAACGCCGCCAGCGCCATGGCCTTGCTCCACATGCCGTGGGCGATCGCCTTGGGAAAACCGAACAACCGGGCACTGGCGGCGCTCAGGTGGATCGGGTTGTAGTCGCCGCAGACCTTGGCGTAGCGCCGGCCGATATCGCTGTCGGCATACCAGCGAGTGGCTTCCGGCAGGGCCTGCGGTTCGGCCTCGATGTCTTCGGCTGGCGGGTCTTCCAGCTTCAGGCCGCGCACCAGCATGCGGCTGGTCTCGCGCCACAGCAGCCCCAGCCCGTCCTCGGCCTCGGTCACCAGGTCGAAGGTGCCGCCCTTGGCATGTGGCTGCAGGTTGTCGGCGTACACCGCGAAGCGCAGCCCATCGATGCCCCCCAGCGGGCGCAACACCTGCAGGCTGTTATGCAGGTGGACCAGGCCGAGCAGCGGGAAGGGGAAGTCGTGGGCGGTCAGCAATTGCAGTTGCAGGGCGAAGGCCATCACGTGCGGGTAGGTGGGGGGCAGGCGCCCGTCGTCGGCGAAGTGGCAGAGCCGGCGGTAGGCGCTGAGGTTGCCCGGGTCGACCCGCAGGAAGCAGCGCAGGCCCTGGGCGGGCAATGTGCTGCCGGTGATCTTGCGTTTGCCCAGGGCACGCAGGTAGAGGCCGGCGCGGGCGTCGGGGCTGTGCAGTTCTTGCCATGGCCTGTTCATGGTCAGGCCCCCATCAAGGCCTGGCCGCACACGCGCAGCGCCTGGCCATTCACCGCGCCGCTGCCTGGCTGGCTGAGCCAGGCGATGGCCTCGGCGACATCCTGCGGGCGTCCGCCCTGGCTCAGCGAGCTCAAGCGCCGGCCGGCCTCGCGCAGGCCCATGGGCATGGCGGCGGTCATGTGGGTTTCGATGAAGCCCGGCGCCACGGCGTTGATGCTGGCGCCGCGCTCTGCCACACGTGGCGCCCAGGCCTGGGCGAAACCGATCAGCCCGGCCTTGCTGGCGGCGTAGTTGGCCTGGCCGCGGTTGCCGGCGATGCCGCTGACCGAGGCCAGCAGGGTGATGCGCGCGTCGTCGCCGAGCTTGCCCGCGTCGAACAGCGCCTGGGTCAGCACCTGCGGGGCCTTGAGGTTGACCGCCATGACCGCGTCCCAGTATTCCGGGGTCATGTTGGCGAGGGTCTTGTCGCGGGTGATGCCGGCGTTGTGCACGACGATATCGATACCGTCGGGCAGGGCCTCGAGCAAGCTGGCCGCGGCATCGCTGGCGCAAATGTCCAGTGCCAGGGCCCGCCCGCCCAGGCGCGCGGCAAGGGCGTCGAGGTCTTTCTGCGCCGGGGGCACGTCGAGCAGGGTCACCTCGGCGCCGTCACGCGCCAGGGTTTCGGCGATGGCGGCGCCGATGCCCCGGGCGGCGCCGGTCACCAGGGCGCGGCGGCCGGCCAGTGGGCGGGTCCAGTCTTGCACCTGGGCGGCGCAGGCCTCCAGGCGCAGCACCTGGCCGGAGATGAACGCGCTCTTGGGCGAGAGGAAGAAGCGCAGCGCGCCTTCGAGCTGGCCTTCGGCACCGTCGCCGACATACAGCAACTGCGCCGTGGCGCCGTTGCGCAGCTCCTTGGCCAGCGAACGGCTGAAGCCTTCCAGGGCGCGTTGGGCGACGCAGGCCAGCGGGTCGTCGATCCGTTCCGGGGCGCGGCCGAGGATCACCACGTGGGCACAGGGCGCCAGGCTGCGCAGCAACGGCTGGAAGAATTCGCGCAACTGCTTGAGCTGGTCGCTGTCGGACAAGTGACTGGCATCGAACACCACGGCCTTGAGCTTCGGCCCCAGCCCGGCCACCCAGGCGGGGGCTTGCAGGCCGTCGCTGGCGAAACTGTAGCGCTCGTCGGTGAGGGCGGCGGCGAAGGCTTCGACCTGGTTCGCCAACGGCCCGCCGCCCAGCACCAAGGCCCCTTCGACCGGGCGCAGGCGCCCGGCCTGCCAGCGCTCCAGTGGGGCTGGGCGCGGCAGGCCGAGTGCGTCGACCAGGCGACGGCCGAGGTTGGAGTTGGCAAAGCCGAGATAGCGATCGCTCATGTGCGGGTCTCCCTGAAGGCAAGCATGCAAGTGTGGACCAAGTTTGTGGCAAGGTCGTTCGAATGCGCTAAAAACACCTAGGCTGTACGGGGAATCTGTGTTCAGTTGAGGTTTTTGTGGGCCGGCACAGCCACTACTTTTCAGGAGGAAGCAGCACATGCGTTCACCCCGCCGGGTCGCGATTCTGGGCGGCAATCGTATTCCGTTCGCCCGTTCCAACGGCGCCTATGCCACCGCCACCAACCAGGCGATGCTCACCGCCGCCCTCGAAGGGCTGGTCGAGCGCCACCGCCTGCACGGCCTGCGCCTGGGCGAGGTGGCCGCAGGCACGGTGCTCAAGCATTCGCGCGACATGAACCTGACCCGCGAATGCGTGCTCGGCTCGCGCCTGTCGCCGCAGACCCCCGCCTACGACATCCAGCAGGCCTGCGGCACGGGCCTTGAGGCAGCGCTGCTGGTGGCCAACAAGATCGCCCTGGGGCAGATCGACAGCGGCATCGCCGGCGGCGTCGACACCACCTCCGACGCGCCCATCGCGGTCAACGAAGGGCTGCGCCGCCTGCTGCTGGAGGCCAACCGCGGCAAGACCCTGGCCGAGCGCCTCAAGCCCTTCCTCAAGCTGCGCCCGCGCCACCTCAAGCCCGAGTTCCCGCGCAACGGCGAGCCGCGCACGGGGTTGTCGATGGGCGAGCATTGCGAGCAGATGGCGCAGACCTGGCACATTGGCCGCGCCGTGCAGGATGAGTTGGCGCTGCTCAGTCACCAGCACCTGGCCGCTTCCTATAACGAAGGCTGGCACGACGACCTGCTCACCCCCTACCTGGGGCTGACCCGCGACAACAACCTGCGCCCCGACCTGACCCTGGAGCAGTTGACCCGGCTCAAGCCGGTGTTCGACCGCAGCGCCCAGGGCACGATGACGCCAGGCAACTCGACGCCACTGACCGACGGTGCATCGCTGGTGCTGCTGGGCAGCGAGGCGTGGGCCGAGGCGCGGGGCCTTTCGGTGCTGGCCTACCTGGTCGACGGCGAGGCGGCGGCGGTCGACTTCGTCAAGGGGCAGGAAGGCCTGCTGATGGCGCCGGTGTATGCGGTGCCACGGCTGTTGGCACGCAATGGGCTGACGTTGCAGGACTTCGATTACTACGAAATCCATGAGGCCTTTGCCGCGCAGGTGCTGTGCACCTTGAAGGCCTGGGAAGATGACGAGTACTGCCGCACGCGGCTGGGGCTCGAAGGCGCGTTGGGCTCGATCGACCGCAGCAGGCTGAACGTCAAGGGCAGCTCGCTGGCGGCGGGGCACCCGTTCGCCGCCACGGGGGGGCGGATCCTGGCGAACATGGCCAAGTTGCTGGCCACGGCGGGCAAGGGGCGCGGGTTGATTTCGATTTGTGCGGCGGGGGGCCAGGGGGTTACCGCCATCGTCGAGCGCTGAGGGGGCTGCCGAGGCCCCATCGCGGGGCCAGTCGGAACGCCGCGATAGGGCCCGCAAAGCTGATACGCTTACCGAACCCACGACAGAAACACCCGCCATGCACAGCACCGCCCCCCGCGCCATCCCCGACCTGGCCCACCTGCCCAGACCCCTCTACGCCCGTGCCGAAAGCCTCGGCGCCGGCTCCTGGACCACCCGCCACCGCCACGACTGGGTGCAGTTCTCCTACGCCATCAGCGGCGTGCTCGGTGTCTACACCAGCGACGGCAGCTATTTCGCCCCGCCACAGTGGGGGGTGTGGATACCCGCCGACACCGAGCACGAGGTGGTCACCTCGATGCAGGCGGAAATGCGCAGTCTCTACGTGCGCCGCGACGCCTGCCCTTGGGCGCCGGTAGAGTGCCGGGTGCTGGAAGTGACGCCATTGGCCCGTGAGCTGATCAAGCAATTCTGCCTGATGCCGGCCGACTATCCGGAAGGCGACAGCGCCGAGGCGCGGCTGGTGGCGGTGTTGCTCGACCAGTTGCGGGCGCTGCCGCAGGTGGGCTTTTCCCTGCCGTTGCCGCGCCACCCCGGGCTGCTTGCCCTGTGCAACCAACTGATCGCCGCGCCCGACCAGGCGCAGACCCTGCAGCAGTGGGCACGGCAACTGGAGTGTTCGGAGAAGACCCTGATGCGTCTGTTCCAGCGCGAGACGGGGTTGAGCTTTCGCAACTGGCGCCAGCGCATGCGGCTGTTGTCGTCGTTGGCGGTGCTGGAGGCGGGGGAGAGCGTGACCGAGGCGGCGTTGGCCTGCGGGTATGACTCGACGTCGGCGTATATCGCGGCGTTCAAGCAGTTGTTTGGCTCGACGCCGGGGGAGTTGCGGTTTTGAAGTGTTCGCGCCGGCCCTATCGCGGGGCACGCCCGCTCCAGGGACAGCGCAAACCCTCAGGTCGGCGCTAGGCCTTTAGTAGCGGGCTTGCCCCGCGATAGGGCCGGTACAGAAAACCCATCAGGTCTTGAACCGCCGCACCAACGCATCCAATTCGTTCGACAACCCCGCCAGGCTCTGCGAATCCTGCCGCGCCGCCTGGGCCAGCTCGGCCACCAGTTGCGCATCGCCGTGGATCTGGCTGATGTGCCGGTTGATGTCCTCGGCCACTTGGTGCTGCTCCTCGGCCGCCGTGGCGATCTGGGTGTTCATGTCGCGGATGACGTCCACCGACTCGCGGATCTGCCCGAAGCTGTCGCGCGCCAGGCCGATGCGGCTCACCGACTGTTGCGACACTTCCAGGCTCGCATGCATCTGCTCGGCCACCTCGGCGGTGCGGCTGGCCAGGTTGCCCAGCAGTCCGTCGATCTCCGCGGTGGAGTCGGCGGTGCGCTTGGCCAGCGCGCGCACCTCGTCGGCGACCACCGCGAAACCACGACCCTGCTCGCCGGCGCGGGCGGCCTCGATGGCGGCATTGAGCGCTAGCAGGTTGGTTTGCTCGGCGATCGAGCGGATGGTGCCGAGGATCGACTGGATGGCGTTGCTGTCGCGCTCCAGTTGCTGGATCGACTGCGCCGATTGCTCGATCTCGCGGCTCAGGTGATCGACGCTCTGCACCGCCGCGTCGATCTGCTGCTGACCGTCGCGCGCTTGCTGCTGGCCGCTGTCGGCCGACTGCGCGGCCTGGCTGCACGAGCGCGCGACTTCGTTGGCGGTGGCGACCATTTCGTGGAAGGCGGTCGAGACCATGTCCACCGCCTCGCGTTGGCGCCCGGCGGCTTCGGCCATGTCGCCGGAGACGCGGGTGGAGCTGGCCGAGGTGCTGAGGATCTTGCTGGCGGCGCCGCCGATGTGTTGGATCAGGCCGCGGATGGCGCCGAGGAATTGGTTGAACCAGCTGGCCAGTTGCGCGGTTTCGTCGCGCCCGCGCACTTCAAGGTTGCGGGTCAGGTCGCCTTCGCCCTGGGCGATGCCTTCCAGGCTGCTGGTGACGCTGTTGATCGGGCGCACGATGAGCTTCGCGAACGCTGCACCGACGGCGGCGAACACAGTGGCCAACAGCAGCGCGATACCGCCGATCAGATAGGTCAGGTGGGTGGTGATACTCATGGCCTCGTCTTGACGGATCAGGCCGATGAAGGTCCAGCCCAGGCGCTCGTCGGGGTAGATATTGGCCATGTAGCGCTCGCCGTTCAGCGTCACCTCGGCCAGGCCCTTGCCGGCCTTGGCCAGCTCGGCGTAGCCGCCCCCGAAGCTTTGCAGTTGCTTGAAGTTATGGCTGGCGTCGCGCGGGTCGACCATCACGTTGCCGTTGTTCTCCATCAGGATCAGGTAGCCGCTTTCACCGATCTTGATCTGCTTGACGATCTCGGTCAGGCCCTTGAGCGAGACGTCGATGTTGACCACCCCACCCGGGTTGCCGAGCTGGTTGGCCACCGTGCGCACGGTGCTGACCAGCACCGCGTCGTCGCCGGCCCAGTAGTAGGGCGCGGTGCGGAACGTCTTGCCGGGGTTGGCCATGGCGACCTGGTACCAGGGGCGGGTGCGCGGGTCGTAGTTGGCCATCGTCGGGTCGCTGGGCCAGAAGGCATAGCCGCCGTCCTTCATGCCATAGGACACGTAGGCGTAGTCTGGGTGGCTGGCGGCCAGGCGGGTGAACAGCTCGGAGAGTGCCTTGTCCTGTTCGGAGGGGGCGATCTGTGCGGCGTCGGCGGAGATGTGCTTCTTCACGTTGTCGGCGCTGGCGTTGACCAGTGGCTGGCTAGCCAGGTAGTCGACGTTCTGTGCGATGCCCTGGAAAAAAATATTCATCGCGTTGCCAACCTGGCGGATCTCCCGGCTGCTGCTGTCGAGAAAGCTCTCGCGAGCCTCGCCGCGCAGGTTCAGGACCACCAACGTGGCCACGAGGACGATGGGCAGGCCGGCGATGACGGCGAAGGCCCAGGTCAGTTTTTGCTTGATGTTCATCCACGCTCCCGGAGTTTTTCTTGTACACGCATGACGCAAGTTTTCAGGACATCGGCAGCGGGGTAGGTTTATTGAGTGAAACTCCCGGGTTCATTGGATGAAATCGCTGACAGGCAGAAGTTATCTTCCCTGTAGGAGCGGTCTTGCTCCTACAGAAGCGACAGTGGTGTTGTTAGTGGCAGCAACTGCCGCCATTGGCCAGGTCTTTGAGGATCGGACAATCCGGTCGATCGTCGCCCTGGCAGTGGGCGACCAGCTCACCCAGCGTGTCGCGCAGGCTCACCAGCTCTTCGATGCGCCGGTTCAGTTCATCGATGTGCTGCATGGCCAACTGCTTCACATCGGCGCTGGCGCGTTCGCGGTCTTGCCACAGGGTCAGCAGCCGCGCCACTTCCTCCAGGGAAAACCCCAGGTCGCGCGAGCGCTTGATGAACGCCAGGCTGTGCAGGTCTTCCTGGCGGTACAGGCGATAGCCGCTGTCGCTGCGGGCGGCCGGCTTGAGCAGGCCGATGGATTCGTAGTAGCGGATCATCTTGGCGCTGAGCCCGCTTTGCTTGGCGGCCTGGCCGATGTTCATGGAGCCTCCTTGGAGGGGATGGTGGTGGGCTTCCAGGTCTTCAGCCACAAGGCATTGCTCACCACGCTGACGCTGGACAGGGCCATGGCCGCGCCGGCCAGCACCGGGTTGAGCAGGCCGAAGGCGGCCAGGGGAATGCCGATCAGGTTGTAGATGAAGGCCCAGAACAGGTTCTGGCGGATCTTCGCGTAGGTCTTGCGGCTGATGTCCAGGGCCGCGGGCACCAGGCGCGGGTCGCCGCGCATCAGGGTGATGCCGGCGGCCTGCATGGCCACGTCGGTGCCACCGCCCATGGCGATGCCGATGTCGGCGGCGGCCAGGGCCGGGGCGTCGTTGATGCCATCGCCGACCATCGCCACCACGCCATCGCGCTTGAGCGTGGCCACGGTCGCGGCCTTGTCGGCCGGCAGCACCTCGGCGTGCACGTCATCGATGCCCAAGGCTTCGGCCACCACCTTGGCGCTGCCACGGTTGTCGCCGGTCAGCAGGTGGCTGCTGATGCCCTGGGCGTGCAGCGCGTGGATAGCTTGTCCGGCACCGGGCTTGAGGCTGTCGCCAAAGGCGAACAGGCCCAGCACCTGCGGTTGCGGCGCGCGCTCGATCAACCACGACAGGGTGCGGCCTTCGGCTTCCCAGGCCTGGGCCTGGCTAGCCAGGGCACCGGGTTGCAGGGCGCTTTCATCGAGCAGGCGACGGTTGCCCAGGGCCAGCTCGCGGCCTTCGACGGTGCCGGCGATGCCGCGGCCGGTGAGCGATTGGCTGGCGCTCACCGCCGGAATGTCCAGGCCCTGCTCGGCGCCAGCGTTCAGCACCGCCTTGGCCAGCGGGTGCTCGCTGCCACGCTGCAGTGCCCCGGCCAGGCGCAGCAGGTCGGCGGGTGAGCCGACGCTGGCCTGGCTGTGGACGATGCTCGGGCTGCCGGAGGTCAGCGTGCCGGTCTTGTCGAACACCACGCGGCTCACCGCGTGGGCTCGCTCCAAGGCTTCGGCGTCCTTGATCAGGATGCCGTGGCGCGCGGCCACCCCAGTGCCGGCCATGATCGCCGCTGGCGTGGCCAGGCCCAAGGCGCACGGGCAGGCGATCACCAGTACGGCGACGGCGTTGATCAATGCGGTTTCCAGCAGCGCGCCGTGCAGCCACCAGCCAGCCAGGGTGAGCAGTGCCAGCACCAGCACGGCGGGCACGAACACCTGGCTGACCCGATCCACCAGCTTCTGGATCGGCGCCTTGGCCGCCTGGGCGTCCTCGACCAGGCGGATGATCCGCGCCAGCACGGTCTCGGTGCCCAGCGCCAAGGTACGCACCAGCAGGCGCCCCTCGCCGTTGATCGCGCCACCGGTGACCGGGTCGCCAGGTTGCTTGGGCACCGGCAGGCTTTCCCCGCTGATCAAGGCTTCGTCGGCGTGGCTGCTGCCGTCGAGCACCTCGCCGTCCACCGGGAAGCGCTCGCCGGGCTTGATCAGCACCAGGTCGCCCAGGCGCAGGTGGCTGATGGCGACGTCTTCCTCGCGGCCCTCGACCACCCGCCGCGCTCGCTCCGGGCGCAGGGCTTCGAGGGCGCGGATGGCGCTGGCGGTCTGGCGCTTGGCGCGGCTTTCCAGGTACTTGCCCAGCAGCACCAGGGCGATGACCACGGCCGAGGCTTCGAAATACAGGTGGGGCGCCATGCCGGTGTCGGCCCTGGCCCACTGGTACAGGCTCAGGCCGTAGCCGGCGCTGGTGCCCAGTGCCACCAGCAGGTCCATGTTGCCGGCGCCGGCACGCACGGCTTTCCAAGCGGCTTTATAGAAGCGTGCGCCGAGGATGAACTGCACCGGGGTGGCCAGCAGGAACTGCGCCCAGGCCGGCAGCATCCAGTGCAGGCCGAACGGCTGCACCAGCATCGGCAGCACCAATGGCAATGCCAGCAGCAGCGCGGCGCCCACCGCCAGGCGCTGGTGCTGCAGGCGGCGCTGGGTGTCGGCCTGCTCGTCCCGGGCGGCCAAGGGGAGGGTGGCGGTATAGCCGGCCTTTTCCACGGCAGCGATCAGAACCGCGTCGCTGACGCCGTCGAGCACCTCCACATGCGCGCGTTCGTTGGCCAGGTTGACGCTCACCCGCTCGACCCCGGCCAGCTTGCCGAGGGCGCGCTCGACGCGGCCGACGCAACTGGCGCAGGTCATGCCACCCAGTTGCAGTTCGACGGTACGGCTCGGCACGCCGTAGCCGGCCTGGCGCACGGCGTCGACCAGCGCCGGCAGGCTGTCGGCCGGCGCCTGCACGCGGGCCTGCTCAGTGGCCAGGTTGACGCTGACCTGCTCGGCGCCGTTGACCTTGCGCAAGGCGCGCTCGACCCGGCCAGCGCAGCTGGCGCAGGTCATGCCGGCGATGGGCAGGTCGAAGGTGGTGGATGCAGTCATGGCTTCGCTCCTTGATCAAGCCTTGAGCATCAACCTTGCCATGCGGGTAAGGTCAATACCCCAGGCCGGCACGCTTCAACTGCAGGCCTTCATGGTCCACGGCGACACGGTACTTGCTGATCTGCCCGGCTTGCAGGGTCAGGCGCGTGCTGCGCTGGTCCTCGATGCCGGGGGAGCAGCCAGGCACCTGCCCGGGCAGCAGGCGCAGGCGCACGTCCACCGGGCCGGGCGGCAAGTTGAAGGACGTGGATTGCTCCTGGAACAGACGCCCGGAAAGCTGATCGTTGAGGTACACGCCGATCTCGCAGGTGGTGGCCACCTCCAGGCGCTCCCGGGAAATGATCAGCACGCTGTAGTCCGAGTTGCCTTCGGCGATGGCCGGTGGCACCACCGCCAACGCACCCAGCAGCCCGACGAGGCCCAATGCTGCCCTGATCATGAAACTTCTCCTGCTTGGCAAGTCGTCAAAGCCGCAGCTTGGCCGAGGCGCGCGCGGATTTCCAGCCCGGCCGCTTCGCACAGAACTTGACCTTGCCCTGATGGCAAGGTTGAAACTCGGCACACATCCATAAGGAGGCGTTCCCATGCAAGTGTTCAACGTTCAAGGCATGACCTGCGGCCATTGCATCAAGGCGGTGACCCGAGCGGTGCAGGACCAGGATGCGGCCGCACGGGTGGAGGTCGACCTGGCAGGGCGTCAGGTGCGGGTGGAGAGTGGGCTTGAGGCCGAGCGAATCCTGGTGGCGATCCGTGAAGAAGGGTATGTGGCGGAGCTTGCCTGAGGGTAATGCTGGCGCTGGAGCAGGGTCGCGAAGTTGTTACAAACCTTTTCATCTGGAGCGGTCCCGCAGCAGGTAGACTAGCGTGTTTGCTTAGCCTGCTATGGATTCTCGATGAACCTGCGAACCCTGCTGATCCTCGGTGCGCTATCGGCATTCGCGCCGCTGGCGATCGACTTCTACCTGCCCGCCTTCCCAGCCATGGCGCAAGCCTTCGGCACTGATGAAAAACACGTGCAGACCACCCTGGCCGCGTACTTCCTCGGCCTGTCCCTTGGTCAGCTGGCCTATGGCCCGGTGGCTGACCGTTTCGGGCGACGCAAGCCGCTGCTGTTCGGCGTGGTGCTGTTCACCCTGGCCTCCTTGGTCTGCGCGTATGCGCCCAACCTCGATGCGTTGGTGCTGGCGCGCTTCGTCCAGGCCCTGGGTGGCTGTGCGGGAATGGTGCTGTCACGGGCGATCGTCAGCGACAAATGCGACGCGATCGCCTCGGCCAAGGTGTTCTCGCAACTGATGCTGGTAATGGGGCTGGCCCCCATCCTCGCGCCAATGCTTGGCGGTGTGCTGGTCAACCTGGCCGGCTGGCAGTCGATCTTCCTCGCCCTGAGCCTGTTCAGCGGGGCCTGCCTGTTGGCGGTCGGTCTCGGCCTGCCCGAGAGCATGCCGGCGCACATCCCGCGCCAGCCGCTTTCGGGTGCCCTTCATCAGTACCTGAGCCTGCTCGGCGACCGGGCGTTCATCGGCCACGCCCTCACCGGTGGCATCGCCATCGCTGGCATGTTCGCCTACATCGCCGGTTCGCCCTTCGTGTTCATCAAGCTGTATGGCGTGCCCCCCGAGCACTACGGTTGGCTGTTCGGCACCAATGCCGCTGGTTTCATCCTCGTGGCCCAGTTCAATGCGCGGCTGCTCGCCAAGCACGGGCCGGCTGTCCTGCTGGCCCGCGCGGTATGGGTGTACCTGGCGGCGGCGCTGGTGCTGCTGGGTGTGGCGTCGTTGCGCCCGGCACAGTTGTGGCCACTGTTGGTACCGCTGTTCGTCTGTATCTCCAGCCTGGGGTGCATCCTGCCCAACGCCTCTGCCTGTGCGATGAACGGGCAGGGAACGCGGGCCGGCAGCGCTTCGGCACTGATGGGCTGCCTGCAGTTCAGCGTCGCGGCGGGTGCGGCGGCACTGGTGAGCCTGTTGCACGATGGCAGCGCAGTGCCAATGACCCTGGTGATCAGCCTGTGCGGGGCGCTGGTGGTCAGTGTCGCGATGCTGACTCGGCGCCTGCCGGCCAGGTTGCCTGCGTGAGCACGTGGGGGGCCTTCAGCCTCGTCTCCAGGAGGGCGACGAAGGCGCGGGCCTCCGCCTCGCTGCGAAAACTCACCACATGCTGGTCGAGCTGAACCTGCCAGGGGCAGTTGGGTTTTCGGTTCGACGCACTGACGACAATCTTCATCACGACATACCTCCAGTGGGCGAGGGCGGATGATGGAGTGTAGCGCTGCCGTTGCCCGATGCCATGGGCGCTTTCGACCTCCTGACTGACGGTCATCATGTGGCCCATCGGTCAGCCTTTTCTCATCTCGACGATCCTTCGCTTTTGCTTGCGCTACTTGGTGAAGTGTCTTGTCGGCATTGTTCCGTATGGGGCGTGGTCGCGGGCTTGGCCTGCATTGCTGCGCGCATCTTGTCTCGGGCGCTCGTCAGAGGAAATGCCTCCACCTCCCTCCACCCCCCAAGGCGCAAAGGGTGGCCGACCCCTTGGCCTGCAGGCCGCGAATCCGCAGGCCAGAGCGCGCGGCCTGCGTGGGGCTGCGGCTTATACTGGCGGCGTCGGCAGGTAACAGCGAGAGGGATTTCCCTGGAAACCTTGGAGGGTCCGCGCTGCCGGAGCTGGGTCGACCAGGCACATCACATGACTACACAGGGAGTTACGGGACATGAAAGCAGTCAGCAGCATCAGCCAGATCGCCGGCCTGATGGCCGAACCAAAACGCAGTGCCATGCTTTGGGCGCTGATCGACGGTACGCCCCGGCCAGCCGATGAACTGGCGGTGATCACGGGCGTGACCTGTTCCTCGGCCTGCGCGCACTTGTCTTTGCTGTCGGCCGCTGGCCTGCTGCGGTTGGAAGCGCGTGGGCGCAAGCGCTATTTTCGCCTGGCCACGCCGGAGGTGGGCGCCGCGGTGGAGGCGCTGGCCAGCGTGCAGCTTGGCCCACCGCCGGAGAAGCCCCTGCCGGCCAAGGCGCTGCAGATTCCGCTGTCGATGCGCAGGGCCCGACGTTGCGGCGATCACTTAGGGGGGGAGTTGGCGGTCGACCTCTACCAGCGGCTGGTATCGGCCGGCTGGTTGGAGGGCAGTGAGGAGCAACCCACGGTGAGCCTGGAGGGGCGGGTGCAACTGAGTGCCATCGGCGTCTACATCGACGCCTTGGCACCCCGTCAGCGCAGCGGCTGCGTGGTCTGTCACTGCAACGAGTGGAGCGACCAGGGCCCGCATCTGGGCGGCAGCCTCGGGCATGCGCTGCTGCAGTTGTTCCTGCAGTCAGGGTGGGTTCGTGAGCAGGAAAGCTGCCGGGCACTACAGATCTCCGCACTGGGAATCCAGAACATCAACCGCATTGCCCGGGTGCCTGCGCTGCAATTTGCCTAGTGCCTGCCCCGTTAGGCCAGGCGGGCATCCAGGCTGTTCTGCGCCAGTTGGCGGGCCTGGTCTTGTGTCATGCCCAGGTGGGTATGCAGTGCATGGAAGTTCTCGGTGACATAGCCGCCGAAATAGGCGGGGTCGTCGGAGTTCACCGTGACTTTCACGCCACGTTCGAGCATGTCCAGGATGTTGTGCTGGCCCATGTGTTCGAACACGCAGAGCTTGGTGTTGGACAGCGGGCAGACGGTCAGTGGGATCTGCTCGTCGATGATGCGCTGCATCAGGCGCTCGTCCTCGATGGCGCGCACGCCGTGGTCGATGCGCTTGACCTTCAGGAGGTCGAGGGCTTCCCAGATGTATTCGGGCGGGCCTTCCTCCCCGGCATGGGCGACCGCGACGAAACCTTCGCTGCGGGCGCGGTCGAACACACGCTGGAACTTGCTCGGTGGGTGACCTTGCTCGGAGCTGTCCAGGCCGACGGCGATGAAGGCGTCGCGGAACGCAAGCGCCTGGTCCAGGGTCTTGTGCGCCTCGTCCTCGCTGAGGTGGCGCAGGAAGCTGAGGATCAGCCCGCTGCTGATGCCCAACTGCTGGCGGCCATCCTTGAGGGCCTGGTTGATGCCGTTCAGCACCACCTCGAACGGGATGCCCCGGTCGGTATGGGTCTGTGGGTCGAAGAAGGGCTCGGTGTGGATGACGTTCTGTGCCTTGCAACGTTGCAGGTAGGCCCAGGTCAGGTCGTAGAAGTCCTGCTCGGTGCGCAGTACGTCGGCACCTTGGTAGTAGAGGTCGAGAAATTCCTGAAGGTTATTGAAGGCGTAGGCGCTGCGCAGGGTGTCGACGTCGGCCCAGGGCAGGGCGATCTTGTTGCGCTCGGCCAGGGCGAACAGCAGCTCAGGCTCCAGCGAGCCTTCCAGGTGCATATGCAGTTCGGCCTTGGGCAAGGCGTTGAGCCATTCATACATGGTGTGGGGTCTCGAATCAGGTACGGTTGCCGCCATTCTACAGGGCCTGGCCGGGCAATGCGCCCGGCCGGGCCCTGTAGCGTCAACCGGCGATCAGCGCGGCAGCGGCCTGGCGGTGGTCGGCGATCAGGCCTTGTACGTCGAGGCCCTCGATCTGCCCGTCGATGACCCGCCACTGGCCGCCGACCATCACTCGGTCGGCGCGGTCCGCGCCGCACAGCAGCAGTGCGCTGAGTGGGTCATGGCTGCCGGAAAAGCGCAGTTCGTCGAGTTTGAACAGCGCGAGGTCGGCCTGTTTGCCCACGGCCAGCTGGCCGATATCGTCGCGCCCGAGCAGGCGCGCCGAGCCACGGGTGGCCCAGCCCAGCGCGCGTTCGGGGGTGATCTGTTCGGCGCCGTAGCGCAGGCGTTGCAGGTACAAGGCCTGGCGCGCTTCGAGGATCATGTTCGAGGCGTCGTTCGAGGCTGAGCCGTCGACGCCCAGGCCCACCGGGGCGCCGGCGCTTTCCAGTGCCACGGTCGGGCAGATGCCCGAGGCCAGGCGCATGTTCGAGCTCGGGCAGTGGCAGATGCCGGTGCCCGCCGCGCCGAGTCGGGCGATTTCGTCGGGGTTGAAGTGGATGCCATGGGCCAGCCAGGTGCGTGGGCCGAGCCAGCCGACGCTGTCCAGGTAGTCGACGGTGCGCAGGCCGAAGCGTTGCAGGCAGAAGTCTTCCTCGTCGAGGGTCTCGGCCAGGTGGGTGTGCAGGCGCACGTCCAGTTCCTCGGCGAGTGCGGCGCTGGCGCGCATGATCTCGGGGGTGACCGAGAACGGCGAACAGGGCGCCAAGGCGATCTGGATCTGCGCACCCTCGCCGCGTTGGTGGTAGCTGTGGATAAGTCGCTGGCTGTCGGCCAGGATCACTTCGCCTTCCTGCACCGTCTGTTGTGGCGGCAGCCCGCCGTCCTTTTCGCCCAGGCTCATCGAGCCGCGGGTGAGCATGGCGCGCATGCCCAGCTTGCGCACGACTTGCACCTGCACGTCGATGGCGTTGTCCAGACCCTGGGGGAACAGGTAGTGATGGTCGGCGGCGGTGGTGCAGCCGGAGAGCAACAGTTCGGCCAGGGCCACTTCGCTGGCCAGCGCGAGTTTTTCCGGGGTCAGGCGCGCCCACACCGGGTAGAGGGTCTTGAGCCACGGGAACAGCGGCTGGTTGACCACCGGCGCCCAGGCGCGGGTGAGGGTTTGGTAGAAGTGGTGATGGGTGTTGATCAGCCCGGGCAGTACCACGTGCTCACGGGCGTCGAACACCTGCTGGCAGGGCGTGCTGGGTTGTTCGCCAAGGGCGAGCAGTTCGGTGATGCGGCCGTCTTCGATGACCAGCCCGCCACGGGCGTCGGCGGCATTGGCGGTGAAGATGGCAAGCGGGGACTTCAACCAGATGCGGGTCGCAGGCATGGTGCCGGCTCCTCTGAAAGTAGGTTCAGGTTAGCCAGCTCAGTGTTGCCCTGTCTGCTGATCCAGGTCCGCCGCGGGGGCGAGGCGTCGAGTCTACTGCCTCGCCGCGCGGCTTTCAATTCACCAGGTCAGGGCCTCGCCCTTGTAGTTGATGAAACGCAGGCCGCCATTGCCACTCTGTGCCTTGACCTGTTCGAGCATGCCTCGGGTGCTGGTGAGTACGTCGATCTCGGCGTTCTCGCCGCCCATGTCGGTCTTCACCCAGCCTGGGTGCATCGCCAATACGGCGAGGTCCGGGCGTTGCAACTCAACCACGAAGCTGTTGATCATCGAGTTCAGCGCCGCCTTGCTGGCCTTGTACAGACAGATCTCGTTGCCGTCGGGGATGGTCACGCTACCGAGGATCGAGCTCATGAACGCCAGCACGCCGCTGCCTTCGCGCACTTGCCCGGCCAGGCGGCGGGCCACGCGGATCGGTGCCACGGCGTTGGTGGTGAACAGCTCGCCGATGGCCTGCGGGGTGACGCTTTCCAGGTCTTGTGGCAGCGGGCCCATCACCCCGGCATTGACGAACACCAGGTCGAAGGTTTCGCCGCCCAGGCGTTGCTTGAGGGTATCGAGCTGCGCGGTGTCGTTCATCTCCAGGCGTTCGATGCGCACGCCCGGGACGTCGCCCAGGGCGCCGGCTTTCTGAGGATCACGCACGGTGGCGATGACCTTCCAGCCGTCCTCGTGCAGGCGCTGTACCAGGCCCAGGCCCAAGCCGCGCGAGGCGCCGATGACCAGGGCAGTTTTGGAGATGGGCATGTGGACGCTCCTTGATCGCTAGAAGGGAAAGGTATTGAGGATACTCCAGGTGCGCCGCACGTGCCTGCGATGAAATATGAACAAAAAACGACCAGCCCGCCCAGGCCTCGCGTGGGCGGGCGTTTGCGCCATTGGCTAACGGGTTATCCACAGGCTGCTCCACAGTAACTGTGTGCAAGCCCTCAGTGTTGCTGCATTACTCTGCATCAAGTGACTGGGGGTAACTCAAATGGATTCAGCGATTTGCGGCTGTCATCAAACGGTGATCAAAATATGATCAACAGCGTCTAGGCCATGCAAGACAAGGGTTACAGCGGAATGCCCAAAGCTTATCCACAGGCAGGCCCACAGCAGTTGTGGGCAACCGTCAAAGCGCTTCGAGGCGGATGCGCCCACGGCTGAGGTCGGCCAGTTGCAGTTGCAATGTCTCCAGGTGCGCTTCACCCAGTGCGACCTGGAGATCCACGCCATTGGCGGTGAACTGCTCGTCCAGCACCAGCCCATCGACCTCGGCCAGGCGCAGTTTGAGCAGTGCCAGCTCACTGAACGTGCAACTGCAGGCGAAGGTGCTGCGCTGCACCAGCAGGCGCTTGGGGGCTTGCTGCAGGCATTTGTTGGCGCCGCCGCCATAGGCCCGGGCCAGGCCGCCGGTGCCCAGTTGTATGCCGCCGTACCAGCGGATCACCAGCACCACCACCTGGTCGCAGTCCTGCGCCTCGATGGCGGCGAGGATCGGCCGTCCGGCCGTGCCGCCGGGCTCGCCGTCGTCGCTGCTGCGGTACTGCGCGCCGAGCTTCCAGGCCCAGCAGTTGTGGGTGGCGGCCAAGTCGCTGTGGCGCTCGATGAAGGCCATCGCCTCGGCGGCGCTGCCGATGGGGCCGGCAAGGGTGATGAAGCGGCTCTTGCGAATCTCCTCGCGGAACTCACAGAGGTCGAGCAGGGTAGAAGGCATAGGGTCGGGTCAGGCCGGCGGGGTGATGCCGCAGCCTTTGAGAATGATGTGGATAAGGTTGTTGCTGGCGTCTTCCATGTCTTGCTTGGTCAGGCGGCTGCGGCCGGTGACCTGGCAGATCTGCGTGGCGAAGTCGGCGTAGTGCTGGGTGCTGCCCCAGAGCAGGAAGATCAGGTGCACCGGGTCCACTGGGTCCATCTTGCCGGCGTCGATCCAGGCCTGGAACACCGCGGCGCGGCCACGGAACCATTCGCGGTAGTCGGCGCTGAAGTATTCGCTCAGGCACTGCCCGCCGCTGATCACTTCCATGGCGAAGATCCGCGAGGCCTGCGGGTTGCGCCGGGAGAACTCCATCTTGGTGCGGATGTACTGGCTCAGCGCCTGGGCCGGGTCGTCATCGACGCTCAGGGCGTTGAAGGTGCTGTCCCACAGCTCGATGATGTTGCTCAGCACGGCGATGTACAGGCCGAGCTTGTTGGTGAAGTAGTAATGCAGGTTGGCCTTGGGCAGGTCGGCCTTCAGCGCGATGGTGTTCATGCTGGTGCCCTTGAAGCCGTGACGGGCGAACTCGTCTTCGGCCGCCTGGATGATGGCCTGTTCGTTCTTCTGGCGGATACGGCCGGCGGGCTTGCCCGAGGCGGAGAGGCGGTGCGCAGGGACTTCAAGGGTCATGGACGTTTCCGTACGGGTCTGTGGCAACGGATGGTCGACAGATTACCTGCCTCTAGCGGGTTGCTGCCAGGCTTTCCAGGAAGCTTTCCAGCACCAGGTTCGGGCGCCGGCCCTTGCGCGTCACCCAGCTCAGGCTCAGGTCGTAGAAGCGCTGCGTTGGTTTCAGCGCGCGCAGGCGGCCTTGCTGTACCCAGAACATGGCGTAGTGGTCGGGCAGGTAGCCGATGTAGCGCCCGGTGAGGATGAGGAATGCCATGCCTTCGCGGTCCGAGGCGCTCGCGGTGCAGTGCAGCGCTTGGTAATGCGCCTGGATGTCGGCCGGCAGGCGGAAGGTCGGGGCGATGGCGTCCTGGCTGTTTAGGCGATCATCGTCGATCTTCTGGTCCTCGGCGTAGAAAAGGGGGTGGCCTACCGCGCAGTAGAGCAGTGAGCGCTCGCTATACAAGGGCTGGTATTCAAGGCCGGAGAGCGGGCTGGTCTGCGGCACCACGCCGACATGCAGGCTGCCGTCGAGCACGCCCTGCTCGACCTGGCTGGGCGCGATCATGCGGATCTGGATGCGCACGTCCGGCCCGCGGTCCTTCAGTTCGGCAAGGGCGTGGGTGATACGCATGTGCGGCAGGGTCACGAGGTTGTCGGTCAGGCCGATGTTCAGTTCGCCACGCAGGTGTTGGTGCAGGCCGTTGACCTCGGTGCGGAAGGTCTCGAGGGCGCTCAGCAGTTGCAACGCCGAGTGGTACACCTCGCGGCCTTCCTCGGTCAGCGAGAAACCGGCGCGTCCGCGTTGGCACAGGCGCAGGCCCAAGCGCTGCTCAAGGTCGTTCATCTGCTGGCTGATGGCCGAGCGGCCGATGCCCAAGACGTTCTCCGCCGCCGAGAAGCCGCCGCATTCGACCACGCTGCGGTAGATTTTCAGCAGGCGGATGTCGAAATCACTGACTTGGGCGAGAGGATCGGGACGACGGCTCATATGTTTAGCCTGGTTCTATCTGAAGATTAGAAATGTTGGGTTTTCCAAACTTTATCCCCGTGACAATTTAGCTGCAACAACGCACATCGTTGCCTAATCGTCTTGCGAGGAACCGCCGATGAACATGCCCGAAAACGCCCCGGCCGGTCTGGCCAGCCAGCTCAAGCTGGACGCCCACTGGATGCCTTATACCGCCAACCGCAACTTCCAGCGCGACCCGCGCCTGATCGTCGCGGCCGAAGGCAACTACCTGGTCGACGACAAGGGCCGCAAGATCTTCGACGCGCTGTCGGGCCTGTGGACCTGCGGCGCCGGTCACACCCGCAAGGAAATCACCGAGGCGGTGGCCAAGCAACTGAGCGTGCTGGACTACTCGCCGGCCTTCCAGTTCGGCCACCCGCTGTCGTTCCAACTGGCCGAGAAGATCACCGAGCTGACGCCGGGCGACCTGAACCATGTGTTCTACACCAACTCTGGTTCCGAGTGCGCCGATACCGCGCTGAAGATGGTGCGTGCCTACTGGCGCTTGAAGGGCCAGGCCACCAAGACCAAGATCATCGGCCGTGCCCGTGGCTACCACGGCGTGAACATCGCCGGCACCAGCCTCGGGGGGGTCAACGGCAACCGCAAGCTGTTCGGCCAGTTGCTGGATGTCGATCACTTGCCTCACACCGTGCTGCCGGTGAACGCCTTCTCCAAGGGCCTGCCGGAAGAGGGCGGCATTGCCCTGGCCGACGAAATGCTCAAGCTGATCGAGCTGCATGATGCGTCGAACATCGCTGCCGTGATCGTCGAGCCGCTGGCCGGCTCCGCAGGCGTGCTGCCGCCGCCGAAGGGCTACCTGAAGCGTCTGCGCGAGATCTGCAGCCAGCACAACATCCTGCTGATCTTCGATGAAGTGATCACTGGTTTCGGCCGCATGGGCGCGATGACTGGCTCCGAAGCCTTCGGCGTGACCCCGGACCTGATGTGCATCGCCAAGCAGGTGACCAACGGCGCCATCCCGATGGGCGCGGTGATCGCCAGCAGCGAGATCTACCAGACCTTCATGAACCAGCCGACCCCGGAATACGCTGTGGAATTCCCCCATGGCTATACCTACTCGGCCCACCCTGTGGCCTGCGCCGCTGGCATCGCCGCGCTGGACCTGCTGCAGAAGGAAAATCTGGTGCAATCCGCCGCGGAACTGGCGCCGCACTTCGAGAAGCTGCTGCACGGCGTCAAGGGCACCAAGAACGTCGTCGATATTCGCAACTACGGTTTGGCTGGCGCTATCCAGGTCGCCGCGCGCGACGGTGACGCGATCGTCCGTCCGTACGAGACCGCCATGAAGCTGTGGAAAGCCGGCTTCTATGTGCGCTTCGGCGGCGACACCCTGCAGTTCGGCCCAACCTTCAATACCCAGCCGCAGGAACTGGATCGCCTGTTCGACGCGGTGGGCGAAGCCCTGAACCAGATCGACTGATTTTTCCGACTTGGATGACAGGCGTGTCTGTACACGCCTGTTCCAACCTTCTTTAGATTGGAGTTTTGCATGAGCATCGTTCAGCACCTGATCCACGGTGAGCTGGTTTCCAAGGGCGAGCGCACCGCCGACGTCTTCAACCCATCCACTGGCCAGGCTACCCGCAAGGTCGAACTGGCCAGCCGCGCCACCGTGCAGCAGGCCATCGACTCGGCCAAGGCGGCGTTCCCGGCCTGGCGCAACACCCCACCGGCCAAGCGCGCGCAAGTGATGTTCCGCTTCAAGCAGTTGCTGGAGCAGAACGAAGCGAAGATCGCGCAGATGATCAGCGAGGAGCACGGCAAGACGCTCGAAGACGCCGCCGGCGAGCTGAAGCGCGGCATCGAGAACGTCGAGTTCGCCTGCGCCGCGCCGGAAGTGTTGAAGGGCGAGTACAGCCGCAACGTTGGCCCGAACATCGATGCCTGGTCGGACTTCCAGCCGCTGGGCGTGGTGGCGGGTATCACCCCGTTCAACTTCCCGGCGATGGTGCCGCTGTGGATGTACCCGCTGGCGATTGCCTGCGGTAACGCATTCATCCTCAAGCCGTCGGAGCGTGACCCGAGCTCGACGCTGTTCATCGCCCAGCTGCTGCACGACGCGGGCTTGCCGAAGGGCATCCTGAACGTGGTGCACGGCGACAAGGAAGCGGTGGATGCGCTGATCGAAGCGCCGGAAGTGAAGGCCCTGAGCTTCGTGGGCTCGACCCCGATCGCCGAGTACATCTACGCCGAAGGCACCAAGCGCGGCAAGCGCGTGCAGGCCTTGGGTGGCGCGAAGAACCACGCGGTGCTGATGCCGGATGCCGACCTGGACAACGCGGTCAGCGCGCTGATGGGCGCGGCCTACGGTTCGTGCGGCGAGCGCTGCATGGCGATTTCGGTGGCGGTGTGCGTGGGCGACCAGGTGGCCGATGCGCTGATCGCCAAGCTGGAGCCGCAGATCAAGGCGCTGAAGATCGGTGCCGGCACCTCGTGCGGGCTGGACATGGGCCCGCTGGTGACGGCGGCGGCGCGTGACAAGGTGCTCGGTTATATCGACGACGGCGTGGCGGCGGGCGCGCAGCTGGTGGTCGATGGCCGTGGTTTCCGTGTGCCGGGCAATGAGGATGGTTACTTCGTCGGCGGCACGCTGTTCGACCGGGTGACGCCGGAGATGCGCATCTACAAGGAAGAGATCTTCGGCCCGGTGCTGTGCGTGGTGCGGGTGAACAGCCTGGAAGCGGCGATGCAGCTGATCAACGACCACGAGTACGGCAACGGCACGTGCATCTTCACCCGTGACGGTGAAGCGGCGCGGTTGTTCTGCGACGAGATCGAGGTGGGCATGGTGGGTGTGAACGTGCCGCTGCCGGTGCCGGTGAGCTACCACAGCTTCGGTGGCTGGAAGCGTTCGCTGTTCGGTGACCTGCATGCGTATGGGCCGGATGGTGTGCGGTTCTACACCCGGCGCAAGGCGATCACCCAGCGCTGGCCGC